>NZ_QKYK01000031.1 GCF_003426815.1 Desertimonas flava
CGACGCCATCGCCGCCAAGCTCAACCGCCGACCCCGCAAACGCCACGGCTGGAAGACCCCTACCATGATCCTCGACAACCACGTGTTGCAGTGACCACTGGAATCCAGGCTGGCACCATCTGTTACTCGGTCAGCGGGGGGTGCAGTGGTAGAGCGTGCGGGTGCCGCTCGGGAGGTCCTCGCGCCGTTGCACGGTGAAGCGCTGCTCGAGCGCAGCTTCCCAGGTGGCCACCGTGTACGAATCGAACAGGCCCTCACGCTTGCGGGCGAGTAGTCGCTTCGCCATCACGTCGTCCGGGTGCGGGAACTCCACCACGAGCTTGCCGTCGAAGTCGGCGAGGAACTGCACGATGTCGTCGAGCGGCACGTTGTTGGTGAGCGCCAGGTGATGCACC
Source organism: Desertimonas flava (assembly GCF_003426815.1). Classification (GTDB taxonomy): domain Bacteria; phylum Actinomycetota; class Acidimicrobiia; order Acidimicrobiales; family Ilumatobacteraceae; genus Desertimonas; species Desertimonas flava. Next base: position 396 of record NZ_QKYK01000031.1, read on the forward strand.
ACCGCCAGGCACAGCGTGAGATCCGGCCGGACCCGCTCGACGAACGACGGGCGTTCCTGGGACCGCCAGCCGATGGACGGGGAGGGGTTGGCCAGATCGAGGACGAGCGGCAGGATCGCCGTGCTGCCCTCGTTGCGCAGGTCCCGGTACAGGCGGTCGATGACCAGATGGTCGGAGTCGACGGCCACCACGCTGCGGGCGCCGGCGCCGACGGCGATGCGGGAGAACCGGCCGTCGTTGGCACCGAGATCGAGCACCAGGCCGCCCGACGCGTCGGTCGTGGTGGCCGCGGCGACGAACTGTTCCTTGGCCTCCAGGTCGCGGTCGGTGTAGTGGCTGCGGTCGCTGTAATCGGACCAGGTGGACTGCTGCTGCTTCCACGACAGCGATTCGATGGCCTTCTCGAGGTTGCGCAGCTGGGCGTCGATGAGCTTGGGGCCGAGTCCGGCCCGCTTCAGCTCGCCACGAATGTCGCGCTCCTTGTCGGCGTCGGCGTAGCGGCGTTCGACTCGAGCGTGCAGACGGACGTGGGTGAACGTGCCGCGCCGGAACCGGCCCCGCCCGCCGATGATGGCCTTGGCGAGGGGCGGGGACACGCCGTCGATGTCGCCGCGCAGCAGGGGCTGGAACGGCACGTTGGCGATCGCCTGGATGTACAGCGGGTTGAGGAAGAGCTCGCAGAACTGGCGATATCCGGGCCACGGCTCGCCGCTGCGGATGCGCTCGAACGAGCCGACGTCGATGAACACCGGCTTGGCACCGACGAACTGCACGTTGTAGGCCGAGGCGTCCTTGGTGATCAGCCGCTCGGACAGCGCCTCGCGGGTGAGTCGCAGCTGGAGACGGGCGGCATCGCGCAGCATCTCGAACGCCCACTCGTACGGATACGAGAGCACGCCGATGCGTTCATGACGCAGCAGCCCCGGCCAGTCCGTGCCGAGACTGGGGACGCCGTCGCCGGGCTGCACGCGTTCGGTCGCGACGATGTCGCCGCGCTGCAGCGCGGCCGGGAAGAACGACGAGGCGAAGAGCGCCTCCACGTCCTCGACGGCGGCGCCGGACAGGCCCCGCCAGACGTGATCGCCTTCGATGAAGACTCGGGACAGCGGGTCCCGGAAGGATCCGGGATCGGGCTGTGCGACGGCCGACGCGGCCGCGTCAGGACTCGTCGTCACCGAGCAGCTCGGCCTGGGCCGCCTCGGCCTGGACGCGGTGCTTCTTCGAGAACAGGCCGACGAACCGGTGGTAGTACATCTTGATGAAGACTGCGAAACCAGCGGCGCCGCCAGCGAAGGCAGCCGCGATCATCGTCCCCGTGCTGGCATCGAGATAGCTGAGCATGCCTGGATGTTAGCCGTTCGTTCACCGGCAGTCCCGGCGACCGTCACCTGACGTTCAACCGCCGCGCCGCCTACTGTCGCGACGTCATGCGCCGCCACTGCCCTGAACGCGACCCGTCGCGCGAACACTCGGTGGGCGTCTGATGCACGGGCTGCGCACCGCGCGCGCCCGCTGGCGAGGAGCCATCGAGCTCATCGGCCTCGTCGCCGTCGTCGTGGCCTTCATCGGCATGGCGTCGATCCACGCCTTCCAGCAGCCGCCGTTCGCCCCGCCCGACGAGACGGCCCATCTCGGCTACGCCCACGAGATCGCCGACTTCCGGCTCCCCGAGATCGATCGTGCGCCGGACATCCCCGACTCGGCGGTGCAGTGGGCGGCCGAGCGCTCGACGGCCCGGGACGAGCGCTATCTCGGCGTCTGGGTGGCCAATCATCCGCCACTGAACTACGTGGTCACGGCCCCGCTGATCTGGCTGTCCGACGCCACCGACCGCGCCGACGGTGGGCTGCTCTACATGCGCCTCGCCAACGTTGCGATGGCGGCGGTCGGCGTGGTGCTGACGTTCGCCCTCGCCGGCGAGCTCGCCGGCGGGAGCCGGCGCGTCGGGCTGCTCGCCGCGGCCGTCGTCGCCGCGGTCCCGCAGGGCCACGGCGTGTTCTCACAGGGTCTGAACGACGGCATGGCCTTCGCCGTCGGTACCTCGGTCATCTGGGCCGGCGTCCGCTGCCTCACACGCGGCGCGGCTCGACGCGACGTCGTGTTGCTGGCCGCGACGTCCGTGGTCGCCTCGGGAACCCGCGCCGCCACGATGCTCCTCGCCATCGCCGTGGTCGGTTGCGTCGGGGCGTGGCAGCTCGCTCGGGGCCCTTCGCCCGTACGTGAGCGGGCCGTGTCGGCGCTGACGGTCTGGCTCGGCGCGGCGATCCCGATGGCACTCGCCTTCGGCTGGTTCTACCTCCGCAACATCCACCTGTACGGCGACATCGGTGCCTCCGACTACCTGCTGCGCCGATTCCGGCGCACCCGCAAGGGGAGCGTGCTGTCGATGATGACCCGGGGCCACATGTGGGCGAACCTCTATCAGCGCCTCACCACGCCGGCGACACTCGGCCGGCGGGTCCCACCGGGCCTGACGATCTCGGCGATCCTGATGACGGCGGGAGTCGTCGGGGCCGCGGCGACCGGGCGGCCGGGCGGCGGGGCGACCGGCGACGACCCGGAGGAACGCACGACGTTCCGTGCAGCCCTCGGCCTCTGCACGATCGCCGTGGTCGTGATCGCAGCGACGGTCGCCCAGCACGTCAGCGGGGGCGGCAACGCCTACCCGCGCTACCTCTTCCCGGTGCTCGGCGTGCTGGCCGCCCTCGCCGTCGTCGGCCTCGACCGCCTGGTGCCGTACGTCGCGCCGCTCGCACTCGCCGTCGCGCTCGGTTGGTGGGCCATCCTCAACCTGCCCGTCGACGTCGACCCGACCCGGATCAGGCGTCCCCGGGACGACGGTGCGCCGCCGGTGATCCTCCAGGTGCTCCCGGTCGGTGACGGCTGGCGGGTCGCCGCCGGCGTGCTCGTCGCGATCGGCGCGATCGTCGCGGCCGTGGCGATGCTGGCGAGCACGATCGGTGATGCGCGGTCGCGGCGGGCGACAACGACCGAAGCGACGGCGATGTCGCCGGTCTGATCCGACAGCTGCGACCAACGCCTACGATCGGCGTCGTGACTCTTTCCCCCGGTGACAAGGCGCCCGCGATCAACCTTCTCGACCAGCACGAGAACAAGGTCAAGCTCTCCAGCTTCAAGGGCCGCAAGGTTCTCGTGTACTTCTACCCGAAGGCCGACACGCCCGGATGCACCACGCAGTCGTGCGCCCTGCGGGACGTGCTCGGCGAGATCGGAGACACCGCGGTGCTGGGCATCAGCCCCGACCTGCCGGCGAAGCAGCTGAAGTTCGATGAGAAGTACTCGCTCGGTTTCCCGCTCCTGTCCGATGCCGATCACGCCGTTGCCGAGGCGTACGGAGTGTGGGGGGAGAAGAAGAACTACGGCCGGACGTACATGGGCATCATCCGCTCGGCGTTCCTCATCGACGAGAAGGGCAAGCTCGCCGAGGTCTGGTACAAGATCAGCCCGGCTGACACGCCGAAGAAGCTTCTGGCCGCGTTGGCGTCGTGAGCGCAGCGAGCGACTGCCGCCCGAGCGAGCGCCAGCGAGCCGGCGCGGCGATGGGGCGCGAGCGAAGCGAGCGGGGGCGCAGCCCCCGGTTGGCGTCGTGAGCGCAGCGAGCGACTGCCGCCCGAGCGAGCGCCCGCGAGCGGGCGCGGCGATGGGGCGCGAGCGAAGCGAGCGGGGGCGCAGCCCCCGGTTGGCGTCGTGAGCGCAGCGAGCGACTGCCGCCCGAGCGAGCGCCAGCGAGCCGGCGCGGCGATGGGGCGCGAGCGAAGCGAGCGGGGGCGCAGCCCCCGGATGGCGTCGTGAGCGCAGCGAGCGACACGCCTTCGGGGCTTCCCGCTCCCGCTGACGTCATCGCCCACCGCGCGCCGTTCCTGTTCGTCGACGAGCTGCGGCTGCTGGAGCCGGGGGTACGCGCCGCCGGCACGTGGACGCTCTCAGGTGACGAGTGGTTCTTTCCCGGGCATTTCCCCGGACGACCGACGTTGCCCGGCGTGCTGATGTGCGAAGCGATCGCCCAGGTGGGCGCGATCGCCGTGCTCACCGACGAACGCTTCACCGGCAAGCTGCCGCTCTTCGGCGGCCTCGACGGCGCCCGGTTCCGCCGCCAGGTCGGTCCTGGCGACACGCTCTGGCTGGAGGTCGAGCTCGGCCGCATGTCGGCTCGGGCCGGCAAGGGAACCGGCCGGGCACTGCTCGGCGGAGCCGATGGCGACGTCGCGTGCTCGTGCGAGTTGCTCTTCGTCGTCGTCGACGCCTGAACGTCTCGATCGCGACCGCAACCAAACCGCTGGTCGGTGCGTCCTAACGGTGTCCTTTCGCCATCAGGAGCCATGACATGACCAGCACCACCCCCATCGCACCGAACCACGTCGACGCCAACGGCTGGCGCGATCTCGTGCGCCGGATCCCGACAGCGTGGAAGACGGCTGTCGTCGTCGCCGCGCTCGGGTGGGCCTTCCGGTTCACGTGGTCGACGAAGACGTCGATCAACGGCGTCGTCGACTGCGACGGATTCGACGCCGGCCCGTTCATCGTCGGTGCCCTGCTCGTCACCCTCGTGGCCGTCGGCTTCGCGACGATGCGGTCCAAGCACGTCGCCCAGCGTCTCAACGGCAACGCCCGCTGGGTGGTGGCCGGCGCGCTGGCTGCTGCGGCCGCCGCCTATCTGATCTCCGGTCTGGTCGACCCGGCCGGCGCCGCCTGCTGAGGGCGCTGGCGTCGACCTGACGGTTGGGGCCCGGCACCAACCGTCAGGTGCACGCGAGGATCAGGCGGGGGCGAGGATCACCGAGCCGTTGTGGCCGCCGAACCCGAAGTTGTTCGAGATCGTGGGACCCGGCTCCCAGGGGCGCGCGTCGCCCATCACGACGTCGATACCGAGGTCGACGCTGGTGGTGTTCGCCGTCGGCGGCAGCAGCTTGTGCTGGAACGACAACAGCGTGGCCGCCGCCTCCAGCGCTCCGGCGGCGCCGAGCGCGTGTCCGGTGACGCCCTTGATCGACGTGACTGGCGGGGCCGCCTCGCCGAACACCTTGAGCACGGCTTCGGCCTCGGCCGCGTCGTTCAACGGGGTCGAGGTGCCGTGGGCGTTGACGTGACGGATGTCGGAGGCGTCGAGCCCGGCATCGTCGAGGGCGAGCCGCATGCACGTGACGGCGCCGGCTCCGCCGGGCGAAGGTGCCGTGATGTGGTGGGCGTCGGCGTTGCTGCCGGCCCCGAGCACCTCACCCAGGATCGTCGCCCCACGCGAGACGGCGTGCTCCCACTCCTCGAGGATCAGCACGGCGGCGCCCTCGCCCATCACGAATCCGTCTCGGCCCACGTCGAACGGGCGCGACGAGCCGCTGCTGGAGGTGGCCGTCATGTTGGTGAAACCGGCCAGCGAGGTAGCGGTCGCCGCGGCCTCGCTGCCACCGGTGACGACTGCGTCGCACCGACCCCACGCGATGAGCCGGGCGGCGTACCCGATGGCGTGGGTGCCTGCCGCGCACGCCGTGCAGATCGTCTCGTTCGGACCTTGCAGGCCGTATCGCATCGAGATCGCCGCGCCGCTGGCGTTGGCCATCATCATCGGCACGAGGAACGGCGAGACACGCCGGTCGCCCTTGGCGAGGCGTAGCCCGATCTGCTCCTCGAGCGTCTCGAGGCCACCGATGCCGGTGGCGAAGATCGTGCCGAAGCGCGCCGGGTCGACGCCGACGTCGCCCGCGTGGGCGAACGCCTCGGCGGCCGCGGCGGTGGCGAACTGCTCCACCCGGTCGGCCCGCCGGGCTTCCTTCGGGCTGGCGTACCAGGGGCTCGGGTCCCAGTCGGCGATGCGCACCGCACGGGTGGGCGGTTCACCTTCGGGCGTGGTGATGCCCGGGCCGAGCAGCCCGGACCAGAATGCGTCCTTGCCGATACCGCACGGCGCCACGACGCCGAGTCCGGTGACGGCGACGCGACGGCCGCGGCCGTCCATCAGCTGAGCTTGCCGGCGATCAGGTCGAACGCCTGACCCACCGTCTCGACGCCTTCGAGCTCGTCCTCGGGAACCTCGACGCCGAACTCCTCTTCGAGCGCCATCACGAGCTCCACGAGATCGAGGCTGTCGGCGTCCAGGTCGTCGCCGAATCGTGCCTCGGGCACAACCTTCTCCTCGGGCACGGACAGCACCTCGACGGCGCACTTCTGGAATCGGGCGAACAGTTCGTCACTCACGGTGAGCTCCTTGTGGATGGCGATGGGGTAGACGGGAGAAGATCGAGGACCGGTGGCCAGGAATGCTGGCGGCGATTCCGCAGAGCATAAGGCACAGGGGTCGGTTGGGGAACGTTCCTCGTCGCGCGGCCTCGGCGATCGGATGGTTCAGTGGCCCATTCCGAGGCCGCCGTCGACGGGGATCACGGCCCCCGTGATGTAGGCCGCGGCAGGCGAGACGAGGAACTCGACGGTCGCCGCGATCTCGTCGGGGGAGCCCATGCGACCGAGTGGGACGGCAGCGGTGAGCTCGGCGAGGCGCTTCTCGCCGAGGACGGCGGTCATGTCGGTCTCGATCGGGCCGGGAGCGACGACGTTGACGGTGATCGACCGGGACCCGAGCTCCCTGGCGAGCGATCGGGCGAACCCGACCAGGCCGGCCTTCGACGCCGCGTAGTTCGCCTGGCCCGCCGAGCCGAGCAGGCCGACGACGGACGACACGAAGACGATGCGTCCGGCGCGGGCCCGCAGCATGTCCTTCGACGCCCGCTTGGCCACGCGGAAGGCCGCGGTGAGGTTGGCGTCGATGACGTCGGTGAAGTCCGACTCGCTCATCCGCAGCAGGAGGCCGTCGCGGGTCTGGCCGGCGTTCGACACCAGCACGCCGACGGTGTCGCCGAAGTGCTCGGTGACCTCGGTGAACGCCCGCTCGACGTCGTCGTTCGACGTGACGTCGCACTTGACTGCGAACAGTCCTTCGGGCGGATCGGAGCTGCGGTACGTGATCGCCACGCGGTAGCCGGCGGCCTGGAGCCGCCGGGCGATCGCCAGACCGATGCCGCGTGACCCGCCGGTGACCAGGGCCACCGGCCCGGTCGGCTGCTCGTCGGTCACGCCGTCACCCGGGGGCTGCGCCCCCGCTCGCTGCGCTCGCTCCCCATCGCCGCGCCGGCTCGCTGGCGCTCGCGCGGACGGCAGTCGCTCGCTGCGCTCACGACGTCACCCGGGGGCTGCGCGTCCGCTCGCTGCGCTCGCTCCCCATCGCCGCGCCGGCTCGCTGGCGCTCGCGCGGACGGCAGTCGCTCGCTGCGCTCACGACGACCCGCCCCACTCGATGATGGTGCTCGCCGCGGTCATCCCCGCGCCGAAGCCGACGAGGAGCACGAGGTCGCCTTCACTGACGCGGCCGGCGTCGAGGGCGTCGGCGAGCGCGAGGGGAATCGACGCCGACGACGTGTTGCCGGTGCGGTCGAGGACGACCGCGGCGCGATCCATGTCGATGCCGAGCCGGTCGCACGCCGCCTTGATGATCCGGGCGTTCGCCTGGTGGGGCACGACGAGCTTGATGTCGTCGGCCGTGACACCAGCGGCCTTCATCGACTTCTCCGCCGAGTCGACCATGATGCGCACGGCGCGGCGGAAGACCTCCTTGCCCTCCATCTTCATCACGTCGCCGGTCTCGCAGTAGAGGTACTCCTCGGCGCTGCCGTCGGCGTCGAGGTCCCAGCCCCGCAGCTGGCCACGACCTTCGACCGCCTCGAGGACCACCGCCCCCGACCCGTCACCGAACAGCACCGCCGTGTTGCGGTCCTGCCAGTCGGTGATCCGGGACAGCGTGTCGGTCCCGATGACGAGGATGCGCTCGGACCCCATGGCGATCAGGCCGTGGGCGACGACCATCGCGTAGGTGAAGCCCGAGCAGGCGGCGTTGATGTCGAACGCGCCGCACCGCAGGCCGAGGCCCTGCTGGACGGTGGCCGACGTGGCGGGCACGGCGCGATCGGGCGTGGTGGTGGACAGCACGATCGCGTCGATCTGGTGTGGCTCGAGTCCGGCCATCTCGATCGCCTGGCGCCCGGCCGCGATCGAGAGGGACGCCGTGCTCCCGTCGACGTCAGGGGCGCCGCGGAAGCCGATGATGTGGCGCTCGCGGATACCAGTGCGCTCGACGATCCACTCGTCGCTCGTGTCCAACCCTGTGTCGCGGAGGTCGTCGTTGGTGAGCACCCGTTCCGGTAGAGCGGTGCCCCAACCGGTGATCACCGCGCCCCGCGTCGATCCTGGTACCGAAGGCATGGGGCTGAGACTATGTCGAACGGGGCGGTCGGCAATGCGAATGTCCCACGGCGCCTACGCGGTCCGGAGCCAAGCCACGGGCTGGCGGACGGTGAGACGCTCGGTGTCGACGGCGATGTAGCTCTGCAGCACGCCGGCGAAGGGCGACACCACCTCCTGGTCGCCGACGTGCCCGAGCACGGTGCCGACCTCGATGGACGCCCCGTCGTCGATGCCCGCGGCTCTGGCGAACACGCCGGCTGACGGGCTGACGACGAGCCGCTCGCTGGCGAAGAGGTGCTCGCCCTCGACGCGTGCCGGCGGGGTGGGGATGTCGATGCGCAGGAACTCGATCAGCTTGTCGAGATCCTCGGGCGTGGCGACCGAGATCGTGCGGGCGCCGGTGGCCGTGCGCTTGGCCATCCCGGTGAGCACGCCGCCCGGGCCGAGTTCGATGAACTGGGTGACACCGAGGTCGACCAGCTCGAGCAGCGACTGCTTCCAGCGCACCGGTGACGACAGCTGCGCCGACAGGAGGCTGGCCCACTCGGAGCCGTCGCGGTGGGGGAGGGCGTCGACGTTGGAGATGACGGGGACCTCGGCGTCGCGGGGCGCAGCTGCGGCGATGGCACTGCGGAGGCGATCGCGGGCGCTGATCATGAACGGCGTGTGGAACGCGCCAGACACTTGCAGCGGCATCACCTTCTTGGCCCCGAGGTCCTTGGCGTGCACCCCGGCGGCGGCGACGCCGTCGTGCGAACCGGCGATGACCACCTGCCCCGGGGCGTTGTAGTTGGCGACCCACACGTCGGCGTCGGCGCGGCGGCAGGCGACGTCGACCTGGTCGTCGTCGAGGCCGAGCACCGCGGCCATCGTGCCGGGGTGTTCGATGCCGGCGTCGTGCATGGCGTCGGCGCGGGCGGCGACGAGGCGGACGCCGTCCTCGAAACCGAGGGCGCCGGTGGCCGTGAGGGCGGTGTACTCACCGAGGCTGTGGCCGGCGCAGAAGCTCGGCTCGATGCCGAGGCGCTCTGCGGCGTCGAGCACCATGAGGCTGGAGACGAACGTGGTGAGCTGGGCGTTGCGGGTGTCCCTCAACTCGTCGGCGTCGGCATCCAGCAACAAGCGGGCGACATCGCGGCCGTCGATCTCCTTGGCGATCTCGCTGGCCTCTTCGACGAGCTCCCAGCTCTCGTGCTCCTGCCAGGGCCGGCCCATCCCGGGGCGTTGCGATCCCTGGCCTGGGAACGTGAAAGCGAGCATTGCCGGAAGGGTAGACGCACCGACCGGTCGGGATCGCAAACCTCTCTGCCAGTGCCGCTCTCGATGCTCGGTCGCACCGTGCATGAGATACTCGCAAAAACCGAGTATGGTGTGGCGATGGTCGAGCTCAGCCCGTTCCCGATCGGCGGGCCCCTCCGTCCCGACGAGGTGACCGGCCGCGAGGAGCTCGTCCGCGACCTCTCCGAACGGCTGCTCGCCCGCCGCGTGACGGCCCTGCTCGGCCCTCGCCGTTACGGCAAGACGAGCGTGCTGCGCAAGGTGGCGGCCGACCTCGCCGGCGTCGGCCCAGAGACGGTATGGATCGACCTCTACGGCCTGTCGTCGATGGCCGACCTCGCCGGCCGGCTCGACGAAGGACTCGCCCAGACCCGGGGCAAGCTGCGCCGGGCGATCGCCTCGATGGCCGAGAGCATGTCGCTCAAGCTCGGCGCGGTCACCGTGGAGTTCACCCGCAACCGCCTCAGCCGGCCCGACGCCATCCTCGTCGCCCGGCCGCTGCTGCAGCTGCTCGTCAAGGCCGCCGAGCGTCACGACCTGTTGCTCGTCCTCGACGAGTTCTCCGGCGTCACCCGCGTCGATGGCGCCGCCGCCCTGCTGCGCACCGGCCTCCAGCACCACTACCGCGACCTCAGCATCGTGTTCGCCGGCTCCGAGCCGTCGATGATGCGGGCGCTGTTCACCGACCGCGCCGAGCCCTTCTTCGGCCAGGCCGAGCTGCTGGAAATCGGCCCGATGGCCGACAGCGCCGTCGCCAGCATCGTCGTCGACGGGTTCGACCGCACCGGCCGCGACGTCGGTGAGATCGACCAGCGCATCGTGGCGATGGCGCAAGGACACCCCTACCGTGCGATGGAGCTCGCCGACGCGCTGTGGCGCTGCACCGAACCCGGCGCCACCGCCGACGACGCCGGGTGGGAGCTCGCCCTCCAGTCGGTGCGCGCCGGCGTGGCCGTCGGCAGTGAGGCGTTGTTCCAGGCCCTGCCGCTCGGCTCACAGCGGGTGCTGCGGGCGATCGCCACCGACGGCAAGGCGTACGGCGCTACCGCCGAGGTGCTCGGCCTTGCCGCCGGCACTGCCCGCACGGCGATCCACGCGCTGGTCGGTGAGGGCCATCTCGACCGGCGTGACGGCAAGCTCGTGCTCACCGACCCGATGTTCGCCGACTGGATCCGCCAGCGCTTTCCCGGCCCCACCTGAGCCATCGGGGAGCGATCGGCCACCACCGACCGGTACCATCGGACGCCCAGCCCCGGTATCCCAATTGGCAGAGGAAGCGGATTCAAAACCCGCACAGTGTGGGTTCGAGTCCCACCCGGGGCACCAACGGAGACTTCTCGCTCAGCACTTTGGGCCCACCACCTGATCGAGGATCGCAACGTCGGCACGCTTGGCCACCGACACCGTCCAGGCGTTCATCCGGCGAGTGCCGACGCTGATTCGCTCGCACCCGTCGACGAACAACTGCCTGATGTCCGCGGAGCGATTGGAGAACAGGTAGCGGGGATACTCGTACGTCTTCCCGTTCGCCCCGCGCACGCGATTCGTTCCGCGCCAACCGTCGCTGTGGATGAGGCCGCGGACGAACTGTCCCGGCGCCGCCTCGAGGGCGAGGTGACGTTGCCACTCGGTGAGCTCGATCAGGCGCGTGTGCTTCACGCCGCCTCTTCCGTGGGGCAGCAAACATGGCCAGTGGTGCCAGCTGTCGCTGAGCTCCGTGCACCCGGTACGCGGCAGGCGGCGCACCTGCGCCTCGGGTCGCACGGTCACGATCGCCAGCTCGCACTCGTCCATCACGCCCGGGTAGTCGTCGCAGCATGTGATGCGCAGCCGGAAGCTCCGCTTCACCGCACTGATGCAACCGTCGCCGAGGTACTGGCCGAGCAGGTATGCGTAGGCGCTCGGGTCGAGCGAAGCCGGGTCGATGCACTCGCCGCGGTACGTCGGTCGGCCGAGGCGCGACGCCCCCCGTTCTGCCACCAGCGAGGAGCCGACTCGCAGCCAGGCGACGACCGTGGTCCGGCTGATCCCCAGCTCGCTGGCGATCGAGTCCGGCGACCGCCCCGTTCGTTCAAGCGCCAGCGCCTGGGCGACGATCGCGTCGGAGTACATGGGTCCCAGTGTGACCAAGGGGTGTAGCAGTCGACCGGAGTCGAGGGCCGGCGGGGTGCTCAGTCGACACGACGTCGAGACCGAGTCCCAGCGCGATGGGGATCTGGATCGGGTCGAACGTCACGTAGCGCACGGAGCGGATCCACAACCCGCACAGTGTGGGTTCGAGTCCCACCGGGCACGGGCGCCATTGCTCCGCCCAGTTCTGAGGATCGGCCGACCGAGCCGGGACGGCTCCCGTGTCAACGCGTGGCGGGCAGCAGCTGTTGTGGCGCGGCCGTCACCGTGACGACGAACGACGCCGTGGTCTCATTGCCGCCGACGACCTGCGCGGGTGCCCGGCGGGTGTTCCGGAGGCCGGCGGGGCCGGCGAACGCGTCCGATGCCGTGCAGGTGACGGTCGTCGCACCGATGGCGAACAGACTCCCCGAAGGGGGAACGCATGTGACCGAAACGTCGCCGGCGATCGCGTCGTGGGCGGTGACCGTGAACTCGACGACCGCACCGTCTGGCCCGGTGGCGACCGCGTTGACCGACTGCGGCACGCTGATGTCGGGACCCGTGCTGTCGGTGACCGTGACGCTGAAACCTCCGGTGGCGACGTGGCCGGCGCTGTCGGTGGCCGTACAGGTGACGTCGGTGGTGCCGATGGCGAAGGTCGTGCCCGAGGCCGGCGAGCAGGCCGCCTCGAGGTCGCCGTCGACGTCGTCGGTCGCCGTGACGGAGAAGTCGACCACGGCGCCGCCCGGCCCCGTGGCCTCGACGGTGCGATCGGCCGGCAGCGTGAGCACTGGCGTGCCCTCGTCGACCACGGTGACGGTGAACTCGTCGGACGCTCGGTTGCCGGCCGCGTCGGTGGCCGAACAGCTGACCGTCGTGGAGCCCACCGGGAAGGAGGTGCCCGACGGCGGATCGCACATGGCCGTGACGTCGCCGTCGACGACGTCGGTGGCGATCGCCTCGAAGTCGACGGCGGCCCCGTCCGGCCCGGTGGCCGTGGCCTGGAGATCAGGCAGTGCGAGGTCCGGGGCCGTGGTGTCCTCGATCGTGACGCTGAAGTTGGACGTCGTCGTGTTCGCGTGGCTGTCCGTGGCGGTGCACGAGACGTCAGTGAATCCGATCGGGAACGTCGATCCGGTGACTGGCGTGCAGACCACCGGCACGGCACCGTCGACGAGGTCGGTGGCGGTGGTCACCCAGTCGGCGACGGCGCCCGAGGGGCCGGTCGCTTCGAGCGAGATGTCGGTGGGGACGTCGAGAGCGGGGGCTGTGGTGTCGACGATCGTGATGCCGAACGAGTCGTCGACGGAGTTGCCCGAGCCGTCCGTTGCCGAGCAGGTCACGGTGACCAGACCGAGGGCGTGTGTCGAGCCGACCACGGGATTGCACGTGATGGTCGGACTGCCCAGGGCGTCGTCGGCGGTGACGTCGTAGTCGATCGCCGTGAGCGGTCCAGTCGCCTCGATGGCGAAGTCGGCGGGCACGTCGATCGTCGGCGGCGCCGAGTCGGTGACCGTGATCGTGAACGCGTCTGAGGCCGTGTTGCCGGCGGAATCGGTGACCGAGCAGTTGATCGTGACCGGTCCGAGCGGGTGAGACGTGCCCGAGAGCGGGGCACAGGCTGGAGTGAGGACACCGTCCACCGCATCGAACGCGGGCAGGACGGTATACGTGATCTCCGTCGACGAGCCCGTCGCCTCAATGGTGGAGTCGTTGGGCAGGAAGAGTCGCGGCGGCGTGTCCAGCACGGTGATCCGGAACGTGTCGCTGCCGGTGTTGCCGGCGCCGTCTGTGGCGCTGCAGGTGACGATCGTCGAGCCGATGGGGAAGACCGTGCCCGACGTGCGGTCGCACGTGGCGGTGAGGGGTGACGTCACGGCGTCGGTCGCCGTCGCAGCCGCGAACGTCACGGTCGCGCCTGCGGCCGAGGTCGCCGACACCGCCGTGTCGCCGGGGGCGGTGACAACGGGCGGGTCGTCGTCGACGACGGTGACCGTGAAGGTCGCCGTCCCCACGCCGCTCGCGTCGTCGGTCGCGGTGCACGCGACCGTCGTGGTGCCGACGGGGAACGCAGAACCCGACGCCGGAGCGCACGATTGCGACACGATGGATCCGTTGTCGGAGGCAGTAGCGGTGTAGGTCACCCGGGCCGTGGCCAGCCCGGTATCGGTGCCCACGGTGATCGGTGCCGGCACTTGCCAGACCGGAACCGGATCGGAGGCGATCGTGTAGTCGTACGTCAGGGTGATGGTGCCGCTCAGGCTGATCGTCGCACCCCACGGGAACGTTCCCGACTGGCCGGACACGACGCCGGTCAACGCGCTGGGCGAGTAGGTCCCGCTGCCGGCCTCGCCGGCGACCGTCGCCGAACCCGAGAAGGCCAGAGCGACGCTGCCGTCCCTCGTGTCGAAGGGCGTCGTGTCCTGTCGTCCCGCGTACGACAACACGGCATTTGCGCCGTAGTTGCCCGAGCCGACCACGGAGCCGGTCAGGTCCCACGAGACGGTCGTGCTGTTGAGCGTGCCGAGCGCGCTGTTGAAGCGAGTGAACGTCGGCGAGGTGGAGAAGATGGTCTGCGTGGCGCCAGACGTGAAGCCACCGGCCGACTCGCTGACGTTGACCGTCACCGACTGAGGGGTGGTCGTGTCTGCAGCGGCCGGTTGCGGCGCGCCGAGCGTCGACACGCTGACCGGCAGGGCACATAGGCCGATCACCATCAGCCAGCGTCCGATCAAAGCTCGCGTCATGACTCCTCCATCTGTCCTGAGACCTCAGCGTGCACGTGCATGGCTGCAACGTGACTGCAAGTCGCCCCGCCCGGGCGTCGACTCTACGTCGCGACTGGCTGAGGCTCCTGCTCCGGACTCGGGCGTCACGTGGAGGCGACGTCGAAGCCGAGGCCGAGGGCGACGGGGATCTGGATCGGGTCGAACGTCACGTAGTGGACGGGTCGTGGTAGTCGGACAGCCGCGGCGAGCTGGATCGCGTCGGCGAGGCGGATCGGCTGCTCGCGGAGCAAGGACGCCGCCGTGTCGAGGCCGCGCTGATCGACGGGGACGACGTGATAGCGGTCCCACTGGAGGCGGATGGCGTCCTCGAGATCGGTACGGAGGATCGCCTCGTCGGTGAGCTTGTCGATGACGGCAAGTGCCTCCGTCAGCGCGAGGGCGCTGACGCACGTCTCGTCGTCGAGCGCGGCCGCGGCGATCCGCCGCTCGGCCACGTCGACGTGCAAGGCGACGACCGCGCTCGTGTCGAAGAACGTCGTCATCCGCGGACCTCGCGAAGGGCGCGGTCGAGGCGGACGCCGCTCCAGATCGGTACAGGGTCGGTCGTGCGCGCCGGTCCCGAGCGCCGCGGCGGGACGAGGAGGCCGGCGGCGACGAGGGCGTCGAGTGTGGTGTCGTCGCCGACGGGCGTGTCGACCGGGCCGATGGCCGCGGTGGCCCGCCCGCCGACGGTGACGACGAGCCGGTGGCCGGCCGCCGCCCGGCGAAGGTGGGTGGCGAGGTCGGCCCGCAGCTCCCGTGACCCGATGTGCTCCGTCATGTGTACACGAGTGTACGCACGACGAATCGCCAGTCGCGAGGGAGCGCGGCCAACATGACGCCATGAACTTCGCTTTCACCGACGAGCAGGAAGAGCTGCGCAAGACCGTCCGGTCGTTCCTCGAGGCCAAGAGCCCCGAGACCGCCGTCCGTGAGCAGATGGAGACCGAGGCCGGGTACGACGCCGCGGTCTGGTCGCAGATGGCCGAGCAGATGGGCCTCCAGGGGCTGCACATCCCCGAGGAGTACGGCGGCTCGGGCTTCACCTACGTCGAGCTCGGCATCGTCCTCGAGGAGATGGGTCGGGCGCTGCTCGCCGCTCCGTACTTCTCCACCGTCGTGCTCGCCGCCAACACGCTGATCCACAGCGGTGACGACGACGCCAAGAAGTCGTACCTGCCCGGCGTCGCCAGCGGCGAGACGATCGCCACCGTCGCCTTCACCGAGGCCAACGGCAAGTGGGACGACAGCGGCATCGAGGCCACGGCCACGCCCGACGGTGACGGCTGGAAGATCAACGGCGAGAAGATGTTCGTCCTCGACGGGCACACCGCCAACCTGATCATCGTCGCCGCCAAGACGGCGGCCGGTGTGAGCCTGTTCGCCGTCGACGGTGACGCCGCCGGCCTCACCCGCACGGCGCTGTCCACGATGGATCAGACGCGCAAGCAGGCCAAGCTCACGTTCGCCGACACCCCCGCCAAGCTCATCGGCACCGATGGCGGCGGCTGGGACGTCCTCAAGCAGGTGCTCGACCTCGTCGCCGTCGGCCTTGCCGCCGAGCAGGTCGGCGGCGCCCAGAAGGTGCTCGAGATGGCCGTCGAGTACGCCAAGGTGCGCGTGCAGTTCGGCCGTCCGATCGGTTCGTTCCAGGCCATCAAGCACAAGTGCGCCGACATGCTGCTCGAGGTCGAGTCGGCCAAGTCGGCCGCCTACTACGGGCTCTGGTGCGCCGCCGAGCTCAACGACGAGCTGCCGTCGGTCGCCTCGCTCGCCAAGGCGTACTGCTCGGAGGCGTACTTCCACGCCACAGCCGAGAACATCCAGATCCACGGCGGCATCGGCTTCACGTGGGAGCACCCGGCGCACCTCTACTTCAAGCGGGCCAAGAGCTCCGAGCTGCTGTTCGGCGATCCGACGTACCACCGCGAGTTGCTCGCCCAGCGCATCGGCATCTGAGCGCAGCGAAGATGCCCATCCAGCACGGCATCTGAGCGCAGCGAAGATGCGCATCCAGCACGGCATCTGAGCGCAGCTGCGTTCGGCTTCTGGGCGCGGATCGTGTCGGTGAGCGACGCGATCCGCGCCCGGATCGCGTTTTGGCACGGACCGCGCCCAGAAGCGACGCGAGAGCCGTCAGACGTCGGGGTCGTCGGCGACCGGGCCGACGGCGCCGATCGCCGCGAAGTAGGCGAGGTGGGCGTCGGCGACGTTCACCACGTCGACATCGTCGAGGATCTCGATGCCGTTGCGGTCGGCCTCGGCGAGGAGGTATCCGGCGAGCGTGTCCTCCGACAGGACGACGGGGACGGCGATGTCCTGGCGGCGATCGATCACGTTCGACGGCTGCAGGCCCTTGGCGTGCAGCCAGCGCATGTGGAACGTGAGCAGCTGCTCCAGGTCGGCGGGCGTGAGTCTGGCCTGCGTCTCGACCGGGAGGTACTCGGCGACGAACTCCACCGCCTCGTCCACGATGTACACCGAGCGCGGGGCGACGGCGTCGAGCCGGTGGGCCTCGCGGCCGATGACGGCGGCGGCGATGGCGAACACGATGACCGCGGCGAGCGCGACGAAGACCCAGGTGGTGCCGTTCATCACCGGCCACGCTACGGCCACGGGGTGGCCGAAACGATCACCGACCCGGCCCGGGGCACACCGCTCCGGTGCGCCGCCGACATCGGGACCGGCGGTCACAGGCCCCGATGTCGGCAGACGCGACGTGTCGGCGGGGGAAGGACGCCGCCGCGAGCGGAAGCGACGATACAAGGCCGGAGTCGGGCAGGCGTAGAGCCGCGCGTCAGGGCGTCGTACCAGTACGCCGTCCCGGTTCAGATCATCATGTTGAAGTTGTCGACGACGCGGCGTCCGAGGCTCTCGTCGCCGTCGATCGACACCGCACCGGTACCGACTGGGTCCGAAGCGATGTCCGCCGCACGTCCGCACGCCAGCACGGCGAACGCCTCGGTGGAGAACGTCACCGTCGCCACCGGCGCCGCCGTCGGCTCGTCGACGAAGCGGGCCCGGCCGTCCTGCACCTCACATGTGACCTCACGCTCGACGCCGCCGGTGATGCGGATCCGCACGGCCTGTCCGTCGGGGCAACCCGCTCGCTTGCCGACGACGATCGGGATCGTGCGGATGAGCCGATCGATCGTGTGGGCGGCGGCGTCGGTGTCGAGCCCGCCGGGGTGCCCCACGGCGCGACGGATGTCCTGCTCGTGGATCCAGTTGTCGAGCACGCGGATGTGCAGGAAGTCCGCCAGCGTGCCCGGCCCCGTCGGCGTGGCCATGGGCGTGGCGAAATAGGCGGCGTCACCCGCTGCGAGCGTCTCGGTGCGCAGCTTGACGAGGCCGTTCCACTCGGCGAGCACAGCGGCACCCGGCAGGTCGCGGCGGGCTGCCACCTCGTTCTCGTTGAAGTCGCCGATCGGGTTCCGCACGTGCGCTTCGCCGCCACCGTCACGAGCCGGCGCGGCGTCGAGTCCCTGCAGCATCCGCTCCGTGCCGATCAGGTGCGACAGCACGTCTTGCACCGTCCATCCCGGAAGGTCGGTCGGGCGCTTCCAGTCGTCCTCCGTGAGCACCCCACCGACCTCGGTGAGCGACGCCCACACCGACGTCAGCTTGGCGATCGTGTCGATCGGAACGGGCGTCGCGATGTCGTCCCCAGACATGGCTGCAGTGTCGCGCGATCGGTCGATCGTCCGGCTACCGAGCCGTCATGGGGCCGGGGTCTGGATCGTCGTCCACTCGCGCGACCTGAGGTAGGGCTCGAAGGCGGTGCCGATGCGGGCCAGGTCACCGGCCGTCTTCGGTGTCTTGATCTCGTAGAGCCCGTCGATGGAGGCGTAGGCCTGGCACACGTCCCAGAGCCGGTCGGCGTCGTCGCCGAGCGGCGCCGGGACGACGACGGGACCGAACAGCGCCCGACCGTTGGGAAACACGAGGATCGGCACGCCGAATCCGCCGAGTGAGTCGGCGGCGTGACGATGGTCGGCGAGCACGTCGTCGTGGGTCGTGAGATCGGCCAGGGCGTCGTCCCACGCGCTGTCGGGAGCGCCGATCTCGCCGAGCAGTTCGGCGGCGACCACCGGGTCGTAGAACCGGCGCCCTTCCTCGTGCAGCGCACGTCCGCACGCCTCGTACCAGCGGTCGCACAGATCCATGTCGCGTCGCCTCAGCCAGGCCGCCACTCGCATCGGCGTCCACCCGTAGGCGAGCGGCCGTTCCCACGGGTGCCGCTTGCCCTCGGGCCGGTTGACCTCCTCCAACGAGAAGAAGCGCCACGTGATGTCCAGGTCGTGCCGGGTGCGCACGTCCCGGATCCACACCGAGGTCTGATAGGCGTACGGGCACATCGGATCTAAGTAGAACTCGAGGGCTGTTGACCCGCCCGCGCCACTGTTGGCCATGCGCAAGTGTCGCAGGACCGAGACCAACCGGTCGTACCGGGGTGCGGGGCGATGGCGCTGATACCTTTGGCGCCATGGAGCGGCCCCTGCGGTTCGAGCATTCGCGGTACGTCGGTGACAAGCGCACCCAGCTCGTCTACGACATCGACGAGTGGCAGGACGAGGCCACCGTCAACGAGTTCGTCGACCTGGGTGTCGGGCTCGCGTTCGGCCCCGACACGCTGGCCGAGGCCCGCAACCGCGGCTACACGCTCGCCCGCCCCGGCAAGCGCCGCCTCCACCGCAAGCCCCGCGCCTGACCGGCGGCACCGTGGGCCGGCCGTCGTGACCCGACCGTGAAAGGCACGTTCCGCTCGGGAACCGTCTCGCTGGCCTGCCACCTCGCCGTGCCCGCCGGCACCGACAACGAACGGCGACCGGCGGCCGTGCTGTGCCACGGGTTCCCGATGGGACCCCTCGACGCCCGGCGGTCGGCGATGACGTATCCGCAACTCGTCGACCGCATCGCGCACGACCTCGGCTACGCGGCGATGATGTTCAACTTCCGGGGAACCGGCACCAGCAACGGCGACTTCTCGCTCCAGGGCTGGATCGACGATCTCCGGGCGGCCATCGACTACATCGTCGCCGAGACCAACCCCAGCCAGGTCACCCTGATCGGTACCAACACGGGCGGGTCGATCGCGATCTGCGTCGCCGCCGACGACCGGCGCGTCCGCGCCGCAGCCCTGCTCGGGCCGAGGGCCGACTTCGACGACTGGGCCGACCATCCGCGGCGATTCCTCGAACACGCCAAGGAGATCGGCGCCATCACGACCCCCGGATTTCCTCCGTCGTTCGAGGACTGGAGCCGGGCGTTCCGTCGATTCCGTCCCACCGACGCAGCCCGCCGATTCGCCCCCCGGCCGCTCCTCGTGATGCACGGCGACGACGACGAGAGCGTGCCGACGTCCGACGCCCGGCAGCTGGCCGCCGCGCATGGGTCCGCCGAGCTCAGGTTGCTCGCCGGCGCCGGTCATCGGCTGCGTCACGATCCCCGTGCCGTGGCCGTGCTCCTCGGCTGGCTCGACCGCTTCAGGGCCGTCGACGAGTCCGCCGCGGAGTCAACGCCAGGGCAGTGACGGGTACCGCTGCTCGATGTGCTCGCGGAGCATGTCCGCCGCGAGGTTGGTCACGGAGATCATCGAGGAGGCTTGAGTGCGGTAGCGCCCCAGCATTTGCGGAATGTGCGCGCCGCGCTCGCCGAACGCAGCGAGTCGCAGCCAGAGATCCCAATCCTCCAGGCCGTACACCCATTCATCGTTGTCTCGGTAGGTGCCGTGCCTGACATACGTCGATCGTCGGACCATCGCCTGGGCGTCGATGTAGTTGGCGGCGCAGAGCCACGGGACGTGCCAGGCGAGCTGACTGCGTAGACCGGGGTCCACGCCGAACGCTTCCAGCGTGGCGTAGGCGAATGCTGCATCGGGGTCGCGGTCGAGCGTGTCCGCGAGTCGACGGAGACACCGCGGATACACCGTGTTATCGGCGTCCATCACCATGATCTTGTCGGCGCGGGAGCGTTCGATCCCGAGATTCCGCGCCGCTGCCAGCCCGTGGTTGTCCTCCCGGCCGAGGAGGAGGATCGGCACGTCGGGGTGTCGCTCCATGAAGTCGACGACGACCTGTCGACCATCGTCGCTCGAGTGGTCGTCGATGACCACGATCTCGGGACTGATCTCGACGGATCGGACGATGGACTCCAGTGTCTCGGTGACGACGCCGGCGTAGTTGAACAGAGTGACGATGACGCTGACCTCGGGGATCTCGCCGGCGGCGACCGAGATCTCATGGGCCGGTGTCGCGATCTCGATGACATGGCCCGGTTCCCCGTGGCGGAGTTCGCACTGAGCGGCGTCGATGTCGCGGCGCATCTGCTGTTCAGCCAGCATCGCCCGGTAGACGCGGAGTCGCATCTCCGTCGCTGGCCGGAACACGGGCAGCACGTTGGTCGTGTGGGCCCGACGAATGCGGTTGCGGCGGATCGTGCGTCGGCGTCGGCGGTCGGGCGCGGCGACGTCGATGCTGTCCAGGTCCTCGAGCAGCGGTCCGAGAGACGACGCCAGAGGGTGTTCCTCGGTCACCGCCCGATGTGCTGCCGCGCCGATCTCCGTGATCCGTTGGGCATCGGTGAGTAGGTCCTCGATCGCTCCGGCGATGTCGTGTGTCGAGATGAAGTGTCGGTCGGGATGCAGCGGCTCGAAGCCGCTGCATGGTTCGGTGACCACGGCACATCCGTTGGCCATGGCCTCGACCATTCGCGCCCACTCGAAGTAGCCCGGTGACGCACCGTCGCGGTGGACGTTGACGAGGATCCGCGAGCGCGCCAGCAGTTCGAACTTGTCGTGCCCGAACACCAGCCCCGGGGTGTCAGCCCCCACCGGTGTCGCGAAGTCGAACAGCCGCAGTTCGGCAATGCGGTCGGCAAGCACCGGGCCGAGCGACGCGAGTACCCGGCGACGGCGCGGGGTGTCACCGCCGAGGAAGAGAACATCGATGTCACGCGCTGTCGACGGAGCGATCATCGAGGGCACGGCGCCGAGTGATAGGCGCCGGACCGGTAGTCGTTCGTGTTCGATGGCGGAGACCCCGTGCGGATTGATGTCGATGGTGAGCGCCGATGGGCGGCAATACGACAGGCCGATCTGGAACCAGGGTGTCCCGGGCTGTTCCGTCATCACCGGGATGCTGACCGCCGCTGCAGCGTTCAACACCGCGTCATCCGCATCGTTGAGAGCGAAGAACTCGTGAGGCGCCACGACGAGGTTGATGGTGCCCGGGTCGTGCGGGAGCCGGTCGGTCACGACCGTGGCATCGCGACCACAGATCGTCGCTGCCTCGGCGAGCCAGTCGGCGATGTCGCGCATGAACGCGTTCCCTGTTCCGCCGACGAACACCTCGACGGCCTTGGGTCGGCCCGGACGGGTCACGGCCCGACGGGACGACGACGAAGGCGGGCGATGACTGCGTTGAGCGCCTGGCGTGGGACGCGACGGGCCCGCCCGAGCCCGCGCCGGGCGATCTCGGCCTTGTTTGGATTGGCGAGCGTGTCCCCGACGAGTGACCGCAGCATCGCCCGCCGACCGACGACAGCCGGTAGCGCCGCCGCAATCTCACGGAGTTCTGCGGTGCGTTCTTCGGACCGGCGACGGAGTTCGTCGAGTCGGAAGCTGGCGGAGGCGATGTCGATGCCGTCGGCATCGGCACCGTGCGGGTCGGTGGGCGTTGCCATGGGGGTCGGAGGTTACCCAGGCGTTTCGGTTGCCCGTTGCCACGACCTCGACCGAGGGGTGGAAGGTCTCCGCCTTGCCTCGCCGACTAGGCTCCCGCCCGATGCGAGGCCTGACGAGACAACTTCCTGCGCGAGTCGCCATGGTTGCCGCTGCGATGGCTGTCGTGCTGTCCACGTTCGCCCCGGGCATCGCTGCAGCGTCGACGCCGCCCGACGACATTCCCCCTGCGACTGCCGACACGACGGATCCCGCGCCGACCGAACCACCGTCGACTCCGCCACCGACATCCGACCCCGTCGGCTCGACTGAGCCGCCCGTGGATACGAACCCACCCACGGTCCCGCCCGACACGGCCGACCCGACCGCGCCTCCTTCCGAACCCAGCGAGTCCGAGCCAGCCGAGTCGGAGCCAGCCGAGTCGGAGCCAGCCGAGTCCGAGCCTGAGGAGTCGACGCCGGAGCCGTCCACATCGGAGAGCCTGCCCGCCGAGTCGCTCGACGACATGATGATGACCGCCGCGCTCGTTGCGCCACCCCCTCCCTCCTGCTTCATCGGCTACCCGGTGCGCGCTGGGTCGTATCTCGGGTCGTCCTGCGTTGAGTCACGTCTGATCCAGTGGGGCCTGACCCCAGGGCCAGTGGACAACGATTTCGACGCAACGTCGGTGGCGGCATTGCGGGAGTTCCAGACCGAGCAGGCATTGCCCGTCACGGGAGTCGCCGATCAGGCGACCCTCGTCTCGCTCGGCATCTGGCGATCGCCCGCTGCGGCGACGTGTGCGCTGAGCGTGCCGGTTCGGATGAATTCGTGGCTCGGTTCGAGGTGTGTGGAATCTCGTCTGCGCCAGTACGGCTTGATCAGCTCCGTCGACGACACGTTCGACTGGACGTCAGCATTCGTCATCGGCCAGCTGCAGCGGAACTTCGGCATTCCTGCGACGAGCGTCGCCGACCAGGCCATCCTCTCCCGGCTGGGTATCTGGCGCACGCCGGCGGCGCCGACCTGCACGCTGAGCGTGCAGGTCCGGCTCGGATCCTGGCTCGGCGCCAGGTGCCTCGAAACCCGGCTGCGCCAGCTCGGTCTCGTCTCGAACGCCGACGACAACTTCGACTGGACCAGCGCCTTCATGATCGGCCAGTACCAGTTCAACGTCGGGCTGCCGGCCGACTCCCTCGCCGGTCCGCAAACGCTCTCGCGCCTCGGGGTCTGGAAGGCGCCGCCGGCGCCGACGTGCTCGACGAGCGTCCCCATCCGGCTCGACGCCACCGCTGGCTCGGTGTGCGTGGAGACCCGGCTGCGGCAGCTCGGGTTCACCGGGGCGACCGCCGACGGCACGTTCGATTGGACCTCGGCATTCATCATCGGCCAGTACCAGTACAACATCGGCATCCGCTCCGACTCGGTGGGCGACTCGTGGACCCTGTGGTACCTCGGCGTCTGGAAGCACCCGCCGTCCGCCACCTGCGGCCTCGTGGTCGAGGTCAGCCCCGGGTCGAAGGACGGATCAGCCTGTGTCGAGGGCCGGCTACGTCAGCTCGGGCTCTTCAACGGCGCCGTCGACGACTACTTCGACTGGGACTCCTACTACGCACTCATCGCCTATCAGAAGGCGGTGGGCCTTCCCGCAACGGGAACGGCCGACATCACCACGCTCCGGTCGCTCGGTCTGTACAACCCGGCGGCTGCCTCGCCGCTGCCGTTCAACTCCGGAAGCGGGCGTCGAATCGTCTACTCGAGGGCGCAGCAGCGCATCTGGGCGGTGGACGAGAACGGCAACGTCGTGAAGACCCACCGCGTCTCGGGCCGCATGTACGAGCCATACGCCGGTACCTATTACGTGTACTCGCGCTCGATGTACACGTACTCGGCCAACAATCCGAGCATTCGGTGGCGCTACATGGTGCGATTCGCCTACGGGCCTCAGGGTGGTCGCATCGGCTTCCACGAGATTCCCAATCGCAATGGTGTGCCCCTTCAGTCGGCGGAGCAGCTCGGTCTGCCGTTGTCGGGCGGATGCGTGCGCCAGACGACCGCCGATGCGCTCTGGGTGTGGAACTGGGCACCGGTCGGAACGAAGGTCGTCGTCCTCTAGTGAGCGCGCCTGCCGCGCCGCTCTCCGCGGCTCCGGCCGAGAGGCACGCCGCATCGATCATCACCGGTGCTGCTCCAGCGAGGCAACGGAACTGGTTGTTCGGCATCGAGGTGCTGCGCGGCATCGCTGCCCTGACCGTCGTCTTCCACCATTCGTGGTCGTTGGGCACGACCCCGCGATTTCGCGGCTACTGGCTCGTCGAGGGGTTCGGGACGTGGGGGGTCTCGCTGTTCTTCGTTCTCTCGGGGTTCCTGTTGGCCGACCATTTCTGGGGCGAACGGCAGCCCGGGCGACTGCGGAGCTTCTACACGAGGCGCGTCTTCCGCATCGCCCCTGCGTATTACCTCAACGTCGCGCTCCTCTTCCTGTTCTTCGCCGAGCACCAGCTGCTGTTCTCCTCGCAGGGCGCCAAGCAGGTGTTGGCCAACGCCACGTTCACCCAGCACCTCTTTCCGGAGACAGCGAGCAATCTGAACGTCAACGGCGTCCTGTGGACACTGACGATCGAGATGATCCTCTACCTCGTGATGCCCCTTCTTTCCTTGGCAACGAGGATCACCCGTGGCTGGGCCGTGGTCGCGATGATCGGAATCGGATTGGGCTACCGCCTGTTCGTGGCCAGGGCAGGTTCGGGTCTCCAGGACTTCTACTTCGCAGAAGGATTCCCGGACCACATGGCGCGCCTGTTTCTCGCCCGCCAGTTCGTCGGCATCCTTCCCCTGTTCGCCGTCGGTATCGGGCTGAAGTGGCTGGTCACGCAACACGACCTGCGCTTGCCGACGAGGGTTGTGACCGCGCTGCCACGATCGATTCTGATCTTCATGCTGCTCGTCCCGAGCTTGCTGGCGCTGGTGTTCATCGAGCGGGCGACCAACTACACACACTGGGTCTGGTTCACCGGGTTCGAGTTCCTGCTGGGCTTGCTGTTTGTGCCTGCATTGCTGGCGTGCTCGAGCAGCGTCACGCAGCCGGTCACCGCCGTCGACCGCCCCTTCGTGTGGCTCGGAGTCCGGAGCTACGGGTTGTATCTGTGGCACTTCCCGATCATCCTCGCCGTCTACGGCCGCGGGCCGTTGATCGCTCCGCCCGACGTCTCGCCTGCGGCCGTCAAGATCGGGATCGTCCTCCTCTTGTCGCTCAGCGCCGCAGCGCTCAGCTGGGCATTGGTCGAGCGCCCAGCTCAGGCGATAGGCCGCGGATGGGCACTGCGAGGGCGCTCGTGGCCGCGCACGCACCAGCGGCCGGCATGACGCCGGCGGGTGAGACGCACCCGCTGAGAGAGCGCCTCCGATCGGTGTCGGGCGACACGTGGTGGATGCTCCTCGCCCTCGTGGGGGTCGCGGTGTCCGCAACTCTGCTCGGCTGGTCACTGCGCCCCAGCTATTTCCAATCCGATGACTTCGTCAACGTCAACCTGAGCCGCGAGATGTCGTTCGGGTGGACCTATCTGCAACGCAGCCTGTTCGGGCACTTCCTCCCCGGCTACCGGCTGGCGATCGCGGCGTACGACGACGCGTTCGGTGGGCGCTGGTGGCCGGCGATTGTCTTCCAATGCGGTTCCCTGGTGATGTGCGCGCTGCTCATCGACTGCCTCGGTCGGCTTCTTCGGGCGTCTGCGGCCGTTCGCTGTGTGGCAGTGCTGGCGTTCAGCTTCAGCCTGCTGCACATTCGCTCGGTGGTGTGGTTCGCCGCAGCCTTGAACTCGTGGCCCGTCAACATCCTCTCGCTCGTCGTCCTGCTCTCTGTACTGATGTACGTGCGGACCGCCCGATGGTGGTGGTGCCTGCTTGCGGCAGCGGCCCTTGGAGCCGGCATGACGTTTCTGGAGCAGACCTTGACGGTGGGCTTCGCCCTGGCCGCGATGGCGATTCTCTACCGGGAGGAGATGGCTCCAGGGGTCGCTGGTCGGGTCTTCTGGCGACGAGCAGCGACGGTTGGTGGTGCGTGTCTCGCGGTCCTTCTCGTGTACTGGGGCTACTACTTCAGCCACACCTACTCGGATGAACTCCCGGAACGCTCCGGCATCGGACCCGTCGTCCGCTTCGGGTGGTACGCGCTCTTCGAAGGACTCTTCCCAGCCCTCGTGGGTCTGCGGATCACCTCGGCCGACGCCACGCCGGTGCGCATGTGGACCGTCGTCGCGGGAGTCGTCGCTGTCGTCCTGCTCGCCGGCGCAGCGGCGTCGAGGCGCCGGCGAACCTGGCGGGCGTGGGCGGTTGGAGCCGCCGTGGTTCTCCCTCACGTCGCGCTCGTCGCGGTCGGCAGGGTGGGTAAGGCGGGTCCGGCCTACGGTCGGGAGTTGCGCTACTTCGCCGATGTCGTCTGGCTCGTGCCGCTGGTGCTGTTTCTCGCGACCAGTGGCGTGCCACGCACGATTCGCCTCGCACGTCGACACCTCAGTGCGATCGCCGTGGTTGCCGGCGTCGCGTTCGTCGCGGTGTCCGTCCAAGCGGCGCGCGAGGTTCGATCGGAGTTCCGGGTCTCCACGGGTTGGGCGAGCGGTCGGTACTTCGAACGGTTCGCGGCGACAGCTCCCGCAGCCGGTTCGCCCGGTTTCAGCGGGGTGTACGACACCCAAGTGCCCTGCTGCATACAGATCCCCCAGCTCTACCCGTACAGCCTCGTGTCGAAGGTGATCGGGCTGTACGACGAACGGGCGATGTACCGCCTCGCGCCCAGCCACATGGTGCAGGCCGACGGATCGGTGGTTCGCGCTCGGTTCCAAGCGCTTCAGGAGCTCGATCTGCCAGATACATGCGTCGACGTCTCGGGCTCGTATGTCGACATCCCGCTGGGGACAGTCACAGCACGAGCGGCGGAACTCTTCGTACGTGCCGAGTGGACACCGGGATCGGCAGCGGGAGCGGTCGGTGTCGTCGGTGGGCCAACGTCGGCGCCGGCGGCTACTGGACACGCCTCACCCTTCGAGTGGATCCAGTTCAGTGATGCCGACGAGGTGGTGGTGATCCCGCTCATCCACGACGTGCCTGATGCCTTGTGGCTGCGATTCGCCGGGACCGGAGAGGTGTGTCTGAGTCGCCTCGTCCTCGGACGGCCGGAGCCGGCAGATTCGGTCACCACGTAGGACTGTCCGTAGCATTTGGATACAAACGGGAGGGCTCGTCATTGGAGATCATTGGTGACTGCGCGGCGAACGAGGTCATGGCACCGCTTGGATCCGCAGGCACCATCAATCTGAGAGGTGCCGGTTCGAGCGTGCGACTCGCTGCCGACTGTGCGACGAGTCCGGGGTTCTGGATCGACGTCGGTTCGGACTGCTCGATCGATATCGCCGAGAACTGCACGCTGCACAACCTCTTCATCCACTGTGGCGACAGGGTGCGCATACGCGTGGGCCGAGACTCAGGCTTCAGCGGACATTGCCGGCTGCTCGCTCACGAGCCGGGCTCCATCTCGATCGGGAACGGCTGTCTCTTCGGTGGGGACGTGGACATCTCCGTGAGTGACATGCACTCCATCGTCGAGGTGTCCTCGGGGCGACGTTTGAATCCGCCGGCTGACGTCGAGATCGACGATCGCGTGTGGGTCGGTCAGCGCTCCCTGCTGCTCAAGGGGACGACGATCGGCGTCGGCACCGTCGTCGGAGCCGGTGCGGTGGTCACGAGCACCCTTCCCGGAAACTCGCTCTGCGTCGGTGTCCCAGCACGAGTCGTGCGAAGTGGCATCTCGTGGCACCACGAGCTGCTTCCACTGGACTGACGGAGAATCCGCTGGTCGCCAGCAGTTACAGAGCCAACTTCCCGCGTGATCAGCTCTCCGGCCGCCGGGCAACGGCGACGAGATTCTTGCCGAAGGAGAGCCGACCGAGCAGCCGTTCGGTCGAGCGCATCAGCGGCACGTAGACCCGGTCGAACAGCGTCGCCGACGACTCGGCGATGGTCGACTTGTTGAGCAACCGATAGTTGATCCAGTACGGCACCACACCGAGCCGGTCGGCGTAGCTGATGTGCTGAACCTCGAGTCCGGCGTCGGTGACCGTCGCACACAGGTGAGCCGCTGTGTAGCGGCGATAGTGGCCCGACTTGGCATCGATGGGACCGTAGATCGCCTCGTTGGCCGGCACGAAGATGCTCAACCAGCCATTCGGGCGCAGGGCCTCTCGAGCCGACTTGAGCTCGGCGGTGTCGTGGTCGATGTGCTCGAGGACGTTGTAGTACACAATGAGATCGGCCGGAGCCCCCGACCAGTCGGCGAGGGTTCCGTGAACTGTGATGACGTGATCATCGTCAGCGAACGCCTCGTGCAACGCGGAATGGTTGGCCGCGTCGGGTTCGATCGCCGTGACGACGGCGTCAGGGAATCGCTCGCGAAGCCGCGCCGTGATACCGCCGCGACCGGCGCCGACTTCGAGTATCGACCGGACCGAACGAGTCTCGATGCCCTCGACGGACTTCTCGACGACGAACGTGTTCCACGCCGTCGCCTCGGAGAGCTGTTTCAGCTCGTCGGCAGCCCTGTACGGGCCTGGGTCGTCGTGGGTGGGGAGGAGTTTCCGGCGTTCTGTTCGGAGCTGTCCCAGCGTGGAGAAGTAGCGCCACACCTCCCGACGGTTCAGCTTGGACTGGCCGCTGTAGCGGGGCCGGAACTCGATTGGTACCTCGGTGATCACGAGCCCGTGGGCCTCGGCGAGCGCGATCGTGGTGCTGAAGAAGCTGTAGCCGCTGAAGCGCTGCGAGTCCGAGGCGAGGATGACACGGAGCGCGGCTGGCGAGTAGATCCGAAAGGAGGTGGTGGCGTCCTTCACGCCTCGCGTTCCGGTGACGAGGCGGAACGCCCAGTTGCCGATGATCGACCCGACGGCCCGCCCGGGGGTTGTTCCAGGAGCACTGCCGCCCCGGGTCCATCGGCTGCCGATCGCGATGTCCGCGGAGCGTGCGACGAAGGCTCGATAGAGCGTGGGAATGTCGGCCGGGTTGTGCTGCCCGTCGCCATCCAGGGTCACGACGGCCGTCGGCACTTCTTGGAGCGCAGCGGCCAGGCCCCGCAGCATCGCATCTCCGAGCCCGGCGCGCTGACCGACGACCGTGGTCAGGGGGAGGCGATACCGCTGGGCAGCGTCGACCGCGATGGCACCCGTGCCATCTGGCGACTCGTCGTCGACGAGGATGCAGGACGTGCGGACGCCCGTGATGGCGAGGCGTTGCGCCGCTTCGGCGATCTCGGCGAGCACCGCGGCGATCGAGTCCGCCTCGTTGTAGACGGGGAGCACCACGATGAGGTGCTCGGGCGTCTCGACTGCCACGGGATGCGTCACCGAATCACACCCGTTGCGGATAAACGGGACGGATCGCGTTGGACGCCCCCAGCGCGTCGAGCAGGTGCTGAGTGCGCGGGCCCCGGTCGAGCAGATTGACCCTCCCCGGCATCCCTCCCGCGAAGTCGATGATGCGCTCGGCGAGGTCGCCTTCGCTGAGGCTGCCCGTCAGAGGCAGCCTCGCCGTGAATCCCAGATAGTCGACCGTCACCGTGCTCAGCTCGCCTGGCGCGATGCGGACCACGGGCTTGTGTTCCCCGGTTCGGGCGTCACCGAGGTACCCGACCTCGATGTCGTACCCGAACTCGCGTGTCGCGGCCTTGGCGATGGTGACCGTTGCCGCATCGAAGAGCCGCTCGAGCTCGCCGCTGGCACCGTATCGACCGACCTCGCCGCGGAAGTCGGGGTAGCGCATGTCGACGATGAGCTCGTGCTCGTCGACCGAGGTCGCGCCGGGCCGGAGGAGTCCGGCGCTCTCGTTCGAGCCTCTGCCGGCGTGGTAGACGAAGACCCCGGTGGCGAGGGTGCAGCGATAGCCCGACGCGAGGCTGCGGCGGCTCCAGTCGGTCTCCTCGCAGTACCCGCGACCGAACACCGGA
Source organism: Desertimonas flava (assembly GCF_003426815.1). Taxonomy (GTDB): domain Bacteria; phylum Actinomycetota; class Acidimicrobiia; order Acidimicrobiales; family Ilumatobacteraceae; genus Desertimonas; species Desertimonas flava. The sequence goes on from NZ_QKYK01000031.1 coordinate 30,451, forward strand.
TCCATCAACCCGACGGCCTGCACGGCCCACGTCGGAATCATCATGCAGAACGAGATCCCCGCGGGGACGTCGACCACGGTGTCACCGTTGGCGGCGGCGAGGGTGGAAGAGAGCCAGTCGACTCGCTGCTGAGCTCCGAGGTGGCCCACAGGATCGCCGTTGGGGATGGAGTACATCGACGCGTTGTTCGACCATGCGGTCACGGACGCGACGCGGGGGTCGGACCGGCACCCGTCGACGAGTGCGTTGACGATGTTGGCGGGCACGATGATGTCACTGTTGGCGATCACGACGTGGGTGTAGCCCTCGTCACACGCGGCGAGCAGGCCGAGGTTGACGTTGCGTGGGATGCCGAGGTTGCGAGGGGAGCAGTAGTACCGCACGCCGAGCGATGTGCAGAGCTCCTCGAGATCCTCGCTCCACCCCGGTTCTGGGCTGTGGTCGTCGAGGACGAGGACGTCGACGTCGTGGCGGCTGACGTCGATGCGCACTGCGGATCGGATCGCGTCGGGAACGAAGTCACGGCCGTTGTAGACCGTGATGCAGAACAGGACTCGGGCGCGTTCGGTCGGTGACGTCACCGCCGTAGTGTCCTCGCCGCCTGCGCCATCGCCCGCACGAGCGGGAAGAGGCGGGACCCGCGGATGCGGTCGACGTAACGCCGGGCCTCGCCGAGCTCGATCGTGGCTTGGGCGAGCTCGGCCCGAGTGTCGAGGAGCTCGCGGTTCAGGCTCGACACGCGGTGGGCGAGATCGACGACCCGACGGTTGGCAACCTCGAAGTCACGCAGAGCCTGTTCGAGGTTGAGCCGATCGAGATTGGTGTCTGCGCCGTGCTCGACGGACGCTCCGACGGTGGGGACGTCTTCGTCCGTGAGCCGGTCGGTGATGTGGTCGGTCATGGTGTGGGAAGCTCCGTGCGAACCGTGCGCACTGTCAGCGGACAGGTGCTCGCGAGAGGATATCCCTGTACGCAGCGACGAGTCCGTCTGCTGTTCCGGCCCACGTGTAGGAGGCCCCCGCGGCGAGGGTCTCCGCGACCCGATTGGCGGCGGCCTCCGGGTCGGCGACGAGGCGGATGATCGTCGCCGCGAACTCCTCGGCGCCCCACGTGCCGGGCTGATCGACGGTGGGGTTGACCTCTCGGAGTGGCCCGAACCCGACGTTCACCGTCGGCGTGCCGAAGCGGGCGGCCTCGAACGGCACGAGGCCGAATCCTTCCGCAGACGTCGGATAGATCACGACCTCGGCGTGCCGGAGCAGCCAGTTCCGTTCGGCACTGGTGACGTCGGGGAGCACGTAGAGCGACGACGGGTCGGATGTCTCCACCGTGGCCTCGGCGAGCCGCGACGATCCGTGCGGTACGGAGGCGCCACACAGCACGAGGCTGACGTCCCGGTGCCGTCGTCTCACCACATCCCACGCGGCGATCGCCAGGTCGCGGTTCTTGTGGGCGTAGTTCGCTCCCAGCACGAAGACGAAGCGACCGGCGCCGAAGCCGCGTCGCAGCAGCTCGTCGGGAACGGACTCCGCCTCGCCGCCGGTCAAGTGGTCGGTGCCGTTCGGAACCACGAAGAGCCGGTCCGGGGCGACATCGAGGCGCTCGAAAGCGACCTGGGCTCTCGTGTCGTTCGAGATGACGATCACGCCGTCGGCCCGTGAGGCGCCGAGTCGGAGGGCCTCGCGGTAGTCGAGCCAGGCCTGAGCACTCGAGGCGTAGGCGCCGACCTCGTAGGCGATGAGATCCTGGAGTGTGACGAGCACCCGCCGAGCGTGGCGCCGCCAGTCGTCGATCGGCAGCAACGTGTCGGGCTGATACGGGCGGTGGAGCACGTCGGCCTGCGGCAGACCGCTGACATCGGCCCCTTCGATGAGCGCATGACGCACCTTGGGGCGGTTGAACACGTCGAACGCGTACCCGGGCACCGGCCCGTTGGTGGCGATGGTGACGAGTTGCACGTCGTCTCGTGCGGCGAGCTCCCGAGCCAAGGCGAGGGTCTGGACTTGGGTGCCCATCTCCCGGTCGCCGAGGCACCGCCCGTCGATGGTGACGCGCAGGCCGGTGACCTTCGCGACGGCCGCCCGGACTTCGAGCGCGGCGGGGCCTTCGGGTGCGGTCACGGCCCAATCGATCGCCACGTCGACGAACGGATGCTCACCGCGCAACGCCATCCCCTCTGCCGGGTCGTCGATCGGGTCGACGGCCGTCGCGCCGAGGTCGGCGGTGGCGAGCACGAACGTCCCGGCATCGCCGGCGCAGACGAATCCGCGGCGCTGGGCCCGCAGCGCGAACTCACTGACCAGGCCGTTGGGGGAGTAGGGGCTGTCGTGCCGGAAGCCGTTGCACACGGACAGCGCGTGCCGCGACAGGAGGTGTGCCGACCCAGCGGGGATCGGGATCGACACGACGCCGCCGGCCGGGGCGATGCCACGGAGCCGGCGGGTCACCGAATGCTGGTCGTGACTGGCGAGGAGATGGAACGTCGGGGTGTTCGGCTCCGGGATGCTCAGGAGTCCGGCGTTGTTGGACAGGAAGGAGACGGTGGCGATCCTGAGATCGCGTTGCACAGCCTCGAGCGCCCGGTCGAGCACACCATGAGGCACCAGGACCGGAGCCGTCACCACGAAGACATGGTTGGCGAACGTTCCGCCGTCACCTCGCAGCGCGTCGACGGCGGCGGCGAGCGTGGGCGCCTGGCTGATCTCGGCGGCGAATCGGTTCGCGATCGTGGAGGTCACCGGGTCGCCGGCGGCGACGAGAAGCAGGCGGACGCTCGGCAACGCAGCACGCAGCGCCTGCAGTGTCGGTACGTAGTGGTCGACCGGTCCGCTCACGACCACGATCGCGGTGGTGGTCGTGCTCGGCGCGTCGAGGGGGGTCGACGCTCTGTCGACGCTCATCCGCCCGCCGCCCTGAAGTCGGAGGAGGTGGGCATCCACTCCAGCACAGCGGCGATGCCGTCGGCCAGCGACGTCTTCGGGACGTAGCTGAGTTCGGCCGTGGCGGCGTCGATCGTGCACGACGCCGCTCGGACATCGCCGTGGCGGAACCGGCCGCTCACTCGCGGGGTCGGCGCGCCACACGCGGTGGCGACCAGTTCGGCGACAGCAAGGATCGTCGTGGGATCACCAGACCCGATGTCGACGAGCCGGTTCGCCGGCAGCTGTACGGCCGCGACCGCGGCAGCCACGACATCGTCCACGAAGACGAAGTCACGAACGATCTGGCCATCCTCGTACACGTCGATCACGCCTCCTGTCAGCGCGGTCCGCGCGAAGAACGTGAGCACTCCCGTGTACGAATTCGTGACCGATTGCCCGGGGCCGTACACGTTCTGAAGGCGAAGAATCGAGACGTGGACGCCCCTCGCTTGGGCCCACGAGTTCAGCAGGTGTTCTTGGGCCAGCTTGGTGGCCGCATACACGTTGGTCGGATCGGGCACCGTGCGCCCGGCGACGGACGGCACCGCGTGCGCCAGTCCGCCGTCGGGGGCACGATGGTCCCACTGCCCGGCCTCGAGTTGCGCCGCATGGCGCTGGCCGGGATAGAAGACCTCCCCGGCCTCGGTGGCCCACGCGCCGTCTCCGTACACGGCCCGGCTCGACGCGAGGACGAGGTGGGCCGGACGATGGTGGGAGTGTTCGAGTGCTTCGAGCATTGCGGCGGTCCCGACCACGTTGACACCGGCGTGCCTCGTCGGCTCGGTGAGCGACTGGCCGGTCCCGGTCTCGGCGGCGAGGTGTACGATCACGTCCGGCCGGACAGCGGCGAGCACGGCCGCCCACGAGCCGACGGCCGTCACGTCCCCCGGAACGAACCGAACGTCGGCCGGCAGATCGTCCGGAACAGTGCGCGACGGATGCACCTGTGGATGCAGGTTGTCGAGCACGGCGACGTCATCGCCGATGCTCAACAGGGCACCGCTCAGCCGGCATCCGATGAAGCCGGCACCACCGGTGATGAGGACTCTCGACATGACGCCGGAGGAGGCTACTTGTGGTTGGCGCGTGGCGGCCGGAGAAGTCTGGCGATGGCCGATGCCGCCCGCACACTGCGTCGTCGGAGGGTCGCGTCGAGTTCGCAGCGCAGCTCGTCGAGCAGCCGTTGGCTCTCGTGCAGCTGTCGAACAGCGTCGTCGCGCTCCGACGCGGTGTCAGCCAGCGCCGCTCCAAGGTCGCGTGTGCGACGCCGCTCGGTGGCCAGCGCATTCCGCAGGGTGGCTGCTTCGCGGCGCGCTGTGATCGCGGCCATTCGGAGGTTGGCGTCGGCGAGATCGGCGTCGCTGGCGGATTGAGGGCTTCCCATCATGCTTCCTTCGGCTCGGTGTGCGCGGTCGGGACATCGAGACGCCCGATCTGCTCCCCGTACGGCTGGCGACTGAGGAGCCGGGTTGCTGCGCGGCGGCGCGAGCTCGCCCGCAACACGACCTGATTCCAGTCGAGAAGACGTGGCTCCGCGGCAGCGACGATCGGGGCGCGGAGCGGCTCGTCGAAGCACGCGCTGCCCATCGAGCCGAGCACCACGACCAGGTCGGCCTCCCGCATCGCCCGACAGGTCGTCGGCGTCGGATCGCGACGTTCGTCCCCGACCACGAGGACGAATGCGCAGCCGGGGTTGTGGTAGGCGATGTCAGCCCGCACGGCCAAGAGGGCGGTGGAGTCCGCTGCGATCACGACGTCGATGAACAGCTCGGGCTGCGACCATCGATCGGTCTCGAGCTCCGGAATGGACACCACCTGCAGTGACAGGCCGGCTGCGCCCGCCGCGGCCGCGAGGTCGGCGAGCGTCTCAGCCCGCTCGCTCGACGAGCTTGTGACGAGAGCTCCGGTGAGGCCTCTCATGAGGATCGATCCGCCGAGCGCCACCATTGGAGAAATGTCGGCGCCGACTCGTCGACCGCGAAGGGGTCGGCGAAGGCGGCCCGCACCTCGGGCATGTGCCGGTAGCAGGACCGCATTTGGGCCGTGATCGGTGTGCCGTCGGAGAACCGGTCATAGGGCCACGCCCATCCGCCGATCTCGTCTTGTCCGGCTTTGAGCAGGGCCGTCGAATACTGCTCCCAGAGCTCGTACACGGCCGAGTCCGCGCCGTGACGTTCCAGCATCGCCCGTCCCGCTTCACCGTCCACTCCCGAGAAGTGAAAGAAGGCCAGCGGAAGGTCGTTGACGACGAAGGAATCGTCGGCTCTCGACACCGAGCGTTGTCCGACGTTCCACGGCGCGACGTTGTATGACGAGCTGCGCAGGATGACATGACGGTCGAACAGCGCCGGGATCAGATCGCACCAGCGCTGGTCGGTGAAGAGGCCAGACATGCGATCGTCGAAGCAGTAGTCGACCAGACGATCACGCCACCATGCAGCGAAGTCGAGCCCCTGCTGGTCGGCTGCGACGGCGAGGAAGCCGAGGTTGTAGACGCCGTGCACGAGCGCCGTCACCTCGTTCTCGAACACTCCGACATCGTTGCTCTCCGGGCGCAGCTGATGCGGTGTGAGGACGATCGAGCCCGCGTCGAGGGCATCCGTGACTGCATCGAGCCGGCTGAACACCTCCACATCCGGGTCGAGGTAGACGACCGCGTCGGTGTCCGGACGGGCGAGCAGATGTGCGAGAGCGGCCCCCTTCGCTCCGGTACAGGTTTCGACGACATCATGCATGAAGACCCAACCCGCGAGGGCCGGGATGTCGAGATCCTCGAGACTCACGACGGCGTCGAACGGTTCGTCCTCGAGACGGAACCAATCAGGGACCGGTTCGCACAGAAGTGCGTTCATCTCCCACTCCGGATGATGACGTCGCACCGACTCGGCCAGAACCCGGGCCTTGGCCAGATAGGCGACGGTGAAGCTGGTGTAGCAACGAAGAGTCATACGCGACGATGAGGCAGAGCTGAGAGGAGGCGGGGCAGGATGCGGCGACGTCCTGCAGGCACGCGACTACGCTAGCGATCCGCGAGAACTCGGCGTCACTGTTTCACCGCCGGGCTCCCGGGGCGGGCATCGTTGCGTCAGGGCTCCGGCCACTCCGACGACGATCCCAGAGAGGTGCTTTCAGCAGTGACATCCGACAACCTCCGAACAGCGGTTGTGGAGCGCCCCCTCGTGTCGGTGGTGATTCCTGTTCACGGCAAGTGGCACCTGACGGAGCGGTGCCTCCGATCGATCTCTGCTGCAGGTGACGTCACGCCGCGGGAGGTGATCGTCGTCGACGATCAGTCGCGTGACGAGACTCCCCTTCGACTGGCCGAACTCACCGACGTGCGGTCCGTGAGGACGCCGACCAATCTTGGGTTCGTCGGGGCCTGCAACACCGGTGCGGCCGTGGCCCGAGGCGACGTCTTGTTCTTCCTGAACAACGACACCGAGGTTCACGAGGGCTGGCTGGACCGGATCGTCGACGTGTTGGATGATCCAACGGTCGGAGCGGTCGGATCGCTCCTCGTCGGCCCCGACGGGACCGTGCAAGAATCAGGCGGGATCATCTTCGCCGATGGATCCGGTTGGAACTTCGGTCGCGGTGAGCCGATGGGCTTCGGTCCCACTCGCGCCCGCCGGGACGTCGACTATTGCTCCGGAGCGGCACTTGCCGTCCGCCGCCCGTTGTTCGAGGACCTCGGCGGGTTCGATTCCAGGTACTCCCCGGCGTACTACGAAGACACCGATCTCTGTTTCGCTGTGCGAGACGCGGGCTACCGGGTCGTGCTCCAGCCGCTGTCAGTCGTCACCCATCTCGAGGGTGCATCGAACGGAGCCGAGGGAGAGGGTGGTCTGAAGCGCTTCCAGAAGGTGAATCGCGTCGTCTTTGCCAACAAGTGGCGCGACGTCCTCGGCACCCATCGGCTGCACCGTTCGAGCGTCGACGTCTGGGATGGAAGCAATCGAGCGCCGGCCGGCATGATCTTGGTCGTTGAGCCAGTCGTGCCGACACCCGACCGGGACTCGGGCTCTCGTCGCATGTGGGCGATCCTCGAAGAGCTTCTCGATCTCGGTCACGCGGTGTATCTCGCCGTCGGAGAGTTCGTGGCGATCGAGCCCTATCGCACCCAGCTCGAGCAGATGGGTGTGACCGTGCTGGAAAGTCGGCACGAACAACAGCAGTTCCTCGAGCAGGCGGGCGCGGGGCTCAAGGCGGTGATCCTGTGCCGCCCACCGATGGCGTGGAACTACCTCGAGTCGGTGGGTCGGTACGCACCGCAAGCGACGTTGGTGTACGACACGGTCGACCTTCACGCTCTCCGGATGAGTCGGCAGGCGGATGTCGAACGCAGCGCGGAGCTTCTTGATCAGGCGCAGTTGATGTGGGTGAGGGAACGGGCGGCGATCGAGGCCGCCGATGTGACGTTCGTCGTGTCGGAAACGGAACGCACTTGGCTGGCCGACGTGATGCCCACGGCTGATGTCAGGGTCGTGTCCAACATTCATTCGCCGATCGTCGACGCGCCGGTCATGGAAGGGCGGCGCGACGTGATCTTCGTGGGTGGCTACCTGCATCCGCCGAATGTCGACGCCGCTCGATGGGCAGCGACCGAGATCATGCCGCTGGTGCGGAGCCGGCTGCCCGAGGCCACCCTGCACCTCCTCGGGTCCTACCTGCCCGAGGAGTTGGAGGCGCTGGCCGGTCCAGGGGTCGATCCCGTGGGGTGGGCCCCGGACTTGGCGCCGTGGTACCGGAACGCACGGGTGGTGCTCGCTCCGCTGCGCTACGGGGCGGGCGTGAAGGGAAAGGTGGCCGAGGCAATCGAACACGCGGTGCCGGTTGTCGGCACATCCGTCGCGTTCGAGGCGATGGGCTTCGAGTACGGGGTCGACGTCCTGTGTGGGGACACCGCGACCGAGATCGCCGAGCACGTGGTCACATTGCTCACCGACGATGACGTATGGATGGCCATGGCGGGACGGGGTCAAGCGACGCTCGAGCGCAAGTTCTCGTCCAAGGCGGCTCGCCGCGTGCTCGAAGAGACGCTGGCGGTCGAGCCGCGGCGGCCGCGACGTTTCGAGCCGGCACTCTCGCGTGAGACGATACGCGGCGGGGCAGAATGAACTCCATGCAACAGCGTTTGGCCGCCGCAGGCCGCAATGCCGTGGCCTTGGTCCCGCCAATCGGCCGTCTACGATCCCAGCGCAACCAGCTCGCGCTCGAGCTCGAGCAAGTGAAGGCACGAGCCATCGAGCTCGAGGATGTGGTCAAACGTGTCGGCGGGGCACCGACCGGCAACGTGAGGATGGCGTTCCCGGCGGGCCACTTCTACTCGCCGATCCCCGACCTTGACGACCTTGTCGGACGGGACGCTGCGTTGTTTGGCCCGGACCGCCGCCTCCCCGGTATCGACCTAGCTCCCGAGCGGCAACTCGGCCTGCTCGAGCGCTTCGCGGCGCTCTACTCGGATTTGCCCTACCCGGAGACCGGCTCTGCCGACGGACTTCGATACCAATTCGACAATCCGTTCTTCAGCTACGGCGACGGCATCGCCTACTACTCCATGCTTCGGACACTGACGCCTAGCCGGATTCTCGAGGTCGGCTCGGGTTGGTCGTCTGCTCTGGCCCTCGATGTCGATGAGCAGTTCCTCGGCGGCAACACCCGCATGACCTTCATCGAGCCGTATCCGGACCGGCTCGACGCGCTGCTTCAAGCGGGCGATTCGACGCGGGCCGAGATCGTGGCCAGGCCGTTGCGCGACGCCGACCCGACGCTCTTCGATCAACTCGGGCCCGGTGACATTCTCTTCATCGACTCGACGCACGTGAGCCGGGTCGGGAGCGACGTCAATCAGCTCGTTCTCGAAATCCTGCCGGCTCTCGGGTCGGGGGTTCACGTTCACGTGCATGACATCTTCTTCCCGTTCGAGTACCCGAAGGAGTGGGTGTTGGACGGTCGCGCGTGGAACGAGAACTACCTCCTCCATGCGTTCTTCATCCAGAACGATCATGTGCGGATCAATTGGTTCAACTCGTACCTCGCCGGGCATCATCGCGAGGCCGTGACCGGTGCTCTGCCTTTGTGGGGGCGGAACCCTGGCGGCAGTATCTGGTTCGAAACGGCCTGAGCGGCCGCTCGTTTCGCTACGGCCGGACCACCCTGGCCACTGGCCTGAGAATCGCCCGGCGGCGAGAACCAGGCGGAAGCACGGTATTGACGACACGCCGGTACCTACTCACAGCGCGAAACGCTCGAGATTCGAGGATCTCGGCGAGTAACGCCTGGTCCGATGGTGCGGACTCGGCGATGCGCTGTAGCTCGGCGCGTGCCCGGGCCTCACCGATGCACGCCGCGACGAGCTCCTGGCGCGTGACGGCCAGCTCATGTTCGGCGTCGGTCGCGCGTTGCCGGAGTGCGATTGCGTCCGCCCGAATGGCGTCCGCATCTTCATTCGCCCGCTCGAGCGCCTCTCGTGCGGCGTCTCGGTCCCTCTCCGCCACGGTGAGGTAGCGGCGCGCGGTTGAGAGTTGCTCGGAGAGGGGCTCGCCCACCGGGCCCGACGCCCGGACGGCCTGCGCAGCGGTTGCGCGATTGCGGGCGGTCGACAAGATTCGTTCGGAGTCTCGGCGGACATCTGCGTCCCCGATATCGCACACGGCCCGAACCACGAACTGGTAGGTCTCGGCTTCGGGAACTGCCATGGCGGTGTCGATCACCTCCTGGGTGAACTCGTCGCGATCGACCGTGATCTCGCTCTCGAAGGCTTTGACGGTGATTCGTTCGATGTCGGTGACGAGCAGCCCGGCGCCGGCGAGGAGTGTCAACAGCGATTCATAGGTGAAGAAGCGCACGTGCGTGGCATCCAGCAATCCGGTTGGCTGGTAGTCGAATCGACCCTGCAGAAGCGCGAGCCGCAGGTCGATGTGGGCCACGTTGGGCACGGACAACACGACGGCGCCGCCCGGAGCTAGCTTGGCGACGGCCTCGAGGAGAAGGCGGGCTGGATCGTTGAGATGCTCGAGGACATCCCCGGCGAGCACGACATCGAACGGCCCCTTGACGTCGGCGAGGACCTCGGGATCGTTGAGGTCGCCGACGATGGTGACGTCGGCGATCTGCTTGAGCTCGGCGGCCGCGTTCTCGTCGCACTCGACGGCGGTGACGGCATTGCCCCGCCGCTTCAGCACAGCCGTCATGTACCCCGAGGAGGCCCCGAGCTCGAGCACTCGACCATTCTCTCCGGCCAGGCGAACCAGGCTGGCGTGGGTATTGTTGGATCGAGTTGGATCGATCTCCGCGTCGTAGCGCGTGCTCACTAGGCGTCCTCCGGGGTCGTGCCCATGCTACTGACGGGCACTCCTCTGCCGCGGTCACCGCAAGCCCTGCAGCTTCCGGTTAACGTAGCCGGGCCCGAGATCCTCACGCTGTCGGCGCCGAACATGACAATGATTGACGCGTCCCAACCGGGCAGTCTGATAATCGAATGCAGCACTTGCGGCTCGCTTCCTCGGCACCTGCCGCGGGCCCTGGCAGGAATCGGTATGCGTGACCGGAACGGAGTCGCGGAGCGACTCGCCGAGGCGATGAACTACTCCAACACCTGGGTTGACGATCTGCGAACATGTCGATTCGATGACATCGTGATCCACGACGCCCCGGTCTACGAGCACGGAATCATCTGGCCGCAGCCATGGTCCTTGCCCATCTCGGCTCGCGAAGCGTGAACCGGATGTCGTTGTGGAGACCGCTGCGCGGCTCCGCTGCACGGCCGTGGTGCGCCGGTCTCGGACTCGCTGTCCTCGCGTCGTGCGGCGGAAATCCATCGATCGACGTGCGCGTGTCGCCCTTGTCGAGCAGCGATCTCGCTGGTGGTGGTGCCCCGTCATTGGTGGTCAGCCCCACCGCTGACGCCTGTGACCGCGAAGGGTTGGAGGTTGTCGTCGCGTGGCGGTTGGACGCGTCGGCTCGTGTGCCGGTGACCGTTCGTGTGGGGGATGCCGATGGCACGGTGTTCGCGGAGACGTCGGCCTCGGTTGGTCAAGCGATGACGGGCCCATGGGCCACCGCCGGTCTCGAGTTCTTCCTGGTGGACGCCGGAGGCGACATCATCGCCTCGACCGCGGTCTCGGTACCGTCGTGCTGACCCGCGAGGGCATCTTCGCATCCGTCTCGCCGAGATGCGCGGCGCGGGCTCGCCGGTGGAAGGTCGTGATGTACGGCCTACCAATCGCCGTTCTTGCCGTTGGTTTCGTTCTGGACTGGGGCGTACCTGGCTTGTATATGGATGCGATCAATCCGGAGTACTTGGCTCATTGGATCCTGAACGGAAGTGGCTCTGCGCGGTGGGTCCTTCCGGGAAATGCACTGTTTGATAGATTTCCAGTCTTCACGGGGTCCGTCTATCACGGCAGTACGCAGTTGTACTATGCTCTTCCATTCTTTCTCATATTTGGAATAGATCTCGCCGCGTTTCGGTTCGTGCAATTCTCGATTGGCGCCGTGATCATCGCCCTCTTGGTCCGGTTCGTCTCGAGCGGCGTGCGAGGTCGCGCAGGACTTGTAGCAGGGGGCCTTGCCGGACTGCTCGTCGCGCTTGACCCTGGGTTCGTGTTGGCGATGCGGACGCAGGCGTACAGCTGCATCTTCCCCGTGAGTCTCATCGTCGGCGCGCTGGTCGTGCTCCGTCTGGACGTTCGCCCGCCGCCGTCTGTCCGGCGAATCGTCGTTGCTGGAGCGCTCGTGGGCCTCGCCGGCTTCTCCTACTTCATCATGTTCCTGTTCGTCCCGGCGATCGTTCTCCTCATCTGGTGGTCGTATGACGCCCGAGGACGCATGGCCAGACTCCGAGACATCGTGTGGTTTGGTCTCGGCGGCGTGGTTGGGTACGTGCCGTTCTTTGCCGGGGTGACGTTGATCGGTATCGAACTCGGGGGAGTCGGCGAGGCGGTCGAATACCTGCGCAACATGTCCGACGAGCTGCAGGTAGGAGCGCACGATGGTGGCCTGGTCGCCAGGGTGATGTCCACGTACCGCTCACTCAAGTGGTCGATCAACGGCGGATGGGTGTCGCGGATGACCGTGCGTTCCGCCGAGACGACGGCCGGCACGCTTCGATTCATGGTTGGGGTTGGCCTTCTGGTGGTCGGCACTTGCGCGGCTTCGCTGCTCGATCGTCGAGACGGCGCGCGTCGCCTCCTGTACGCGATGATCGGGCTCATCGCGTCGTTCGTGCTCGGGGCGATCGCATTTGGTGACCGGCTCCAGGGGCACCACTTTTCGGTGGTCGTTCCATTCTGGGGTGCCGCGTTGGCAACCTCGTGCGCCGTGCTCGGTCGAGTCGTTCGCCAGCGAGCGATGAGAGCCGGCGACCTCGTATCCGGCGCGTTGAGCAAGGCTGGGCGTGGTGCACTTGTGACGGTCGGGGTCACGGCAGGTGCTATCGCGTTGTCGAGCGTCGTCGCGCAGACTCATCTACGCCGCGATCTTCGCGATACCGGTGGGGTCGGCCTCTACTCGGACGCCATCACCGCGCTCGGCGTGAGGCTCGATGATGGCGGCAGTGAAGTCTCAGTGCTCACGCCGGACTGGGGGTACCTGATGCCACTCGAGTTCCTCGGGGGTGATCACGCCACCGTCCATGATGCGCGCGGCGACATCTCGGCCGCTGTTCGCGGGCATGCGTGCGGTGTTGGGGCGGTCCTCGTCGTCAGCGCGTTTCCTTCCTCTCTCGACTACCTCGAGATCGCACGGCAGTCGCGTACGACGGTGATCGAGGGCGAACGCTGGTACGAGGAGAACGGGCGACCGGCGTTCGAAGTGGTGCGATTCTCGGACCCACAGGGATGCTGAGTATTGGCGCTCGGCGAGAGCTCGCCGCAGGGATTGATGCCGTCAGCCGGGGCCGACGCTCAGGAGCTTCATCCCATGAAATCGTCAGTCCATGAACATGCCGACCGAGATCACGTCGTATCCGCTGGACCATCTGCCGGATGCTCGTTGAGTTGGAACGTTGCGGTGGAACGAGTGGAGCGACCAACTCCCGGTTCCGATGTCGTACAGGAACAAGTCGTCCACGCGCCCGTCGGAGTCGTAGTCGCCGGGCTCGGCGATGTCGATGGATACCGGCCATGAGCCGAGGCGCTGATAACTTGGCCGAAAGCTAGCCCACGCGTACAACACCCATTGTCCGGTATCGACATCCCAGTAGAGCATCTCATCCGAGTCTCCACCAGCGCTCCAGTCGCCGAACACGAGGCGCTCGCCCCCCCGTGGTAGGAAGTCAACGCGGCGCTGACTTGCTTTGAATCCGGCCCAGCTGTACGCGGCCCATTTTCCCGTCTGTATGTCGAAGAGAAGTAGGTCATTGAACTGGCCGTTGCCATCGAGGTCGGCTGGATACAACCCATCCCAGGCCGACGGAAACGATCCGGCTCCTCGAAGAGCCGGTGAATAGTTCGACCACGACAAGACGGAGTACTGTGTCGTGCCCCGGTCCCAGAACAGCATGTCGTTCACGAAGCCGTCGGCGTCGAAGTCGCCGACAACGATCTCGTCGTACACATTCGACCACTGTCCGATACGGGCGGTCAACGAGTCGCCGTTCGTCCAGTTTTGAAGTGCCCACTGTCCACTCTCGGTGTCCCAAAGGAAGCTCTCGTCCTGAAGTCCGTCGCGGTCGAGATCGCCGACGACAATTCGGTCGTACTGGGCCGGCACGGCAAGGCCCTCCTCGCTGTACGAGCGAAGGTTGAACCACGAGATCGCTTGGCGCCAGGCGCTGTTCTGGTCCCAGAAGACCTGTGTGTCGAGCTTGCCGTTGACCTCGGGCTGCGCGCCCCAATAGGACACGTTGCCGTTGGCGCCGTTGATCGTGAGGTCCAGGTGGACATGATCGAAGTGTCCGATTCCACATTCGCGCATTGCTGACCAGCTCGCGATGCCACGGTCTCCGTCGCTGTTCCAGCAACGGTCGGAAAAGAGGATCTGCTGGATCCCGAGCCGCCGGGCATTGGCGTTCACGCTGCCGTTCGCATCCGGCGCGAGCAGCCAGTTGACGATGTTCCGCCCTCTCGTGAAGTTGTAGCTGCCACCTGAGCTGCCGACCATGATGTCGATAGCTCGACCCCGCGCATGATTGCTCCAGCAGTCGGTCGTGAAGTTGGGGTTCGTTGCCGGATCGATGATCTGGCCGTTGCAGTTCGGATTGTTGGCTGTGTCCCAGCGTTCGCGGCAGTAGTACATCGTCCCGGCAGTGCCGCCAAAGCGGCTGACGATCTCATTGAACGCCCAGCCCGACCCGGTCAGGAGTCGTCCGGCACAGACATCTGCCGCTCGGCCCTCGAGCACGAGTTCGTCGTACTTGAAGTCGTCGATGAACGGTCGGTACGGCACAGCCTGTGCCGCCAATACGGTGATGCTCGCGTCGGCCGCTGTCACCTGAGATGTTGGCGTTCGGGCGGGGCGTGAGTCGGGCGGCGCACTTTGTGGCGTTGCTCGGTCGGCATTCTCGTCGGGTCCAGGCGCGTGGACCGAATCCGCCGAGGCGGCCGTTGGCACGACGACCGACGCGGCAAGAACAGCGAGCGGAATGAGGAGAAGCTTCCGGACCGACACGCCTCGGCACCGTAGCGGCGGCAGCGACGAGCTGCTCAACGGCCCCCGGGGGGCACGGTTGGGTGACGACGCGAGGACGCCCTCGTGGTGGCTCTCGACAGCTGAGTGTCAACGCTGAGCGCCTGGCCCGCGCGTTCCAGAGCTCGCGCTCGAGCCGGACTGATCCGGTGCCTGTTACGGTCCAACGGGATGATTGCCGATCGCTCCGTCGCATGCGCGGCGATCTCCGACCGTCGCCGCACACGATGTGGGCGGCAGCGCTCCGCGGTCCGACGCCTGCTCGTCGGACTCACTGCGTCGATCATGGCGCTCACCGTGGTCGACATCGTCGCGTTCGAGTCGAGGCCGGTCGCGGCAGCGACCGTCACGTACAGTGGAGCCGCCGGGGCGCCGCGGGTGGGAATGATCGGCGACTCGGTGATGGCGGCGGTTCGCTGGGGCGGCACGTGGTCTCCGTTGCGGCGGTTCAACTACACCTACGACGCGGAGTCATGTCGCCGAACGATCGGGCAATCGTGTCGGGGGCGAGAGGGCTTTGCCCCGGACAACACCGTGCAGGCGATGCAGCGGCTCCGCGGCCAGCTCGGCGACATCGTGTTCATCGGCACCGGCTACGACGACTCCGGCTCGACGTTCTCGAGCGCCGTCGACGCGGTGATGGCGGAGGCGGCCGCTCAAGGAATCCGGACCGTCGTGTGGTTGACGATGCGCACGGCAGATGTCACGTACGTCGGGCCGACCTATTCGTCGAATCGCTCGACGTTTCGTGACAACAACCGCATCCTCCTCGCCAAGGAAACCCAGTACGGCGGTCGCTTACGCATCGCGGACTGGGCGACCTACAGCGCCAACCGGAGTGACTGGGTCCTTGCCGACGGCGTCCACCTCTCAGGCGCCGGAGCGTGGGCGTTCGCTCAGTACATCGTCGACCAGGCCGCGGCCCACTTCGACGAGATCAGTCGACCATCCACGCCACTCAACGTCACGGCGACTCCGATCAGCAGCGGCCAGATCCGGCTGTCCTGGACGGTGCCCTCGTTTCCGGGGTTCACGCCGATCGGCGACTACGGCTTTCAGCGATCGAGCGACGGTGGCCGAACGTGGCGCGGCGGGCATGCCGGCGGGTCGACGGCGCGAGACGCCGTGATCAGTGGGCTGACGAACGGACTCACGTACCACTTCAGGGTTGCCGCCCGAAACGGCGCTGGATGGGGGGAGCTCAGCGACATCGTCACGGTCGTGCCTCGTGTGATGCCGCCGTCGGCGCCGCGCGTCTCCGCGACCGTCGTTGGATCTGGCCAGGTTCAGCTGAACTGGTCCGCGCCGTCCGCCCCCGGCGGTGCCCCGATCCTCTACTACGGCTTTCAGCGATCGAGCGACGGAGGAAGGACCTGGCGAGGTGGGTATGCCGGTCCTCCCACGGCCAGATCCGTCGTCATCAGCGGCCTCGCCGACGGACAATCGCAGCAGTTCCGTGTGGCGGCGATCAACAGCGCTGGTTGGGGAGCGATCAGCCCGGTGGTCGCCGCGACGCCGCGCCCCATGCCGCCATCAGCTCCCACCCTCGCGGTCAGAGCAGTCGGTCCCAACCAGGTCCAGCTCTCGTGGACGACGCCGGCGCACACCGGTGGGCCGGCGATCCAGTACTACGGCTATCAATGGTCGTCCGACGGTGGTCGAACGTGGCGCGGCGGCTACGCGGGGTCTGCGACAGAACGGTCGGCGATCATCGGCGGGCTGACCGCCGGGCAGACGTACCGATTCAAACTTGCCGGTAGAAACAGCGTCGGATGGGGGACCATCAGCAACATCGTTGCCGCCGTTCCGGCGGTCACGAGGCCGTCGGCTCCTTCGCTCTCGGCATCCTCGGCGGGCACTGGTCAGGTTCGGTTGTCCTGGACGGCTCCAGCGCACACGGGTGGCGCTCCGATCGTCGACTACGGCTACCAGTGGTCGTCCGATGGCGGGGTCACATGGCGCGGCGGGTATGCCGGGACCGCGACCGACCGGACAGTCGTCGTGGATGGCCTGACCCCCGGCGAGCAGTATCACTTCAGGCTCGCGGCGAGGAACAGCGCGGGGTGGGGCGTGACGACCCCAGCCGTGCCAGCCGTGTCGGGCTCCGCCGCACACACCGCGGCGCTCGAGCCGGAGGAGCCCACGCCACAGCTGTCGGTTACAGCGGAGTCCACTCCAGGCGACCCGGTCGCGCAGGAGACGGCGCCGGAAGCGCGGACCACGGTCGGTGACCTCGTGTGGGCGGACATCGACGGCGACGGCAGGCAGGGGGCTGACGAGCCCGGCGTGGGGAATGTGATGATTCGTCTGGTCGACTCGGAGGGGGCGATCGTCGGGAGTGCCGTGACCGACGAGCGCGGCGCCTACCAGCTGCTGGTCGACGATGGTGAGTTCTGGATCGAAGTGGTGATCCCCACCGGGTACGACGTGACGATCGGTGATGCGGGGGGTGACGACGCCGTGGACTCGGACGCGTCGCCGGCAGACGTCCGCAGCGACAGTCTTGAGACCACGGTGCGGATCCGGATCGAGGGCTTCGACGATCAACTGGACGTCGGCTTGGTGCGGAGAACAGAAGCTCCAGTGGAATCGACCCCGCCGGAGCCGAGCTTCGACGAACCCACAGCGAGCGTCCCGGGCGAGGAGTCCCCGCCCCCGGAGCTTTCGTCCCCAACCACGACGGTGTCGACGTCGTCGTCGACGACGACGAGTGTCGCGGCCACAACGGCGGCGTCGTCCATCGCCGTTGCCACGACGACGGTGGCCCCTGCCAGCACTCCGCCTCCCATCTCCGTCGACGGCACCTGATCCGTCAATTCAGGCAGCCATCGCGGCGACGTGGGGATGAGAGTCCGAAATACCGCTCACCGACACCAGCCGACCGACCAGACTGCGAGGCGGCGCGTGTGACGAACGCGGGACGGTCGTTCCACCCATGCCGCCGTGTGTCCCACCGGCGCCCCTATCCTCATGACCGCATGTTTGCCGTCGCCCGTCGTGACCCTGCCGACTCCGGCTTCGGGCCTAGCTGAGGTCGAGTCGGGCGATGTCCCTCACACAAGTCGTCGCGTCTCGCGAGCTGCTCTGGAACCTCACGCTCCGCGAGCTGCGCACCAAGTACCGACGGTCCCTTCTCGGGTGGTCGTGGTCGCTGATCAATCCGCTCGCCACCGTTGCCATCTACGGGTATGTGTTCGGCACGCTCTTCGGTGCACAGGCGCCGGTCGGAAACCCCAGCGATGTCCAGAACTTCGCGCTGTACGTGCTGTGTGGACTGCTGCCGTGGAACTTCTTCTTGATGGTCACCGGCGGCGGGATGGGATCGTTGATCGGGAATGCCGCGCTCGTTCGCAAGGTGGCGTTCCCCCGGGAATCGCTCGTGTTCGCCCAAGTGCTCCATGGCCTGGTGCAGTTCGGTATCGAGATGGCACTGCTCGCCGTGGTGCTGCTGATCTTCGGCAGCCCATTGCTGCCGATGCTGCCGTTCACGATCCTGATGATGCTGCTCCTCGGCGCCTTCGCAGCGGGGATCGCACTGCTCCTCGCCTCGGTGAACGTGTACTTCCGGGACACCGCCTACCTCTGGACCATCGTGACGCAGATCTGGTTCTACGCCACGCCGATCGTGTATCCCGACTCCCTTCTCGACGACCGGCTCAGTGAAACGGCTCGCGAGATCCTCCGCCTCAATCCCTTTGCCCGGTTCATCGAAGGGTTCCGCCGCACGATGTACGATGGCCGGGCCCCGGGCCTGTGGTCGACGCTGACACTCGCCGCCATCGCCGCGGTGTCGTTGGCGATCGGCTGGGCCGTCTTCAGCCGACTCTCGCGCCGCTTCGCCGAAGAACTCTGAGCGAGCGGGCCCGGCTACGCCGAGGCCACGCTCTTCTTGGCGATGTCGGAGGTGACCGACGCCGGCATGTACACCACGCCGCTGTCGTAGATGTCGGTCTGGCGTACGTCGAATCGGATGCGCCGATCCCAGTGGTCGTACTCGTGGGACTCGCTGTGGTCGGTGAGCGCCACGGTGAGGCAGTAGGTGCCTTCCATCAGGGCGAGCGACGGGATCCGGACGTCGATTGCTCCTGACCCGTCGAGCACGCTGATCGTGTGTCGCTGGTGGCGGGTGTTCGTCGCCCAGAGGGGGACGCCCTGCAACGTGTCGATGCGGAGACCGACGATGGGATCTCGGATCGGCTGGTGAGCCACGACGTTGACGCGCACGTGCATCGGCCCGAGCGTGTCGAAGAGCTTCGTCGGGGCGCCTGCGGCGTCGAGCAGTTCGACGGAGGTCACTTGGGCCTCCTGCGTGCCCCACCGTTGGCCAAGCTCCGCCGGATCGTCGGATGGCTGCGCTTCGAAGCTCGCTCCGTTGTAGGCGGCGACCACCTCGATCGACGGGCCCTGCATGCGAACATCGCCCCGCTCGAGCCACAGAGCGTGCTCGCAGAGTTGCTCGACCTGTCCGGTGGCGTGGCTGACGAGGACGATCGTGCGACCGCTCGAGCGGAACTCCTCGATCTTCTCGGCGCACTTGCGCTGGAAGGACGCGTCGCCGACAGCCAGCACCTCGTCGATCAGCAGCACTTCGGGGTCGACGTTGGCAGCGATGGCGAAGCCGAGACGGACCGTCATGCCCGACGAGTAGTTCTTCACCGGGGTGTCGATGAAATCGACCAGGCCGGCGAACTCGACGATCTGGTCGAGCCGTCGCTGGATCTCCTTGCGGCTAAGGCCGAGGATCGCGCCGTTGAGGAAGACGTTCTCGCGGCCCGTCAGTTCGGGGTGGAACCCGGCACCCAGTTCGAGCAGCGCCGACAGGCGGCCGTTGACCTTGACCGAGCCGCGCTCGGGGAAGAGAATGCCGGCGAGGCACTTGAGCATCGTGCTCTTGCCCGACCCGTTGGAGCCGATGATGCCGAACGTGGCGCCGGTCGGGACCTCGAACGACACGTCCTTCAGCGCCCAGAACTCCTCGTAGCGGGCGCGCCGCCCGCGCAGCACGGCAGCCTTTAGGTATTGGTTGCGCTCGTGGTAGAGCCGGAAACTCTTCGACACGTGGTCGACCGTGACGGCAGCTGTGGACATGCGGTCCACAGTCTTGCCCCTACGTGATGGCAATCCAACGCAATCTTGATGTGCGAGCGGTTGCAACGGGACGTGGCGGCTCCAACGCTACGCTCTCGCGGGTGCGTGGAGACGACAACCGCTATTGGTCAGCTGTCGACGAGCAAGGTGATGACGCTCACGGTCGCGCGCTGCGGTTCGTCGAACACAACAAGTTTGTTCTCGAGCTCGGCCCCGCCGCTGGCCACGTGACGCGGGCACTCGTCGATCGAGGCTGTCAGGTTGTCGGTATCGAGGTCGACCCAGCGGCGGCAGCGGCGCTGGACGATGTCGCCGAGTGCGTGGTCGGCGATCTCGACGATCCAGCGACGATCTCGAAGGTCGCTGGCGAGCGACGGTTCGACGTGGTTCTCGCTGGCGACGTGCTCGAACACCTGCGTGATCCGCTTGGAACACTTCGGGCTTGCCGCGAGGTTCTCGCGCCCGGTGGCTACATAGTGGTCTCTGTCCCTAATATTGCTCACGCCGATGTGACGTTGTCGTTGCTGAAGGGCCAGTTCACCTACCGCAACTGGGGCCTGCTCGACGCGACCCACATTCACTTCTTCACGCGAACGTCACTCGAGAAGATGATCGACGACGCAGGCTTCGTCATGGTTGATCTTGAGAGGGTGACGTACCCGGTCTTCGCAACAGAACTGGCGCTCGACCGGTCGGAGGTGTCCGATGAAGTCGTTGAGGCGGTGCTTCAGAATCGCGATGCGGAGACCTACCAGTTCGTCTGCCGAGCGGTTCCTCATGACGGAAACGTCGAGGTAGCGCGACTTGCCCGACGAGTTCTCGCCGCCGAGGAACGTGCTCGCCGCTATCACAGCGACTGCTTGCGAGCCCAGGCGGAGATCGAGTCGATCCGTCACGAGACGTCGGCAGAGATCGAGTCGATCCGTCACGAGTCGTCCGAACAACTTCCGGCGCTGATCGGAGAGAACGCGATGCTCCGCCAGCAGCTCGCGGCAGCAGAGGAGTCGGTGGCTGCGTGGTCAGAGCAGGCGCGGCGCCAGGAAATCCATGTCGCAGCGTTGCTAAATTCTCGAACGATGCGAATAGTGCGACCTTTCCGTGCTCTCTATGGAGTGCTGCGGGGCTCCCGATAGCTGCGAAAGCGAGCAAGTAGTATGAGCACGGAGCGACCGATCCAGGTCATCGCCTTCTTCCTGCCCCAGATGCACCCGGTGCCCGAGAATGACGCGTGGTGGGGGGAGGGGTTCACCGAGTGGACCAAGGTTGCCTCAGCGCAGCCACTAGGACCGACGCACTACCAACCGCATCTGCCCGGCGCCCTCGGCTTCTACGACCTGCGAGTACCAGAGGTCCGCGAGCGGCAAGCTGCCCTCGCTCGGCGTCATGGCATCGATGGTTTCATGTATTACCACTACTGGTTTGGCGGTCACCGTCTCATCGACCGGACCGTCGATGAGATTCGAGTCAGCGGCCGACCGGATCTTCCGTTCTGTCTTTGCTGGGCGAACGAGAACTGGACCCGAGCGTGGGATGCAGGGCAGAAGTCAATACTCATGGAGCAGCGCTACGACGCGGAAGAACGCGCTGCCCATGTGGAATGGCTGGCAGAGACATTTGCTGACCCGCGCTACATCCACGTCGACGGGCGGCCCTTGTTCGCCGTCTACCGACCTCAGGTCCTCGAGGAGATGTCAGACTTCGTCGAGCAGCTGCGGAATGCCGCCAGGGCGCGCGGAGTCGCCGACCCTTATCTCGTCAAATTCGACACGCACGGGAACTTCGATCCGCCGCAGACCTACGGGTTCGACGCCGCTGCCCAGTTCCTGCCCCACGGGGTCAGCGAATGGGTGCCGTTCGCCCCCACACCGCCGGGATGGCAGCCGAACCACCTCTACATGAACTACGAAGACGTGGTCAACAGATTCATCGACCACGTCCAGCCGCCCTGGACGAGACACGAATGCGTGATGCCAAGCTGGGACAACACACCACGACGGCGCTCACAGGGTGCCCTCGTCATGCTCGGGAGTTCTCCGGATCGCTACGAACGCTGGCTGCGAGCTGTGTACGAACGTGCCCCGGAGCGGGGGGGCGTGGTCTTCATCAACGCATGGAACGAGTGGGCCGAGGGGGCTCATCTCGAGCCTGATCAGATGTGGGGCGACGCAAACCTCCGGGCCACAGCGCGAGTTGTCCTCGGAGCGGAGCCGTCCGATGCTCCCGATGATGGCGACCCGCCGCATCCTCTCGCGGAGGCGGCGCAGGGCCGTTACGAAGAGTTGTACCTCGACGTCTACGATCGGTACGTCCGTGCCCGGCGACGCCTGACGTCATTCGACGAAGTCGTCCGGCGGGAAGTGGACCGTCGTTGCGAGAACCTCAGCAAGGAGCTCAGAGAGGAGCGTGCCCGCGTGGAGCAGCTGTCGGCTCAGCTGAAGCGACTGCTCAGCCACCGACCGTCGCAGGTCGAGATTGGGTGATGGAACTCGCCGCAGTGACCATGCTGCGGAACGAGAAGCCAATCCTCGGTCCGTATCTCGACCAGCTCCAGGAGTTCTTTGATCACTGCGTGATCATCGACCATTCGTCGACCGATGGCTCAGGCGAGCTGGTGCGTTCGCGCGCTCGGCGAGGGTGGGAGATCTATAGGCTGCAGTCGGCTCGATACCCACAGGCAGAGCTCGCGAACCACTTCTGGCGCCATCTGGCGGAGTCGACCGAAGCGGAGTGGTTCTTCTTCCTCGACTGTGACGAGTTTCTGCCGTTTCCCCATCGTGCCGCCCTCGATGAACGCCTCGCGGCAGTGTCGAGCGAGACCGATCTGCTCTCGACCACCTGGCGCAACGCCGTGCCCATGAGCCTGGATGGCGGCGACATCTTCGCAGGACGGTTCTGGACGCGCCCCACACGATCCGAGGTCAAGAAGATCGTTGCTTCCAGGCGACTCCTGGAGCGCAGCCCGACGGCGATGATCCAGCAGGGCTACCACGACGTCGTGGCGCCGGGCATCCAGATGCAGCAGGAGGATCTCGCGACCCTGGGACTGATCCACATCCCGGTGCAGAGTCGCTACCGCTTCGCGGTGAAGATCCATCTCGGCGGGCGGCTGATGATCGAGAACGCGTCGATGTTTCGCCGCAACCAAGGCCGGCACTGGGCGAACCTGTACCTCGGTCTGGAAGCGCAAGGCATGGGCGGATTCGATTTCGAACTAGCGGGCCTCGACTATCCAATGACGTCGCCTCCGACAAGCGGTCAGCGGGAGGAACTTGCGTTCGCTTTCGACTACGTGCAGACCCCGTACGTCGAATCGTTAGACGACTCGTTCTTCCAGATCTTTCGCACCGAGCCAGATGACGAGGCGATGCCGACACTACTTCTCGACCCGGCGGGCAACCAGGTCGTCGGCTTTCCGTCCGATGTGGCGGAGCTTCCGTTGCCTAACCTCGACCCTGACGATATCGGCGAGCGGCAGTCCGGCTTTAGCGGCCTCGACGACGGGTCCTGGGCGGCATTGGTGGAAGCGGTGCTGGATGACTCAGGCGATGGAGTACTGGGAGAACCTCGGCCTGGCAGCGAGGTCATGCGAGCGCTTGTCGTTGCATTGCAGCCCCGGGTCGTCGTCGATATCGCCGGTGGCGATCAGACGCTCGCGGTTGCAGCCGCGTTGACCGCTGAGCGTTGTGCTATCCCTTGCCGTGTTTTCTCGATCGAGGGCTCGAGCACGACCGGAGAAACGGTCGATCGATCTGACATTTCGCGCTACGTGACCAATCTCGAATTCGTTTCCGGCGGGGTTGAGGATACGGCGGACGAGTTCGCCGACGGCTCGGTGGAAATATTGAGGCTCGGTGCAGGGGCGCCGCTCGACGACGTTGGCGCTTGGTGGTCCTCGTGGGCACCGCGCCTCTCGAACCGCTCGGTGGTGATCGTTGACTCGACCGCGTCGCTCGGAGCACAGACCCGCGACTCCTTCAGCCCGACGTTCGTCGGCGTCGACCTCCCCGCCGGTCGTCCCGAGCTTCTGCTGGTGCGAGCCGGGTCTCCGTTGGCGAACACTCTCGTGGTACACGGAAGGGCACCAGAACTGGCGCGCCTGGTGAGAATGGCGCGTGTCCTACGTGCCGAGGCAGAGGTTGAGAGTTCTCTATCGGAGGAGCAAGCCCAGGTGAACGATGCAGATCGTCAACGGCTGGCCATTCTCGAGTACCGCGTGGGCGAGATCCTCGAACGACTGGTCGCCATCACCCAATCGCTGGAGACGAGCAGAATGAGCGAGGCGGCGGTCCTGTCGCGGCTCGACGCACTCGAGGAAACCAGGTCAGGTCGCAACACCGGTGCGCTCACTACGAGAGAGCACACATGACAGCGCCTACTTCGACACTGTTTCCGCCGGACCCGGAGCGAACGCTCTGGAGCCGTGGACTGCTGCCGCCTCGGGACGTCGACGCGTACTTCGTCCGGCCGCGCGGAGGAAATACGGGTGACCTTGTTCTGAGTCATGGATGTGTCTGGTATCTCGAGGAGCGCGGGCTGCAATATTGGATCTCGGACGGGAGTATCGAAGCCGCCGCTCTAGCGGGGGATGTAGGCTACATTCACGAGGCTGTCGGCGGGTTTAGTGGGTTGATCTGCTTTCCAGGCGGGGGCAACATCGGACGATATATAAATAATTCGCAGATCCGTGCTGCCGTCATATCGATGTTGTCTGCTGACAGTCATTGTCTAGTGTTTCCGAATACGTTCTTCGCTCCCGAGGCGGCATTGGCTCACCCTCAAGTGACAGTCTGGAGTCGCGATGCCACGTCGTGGCAGGAGCTATCGAGATGGGGCGCCCGATCTGTGCTTGTTCCCGATGCCGCGTTCGCGCTGGACGCTGCGATGCCGAAGTATCCGGACGGTCAGGGCACGTTCCTGATTGTGCGTCAGGACGCTGAGTCGATCGGCCTCACCATCGATCCGACGACGGTGCCCGGCGCATCTCCGTCGCGCTTGGCCGATTTGACACTCGAGTCGACGATTCCCGAGCTCGTGAGTGCGCTCGCCCCCGTGGAGTTCGTCATCAGTGATCGGTTGCACGGCGGATTGGTTGCTCTGCTGCTCGGAAAGAAGGCCATCCTGCTTCCCGTCGACTATCACAAGATTCGCTCGTTCTACGAGACCTGGCTTGTGAATGTCCCGAGCGTGGGCTTCGCTCGCGATGTCACCGATGCCGCCCGCTTACTGCCGGAGCTCGGTGACCGAACCGTCGATCTCACCGAACTGTTCCGCGCGTACGCCGACCCGGCTCTGGATGACGTGCTCAGTCGTCTGGGGAGCGGTATCGCCCACGGCCGACATACAGTCGGGGCGCGTTCGTGAGCGTTTCGGCCGGGTATTGAGGTCATATAGCCCGGGCGGATTCAAGCGGCGGTCGCGACAAAGTGGTTGAACCGTTCTGCTGGAGTATCCCACGCGAGGGTCTTGCGTGGGCGGCCGTTGAGCAGCGCTGCGATCTCGTCGAGGTCGGCTTGGCTGTAGACCGACAGGTCGCTGCTCTTGGGAAGGAACTGGCGGGCGAGGCCGTTGAAGTTCTCGTTCGTGCCGCGCTGCCACGGGCTGTGGGGGTCGGCGAAGTACACCTGGACGCCGGTGTCGATCGTGAACTTGGCATGCGCGGCCATCTCGGTGCCTTGGTCCCAGGTCAACGATCGGGAGAGTTGGGCGGGCAGTTGACGGATGTGTTCGGCGATGCGGGCGGCGACGTGGTCGGCGTGCTTGCTGTCGAGCTTGATCAGCAGACCCATGCGGGTGGTGCGTTCGGCCAGGGTGGCCACAGCGCTGGCACCGTTGGCGCCGATGATGAGGTCGCCTTCCCAGTGTCCGGGCACTGCCCGGTCGTCGGCCTCGGCGGGACGCTCAGAGATGTTGACCATCCCGACGATCTTCGATCTGCTCTCGATCCGGCCGCGGGGCCGACGGCGTTCACGGCCTGTGCGCAGGCACGCAGCGAGTTCCTTACGCAGTTCGCCTTTGGCCTGAACGAAGATCGCCCGGTAGATCGATTCGTGCGACACCCACCACTGTGGCTCATCGGGATGCTCCTTGCGGAGCCGTTTGGCGATCTGTTCGGGCGACCACTTCTTCGTGCGCAGCAAGGTGACGACTTCGTCCCACAGCCACGGCCGATCCTCGATCCACGACGGCTTGGGCCGCTCAGCCCGTGCGTCGGCCTGGTCCTGAGCGACATAGGCCCGGTAGTGCTCACGGCCACCACCAGCCGCGATCTCGCGGCCGATTGTTCCGCGATGTCGGCCGAGTCGGCGGGCCATCTGCGCGTCGGTCTCGTGACGCTCGATGCCAACGCGAATCTCCTCACGCTCAGCGAGCGTGAGCGCGTTCGGACGTGCTGTGCGTTGTCTCAACACGACAACAGCTTCCTCGTTGATACGACGCTGCAACGTGTTTCTCGAGATCCCCGCCATCGCTGCCGCCTCCGGCCGCGGGACCCCACGAGCGACCGCCGACAACGCCACAGCAACCCTCGACCGAGGAATCCTCGGACGCCCAATAGCTCCCATCACAACACCTCCAAGGCTGTGATGTCGCGACCACCGGTTGAGGCCAAGCCGGTGACCTTGGCCATATTGAGTGTGACGTGTGCTCTATTCGTCAGGGATTGCGCTGAGCGACTTGCGCCTCTGTGCGTCAGCGGAGCAGCGACACCTCGATCAGCAACGATCCTTGGCTGTCGACGGCGAAAGCTCGGACGTCGTGGTGGCCGGCCGTCAGGGTTTGGGGATCGAGGAGCACGTCCAGGGTCTCGCCACGGTACACGGGGCCGACACCAGCAATCGTGCCATCGATAGTGATAGCAAGCCAGTCGTCGTCTGTCAGATCCTCAGTTGACCCCGTCAGGAGCGCCGGCAGGAGCACGCTCGGATCGATGTCGTCGTACGCTGACGGGAGGTCCAAGCGCAAGGTGCCTTTCGTCTCTGTGCTGACTTCGAACTCGTCAAGTGAGCGTCCGATCAGGTCGCCGTATGGGCCGACGCCGATGAAGTCGGCCCTGCCCGGTAGTTCGCGTAGGCCTGACCGTAGGCGGATGCCGAAGGCAATCGGGTCCGGGTCGGACGTCGTCTCGCCGTTCAACCATCGACGAGGCCCTTCTCGATCTTCCTCGAGGAGCGATTGTCCGTCGAAGACCCAATCCGATGGCAGGTCCAGATCGAGTACGTCGGCGACCGTCGGAAGCACGTCGATGTTCTGCGCTTGCCGCTCGTCGATGACCCCATCCTGCTGTCCGGGGAGCTTCACGAACATCGGGATCGGATGGACTCCACTGCGGGTCTCGTCCTCACCCTCCTCCGGACCCCGCAGAGCCGTCGCAGGGTCGAGAGACACACCGTGATCGGCGAGCACGACCACCAAGGCGTCGTCGAGCATCGAGGTCGCCTCGAGCCGGTCGAGGAAGCTACCTACCATCGAGTCGACGTACATCGACTGAAGGAAGTAGCGCTGGCGCATCACATCCATGAAATCGGAATCATCTATCCACATTGGATCGAGGCCCCGAGTCACGGAGATCGGCTCATAGCTCACTCCGTTCGGAAAGTATCGGTACGGCACATGTGGAAGAAGCGCGTGGTGATAGAGCAATTGCGGTCGGTCGGTCGACTCGTCGAAGGCAGCAAGGAAACTCTCGAACCGCTGCCGGTCCCAGCCCACCTGGCACACGACGTTTGTGCACCCCGACTCCACCTCCGTCTCGATCGATCTACTTTCGTCGACGTCGCTGGCGGCGGTGTGTCCGCCCTGGTCGGCGAATCCGCCCCAGCGTGCGCCCAGCGGCGGCAGCCAGGCGTCGGCGAGCCCGTCGGGCAGCATGCCGTGGAGATAGGCAATGGCCGTGTCCTGGACGATCGACTGCTCGTTGGCGACGCCGGTGGCGCAGACCGTGTCCGGGCAGAGCCGCGTGACGACCTCGTCGGCGCGTACATCGTACGACGCACCAAGCATGGAGAAGAGCGAACGCGGATACTCGGTCACGGTCGGGGCCGTGCCGGCGGGCCGGATCCGACCGCTCAAGATCGAGGGGACTGCGAGATCGGTGCGAAACGCCGCCGTCGTGGCGTTTGGGTACCATGTCGACATCTCGGCCAATCGTCCGAAGTTCGGGAAGTGCTCAGTGTCGAGGTCGCCATCCGGTCCGAGCAGGACGCCAAGCGCAAACTCATCGAAGACCACGATTGTGACCGGCGTCGATGAGTCCCAAGTTGGAAGCATGTCCGCCCCGCCCTGAGTGCGGAGCAACGCGCTCGAGGGACTGGAGATGAGGAACAGCGCGAGAAAGAGGATGGGTGCTGGCGAGAAGTACAGGACCAGACGACGGACCGCCTCCAACTGTGTGTAGGCAAGGGCCACACCGACTCCGATTGCCACAGTGAGGGCGACATAGATCCCGACCGGGAGGCCGAACTCGCGGTCGATCGCCGGAACGATCGTCAAGGCGGTGAGGATGCCGACTAGCACTGTCATGGTCCACACCTCTCCTTTCGTCGAGACGACCCGCACTGCCATCAGGAGCAGGATGAGGGCAAGGGGTGGAGCGACGATGAGCACGATGGCGAACCAGAGCAGGCGTCGTCCTTCGATGCCATGCACAACGAAGTACGTCGGCTCCTCCCCGAGCAGCGTGAACACGGGTTGCGCGATTGCGACCCCACAGAGTCCAACGATGCCGGCGGCGTGGCCGACGAACCTGCGTCGCGATCTAGTTCTCGTAGCTGTCGGCCCGTCTGCGGTTTCGTTCACGCGCTGTCATCCTGGCACACGCCTTCTGGAGCGCCCGGGAACCCGGCCGACCCGAGGGGAGGGGCACGAGATCCGGCAACGCGACGCGATTCCGACCTTTCCGTCGGCCCGATGGGCTCACTACGTGAATCATTGTCCCGGTCTGCGGTGCCCTGTAGCCGACGCCCCCCGCGTACTGGGCGCTATTAGCGTGCGTTCGATGGGGCGACACGATGCCAACTGGATCACCGACTCCCTCGTCGAGATCGGTGAGGAGCGGGTGTTGATTACTGACGACAGCGAGGTGTACCGAGCGGTGTCGTCGACCGACGATCAATTTCTGCTCATCAAGGATGCAGATTACGTGCGCCGTTCGACACGATCGTTCTGCGACCTGGGTATTCGCAATCTGGTCGAAGCGGGCATCTGGCAGGGCGGAAGCGTGGTGTACTGGAACCTTGCGCTGGGCCCGTCCAACCATCTTGCGTTCGACCTCTACGACCGAAGCGTGCCCGCGCTAGAACGGTTCGCGCAGCGCAGCGACGTCCGCGACGGCCTGTCCGTCGAATACGGGCTTGACCAAGCCGACGCAGCAGCCCTCACAGCGGCGACGACGCGCAGATTCGGACCGGAGCCGATCGATCTCATCATCGACGATGCTTCCCATCTCTACGAGCCGTCCCGGATCATGTTCGAGACCTTGTTCCCTCGACTGCGGCCGGGTGGCTGGTACGTCATCGAGGACTGGCAGTGGTCCCACTCGCACACGCTGCTCACGAACGAGTCGAGTAGCTATTTCGCTGGGCGCCGCGGTCTCTCAAATCTCGTCCTCGAAGCTGTGATCCTGTCGGGAAGCAGGCTCAGGCCCTTCGTCGAAAGAGTGATCATCGATAGCTTCTGCGCCATCGTCGTTCGCGGAGACCATGATGGACGATTCAAGCTCGATGAGCAGGTGTTTTCCCAGGGTCGTCCGTTCGAACCGGTGCTCTGAACCGAGACCATGCGCGGCGCTACAGCACTCCGGGGCCTACTGCCCCATGCTGTCTGCAGACGAACCTGCTCATCTTCACGACTTCGGCTCTGACGGGGCGGGCGTCGGCCCGGCGGGATCGATCCCGAGCACGTCGACCTCGGTCTCGCAGCGGTGCGACCGTTCCGTCGCGCCGACGACCCAGGCATCGCCCCGTCGAGCATGGCCCTGCGGCAACGACGACGTCGCTTCGTCGGTCCGAGCGAGGCCGCAGGCGTCTGGACTGGACTGCACTTCACGCCCTCACCTGGCCCGGGAATCCGCTGAACGGGGTGGTCCAGAAGGCGTACTGTCTCGCCCCGCATGACGTACGCGCTGGGGATCGACCTGGGGACCACGTTCACCGCGGCTGCCGTGGCGCGCTCCGGGAGGGTCGAGATCGTCGGTCTCGGCAATCACGCCGCGGCGATCCCGTCGGCGGTGCTGCTGCGGGAGGACGGCGAGCTGTTGGTCGGCGACGCCGCCATCCGCCGTGGTCAGCAGGAGCCGGCGCGTCTGGCCAAGGAGTTCAAGCGCCGCCTCGGTGACGCCACGCCGATCATCCTCGGGCACACCCCGTACTCGTCGGAGCGCCTGATGGCGATGATCGTCCGCTGGGTCGTCGACGCCGTCTCGGAGCGCAACGGCGGCCCGCCCGCCTCGGTCACCATCGCCCACCCGGCCAACTGGGGGCCGTACAAGCGAGAGCTGCTGCAGCAGGCAGCTGCCCTCGCCGGCCTCGACAGCGTCCGCTACGTGAGCGAGCCGGAGGCGGCGGCCGTGCACTTCGCGGCGGGGGAGCGCGTCGACGAGGGGGGAGTGGTCGCCGTCTACGACCTCGGCGGAGGCACCTTCGACGCGGCCGTGCTCCGTCGCGTCGACGGACGCTTCGTCACGCTCGGCGAGCCGCAGGGCATCGAACGCCTCGGGGGCATCGACTTCGACGAGGCCGTGTTCTCCCACGTCCGCCAGACACTCGGTGCCGGCCTGACGTCGCTCGACCTCGACGACCCATCGGTGCGAGCCAGCGTCGTGCGGCTCCGCGAGGAGTGCGTCGCGGCCAAGGAGGCCCTGTCCGACGACAGCGAGGCCATCGTTCCGGTGATGCTGCCCGGACTGCAGACGTCGGTGCGCATCACCCGGCCGGAGTTCGAGCAGATGATCCGCCCGGTGCTGCGCGAGACGGTGACGATGCTCCAGCGGGCGATCCAGCTCGCCGGGGTGACATCCGCCGGGCTGTCGGCGGTGGTTCTCGCGGGTGGGTCGTCGCGCATCCCCCTCGTCGCCGAGATGGTCAGCGAGGCGCTCGGCCGTCCGGTGAGCGTCGACGCCCACCCGAAACACACCGTCGCGATGGGCGCGGCGCGCCTGGCAGCCGATCCCTCGACCGCCGCGGCGTCGAAAGGGCCAGCCGCTGTGCCGCCCCCGGCCCCGGCCGTCGTCCCGCCGCCGCCGGTGAGCGCAATCGATCCGGCGGTGGGGTCGCCGTCCGTACCAGCGGCCCAGTCACCGAGCTCTGATCTGGTGCCCCCGGCTCCCGCGCCACCACCGACATCCAGCGGGTCGGGCCCGACACCCCCCCGTCGAACGGTGCCGACTTCGGCTGCCGCCTCGCCGGGCCCAGACCCCGCACGGGACCGACCGTGGGCCAAAGGGGCCGTCGCCCTCGTCGTGATCGCAGTCGTGGCGGCCGTGGCCGGGTTCCTGATCGTCCGATCTCGCGGTGGAGACTCCGACACCACCGGCGATGACTCGGTGCCGGAGGCCACCGTCGGAGTCGTGGCGACGCTTCCCGGCACCACCGATGGTGACAGCGCGATCGTCGTCACCACGACGATCGCCCAGACAACAGAGGACACGGAGCCGGTCGACACAGAGGCCGATACCGAGCCCACCGAAACCGATCAGACCGATGCGACCGTGACGACAGCGACCAATGACTCGACCGTCCGCACGACGATCGCCACGCCGTGCGCGGGAGCCAACGGCAACTGCGTGACGATCAACTCGATCACCGCCAACGGGGACGAACTGATCGCGACGTATTCGGTGGTGGGTTTCGAGCCCGACCTCGACGGAGGCCCGCTGAGCAAGCACATCCACTTCTACTTCGACACCGTCGGGGTGTCGCAGGCCGGCGAGCCGGGCTCCGGCCCGTGGGTCATGTGGGACGTCGACCCGATCACCGGCCAGCTGCTCTACCGTTTCCGTCGATCCGAGATCCCCGAGGGGGCCAGACAGTTGTGCGCGTCGGTGGCCAACGTCAACCACGGACTCGACGATCACCTGTCGAGCTGCCGCAACCTTCCCCTCTGACACGATGAGGACGTGCCGACCGCATCCTTGCTGAGCGCCTCCGCCGCGCTGGACATCCCGAACTGGGTGGAGATCTCGGCGATCGCCTTCGGCGCTCTCGCTGGCGCCCTGACCGGCGTTCGCGTCCACTTCGACATCGCCGGTGTGATGTTCCTCGCCGTCTCCTGCGGGCTCGGCGGTGGCGTGATCCGCGACGTGCTGCTCCAAGAAGGGACCCCGATCGCCCTGACCGACCGGTGGTACCTGCCGACGTCCTTGGCCGCGGGTCTGATCGGCATCGTGCTCGGCCGGATGACCGAGGCCGCCAAGAACCGCTTCGGCCTCACCTTCGTCTTGGTCGACGCCGTGTGCCTGTCGGCGTTCGCGCTCCTCGGCGCCGACCGCGCCGTCGCCGCCGAGTTGCCGGTGGTGTCGTGCGTGCTCGTCGGCGTCGTGACCGGCACCGGTGGCGCGATCATCCGCGACATCGTCGTCAACGAGCCGCCGGAGCTGTTCCTTCCCGGGTCGTTCTACGCATTCGCCGCGGCGGGAGGCTGCATCATCTACGTGATCGGTCTCCGATCCGACATCCCATCGGTGCCGCTCGCGGTCGTCTGCTTCGCCGCGGTCATCGGGATCCGCGTGCTCTCGACCCATCGACGATGGAGAACGACCAGTGCCGATGCTCTCGACCTGAGCCATCGCGTGGCCAGGATCCGCCGGCCACCCCGAGGATGAGAACAGCGCCACTCCGAGCTCGTTCCGCTGGTGCCCGCTCTCAGCCGACCTCGCGCGGTCCAGGGCGGCCGTGGTCGGAATCAGGTTCGGTGGCGCCGTCGGCGCGGATCCGAGTAGTCTCCGTCACATGTTCGTAACATTGCGTCGGGCCGCCGTCCGCCGTGCGCTGGCTGCCGTCGTGGCGGCCGCCGGCGCGCTGGTCAGTCCGCTCGCCGCCGCCGCGGGCCCGTCGCTCGAGTCCCCCTCCGCCCCGGCGTTCGCCCTCGCACCAGCACTGCCGTCGTCGACCTCGCTGCGTGACGTCACGAACAGCTACCGCGCCTCGGCCGGTGTCGCTGGGTTGACGCTGAATGCCGCACTCAACCAGGCTGCGCAGATCCGCGCGCAGGAGATGGTGGCCAACGGCTACTTCGCCCATCGACGTCCGAATGGCACCAGCCCGAGCACGGTGCTTGCGCAGGTCGGCTACGGCTGGAACGCTTGGGGCGAGAACCTCTTCATGTCGTCGTATGACCCGGCGCCGTCGTCGGTGGTCGGGGCGTGGATGAACAGCAGTGGGCACCGGGCCAACATGCTTTCTTCCACGTTCACCCAGGTCGGCTTCGGCTCGGCAACCACTCCAAACTTCGCTGGCCAGGGACCCCGGACGATCGTCGTCGCGATCTACGCTCGTCCCAGCGGGACGGTGGTCCTTCAACGGCCGTCGGCGCCTCTGTCGTTCACGGCCTCCTCTCCAGGTCCGGGGCAGGTGCGTTTGTCGTGGGCGGCTCCATCGTGGAACGGCGGAGCAGCGATCGCTCAGTACGGCTTTCAGCGCTCGTCCAACGGTGGTGCATCGTGGATCGGCGGTAACGCCGGCGGCGGCAGCTCGCGATCCGTGCTCATCTCCGGGCTGACCCCAGGTGCTGGATACCGATTCCGGTTAGCGGCCCGCAACAGCGTCGGCTGGGGGTCGATGACTGCAAGCGTCATTGTCTACGCGGCGCCGCGGACACCGTCCGCTCCCACGTCTCTGTCGGCGACGGCACTGCCGTCCGGCGAGGTGCGGCTGGACTGGACGGCGCCGGCGTACAACGGGGGCGCCGCGATCACGCAGTATGGCTACCAGCGATCATCCGACGGCGGACGCACCTGGGTGGGGGGCAATGGTGGCGGACCGAGCTCTCGTTCCGTGCTGTTGCGCGGACTCACGCCGGGCGTCGCGTGGCAATTCCGAGTCGCTGCGCGCAACAGCGCGGGCTGGGGGGCGATGAGTCCGGTGGCGAGCGCGCGCCCGGTCGCTCCCTTCTCTGCAACTTCCTTGCTGGTGGCCACGGCTGTGCCAACCACGACGGCCGGAACGACCACGATCGTTGCCACCACCACGAGTGCCGCACCGCCGATCACGGCGGAGACATCGTCCACGAGCTCGTCGGCTCCGCCTTCGCCGAGTAGCACGGAGCCGCCGTCGACCGATCCACCGTCGACCGTTCCACCGTCTCCACCATCGACCGATGAACCGCAGTCGAGCGAGCCGGCGTCATCGCCCCCTGCCTCGACCGATTCGGAGACGCCACAAGCATCCAACCCCCACGTGGGCTGATCGGGGGCCTGCGTCCTGACGTTCGAGGCTGGCGCGTCGCTGGTCGCGCAGAGGGTTCGGCGTGGAATTCCGAGACCGGGTCCTGGGTGCCTCGCTAGCTTGCGGCGGCCATGTTGCAGGGACGAAGCGCCGAACTCGCCGTGATCGACGGGGTGCTCGCCGATGTCGTGCGCGGGCGGCCGTTCGTCGTCACGATCGGCGGCGACGAGGGCATCGGCCGCACGGCGCTGCTCGACGCCGCCGTCGAACGGGCCTCGGCCGCCGGTGCGAGGGTGCTGGCCGGGAGGGGACGGGCCGCGGGAGCGTCGCCGGCATTCAGCGGGCTGCTCGGTCTGCTCCGTCCCTTCGCCGACCGGTTCGACGACCTGGCCGGCGGCGAGGCAGCCGACGTGGTGCGACGGGCGTTGGCCCTACGCAGCACGACGGGAGATGAGCTCAGCCCCGTCGACGTCGGAGTGGCCGTCCTGCGGGTGATCGACGGATTGGCCCAGACGGCGCCGGTGGTCTTCGCCATCGACGATGCCGACGGGATGGATCCGGCGAGCTCGGCGGCGCTGACGTTCGCGCTCGCGGGACTGGGGCGCGACGCCGTGGGCGCCTTCCTCACTGTGGCGTCGGGCGCAGGCGCCGCCGACTCCCCGTGGGCCGCGGTCGCCACGCGGGAGCTGATGTTGGGTCCACTCGGGAGCCGGCACCTCGTCGCGGCCGTCCGGCACGCCGTCGACTGTGACGAACGGGCTGCCGAGCGGTGTGCCGAGTGGTCAGGCGGCAACCCGCTGCTGGCCATCGAGCTCGCCCGCTCGCTCACCGACGAGGAACGCAACGGCACCGAGCCCCTGCCGGCCGTGCCGAGACCAGGCCTCCGAGCGGTCGAGCGCATGCGCGAGCAACTCGACGGCATCAGTGAAGCCGCCCGTCGGGCCGCCGTGGTCGTCGCCGCCGGTGCCACCACGGTTCCCCTGGCGAACGCCGCACTGCAGGCCCTGGGCGAGGCGCCCGGAGGCGTCGATGCTGCCGAGGAGGCGGGCATCGTCCGCGTGACGGGCGGTGAGATCCAGTTCGTCCACTCCCTGCTGCAGCCGCTGGCCTACCACCTCGTCGCTGCCGCGAGCCGCCGCGCCGCCCACCGGGCGATCGCCACGGCACTCACCGAACCCCGTCAGGCGGCGACGCGTGCGTGGCATCTCGTCGAGTCGTGTGCCGGTCCCGACGAGGATGCAGCATCCGCGCTCGAGCTCGTTGCCGCCGACGCCCGCCGGCGTGGCGCGCTCAACGACGCGGCGAGCACATGGGACCGTGCCGCCGCGTTATCACCCGACCCCGACGACGCCGGCCGGCGTCGTCGCCGCTCGGCCGAGGCGTCGCTCGACGCCTTCGACTTCGACGCCGCGCTGCGGCTGGTGGACCCGCAGTCGCCCGATCCCGACGACGCGACGCTCGGCCTCGAGGCCATCGAGCGTCGGGACGGGGCCGTCGCCGCGCTGGCCGAGGGCCCCGTCGACCCGGTGGTTCGTGCCGATCTGCTGCTCGCCAGCGGTCGTCGCGCCGACGCTGGAACGACACTGGAGTCCGTCGGTGACCTCGCCGACGATCCGCTCGGTGCGATCGTACGCGTCGCGCTCGACCCAGGGGCAGCGATGCCGCCGGCGCCCGACCCGCGCTCGTCGCCCCGCAGCCGGCGCGCCTATCGCCGCTGGCTGGCCGTGGCTGCTGACCGTCGCCTGCCGATCGTCGAGCCGTCGTCGGTCGACGAGCTCGTGGCCGCCGCTGCCGTTGCCGACACGACGGCAGCACGAGCGTTGCTGGAACGAGCCATGGCGCTGGTGCCGACCTCGGCGTCGCGCATCCGGGAGGATCTCGCCGGCCGCCTCGAGGCGCTGGCCGAGCCGGACGCAACGCCGAGCCCCGTGGCGATGGCGCTCGACGCACTGACAAAGGCGGAGCGACGGGTCGCCGAGGCCGTGGCCAACGGCCTGACCAACCGGGAGGTCGCCGACCAGCTGTTCGTCAGCATCAAGACGGTCGACTTCCATCTGCAGGCGATCTACCGCAAGCTCACCATCCGCTCCCGCACCGAGCTCGCGGTCCTCCTCGCACGCCGGGGCGAGACCGCCCCGACCGATACCAGGGCTGGGGTGACACAATGACCGGCAAGATGACCGACGACATGAGCGACGATCCGACGACCGAGGGGACGGTCCAGCACGGCACGCCCGAGTGGTGGGCGGCGATCGTCGACCACGTCGCAGCCCACGAGGCCGACGTCCCCGACCCCTGGGCGGACGTGGCGTTGCGCTCGGCGGCGCTCACCGCCGATCAGGAGAGCTTCCTCGCCGGCTTCGACGATCAGCCACCGCCTCCTCACGTCGGTGACGTCGACCCGCTCGACGTCGGCGGCGCGAGGTGACGGCGACGCGAGGACACATCACTCACCCAGGGTGAATCCTGGGAATTCACCCGGCGACCCGGGACGGGCAGGGGGTCTACCGTCACCGTCATGAGCAACACCGTGGCTGCCGAACGACTCGGCGTCGACCTCGGCACCACCTGGACCGCCGCTGCCGTGTACGACGGGCGCGCCGTCCAGGCCGTGACCCTCGGCACGGCCGGCGCAGCAATGCCAAGCGTGGTGGCGATGGTCGATGGCGCACCGGTCGCCGGTGACGCCGCAGTGCGGGCCGCGCAGAGCTCGCCGGCGTCCGCCGCCCGGGAGTTCAAGCGGCGCCTGGGCGACACGACCCCCATCCTGATCGGCGGCACGCCGTACGGCGCCGAGACCCTGACCGGCCACCTGCTCGCCCACGTGGTGCGCACGGCCGGGGGCGCCCGGACCGTGACCCTCACCCATCCCGCCACGTGGGGCGAGTTCAAGCTCGATCTGCTGCGCGAGGCGGGGCGGGTGGCCGGCCTCGCCGACGTCGAGCTCCTGCCCGAACCCGTCGCGGCGGCTGGGCACTACGCCCGGCAGGGCCGGTTGGCGGCCGGCGACACCGTGGCCGTGTACGACTTCGGCGGCGGCACCTTCGACGTCGCCGTCGTCCGGCTCGATCCGTCCGGTCCGCAGATGCTCGGCCGGGCCGAGGGTCTCGACCGGCTGGGCGGGCTCGACCTCGACCAAGCCGTGCTGGCCCACGTCAACGGGGCCCTCGACGGCGCGCTGACGGCGATGGACAGGGACAATCCCGACGTGCGCCGCGCCGCGCTCGCCCTGCGGGCCGACTGCATCGTCGCCAAGGAGGCGCTGTCGGCCGACACCGACACCACGGTGTCGGTGCGATTCCCTGGGCTCACCACCGAAGTCCGCCTCACTCGTCCCGAGTTCGAGGCGGCGGTGCGGCCCCGCGTCGCCGAGACCCTCACGGCGTTCGACCGCGCGCTGGCCTCGGCCGGCGTGGCCGTTGGCGACCTCGCCGGGATCGTCCTCGTCGGCGGGTCGAGCCGCATCCCGCTGGTCGCCGAACAGGTCGCCGCCCATACGGGGCGCCCCCTGCTCGTCGACGCCGACCCCAAGCTGTCGGTCGCCTCGGGCGCCGCCGAGCCGACCATCATTCCCGCCCCGCCATCGGCGCCGGCGACAGCCGCCCGCGTTGCCGGCGTCGGGGCGACGGCGGCCGCCGTCGCCGCGACCGCGGCAGCCACCGT
>NZ_QKYK01000032.1 GCF_003426815.1 Desertimonas flava
ACCCAGCCGCCAACGCCGCGGCGGCCCCCGCCAACCCCGCCGGGTAACGTCATGAACTGTCACCCATGTTCCGCGACATACGTGTCACCGATGTTGCGCGACAGAACAGTGACGCTCACCGTCACGGAACGCACCCAGAACGTGAATTGGCAAGATCCGCGCGCAGAATCCCGGGTGCGCGGGGCGGGGTAGCGTCGCCGGCGTGACCCAGCGCAGCGTCAACGAGATCTCCAACGCCTTCGTCCGCGACCTGGCTGAGATGGTCCCGTCGATCAGTGTCTACCTCGGACTGCCGTCCGAGCGTCTCGTCGACGACCTCTCGCCCGAGGGCCGCGAGGAGACAGCAGAACTCTTCCGTCGGACGCTCGCCGAGCTCGCCACCGCCCCGGTCGACAGCGAGGCCGACGCCGTCGCACGCGACGTGATCACCGAGCGGGCCACGCTGTTCGTCGATCGTCACGAGGCGGGTGACTTCCTCGCCGACCTCAACGTGATCGCCTCGCCGATGCAGGAGCTGCGGATGGTGTTCGATCTCCTTCCCAGGACCACCGACGACGAGCTGGAGTCGCTCGCCGCCCGCATGGAAGCGCTGCCCGTGGCGTTCGCCGGCTACGAGGCGAGCCTCACCGAGGCCGCCCGATCCGGTCGGGTGGCCGCCGTGCGCCAGGTGGACAAGTGCGCCGAGCAGTGCGACACGTACTCCGGCGCCGGCGGCGGCACCGGGTTCTTCGCCGGACTCGCCGCGTCGGCGCAACGGGATGGCGCGCTCGGCGATCGACTCGCCGCCACGGCCGCTGCCGCCGACGGCGCCTATGCCGACTTCGGCGACTTCCTGCGACGCGAGCTGCGCCCGCAGGCTCCTGAGCGGGACGCCGTGGGCCCCGACGTGTACTCCCGGGCATCTCGCGACTTCCTCGGCGCCACTGTCGACCTGCTCGAGACCTACCGGTGGGGGTGGGAGGAGTTCCTCTCGCTGGAGGCCGAACTGATCGAGGTGGCCCTGCGCATCAACCCGTCGGCCACACCCCGCGAGGTCGCCGACCAGCTCGATGCCGATCCGCGCTACCAGGTCACCGGGACCGACGGCCTCCAGCGGTGGATGCAGGAGCTGTCGGACGGGGCGATCGCCGAGCTCGGTCGCACGCACTTCGACATCCCCGAGCCACTTCGCAAGCTCGACTGCAAGATCGCCCCGCCGGGTGGCGGCGTGGGCGCCTACTACACCGGGCCCAACGAGGATCTCACCCGGCCCGGCGCCATGTGGTGGTCGGTCGAAGCCGGTCGCGAGGTCTTCGGCACGTGGCGCGAGGTGACCACCGTCTACCACGAGGGCGTGCCGGGCCATCACCTGCAGATCGGCACGGCCACCTACCAGCGCGACTCCCTCAACGAGTTCCAGCGACTCGTGGCCGGCACCAGCGGGCACGCCGAGGGATGGGCGTTGTACGCCGAGCGCCTGGTGCGCGAACTCGGCTATCTCGATGACGACGGCGACCTCCTCGGCATGCTCGACGCCCAGCTGTTCCGCGCCGCCCGGGTCGTCATCGACATCGGCATGCACCTCGAGCTGGAGATCCCGAGCGGCACCGGGTTCCACGAGGGCGAGCGCTGGACGCCGGAGCTCGGTCTCGAGTTCCTCCTCACTCGCACGATCTCCGACCCGGCCCACGCCGCCGACGAGATCGACCGCTACCTCGGTTGGCCCGGCCAGGCGCCCTCGTACAAGGTCGGAGAGCGCATCTGGATCGCCGGCCGCGACGCGGCCCGTGCCCGGCACGGCGCCTCGTTCGACTTCAAGGACTTCCACACCAAGGCGCTGCAGTTCGGCGGCATGGGCCTCGACCCGCTGACCGACCTACTGGCGACGATCTAGCGGTCTGTCGCCGGATTGGTAAGGGTGTCTCGCTTGCTGGACCTCGCCGCTGGCTGCGTTGCTCGTCCTCGAAAGACTGGGTGTATTCCTTCGTCCTCGCGCCTTGCCAGCGACGAGCCCAGCGGCGCGATCCACCTCACCAACTCGACGACAGACCACTAGCGGTCCGGGCCGCGCCACGAGCGACCCATCCGCTGTTGGGAACGCCTCCTAGACTCGGGGTATGACGATGACCACCGCCGCCGACTCGGGTGGCGTGCGCATCGTCGACGCCGCCAAGGTGCAGGACGGGCGCCAGCGCATGATCGACGCCGGCGAGGTGACCAATCTCAGCGAGCTGTTCAAGCTGCTCGGTGATCCCACCCGAGTCCGGCTGCTCTACACGCTGGCCGAGGTGGGGGAGATGTGCGTGAGCGATCTCGCCGCCGTCGTCGACGTGCCCGAGACGTCGGTGTCACACGCCCTGCGCCTGTTGCGCACGGCCGGCATCGTGCGCAACCGCAAGAGCGGACGGCTCGTCTACTACTGCCTCGACGACGCCCACGTGCGCCAGCTGCTCGACATCAGCGCCGAGCACCTGCGTCACTGATCGCGCCGCTCGTCGCGACCGCTACTGCTCGCGGGCGATCGCCTCGTGGTGGCGGATCACCTCGGACACGATGAACCGGAGGAACGACTCGGTGAATCCGGGATCGAGGCCGGACTCCTCGGCGAGGGCGCGGAGGCGGGCGATCTGCTCGTCCTCGCGTCCGGGATCGGACGCGTCGAGGCCGGCCTCGGCCTTGAATCGCCCCACGGCCTGGGTGATCTTGAAGCGCTCGGCGAGCAGGTGCACGAGCGCAGCGTCGATGTTGTCGATGCTCGCCCGGTACGACGCGAGCTGCTCAGGAACGCTCATGACGCGAGCAGCCCGTCGAGGGCGATGTCGACGGCGCCGAGGTCGGGGCGATCCTCGGGCTGCAGGCGGCTGATGTAGGTGATCGTCACCTCGTCGCTCTCGATGGCGCCGCTGTCGGTGTCGGCGGGGGAGTCGATGATGTCGCCCCACTCCATCCGCACGGCGAAGCAGCCCTCCGTTCCGCCCAGCGGCTCGAGCGTGGCCGAGCCGACGGCTCGCGGCGGGGCACTGCCGATCGACGCGTGCCGCCATCCCGACATCTTCTCGAGCGGCAGGTTCGGCACGTTGATGTTGACGACGACCGGGTCGGCGGGGAGGTCCTCGACCAGCTGGCCGACGATGACGGAGGCCACGTCGGCGGCGGACTGCCACTCCTGATCTCGGATCATGTCGTCCCACGCCTGGCCCTCGATGCCCATCCCGGCGACGGCCTGGCTGACGGCCACACCGCTGATGCCGCCGTTGCGGGCGGTGAGGGCGGCCCCCACGGTGCCCGAGTGGTAGACGGACCGGCCGACGTTGGCCCCCGGGTTGATGCCCGACACGACGAGGTCGATCTGCCCGAACAGGCCGAACCGGGCGAACATCGTGCACAAGGCGGGCGGGCCGTTGATCGTCCACGCCTCGTCGACGCCGTCGACACTCGTGCGCTTGGCGACCGGTTGCAGGAGGTGCAGTGCTCCGAGGGCCGCCCCGGCCCCCGAGTACTCGGAGTCCGGCGCGACGATGACCACGTCGCCGTGACGGCGCATCGTGCGGGCCAGCACATGGAGGCCCGTCGACGAGAT
Source organism: Desertimonas flava (assembly GCF_003426815.1). Classification (GTDB taxonomy): domain Bacteria; phylum Actinomycetota; class Acidimicrobiia; order Acidimicrobiales; family Ilumatobacteraceae; genus Desertimonas; species Desertimonas flava. The sequence goes on from NZ_QKYK01000032.1 coordinate 3,560, forward strand.
CCCGTCGTCATTGGTCAGCAGAATACGAGTCACCCCTCGTTCCTATCATTTGCGTTCCCCGGCCACGCAGGCCGCGCGCGGCGGGCGGCTCCGCTGGCGCTCCGCCGCCCTACCTCCTCGGACTTCGGGACGCTCGCTGCGCTCGCTGACATCCGGACGTTGTCGCGCGGTTGCGTTCCCCGGCCACGCAGGCCGCGCGCGCCGGGCGGCTCCGCTGGCGCTCCGCCGCCCTACCTCCTCGGACTTCGGGACGCTCGCTGAACCGCGCGGTTGCGTTCCCCGGCCACGCAGGCCGCGCGCGCCGGGCGGCTCCGCCTGGCTGGGCTAAGGGGTCGGGGTCCCGGTGCCGAAGTCGTCGAGGCGGCGCTTGATCGCCTCGCGCAGGGCGCGCTGGAGCTCGAACTGCGCACCGGGTGCCGTCTTGGTGACCAGCCGCAGCGACACGCCATCGGCGCCGACGTCCTCCACCCCGAGCACGCGCGGGGCCTCGAGGACGCTGTCGACGAAGCGGTCCTCGGCGCACGTGGCGGCGGCCGCCTCCATCACGGCCACCTTCGCGTCGTCGAGCGGCGCCCCGTTGGGCACGACGACGTCGACGAGTGCGACCGACCACAGCTGCGACCGGTTGCCGACCCGCCGCACCTCACCGTTGGGGACGTGCCACAGCGTCCCGTCCTGGCTGCGGACCACCGTCGTGCGCAGCGTGATCCGCTCGACCACGCCCGACGCCGCTCCGAGGTCGACGACGTCGCCGATCCCGTACTGGTCCTCGACGATCATGAAGAACCCGGCGAGACAGTCCCGCACGAGGCTCTGCGCGCCGAAGCCGATGGCGATGCCGGCGATGCCGGCGCCTGCGATCAACGGGGCGAGGTCGATGCCGAGCTGACCGATCACCATGATCGCCGCCACCGACCAGACGAACACCGAGATCGACGACGTGACCACGCCGCCGATCGAGCTGGCGCGGGCGACCCGTCGCGGCTCGCCGACCTTCGCCGTGTTCTCCGACGGCGCAGCGCCATCGGCCGTCTTGTCCGCGGTGCGCCCCGGGATCAGGTTGACCGGGGTGAGCGACGCCAGACCGTCGGACCGGATGATGCGGGAGGTAAGGCGCCGGACCAGTCGCCGGGCGAGGCGCGTGACGAGCCACGCGACCAGGAGGATGACGAGGATCGTGAACGGTCGGCCCACGAACCAGTCGGCGGCGGCGGCCAGCTTGCCGTTACCGGTGCGGTCGTACACCCAGTCGCACACCGCGCCCGGCGTCTCGCCGCAGCTGTCGGCGGCGGCGACGACGAGCAGGAGCATCGGAGACAACCCTACGCGCCCGCCGGGTCCCGGACCGGGGTACGAGTCGGGGACGGTCGAGAAGGCATTAGCCTTCGGATGCTCATGAGTGACATCGTGCCCACGCCCACTCCTTCGCGCCTCGGGGTCGTCGGCGCCGGCTATGTCGGCCTCACGACCGGCGCGTGTCTCGCCCACCTCGGGCACGAGGTCGTGTGTGCCGATGTCGACGCCGATCGGGTCGAACAGCTCCGTCGCGGACAGATCCCGATCGTCGAGGAGGGCCTCTCCGAGATCGTCGTGGCCGAGCTGGCGTCGGGCCGGTTGTCGTTCGAGCTCGGGGCCGAGGCCGCGGCCACCGACACCGACGTCGTGTTCCTGTGCGTCCCCACCCCGCAGGGTGCCGACGGTGGCGCCGACCTGCGCTACATCGAGGCCGCGGCCACGCAGATCGCTCCGGTGCTGAAGCCCGGGGCCCTCGTCGTCAACAAGTCGACGGTTCCGGTGGGATCGACCAAGGTGGTCGAGGACGTGCTGCAGCGCAACGACGTCGCCGTCGTGTCGAACCCGGAGTTCCTCCGCGAGGGCACGGCCGTCCACGACTTCCTGCATCCCGACCGCGTGGTCATCGGCTCCGACGATCGGGCCGCCGGCGAGCGCCTGGCCGACGTCTACGCGCCGCTGCAGGCGCCGATCCTCATCACCGACCCGGCGTCGGCCGAGACGATCAAGTACGCGGCCAACGGGTTCCTGGCGATGAAGATCTCCTTCGTCAACGCCATCTCGGCGATGTGCGAAGCGGTCGGCGCCAGCGTGGACGACGTGGTGGAGGGCATCGGCTCCGACGCCCGGATCGGCCGGTCGTTCCTGCGCCCTGGGCCGGGCTGGGGTGGAAGCTGTTTCCCCAAGGACTCCAAGGCGTTGGTGAAGATCGCCGCCGACTACGGCTACGACTTCACGATGATGAAGGGCGTCATCGACGTCAACGAGGAGCAGAAGCGGCGGATGGTCGCCAAGGTCCGCGAAGCCGTCGGCGTCGGCCCTGGTCTGCGCCTCACCGGCACCAAGGTCGGCGTGCTCGGTCTCACGTTCAAGGCCGGCACCGACGACCTGCGGGACTCGCCGAGCGTGACGATGGTGCAGAGCCTGGTTGCCGCCGGCGCCACCGTGCGGGCGTTCGACCCCACCGTCGAGGTCGCGCCGACGGGCCCGAAGGCGCAGCTGCTCGCCGGCGTCGAGTTGTGCGCCGACCCGCTGTCGGCCGCCACCGGCGCCGCGGTGCTCGTCATCGCCACCGAATGGCCCGAGTTCGCCAAGCTCGACCTCGACGCGCTTGCCGGCGTGCTCGTCCCCGGCTCGGCCGTGGTCGACACCCGCAACCTGCTCGATCCGGCGGCGGTGCGCGCCGCCGGGCTGCGCTACGACGGCGTCGGCCGGCGCTGATCTCCTCCTGTCTGGATCAGAAGATCCAGATCAGCAGGAACACGAAGCCACAGAAGGCGCTGAGCCCGGTGAGGACCAGGCCGAGCGTGATGAGGCCGGGCAACGTGGCGATGCGCCGGAACGCCCCGGCCAGGTTCTTGACGTCGTCGGAGTGACCGACGAGGCCGCGCAGCGTGGTGTAGTGCTGGCTCTGCCAGACCACCGCCGGCATCGGCCGGCCACCCGGACCGGGACGTGGGGCGGCGTCGTTCTCCCACGAGACCGTCTCGACGACGACACGCTTGGCGTCGTCGTTGCGCAGCAGCAGGGTGCGCAGTTCACCGGCGAGCTGCGCCGACTGCTTGGGCAGGGACCGCAGGCGGAAGCTGGCGAGGAGGGGCGCGCCGACCGCACAGATGAAGATCGCCGCACCCACGACGAGCCAGACGTTGCGTGTGCCACCGTCGAACGCGGCCAGACCCACGAGATAGGCGAGTCCGCTCACGAACGCTGCCACGATCGCCACGCCCGTGGTCAGCGCGCTGGCCTTCCTCGCCAGGTTGCCGAGGGCGTCGATCGCCCGGTCCGCCAGGCGCCCGACATCGTCGAGGTTGCTCATCCGGACCAGTGTGGCAGCGCCCGGTGCCGTTCGGCCGTGATGCCAGGCAGACTCGACCCATGGCAGCTGCTCGCGATGTCGTCACGGTGAGCGGAGCCGACGCCCGCCGCTACCTTCACAGTCAGGTCTCCCAGGACGTGCAGTCGCTGGACTCCGGTGAGAGCCGATGGACGTTCGTGCTCGCCCCGAATGGCAAGGTCGACGCCCTGGCCCGGATCCGGTGCATCGACGACGAGCGTTTCGAACTGGACACCGACCCGGGGTTCGGCGACGCGCTCGCGGCTCGACTGCTGCGCTTCAAGATACGCGTCGCTGTCGATGTGGCGCAGGCGACGGCGGTGGTCGGCGACGACCTGGTCGGGTGGTGGGGCACCACGGCGCCCGTGAGCGAGGACCCGGCCGACCGCGTGGCCGCGGGATGGCCGGCGATGGGCAGCGAGATCGTTCCCGGCGACACGATTCCGGCCGAGACCGGCATCACGTCGGTGGCCGTCAACTTCACCAAGGGCTGTTACCCGGGTCAGGAGCTCGTCGAGCGCATGGACTCGCGTGGTGCGGCCGCACCCCGGTCGCTCCGCATCCTCGATGTCGGTGCCGGCGCGGCGGCCGGGGACGACATCGTCGATCCGGCGTCGGGCGACGTGGTCGGGACGCTCACCACCGTGGCGGGTCAGCGCGCGCTCGGCTACGTGCGACGCGGCTCGGCCGTCGGTGAGCCGGTCGGCCCACCCAGCAGTTCCTGAAACTCCGGGCTGTCGCGCACGGTCGCGAACTCCCTGCTCGCCGTGACGAGTGCACGCAGGTCGGTGTCCGCGAGGCCGGCATCGCGTGCGGCACGCAGCCAGCCGGCCGCCGTGGCACTGTCACCCAGTGACGCGGCGGCGCGGGCAACCGCCGACGCGGCGAGCGCCGACGGCTCGTCGTGGAAGCTCGCCGCGGCGTACTCGGCGGCCTCGTTGGCCCGGCCGAAGCGGGTCAGGAACGTGGCGAGGAGGTACTCGTTCCACGGGTCTCCCGCAGGCAGCGGCCGCGGGAGCCGGCTGATGACGTGCTCGAGCGCGAGGTCTGACGGTGCGGACAGTTCGGTGGGGACGAGACGACGGGGGGTCGGGCGGCTCAGGCCCCGCGACAGGATCCGCACGGCCTTGGCCTCGTCGCCGTTGCGCATCGCCTTGGCGGCGGCGTCGAACGGGGAGACGGCGTTGCGGCTCCGCTCGTCGAACACGGCGGCGAGCTGGAGGGCGAACAGGATCCCGATGAAGACGACGAAACGACGTGTCTCGTCGACGAACGCCGCCGAGGCGAGCGCGGCGCCGGTGATGACGAGGCTGACCCAGACCATGATCGGCCGGCCCTTTCCCGGCGCCACGCCGTCGATGGCGGTCATCACCACGTTGCCGCCGTCGAGCGGGAGCACGGGCACGAGGTTCATCAGGCCGATGAACGGGCCGGCCCACCAGATGGCCTGGGTGGCGTGGCTCTCGAGCACGCTGTCGTGGTCGAGCGGGTTGACGCCCATGGCGACGAGCACGGCGACGCTGGTGGCGATGTGGACCGCCGGGCCGGCGAGGGAGATCGCCACGGACCACGGCCTCGAGATCGGTCGCGTCGGGCGGAACGAGGTGTAGCCGGCCATGAACTCGAGCGAGATCCCGGCCTCGGCGCCGACGTGCCGGGCGACGAGGGCGTGCCCGAGCTCGTGGATCAGCGTGAACGCGGCGACGCTCCCGGCCAGCCAGAGCCCGAACTGTCCGCCACCGTCTCCGCGGGGCATCACGGCGATCAGCACCATGAACATGACGAAGCCGTAGCCGACGTGAACGGGGAACCCGAGGAGCCGGAAGTGCGGCGTGCGCGTAGCGGCCATTGCCCGACCAGCGTACGCCCTCGCTGCGCCGGTCACCGGACCGCCGACCCGATGTCGTGGCCGTCACCGAAGTAGACCGTGCGGATGGCCGCGACGGGGACGACCGACTCATCGGCAGCGGCGGCCCGCCGCCTGCACCACGCGCTCGAGCGATATCACGGGATGGTGTACTTCGTGCCCGAGGGGCGAGCGGAGTACCGCCGGCTCGGTCTCACGGGGCGGATGGGGTACTTCGCATCGAGATCGGCGGCGTTCGGCGCCGTCGGACCCGACGTCGTGATCGCCACGTTCTTCAACTTCCACCCCGACCTCGTGCGCGCCGCCCTGCCCGAAGCGTGGACACGCGCCGAGCCGGCGCGCGTGCTCACCGCGCGGCTGACGGTGGCCGACGGCGCCCTCCGCCGGCTCCTCGGTGCCCGGATCGGCGATGCCGACGTCGCCGATGCCGCGGCGCTCGCCCGGCGGGCCGCCGACGCGTGTCGGCCGCACGGCCGACCGCTCTACGCGGCCCACGCCCAGTTGCCGTGGCCCGACGAGCCGCACCTGCAGCTGTGGCACGCGGCGACGCTGCTGCGCGAGTTCCGCGGCGACGGCCACATCGCCTGTCTCGTCGAGGGCGGGCTCGATCCCGTCGATGCCCTCGTCCTGCACGCCGCGCACGCCGGCGGGATGCCGAGCCGGCAGGTGCTGCAGGCCACCCGGGCGTGGAGCGACGACGAGTGGGCGTCGGGCGTCGAGCGACTCGCCGCCCGTGGCTGGGTGGACGACGACGGCTCGATCACCGATGCCGGCCGCGGCGCACGCGACAGCATCGAGCGGCGGACCGACGAGCTGGCCACGGCGCCCTGGGAGGTGCTCGACGAGCAAGAGGTGGCAACGCTGGTCACGGTGGGCCGAGAGCTCAGCCGCACGATCGCTGCCGCCGGCACGTTCGGGCCGGTCTGACCACGAACCGGCCGGCGCGGGGTCCGTCGGGCTTGACGACTGGAGAAATCTGACGCCGTGATCAACCTTTTCGGGGCCCATCGCGTCCAGGTGGGTGGGAGAATTCCCCGCACCGGTGGAGGCGGCCCGACGCGGTCTCGCACCGTCAGCCGGCGCCGGGCACCGACGACGTCGTCGAGCTGGGCGACGCGCTGTCGTCATCGAACAGCGTGTCGCGGCCGGGGATCTTGACACTCTGGCCGAAGAACGTGCACTCCGTGTCGTCGACGAGACCGGCGGCGATCGTGACGCGGGCCGAGTCGACGCAGTCGTTCAGCTCGGTGCGTTGGGAGTACACGAGCCCGGCGATGGCGAGGAGGATCGCCACCGTGAGCACCTTGGTCACCACCTGCTTGACGAGCCACACCGCGGCGAGGGCGAGCAGCACCGCGCCGGCGACCGTGAAGAGGCTGCCGTTGCGAACGGTGTCGAGATCGATGCCCAGCATGGGCCGCAACGGTACGCGGACGACCCGTCTGCGTCGTGGATATCGGTACCGTGACGACCGTGTCCGACCAACGTCCTGTCACCCTCACGCCGAGCGGGCCGCCGTCGACGGTCCTGCCCCCCGCCGATCCGGTGGCCGAGCAGCGGCTCGCCGAGGCGCTCTCGGCCCCCGAGACCGACCGCAAGATCGCCGTGTCTGCCGTGGTCGCCGACTACCCGAGATACCTCGTCGGCTGGGCGACGCTCGGCGACCTGGGCGATCACCCCATCGAGCGCTACGCCGCCTACCGGGTCGGGTACCACCGCGGACTCGACGCCCTGCGTGCCAACGGCTGGCGGGGATCGGGGTACGTGCTCTGGTCGGAGCCGACCAATCTCGGCTTTCTGCGATCCCTCGCCGGTCTCGGCGCGATGGCCGAGGCGATCGGCGAGGTCGACGAGGCCGAGCGCTGCCAACAGTTCCTCCACCAGCTCGATCCGGGTCACCGGCCGAGCTGATCGCGGCCCGCTGGTGCCCAGCCCTGCAGGCCCCACGGCGATCGCCGGAGCCGTGCTGTGTGGCGGCGCCAGCCGGCGCATGGGCACCGACAAGGCGCTGATCCCGATCGACGGCGTGCCGCTGGCCGAACGCGTCGCCCGGACGCTGGAGGCCGCCGGCTGCGCACCGGTCGTGTTCGTCGGCGGTGATGGACGCGCCCTCGCCGCGACCGGTCGCCGGTTCGTCGCCGATCGGTGGCCGGGGCAGGGGCCCGTCGGCGGCGTCCTCACCGCGCTCGCCGCGCTGCCCGACACCGCGGCCACCCTGGTCGCGGCGTGCGATCTTCCGGCCCTCACCCCCGGAACGGTCGCCACCGTGCTCGACGCCCATCGCCGAGCGGCGATCGAGGGTCAGGCAGGGCCCGGCGAGCCTCCCGGTGTGACGATGGCCGACTCCGGCCGGGCCGAGCCCGCCCTGGCCTGCTGGAGCGCCGGGGCGGCCGCCCTGATCGCCCGGCTCTTCCCCGCCGAGCGGAGCCTCCTGGCGGTCGCCCGAGCCGTGGGCGCGGCGACCGTCCCCGTCGTGCCGGCGACCCTCCGCAACGCCAACCGTCCCGCTGACCTGCCCTGACGCCGGCCGCCGACCGGTCGTCGGGCGGCGCGAGGTACCAGGACACGGGCTCGCACGGGTAGCGTGTCGCCGTGCCCGTCTCAGAGATCGACATCGCCGCATTCGCCGAACGGCTCTCCGAGGGGGCGCGAGTCATCGACGTACGGGAGCCCGACGAGTACACCGCCGGGCACGTCCCCGGGGCGGAGCTGATCCCGCTGGCGACGGTTCCCGAGCAGCTCGAGCGATTCGCCGGCGACGGCCCGACCTATCTCATCTGCCGCTCCGGGGGTCGCAGCATGCGCGCCGCCGAGTTCGCCGCCGCGGAGGGCTACGACGTCGTCAACGTCGCCGGTGGCACCAGCGCGTGGATCGCCTCTGGTCGTGAGGTCGTCACCGGGGACAGCCCCTCGTGACGTCTCGCTGGATCGACACCGACGCCGCGCTCGCCGACGTCGTCGACCAGCTGGTCACCGAACCGCGCTACGCGATCGACACCGAGTTCCACCGCGAGCGCACGTACTTCCCCAAGCTGGCCCTCGTCCAGCTCGCCTGGCCGGGAGGCATCGCCCTCGTCGACCCGCTGGCGACGGACCCGACGCTGCTCGCCAAGCTCTTCGAGTCCGACGCCGTGGCCGTGCTGCACGCCGCCCAGCAGGACCTCGACGTGCTCACGCACTCCGTAGGCACCGTTCCCCGCCACATGTACGACACGCAGCTGGCGGCCGGATTCATGGGCTACTCCACCCCGTCGCTCGTCGTCCTCGTGCAGGGCGAGCTGCGCGAGACCCCGGCCAAGGGTGATCGGCTCACCGACTGGCTGCGTCGTCCGCTCAGCGACGCCCAGATGGAGTACGCCGCGGCCGACGTGCGCTATCTCCTCGAACTGCAGGATCGCATCGAGGCCAAGCTCGCCGAGCTCGGGCGCCAGGAGTGGGCTGCCGAGGCCTGCGAGGAGTTGCGGACGCGCCCCACCGGGCTGCTCGATCCGCTCGATGCCTGGACCCGGTTGAAGGACGCCCGCACGCTGCGTCCTCGGTCCCGGGCCGTCGCCCAGCACGTGGCCGCGTGGCGTGAGCGCGAGGCCCGCACGCTGGACATCCCCGTCCGTCAGGTGCTCTCCGACCTCGCCATCCTCGGGATCTCGCAGCGCCAGCCGACCTCGCTCGAGGAGCTCAGCCAGTGCCGCGGCGTCGACGAGCGGCACCGGCGCGGCCGGATCGGCAACGAGTTGCTGGCCGTCGTCGAGCAGGCCCGGCACGTCGAGCCACCGAAGACGGGGAATGGCGGCGAGGAGATCGACCGCAGCCTGCGGCCGGCGGTCACGCTGATCTCGGCGTGGGTGAGCCAGGTGGCCAAGGATTCGCGCATCGACACCACGATGCTGGCGACGCGCAGTGACCTCGTGGCACTGCTCGGTGGCGACCCGTCGGCACGGCTGCGGCACGGGTGGCGAGCCGAGCTGATCGGTGACGGCATCGCGCGGCTGGTCGCCGGCTCGGCCGGTCTGACGTTCGATGGTCATGGCGGCCTGCGCCTGATCGACGCGCCCGCCGCCGGGTCGAGCCAGGAACCCGACGTCGAAACGGCCGCCGAGACGACCGCGACGGGATGACGCTCTCCGAGCGTCTCACCCGGTAGAATGTCATCAATGTCAATTCTCTAGTTTTGGGAGCCCTGCGTGAAGAAGGGTCGTCATCGCCGCTTCGAAGAGGCGAGAAAGCTGAAGCAGTCGGGTCCGGGCGCGTTCGACCTGGGATTCGGCGATCGGGGCCGTCAGGCCACCGACACCCGTGAGTCCGAGGACGACGAGTACGCCGCTCTGGCGGAGAAGTACGGCGTCGACTTCGACGACGAGAACGACGAGGACTGACCGCACGCCGTCGGCGTGCACCGCCGATGGCCCGCTGGCCAGGCCGCGACATCGGCGTTCTCTCTCCCCTCTGGGTACAACCTGATCTGCTGATTCAGCGCGCTCGGGGACGCAGCGACACGGGCGTCGGCAGGGCCGGCGCTCGCTCGTGTTCCAGGACGTCGACGAGCAGGTCGTAGATCTCGGCACCGACGAGCTCGGTGATCTCGTCGCGCGCCGACACGTACACCGGGTCGTGGCCGACGTACGCCTCGGGCGACTCGGTGCACCACCAGTGGAACTCGTTGCCGCCCTCGCCCCAGTCGCGGCGTTTCCAGTCGCGCAGCCGGGACGTGACGTGGCCGTTCTCGTCGGTCGAGTGCTCGAGCCGGAGGGGGACCTGCCAGCAGACGTTGGGCTTCCAGTCGAGCGGCCGCTCACCGGCTTCGAGGGCGGCGATGTGGAGGGCGCAGCCGGGGCCGGCGGCGAACCCGGGCCGGTTGAGGAAGATGCAGGCGTCGTCGACGAGGCGTGTCACGGTGACGTGGGATCCGTCGGCGGCCGGCTCGCCGGCGTCGAGGAAGCCCTCGGCCATGGCCTCGGCATGGAACTGCATGTGCTCGGGCCGGAGACGCACGAACGCCTTGACGAGGTTGGCGACGTCGTCCTCGTCGACGAAGTGGGCGCCGTAGCTGCAGCAGCCCTGCGCCATCTCGGTGGCGTCGTCGTCGAGCACGCCCTGGCAGCCGGCCCCGTAGATGCACGTGTAGCTGGAGCGCAGGAACGTCGCGTCGAACACCCACGTGCGGTGCTCGGTCGGGTCGGCAAAGCTCACCCACTCACGGATCTCGTCGGGCTCGCCGGACATCGCCCGCACGCTACCGACACCCCGCACGTGACGACGTGACACAGGCGCTCGGCGTGTCACCGTGCCGAAGGAGATGAAGCACGGAGATCGAGGCGCCAGTCCTGCCCGACGAGGTCGTGGCCGAAGCTGTGGTGCGACTCCTCGGCGACGAGCTCGAACCCGGCCGCCTGGTAGATCGCCCTCGCCGCGACGAGGACGTCGTTGGTCCACAGCACGAGCGAGGTGTCGCCGCGCGACCGGGCGTGATCGATGCAGGCGTCGACCAACCGCCGGCCGAGGCCGAGCCCTCGAGCCCACGGCTCGACGAGCAGCAGGCGGAGCTGGCCGGTGCGCTCCGCGGGCCGGCAGTACATCACGCTGCCGGCGCGAGCGCCCGCCACCTCGGCGATCCACGCGCGGTCGGTCGTGGCGTCGAACCGCCCGACGATCGTCGCGACGAGCGTCTCGAACGTGCCGTCCCAGCCGTACTCGTCGGCGTACAGCGCCCCGTGGCGTTGCACGATCCAGCCGAGGTCGCCGGGACCGTGTGGCCGCAGTGCGATCGGCGTCGTCGGCGTGGCGTCGACGAGGGCGGCGGCCAACGTCGTCGACTCGGCGAGGACCCGCCGTTGATCGGCCGACAGCGGGTCGAGAAGGCGTGCGATCTGGCCGGTCGACCGTTCGTCGAGGTCGGCTGCCGCCGCCCGACCGGCCGGCGTGAGGCGGATCTGGCGCCGGCGGCCGTCGGTTGGCGACGCCGAGATGTCGATCAGTCCGGCTCGTTCGAGGCGGCCGGTGACGCGCGTGAGGAAGCTGGCGTCGATGCCGAGCCGGCGGCGAAGCGACAGCAGCTCGACGTCGGTGGATCGGCTCGTCCGCTCGGCCGCGGCCAGCTCGTAGAGGACTCGGGCCTCGGGGAGCGAGTACGGCGAGTCCAGCAGGTGGCGGTCGAGCAGCCCCAGCACGGCGGTCCAGCGCCGGTTGAACGAGCGGAGCGCGTCGACGTCGGTGGTCATCACGGTGACATTAGTGGACTCCGTCCAACAAGTCTGCGCCGCATTCGTCGGGGGCCTCGCGAACTGCGCTTCCGTAGACTGGACGACGCCATGGCAGACACCCCTCCCCGCAGCTCGCGCCCGCCGCAGACCGCCGACGACTTGCGATCGTCGTTCATCGACTTCTTCACCGCGCGCGATCACACGTACGTGCCGTCGGCGAGCCTGATCCCGCACGACCCGACGCTCCTGTTCAACGTCGCCGGGATGGTGCCGTTCAAGCCGTACTTCGTGGGCGACGAGACGCCGCCGTTCCAGCGCGCCGTCAGCTCGCAGAAGTGCGTGCGGGCCGGTGGCAAGCACAACGACCTCGACGACGTCGGTCGCACGAAGCGCCATCTCGTCTTCTTCGAGATGATGGGCAACTTCAGCTTCGGGGACTACTTCAAGGAGTACATCATCCCCACCAGCTGGGAGCTGGTCACCGAGACGTGGGGGATGGACGGCGACCGCCTGTGGATCACGGTCCACGAGAGCGACGACGAGGCCGAGGCGATCTGGCACGAGGTGGTCGGCGTGCCGATGGAGCGCATCCAGCGCCTCGGCGACGACGAGAACTTCTGGCAGGCCGGCGAGACGGGGCCCTGCGGCCCGTGCAGCGAGATCCACATCGACCGCGGCGCGGCGTTCGGGCCCGACGGCGGCCCGCGTTCCGACAAGCACGGCGACCGGTTCATGGAGTTCTGGAACCTCGTCTTCATGCAGTACGACCGCGACGAGGCGGGAGTCCTGACGCCGCTCCCGAAGCCGTCGATCGACACCGGAGTCGGCCTGGAGCGCGTGCTCTGCCTGCTCCAGGGTGTCGACGCCGTGTGGGAGACCGATCTCATGCAGCCGCTGATCGGCAAGGCGTCCGAGCTCACCGGCCGCACCTACGTGCCCGGGGACTACGAGCACCGCGACAGCTTCGCCCTGCGCGTCCTGGCCGAGCACGCCCGCTCCACGGCGATGCTGGTCGCCGACGGCGTGTTCCCGTCGAACGAGGCGCGCGGCTACGTGCTGCGCCGCATCATCCGCCGCGCTGTGCGCTACGCCTACCTCCTCGGCACCGAGAAGCCGGTCCTGCCCGAGCTCGCCGACGTGGCGGTCGACGTGATGGGCAACGCCTACCCCGACGTCGCCCGCCAGCGGGACTTCATCGTCAGCGTGCTCGGCAAGGAGGAGGAGAACTTCCGCCACACGCTGCGCAACGGCCTGTCGATCCTCGAGCGCGAGCTCGGCGACGGTCCGTCCACGCTGTCGGGGTCGACCGCCTTCCTGCTCCACGACACGTACGGGTTCCCGCTCGAGCTCACCCAGGAGATCGCGTCCGAGCGCGACGTCGCCGTCGACACGGCCGGATTCGAGACCGAGATGGCCGAGCAGCGCCGGCGGGCCAAGTCGGCGCGTGGCGCGCACCGCGAGGCGGCGAACGTCGACTCCTACCGGTCGATCATCGAGGAGTACGGCACCACCGACTTCGTCGGCTACGCCACCGACTCGGCCGCGGCCCGCGTGCTCGACGTGCTCACCACCGCCGACCCCGAGGTCGTCGAGATCTTTCTCGACTCCACGCCGTTCTACGCCGAGAGCGGCGGCCAGGTCGGCGACACCGGCACCATCACCACCGAGACCGGCACCGCCGAGGTCACCGACACCACCTACGCCCTGCCCAACCTGCGCCGCCACACCGCCCGCATCACCAGCGGCAGCATCACCGCCGGCCAGGACGCGGTGGCCGCCATCGACTCGGCGCGCCGCGCCGCGATCCGCCGCAATCACACCGCCACCCACCTGCTGCACCACGCCCTGCGCAGTGTGCTGGGCGACCATGTCAAGCAGGCCGGCTCGCTCGTCGCCCCCGACCGGTTGCGGTTCGACTTCTCGCACTACGAGCAGGTCACGCCCGAGCAGATCGCCGCCATCGAGACGATGGTCAACACCGAGACGCTCGAGAACACACCGGTCACCATCTCCGAGATGAGCAAGGCCGAAGCCGAGGCCAAGGGCGCCATCGCCTTCTTCGGTGACAAGTACGGCGACGTCGTTCGCGTCCTCGAGGCGGGGCCGTCGATCGAGCTCTGCGGCGGCACCCACGTGCGTGCCACCGGCGACATCGGCACCGTGAAGGTGGTCAGCGAGGGCTCGATCGGGTCGAACCTGCGCCGCATCGAGGCGGTCACCGGCGAGGCGTCGGTCGCCCTGCTGCAGCGGGACGAGCGCGAGCTCGGGGAGATCGCCGCTCTGGTGGGCTCGCCCGGAGACGCCAGCGGCGGTGTCCAGCGCAAGCTCGACGAGATCCGATCGCTGCAGGACGAGATCAAGGTGCTGCGCGCCAAACTGGCCACCGGCCGGGCGAACGAGATCGCTGAGTCGGCGGTCGAGGGCGCCGTCGTCGCCCGCGTCGACGGGCTGGCTCCCGGCGACCTGCGCGAGCTGGTGATCGCCGTGCGCAACGCGCCCGACGTCGACGTCGCCGTCCTCGTGGGCGAGACGCCCACCGGCGGCGTGTCGCTGGCGTCGGCCGTCACCCCGGGCTCGCCGTTCGACGCCGCCTCGCTCATCCGCGACGCGGCCAAGGCCGTCGGCGGCGGAGGCGGCGGCAAGGGCGACGTGGCCACGGCCGGCGGCAAGGACCCGGCCGGCATCGACGAGGCCGTCACCATCGCCTGGGCCGCCATCAAGTCGGCGAGGGGCTAGCGATTCCTCATTCGAGTACTGCAGCGCACCCGAGTATGGAAGCGCCCGAATCGGGCCCTTCCATACTCGGGCGACGTTCAGTACTCGGATAGGAGACGGCATGCGCGTGCTGGCGCTCGACCTCGGGTCGAAGCGGATCGGGGTCGCCGTCAGCGACTTCACGGGCACGGTGGCGTCGCCCTTGACGGTGATCCACCGCTCCAAGTCCCGTCGCCACGACCACGACCGCATCGCTGCCCTCGTGCGCGAGGAGGAAGCCGAGCTCCTGGTCATCGGCCTGCCGTTGAGCCTGTCGGGCGACGAGGGGCCGGCCGCCCGGGCTGCCCGGTCCGAGGCCAAGGCGATGAGTAGCGTGGTCGGCGTGCCGATCGAGATGCACGACGAACGGCTGAGCACCGTGACCGCCGAGCGGTCCCTCGCCGCGGCCGACGTGCGCGGGCCGGCCCGCCGGCAGGTCGTCGACAAGGTGGCCGCGGCCGTGTTCCTGCAGTCCTACCTCGACCGCCGGCACGCCGCGGGGCAGGGATAGTCCGATGCCCACCCGCGAGCTCGACGAACCCGGCGCCCCGGTGAGCGACTGGCGCGAGGACCCGTGGGACGCCTCATTGGGCGCCGGCGAGGTCGAACCGCTCCGATCGCAGTCCCGCGTCGGCAAGTGGGTCGGCTTCGGTCTGCTCATCCTCGCCCACCTCCTCATCATCGGCGGCGGGATCTACGGCTGGTGGTACATCCGCCAGGCCAACCCGCCCGGGGACGCCGGGGCGGTGGTCCCGTTCGAAGTGGCCGAGGGCGAGACGCTCGCCGACGTGAGCGCCCGCCTCGAGGACGAGGGCATCATCACCAACGCCGGCTTCTTCAGGTCCTATGCCGACGACCACGGCGGTCTCGAGGCGATCGAGCCCGGCCTCTACCTGCTGCGCCCGGGCGACCACGTGGGCAACATCATGAGTCGGCTGCGCACCTCGCCGAGCGAGACCACGACCCGGGTGACCTTCCCCGAGGGCTACACGCTCCAGCAGATGGCCAACCGCCTCGCCGACCAGGAGCAGTTGCCCCAGTTCTCGGCCGAGGACTTCATGGCGGCGGCCAACGATCCCACGATCCCGGCGACGTTCCGTCCGGCCGGCGTCACGAGCCTCGAGGGTCTGCTGTTCCCGGCGACGTACGAGATCTCCAACGCCGACACCGAGCGCCAGATCGTCGAGCGCATGGTCGACGCGATGGAGCGTGTCGGGGAGCAGGAGGCGATCACCGCGCCCGAGACCGCCGGCTACACGCCCTACCAGATCCTCATCATCGCCTCGATGATCGAGCGTGAAGCCCGCACCGAACGAGACCGGCCGCTGATCGCCCGCGTGATCTACAACCGCCTCGCCGAGGGCTGGTCGCTCAACATCGACGCCACCGTCCTCTACGGCCACGACCCGGCCGTGCTGGAGCAGCGGGGCATCGACCTGTCCGACCTCCAGCCCGGCGACATCGACACGCTGCGCACGCTCGACACCCCGTGGAACACCTACACGAGGGCGGGCTGGCCGCAGACCCCGATCGCCAATCCCGGGCGGGCATCGATCGACGCCGCCCTGAATCCGGCGCCCAACCCGAGTGCCGGCGAGGCGGTCTGTCAGAACTTGCCCCCCGAGCAGGCGTGCCGCTACATGTACTACGTGCTCGCCGACGACCAGGGCAACCACAGCTTCTGGGTCACCGAGGAGCAGTTCAACGTGGCGGTGCAAGAAGCCAGCGACGCCGGCCTGCTGGGTGCCGGTGACTGACCGGCCGGCGCCGGTCGCCGCGGTCATCGGGTCACCCGTCGGTCACTCGTTGTCGCCGGTGATCCACCGCGCCGCGTTCGCCGCGGCCGGGCTCGACTGGTCCTACGTGGCGTTCGACGTCGCCGCCGGGCGCGCCGACGAGGCGCTCGCCGCCATGCGGGTGCTCGGCATCGCCGGCTACTCGGTGACGACGCCCCACAAGGAACAGGTGGCCGCAGGTGTCGACGAGCTCGCCGAGTCCGCCGCCGCGCTCGACTCGGTGAACACCGTCGTGGCCGGCGGCGACGGGCGGCTGATCGGCCACAGCACCGACGGCGACGGGTTCGTCGCCTCGCTCGAGGCCGAAGGCGTCGGCGTCACCGGGCTGCGTATCGTCGTGCTCGGCGCCGGGGGTGCGGCCCGCAGCGTGGTGAGCGCGCTGGGCCGGGCAGGGGCGGCCGACATCGCCGTCGTCAACCGCACGCCCGGACGCGTCGGCGCCATCGTCGCCCTCGCCGGCACGGCGCACGCCGCCGACGATGCAGCCACGGCCGTTGCCGACGCCACCCTCGTCGTGAACGCCACGTCCGTCGGATTCGGCACCGACGACATCCCACTCGACCCGGCGTGGCTGCGGCCCGAACACCTCGTGGCCGACCTGGTCTACCACCCGCTCGAGACGGCGCTGCTCCGAGCGGCGGCCGCCGCCGGGGCCCGGACGTTCGACGGGCTCGGCATGCTCATCCACCAGGCGGCGCTCCAGCAGCGCCTGTGGACCGGCAACGACCCCGACGTGGCGGCCATGCGGGCCGCCGCCGAGCGCGAGCTCGCCCGGCGCGCCGGCGAAGTGTGAGCCTTCGACGCGGGTTTCCGCGTCCCTGAGTCACACTCCTCGGTCGGTGAGGCTCAGCAGGCGGGTCCGGCGACGTCGATGCGTGCATCACCGAGGTGATGGGCAACGCCCTGGGCCGTCGGCGACGCAGGCCAGTAGCGTTGCCCAACGATGTTGCGGTACCTGACAGCCGGCGAATCCCACGGCCAGAGCCTCGTCGTGATCGTCGAGGGCCTTCCAGCCGGCCTCGAGGTCACGGCCGACGACCTCGCCGTCGAGCTGGGGCGGCGCCGTCTCGGCTACGGCCGCGGGCCGCGCCAGCGGTTCGAGGCCGACGAGCTGACGCTGATCGGCGGTATCCGCCACGGCCGCACGCTCGGCTCGCCGGTGGCGATCGAGATCGGCAACTCGGAGTGGAAGCGCAGCGACAAGTGGCACGACGAGATGTCGCCGGCGCCGGGCGCCACCGACTTCCCGCTCACCCAGGTGCGCCCCGGCCACGCCGACCTCGCCGGCATGCAGAAGTACGGCTTCTCCGACGCGCGCGACGTGTTGGAGCGGGCGAGCGCCCGTGAGACCGCGGCTCGTGTGGCCGCCGGCGCGCTGGCCAAACTCCTGCTGCGCCAGATCGGCGTGGAGATCATCTCCCACGTGATCCAGCTCGGCTCGGCGCTCGCCAAGGGCGACCGGCCGACGCCCGCCGACCTCGCCACCGTCGACGCCTCCGAGGTCCGCTGCTTCGACGCCGCGGGCACCGAGGCGATGATCCACGAGATCAAGGCGGCCGCCAAGGATGGCGACTCGCTCGGCGGCGTGGTCGAGGTGCTCGGCTACGGCGTCCCCGTCGGTCTCGGCAGCCACGTCCACTGGGACCGCAAGATCGACGCCCTGCTCGCCCAGGCCCTGATGAGCATCCAGGCCGTGAAGGGCGTGGAGATCGGCGACGGCTTCGACGTGGCCGGGCAGCGGGGGAGCGTCGCCCACGATGCCATCCGCTGGGACGCCGACGAGGAGCGCTACCGCCGCGACACCACGCTCGCCGGCGGGGTGGAGGGTGGCATCACCACGGGCGAGTTGCTCGTCGCCCGGGCGGCGATGAAGCCCCTCGCCACCCTCAATGTGCCGGTGCTCGAGACGGTCGACACGGCGACCAAGGAGTCGGCGGTGTCGTTCAAGGAGCGCACCGACGTCACGGCCGTGCCGGCCATGGGCGTGGTCGCCGAGACGATGGTCGCCCTCGTCCTCGCCGCCGAGGCCCAGCGCAAGTACGGCGGCGACAACGTCGACGAGTTCGTACGCAACGCCCGGTCCTTCCACGCCCAGCTGCACCCGTGACGCGCCACGTCGTCCTGGTGGGCCTGATGGGCTCGGGCAAGACCACCGTCGGCAAGCTCCTCGCCGAGCGGATGCAACGGCCGCTCGTCGACACGGATGCCGCTGTGGAGGCGGCCACCGGGCGCACGGTGCGGGAGATCTGGCTGGCCGAGGGGGAGCCGGCGTATCGCGTCCTCGAGAACGGTGTGGTCGTCGACGCCCTCGCCGCCGCCGAGCCCAGCATCATCGCCGCCGCAGGTGGGGTGGTGCTGTCGCCGGACAACCGCCACGCCCTCGCCGACGCCGACGCCCTCGTCGTGTGGCTGTCGGCGGACCCCGACGTGCTCGTCGGCCGCGCCGTCACGGGCGCCCACCGGCCGTTGCTCGACGACGACCCGCACGGCGCGCTCCGGAAGATGGCGACCGATCGCGCCGACCTCTACGCCGAGGTGGCCGACGTCGTCGTCGACGTCACCGACCGCCGGCCCGAGGCCATCGCCGACGAGATCGTCGCCCTGGTCGGCCGCGAGACGACGAGCGGGACGAACCCGTGAGCGACCTGCGCACCGTCACGGTCCCGCTCGGCGACCGCAGCTACGACGTCCTGGTCGGCGCCGGTGCCGTCGAGCACCTGCCGTCGCTGCTGCCGGCGACGGCGCGGCGTGTCGCCGTGATCACGCAGGCCGGCATTCCGCTCGGCGGCGCCGAGGCATTGACCGCACTCGACCTCGGCGGGCGCGTGATCACGCGCATCGAGATCGGCGACGGTGAGGTGGCCAAGTCGCTCACCACCATCGAGCACGTCACGCGGGCGTTCGCCGGCGCGGGCATCACGCGCAACGACGTGGTGGTCGGGATCGGAGGCGGGATGGTCACCGACGTCGCCGGGTTCGCCGCCGCCGTGTGGCACCGCGGCGTGCCCGTCGTCCACGTGTCGACGACGCTGCTCGGCATGGTCGACGCGGCGATCGGTGGGAAGACCGGCGTCAACCTGCCGGAGGGCAAGAACCTCGTCGGCGCCTTCTGGCAGCCGGCCGGAGTGATCTGCGACCTCGACGCCCTCGACACCCTGCCGGCCCGCGAGCGTCGCTCCGGTGACGGCGAGATGGCCAAATACCACTTCCTCGTCGGAGAGGACCTCGCCGCTCTGCCGCTGGTCGACCGCATCGCCCGCTGCGTGCGGATCAAAGCCGACGTCGTGGCCAGCGACGAGCGTGAGGGTGGCCGGCGAGCGCTGCTCAACTACGGCCACACCCTCGCCCACGCCCTCGAGATCGCCACTGGGCACAACCTCACTCACGGCGAGTCCGTCGGTGTCGGCCTGATCTTCGCCGCCCGGCTGGCCGAGCGGCTGGGTCGCATCGACGCCGCCCGGGTCGACGAGCACGTCGCCGTCGTCGGGGACCTGTACGGCCTGCCCACCGAACCGCCCGCCGGCCTCGATCCGGCCGCCCTGCTCGAACTGATGGGGCGGGACAAGAAGGCGCTCGACGGACTCACGTTCGTGCTCGACGGCCCCAGCGGGGTGGAGGTCGTCGCCGGTGTCGACCCGTCCGCCGTTCTCGACACGCTGCACCGCTACGGTGCCCAGCCATGACCGAACCGGGAACGGCCGATCACGACGCACCGAGGCCACTGGTCCTGCTCCTGCACGGGCCCAACCTCAACCTGCTCGGTACCCGGGAGCCGGAGGTGTACGGCACCGCCACGCTCGACGATCACGTGGCGTCGGCGACCGCCGCCGCCGATCGGCACGGCCTCGACGTCGAGGCGCACCAGACGAACCACGAGGGCGAGCTCGTCGAGCTCATCCACGGCGCCCGGGGGCGCTGTGCGGCCATCGTGATCAACCCCGGCGCGTTCACGCACTACGCGTGGAGCATCCACGACGCCCTCGCCGCCTTCGACGGCGTCGTCGTCGAGGTGCACCTGTCGAACCCCAACGCCCGCGAGCCGTGGCGCCACACCAGCGTGATCGCCCCCGTGGCCACCGGCACGATCGCCGGCTTCGGCGGCCTCGGTTACGCGCTGGCGATGCAAGCCGTCGCCGCCCGCCTGACTGCGAGATAGTGCCTGGGTAACAGATGGTGCCTGGCACCATCTGTTACCCCACGCGGTCCGCAGTAGCGTCGGGGGCATGAGCTCCCCGGACGAGGCGGTGTTGCAGGCCAAGGTGCTGACGGTGAGTGACGGCGTGGTGCACGGCACCCGCGAGGACCTCAGCGGCCGGGCGTTGGTCGAGCAGCTCTCCGACGCCGGGTTCGACGTCGTCGAGCACCGTCTCACCGCCGACGGCGCGCTCGAGGTCGCGACCGTGCTCACCGAGATGAGTGAGGGCTTCGCCGGGCTGATCGTCACCACCGGCGGCACGGGCTTCGCCCCTCGTGACCAGACCCCCGAAGGCACCCGCGACGTCATCGAGCGTGAAGCCCCCGGTCTCGCCGAGGCGATGCGCCTGGTCAGCCCGCTCGGGCGGCTGTCGCGCGGCATCGCCGGCGTCCGCGGTCAGTCGCTCATCTGCAACACGCCGGGCTCACCGAAGGGCTGCGTGGAGCAGCTCGGGGCGATCATCGACATCGTCCCGCACGCCCTCCAGCTGCTCCGCGACGCCCCCACGACCCACTGAGTCCCGCTCGCTGGCGGCTCAGATGCCTTCGGCGGCGTTGAGGCCTTCCTCGTCGACGGCCGCCCCGACCCGCTCGGCACGGAGCCGGGCGAACACTGCCGGCGGCTCACGCCACGGGTCGGCCAGCGTCCCGGCCTCGGCGTCCCGGATCGTGCGCCAGACCCGCTCGGCGGTGCACGGCATGTCGATGTGGCGCACGCCGAGATGGGCGAGGGCATCGATCACGGCGTTCTGCACGGCGGGTGTGGAGCCGATCGTGGCCGCCTCGCCGATCCCCTTGGCCCCCAGCGGGTTGAGCGGAGTCGGCGTCTGGGTGGACAGGACCTCGAAGCTCGGCATCTCGGCCGCGCTCGGGATGCCGTAGTCGGCCAGGTTCGCCGTCTGCGGGTTGCCGTCGGCGTCGTAGCGGACCTCCTCGAACAACGCCTGGGCGGCGCCGGCGGCCACGCCGCCGTGCTGCTGGCCCTCGACGAGCAGCGGGTTGAGGACCGTTCCGCAGTCGTCGACGGCGACGTGGCGGATCAGCTCGACGGCGCCGGTGTCGAGATCGACCTCGGCGACGGCGATGTGGGCGCCGAACGGGAAGGTCGACCCGTCCTGGTTGAAGACCTCCTCGGCGCCGAGCGGTTCGCCGGTCGTCTCGGCGGACGTCGCCGCCAGCTCGGCCCACGAGAGCGAGATGGCGGGGACGCCGGCCACGCCGAACGTACCGGTCTCGGTGTCGAGCACGATGTCGGCGACGTCGGCTTCGAGCAGCGTGGCGGCGAGTCCCTTGGCCCGCTCGACGAGGGCCGTGGTGGCCTGCCGCACCGCCGATCCTCCGAGCTGGAGTGAACGCGAGCCGCCCGTGCCGCCGCCCCGGGGGACGAGGTCGGTGTCGCCGTCGAGCAGCCGGATGCGGTCGACGGGAATGCCGGTCTGATCGTGCACCAGCATGGCGAAGGCGGTCTGGTGGCCCTGGCCGTGCGAGAGCGTGCCGGCCCGGACGGTGGCCGATCCGTCGTCGTGGACCTCGACGGCGCCGAACTCGGAGCCGTCGCCGCCCGCCGTGATCTCGACATAGGCGGCCACCCCGATGCCGAGCTGGAGCCGCGCCCCCTCGGCACGGCGCCGCTGCTGTTCGGCTCGCAACTCGTCGTATCCGGCCGCCGCGGCCGCGGCGTGGAGGGGCGTGGAGTAGGCGCCGCTGTCGTAGGTGAGCCCGGTCAGGGTGGCGAACGGGAACGTGTCGTCGGCGATCAGGTTGCGCCGGCGAAGTTCGATCGGGTCGATGCCGAGCTCGTGGGCGGCGTGGTCGACGAGGCGCTCGAGCAGGGCCGTGGCCTCCGGGCGGCCGGCGCCGCGGTAGGCGCCCATCGGTGTGGTGTTGGTGGCGGCGACGACGACGTCGAACTGGATCTCGCCGAAGCGGTAGATGCCGTTGGACATGCGCTTGGTGCCGGCCGGGAGGAACGCGCCGATGCTCGGATACGCGCCGGCGTCGCCGAGCAGGTGCACGCGCAGCGCCTCGAACGTGCCGTCACGACGGCAGATCAGTTCGGCAAACTGCACCTGGCCGCGACTGTGGGGGAGCGACACCATGTCCTCGCTGCGCCCGGCGTGCCAGGCCACCGGGCGGCCGAGCTGGCGTGCCGCCCCGGCGATCGCCGAGTACTCGGCACAGATCCCGGCCTTGCCGCCGAAGCCGCCGCCGACCTGCGGGGTGATGACGCGGACGTCGGAGCGTTCCATGCCGAGGGCGTCGGCCACCTGGGCGGCGAGCCCGTGGGGCATCTGCGTGGACGCGTAGAACGTGAGCCGGCCGTCGTCGCCGGGGATGGCGAGGCAGCCGTTGGGCTCCATCGGGACCACGGCGACGCGCTGGTTGAGGTAGGTCCCGCGCACCACGACCACGTCGGGATCGTCGGGGTCCTCGACGGCGACGGCATCGAACGACGAGATCGCCTCGTTGGAGCCGTGCACCGGGAACAGCACCTCGGCGCCCTCGGCCAGCGCGTCGGCGGGATCGATCGCCGCCGGCAACGGCTCGTAGTCGGCCCACACCAGGGCGGCGCCGTCGGCCGCGGCATCGAGCGACTCGCCGACCACCAGAGCGATCGGGTCGCCGACGAAGCGCACACGATCGGTCGCGATCGGCGGGCGGGCGAAGTCGGGGTGGACGGTGACGAAGCCGTGGTGGGGCGCGACGCCGATCGACGCGCCGGTGTACACGGCGACCACCCCGGGCGACGCCAGGGCCTCGTCGGTGTGGACCGTCCCGAGCGTGGCGTGGGCCATGTCCGACCGCACGAAGACGCCGTGCAGCTTGCCGTCGACGTCGAGGTCGTTGAGGTAGCGGTTGGCGCCGCGCAGCAGCGCGGGATCCTCGGTACGCAAGACCCGGGTGCCCAAGATCGATCCGTTCATCGGGCCCCATACAACCACGGGGCGTGTCGTCCGCCACGGCCAGCGGTATGGAAGCGGCCCGCCCGGGCCCGGCTCACTAGCCTCGGCGACGTGTTGCGCATGGTGCTGCCGAAGGGTTCGTTGGAGCGGGCGACGCTCGAGTTGTTCGAAGCGGCGGACCTCACCGTGCATCGATCGTCGGCGGTCGACTACAAGGCCAC
Source organism: Desertimonas flava (assembly GCF_003426815.1). Classification (GTDB taxonomy): domain Bacteria; phylum Actinomycetota; class Acidimicrobiia; order Acidimicrobiales; family Ilumatobacteraceae; genus Desertimonas; species Desertimonas flava. The sequence goes on from NZ_QKYK01000032.1 coordinate 26,841, forward strand.
CGTCGACGATCCTCGCATCGACGACGTGCGCATCCTGCGGCCCCAGGAGATCCCGGTCTACGTGGCCGAGGGCCTGTTCGACATCGGCATCACGGGACGCGACTGGATCGAGGAGACGTCGAGCGAGGTCGTCTCGCTCGGTGAGCTGAAGTACTCCAAGGCGACGTCCGACCCGATCCGCATGGTGGTCGCCGTGGCCGGCGACTCCGAGGTCAACGCCGTCTCCGATTTCTCCGACGGCGTCCGCGTGACCTCGGAGTACCCCGAGCTGACGCGGCGGTACTTCACCAAGCACGGCATCGAGGCCGACGTCCGGCTGAGCTACGGGGCGAGCGAGGCAAAGGTGCCCGAGATCGCCGACTGCGTCGTCGAGATCACCGAGACCGGCAGGGCGCTGCGGGCGGCGGGACTGCGGATCATCGACACCGTCCTCGTCAGCTACACCGAGGTCATCGCCAATCCGGCCGCGTACGAGGATCCGGCCAAGCGCCATGCGATGGGCCAGCTGATGACGCTGCTCAACGGTGCGCTCAACGCCCGCGAGAAGGTGCTCCTGAAGCTGAACGTCTCGGCCGAGCAGTTCCAGGACGTCCTCGCCGTGCTGCCGTCGATGAAGTCGCCGACGATCTCCGAACTCGCCGGCGGCGGCTACGCCGTCGAGACGGTCGTCGAGAAGCGGACGATCAACGTGATCATCCCGGCCCTCAGCGACGCCGGCGCCACCGACCTCCTCGAGATCCCCATCTCGAAAATAGTGCCGTGATGCACGGCGTGGTGGTGGAGTTCGACGAGGCCGCCGGGTTGGGCGCGGTCGACGGCGACGACGGCACGCGCTACGACTTCCACTGCGTCGAGATCGCCGACGGCACCCGCGCCATCCCCGTCGGTGCCCACGTCACGTTCCGCCCGCTGCCCAAGCTCGGCCGGATCGAGGCGGCTGCGCTCGAACGCCCGTGAGCGCGCTGGCCGACGAGATCGCCGACGTGATCGCGTCGCTCCGCGAGGGTGAGGTGGTCAGCTACGGCGACGTCGCCCACGACGCCGGGCGTCCCGGCGCAGCGCGCGCGGTCGGCGCCCTGCTCGCCAGCACCGACCTCGATCTGCCGTGGTGGCGAGTGGTGCGCAGCGACGGCCGGCTCGCCACGGAGAAGCCGAGCCGACAGGCGGCCCTGCTGCGCGCCGAGGGCGTGATCGTGCGCAACTTCCGGGTGGTGGAAGCCCCGCTCGGGCGCTTCGCGCCGTGACGGCTGGGCGCTTCGCGCCGTGACGGCTGGCCGCTTCGCGCCGCGACAGCTTGCCGCTTCGCGGCGTGATCAGGAGTCGGCAGACGCCGTGTGGGCGCCCTTGACCTGCACGAAGGCCACGCGGATGTTGGCCAGGGCGTCGCGCAACGTCGGTGTCTCGGGTCCGAGCCGATCGCCCAATCCGTCGACGAGGGCGCCGAGGGCGTCGATCGCCAGGGCTGCGGACACGAGGTCGGGCGGACTGCCCGACAGGTGGATGGCGGCCAGCTCGTAGAGGCCCATGGCATGGTTGGTCACCACGACGTCGGCGGGGATCTCGGCCAGACGTCGCCGGGCGTCGGCGATGGCGTCCTGCGCCTCTTCGATGGCGTCGGCCGTGCTCCCGTCGCTCCCGTCGTCGAGGGACCCGTCGTCGATCTGCGAGGTTTCGTCGCTCACGTGAGCTACCCTACTGGGCGCCATATTCGCGAAGTGGGGGCAACCCCCACCCGGCCACGAATCGGGCGGGCTCCGAGCCCGACAGCCCACACAGATCGTGCGTCCGGGTCCAACGGTACGCTCCGGCGGCCGGCCGACGACCTCGGGTCGTCAGTCCGTCAGCAGCGTGCTCCGCGGCTTCTTCGCGTCGAGCACCACTGAGCACGGTCGCCGACCGTCAATTCAGAGAACCCGGAAAGACCAGCAAGGAGTACCGCCATTGCACAGGGGTGAGCAGTCATAGCCGCGCCAGCAGCACGCGAGCAACACCGGATCAACGACCGCATTCGGGCACGTGAGGTTCGCCTCATCGGTCCCGACGGAGATCAGCTGGGCATCAAGACGGTGCCCGAAGCGCTCCGGATGGCCCGTGGCCTCGACCTCGACCTCGTCGAGGTGGCCCCGATGGCCAACCCGCCGGTCTGCCGGATCATGGACTACGGGAAGTTCCGCTACGAGGAAGCCCAGAAGGCCAAGGAATCCCGCAAGAAGGCGTCCAACGTCTCGGTCAAGGAAGTCAAGTTCAAGCCGAAGATCGGCAAGGGCGATTTCGACGTCAAGGTCCGCCGCATCGACCAATTCATCCACGAGGGCCACAAGGTCAAAGTGACGATGCAGTTCCGCGGCCGCGAGATGGCGCACCCCGAGCTGGGCTCGAAGATCCTCGACGAAGTGCTCTCCGTGGTCGGCGAGTACGCCAAGGTCGAGACCCAGGCCCGACTCGAGGGGCGCAACATGTCGATGGTGCTGGCACCGGACCGCAAGGCCATCGACGCCAAGGCGGCTGCCCCGGCGCCCGACAGCACGAGCCCCGAGCAGGCGGACGCCACCACCCCCCAGGCGACTCCGGCAGCAGCCGACGAGGCAGCAGCAGCCGACGAGTCGGTAGATGAGACAGCAGCAGAGGCAGTAGAGGACTGACAGATGCCGAAGATGAAGACATCCAAGACCGCCGCCAAGCGGTTCAAGACCACGGGCAGCGGTCGGCTGCGCCGCGAGCAGTCGATGCGCCAGCACCTGTTCGAGAAGAAGCCGTCCACCCGGACGCGTCGCCTCGACGCCGATGCCGACGTCCACCCCACCGACGTCAAGAAGATCAAGCGCCTGCTCGGCGACCGCTGAGCCGCTTGCGACTGACAGCGCCATCTAGAACGAAACCAGGAGAAGACAAGACATGGCACGCGTGAAGCGCGGCGTCGCGGCGAAGCGGCGTCACAAGAAGGTGCTCGAGTCGGCGAAGGGCTACTACGGCAACAAGAGCCGTTCGTTCCGCGCCGCCAACGAGCAGGTGCTGCGGAGTGGGCAGTACGCCTTCCGCGATCGTCGGGCACGCAAGGGCGAGTTCCGACGCCTGTGGATCCAGCGCATCAACGCTGGCTGCCGCGCCAACGACCTCTCCTACAGCCGGTTCATCGCCGGGCTCAACGCCGCCGGGATCGAGGTGGACCGCAAGATCCTCGCCGATCTCGCCGTCACCGATCCGGCCGCCTTCGGCCGTCTGGTCGAGGCCGCCAAGGCGGCACTCTGACCGCACACGAGCGGCAGGCGAGCGATCGCCTGAGCTTCACGAACCCCCGGGTTCAACGACTGCGGCGCCTTCTCGGGCGCCGCAGTTCGCGTTCTGAGGAGGGCGCGCTCGTCATCGAGGGTCCGGTGATGGTCGCCGAGGCGATCGCGGCCGGCTGGGCGGTCGAGGCCCAGTTCACGGCGCCGGGCGTCGAGCCGGTGACGACGGGCGCGGCCACGCCGGTCGCGCGCCTGGCCCCCGGCGTCGCCGAGCGGGTGTCCGATCTGGAGTCGCCGACCGGCCTGTTCGCCGTGGTGGCACGGCCGTCGCGCGACGCCGCGGCAACGCTTGCCGCGGCGTCGTTCGTGGTCGTGGCCGACCGCATCGCCGAGCCAGGCAATCTCGGCACCATCATCCGTTCGGCCGAGGCAGCTGGCGCCGACGCCGTGGTCGTCACGCCGGGCACCGTCGACGAGACGAACCCCAAGGTGGTGCGGGCGTCGGCCGGTGCCCTGTTCCACGTGCCGGTGGTGCCCGCGGGCCTCGCCGACGTGGCGGCCGCCGGACTCCGCGTGATCGCCACCTCCTCGCACCGAGGCGTCGCGCACACCGCCTTCGATTGGTCGGGCCGGGTGGCCGTCGTCGCCGGCAACGAAGCGGCAGGGGTCGACCCCGCCGAGCCGGCGATCACCGACTGGGTTCGCATCGAGCACCACGGGCGGGCCGAGAGCCTCAACGTGGCGATGGCGACGACGGTGCTGTGCTTCGAGGTCGCCCGCGATCGTCCAGACTGACGACGTGTTGCGGGGGGCCAGCCGAACGTGCGCACCCGGCGCGCGTGACCTGCCTGGCCGGGCGACGCGACTCGAACACCTCGCGTTGATCGCCGCGGTCGTTCCCTTCGTCGTCGCAATGGTCAGGGCACGCGTCCAGCACTGGATGCCGATGGGGGACGCCACCTACTTCACGGCCCGATCCCTCGACGTGTTCACGTCGCATCGGCCCCTCGTCGGCGCCTGGTCGTCGGGGTCGGATGCCCTCGACGAGCTGGTCAACAACCTCGGGCCCCTTCAGCTCGACCTGCTCGCCCCGTTCACCCGCGTCTCGCCCTATCTGGGCACCGGCGTGGCGACGGCGCTCGTCAACGCCGGCTGTGTCGTGCTGGTGTGGTGGTCGGCGCGGCGGCTCGTCGGTCCGCGGCGGGTGGCCGTGGTGATGGCCGGCACGTTGGTGCTGATGTCCACGTTGGGCCTGTCGTGGCTGCTCGACGCCCGCCAGCAGTTCGCCATGGTGCTGCCGCTGTATGCCCTGCTGTGGCTGGCGACGGCGATGGCCGCCGGCGTCGGGGGAGCGGTGCCGTGGGGCCTCGTCGCGGCGAGCCTGGTGGTGCAGACCCACTTCACGTACGCCTACCAGGGCATCGTCATCGCCGCCTTGGGGCTGGGCGCGTTCGTTCTCGACGTCCGCCGGCGGCCGCGCCCCGGGATCGGCCGGGTCGTCGCGTGGAGCGTCGTCGCCCTCGTGGTGTGCTGGATCCAGCCGGTGATCGACCAGTTCTGGGGTGACGGCAACCTCGGTCGCGTGCTCACGTCGGCCGACAGCGGCCGCCCGGGTGCCGGGCTCGGGACCGGTGTCCAGCTCCTGGCCGGCGGCGCTCTCGCCCCACCGTTCTGGTTCCCGGGATCGATCGGCGACTTCCTGCTGCCCTACGACGGGATCTCGGCAGCCGCCGCGTGGGCCACCATGGTGGTCTGGGTCGGCCTCCTCGGCGCGCTGGCCGTCGCCGGCTTCCGCACCGGTCGCCGGGCGGCGGCACTCGCCGGTGCCGCCGGGCTCGGTGCGCTCGTCGCGGGATCGGTCGGGGCGGCCCGGATCCCCCCGTCGGTGTTCGGGCTCGTGCCGCAGAACTACTACTGGATCTGGGCGGTCGGCGCCTTCGTGTCCATCGTCCTGGCCGTCGGGCTGGCATCGCTGCCCTCGATTCCCGCCCCCGCCGACCGCGTCATCGCGGTCCTCGCCCCGACCGCCCTCGTCGGGCTGTGCGTGCTCGCCGCCTGGCCGCGGTACCCGGTGGCCACCGTGGCCCGTGACGAGGCGGCGGCCGATCGCGTCGGCCGGCCCTTGCGCGCCGAGCTCGCCCGGGCGTTCTCCAGCCCGACGTTCCCCCGGACCGTCGAGGTCGACCTCTCGGGCGGGCTGTTCGGCAACGCCTACCCGTTCGTCGTGCTCACCGAGCTGCAGCGGGCCGGCATCGAGTTCCGCTATCCACCCGGCAACACCAACCTGTACCGGTTCGGCTCGTCGCGATGCGCTCCGGCCGGGACGTATCCCCGGGTGCGCCTGGTCGCCGGCGATCTGCTCGAACTGCCCGCAGACTCGGTGGTGCTCGCCGAGGTCGCCGCGTTCGGCGACGAGGAGCGGGCCGAGCTGCGCGAGCTGCAGGCGCACTTCGCCGACCAGCTCCGGGCGGGATCGATCGAGATCGACACGGAGCGGGCCGAGGCAACCACCGGAGGTGCCATCGACGTCCTCCAGCTCGTGCTCACCTCGGACCGGTCGGCGCGGGGCCTGGCCGAATCGATGAAGGAGTGGCGCGCCTGGGGGTTCGTCGAGCTCCCAGCAGGCGACGCCGACGCGTTCGAGCGGTGGGTCGATCTCGAGTACCGCTCGATGATGGACTACCAGCTCGTGCTCCTCGAGCCGCCGTCCGCCGAGCCGCAGACGGTCGAGAGCGGCGGGGCGCTCACGTGCTGAGCGACTCGAGCCCTCCGTCGCCGAGCCCGGCGCGGGTGCCCGCGCTCGACGGCCTGCGCGGCGTGGCGATGCTGCTCGTCCTCGGCTACCACCTCGACGGCATCACCAAGCTGCCCGGCGGATGGGTCGCCATGGACGTGTTCTTCGCCCTGTCCGGATTCCTCATCACGTCGCTGCTCGTCGGCGAACATCACCGGACCGGGGCGATCAGCCTGCGTCGCTTCTACGTCCGCCGCTTCCGCCGCCTCGGGCCGGCGCTGCTCGTGATCCTGTCGGCCGTGATGGTGTGGGCGTGGGTGCGGGGCGGTGTCAGCACGTTCGGCACGCTGCGCCGGGAGGCGTTGTCGACGCTGCTCTACGTGGCGAACTGGAACCTCGTCGTCACCGACCGGTCGTACTTCGCCTCGTTCCAGGAGTCGCCCCTCCTGCACACCTGGTCGCTGGCGGTCGAGGAGCAGTTCTACGTCGTGTGGCCGCTGCTGTTCATCGTGATCGCCCGCCTGACCGGCCTGCGACCACGGCGGATGCTCGCCATCCTCGGCGTCCTGTTGGTGGCGTCGGCCGTGTGGATGGCCGTGATCTCCCGAGGTGGTGGCGATCCGTCGCGCGCCTACTTCGGCACCGACACGCGCGCCCAGGCACTGATCGCCGGTTGCATGCTCGCCGTGGCCATCGGGCCTGGTGGCGTGCGCCGCCGTCCCGGACCGGCGGCGGCGACGGCGATCGGCGTCGGCGCCCTCGCCGCGTGGGCCACGCTCGCCTTGACCCTCGACGAGCGCACCCGGTGGGTGTACACGAGGGGCGGGTTCGTGCTGATCTCGGGGGTGGCCGTCGCGCTCGTCTACGCCTGCACGGTGATGAGCACCGGACCCGTGCGGGCGGTCCTCGCCAATCGGTGGCTGACGCGCTTCGGGGTGCGGACGTACTCGTTCTACCTGTGGCACTGGCCGGTGATCGTCTACCTCTCGCCGCCCCACGTCGAGCTGAGTCCGTTCTGGCTCGACGTGCTCCGGGTCGCCGTCGCCCTCACCCTGACCGAGCTGACGTTCCGATTCGTCGAGCACCCGATCCACTCCGGCCGGGTCCGTGTGTCGCACCCAGCGGCCGTCGTCACGTCGGCGGTCGCCGCCACGTTCGCCATCGTTGCCGTCACCACGATCGGCGACGGGGCGGCGACGTCGTCGGCCGACACCAGCGGCGTCCTCATCGGCGGCGCCGACGGCCCGGCCGTTTCGAACGAACCCACACGGGGTCTGCCCGAGGTGCTGCTGCTCGGCGACTCGAGCGCGTGGGTGATCGGCGGCAACGTCCCGACGGACCTGCCCTACCGGGTCTCCACCGTGTTCCACGCTCAGTGCGACGTGGTGGGTGACGTGATCTACACCGGCGCTGCGACGTTCGGCTCGTCGGACGCCTGCGCCGGGCGCAGCGATGACTGGGGGACCGGCCTCGCGGCCACCGACCCCGACGTCGTACTCGTCTCGTTCGGGCTGCGCCAGTTGTTCGATCTCGACGACGGCGGCGAACGCCTGGAGGTCGGCACCGACGACTGGCGCCGTGCGTTCGGTGCCGGTGTTGCGGCGGCCGTCGACGAGATCCGCGCCGTCACCGACGCACCGATCCGCTGGTTGGAGGTGCCGTGCTTCACGTGGGCGGCGGCCGACACCGCCGGCGAGGAGCACGACGCCGAACGGATCGACGCCGTCAACGCCGAGCTCGCCGCCGTGCTGGCCGGCGCCGACGACGCCGCGGTGGTGAGCGACTATCGCAACTGGCTGTGCGACGGCGCCGACCTCACCCACAACATCGTCGAGCGCCGGCCCGACGGTGCCCACCTGACCCCGGAGGCGAGCATCGAGCTGTGGACCCGGCTCGAACCGGTCATCGCGGCCGCCGTCGGCGCGGACCCCGACCGATGACGGCGCCGAGCGGCGTGTGGCGCCGCCTGCGGGCCGTCGGGGGCCCCTGGGTGCTCGCCGTCGTGCTGGTCGGTGCCCTGCTGCGTGTCGCCCCGATGGTCGCCCAGCTGCCCTTCACCCACAATCCCGACGAGAGCCGCAGCATCATCGCCGTCGCCGCCATGGTGGAGCAACGCACCACCGACACGACCGTGTACAGCTACCCGGCGCTGATGTTCAACGTCGAGGCCGCGGCGCTGACGCTGTGGGACGCCACGATCGGCGACGCCGACACACCCATCGAGTTCTCGTCGCCTGGAGCGACGCGATCGGTGAACACCGGCGCCATCGTGGTCATGCGGGTCGTGACCCTGCTGGCCAGCTGCGTCAACATCCTCTTGGCGGCGGCCCTCGCCCGCAGGATGTCGGGACGCACCGCGGCGGCCCTGCTCGCTGCCGCACTCGTCGCCGTCAACCCACTCGACGTCCGCCTCGGCGCGACCGTGACACCGGACCCGTTCGCCGGGGCCTTCTCGACCGCCGCGCTGCTCGCCGCCGTTTTCCTCGCCGAGCGGCTCTCCCTGCGCCGAGCCGTCGTCGCCGGCGCGATGGTGGGGCTCGCCGCCGCCAGCAAGTTCAACGCCGTGTTGGTCTCGGTCGGCATCGCCGTCGCAGTGGCCGTCCAGCGGCCGCCGCTACGCCGCGCCGCCGCGCTGCTCGGCGCGGCCGGGGTAGCGGCGGTGGTCGCCTTCGCCCTCACGAGCCCGCAGACGATCATCGACATCGACACCTACTGGTTCTGGTTCCGCCGCGAGCAGGGCCACTACCGCAACGGTCATCCCGGGTACGAGGGCGGCGCCGCCTGGTACTACCTGGCGACGATCGGGCGGATGGTCGGTCCGGCGCTCCTCGCCGTCCCCGTCGTCATCGCGCTCGATCGCCGGTTCCGGTTGCGGACCGCACCGGTCACCATCGCCGCCGTCGCCTACATCGGCGTGCTCGCCACGTACGTCACTCGCTTCGACCGCAACATGTTGGTGCTGTCGGGTGGGCTGGCCGCGCTCGCCGCCGTGGCCGTCGTCGTCGGCGTCGCCCACATCGCCGCCGACAGCCGGCGGGCCGTTGCCGTGGCCTCGGGCCTGGCCTTCTTGCTCCCCGCCGCGCTCACCGTCCGCACGCTCGTACGCGTCGAGGAGGACCCGTGGACGGCGGCGCGCAACTACATCCTCGAGGTCGTGCCGCCGGGGGCCCAGATCGTCGTCGAGTCGTACGGGCCGTGGCTGCCGCCCGAGCCGCTCGTCGTGCGCGGAGTGCTGCGCGCCATCGACCCCACCCCGCGGTGGTATCGCGACGAGCAGGTGGGCTACCTCGTCACGGTCGACGAGGTGCGCAATCGCTACGCCGACGCCGATCGGTATCCCGTCGAGCACTCCGCCTACGTCGATCTGCTCGCCGGCACGTGCGTGATGAAGACGTTCTCCAGCGACGAGTTCGACGTCGAGGTGCGCCGCGTCCTCCCCCTCGATTCGTCGCTGTCCGGCAACCGACCGTCGGACAGCCTGGCCGCAGCCCTTGGTTGCGGGAACATCGCCGAGTCGTGATCTGAGTGAGTGCACCCGTGCCTCGTCTGACAAGAACAGCTCGGTGAGGCGCCGGATCGGGCAAGACCGGCTCGTCGTGAACATGGCCGGTCACGTCCAGAACGAGGACGGGAACCGTCGTTGGGTACCGACGCGGCGCGCCGAACACCGATCGACTGTGTCTTGGTCATGTCTTCGGTTCGATGTGTCTCTTGTGAGGTGATCGATCAGCCGCGGTGCGGTCGGCGTGGTCGGTGTGGCAACGTGCGTCGGCGCCGGGAGTGTCCGGCGATGCGTCGCAAGTCTTCGAGTCGGGCCTCGGCCAGGAGCTGTAGCAAGAACGGGGTGGTGGGTGCGTCCATTGGTGAATTCCTTCGCTGTCGTCGCCTTCGCGGCGCGTACGAGTGCTGTTGCGGCGCCATCACAGGGGTGCCGGCAGAGACCAGCACCCCTGTCGGTGTGTCGCTACCGCTGCTCGATGTTGAGCTCGACGGTCTTGTTGATGCCCATCGTGGGCAGATCGGGATTGTTGATCCCGAGGAGTTCCTGGTTGGCGTCACCGATCGCGCTGGCGTAGCTCCCTGAGCCGCCGGTGATCGCTCCGGTGACGATGGCGCCGACCTCGGCGCCTTCGTAGCCGGTGACGACGATGGTCTCGGCACCGTTGCCGGGATTGTCGCCGAAGGCGAACAGCTGGGTGGTGTACACCCACGCTCCCTCGGTGGCGTGGGCGCCGTCGCCGATGAAGTAGCCCGTGCAGCTCCACTCGCCGATCACTTCGCCGGGGAACTCGGCGCTGCCGTCGGGGTTGACCCCGTTGCTGCCGGTCAGGGTGCCCGCCGGGTAGATGTAACCCTGGGTGATGAACGCGTTGCCATGGGCCGGGAACCCGTCGTCGAACACCGGGGCCTCATCGATGACGAACCGTGTGCCGTCCTCGGCGATGTCGACTTCGAGCGTGTCGAGAACTTCGCTGCCGGTGGTGCCAGCGGCCGAGGCGGTCGACAGCCCGGCGATCGCGGCGGCCGCTAGAGCGACGGCGCCGATGCCTGCGAGGACGGAGGTCCGGCCGGTTCGACGCTGAGCGGTTGTCGGCGTGGGGATGTGGTTGATGGTCATGATTGCTCCCCGTGCTGTGCTGATCGCGGGTCGGACATGGCCGTGATCGACCACACCCCCTGCTGCGTGAAGTCCGACCTCACATCGTGATCCCCGGTCCCCGCCTCCCGGTACGACGCCGACACTCTCGTCACCCGCGACGCGTCGACGCGCCCGCCGTTGGGGCGGGCGCGTCGACGCGACGTCAGGGAGTCGTGATGGCGGTGCCGTCAGGGCGGCAGAAGGTCCAGCCGTGGGTGGTTCGGCGGGCGGTGAAACCGCGGCCGGTCTTGACGAGATTGTGGAAGGCGCACAATCGGTCGGCGTTCCCCGGTGAGGTGGTGCCGAGGTCGTCCCATTCGGTCGCGTGGTCGGTCTGCAGGTGGCGACTCCGGCAGCCCGGCCACGTACATCGCCCTCGGTAGCCGTCGAGCAGCGACTGGGTGACAGCGACCTGTTTGGCGCTGTCGGTGAAACATCGTCGTCGGCGGCCGGCGTCGATGATAACGCTGTCGGCTCCGACGACGACCCGGCGGACGTGGCCGAAGAGCAGGGCGACGACCGCCGCATCAGCCGGGGCCGATGGTCCCGTCGTGAGACGGCTCAGCGGGCGGGTCTGCTGGGCGAAGCGGTCGATGGCGTCGCCGGTGCCACCTTGGCGCCCGCCGACTCCGGCGAACGGCTGGCGATCGACGGCGTGGTCGACGGTGTAGTTGCCGTCGGTCTCGCCGCAGCCCTCGGTTCGGCCCAGCGTGACGCCGGCGCAGTGGTCGCGTGGTGGGGCGGCCTGGTCGAGCGCGTTGAGGACGCGGGTGAGTGCGAGGCGCTTTTCGTGGAACGGGTCGACGAGGTCGAGCAGCTGTTGTTCGAAGGACGGTTGGTCGATGACCACCACGAGTTCGACCTCGACTGGCTTGCCGCCGAGCGGAGCGTTGGCGGCGGCGCGGAACACGGCGACGAGGGCGTCACCGGACCGCTGCGATGCGGATCGGGGAAGATCGCCCTGGTCGAGGTCGCGGTGATCGTCGGGGGCTCGTCGGGCACGGACGGCGTCGATGTCGGCGAGGTACTCGGCCTGCTTGAACGCTTCGAGCACTTCCTTGACGAACTCGCCCTCGAGCACCGGCAGCATCGCGTCGACGTAGGTGGCCTCGCCGACGGTGGACACGTGAGCATGGCGGTGGAAGGCGGCGGTGTCGTGGCGGCGTTGGGCGCCGTCGGCGTCGAGGCGGTCCCGCAGGTCGGTGATGAAGGCATGGAACTGGTCGGCGGTGACGTCGTTGGCGGCGTCGACGATCGAGTCGAACGAGGCGACGATGCCGTCGTTGCTGATCCGCCGGTTGCGCACGAGCCGGACGATCTCGCGGGCCTGTTCGATGCCGAGGGTGCCGTCCTTGACGAGTTGCTCGGCGCGGGGGATCAACGCGAACAGTTCGGCGAGGCCGGCGATGCGGGTCGCGTCGTCGTGGGTGGTGTGGCAGACCGCGGCCACCCACGAACGCACGCAAGCGTGGCCGTCGAAGGAGAATTGCTGGAGGCGATCACAGTGCGACGCCACGACGGCGACGGCGGTTTCGAGGGTGGCCCGGCCGCGATGGGCGGCGGCCAGCAGGGCGGACAGCTCGCGCAGGGAGCTGCCCTCGACGTGGTCGGCCAGCAGCTTGTGCAGGCTCGCCGTGGCGTCGTCGATCTGAGATGCCAGGTCGGCGACCTCGTCGCGAAGCACCCGTTGCGCATCGACGCGGGCATCCAGCCACGACGTGCTGTTCGGGTCCTCTTCCATGGTCCGACACTACTCGATGGTCTGGTCAGGAGCAAGGACAAATGTACGTTTTTACCGAAATAGAGAGCCACGAATGCCTTTGAAGGAGCCACCAGAACATAATAAAATGCTATTCGATCACTGGTTGACCAAGGGCAGCCATCCGATCCCTCGCGGCATCGCCCCGCTCCCGCCCTCCGGGCCGCCGCCGGGAACCGGAACGGCCCGCGGCGTGCGCACGCTGCTAGCCTGGTGCCCGTGACGTGGACGTTTTCGCCGCACCGATTTCGGTAGCCGCCCCGGCTTCACCCGGGACGGCTAGTAGGGCCCGCTGCAGGGCCGCCTGAATACGACGACGCGACGAAAGGAACGACCGTGACCACTCCCACCAGCGCTGACATCGGCGCGGCCCGCGACGCCGCGCTGGCGAGCATCGGCGCCGCGCAGACCCTCGACGACATCGCCCGCCTCGACGCCGAGTTGCTCGGCAAGCGGGGGGCACTCGCCATGCTGAAGTCGGGGCTCGGATCGGTGGAGTCGATCGAGGACCGCAAAGCCATCGGGCGGCTGTTGAACGAGGCGCAGCGAGCGGTCGCCGATGCTCTCGCCGAGCGCCGCGGCGCGTTGGCCGTCACCGAGCGCGAGGCCCGGGTCGCCGCCGAGCGCCTCGACCTCACCGAGTACGTCGTCACCCCCCGCCGCGGCCACGCCCACGTCGTGACGCAGGCATGGGAGCGACTCGAAGACGTCTTCATCGGCCTCGGCTTCGTGGTCGCCGAAGGGCCCGAGGTGGAGACCGACTGGCACAACTTCGAGGCGCTGAACATGCCGGCGACGCACCCGGCTCGCAACGAGTTCGACACCCTGTTCGTCGATCACGCCGGCGCCCCGCCAGGCACCACCGTCCTGCGCACGCACACGTCGCCCGTGCAGATCCGGGCGATGCTCGCCGGCGAGCCGCCGCTCTACCTCGTCGCACCCGGCCGGGTGTTCCGCCGCGACACGCCCGACGCGACGCACATGCCGGTCTTCCACCAGATCGAGGGTCTGGTCATCGACCGGGACATCAACCTCGGACACCTCGCCGGCACGATCGAGGCGTTCACCAAGGCGTTCTTCGGACCCGGCTTCTCCTCGCGCCTGCGGCCCAGCTACTTCCCGTTCACCGAGCCGTCGGCCGAGTTCGACATCCGCACCCCGTCGGGGGAGTGGCTGGAGCTGGGCGGTTGCGGGATGGTGCATCCCAACGTGCTGCGCGCCGGTGGGATCGATCCCGAGGAGTGGAGCGGGTTCGCCTTCGGCTTCGGCATCGACCGCATGGCTCGCGAGCGGCACCAGATCGACGACCTCCGCGAGATGTTCACCGGCGACATCCGCTTCGCCGAGCAGTTCTGACCGACAAGGCCTGAAAGGAGGCGACGAATGAAGATCTCACTCAACTGGTTGCAGGAGTACGCCGACTTCCCGAGCGACGTCGAGGCCGTGTCCGATGCCCTGTCGCGCCTCGGGCTCCCCGTCGAGGACGTCGAGCACGTCGGCGGCGTCGCTGGCGTGATCACGGCCCGGGTGCTGCGCACCGAGTCCCATCCCGAGGCCGCCAAGGTGCAACGGGTCTGGGTCGACGCCGGCGACGGCACGAGTGACGAGGCGGTGCGCCACGTGTGGTGCGGGGCGTCCAACTTCGGCGCCGGCGACGTCGTGCCGCTCGCCACGCTCGGCACCGAGATGCCCGACGGCCGCACCATCGGCTCGCGCGGCATCCTCGGCATCGACTCCGACGGGATGCTGTGCTCGGCTCGCGAGCTCGGGCTCGGCACCGACCACTCGGGCATCCTCGTGCTGCCGCCCGACAGCCCGGTCGGCGTGCCGTACGGCGACGTCGTCGGTCTGGTGGCCGACGTCGTGCTCGACATCGACGTGACCCGCAACCGCCCCGACGCCTACGGCCACGTCGGCGTGGCGCGCGACCTCGCCGCCCATCTCGGGCTCGAGTTCCGCCCGCCGGCGCCGACGCTCTCCGTGACCGGCGACGCCCGCAGCGTGCCGGTCGACATCGTCGACGGCGACCGCTGCGGGCGGTTCACGTCCACGGTGCTGTCGGGTGTGGTGGTCGGACCCAGCGCGCCGTGGATGGCTGCCCGCCTGCGCGCCGTCGGTCAGCGTCCGATCAACAACGTCGTCGACGTGAGCAACTACGTGATGCTCGAGCTGAACCAGCCCAACCACGCCTACGACCTCGCCACCCTCGGTGGTGGCGCGATCCGCGTCCGTCGGGCGGCCGACGGCGAGCACCTCGTCACCCTCGACGACGTCGACCGCGTGCTCACCGCCGACGACCTGCTGATCTGCGACGGCGCCGACTCGCCGATCGGTCTCGCCGGGATCATGGGCGGGGCCAACACGGAGATCGCCGACACCACCGACACCGTCGCCCTCGAGATCGCCTGGTTCGAGCCGATCGGTGTGGCATCGACCGTCAGCCGCACCGGGCTGCGCAGCGATGCCTCCGCCCGCTTCGAGCGGGGAGTCGACCCGTACTCGATCGACACGGCGATCGCCCGCTTCGCCGAGCTGCTGGCCGAGACCTGCCCCGCCCTCGTCGTCCACGCAGGCGGCGTCGATGCCCGGGCCGAGTCGTTGCCGTCGGCCGATCGCTCGTGCGTCACGAGGGTCAGCCAGGCCAACCGCATCATCGGCGTGTCCCTGACGGCCGCCGAGATCGCCGACCTGCTCGCGCCGATCGGTTACACCGTGACCGCCGTCGACGGCGACGAGCTGTCGGTGACGCTGCCGACGTGGCGGCCCGACAGCGCCGCCGAGATCGACGTGATCGAGGAGATCGCCCGCCACTACGGCTACGACCGCGTGCCCACCCAGGTCCCGCTGTCGCCCAACCACGGACACCTGACCCCCGTGCAGCAGCGGCGGCGCCAGCTGCGTGGCGTGCTCATCGGTCTCGGGTTGTCGGAGGTGATGCCGTCGCCGTTCCTCTCGGCCGGCGATCTCGCCGCCGCCGGGCTGCCGGCCGAGGCGTTGCACATCACCAATCCGCTGGTCGCCGACGAGAACGTGCTGCGCACGTCCCTGCGGCCCGGCCTGCTCGCCGCCGTGGCGTTCAACGAGTCGCACCGCCGCCCGGGCGTGGCCCTGTTCGAGATCGGCCACATCTACCCGCCCGGGACCCCACCGAACATCGCGGAGCTGCCCGACGAGCGCGAGGAGCTCGCTGTCGTGCTCGCCGGCCAGGAGGCTCCGGCGGCGATGGCGGCCTGGCGTGAGATCGCGTCGGCGATGGGGATCGGGGCGCGGATCGACCAGTCGTCCGTGCCCGCCGGCATGCACGCAACCCGTTCGGCCACCCTGATCGCCGGCCGCGACCGCGTCGGCGCCGTCGGGGAGATCGCGCCGGAGGTGCTGGAGGCGTTCGACATCACCGAACGGGTCGCCGTTCTCGAGCTCGACCTCACCAGGGTCCTCGCCGCCGAGCCCAAGGCCGCCCGGTGGAAGCCCACCAGCCGTCACCCCTCGAGCGACCTCGACCTGGCCTTCGTGGTTCCCGAGGACGTGCCTGCGGAGAAGGTCGACAAGGCGATCCGGCAGGGTGCGGGCTCGTTGCTCGTGGGCCTGGAGCTGTTCGACGTCTACCGTGGCGCGGGCGTCGCCGACGGCTCGCGAAGCCTGGCGTACCGGTTGCGACTGCAAGCGGCCGACCGCACGCTGACCGACGACGACGTCGCCACGGTGGTCAAGTCGGTCACGACGGCCACGGCCAAGCTCGGCGCCACGCTGCGGGCGTGAGCGGACCGCCGGCCCCGGCGATCAGTTCCAGGACAGATCGTCGGGGGCCTCGGCGAGCCAGCCGAGGCGGCCCGGCTGCCGGCGCAGAACGACACGCCAGAGCTCGTCGGGTTCGTCGGTGAAGATGTCGGACTCCACCGAGTCGACGACCAGCCACGAACCGGTCCCGATCTCCATCTCGAGCTGACCCGGCGACCAGCCGGCGTAGCCGCGGAACACGCGCAGGCCGTCGATGCTGCCGGCCACCAGGGCCGGATCGGCGGCCAGGTCGGCCGAGGCGATGGTGCCCGACAGCGGGGCGAGGTAGGTGTCCTCGTCGTCCTCGTCGGCGTCGGTGGTGGGGTCGGGGGGGACCGCCGGCTGCTTCGTGCGGGCCAGGGCGATCAGGGCGTCGGGTTCGACCGGCCCGCCGGAGAACACCCGCGGCGGCGACGACTGGACGTCGACCCACCGGTCGAGGGGATCGTCGAGCTGTTCGTAGCTCGGCCGGTTGAGGACGAGCCCGAGCGCCCCGTCGTCGTGGTGTTCGACGATGTAGACGACCGTGCGGGCGAAGTTCGGGTCGTCGAGCACGGGCGTCGCCACGAGCAGCCGCCCCTTCGCGATCGAGGTCCCTGGAACCACGACCTCATGCTAGGGCGATGAGATCGGACCGTCGGCGCATCTCACCCCGACGGGGTGGCGGCGATGAACGCGGCCAGGACCTCGGCGAGTTGCCGCCCGTTGTCCTCCTGCAGGAAGTGTCCCGCGCCCGTGATCGTCGTGTGGGCCTGACCGTTGGTGCCGGGCACCCGGGCCAGGAAAGGCGCGGCGCCGCCCTTGGTGATGGGGTCGCTGTCGCTGAAGCATGTGAGGAAGGGCCGCTCGAACGTCGCCAGCACCTGCCAGGCACGCTTGTTGGCCTCCGCCGCCGGGTCGTCGGGGCTGGTGGGCACGAGCGACGGGAAGATCCGTGCTCCCGCCTTGTACGAGTCGTCGGGAAACGGCGCGTCGTACGCGGCGATGACCTCGGGCGGCAGGTCGGTGACGCAGCCGCCGTTGACGATCGCACCGACGGGGAAGTCCTTCGTCTCCTGCGAGAACCGCTGCCAGGCGAGGAACGCCTCGCTGGGCCGGCCGTCCCCCGTGGGGAGCCCGGTGTTGCCGACGGCGACGCGGGCGAACCGCTCGGGCTCGGCGGCGACCAACCGCAGGCCGACCAGGCCGCCCCAGTCCTGGCCGAAGAACGTGATGTCGTGGAGGTCGAGGGCATCGAACACGACGGCCGACATCCAGTCGACGTGGTGGGCGTAGCTGTAGTCGGTGGTCGCCACCGGCTTGTCGCTCCGGCCGAAGCCCACCAGATCGGGGGCGATGACCCGGTGACCGGCTACGACCAGCGGCCCGATCATGTGGCGGTAGAGGTAGCTCCACGACGGTTCGCCGTGCATCAGCAGGACGGGTGACGCCTCCGCCGGACCCTCGTCGAGGTAGTGGACGCGCAGCGTGCCGCCGTCACCGTCGGGGATCTCGGCGTAGTGCGGCGCGAACGGGAAGCCGTCGAGCCCCTCGAAGCGGTCGTCGGGGGTGCGCAGGATGTCCATCGGTCAGTCGCTCCGGGGGATCGTGGTGGTCGTGGTGGTCGTGGTCGTGGTGGTGGGTGGGACGTCGACGCGGTGGAGATCGGGGCCCATCTCGATGCGGCCCGCGAACGTGCGGGAGGCGATGGCACGCCACTCGTCCTCCGTCCCGGGTGCCGGCGGGGGAACGAAGTGGGTGAGCACGAGCGTGCCGACGCCGGCGCGAGCGGCCGTGGCGCCGGCCTGATCGGGCGACGAGTGGTAGTCGAGGATGTCGCGGAGGCGCTGGACCGGGGCACCGGCGATGACGTCCTTGCGGATCACGCTGTGCACGAGGGCGCCGGCGCCGGCACAGAGCGCGTCGAGACCGGGACACGGGACGGTGTCGCCGGCGGTCACGACGCTCGCGCCGAGCGACTCGAAGCGATAGCCGAGACTCGGTTCCACGGGGCGGTGGTCGGTGGCCGCGCAGCGCACAGCGACCCGGCCGGGGACGCCCAGCGGGCCGTGCGTGGCGTCGGTGACCTCGACGAGATGATCGCCGGCGAGATCCCGGTGATGGGCGGTCCGATAGCTGATGTCGGGTCCGAGCGCTTCGAGGAGTCGGTCGACCACGGCGCGCGTGCCGGCCGGGCCGATGATCCGCAACGGGGCCGGCGCAAGCGACATCACCCACCGGGTGGTGATCACGTCGTTGAGGTCGGTGATGTGGTCGCTGTGCAGATGGGTCAACAGGACGGCGGAGAGATCGCCGGCGCCGATCCCGAGCGCGGCCAGGCGCATCAGGACGCCGCGACCGGCGTCGACGAGGTAATGGTCGTCGGTGCGCGCCGGCCCGGTCGAGATCAATGTCGCCGGTCCGGCGCGATCGGGTGCCGGGATCGGGCTGCCGGTGCCCAGCACCGTGACGAGGAGGCTCATTGGCGAGCGAGCTCCGCCCGCTGCGCGGCGTCCGCCGTGCCGGGAGCGGGCGGCGAGACGAGCTCGATGACGATCTCGTGGAGCGTGCCGGAGAAGGCGAACGGCGCGGCGTAGCGCCGGGACACGGCCGACCCGGCGTCGGAACCGATGCTGGTGCCGATCGACGAGATCATGCGCATGTACAGCGCGATGTCGGCGCGCCCGGCCGGCACGCCATCCACGGCGAGCTCGACGGTGCCGCTGCGGCCGTCGCCGCGCCGGAAGCGGGCGGTCACCTCCACGTCACCGGCGGGCACCGGCACGCTCGACTCGACGATGGTGTGGGCGTCGAAGGCGTTGTAGTCGACGACCAGGCGGTCGTCCTGGACGAAGACGGAGATCCCCGAGTTCTCCGTGCCGGTCGCCCACAGCACGCCGTCGTCACCGGTGCACCGCGACATCCTCGCGGTCAGGTCGAAGCTGCGGCCGCCGATCGCCGCCGACGCCTGAGCCGGGATCGGCGACATCGGCGGTCGGTACACGTAGCGGCGCGCCGGCGGATGGGCCGAACGCTCACGGAAGCGGGCGCCGAAGAGCTCGACGCCGCGGTCGTCGAGGGGCAGCACCCCGTGCTCCGCCGCCTCGTCCCACCACAGGTCGACCAGCGCGTCGAGGCGGTCGGGGAACTCGCCGGCCAGGTCGTGGCACTCGGACGCGTCCGTGGTCAGGTCGTAGAGCTCCCACGGTTCGGTGTCGTAGTCGGCGCCGGCGACGTGACGGCACACCGCCTTCCACCGCCCGGCGACGATGGCCCGACTGCCGGTCATCTCGAAGTACTGCACCTCGTTGGTCGCCGGAGCCGCTGCGTCGGCGAGGACCGAGGCGAACGAGTGGCCCGTGACCGGGAGCTGGTCGAGGCCGCGCCGGACCGGCGGGGGAGTGATGCCGAGGAGGTCGTAGATCGTCGGGACGACGTCGGCGACGTACACGAACTGCCTGCGCTGCGTGCCGCGCTGGCCGGCGGCGATCCCGGCCGGCCAGTGCAGCACCATCGGAACGTGGACGCCGCCCTCGTGGGTGTTCTGCTTGTACCACTTGAACGGCGTGTTGCCGCACTGCGCCCACCCCCACGGGTAGTTGGTGTGGCTGTGGGGGCCGCCGATCTCGTCGATCCGCGTGATCGCCTCGTCGGGGGTCTCGAGGATGCCGTTGAAGAACTTCATCTCGTGCATCACGCCGAACGGCCCGCCCTCCTGCGACGCCCCGTTGTCGGCCATCACGAACAGCAGCGTGTCGTCGAGCACCCCGAGCCGGCGGAGCCCGTCGACGAGGCGCCCGATCTGGGCGTCGGTGTGGTCGAGGAAGGCGGCGAAGGCCTCCTGCAGGCGACAGGCCAGCCGCTGCTGCGTCTCGGGGAGGTCGTCCCAGGCGTCGACGCCCGGGTTGCGCGGCGCGAGCGCGGTGCCGCGGGGGATCACGCCGAGCTCGAGCTGACGCTCCCACACGCGGTGCCGTTCCACGTCCCAGCCGTGGTCGAACGCGCCGCGGTACTTGGCGAGGTAGGCGGTGGGCGCCTGGTGCGGCGCATGGGTGGCCCCGAACGGGACGTAGGCGAGGAACGGCCGGTCGGGGCGCACGCCGCGGCTGTCGGCGATCATCCGCAGGACCTGGTCGACGAGATCCTCACTGAGGTGGTAGCCGTCGTCCGGCCCGTACGGGGGGTCGACCGGGTGGTTGTCGGCGACCAGTTGCGGGTGGAACTGATCGGTCTCGCCGTCGAGGAAGCCGTAGAACCGGTCGAAACCGCGCGCCAGCGGCCAGTGCCGGAACGGCCCGGCGGCCGAGCACTCGTCGATCGGGGCGAGATGCCACTTGCCGGCGCAGAACGTGGCGTACCCGGCGTCGTGGAGGATCTCGGCCACGGTGGCGGCGCGCTCACTGATGTGACCCCGCTGGTTGGGGAACCCGGTGTTGAAGTTGGCGACCGTCCGCATCCCGACGGCGTGCTGGGCGCGTCCGGTGAGCAGCGCCGCTCGGGTCGGCGAGCAGAGCGGCGTCACGTGGAAGTTGGTGAACTGCAGGCCGTCCGCGGCCAGGGCGTCGATGTGCGGGGTGTCGATCGACGACCCGTAGCAGCCGAGTTGCGCGAAGCCGGTGTCGTCGAGGAGCACGATGACGACGTTCGGCGCATCCTCGCCGGGATGTGGTGCCTCCTCGAACCACGGCTCCGACTCGGCGGCGGTCCGACCGATGCGGCCCGAGACTGGCTGTGTCATGTGTCCCTCCCTGGCCGAACGTAACTTTTGAGAGAGAGGGTGTCAATTTGTTTCGCGTGTGATACTCTCACAACCGGTGGAGCAACGAGATGGTGCCGGCGTCGAAGATGGGGTGGGCGCTGGCACGGACCGCGGGTTCGGCGGGACGGCACACGGGCAGGCGGAGCCCGTCGATGGCCGTCGGGCTCGCCGAACCCGCGGGCGTCTCGCTGTCACCGAGGCGATGATCGATCTGGCCCTCGAGGGTCACCTCCCGCCGACGGCCGAGCAGGTGGCCGAACGGGCAGGCGTGTCCCAGGCGTCGCTGTTCCGGTACTTCGACAACCTCGACGAGCTGCGCCAGGCCACGGTCCGGAGGTACTTCGAGCGCTATGCCCACCTGTTCGAGATCCCCGACATCGGTGTCGGGGCGCTCGACGAGCGGATCGGGCGGTTCGTGGACGCGCGCCTCGCGCTCTACGAGACGACCGAGCCGATGGCCCGGCTCGCTCGCGATCGAGTCGCGGTGACGGCCTTCGGCGCCGGTCTGCACCAGGGGCGGGCGCTGCTCTCCGGCCAGGTGCGCACGCACTTCGCCGCGGAGCTCGATCCCCTCGCACCCACCCAGCGCGACGACCTGGTCGCCGTGGTGAGCACCTTGACGTCGTTCGAGTCGTGGGCCCAGCTGCGCGACGAGCACGATCGGCGTGGTGACGACGCCCGCCGGACCTGGGTGGAGGCCCTCCGGACGCTGCTCTGACCGCTGCTCAGAGACAGGCCGCCGAACTCTCGCCACGAGCAATGCGCGGTCGCTGTCCACCCGCCACCCGCAGCACGGGTTTCGTCGATCACGTCCGCGGCGTGGTCAACAGATCGATGGCTCCGCGTTCGTCGTCGACGAGCTTCATGAGCTGCATCGTCGCGAGGCGACTCGGCGGTGGTCTTGAAGAAATGAGAACCGCGTACCTGCTTGCATGAACATGCGGCGCTCCGTATGATCATGCGTCATGGTTCGTGTCGGCATACTCGGGGCGTCGGGCTACACCGGCGCCGAACTGCTTCGGCTGATCGCCCTCCACCCGGAGCTGGAGCTCGCCTACGCCACCGCCGACACCCAGGCCGGCGTCGCCCTCGGTGACCTCTACCCATCGCTCGCCGCGCACTACCCGGGGCGCACGTTCGACACGTTCGACCCGGCGGCCGCCGATGGACTCGACCTGGTCTTCCTCGGGCTCCCGCACGAGGCGTCGATGGCGCTGGCGCCGCAACTCGTCGGCAAGGTCGGCTGCGTCGTCGATCTCTCGGCGGCCTTCCGGCTCAAGGACGCGTCGCTCTACCCGCAGTGGTACGGCTTCGACCACGACCAACCCGAGCTGCTCGCCGAGGCCGTGTACGGCCTCCCCGAGCGGACACGCGGCGACCTCGAGGGTGCTCGTCTCGTCGCCACGCCCGGTTGCTACGTCACGGCGGCCACGCTCGCCCTCGCCCCGCTGCTCGACGCCGGCCTGATCGTCCCGACGGGACTGATCGTCGACGCTGCATCGGGTGTCTCCGGCGCCGGGCGAGCGGCGAAGGAGGCCACGGCGTTCTGCACGGTCGACGAGAACCTCACCGCCTACGGCCTGCTCGACCATCGCCACACGCCTGAGATCGAACAGAACCTGGCCGGCGCCGGCCGCGACGTGAGCGTCATCTTCACGCCGCACCTCGTGCCGATGAACCGTGGGATCCTCGCCACGTGTTACGCCCGGCCGACCGGCGACGGGCTGTCGACGGAGTCCCTGCTGGCCACGCTCACGCAGGCCTACGCCGACGAGCCGTTCGTCCACGTCACCCCGGCATCGCCGTCGACCAAGGCCACGCTCGGCTCCAACACCGCCCACGTGACGGCCCGCTACGACGAGCGCACGGGCTACGTCCTCGTCATCTCGGCCATCGACAACCTCACCAAGGGCGCCTCCGGCGGCGCCGTGCAGGCTGCCAACGTCGCCCTCGGCCTCGACGAGACCGCCGGTCTCCCGACCGTCGGCCTCATGCCGTGATGCTCGACGTCGAGCATCAGCGGGCGGCGCTGCTCGTCGAAGCGCTGCCGTACATCCGCCGCTTCGCGGGCAAGACCGTCGTCGTCAAGTACGGCGGCAACGCCATCGCCGGCACCGACGGCCACGACGCCCTCGAGGTGTTCGCCCAGGACATCGTGCTGATGCGTCTCGTCGGCATGCGCCCGGTCGTCGTGCACGGCGGTGGCCCGCAGATCTCCTCGCTGATGTCGCGTCTCGGCAAGACCACCGAGTTCCGCGACGGCCTGCGCGTCACCGACGCCGAGACCGTCGACATCGCCCGCATGGTCCTCGTCGGCCAGGTGAACCCGCAGATCGTCGCGGCGATCAACGTGCACGGCAACTACGCCGTCGGCGTCAGCGGCGAGGATGCCGGCCTGCTGCGGGCGACACCGCGTGACGCCGCCCTCGGCTTCGTCGGCGACGTGTCAGCGGTGAACCCCGAGATCCTCGACGGCCTGCTCGCCGACGAGTTCATCCCGGTCGTCGCCACCATCGGCGTCGACGAGAGCGGGCAGGCGTACAACATCAACGCCGACACCGTCGCCGGTGCCATCGCCGAGGCGCTCGGCGCCGAGAAGCTGGTGTACCTCACCGACATCGAGGGTCTGCGCCGCCAGGTCGACGACCCGGCCAGCCTCATCCGGCAGGTGACCGCCGACGACCTCGAGGCCCTCGTCGCCGACGGGACGATCGCCGGCGGGATGATTCCCAAGGTGGCCAGCTGCGTCCATGCCGTGCGCAATGGGGTCGGCCGGGCGCACATCCTCGACGGGCGCATCGCCCACGTGCTGCTCCTCGAGGTGTTCACCGACGAGGGCATCGGCACGATGGTCGCGACGCGGTTGAACGGAACGGAGAGAGATCATGACCACTGACGTGTATGCCGGCCTGGGGCTCGACCACTCGCCGTTCATGGAGGTCTTCGGGCCGCCGCAACGACTCTTCGTGCGCGGCCGCGGCACCGAGCTGTTCGACGGTGACGGCAAGCGCTACCTCGACTTCCTGTGCGGGCTGGCGGTCACCTCCCTCGGCCACGCCAATCCCGTGATCGCCGAGGCGATCTCGAAGCAGGCCGGCGAGCTGCTGCACGTGAGCAACTTCTTCGCCAACCCGCCGGCGATCCGCGCCGCCGTCGCCGTGGACGACCTGCTCGCCGAGGTGACCGGGAAGCCCGGCCGCGTGTTCTTCACCAACTCCGGCGCCGAGGCCAACGAGTGCGCGATCAAGCTGGCACGGAAGTACGGCGGTCGTGGTCGCCACACCGTGGTCAGCGCGTTCGGCAGCTTCCACGGCCGGACGCTCGCCACCCTCGCGGCCACCGGCCAGCCGGCCAAGCACGAACCGTTCCAGCCGATGCCCGAGGGCTTCCGCCACGTCGCCTGGGGCGATGTCGACGCCCTGAAGATGGCGGTCGACGGCACGGTCGCGGCCGTCCTGATCGAGCCGGTCCAGGGGGAGGGCGGCGTCAACGTCGCCCCGCCCGGATACCTCCAGGCGATCCGTGAGATCTGCGACGAGGTCGGCGCGCTGATGATCGTCGACGAGATCCAGACCGGGCTCGGACGAACCGGCGCGTGGTTCGGCTTCGAGCACGACGGGGTGGTCCCCGACGTCGTCACGCTGGCCAAGGCCCTCGGCAACGGGATGCCCGTCGGCGCGTGTTGGGCCCGTGACGAGGTGGCCTCGGTGTTCGAGGCCGGCGACCACGGCAGCACCTACAGCGCCACGGCCATCGCCACGGCGGCGGTCGGTGCCGTGCTCGCCGAGATGCGCCGCCTCGACGCCCCTGCCCTCGTCGCCAAGCAGGGTGAACGGTTCGCCGCCGTGCTGCGGTCGGTGCCGGGCGTGACCGAGGTGCGTGGGCGCGGCCTGCTGCTCGCCGCCGAGCTCGCCGACCGCGACGCCAAGGCGGTCTACGCCGAGTTGCTCGACCGCGGGCTCGTCGCCAATCCCGTGACCCCCACGGCGCTGCGGTTCGCGCCGCCCTACACCGTGACCGACGACGAGATCGACGAGGCGATCGCCATCTTGACCGAGGTCCTGTCATGACCAGCGAGTCACGCCATCTGCTGCGTTCCCCGGCCACGCAGGCCGCGACCTCGAGGGAGTGGGCATGACCACGCGCCATCTGCTGCGTGCCCCGGCCACGCAGGCCGTGACCTCGAGGGAGTGGTCATGACCACGCGCCATCTGCTGCGTTCCCCGGCCACGCAGGCCGCGACCTCGAGGGAGTGGTCATGACCACGCGCCATCTGCTCGATATCGCCGACTTCACCGCTGGGGAGATCCGCCAGATCCTCGACCTCGCAGCCAAGCCCCCGGCCGCGCTCGGCCGACCGCTCGAGGGCAAGGGTGCGGCCTTGATCTTCGAGAAGCCCTCGAACCGGACGCGCCACTCGATGGAGATGGCCGTGTTCCACCTCGGTGGCCATCCCGTGTACACCCGTGGCGAGGAGGTCGGCATCGACGTCCGGGAGCCGGCCGACGACATCGTCAAGATCCTCCAGGGCTACCACCACGTCATCGCGGCCCGCGTCTTCCAGCACTCGTTGCTCGAGCGCATGGCCGCCGTGGCCACAGCGACAGAGGGGGTTCCGATCGTCAACATGCTGTCGGACCACTCCCACCCGCTGCAGGCGCTCGCCGACACGTTGACGATGGAGGCGGCGTTCGGACCGCTCGCCGGACGACGCATCGCGTGGGTCGGCGACTACAACAACGTCGCCCGATCGCTCGGCGAGATCGGTGCCCTGCTCGGCGCCCATCTCGCCTTCGCCTGCCCCGACGGCTTCGGTCCCGATCCCGGAGAGCTGGAGCGCTTCGTGGTGCTCGGCGCGGCGAGTGCCGAGTATCACGTGAAGGCCGTCGAGGCCGTCGCCGGAGCCGACGCCGTGCACGCCGACACGTGGGTGTCGATGGGTCAGGAGGACGAAAAGGCCGCTCGGGTCCAGGCCTTCGAGGGGTTCACGGTCGACGAGGCCCTGATGAGCGCGGCGGCCCCGTCCGCCGTGTTCATGCACTGCATGCCGGCGTACCGTGGCCTCGAGGTGACGGCCGAGGTGATGGACGGCCCGCAGAGCCGGGTGTTCCAGCAGGGCCACGCCCGCCTTCCCGCTGCCCGCGGTGCGCTCGCCTTCGTGCTCGGAGTGAGGCCGTGAGCGCTAAGCAGCATCGGCAGCAGACGATCACCCGCCTCATCGGCCAGCACGCCGTGGCGAGTCAGCCTCAGCTGCTCGAGCTGCTCGAGGGCGAGGGCCTGGCCACGACTCAGGCCACCGTGTCACGCGACCTCGACGAGCTGGGGGTGATCAAGGTCCGCGCCCCGGGAGGCCAGAGCGTCTACGCCCTGCCGGCCATCGAGACCGATCGGATCGCGCCCTTCGACCAGCTCCGGCGCGTGCTGGGGGAGTGGGTCGCCGACGTCTCGTCATCGGGCAACCTCGTCGTGCTGCGCACCCCGCCCGGGTGCGCCCACGTCGTCGCGTCGGCGTTGGACCGCAGCGCCATCGACGGCCTGCTCGGCACCGTGGCGGGTGACGACACGCTCATCTGCGTCGCCGCCGAGACGCAGGCCGCAGAGGGCGGCGCCGCCCTCGCCGACCGCCTGCGCAACCTCGCCGGACTGGAGGCCTGACGGTGAGCGACGAGACCACGGGCAAGACGTTGTGGCACGGGCGCTTCGCGTCGGGCCCCGCCGACGCCCTCATGCGATTCAACGCCAGCCTGTCGTTCGACCAACGCCTGTGGCCCGACGACATCGCCGGTTCGCGCGCCCACGTGCGCGGACTCGCTGCGGTGGGCCTCATCACCGACGCCGAGCGCGATGCCGTGCTGGCGGCGCTCGACGTGACCGCGATGGAGCTGGCTGCCGGGACGTTCCAGTTCGTCCAGTCCGACGAGGACATCCACACCGCCGTCGAGCGGAGGGTCACCGAGATCGCCGGTCCCGCCGGGGCCAAGCTGCACACGGCGCGGAGCCGCAACGACCAGGTGGCGACCGATCTGCGCCTGTGGGCCCGACGCGAGCTCGTCGCCGTCGCCGAAGGCGTCCTCGCCCTCCAGGACGTCCTGGTCGATCGGGCCGCCGCCGACACCAGCATCTACCTGCCCGGGTACACGCACCTGCAGCGGGCGCAGCCCGTGCTCCTGGCGCATCATCTCCTCGCTCACGGCTGGGCCCTCGCCCGTGACGTCGACCGTCTCTTGGCGACCGTCGAACGTCTCGACGTGTCGCCGCTGGGAGCGGGCGCGCTGGCCGGCACGTCGCTGCCGATCGACCCCGAGTTCACCGCCGCCCAGCTCGGGTTCTCGAGGCCGTTCGACAATTCGCTCGACGCCGTCAGCGACCGCGACTACGTCGCCGAGGCGCTGTTCGACATCGCCCTGCTCGGCATCCACCTCTCGCGGATCGGCGAGGAGTGGGTGCTCTGGACGAGTGAGGAATTCGGGTTCGCCAAGCTCGACGACGGCTACTCGACGGGCTCGTCGATGCTGCCGCAGAAGAAGAACGCCGACATCGCCGAGCTCGCCCGGGGCAAGGCGGGACGGCTCATCGGCAACCTCGTCGCCCTGCTCACGGTGCTCAAGGGCCTGCCCCTCGCCTACAACAAGGATCTCCAGGAGGACAAGGAGCCCTTGTTCGACTCGGTCGAGCACGTCTCGCTGGCGCTCACCGCCCTCACCGGCATGATCGCCACGGCAACGTTCGTCCCCGAGCGCATGGCCGCGGCCGCCGACAGTGAGACCACGGCCGCCACCGATCTGGCCGAATGGCTTGTCCGGGCGGGCACACCCTTCCGGGAGGCGCATGCGATCGTCGGGGCCCTCGTGCGCGACCACCTGGCGTCGGGCACCTCGCTGCGCGAACTCGCCGCGGGGCACGAACGTCTCGGTCCCGATGCCGCCGCCCTCGTCCGCCCCGGGGTCGGGGTGCAGCAGCGCTCGTCCCGCGGCGCTGCCGGCCCGGCGGTGATCGAACGCCAGCTGACCGACTTCCGCAACCGCCTCGCCGTCGACCGCGACCGCCTGGTACACAGATCGGCGTGACAGCGACCAGCTCAGCCGGGGCCGCCCCGGTCGGCACCACCTTCCGGCACTCGATCGCGGTGCGCTACGGCGAGTGCGACATGCAGGGCGTGGTGTTCAACGCCCACTACCTCGCCTACGCCGACGACGCCGTCGCCAGGTGGCTCGAGGCGGTCATGCCGCCGGGCGCCATGTACTCGGCCGGGAACGACTCGGCGACGTTCGACTTCATGGTGAAGAAGGCCGAGGTCGAGTGGACGACCGGCACCACGTATCCCGACGTGGTCGCTCTCGACTGCTCGGTCAGCCGGTGGGGGCGCACCAGCTTCGACGTCACCATCGCCGGGTCGTGCCGGGGCGAGCCGCGATTCGTCGTGACGCTGGTCTACGTCAGCGTCACGCCGGGCACGCACGCGCCGGCGCCGATCCCCGACGCCGTGAAGTCGGCCCTCTCCGCCTGACTCAGCGCTTCTCCTTGCCGTTCTGGGCACCATCCGTGTCACGGATGCGACGGGTCGTGTCCAGATCGTGAGATGGCACGATCGGTGCCCAGAACGTGCAACCGGGCGGCGGCGGACCGTCAGGTCGGCGTGCCCAGCCAGTGGAGCCAGCGGCCGTGGGGATGGGTGTCGGCGACGTGGACGGCCTCGCGTCGCCCGCCCCGCCAGCGGACCAGCACGAGCGCCGTCGGGTCGCTCGCCGAGGGTGGGCGGACGGGCCCCCCGGGCAGCTCAGGGCACAACGTGGGGTTCTCGGCGTAGACCCACGAAAGATCCCGCTCGGCCCCGGCGGCGTCCAGGGCCGCCACGAACGCGAGGCGCTGCGCGGAGGTGAGGTAGTTGAGCACCCAGCTCGTGGTCACCACGGGGTGCCCCACTGCGGCCGCCTCGGCGACGAGCGCCCCGACGTCGGTGACGGCGTCGCCGCGGCGCACGTCGACCCCCTCTCGCACGGCGATGGCGACCGCGGCCGCGAGCCGTTCGAATCGCTCGACCTGGTCGGGCCAGACGCAGGCCTCGAGCCAGCGGGCCTGATCGGGATCGCGAACGTCGATCGGGGTCGCGTCGAGACCTGTCCCCGAGACCACGGTCGGGCGGGTGGACGGGATCGGCGGTTGGCCCCGCGTCCCGCACGTGATGCGCACCGTCGAGCCCGACCCGATCTCGCCGCCGGGCTCGTACGAGAAGTCGTAGAAGGGGTGGAGCAGGTTGAGCCCGGCGCTGGCGCCGACGTCCACATGGGCGAACGGTCCGGCATCCCGCTCGACGAGCGCGAAGACGGGCAGGAACAGCGCTGTCCGTCCGATCTCGTTCGTCTGGGTGCGCCGCGTGGACAGCAGACGGCGCAGGTCGGCGGCGTGGTCGCCGCAGAACGCCCGGAACGCCTCGATCGCCGGGCCCGGCGGGCGTTCGACGCCGAGACGGGCGGCGACGTTGGGATAGAAGGCGGCCAGCGGCTCGTCGGGGTGGGCGAGCACGAGCCAGTGCACGCAGGCGAAGAGGAGGACCGGCTGTCGCTGCACGACCGGCGCGGTCAGGAGCAGCGCAGCGAGCTCGGGGTCGTCCGCCACGCCGTCGGACAGCTCCCCGTAGAGCGGAGCGGCGGTCGCCGAGTGCCGGGCGAAGTCGCCGAACATCCGCTGGCACGTGGCGACGTCGAGCGCCGGCCCGTGGTCACCTGGCCTCGAGATGGGATCCCGTCCGCCACGCACCGCCTGAACCTAGCGCCGGGCCTCGCATCGCACCGGTGTCGTCGCGGGATCGCTCTGCCACGATGTGAGGCGATGGACCTGATCGCCGACCTCCAAGCCCGCGGACTCATCCAGGTGTCGACCGACCTCGACGCCCTGAGTGCTCGACTCGCCGAGGGACCGATCACGCTCTACTACGGATGCGACCCGACCGCCGACAGCCTCCACGTCGGCAACCTGATCGGGCTGGTGATGCTGCGCCGCTTCCAGGACGCCGGACACACGGCGCTGGCGTTGGCCGGCGGCGCGACCGGGATGGTGGGAGACCCGAGCGGCCGGTCGGACGAGCGCAACCTCCTCGACGACGAGACGCTCGGTCGCAACGTGGCGGCCATCAAGCGCCAGATCAGTCGCGTCGTCGACCTCGAGGGCGCCGGCGAACTGGTGGACAACCGCGACTGGACAGAGCCGATCACACTCCTCGAGTTCCTACGGGATGTCGGCAAGTTCGCCACGATCAACCAGATGATGGCCCGGGAGAGCGTGCGGGCGCGCCTGGAGAGCGAGCACGGCATCACCTACACCGAGTTCTCCTACATGCTGCTGCAGGCCAACGACTACCTCTGGCTCCACGACCACCGTTCGTGCGTCCTCCAGGTCGGTGGATCGGACCAGTGGGGCAACATCGTGTCGGGTGTCGACCTGATCCGCCGGGCCCGTGGGACCACGGCCCACGCCCTGTCGTGGCCCCTCCTGCTGGCTCCGGACGGGACCAAGCTCGGCAAGACCACCGGGGCCCGCACGTGGCTCGACCCGGACAGGACGAGCCCGTACCAGTTCCACCAGCACTTCGTGAACCTCTCCGACGCCGAGGTGGCCCAGCAGCTGCCGATGTTCTCGCTGCGGCCACTCGAGGAGGTGCGCGGGCTGCTCGAGGACCATGATGTCGCCCCGGAGCGGCGGCGGGCGCAGCGCGAGCTGGCCGACGAGATCACCGCGATCGTCCATGGCGTCGACGCCGCGGACGCCGCCCGGGCGGCAGGGGAGGTCCTGTTCGGTGGTGACCCCACCGTGGCGCCCGAGTCGGCGTTCGTCGCCCTCCGTGGTGAAGTGCCGACGAGCACGTTCGCGTCGCCGGACGCCCTCGACGAGCCGATCGACCTGCTCGTGACCATTGGCCTGGCGACATCCAAGAGCGAGGCGAGGCGCCTCGTCGACCAGCGCGGGGTCCGGGTGAACGGCACACAAATCGGCCCTGACCAGGCAATTCGCGACCTGGGGCTGCTCCACGGGCGCTACGCGCTGCTGCGCAAGGGCAAGCAGAGCTACCACCTCGTGGAAATTTCTTCAGAGGCAGGTTGACGCGACTGGTTTGCGTCGGTAGCGTTTCTCTTCGCTCACGGGCAGGAAATACCAGCTCAAGAGCCACAACGGCACCAACGCCGACCGAGAAATCGGGGCGAGTGCCACGAGCTTCGGCTCCTTGAAAACGGAAGAGAAGACGAAACGCCAGTGCGGGCAGCGAGTCGAGACAAACCCCTCGGGGTAAGTCATGGCGACGCTGTCTGTCAATTCTGTCGCCGATTTCCCAATCGGTGACAACACAGACGAATCCCGGTTCGCCGGGAGAGTCGAAACAGGCCGGATTAATCACCGGCCGACAGGAGCGGCATCTAGGCACGAAGGCATTCCCCTTCGGACGATGTCGCACCTCTCACCAAATCGTTTCGATCAGCAGCTTCGGTTGATGGTCGAGCCGGTTCTTGATGGAGAGTTTGATCCTGGCTCAGGACGAACGCTGGCGGCGTGCTTAATACATGCAAGTCGAACGAGGTCCAACCTTTCGCAAGATTGGGGACGACCTAGTGGCGAACGGGTGCGTAACACGTGAGAAACCTGCCCCGGTCTCTGGAATAACAAGTGGAAACACTTGCTAATACCGGATGCCGTCTGACCACCGCATGGTGGACCGACGAAAGATTTATCGGATCGGGAGGGTCTCGCGGCCTATCAGCTTGTTGGCGAGGTAACGGCTCACCAAGGCTTCGACGGGTAGCTGGTCTGAGAGGATGATCAGCCACACTGGGACTGAGACACGGCCCAGACTCCTACGGGAGGCAGCAGTAGGGAATCTTGCACAATGGGCGAAAGCCTGATGCAGCAACGCCGCGTGCGGGAAGAAGGCCCTAGGGTTGTAAACCGCTTTCAGCAGGGAAGAAAATGACGGTACCTGTAGAAGAAGGTGCGGCCAACTACGTGCCAGCAGCCGCGGTGACACGTAGGCACCAAGCGTTGTCCGGATTTATTGGGCGTAAAGAGCTCGTAGGCGGTTCAGTGAGTCGGGTGTGAAAACTCAGGGCTTAACCCTGAGACGCCACCCGATACTGCTGTGACTAGAGTGTGGTAGGGGAGCGGGGAATTCCTGGTGTAGCGGTGAAATGCGCAGATATCAGGAGGAACACCAGTGGCGAAGGCGCCGCTCTGGGCCATTACTGACGCTGAGGAGCGAAAGCGTGGGTAGCAAACAGGATTAGATACCCTGGTAGTCCACGCCGTAAACGTTGGGCACTAGGTGTGGGTCTCAACCAACGAGATCCGCGCCGTCGCTAACGCATTAAGTGCCCCGCCTGGGGAGTACGGTCGCAAGACTAAAACTCAAAGGAATTGACGGGGGCCCGCACAAGCAGCGGAGCGTGTTGCTTAATTCGATGTTACGCGAAGAACCTTACCTGGGTTTGACATGTAGGGAAAAGCTCTGGAGACAGGGTGTCCTAACGGGCCCTACACAGGTGGTGCATGGCTGTCGTCAGCTCGTGTCGTGAGATGTTGGGTTAAGTCCCGCAACGAGCGCAACCCTTATCCTATGTTGCCAGCGGGTAATGCCGGGGACTCGTAGGAGACTGCCGGGGTCAACTCGGAGGAAGGTGGGGATGAAGTCAAGTCATCATGCCCCTTATGCCCAGGGCTGCAAACACGCTACAATGGCCGGTACAGAGGGCTGCGATCCCGCGAGGGTGAGCGAATCCCACAAAGCCGGTCTCAGTTCGGATTGGAGTCTGCAACTCGACTCCATGAAGCCGGAGTTGCTAGTAATCCCGGATCAGCACGCCGGGGTGAATACGTTCCCGGGCCTTGTACACACCGCCCGTCACACCACGAAAGTTGGCAACACCCGAAGCCGGTGGCCCAACCCGCAAGGGGGGGAGCCGTCGAAGGTGGGGTCGGTGATTGGGGTGAAGTCGTAACAAGGTAGCCGTACCGGAAGGTGCGGCTGGATCACCTCCTTTCTAAGGAGTCCATTCCACATCGTTCACAGTCGTCGGAGCGAGAGCGAAGCGCAAGCGGAGCTCGAGCCCGGCAATCCAGTACTGTGCGATGTTTGGACACCCAGTTGGTGCACTGGTGGATCGTCAGCAGTCGTCAGTTCAGTCGTAGGCTTCACCTCCTCCTGATCTGTACGAACTGGTGGCGTTCACAGTCTTCTCTTCCGTTTTGAGGGAGTCGGATCTCTCGGTCGATCGAGCCAGCCGGCTCAGGTCCCGAGAGAAGCGACAGCACCTCAGTCGCACCTTGAGAACTGCAGAGCAAGCACGAGCATCTAAATCTTCACGCGGAATCCGCCATGCGAGGACCTCTTCGGGGGTCCACGGGGGCGGAGCCCCCGTGTGAAACTTTAATTTTGTTCTTTCCAAGCTACTAAGAGCCAACGGTGGATGCCTTGGCGCCAAGAACCGATGAAGGACGTGAGTGACTGCGAAAAGCTGCGGGGAGCCGTCTACTAGGCCTCGATCCGCAGATGTCCGAATGGGGAAACCCGGCACTCGTCATGGAGTGTCACCCCGGCCTGAACACATAGGGTCGGAGGAGGGAACCAGGGGAATTGAAACATCTCAGTACCCTGAGGAAAGGAAAGCAACCGCGATTCCGTGAGTAGCGGCGAGCGAAAGCGGATCAGACTAAACCTCTACAGTGCCAAGCCTGGTGGCGTTGCTGTAGGGGTGTTGTGGGACCACAGAGACACCGCACCAGAGGTGTCACAGAGTTACCAAATTGCCGTGTAGGAGAACGGATCAGGAAAGTCCGGCCAGAGTGGGTAACAGCCCCGTATCCGAAACATGAGCAGTCTCTGCTGTGTGCTCCCAAGTAACGCCGGGACCGTGAAAACTGGC
The DNA here is from genome assembly GCF_003426815.1 of Desertimonas flava. Lineage (GTDB taxonomy): Bacteria > Actinomycetota > Acidimicrobiia > Acidimicrobiales > Ilumatobacteraceae > Desertimonas > Desertimonas flava. Next base: position 60,620 of record NZ_QKYK01000032.1, read on the forward strand.
GTGAATCTGCGGGGACCACCCCGTAAGTCTAAATATTCCTTGGCGACCGATAGTGAACCAGTACCGTGAGGGAAAGGTGAAAAGTACCCCGGGAGGGGAGTGAAATAGTACCTGAAACCGTTGGTTTACAAACAGTCAGAGTGTCGTCCCTTCGGGGGCCACGATGGCGTGCCTTTTGAAGAATGAGCCTGCGAGTTACGGTATGTGGCAAGGTTAACCCGGAGTGGGGTAGCCGAAGCGAAAGCGAGTCTGAACAGGGCGTAGAGTCGCATGCTGTAGACCCGAAGCCAAGTGATCTATCCATGGCCAGGTTGAAGCGGAGGTAAGACTCCGTGGAGGACCGAACCCACGTCAGTTGAAAATGGCGGGGATGAGCTGTGGATAGGGGTGAAAGGCTAATCAAACTTGGCGATAGCTGGTTCTCCTCGAAATGCATCTAGGTGCAGCGTCATGTGTTCAGCATCGGAGGTAGAGCACTGGATGGGTACGGGGGCCTACAAGCTTACCAACCCCAGCCAAACTCCGAATGCCGATGCTCCAGAACATGGCAGTGAGACCACGGGGGATGAGCTTCGTTGGTCGAAAGGGAAACAGCCCAGATCATCAGCTAAGGCCCCTAATTCAGGACTAAGTGGAAAACGATGTGGGATTGCATAGACAGCCAGGAGGTTGGCTTAGAAGCAGCCACCCTTGAAAGAGTGCGTAATAGCTCACTGGTCGAGTGATCCTGCGCGGACAATGTAACGGGGCTCAAGTCCTGAGCCGAAGCTATGGGCTTCCACTTTTGTGGGAGCGGTAGAGGAGCGTCGAATGTGCTGCGAAGCTTCGGTGTGAACCGGTGTGGAGCGCATTCGAGTGAGAATGCAGGCATGAGTAGCGAGAGAGGGGTGAGAAACCCCTCCGCCGAAAGCCCAAGGGTTCCTGGGGAAGGCTAATCCCCCCAGGGTGAGTCGGGAGCTAAGACGAGGCCGAGAGGCGTAGCCGATGCACAACTGGTTGATATTCCAGTGACCACCGTGTCCGCGTCAAGCCCAAGAGTTGCAACGTGGGGGCTGTTACTTCGGTAACGATCTCACCGAGCGGCTGGAGGGTAGCTGACGGGGAACGCAGGAGGATAGGTGAACCGGGGCGATGGTAGTCCCCGGGTAAGCATGTAGGAGGGTCCCGATGAGAGTTGGGGCCGTAACTCTGAGATGTTATACCGAGTCGTTTCAGACGAAGTCATTGATTCCATGCTGCCAAGAAAAGCCCAGCAGCGAGTTGGCACGGTGCCCGTACCCCAAACCGACACAGGTGGGCGGGTAGAGAATACCAAGGCGATCGGGAGAACTATGGTTAAGGAACTCGGCAAATTACCTCCGTAACTTCGGAAGAAGGAGGACCCCTACTGGTGACGATCTTTACGGTCAGAGCTGGCGGGGGTGGCACAGACCAGGGGGTAGCGACTGTTTACCAAAAACACAGCAGCGTGCGAAGCCGCAAGGCGCTGTATACGCTGTGACGCCTGCCCAATGCTGGAAGGTTACGGGGAATGGTTAGCCGCAAGGCGAAGCTATGAACCTAAGCCCCAGTGAATGGCGGCGGTAACTATAACCGTCCTAAGGTAGCGAAATTCCTTGTCAGGTAAGTTCTGACCTGCACGAATGGCGTAACGACTTCCCCACTGTCTCAACCATAGACCCGGCGAAATTGAAGTACGAGTAAAGATGCTCGTTAGTTGCGGAAGGACGAAAAGACCCCGTGGACCTTTACTATAACTTGGTGTTGAGTTTTGACCTGCATTGTGTAGGATAGGTGGGAGACTTGGAAGCATTGGCGCCAGCCAGTGTGGAGTCATCGTTGAAATACCACCCTGTGTATGTTGGAACTCTAACCTCGGCCCGTTATCCGGGCCAGGAACAGCGCCAGGCGGGTAGTTTGACTGGGGCGGTCGCCTCCTAAAATGTAACGGAGGCGCCCAAAGGTTCCCTCAGGCTGGTTGGCAATCAGCCGTCGAGTGCAATGACACAAGGGAGCTTGACTGCGAGACCTACAAGTCAAGCAGGTGCGAAAGCAGGGCATAGTGACCCGGCCATTGCGTGTGGAAGCGTGGTAGCTCAACGGATAAAAGGTACCCCGGGGATAACAGGCTAATCTTCCCCAAGAGTCCATATCGACGGGAAGGTTTGGCACCTCGATGTCGGCTCATCGCATCCTGGGGCTGAAGCAGGTCCCAAGGGTTGGGCTGTTCGCCCATTAAAGCGGTACGCGAGCTGGGTTCAGAACGTCGTGAGACAGTTCGGTCTCTATCCTCCGCAACCGAAGGTATGTTGAAGAAGGCTGTCCCTAGTACGAGAGGACCGGGACGGACGTAGCTCTGGTGTGTCTGTTGTCCTGCCAAGGGCACGGCAGATTAGCCACCTACGGAAGGGATAACCGCTGAAAGCATCTAAGTGGGAAACCCGTTCTAAGATGAGCATACCCATGCGGTAACGCAGTAAGGCCCGTGACGAGACCATCACGTTGATAGGCCGGAGGTGTAATCACAGCAATGTGTTCAGCCGACCGGTACTAATCGGCCGAGGGCTTGGATTGAACGCTCGTGCTTGCTCTGGAGTCCTTGAGGTGCAGCGCGCCGGCAACGGCCGCCGCGCACCACATTGACAACTGATTTCGGTGGCCATAGCGACAGGGTCACACCCGTTCCCATCCCGAACACGGAAGTTAAGCCTGTCAGCGCCGATGGTACTTGGGGGTTGACCCCCTGGGAGAGTAGGACGCCGCCGGATTTCGCTCGATGAAGCGCCTCGGTCCGCCGAGGCGCTTCATCGCGTCCGGGCCCAGGATTGTGTGCGTCGTCCGGATTGTCGGGCCGCGCCGACCCGCTACAGTCAGCGGCCGTGGAATTGATTCTTGTCGGCGCGGCCGAGAGTGAGACTGCGGCGAAAGCACTCGATCGAGCGGGGCAGATCGCCGCCGCCCTCGGGGGCCGGCTGCTGGTGGTGACGGCATACGGCAGCGACGAGGTCGACGTGATCGGTGTCGGCTCCGACACCTTCGTGCTCAGCACGGCCGATCACGCCCAGGAGTTCGTCGCGCGGGAGGCGGCGCGCCTGTCGGCCGCCTACGGCATCGATGCCCAGGGTCTGGCGATCTCGGGCAAGCCGCACACGGTGCTCATCGACCAGGCCAAGGCGCACGGCGCGACGTTGATCGTCGTGGGCAACGTGCGCATGCAAGGTGTCGGACGGGTCCTCGGCAGCGTGGCCAACGACGTCACGCACCACGCGCCGTGCGACGTCTACGTCGTCAAGACGTCCTGAAAGGATCGATCAATGGCCGTACGGCAGATCGTCGTGTCTGATCTCTCTGGCGTCGAGCTCACCGACGAGGATCACACCCGGGTGGTGGTCGAGCATCCCGATGTGAGTGTGCCGCTCGAGCTCGACATCAGCCGCAGCGAGGCGCAGCTCCTGCAGGACTCGACGCTGCGTCTCGTGACGTTCTCGATCTTCGCTCCCAACGAGCCGCCGCGGCGGGCGGTGGTCGAGACACGCACGCTCGACAAGCTGTTCGCCGACGTCGACTTCGACCGCGTCCTCGAGGGGGCACGCAAGGCCGACCGTCCGGGGTCGTCCGGCGCCTCGCGTGCCAGCCGCGCCACGCCGTCACCGGTGGCGGGGGCGTCGGACGGGCGCGTCGACTACGGGTCACCGGAGCACGCCGGCATCTTGCACCGCGGTCGCGTGACCGAGCGCGAGGCGGCGTGGGTCCGCAGCAACCTGGAACAGGCGAACGCCAATCGTGAACGCGTCGGCCAGCCGCCCATCGACCCCGACGATCCCAAAGAGCAGCAGCGTTACGGCCTCTGATCGTCGCGGCGGCCGTCAGTGATTGCCGTCGTGGCGGTAGGTGATCGAGATCCGTGGACCCCGGCAGTGCCGGCTCTTCGGGACGGCGTGCTCCCAGTCGTGCTGGCACGCGCCGCCCATCACGAGCAGGTCGCCGGCGCCGAGCTCGAACGTGTGTGACCGTCCCCCGCCGCGTGGCCGGAGGCGGAACGGACGAGGCGTGCCCACGCTGACGATGGCGATGGTGGGGTTGGGGACCGGTGGTCCCCTCGTGTCGGCGTGCCACGCCACCGAATCGTCGCCGGTGCGATACCAGTTGAACCCGATCGAGCTGAACCACACCCCGTAACGACGATCGAGGGCGTGGCGGATGTCGTCGAGGACGGGGAGCGGGATCCCGCCGTGACGGGCGCTCCACCAGCTGCTGAGGCGCGGCTCGGGCAGCAGGCGGCCGTACATCGCGACCTCCCGCTGCCTCCAGTCGAGGCGATCGACCAGCTGGTCGAAGACCGTGTCGGCACCGTCGAGCCACCCGGGGGTGTGGTCGATCCACGTCGACCCGTCGAGGTCGTGGCGCGTCAGGCCGGCGAACTCCGTGTCGACGGCCGGTGGCGCGTCGCCGAACAGCGTTGGCTGTCGGTACACATGTTCGAGTATGGCTCGAACGCCGGCCGGAGACAACCGGTCCGGGCCAGGCGCTACTGCTCGAACGTGGCCGTGAGCCGGGCTCGGGCGATGCCCTGGGCGAAGAGGTTGAAGCCGAGATAGGCCGGCGACGCCTCCGGGGGGATGCCCAGCGACTCGACGCCGATGGCGTGGACGGCGACGATGTAGCGGTGCGGGCCGTGCCCCGGGGGCGGGCCCGCCCCGACGAAGCCGGGGAACCCGGCATCGTTGCGCAGTTGGACGGCCCCGGCCGGGAGCCCGGCACCGTCGGCGCTGCCGGCGTTGGCGGCCAGCTCGGTGACATCGGCAGGGATGTCGAAGAGCGACCAGTGCCAGAAGCCGCTGGCCGTGGGGGCGTCGGGGTCGAACACGGTGACGGCGAAGCTCTTCGTCTCGGCGGGGAAGCCGGACCAGCGGAGATGCGGTGAGCGGTCGGCCCCACCGGGAACGCCGAAGATGGCGCTGGCGTGGACGGCCGGGAGCGGAGCGCCGTCGACGAGGTCGTCGCTCTCCACGGTGAACGAGGGCAGGGCCGGCAGGAAGTCGTACGGGTCGGGAGGCGGCACGCGGTCACTCATGGCGCCGACAGTACTCAGGCCCGCTTGGCTGCGGCGCGCCGTAGCCTGGACGACTATGTCTGCACCGCGTCCTGCTCGTCCGTCGCGCGGGCGCGGCGGCCCGGCCCGTCCCGGTGGGCCGGCCCGCGGGGCTCGCGATGGTGGATCCGACCGACGCTCCGCGGGCGGTCACCCCGGCCGTGATGGCCGGCCAGGGCGTGACGGCCGCAGCGGCTCCGGCCGTGCCGGGCGATCGGGCCCCAGCCGTGACGGCCGGCCGGCGCGCGGCGGCCG
>NZ_QKYK01000033.1 GCF_003426815.1 Desertimonas flava
GGATCGGTGTCCACCGGCGGATCCGTCTCCACCGGCGGATCGGTCTCCACCGGCGGATCCGTCTCCACCGGCGGATCCGTCTCGACGGGCGGATCGGTCGGATCGGGGGTGTCCGTCGGCTCGGTCGTCTCGGGGACCTCGACGCAGTCGGTGGGGAGGTCCACCACGTGCACGTAGATGTACTCGTCGTGCAGGAGGATCGGGTTGACCGAACCGAGCGGCTGGTCGGCGATCACGTCGGCCTCGTACATCTGGACGTAGACGGGGACGGGGTTGTCGGCGGGCGTGACGAAGGTGTCGTCGGGCGGCAGGTAGCTCAGCGACGAGAGGACCGACTGCACCTGCTCCTCGGTGCCCACCACCGAGAACGACCCGGCGATGCCGAGCGGCGTGTAGGCGAAGCCACTGGTGTCGGCGCCGACGAGCAGCGTGCCGCGATCGGAGGTGCCGGGCGGGTCGATCCTGACGAACGCCACCAGGCAGTGCCCCTGACCCTGCATCGTCGCCGGCACGTACGTGCAACCGCTGCTGTCGAACGGCGGGTCGATGGCGATGTTGCGGGCCTCACCGGTGACGGGGTCGGGCGCCACCGTGAAGTCCAACTGGACGCCGCGGGGCGTGTAGACGTGCCGGGGAAGGTTGGTGAACCACGAATCGACGGCACCGACCATGTCGGTGACGTGGATGGCCACCTTGCGGGTGCTGAGCCCGCCGCCTCCGGCGTCGTAGCCCTCCACCGTGAAGGGCACGGGGGCCCCACCGTCGGTGGTGAAGGCGGCCGGCGGGACGTACGTCACGCTCGCCAGGGCCGCCTGGAGGGCGGCCTTCGGTCCGGTGACCGTGAAGTCGGCCTCGCCGCTGCGCCCGGCGCCGACGTAGGCGAGCTGGGAGTCGTCGATGGTGACCGTCCCCATGCCCGGCGTCACGGCGAAGTGCGCGCCGGCGCAGTTGCCGACGTAGTCGTTGGTGGCCGGGGTGTTGACCACGCACGTGGCGTCGTCGCCGCCGAACTCGATCGCCAGCGCACGCGAAGCCCCGCTCACGGGGTCGGTGCCGCTGAACGGCAGGGGCGTCGCCAGCTCGGTCCACACCTCGCCCGGCGCCGAGCTGACGCTGGCGGCCGAGGCGCCCAGGCTGGGCACGAGGGACACACCGCCGACGGTCAGACCGGCGGCGACGAGGGGGATGACCTTCCGGCCACGGAATGCGCTCATCGGGAAACTCCTTCATCAGAACGACTCCTCGTTGAGCCGTCGTGCCGTTCATGAGCGCGGCCGTCCCGACCGCTCGCGACTTTTCGTGAAGTTTTCCGATGGGACCGGCGACGTGCCGCCGGGGCCCGGCGGACGCGACCGAGGGACGGTGCGCACCGTTCGATGCACACCGTCCCTCGTTCGGGTTGCCCCGTCGGACGGGGCGGTGTCGGTTACCGGTTCGACGTGTCGCCGCGAGCGGCGAGCAGGGCGACACCGCTGGCCGTCAGCAGACCGGCGAAGGCGGCGATCAGCAGCGTCGGTGAACCGGTTTCCGGAAGGGTGCCGCCGGGAACCGTGGTGTCAGGCGGGCAGGTCGGCAGCGGCACGAGGCCGGCGAGCGGGCGGGAGAAGCCGAACGAACCGGGCAGCGGCTGCTGGAGACCGGGCTCCGGAACGGTGGCGATCGTGAGCGGCGGGATCGAGATGTTCGGGATCGGGATCGTCGGGATCGTGGGGATCTCGAAGTCGTCGGGGATCGTGAACGTCGGCGGATCGGTCTCCACGGGCGGATCGGTCTCCACGGGCGGATCGGTCTCGACCGGAGGCTCCGTCTGGACCGGAGGTTCCGTCTCGACCGGAGGCTCCGTCTCGACCGGAGGTTCCGTCTCGACCGGAGGCTGCGTCGGGTCGGGCCCGTCGGAGCACTCCGGTGTGACGGGGCACTCGGGCGTGGGCACGGGAGCCAGTCCCGGGCGGGAGAAGCCGAACTGGCCGTTGGGCGGCACCACGAGCACGGGCGGAGCCGTCGGCAGGACGTCGATGCTCGGGAACGTGATGTTGGGGATCGGGATCGTGGGGATCGTGGGGATCTCGAGATCGTCGGGGATCGTGAACGTCGGCGGATCGGTCTCAACGGGCGGATCGGTCTCAACGGGCGGATCGGTCTCAACGGGCGGATCGGTCTCAACAGGCGGGTCCGTCTCAACAGGCGGCTCCGTCTCCACGGGCGGCTCGGTCACCTCGGGGACGTCGTCGGGCTCGGTCGTCCCGGGGACCTCGGGGCACTCGACGGGCGGATTGTCGGTGACGTGGATCGACACGTACTGCGTGTCGAGCCCGCCGCCGCCGGCGTCGTAGCCCTCCACCGTCATGGGGACGGGCGAGGCGCCGTCGGTGGTGAACCCGGGTGCCGGCACGTAGGTGATCGAGGCCAGGGCGGCCTGGACGTCGGCGATCTTGCCGGTGATGGTGAATGTGTAGTCGCCGCTGACAGTGCCACCGACGTAGCCGACCTGCGAGGCGTCGACCGTGATCGTGCCCGTACCCATCGGGACGTAGAAGTGGGCCCCGGCGCAGTCGCCGGTGTAGTCGTTGGTCGCCGGGACGTTGACGACGCACGACGTGTCATCGCCGGCGAAGTCGATGGCCAGCGCGCGCGACAGCCCGTTGACCGGGTCGACGCCGGTGAAGGCCAGGGGCATGTCGACGCCCGTCCAGGCCTCGGCCGGGAAGGCGGTCACGCTCGCCGCCGAGGCGGAGAGGCCACCGGCCAGGGTGAGCCCACCGACGGTCACACCGGCGGCGAGCAGGGGGATGACCTTGCGGCCACGGAATGCGCTCATGGGGAACTCCTTCGTCTGCCGGCCCGTCAGTGGGCCGTTCGTGACGTTCATGAGCGCGGGCCGCCGGCCCGCTCGCGACTTTTCCGGGATTCTTTTCGGGCTGCTTCGGTCGCCCGGAGCTCAGGCCTCGGGGACCCGCTTGGTGTTGAAGCGGCGCATCGCCGCGTCGGGCGACTCGGCGACGATCAGCTCGACCGCGTCGGCGGCCTCCTGCACGGCGACGTCGAACAGCTCGCGCTGACGAGTCGGCAGCTTGGAGAGCACGTGGCCGGCCCCGCGTTCCTTCGACGGCGGCTTGCCGACTCCGATGCGCACGCGCACGAAGTCTTGCGTGCCGAGGTGCTGGACGATGCTGCGCAGCCCGTTGTGCCCGGCCAGTCCACCGCCGACCTTGACGCGCACCGTGGTGGGCTCGAGATCGAGCTCGTCGTGGACGATGACGAGCTTGGCTGCGTCATCGATGCCGTACCGGCGCACGAGCGACCGCACGGCGAGGCCCGATTCGTTCATGTACGTGAGCGGGAAGGCCAAGACGACACGCGGCGCGTCGGTGCCCGGGGGGCCGAAACGGGCCTCGCCCACCAAGGCGTTGTCCCGTCCGCCCTTCATCGCCGCGCCGTGGCGCTCGGCGAGCAGGCTGACGACCTGTTGGCCGACGTTGTGGCGCGTGCCGGCGTACTCCTTGCCGGGGTTGCCCAGCCCGACCACGAGGTGGTCGAACGGTGTGGTGGAGCGGCCGCGCATCGCGCTGGCGGTGCGGCCGGCCGACTACTCGGCGGCGGCGTCGCCCTCGGCGGCAGCCTCGCCGCCCTCGCCACCCTCGGCGGCCTCGGCCTCCTGCTCGGCAGCGGCCTCGGCGTCGGCCGCCTCGATCTCGGCGACCTCGCCGCGCATCGTGAGCACGGTGACGACCGGCGACTCGGGATCGCCGGTGGGCGTGACGCCCTCCGGCATCGGCACGTCGGCGAGACGGATCACGGTGTCGAGCTCCATGGCGCTGATGTCGATGACGAACTCGGCCGGGATGTTCCGCGGCGTCGTGACGACTTCGATCGAATCCACGGCCGGGTCGACGAGACCGTTGTTCTGGGTGACGGCGTCGGCCTCGCCCTCGAGGCGCAGCGGCACCGAGACCGTGATCGACTCGTCGAGGTTCACCTGGATGAAGTCGACGTGGCTGACGTTGCGGCGCACCGGATGGCGCTGCAGGTCCTTGACGATCGCCGGGTACACCTTGCCGTCGACGGTGAGGTCGAGCACGGTGTTGAAGCCGGCGGCGCCGGACACCGCGATTCGCAGGTCACGGCGGTCGACGGCGATCGACAACGGCTCCATGCCGTGGCCGTAGAGCACGCCGGGGATCTTGTTCTCGCGGCGCAGGCGACGCGACGCGGCGCTGCCGGTCTCGCGGCCGGTCTGGGCATTGAGGACGGTTGACGCCATGGCGAGGTGTTCCTTGCTTCGTTCGGTTCGTGCGGGGGGCGCGACGGCGCCCGAGCCGGCTCGCAATCCTATCCGGCCCAAGGCGAAATCGACCCACGCCTCGGCCACGCCAGGCAACGCGCGGATGGAGACCGGTCGGAGGACGACCAACGCGCGGTCGCCGTCGGGGGGTGCTCGAGGGGGGATTCCCCCCCTCGATGCGGCGATCAGCGCAGCTTGCTGCGCCGCCGCCTCTTTCAACTCTTCAGTGCGAGCGAAGCGAGCTCGAATCAAACTCGCCGCAGGCGAGCGAGCGAAGCGATGCTCGCCGAGGACGAAACTCAGGCGAGATTTTCGCCGTCGAAGATCTCGCTGACGGAGGTGTCGTCGAAGACGGCGTTGAGGGCCTCGGCGATCAGCGGGGCGATCGAGAGCACCTCGATCTTGGGCAGCTGCTTCTCGGGCGGGAGCGGCAGCGTGTTGGTGAGCACGATGCGTTCGATGCGCGAGTTCTTCAGGCGGTCGACGGCCGAGCCCGACAGGACGCCGTGGGTGGCCATCGCCCACACCTCGGTGGCGCCCCGGTCCATCAGCAGTTCGGCGGCGCCGACGATGGTGCCGCCGGTGTCGATCATGTCGTCGGTCAGCACGCAGAGGCGGCCGTCGACGTCGCCGATCACCTCGATCGCCTCGGCCACGTTGGCCGTGCCCTTGGGGCGGCGCTTGTAGCAGAAGGCCAGGTCGGCGCCGCAGTCGCCGAGGTGCTGGGCCATGCGCTCGGCCACCTTGATGCGCCCGGCGTCGGGCGACACGATCACCGGCTCGGTGCAGTTGTGGCGCAGGTACTCCTCGAGCACGGGCAGGGCGGTCAGGTGGTCGACCGGCCCGTCGAAGAAGCCCTGGATCTGGCCGGCGTGCAGGTCGATGGAGATCATCCGCTTGGCGCCGGCGGCCTTGAACAGATCGGCGACGAGGCGGGCGGTGATCGGCTCGCGCCCCTCGCTCTTGCGGTCCTGGCGGGCGTAGCCGTAGTAGGGACAGACGGCGGTGATCCGCTTCGCCGAGGCGCGGTAGGCGGCGTCGATCATGATCAGCTGCTCCATGATCGAGTCGTTGACCGAGTGCAGGGAGCCGTCCTCGTGGGTCGTGCCGTAGTGGCTCTGGATGATGAAGACGTCGCTGCCCCGGACGCTCTCGGCGAACCGCGGCTTGATCTCACCGTTGGCGAACTCGACGATCTTCACCTGGCCGAGCTCCATGGAGAGCTGGGCGGCGACCTCTTCCGCGAGTTCGGGGTGGGTGCGACCCGAGTACAACGCCAGCCGCTTGGTTGTGACCTTCTCGATCTCGGTCAACTCCCCACCAGTCCTCTCGTGGTCGCAGTGCGCTCACAGTGTAGGTCCACCCCCTTCCCACGGCCAGATTCCGCCCGCCGGGCAGGCGACACACCCGCGTCCGTGGACGCGTGGCGGCTCAGAGCGCGGAGGACGGCCCGAGGTGGGCGAACGGCCCGACCACCGTGCCGGGCGCGATGGTGGCCTGCTCCCCCACGCTGAACTGGATGCGCACGTCGTCGCCGACCCGGCAGTCGACGAGGCGGGTGGAGGGCCCGATCTCGCACCGGTTGCCCACCACCGTGCTGCCCTGCAACATCACGCCCGGGTACAGCGTGACGTCGCGCCCGAGCTGCACCGTGACGTCGATGAACGTCTGGCGCGGATCGAGCATCGTCACGCCGTTGAGGAGCCAGCCGCGGTTGGTCCGCGACCGGAGCTCCCGCTCGGCGAGGGCGAGCTGCCACCGGTCGTTGACGCCCTGCGTCTCGGTCGCCGGCGCCTCGACGGTGCCCACCCGGTGACCCATGCCGGCGAGCATGCCGACGACGTCGGTGAGGTAGTACTCGCCCTGGGCGTTGTCGGGCGACAGCTGGCGCAGGGCGGGGCCGAACAGGTCGCGCCGGAACGCGTAGATGCTCGTTCCCACCTCACGCACCTGGAGCTGCTCGGGGGTGGCGTCGCGCTGTTCGACGATGCCGACGACGTCGCCGTCCTTGCCGCGGATGACCCGCCCGTACCCCGTCGGGTCGTCGAGGACGCTGGTGAGCATCGTCGCCGCGTTGTCGTTGGCGACGTGCGTGGCCACCAACTCGTCGAGCGTCTCGGGGAGGAGCAGCGGGGCGTCGCCCGGCAGCACCACAACCGTCGAGTCGTCGTCGAAGTCGTCACCGGGCAGGGCGGTCATGCCGTAGGCCGCGGCGTCGCCCGTGCCCCGCTGGGTGACCTGTTCGACGAACGCCAGGTTCGACCAGGCGGGCGCCAGCTTGGAGACCTCGCCCATCACGCGGTCGGCGCCGTGGCCGACGACCAGTGCCGTGGTCGTGGGTCGTAGGGCGTGCAGCGCCTCGATGACGTGGAGCACCATCGCCCGACCGCAGATCATGTGGATCGGTTTCGGGCGGTCGGAGCGCATCCGCGTTCCCTCCCCCGCGGCCAGCACGATCGCTGCAACACTCATCGCTTCGCACCGTACCCCCACCGGACGGTCGGACCCACGCATTCCGTCGCCTTCCCGCGCTACCGTTTCGACGGCGACTTTCCGGGGTCGTTCAATGGTAGGACACCTGGTTTTGGTCCAGGGTATAGGGGTTCGAGTCCTCTCCCCGGAGCCACGGCGCACGCGAACGTGACCCGTCGGCTACCGCATCGGCGGGGCCAGCCGATAGCGTGGCGGCCCTTATGGGTTCGTTGATCAAGAAGCGGCGCAAGCGGATGCGGAAGAAGAAGCACAAGAAGATGCTCCGCCGCACGCGCCACCAGCGCCGCAAGTAGCTCCGCGTTCCACCACGTCGTCGGACCGCTGGTCAGGCGGGAGTGGTCAGGCGGAAGTGGTGGTCTCGATGACCGTCGCGCCATCGCGTTCGGTGGGCGCCAGCGTCTCTGCGTGGCTGCCCTCCACGAACCATGTCGCGCCGCTCCCGGCGAGCACCGGAGTCGATCCCACGAGCGAACCGATACGGTCGCGCCACCACGACAGGCGTGGCTCGACGCGCACTGCCGCCGGTTCGAGATCGTTCGGCCCGTCCGCGGTCGGACCGCCCAGTTCGTCCCACGCCCGGTACACCGCCGGCGTGCTGACCGACAGCGGCGGCACGACGAGCGTGAACGTCCTCACCGTCGGCGTCATCGGTTCGATCCGCTCACCGATGCCCAGGACCCGCGCCCGGCCACCGACGAGGCAGAACGGCACGTCGGCGCCGAGCCCCACGGCGACCTCGAGGTCGGTGACACCGGCCCAACGCAGGATCGCCGCGGCGTCGGCGGAGCCGCCGCCGAGCCCCCCACCGTTGGGGATCTGCTTGACGGCGTGCACCGCCGCCGTCCGTCCGACCACGTCCAGCGCCTTGAGCACCAGATTCGAGCGGTCGGTCGGCACCCCGTCGGCGAACGGACCCGACACGACGAGCGACGATTCGGCGACCGCCGGCTCGACGCGCAGCGTGTCGGCGAGATCGAGCGTGACCATCTCGGCGTCGATGAGGTGGTAGCCGTCCGGGCGCACGCTCGTGACACGGAGCGAGCACGTGAGCTTGGCCAGAGCGCGGAGCACCTGGGGCTCGAACGTGATGTCGGCGCCCACACTCACGTGTCGGCCCCATCCGTCGTTCCATCGGACCCGGCGACGGCGTCGGTGAGCCGGCACCACGCCGCCACATCGAGCTCCTCGGGGCGGGCCGTGGGCGCCACTCCGGCCGCCTCGAACTGCTCGTCGGTCACCAGGCCGGCGAGTGAACGGCGCAGCATCTTGCGACGCTGGCCGAACCCCGTGCGCACCAGCCGGAACAGCGGCTCGGGGTCGGTCTCCGGCGGTTCACGGCGTTCGATGGCGACGAGCGCCGACTCGACGTTCGGCCGCGGCACGAACACCGAGGCGGGAACGAGGCCCACCACCTTGGCCGTGGCCCAGTAGGCGACCTTGACCGACACGGCCCCGTAGGCGGGGGTTCGCGGGGCCGCGGCGAACCGCTCGGCGACTTCGCGCTGCACCATGACGAGCATGCGGGCCACTTCGGGCACGCCGTCGAGCAGGTCGCAGATCAGTGGCGTGGCGACGTTGTACGGCAGATTGGCGACGAGCACGACACGACGGCCGGCGAGCAGCGCCGCCCAGTCGAGCTCCATCGCGTCACCGCGGACCAGGGTGATGTTGCCGATCCCGTCGATCACGGACTCGAGGGCGTCGGCCAGACCGCGATCCACCTCGACGGCGGTGACGTCGGCGCCCGTCTCGGCGAGGGCGAGCGTCAACGAACCGAGGCCGGCTCCGATCTCCACGACGTCGTCACCGGGACCGACCCCGGCGAGGGCGGCGATGCGCCGGACCGTGTTGGGGTCGGCGACGAAGTTCTGGCCGAGCTCGCGGCGTGGTGCCAACCCGCGGTCGGTGAGCAGGTTCCGCACCGCGGGGCGCGAATGGGTCATCGTGCTACTGACGGATCTCGACGTGGATCGGCGCGGCGACCAGGTCGGCGATCGACTGGAAGTTCGAGGTGTGCATGACCAACGTCTCGGACTCACCCCCGCTGAGGTAGGCGATCCGGCAATCGATCGAGCGTCCGTTGGCGACGTTCACGACGGTGACCCGTTCGCCGATCGCCAGACCGTTGAACTCACATTCGTTCCACGACACCCGTGCGCTGTAGGTGGCGACGGCGGTGGCGACGGCCTGATGGGGTTCGCGGCCCACCGCGATGGTGGGCACCGTCGGCGCCGTGACGGTGACCGTGGGCTGCAGGTAGACGGCGCCACCCGCCCCCATCGGGTCGAACTCGTCGGGCCGGTCCCCTGCCGTGGAGTGGTCGGCCTCACCGGGATCGATCCCCGCAGCGGCGACGTTCGGGCGCGCCGATCCGGGACCATCCCCACTGCGGTTGACCAACCAGATGGTCGGAAGCGCCAGCAGGGTGATCACGGTGGCCAGCAGGATCCGGCCGCGGTCACGGTCGTCGAGTCTCAGGGTTTCTCCGTGTCGTACAGGAAGTTTCAGTCTACGCGGGAGACGCTCAGGGCTGTGAGTCGGGCGGATCGAGCCGGAACAGCCGGCGCGCCGCGTCGCCTGTGGATAACCGTATCCGATCAACCGGCTCGTCGTGGACCGCGGCGAGGCAGGTCCCGACCAAGAGCACCCACGCCGGCCGGTTGGGCTTGCCCCGATTGGGCACCGGGGCGAGATACGGGCTGTCGGTCTCCACGAGCATCCGGTCGAGCGGGCAGAGCTCGGCGGCGGCCCGCACGTCGGCGGCGGTCTTGAACGTGACGATGCCCGAGAAGCTCAAGGCTGCACCGCGGTCGAGACACCGCCGGGCCTCGTCGGGCCCACCGGTGAAGCAGTGGAACACCGTGCGCTCGGGCGTGCCCACGGCATCGAGGACGTCGAACGTGTCGGCCCATGCGTCGCGCGTGTGGATGACGAGGGCCAGGTCGAGCCGGATGGCCAGGTCGATCTGGGCGGCGAACACGTCTCGCTGCACGTCCCGCGGTGAGTGGTCGTAGTAGTAGTCGAGCCCGCACTCCCCCACGGCGACCAGTCGGCGATCGCCGGCGTCGAGGAGATCGACGACGGTGTCCACGCCGTTGTTGGCATCGTGAGGATGAAGGCCCACGGTCGCGTAGACGTCGGCGTTGGCGTGGGCGCACTCGAGCGCGGCGATGGACGTCGGGCGATCGCATCCGACGGCGATCATCGTGACGACGCCGGCGTCCCGGGCCTCGGCGAGGGCGCCGGCTGGGCCGCCTGGCATCCGCTCGTCGTAGACGTGGCAGTGGCTGTCCACCCAGCCGTCGCCGCTCACGGCTTGATGCGGGGGAAGAGGGGGTCGCCCTTGGTGACGGGCCGGCCGGCGGCAGCACCGCTCCATTCGACGTCGCCGGGCACGCGCTGGTCGCTGACCAGGCCGTCGAGACCGAGTCGCTCCCAGATCCGCTGCGTGGTGGCCGGAATGGCGGGCGAGGCGAGCACGGTGACGATCCGGAGGGCCTCGACCGCGTCGCCGAGCACGACGTCGACGGCCGGCCCGGGCTCGGCCTTCCACGGCTCGTTGGCCTCGAGGTAGGCGTTGGTCGCCCGGATGAGCGACCACGTCGCCTCGAGGCCGCGATGGGGCGCGATCTCGTCCCACGCCGTGATGGCCGCCGTCACGGCGTCGGAGGCGGCGGCGGCCAGCGGGCTGTCGGGTGAGGCGGCCGGGGCGATGCCGCCGCACTTCGAGCCGACCACCGTGGCGACACGCGACACGAGGTTGCCGAGGTTGTTGGCGAGATCGGAGTTGTAGCGACCGATGATGCCGTCGCGGGTGAAGTCGCCGTCATTGCCGTAGGGGGTGTCGGCGAGCACGTAGTAGCGCAGGCCGTCGACGCCGACGGTGTCGACCATGTCGAGGGGCGTGACGACGTTGCCGGTCGACTTGGACATCTTCTCGTTGTCGACGAGAAGCCAGCCGCCCACCGCGTAGCGGCGGGTCGGCTCGATGCCGGCCGACATCAGCATCGCCGGCCAGTACACACAATGGAAGCGGATGATGTCCTTGCCGATGAAGTGGACGTCGGCCGGCCACCACGTCTCGAACGCCGTCTGCGACGCCTCGTCGGTGGCGCCGAAGCCGACGGCGCTCATGTAGTTGGTGAGGGCGTCGAACCAGACGTAGGTGACGTGTTTGGCGTCCCACGGCAGCGGGACGCCCCACGTGAGGCTGGTGCGGCTGACCGAGAAGTCCTTGAGCCCCGAACGGATGAGGCCGAGCGCCTCGTTGCCGCGGAACTCGGGCACGATCGCGCCGGGATGGGCCTCGTACCAGTCGAGCAGGCGCTGTTCGAAGCGGCTGAGGCGGAAGAAGTAGTTCTCCTCCTCGAGCACGTCGACCGGGGTCTTGTGGATCGGGCACAGATCGACCGGGAGCAATTCGTCGTCGGTGTAGTACGCCTCGCAACGCACGCAGTACTTGCCGCGGTAGTAGTCGAGCTCGATGTCGCCCGCGTCGTAGCACCGCTGGAGCAGTTCGGTGACCGCCGTGTAGTGCCGCGGCTCGGTGGTGCGGATGAAGTCGTCGTTGCTGATGTCGAGCGAGTCCCACGCGGCGGCGAAGCGCGGGGCGATGCCGTCGGCGAACGTCTTGGGGTCGAGACCGGCCGCGGCCGCCGCCTGTTGGATCTTGAGGCCGTGCTCGTCGGTACCGGTGAGGAATTTGACGTCCTCGCCGAGCAGCCGGTGCCAGCGCGAGACGGCATCGGCGACGATGGTGGTATAGGCGTGCCCGATGTGCGGTTCGTCGTTGACGTAGTAGATGGGGGTCGTCGCGTAGAACCTGCTCACGGCCCGAAGGGTACCGATGGCATGTCGCCACGGCTGACCGGGACGACCGGCCGGCGACGGCGGTCACAGTTCTACGATCAAACCCAGCGCCCGGCCGGTTCGTAGGATCGCGCAGATGGCATCAGCGTTCGAGACGGCGACCGCCGCCACCCGGCGACCCGACAGCCCCGGTTCCCGTTCGGTGTACGACGGTGCGGTGGCCGACGGCTGGGACATCGGTGGTGTCGCCAACGGTGGGTATGTGTTGGCACTGGCCGCCCGGGCGATGGCCGACACCGCCGGCCGACCGCCGCTGTCGGTGACGGCCCACTACCTGGCGCCGGGCCGACCCGGACCGTGCGTTGTCGAGGTCGAGCCGGTGCGGATCGGCCGGCGCATGGCCACCGTGGCGGCGCGTCTGACGCAGGGCGACACCGAGGTGATCCGCGTGCTCGGCACGTTCGGGGCGCCGCCGGCCCCCGACGGGGAGCCGATCGCCACCGTCGCGCCACCCGCCGACCTCCCGGACTACGAGCACACCCCGACGATGGAGCGCTTCTCGCCGACGATGGCGCCGTCAGGCTTTCCCCGACAGGTGGAGATGCGCATCCGCCCGGGCGACGAAGGGTTCGCCGTCGAACGACCGACCGGCCGGGCCGAGCTCGCCGGCTGGTTCGCCCTGGCCGGTCAGGCGCCCGGCGACGCGATCGATGCCATCGGGCTGCTGCTCGCGGCGGACGCCTTCTTCCCACCGGTGTTCAACGCCGGCGTCACCCCGGGGTGGGTCCCGACGCTCGAGTTGACCGTGCACATCCGGGCCGTGCCGGCGCCAGGGCCGGTCGCCGCCCGCTTCCACAGCGACGTGATCGCCGGCGGGTTGCTCAACGAGGACGGCGAACTGTGGGACTCGACGGGCACGCTCGTCGCCCAGTCGCGCCAGCTCGCCCTGATGCCCCGCTGACGCGTCGTTCGGGCTAGCCCTCCGCGTCGGGCGCAGGGTCGGACGCAGCGCCCGGGTCGGCCGGGCCGGCCGTCACGGTGTCGTCGCCGAGGAGCCGGTAGATCTCCCTGCGGGCATTGTCGACGATGGCGATCGCCGCGGCGAGCTGGGCCGGGGTCCCGGCGGCGACGACCTGCTTGGCGGCCATGCCGAGCGTGCCGAAGGAGCGAAACAGCAGCCCCGGGTTGGCACCGCCGCCGAACCCGGCCGTGGCCCAGGGCTCGGCGCCGGCGTCGGCGATGCGGCGGGCGGCCTCCGCCCGACCGGCGTCGGTCACGGTGTAGACACGCTTGCCGTCGCGCTCGGCCGACGTGACGAGGCCCTCGTCCTCGAGCTGCTGGAGCGTCGGATAGACCGATCCGGCGCTCGGGCGCCAGACGCCACCGCTCTTCGCCTCGAGCCGGCTCATGATGTCGTAGCCGTGGCCCGGCTCCTCGCCGAGCACGGCGAGCACGGCGGTGCGGATGTCGCCGCGGCGCATCCGTCCGCGGCCTCCGCCGCGACGCCCGGGGCCGTGGCCCCAGCCGCCCCAGCCACCCTCCGGAGGCGGGCCACCGCGGTTGAAACGGGCGTCGGGGCCGGGACGTCGGTGTCCGTCTCGATGACCGTCTCGATGAACAAAGGGGAAGTGTTCTGCGTTGCGCATGTCGATGTCTCCAGATCGTTCGTTGCGACGACACGTCTCGTCGTGTCGCGATATGAACACGATATATCGTGATCGTTCGTAATGCAAGGCGCCGGGTGCGGCCCGACGGCGCATGCGATGCGACGGGTCAGCGCGACGCGGCGACGCGGGCGTAGCGAACGCCCCCGGCGAAGCTCGCTGCGGCGAGACCGGCGCCGGCGGCCCCCGACGCGACACGCCGGATCACCGACTTGGTGCGCTGGCTGAACTCCACCACCGGCCAGCCGTGTCTCGACGCGTGGCGCTCGAGTGCCGTGTCGGGGTTGACGGCCACGGGGTGGCCGACGGCCATGAGCATCGGCAGGTCGCTCGCCGAGTCGCTGTACGCGTAACACTGGGCGAGGTCGAGACCCTCCCACCGGGCGATCTCCTCGATCGCCTCCACCTTGCCGGGTCCGTAGCAGAAGGGGCCCTCGAGCTCGCCGGTGTACACGCCGTCGACGATGCGGCTGCGCGTGCCGATCCCGGCGGTCATCCCCAACGTGGTGGCGAGGGGCTCGACGATCTCGACCGGTGACGCCGAGACGATGTAGGTCGCCCGGCCGGCGTGACGGTGGAGGTCGAGGAGCCGGCGGGCTTCGGGGCGGATCTTGCCGAGCAGCTTGGGCAGCACCTCGGCGTTGAGGGCGACGAGGTCGTCCTGGCGCACGCCCTTGACCGCGCCGAGGATGCGATCGCGCACGCCGTCGGTGGTGCCGTCGCTGGCCCCCTTCAGCTTGAAGGCCACCGCGGACGCGGCGTCCTTGACGAACTGGCGGTTGCCGATCAGCCCGGCCGAGCGGGCGGTGGCGGCGACGACGAACACCGACGAACCGGCGATCAGGGTCCGGTCGAGGTCGAAGAAGGCCGCGCTCGGACCCGGCGCGATGATCGGCCGGTACTCGCTCACGCCCCGTTCTTACCTGCTGCCGGGGTGGAGATGCCGGCAGAACGGCGTGATCTCCGTCGCGCGACGGCGATGTCGTATGCCTCGCGCCGGCCGACGCCGAGCGCCGCCGACACGTCGGTGGCGGCCTCCTTGGTGGAGAGTCCTCGATCGAGCGCGCGGTCGACGGCGGCGGCAACGTCGGTCGGGGAGGCGGCCGCAGCAGCCGGGGCCCCGCCGAGCACCACGACGTACTCTCCCCGCGGTTCACCGAGGGTGATCGAACCGAGCGTGCCCCGCACGACGGTCTCGTAGAGCTTCGTCAGCTCACGGGCGACGGCGACCGGCCGATCGTCGCCACACACGGCGGCGAGATCGGCGATCGTGCGCTCGATCCGGTGTGGCGCTTCGTAGAGCACCACCGTGCGCTGCTCGGCGGCCACCTCGGCGAGTCGCTCCCTGCGGGCCGATCCGGAACGAGGCAGGAAGCCCTCCATGACGAATCGCGAGGTCGGCAGCCCGCTGATCACCAGCGCGGTCACGAAGGCCGCCGGGCCGGGCACCGCAGAGACCGCGAACCCGGCGTCGATCACGCCGTGCACGAGCCGCTCGCCCGGGTCGCTGATGCCGGGCGTCCCCGCGTCGGTGACGAGGGCGACATCGCCACCCGCCGCGAGGACGTCGATCACCTCCGCCAGTCGGGCCGTCTCGGTGTGCTCGTTGGCGACCGCGAGGCGCCGGGCGTGGACGCCGGCGTGCTGCAGCAACCGCCCCGTCCGCCTCGTGTCCTCGCAGCAGACCAGCTCGACCGCACCGAGCACCTCGATCGCCCGCGGCGGAAGGTCGCCGAGGTTCCCGATCGGCGTCGCGACGAGCACGAGCGAGCCGGCGTCAGGCATCGGCGGGGCCGTCGCGGAGCTCGACGACGTCACCGATCGACAGGCCCCACCGCTCGAAGGACCCGAGCCCGGTCTCGACGACCCACGTCGCCCGCTTCACCGGGGCGCCCAGTCGCCACCGCCGCATCCGCACGATCTTGATCACCACCCCGTCGGCGTCGACGAACGCGACGTCGATCGGGAATCGCATCCCGAACGTGTGCACCCACCGGCATCGCTCGATGACGAGCGCACCGTCGACACCGTCGCGACCGCGCAGGCCGCGTCGCCGCTCACTTCTGGAGGCGGCAACCTCGGCCGACGCCAACACGCGCGCTTCGCTCACCAACCAGGCCACGCCCGCACTCTGCCATACCGGCGCGACACCGGCCAGACGCCATGCCGCCGATCAGGTCCGGAGGACGCCCGCCATCTACAGTTCGTTTCTCCAGCATCGAAGGGGGCTTTGTGGCAGGCAGCGTTCTCGGCAATCGGGTCATCCGCAAGGAAGATCCGAAGTTCATCACCACCGGAGGGGTCTACGTCGGCGACCTCCACGACGTGCCCGAGCTGGACGGCGCGGCGTACGTCGCCTACGTGCGATCGTCGGTCGCCCACGGCATCGTCACGGCGATCGACGCCGACGAAGCCCGCTCGATGCCGGGGGTCATCGGCGTGTACACGGCGGCCGATCTCGGCCTGCAGCCCGACGCCGCCTCGTTCAACCCCGGCGTCGCCCGCCCGCTCCTCGCCAGTGAGCGGGTGCGGTTCGTCGGTGAGCCCGTCGCGGCCGTCGTCGCCGAAACGTTCGAGCAGGCCGCCGACGCCGTGTCGGCCGTCATCGTCGACTACGACGTGCTCGAGGCGTACGTGGACCCGGAGCAGGCGCTCACCGGGACGACGCTGCTCTACGAAGGGGCCGGCAGCAACGTCGTGATGGACACGACGGCGATGGGCATGCCCGACCTCAGTGGCGACGAGTACTTCGCCGACTGCGAGGTCGTCGTGGAGGGCCGGTTCGTCAACCAGCGCGTGGCGCCGTGCCCGCTGGAGACTCGCGCGGCCGCGGCGGCGTGGGTCGACGGACGCCTCGTGCAGTGGGTCTCCACCCAGCATGCCCAGGGGATCCGCGATCGCATCGCCGCGGTGAACGGCCTCGACGCCTCGGCGGTCAGAGTCATCACCCCCGATGTCGGCGGCGGCTTCGGCGCCAAGATCGGCGTCTATGCCGAGGAGGTCCTCCTCGGTGGGATCGCCACCGCCGCCGGGCGGCCGGTGCGCTGGACCGAGACCCGCAGCGAGTCGATGATGGCGCTCGGCCACGGCCGGGCCCAGATCCAGTACGTGAAGCTGGGGGGCCGCCGCGACGGTCGCGTCACGCACTATCAGCTGCGCGTCATCCAGGACTGCGGCGGCTTCATGGACATGGGGGCGATCCTCGCCCCGTTCATGACCCGCCCGATGGCGTCGGGCGTGTACGACATCGCCAACATCGAGTGCCGTACCACGTCGGTGCTCACCAACACGACGCCCACCGTCGCCTATCGCGGCGCCGGTCGGCCGGAGGCCACCGCCGCCATCGAGCGGGGCATGGATCTCTACGCCGCCGAGCTCGGCCTCGACCCGACCGAGGTGCGGCGCATCAACCTGATCGCCCCGTTCACCGAGCCCCACACCACTGTCATCGGGCAAACGTACGATGTCGGCGACTACGTCGGGGCCCTCGACCGGGCCCTCGCCGCCGTCGGCTACGACGAGCTGCGGGCCGACCAGCAACGACGCCGCGACGCCGGCGACCCGGTGCAACTCGGCATCGGCGTGAGCGTCTACGTCGAGATCACCGGTGGTGTGCCGCCGTTCGGCGACAACGCACGCATCGACATCGCCGACGACGGCACCGCCACGGTCTACACCGGCACGTCGCCGCACGGGCAGGGGCACGACACCGCCTTCTCGATGATCACGAGCGCCCGCACCGGCATCGACATCCACGACATCCGTCTCGTGTGGGGCGACACCGATCTGGTGCCCACCGGCGGTGGCACGATGGGGTCTCGCTCGCTGCAGCAGGGCGGCGCGGCGGTTGACAAGGCCGCCGGTGAACTCGTCGAAGCCGCCAAGGCCCTCGCCGCGACGGTGCTCGAGGCGGACGTCGCCGACATCGTGCTCGACGTCGACCGCGGGGCGTTCCACGTGGCCGGCACCCCCGCCGTCGCCACGTCGTGGGCCGAGCTCGCCGTGGCTGTGGCCGCCGACGGTGGTCGGCTCGGCGTCGACTCGCGGTTCGACGCCGTCTCGCCGACGTTCCCGTTCGGGGCCCACGTCGCGGTCGTCGAGGTGGACACCGACACCGGCCGGGTGCGGCACGTCCGCCACGTGGCCGTCGACGACGCCGGCACGATCATCAACCCGCTGCTGCTCGAGGGCCAGATCCACGGCGGCATCGCCCAGGGCACGGCCCAGGCGCTCCTCGAGGAGGTTCGCTTCGACGACGACGGCAACCCCGTCACGTCGAATCTGGCCGACTACGCGATGGTGTCGGCCGCCGAGCTCCCGAGCTTCGAGGTCGTCGAGATGGAGACGCCGACGCCGGTGAACCCGCTCGGAGCCAAGGGCGTCGGTGAATCGGGCACGATCGGATCGACGCCAGCGGTGCAGTCCGCGGTGGTCGACGCCGTGGCCCATCTCGGTGTGCGCCACATCGACATGCCGACCACCCCCGAACGGGTGTGGTCGGCCATCCGCGCCGTCTCCTGATACTCGCCGGACGGGCGGTAACAGATGGTGCCTGGCACCATCTGTTACCGCCGTCGTCGGAACGCTCTGGTTCAGCCGAGGATGGTGCGAACCACGTCGGCCGGTGTCGCCGCGTGGGCGAACGGCGCGGCGGCCACGTGCTCGTCGAGCGTGCCGTAGCCCCAGCCGACGGTGATGCTGTCGATGCCGTGCTCGCGCGCACCATCGACGTCGTGGTGGCGGTCGCCGACCATCACGACCGACGGCCCGGCATCGACCCCGAGAAGGTCGAGCGCCCGAGCGATGACGCCCGCCTTGTCGACGCGGCCGGTCTCGAGATCCGCGCCGGCGATGGCGTCGAAGTAGTCGACGAGGCGGAGGTGCTCGACGATGCGCAGGGCGTTGTGCTCGGGCTTGGAGGTGGCCACCGCCATCACGAGGCCCGCCGTTCGGAGGGCGTCGAGCATCTCGACGACTCCGTCGAAGACGGCCGTGTCGAACAGGCCCGTCACCCCGTAGGTGTCCCGATAGCGAGCGGTGACGGCCTCGAGCCGATCGAGCGGCACGCCGATCGCCGGGAGTCCGATGGCGAAGGGCGGGCCGATCGCCGTACGGAGGAGCTCGGCCGACGGGATCGGCAATCCTTCGGCGGCCATCGCCGCGACGAGTGACGACACGATGCCTGGCTCGGACGCGGACAGCGTGCCGTCGAGGTCGAACAGAGCCACCTTGCGGACCGGCGCGGTCATCAGGGTCGTCAGCTGACGAGATCGACGACGTCGACGACGGCGAGCACCACGAGGAGGACCAGCACCGAGCCACCGAGGCCGGCGTACCACCAGCGCTTGGGGTGCTCGGAGCGGAAGAACCGGCGCATGCTCATCACGATGCAGACCGCCGCCACCGCGTTGACGGCGAGGCCGACGGCCGGCCCGATGCCGCTGGCCAGACCGACGGCGGGCAGGACGAACGGGAAGACCAGGTACATCAGGACGCAGCGGACGGCGGCGACCATGATCGACGTCTGGAAGGCCTTGCGGGCGCCTTCGGCCGTCCCCCGCGGCCCGTCGAGCGGGAGGCGCAGGAGCCGCAACATGAACCGGTCGGCGTTGGATCGGGGGGAGAGCGACGGCGCCGCAGCGCTGTCGAGCGGAGTGTCGGCGACGACTGCCATACGTCGCCCCAGGCTATGGCATCGGCCCTCGGACCGCATAGTGGTGACCGATTCGGGATCGGACGCTGACCGCGCCATCCTGTAGGGATGAGTTCCGGTACTGATCCCGGTCTCGCCGGGCGACCCGCGACACAGCACCGGCGGCCGCTCGTCGTCGCAGCCAACCGTCTCCCGGTCATGCGCACCGCCGACGGATCGTGGGCCCCGAGCCCCGGTGGCCTCGTCCGCGCCCTGCTGCCGATGCTGCGCGACTCGGGCGGGATGTGGGCCGGCTGGACCGGGTCCGTCGACGATGCGCCCGAGCCGTTCAACCTCGACGGCGTCGATCTCCATCCCATCCCGCTGTCGCAGTCGGAGCACGACGACTACTACGAGGGCTTCTCCAACGACTCGCTGTGGCCGCTCTACCACGACGCGATGCGCGACCCGTCGTTCAAGGCCGAGCAGTGGGCGGCCTACGTCGCGGTCAACCAGCGCTTCGCCGAGACGCTCGTCGAGGTGGCCCCGCCGGACGCCGTGATCTGGGTCCACGACTACCACCTGCAGCTCGTGCCGAGCATGGTGCGACGCCTGCGACCCGATGCGCTCATCGGATTCTTCCTCCATGTGCCGTTCCCGCCGTGGGAGCTCTTCGCCCGTCTGCCGTGGCGGGACGAGATCATCGACGGACTGCTCGGCGCCGACCTGGTCGGCTTCCAACGGGCGATCGGGGCGAGCAACTTCGCGGCGATCGCCCAGCAGCTCAATGCCGACCTCGACGTCGAGGAAGCCGACGCCGACGGCTTCACCATCACCCGCGCCGTCGAGGGTGGCGACGACACGGATCGCGACGGCGGGCACATCACCACGGCGGGGGTCTTTCCGATCTCGATCGACGTGGACGAGTTCGACCTGCTCGCCGCCGAGCGCAACGTCCGGCGGGCCGCCGCCGCGCTGCGGACCAGTCTCGGCAACCCCGAGGTGATCCTGCTCGGGGTCGACCGGCTCGACTACACGAAGGGGATCGGACTGCGCATGCGGGCCTTCCGGTCGCTGCTCGAAGACGGCACGCTCGACGCCGATCGTTGCGTGATGATCCAGGTGGCCACGCCAACCCGAGAGGCCGTCGAGCACTACCGCGACGAGCGGCACGAGATCGAGCGTCTCGTCGGCGAGATCAACGGGCGCTACTCGCGGATCGGCCATCCGGTCCTGCACTACCTCTACCGGGGCCTACCGATCGAGCAGCTCGTCGCCCTGTACCTCGCCGCCGACGTGATGCTCGTCACCCCGCTACGCGACGGGATGAACCTCGTCGCCAAGGAGTACGTGGCCAGCCGCCGCGACGTCAACGGCGTGCTCGTGCTGTCCGAGTTCGCCGGGGCGGCCGACCAGCTGATCGACGCCGTGCTCGTCAACCCCCACGACGAGCAGGCGCTCCGCGACGCGATCGCCACCGCCGTCGAGATGCACCACCCGGAACGAACGGCACGGATGGCCAAACTGCGCTCGGCGGTGGCCCGCAGCGACGTGCGCGGCTGGGCGGAACGGTTCCTGCGCGAGTTGGAGGCCGCCCGATGAACGGCAGGGCGGACCGGTGACGCCCGAGTACGACGATCCGGTCGAGGTCGCCGAGGCGGTGATGGCGCTGCCCGCTCCCCCGCTCGTCGGCTTCGACGTCGACGGCGTCCTCGCCCCGATCGTCGCCCACGCTGCCGACGCCGCCCTGCTTCCCGGGGTGCTCGCCCGCCTGATCCAACTCGCCAAGCACGTCCCGGTGGCCGTCGTCTCCGGCCGGGCGGTCGCCGACCTCGCCCGGTTCGGTTTCCCGGCATCGATCATGGTGGCGGGCAGTCACGGCGCCGAGCGGCGCGGCCTCCCGCTGGTCCCCCTCACCCCCGTGGAGTCGACGCGGCTGTCGAGGTTGCGGTCACTGGCCGCCACCGCAGCCGACGAGGCCGGCCCCGGCGCCTGGGTGGAGCACAAGCCGACGGGCGTCGTGCTGCACATCCGCGAAAGCAATCCCGAGCGGGGCCAGGCCGCCGCCGATCGCCTCGTCGGGGTCGGCCGCCTCGTGGCAGGGGCCCAGGTGAAGCAGGGGCACGGTGTGGTCGAGTTGGTGGCCCGCCCGGCGAGCAAGGCGACGGCGATCCGCGCGATGTGGGACGAGTCGGGCGCGGCGTCGGTCTCCTACGTGGGCGACGACGTCACCGACGAGGACGTGTTCCGCTCGCTCACCCCCGTCGACCTGGGCATCCGCGTCGGCCCCGGCTCCACTGCAGCCACCCGCCGACTCGCCGACCCGACCGCTGTGACGGAATACCTTCGCGCCCTCGTCGACCGTCTCGGCTGAGTGCAAGCGGCGGGGCCGTCTCGACCGACCCCGTCGGCGGACGACGCCGGCCGGGACCTCGGCCCCCGCCGTCAGGCCGGGCGGTCCCGCTTGGGCAGCTTGGCGACCACCGCGTCGTAGGACGCGTCGATGGCTTCTTCGATCTCGTCGTCGGGGATCGCCCCACCGATGCGCAGCGTGTTCCAGCCGGAACGCCCGATGTAGGCCGACGCGGATGCGTCGTCCGGGTAGCGCACGAGCCATTCGTCGGCCTCGTCCCGGTTGGCACCGGCCTTCACCCCGACCGACCGCCCGTCACCGATGAAGGCGAAGATCTTGCCCCGACCGGCCGGACCGACTTTGGCCACGACGTCGCCGTCCCAGGGCTCGTCCTCCCAGGCCCCGGGTTTCGCCAGACAGTAGGCCAGGAGTCTCTTCGGCCTCATCGTTCCAGCGTAGGCACCGGCATGGCACACCAAATCCGCTCGGGTTGCGTCATGACTCTGGTTAGGAGTACCTTACGTAACCGATGGCGTTGGTGTGCCTGTGCTACGGAGTCAACGAGCGACGGATCGTGCGAGAGATCGACCAGGGCGCGCGCTCGATCGCCGACATCACCGAGCGCTGCCGCGCCGGCGGATGCTGCATGAGCTGCCACGACACGATCGACGAACTGATCGTCGAGCGGTCGAGCTGCCCGCTCCCCGGCGTCCGCGTCTCACTCGCCTGACGAGCGGTCGTCCTCCGGCGGCACGAGACGGTCGAGAAAGGCCTCCACGAGCCGGTACTCGATCTGCTTCGACTCGGGGCGGCGGAACCCGTGCCCCTCGGCGTCGATGAGGTGCAACTCGATGCGGCCGCCGGTCTGTCTGATGCGCCGGGCCAGCGCGCAGCTCTGGTCGACCGGCACGACGGGGTCGTCCGTGCCGTGGAGGACCAGCAACGGCGACGCGATCCGATCGGCGTACGACTGCGGCGACCGGTCCCAGTAGCGCTGCCGATCGGCGGCCGTGTCGTCGGGCCCCACCAGCGAGAGCTGATAGTGGGCCTCGAACCGGTGGCTGTGCTCGTTCAGATCGTGGATGTCGCTCACCGGGTAGAGAGCGACGCCGCCGGCGACCAGCCCGGCGTGCCGGCCGAGCACGCCGAGCACGGTGAGACCGCCGCTCGACCCGCCCATCACCACGGTTCGCGGCGGCGTCGATCGCCCGTCGGCATGCGCGTGCTCGAGCATCGTCGCCGTGTCCTCGACGTCGAGTACTCCCCACCCGCCACGGAGCGCCTGTTGATAGCGGCGGCCATGCCCGGTGGAGCCTCGCGGATCGACGAGCAGCACATCCCAGCCGCGCGAACACCAGAACGCCACCCCGGGATTGAACGAGACGTCCCACTGCGCCGTCGGTCCGCCGTGGATCCACACGAGCAGACGACCACAGGGAGACGGCGAGGCGTACCGTCGAGCGTGGAGGACGGTCCCGTCGCCGTCCGGCACCTCGACCAAGTCGGGCTCGACCAACACCCACTCGTGGTCGGTCCAGCCGTCCGCCGGCCCGCGCGAGATCCGGCGACGGGACCAGTCGCCGCTGTCGGACTCCTCGTACACCACGATCTCGGTGGGGGTGCGGGCCCCGGACCGGAGGGCCGCCACGCGCCGCCCCGCCCAGGACAGCTGACCATGCACCGCCCGTCCGAGCGTGATCAGCTCACCGGTCGCCACGTCGGCGACGACGAGGCGACCGAAGCCCGCCTCGTTCCGGGTGAAGGCGATGCGCCGGCCGTCGGGGGACGCGGCCCACGTGCGCTGGCCGGGGCCCCACGTCGGTCCGGCGTGCTCGAACGGCTCGGCGACGATCGGACGGTCGCCGACCGACACGTTGAGCCAGCCGTCGACATCGGAGACAGCGACCGGCGCGCCGTCCGGCAGGAAACCGGGCTGCTGGATCGCGGCACCGTCGAGCCGCTCCACGGAGAGCGCACCCTCGATGCCGACCGGATGCGAGTAGCGCGCCGCGGCGTCCCAGGCCATGTCGGGCACGGACCACCCCTGAAACGTGACCGAGGCGCCGTCCGGAGCGAACACGGGATCGAAGGCAAAGTCGGGTCCGGCCGCCGCCGTCACGACGACGGGATCGCCGCCATCGAGCGAGGCGACGACGATGTCGCGCTGGTCGACCATGAACGCGACGCGGCGACCATCGGGGGACACCGCCGGCGCCTGCGCGCCCGTTCCGCACCAGACCGACTCGGGGTCGCCGCCCGACGTCGAGACGCGCCAGATCGATCCGTCACTGCCGGCGAACACGAGACCCGAGGCATCAGGCAACCACGCGAAGGCCCCGCCGCCCATCCCCCGCCCCGCGGCAGGCGCGGGATCGGTGACGATCCGCGAACCGGACGATCCGTCGTCGTCGAGGTCGACGACGACGAACCGGGACCCGGCGGCGTCGCTCTCGACGTAGGCGAGCCATCGTCCCGAGCTGTCGAGGCGCGGCTCCGTGAGCTGCCGCCCACCGGTCACGAGGTCGACGGGAACCGGTCGCGGCGAAGACACCCGGTCGAACGTAGCGCCGGTGGCGGACGCCGAGCAGCCGGTCGAGGGCCGGTCCCCCATTCGGCCACGGCGCGCCCGTTGCCTAGTCTGGATCCCGTGCCTGACGAGACGACCCCCGCCAGCAGCGGCCCCTCCATTCCCCCCGACCGCAACCTGGCCATGGAGTTGGTGCGGGTCACCGAGGCCGCAGCCCTGGCCGCAGCCCGATGGATCGGCCGGGGCGACAAGAACGGCGCCGACGGGGCGGCGGTCACCGCGATGCGCACCGTGCTGTCGACCGTGACGATGGATGGCGTCGTCGTGATCGGCGAGGGCGAGAAGGACGACGCGCCGATGTTGTTCAACGGCGAGCGCGTCGGCGACGGGACCCCTCCACTGGTCGACGTCGCCGTCGACCCCATCGACGGGACCCGCCTCACCGCCGAGGGCCGGACCAATGCGCTGTCGGTCATCGCCGTGAGCGAACGCGGATCGATGTTCGACCCCGGCCCGTCGTTCTACATGCGCAAGATCGCCGTCGGTCCCAGCGCCGTGGGCGCCATCGACATCACGGCCACCCCGACGCAGAACCTGCGCTGGATCGCCAAGGCCAAGGGTGAGGACGTCCGCGACCTCACGGCCGTGATCCTCGACCGGCCGCGGCACGCCGAGCTCATCGAGGAGGTCCGAGCGTCCGGGGCGCGGATCCGGCTCATCCGCGACGGCGATGTCTACGGTGCGTTGGCCACCACGTGGCCGCAGGCGGGCGTCGACGTGTTGTTCGGCATCGGCGGGACGCCCGAGGGCGTCGTCGCCGCCGCCGCGCTCAAGTGCATGGGCGGCGAGATCCAGGGTCAGCTGTGGCCGGAGGACGACGACGAGCGGGCCCAGCTCGCCGAGATCGGGCTGAGTGCCGACACGGTCTTGACCACCGACGACCTCGTGAAGGGTGACAACTGTTTCTTCGCCGCCACCGGCATCACCGACGGGCCGCTGCTCGGCGGCGTGCGCGTCGAGTCTCGGGTCGTGCGGACGCAGAGCATCGTGATGCGGTCACGATCGGGAACGGTTCGCGTCGTCGACGCCACGCATCACATCGAGAAGATGAACACCCTCCTCGACTCGAACACGTCGACGTGATCGAGGTGTCGGCCAGCCACGCGGCCGACGTCGCCGGCATGCCGGTCCGGCGGGCGCTGCCGCGCGCCGGTCGGCGAACCGTCGGTGCGTGGTGCTTCGTCGACCACATGGGGCCCGTCACGACCACTGCGGGAGCCGGACTCGACGTGTCACCGCACCCCCACATCGGGCTGCAGACGGTCACCTGGCTGTTCGAGGGGGAAGCGCTGCACCGTGACAGCCTCGGCACCGAGCAACCGATCCGGCCTGGCCAGCTCAACTTGATGACCGCCGGGCGAGGCATCGTCCACTCGGAGGAAGGGCTCGGGCGGAACGGCGGAACCGTGCACGGCGTCCAGCTCTGGGTGGCGCAGCCGGAGCGCACGCGCCATGGTGACGCGGCGTTCGAGCATCGCGCCGAACTCCCCCGGTTCGACTCGGCGACGATCAGCGGCACGGTCCTCGTCGGCGAGTTCGCGGGCGTGTCGTCGCCGGCGCGGCGGGACACCGACCACGTCGGTGTCGACCTTCGGCTCCGCGCCGGGCGGGGCGTCGTCGAGCTCGACCCGTCGTTCGAGTACGCCCTGGTGATGTTCGACGGCGCGGTCGGCGTGGCCGACCACGAGGCACAGATGACGCCCGGTCACCTCGCCTTCCTCGGGGCGGGTCGCGCCGAGCTGGCGCTCGACGCCCCCGGTGACGCTCACGGTCTGCTGCTGGGTGGTCTCCCGTTCGAGTCGGCGATCTCGATGTGGTGGAACTTCGTCGCCCGGTCCCATGCCGAACTCGAGGACGCCAACCGCGACTGGCGCAGCGGCAGCGATCGGTTCGTCGACCCGGCCTCGCCCTTCCCGCGCGTCTCCTCGCCCGACACGCCCTGGTCGTCACCGCCCCGCTGACCGGGGACGCGGGATGCCGGTCTCGACGGTCGAGCGCGTCAGCCGATCAGGCCGGGGATCGTGATCACCGGCAACTGGATCGGCGGCAGCGGCAGGAGCGGCAGCTGGATCGGCGGGATGCTGATGGGAGGCAGCAGGCCGCCACCGCTGGGCGGCGCCGCCGTCGGCGCACTGGTCGCCGGCGACGTCGCCGGTGTGGTGGCGGGCGAGGTGGCCGGCGGAGGCGTGGCCGTGGGAGCCGTTCCCGACGGAGTGCCGCCGCCCGACGGCGCGGTCCCCGACGACGGCGGGTTGGGCGCCGGCGTCGAGCTCGCCGGCACGGATCCACCGCCCGACGCCTCACCGCTGGTGGTGCCTGGTGGCGCCGACGTACCGTCGGTGGTCGACGGCGCGGTCGACGACTGGGGCAACAGCACCACGCCGGGGATCGACGGCAGGACGGCAGGATCGATCTCGATCGGGAGCAGGCTCAAGACGGCGTCGAGCACCGGGGCGACGACATCCCGGGTGACCGTCAACACGATGTCGTCCAGCGTCTCGACGGCGCCGACGAGCTGCGGCAGTCCGATCTCCTCGACGAGGTCGTCGACGCCGAGCGTGCCGAGCAGGCCCTCCTGAGTGGTCGACGTCGCGGGCGGCGCGGTGGTGGCGACCGTGGACGCCACGGTCGGACTGGGGACCGTGGGCGACGTGACGCCGGGGCCGCCGACGAAGTCATCGTCGCCACCCCCGGACGCCGGACGGATGCCACCTGCGGCCGGTGTGCTCGCCGCGACGGTGACGGGAACGCCCTCGGGCCGGTCGACCGCGCCGTTCCCCAGCTCGGCGGCGTTGAGCGGCGGGGCGACGGGGGACTCGCCCGCTGCGGCCGGCTCGTCGTCGGCGTCGGGCGCCGCGGCGACCTCATCGGTGCTCTCGTCGTCGAGCACCGTGGTGGTCGCCTGTTGGACCTCACGGATCAGGGCGTCGGGACTCGAGTCGCCGCCCTTGAAGAGCTCGACGCCGGTCACCAGGAGGGGGGCGAGCAGGAGCAGGCCGGCCACGCCCTTGAGGACCGTGCCGGCGTAGGGCAGGTTGAACACGGACGCCCGTGAGCCGCTGCGGGCGATCGGCGCGGCGACCATCGCCACGGCAGCCACCGGTCCGGGACCGAGCGACCGCAGGCTGGCGTTGACGTCGCGGAGATCGTCCACCGCCTTGGTGCACGCCAGGCAGCCGGCGACGTGCCGCTCGACCGAGGAGAACCGGGCCGGCGGCAGCTGGCCGCGCACGTAGCCGGCGAGGTGGCGGGCGAAGTCGACGCACTCTGCCGAGACCGCCGCCGCCGAGTGCTCGGCGAGGTACGCCGTGGCGAAGGCCTCGCGAGCCCGGTGGTTCAGCGCGGCGACGGCGTTCGGCGACAGGTGCATCTGCAGCCCGACCTCTTGCGCCGACTTCTGTTCGACCGCGGTCGACCAGAGCATCTGCTGCCAGCGCGGCGTGAGCGACGAGAACGCCCGGGCGACCGTGTCGGCCTCGATGTAGCGCTCGGGATCCTCGAGCATCTGCGGCCCGGCGCCGGGACGGCTGGGCTCGAACCGACTGTCCTCGGGAGCGATCGGGATCGTCCGCTGACGGGTGCGGCATCCGTTGCGGACACATGCCATCAGGTAGCGGCGGAAGTTGTCCCGAGGGCCACGTCCGTTGCGGATGGCCGACAGGACTCCGGCAAAGGCATCGGAGACGACGTCGTCGGCGTCACTCCGGGAGCGCAGCAGACAGCGAGCGGTGGACTCGGCGGCACGACGGTGACGCCGGTACAGTTCCCCGAAGGCGACCTGGTCGCCGGAGCGGACGCGGTCGGTGAGCTGTTCATCCGACTCCGTCGTCGCTTCTCGGCGAGCCTTTACTAGGCCGTCAGGCATTACCACCCCTGGTTGGACCGCCTAATTGTACGAACGGTTGAACGGTAGCAGAGTCGTCGGCTCGCCGTCCATTCGCTTGAACGACTACCGACTCCCAGGATCCATTTGGTCCTGGCACGTGGTCGAGGGGCCGGCGAAGGCCGTCTCGACCGCCGAGCGGCGGGAGGGGATGGTGCGCCCACACTCGCAACCAGTCCCCTCCCGTGCGGCCCGGGGGGAGGATTCGCCGAGCAGGACGGGCATGCGCCCGTGTCCACTCCTGCTCGGCGAGACCTTGGGTCAGGCGCCTCGGCGTCCCGGCACCCGGCCGAGCAGTCGGGCGCCGGCACCGGTGGCGACGAGGACGGCCGCGACCAGCAGCGTTCCGGCGATGGCGATACCGGTCATGGGCAGCTCACCGCCCGTCTCGTTGACCGCGGGACGGCTCCCGGGGCCGCCAGGCGTGCCGCCACCGGGCGACGTACCGCCACCGGGTGTCGTGCCGCCACCGGGGGTCGTCGACGGCGTACCAGGCTGGGTGGTGCCCGGCGTCGAGGTGCCCGGGCCGCCAGGGACGGTGGTGGTGCCGCCCCCGCCGTTGGCGACGGTGGTGACGGGCGGGCAGGCCGCGGGCGCAGGCCCGAGCACACCGACGCCGGCGCACACGTCGACGTCGATCACGTCCGGTCCGCCCACGTCGGCGTTGGCGCAGAGATCACCGGTGGCGACCTCGCCGAGCACCTCGACGTCAGCGCAGATGTCGGCCGAGATCAACGACGGGCTCTGTCCGGCGGGGGTGCTGTTCGGGCACACGCCCGGGTTGGGAGTGAGCACGCTGAGGTCGAGACAGACGTCGCCGTTCAGGCCCTCGGGGGAGACGACGCCGCCCTCCGTGTCGACCGCAGCGTTGAGGTCGACCACGCCGGTGGCGACGTTGAGGACCGAGTTCACGTCGAGGCCGAGGATCGTCGGGAGCTCGGGCACCGACGCGAGGATCGGAGCGACGTAGGGCTGGAGGATCGGGCCGAGGATGCCGAGGTTGCACTCGGTGGTGGCGGCGAGCAAGGCGACGCCGATGTTGCAGTTGAGGATCGGCAGGTTGATGTCGGCGTCGGCGATGGGCGTTCCCGGCAGGATCGCCGGCACCGGCGGCAGACCGGGGAGCAGCGTCGCGGGGACGGTGTTCGACGTGGTGGGAACCGTCGTCTCCGGGAGCAGGTCGACGCCGACGATCGGTGGCTGGCCGGGAAGACCGGGCAGCGTGACGTCCGGGCTCGAGGGCTGGATGATCGGTGCGGCGGTGGTCGCCGGCGCCGCCGTCGTCGCCGGAGCGGCCGTCGTGACGGGAGCGGGCGCGGCCGTCGTGACGGGAGCGGGTGCCGCGGTCGTCACCGGAGCCGGCGCGGCCGTGGTGGCTGGCGGCGCGGGGGTCGTCGGCTCGGGGCAACCGAGATCGACCACGACGACGCCGAGATCGACGCAGAGCGGCGGGAGTTCGGGAGCCGACGCGCGTCCGGCCGGCTCGGCTGCGCCGGCCGCTTCGGGGAGCAGGAAGGCGACGGCGGGCAGTGCGGCGGTCGCCAGAGCCACGCGGGCGGCGGCCGATCGGCGGCGGGACGGTCGGCCCGAACGCTTCTGCTGCGTCGCAGAATCGTCTCGGGACCGAGGGGCGGCGGAAACCCTCATAGTGCAAACTCCGTTGTTCGGTTGTGTCGTGCGGTTGTCCATTGGCGTGGACAACCATCAAGAAGTCGCCGGAGGGAGCGCAATGACGCGATGGCCGAAAGAATTGTCGTTGTGTCCCCCGTCACATGCCGGCGCGGGAGACCGGCACCCGTTCGATGCGGACCGTCGATGGCGCGCGCGGACAGGCCGGCGCGGCCAGCGCCGGTCTGTTCGCGCTCGAGTGCCCGGAGTCCGGGCGGGTGTCAGTAGTCGAGCAGCACGCGGTCGTCGTCGAACACCGCGGTGATCTCGAGCTGACCACCGAGTGCTTCGACGTAGCGCCGGACGGTGGAGACCGCCGGGTTGCTCTTCTCGAACTTCGAGACCGTCGCCTGGGACACCGCCAGCTTGCGCGCCAGCTGGACCTGGGTGACTTCACGCGAACGGCGAAGTTCGCCGAGCGCGCAGGCCGAGTCCCGATGGCTGCGCTGGATGATGCGCCGCCCGTTTCCGTACGTCGTAGGTGCGTCCGCCGAACGCATGATGTGCTCCTCGCTGCGCCGCCGAACCTTCGTCCCGCCCCGTGGAGCTCGCGCTCGCAGGGGTCAGCACGCCGCTGAGTTCGTTCGCCGCCTTGATTGGTTTCCGCCCCCGAAATCGATCGGGGGAACGCCTCCACCCGCGACTTCGAGTTGTCGCACCAGTGTAGAACAGTCTCGAGGGAATGTCTCCCCGAATCTCCGGACGCCGATCGACCCCACCCGAGACGCGCAACGGCCGGCCCGAACCTCGCGGTCCGGGCCGGCCGTCACCAGTTCTGACTCGGCGACGCCGTGCTGCTGCGGCTACGCCGTGCTGCTGCGGCTACGCCGTGCTGCTGCGGCGACGCCGTGCTGCTGCGGCTACGCCGTGCTGCTGCGGCTACGCCGAGAGGATGCTGACGGTGTCGCCGCTGACCTCGACGAAGCCCCCGGTCACCGTGAACTCACGGACCGTGCCGTCGGCCAGGAACACCCGCGTCTGGCCTTCGACGAGCGAGCCGAGGAACGGCGCATGACCGGCGAGGAACGCCACGTCACCTTCGGTGGTGCGCGTGATCACCTGCGTCGCCTCACCCTCGAAGAGCACCTCCTCGGGAGAAACAACCGAGCAGATCATCAGGCTGCGCCCTCCTGCAGGGCCTTGGCCTTGGCGAGCACCTGATCGACACCGCCGACGTTGAGGAAGGCCTGCTCGGGCAGGTCGTCGAGGTCACCGTTGACGATGGCCTCGAACGACTCCACGGTGTCGGCCACCGGGACGTACTCACCCTTGAGACCGGTGAAGACCTCGGCCACGAAGAACGGCTGGGACAGGAAGCGCTGCACCTTGCGGGCCCGGTTGACCGTCAGGCGGTCCTCCTCGGACAGCTCGTCGAGACCGAGGATGGCGATGATGTCCTGCAGCTCCTTGTATCGCTGGAGCGTCTCCTGCACCCGCCGGGCGACGTCGTAGTGGTGCTGGCCCACGACCTCGGGAGCGAGGATCGTCGACGTCGACGCCAGCGGGTCCACCGCCGGGTAGATGCCGAGGGCGGCCACGGTACGGCTGAGCTCGGTCGTCGCATCGAGGTGCGTGAACGTCGTGAACGGCGCCGGGTCGGTGTAGTCGTCGGCGGGCACGTACACGGCCTGCAGCGAGGTGATCGAGCGCCCCTTGGTGGACGTGATGCGCTCCTGCAGCTGGCCCATCTCGTCGGCCAGGGTGGGCTGATAGCCCACGGCCGACGGCATGCGGCCGAGCAGCGTGGACACCTCGGAACCCGCCTGCACGAAGCGGAAGATGTTGTCCACGAACAGCAGCACGTCCTGGTTCTGCACGTCGCGGAAGTACTCGGCCATCGTGAGCGCCGAGAGGGCGACGCGCAGGCGCACGCCCGGCGGCTCGTCCATCTGGCCGAAGACCAAGGCGGCCTTCTCGAACACGCCCGACTCGGTCATCTCGATGCGGAGGTCGGTCCCCTCACGAGTGCGCTCGCCGACACCGGCGAACACCGACACACCACCGTGCTGCGAGGCGACACGGTTGATCATCTCGGTGATGAGCACGGTCTTGCCCACGCCGGCCCCGCCGAACAGGCCGATCTTGCCGCCGGCCACGTACGGGGTGAGCAGGTCGATGACCTTGATGCCCGTCTCGAACATGCGGGCCGAGGGCTCGAGGGCGTCGAACGACGGCGCATCACGGTGGATCTCCCACCGCTCCATGTCGTCGAACTGGCGCTGCGCGTCGGGATCGCTGCCGACGTCGAGTGCGTCACCCCACACGTTCCACACGTGACCCAGCACGCGGTCGCCCACGGGCACCTGGATGCCGTGGCCGAGCGCCTGCACGGTGGTGCCACGGGTGAGACCGTCGGTGGGCTTCAGGCAGATGGCCCGGACCCGGCCGTCGCCGAGCTGCTGCGCCACCTCGGCGAGCACCGGGACGGGCTTGCCGTCGATGATGATGTCGAAGCTCAGCGCCGAGTTCAGCTCGGGCAGGGACCCGCGGGGGAACTCGACGTCGATGACCGGGCCGGCGATGCCGACGACCTTGCCAGCGGTCGTGGCGTCATCGGTGCTGGTCTGGTTCTCGGTGACAGTCACGGGGATTCCTTTCAGCCTACGGAGGCGTGGCCGCCGTGGGTGTGGACGGTTTCGACGACGGATTGTGGGTCGCGCGGGAGGGGATCTTTGACGTTGCCGCTGCCGAGAGCCTCGGCCCCGCCGACGATCTCCATGATCTCGGTGGTGATCGAGTCCTGGCGAGCCCGGTTCATGATGCGGCTGAGGCTCTTGATGAGCTCCTCGGCGTTGTCGGTGGCGGCCTTCATCGCCCGCTGCGTGGACGCGTGCTCAGAGGCGGCTGCGTTGAGCAGGGCGGCGTAGATGCGGGCCTCGACGTAGCTCGGCAGCAGCGAGTCGAGGATCGTCGACGGATCGGGCTCGAACTCGTAGTCACCCGTGGGCGCGTCGGCGGGACCGGCCTTGCCGTCACCGCCGGCGACCGTCTCCACCGTGAGCGGAACCAGCGGTCGCAGCACGACCTCTTGGTTACCGGCGGACACGAAGCGGGTGTAGACGAGCTCGACCTTGTCGACCTGGCCGCTCGTGAAGAGCTCGACGACGTAGGCGCCGATCGCCTTGGCGTCGGCGAGGCTCGGCGCACCGGAGAAGCCGCCGAACGCCTGACTGAGCTGGTAGCCGCGGAAGCGGAAGTACTTCTCGACCTTGCGCCCGACCGGCACGACCACGTACTGCTTGCCGGCGAGCACGTCCGCCTTGATCTCGCCCTCCGTGGCGCGCTGCACGCCGGCGTTGTAGCCGCCGCACAGGCCGCGGTCGCCGGCGATGGCGACGTAGCACGTGGTGCTCACGGTGTCACGTCCGGCGAGCAGCGGCGAGCCCTGCCCGGCGCCGGCCGCGGCGAGGTCGCGGACGACCTCGGTGATCTTCTCCGAGTAGGGCACGGCGGCGGCGACCCGCTGCTGGGCCTTGACGATGCGGGACCCGGCGATGAGCTCCATGGCGCGCGTGATCTTCTTCGTCGCCTGGACGCTGCGGATGCGTCCCCTCAGGATCCTCTCTTGGCCTCCAGCCATCGAACTTCCTTAGTGGGTGCGGGTGGGTCGGGTGCGGTCGGGTCGGGGGCTGATCACTCGGTGGCGAGCGTCTTGGTGGAGTGGGCGTCGCCCACCTCGTCGGCGTTGACGGCCGTCGGGTCGGCCGCGTGGGCGTCGGTCGTGACCTGGAACTGCGCCTTGAACGCCTCGATCGCCGCACCGAGCCCGTCGGGGACACCGGCGGTGCGCATCTCTTCGAGCAGCGAGCCGTGCGTGGACCGTAGGTAGGCGATCAGCTCGGTCTCGAAACGCCGGACGTCGCTCACCGGCACGTCGTCCAGGTAGCCCTTGGTGCCGGCGAAGATC
Organism: Desertimonas flava; assembly: GCF_003426815.1. Classification (GTDB taxonomy): domain Bacteria; phylum Actinomycetota; class Acidimicrobiia; order Acidimicrobiales; family Ilumatobacteraceae; genus Desertimonas; species Desertimonas flava. The sequence goes on from NZ_QKYK01000033.1 coordinate 33,279, forward strand.
GACGCCACCTGCTCCTCGACCGGCATCGGCGAGTTGAGCGGCTGCTTGAGCAGCTCGACGAGCCGGTAGCCGCGCTCGAGCTGAGCCTTGGACACGGCGTCGAGCTCGGAACCGAACGTGGCGAAGGCCTCGAGCTCACGGAACTGGGCGAGGTCGAGCTTCAGCGTTCCGGCCACGGCCTTCATCGCCTTGGTCTGGGCGGCCGAGCCGACCCGGGACACCGAGTTGCCCACGTCGACGGCGGGACGCACACCGGACTTGAACAGGTTGTCCTGCACGAACACCTGGCCGTCGGTGATCGAGATCACGTTCGTCGGGATGTAGGCCGAGATGTCGCCGGCCTTGGTCTCGATGATCGGCAGGGCGGTCAGTGAACCCGCGCCGTTCTCGTCGGACAGCTTGGCGGCCCGCTCGAGCAGGCGGCTGTGCAGGTAGAAGACGTCGCCGGGGTACGCCTCGCGGCCCGGGGGGCGGCGCAGCAGCAGCGACACCTGGCGGTACGCCTCGGCCTGCTTGGACAGGTCGTCGTACACCACGAGGGCGTGCTGGCCGTTCTCCATCCAGTGCTGCCCCATGGCGCAACCGGCGTACGGAGCGAGGTACTTGAACGGAGCGGCGTCGGCGGCCGGCGCGGTCACCACGACCGTGTACTCCATGGCGCCGTTCTGGCGCAGCGTCTCCACGGTCTGGGCGACCGTCGAGCCCTTCTGGCCGATCGCCACGTAGATGCACTTCACGCCCTGACCCTTCTGGTTCAGGATCGTGTCGACGGCGATGGTGGTCTTGCCCGTCTTGCGGTCGCCGATGATCAGCTCACGCTGACCGCGGCCGATCGGGGTCATCGAGTCGATGGCCTTGATGCCGGTCTGCATCGGCTCGTGCACGGGCTTGCGACCCGTGATGCCGGGCGCCTGGATCTCCATACGGCGAGGCTCGACTCCGGTGAGCTCGCCCTTGCCGTCGACGGGCTCGCCGAGGGCATTGACCACACGACCGAGGACGCCGTCACCGACGGGCACCGAGAGGATGCGGCCGGTGGCCTTCACCGTCTGGCCTTCCTCGATGGCGTCGACGTCACCGAGCACCACGGCACCGATGGAGTCCTCGTCGAGGTTGAGGGCGAGGCCGACCGAGCCGTCCTCGAACTCGAGGAGCTCGTTCACGCCGCAGTCGGGCAGGCCTGACACCCGGGCGATGCCGTCGCCGACCTCGACGACGCGACCGACCGTGCGGGCCTCGAGCGTGGGCTCGAAGCCGGCGAGGTTGTTCTGGAGGGCCGCGGCGATGTCGGCGGCGGAGAGGGTGAGTTCAGCCATGGGCGTAGACATCCTTCAGTGCTGTTGGGTTGCGTCGTCCGTGCGGCGGTACGGCGTGAAGTCGGCGACGGCAGATCACAGACGCGACTTGAGCTGGTCGAGACGGGTGCGGACCGTCCCGTCGATGACGGTGTCGCCGACGGTGGCGACGAGGCCGCCGAGCACGGTCGGGTCGACGACCACCTTGAGGTTGACGGAGCGTCCGGTGGCGTTGGCGAGGGCCGCCTTCAGGCGGTCCTGCTGATCGTCGGTGAGTGCGACGGCGGAGCGGACCTCGGCGACCGCTTCGTCCTTGGACTCCGCGGCGCGGGCGACGAGGCGGTCGATGATGGCCGGCAGGTCGCGACCGCGGCCGGAGCCGACGACCATCGAGACCAGCTGGGCGGTGGTCTGCGTGGCCTTGCCGCCGAGCAGCTCCTCGACGATCGCCTGGCGGCGCTCGACGGGGACGAGCTCGTCGGTCAGGGCGCTGCGCAGCTGATCGCTCGACTCGTAGGAGCGGGCGAAGCGGAACAGCTCGTCCTCGACCTCGTCGAGGGTGCCCTCCGCGCGGGCGATCTCAAAGAGGCCACGGGCGTAGCCGTCGATACGGGCATCGGTCGTCATGCGTTCACCCCTGTTCGGCCGACGTTGGCGATGAAGTCCTCGATGAGTCGCTGCTGCGTGGCGTCGTCGAGGGCCGACCCGACGAGTGCCTCGGCGGCGGCGCCCGACAGGCGGGCGATCTCGCCGTGCAGCTCGTCGCTGCCGCGAGCTGCGGCGGCGGCGATCTCGGCGTCGGCGCGTGCCTCGAGGTCGGCGATCTCGGCGTCGAGCCGCACCCGACCGTCGGCGAGCACAGCCTCGGCCTGGGTGTCGGCCTCGGCGAGGAGGCGGGTCCGCTCGGACTCGATGTCCCCGGCAGCCTTGCGGATGTCGGCGGCCTCGGCCTCGGCGGCGCTGCGCGCGGCGGACGACTCGTCGAGCTGCTTCTGGATCTTCGCCGTCCGATCAGCCAGCGCCTTGCCGACCATCTTGAAGACACCGAGCTTCCAGAACAGGGCGACGACGACGGCTGTGGCGATGAGCCCGAAGACCCACTCAGCGGTCTCCGGGAGCAGCCAGTGGTGCGTCTCGTCGATGGCGTGCTCGTCGGCTGCGACGAGCATGGTGGCGAGTGACATCAGCGAACCCCCGCCGAGCTCGATGTGGTGGTGACGGACTCGACAGCGGCGCGCACGGCGTCGTCACCCGGCCGGTTGCCGGTGACGATCTCGACGACCCGGACGGCGACGGATCCGGCGGCCTCGTTGACCTGACCGGCCGCAGCCTGGCGGGCGGCGTCGGTCTCGGCGGCGGCGGCACTGCGACGCTCGGCGATGCGGGCGTTGACCTCGGCCAGTTTCGCCTGGCGCTCGGCCTCGAGCGTCTGGCGGGCGGCGTCGACGCGGGCGGCGGCCTCGGCCTTCAGCGTTGCCAGCGACGCCTCGTAGTCGGCGACGGCGCCCCGGGCGTTGGCCCGCAGTGCGTCGGCGTCGGTGAAGCCCTGCTGGATCGAGTCGTAGCGGCGAGACATCCCCGCCCGAAGCTTCGGGTAGAGGAAGTAGCGCATGGCGACGGCGAGCACGACGAAGGCGCCGAAGCCCCACGCCATCTCCTTGAGCTCGGGCGTGATGGGGCTCGGGCCCTCATCTGGCTCCTCGGTGTGTGTCGCTCCCTCGGCGTCGTGCGACTCTTCGGTCGCGGCGCCCTCGACCGCGGTGCCCTCGGTGGCCTGCTCGTCGGCAGCGCTCTCCGTGGTCGGCGGCTCGGACGTCGCGGCGTGCAGCCGGACGGAGACGAGCGAATCACCCGACAGGGTGACGACGGCTGTCAGCACGTCTGCTCCTTACTCAATGAACTGGTACTCGATGTGTGGCCGGTGATGTCGTGCGATCCGCAGCGGCTCAGAGGCCGATGAGGATGAACACCACGAAGCCGATGAGGGCGAGGGCCTCGGTGAAGGCGATACCCAGGAACATCGTGGTGCGGACCATGCCGGCGGCCTCGGGCTGGCGGGCCATCGCCTCGACGGACTTGCCGACGAGGTAACCGATGCCGATGCCGGGGCCGATGGCGGCCAGGCCGTAGGCGAAACCGGCCGAGCTGGCGGCCGCAGCGGCCTTGGCGTCGTCGGGCGTACCGACGGCGGCGGCGAGGCTGGCGAATGCTTCCATGTTGTTGTGGTTCTCCTGGTGTGCTCTCGGATAGGGAGATCTGTGGGGCAGTCGAGCCGTCGGCTCAGTGCTCGGGATGGGTCGCCCCGCCGATGTACACGGCGGCGAGGATGACGAAGATGTAGGCCTGCAGGAAGGCGACGAGCAGCTCGAACAGCGTGAGGAAGATCAGCATGAAGAGCGGCAGGATGCCCATCACGTTGAGGATCGGCTGCATCGTCTCGGCCTTGAACATCGCCTCGCTCAACAGGGCGAAGGTGACGAGGAGGATGTGGCCGGCGAGCATGTTGGCGAAGAGTCGCACGGTGAGCGAGAAGGGCCGCACGATGATGGTCGAGATGAACTCGATCGGCGTCACGAGGATGTACAGCGCCTTGGGCACGCCCGGGGGGAAGAGCACCGACTTGGCGTAGCCGCCGAGGCCGTTGTGCTTGACGCCGGTGCCGATGAACACCACCCAGACCAGCAACGACAGGACCAGCGGGATGGCCATGCGGGCCGTCGCCGGCATCTGGATGAACGGGATGATGCCCGGTGCGTTGCAGAGGTAGATGAAGATGAACAGGCTGAGCAGGAACGGCGTCCAGCCGAGTCCCGACTTGCCCATCGTCGGCATGACGACCTGCTCTTCGATGAACTCGACGCCGATCTCGGCGATGTTGCGGGTGCCCTTGGGCGCCTTCATCGGGTCCTTGCGCGACGCGAGGAGGTAGACCACGATCCCGATCAGCGCCGCCGCACAGGCGATGAGCGCGATCTTGTTGAACGTCGGGAAGAGGTCCTTCCAGCGCAGGATCGTGTTGATCTCCGGGAAGTGGAGACCGCGCGTGCTCTCCTCCGCCTCCACGGGTTCGGTGGCAGCGGGGAGGTGTGCGATGTGACTGAACACGAGGCCGAGCACAGAAGCTCCTTACTTGGGCGATGCGGATCGATCGGACGGACTGGACGCCCGATCCGGACGCAGGCCGGGATGGGCAAGCGAGAGTGCGACGTACTTGAGCTCCCACGCAAGGAGCCCGACGTGCGTCACGATGATGGTCGCGCCGAGGGCCGGACGCGAAATCCAGCCGGCGTCCTTCACAAGAAGTACGGCGAGCAGGATCAATCCGAGCCGGACGAGGTAGCCGAAGAGGATGGCGCCCATCATCAGGCTCAGCGAGATCCGCGCCGTCACGGCGATGATGCCGGCGGCGAGGGCGAAGTTGACGAGCACGATGCCGACACCGAACAGCGACGACCAGGCGCCGTTACCGCCCCAGATGACCGCGCACACCGCGATGATGAGCGGGGCGACGAGCAGGCCGCGCTTGGAGAGGTCCTTGGTGACGTCGACCTCGGGCGCCGGACCGTCCAGGCGCGTGGTGAAGGTGTTGGCGGCGTTCATGATGCGGCGGCTTCCGGCGTGGCCCCGACGGGGTCATCCTGGGTGGGCGAGGCGGTGCGCTGGGCTGTGGCTGCGCTGCGGCGCTCGGCTTCGAGGGCCTCCATCGTGGCCGTGTACCGGGCCTTCATGATGATGAAGGTGCCGACGCCGGCGAGGAGGAAGAGGCCGATCATGAACCACGGCGTGGTGCCGAGCCAGCGATCGAGGAGCCAGCCGATGCCGAGGAACACGACGAGCGTGATGACGGCGTCCATCCCCCGCCCGAGGGAGTCGCTGGATGCGCCCGCACGGGGTTGCATCGGCCGGACGACGCGGCGCACGGCGGTAGGCGAAGGGAGGAGTTTCATCGGCGTTGATGATGGTTCACGGCTGGTGATCAAGCTTGTGAACGCGAGCACAATGTAGCGAGTCCGGGCGCGGCGCGCAAGGTGAACGCACGGTCGGACCAAGGTTTTTCCAGGGTTTCCCGGTGGTCCTTTACCACACCCCTACCAGACGTCGCCGTCGCGCCAGTCGCACGTGAGCGCGGCCGACAGATCGAGCTCGACGCGGCCGGGCAGGACGTAGATCTCGGCGTCGTCGTCGGGGGTGCGGACGACACCGTCGGGGGTCAGGGCGAACGTCGGCCCGAGCCACTTGCGCCAGCCCAGCGGTTGGTAGACGGCGGCACCGTCCGGTCCGGCGGCGAGCCCGCCCATGTCGTAGGCGTGGGCGATCACCGTGCCGAGCTCGATCATCATCGCCGTGGCCATCCGCTGGCGGCGATGCGACGACCGCACGACGACGTTCTCGACGTAGCCGCAGCGCAGCGCCCGGCCCTGGTGGATCAGCCGCCGTTGCGCGACCGCGGCATGGCCGACGAGGCGGTCGCCATCCCACGCGATGGCGTGCAGACCGCCCAGACCGTGATCCCAGTCGTCGTCGGTGAACGACACGTACTCGGCGGCGCACAGGGCCTTGGCGGCCTCGAGCACGGCGGGGTCGAGCGATGACGTCGGGTCGACACGTACCTCGTACATCGCGACGAGGGTAGGTCGGAGATCAGGCGGGGGCGGGTTGGGCGCCGCGGACGAGATGGCCGGGCAGGGCGCCGGTGTGCTCCCCGCCGCGGAACGTGACGGTGCCCCGCTTGGCGGTCATCACGTAGCCGTCGGCGTCCTGCAGCAGGCGACGACCGCCGGCGGGCAGGTCGCGGACGATGTGAGGACGGCGGGCGGCGAGCCGGTCGAGGTCGATGACGTTGACGTCGCCGAGGTAGCCGGGCGCGAGGACGCCGCGATCCATCCATCCGACCTGGCGGGCGGTGCGCTGGGTGAGGTGGTGCACCATCAGCTCGACGGGAAGGGCGCCGTCGCCCGGCCGCTTGGTCCACAGGGCGAGGGCGGTGGTCGGGAAGCTGCCGTCGCTGATCGCGCCACAGTGGGCACCGGCGTCGGACAGCCCGATGACCGAGTGCGGCGACAGCAACATCTCCCGGACGTCGTCGAGGTTGCCGGCGGCGTAGTTGAACAGCGTCATGTAGAGGAGCTGGCGCCCGTGGTCCTCGACCATTCGGTCGAGCGTCTCGATCACCGGGTCGACCCCTCTCGCCGTCGCGACGGCGGCGATGCTGGTGGACGGCGCCGGCTCGTAGTCGACCGGGTCGCTCATCGGGAAGAGCTTGTCGAACGACGTGAACAGCGTGGCCGCCAGCCCGTCCATGCCCGCCGTGACGGTCCGGTGCTCGGTGACGAGCCGGTCGCGGACGTCCGGGTCCCGCAGGGCGGCGACACGTTCGGCGAGCGGGCGGTCGGCGATCGCCCGGTACGACGGGCAGATGGCGACGGGATTGATCGACGCCTCGAGACCCTGGAGCACCCCGACGGGCCGGGGCGCGACCTGCAGGCGCAGCGGCAGCCCGTCGGCCACGCCGGCGGCGACCCACGCCTCCATCTCCCGCCAGCGCTGCGGCACCTGCTCGACCTGCTGGACCGTCATCGACAGCGGGCGGCCCGACGTCTCGACCATCGAGCGCATCAGTGACATCTCCTCGCGCGAGAAGTCGGCGTCGGGGCTGAGGTAGGCGTCGGAGATCATCTGCACCACGCCCGTCCCGGCCTCGCCGACGGCGCCGACGAGGGCGAGCAACTCGTCGGCGGTCGAGAACCGTGTGCCCAGCGGATCGCCGTCCTTGGTGCGATGGGCGTAGGTGCGGCTGGTGGTGAACCCGAGCGCTCCCGCCTCCACGCCCTCGCGAACGAGCGCGGCCATGCGGCCCAGCTCCTCGGCGGTCGGGATCTCGTCGGGGTCGGCGCCCCGTTCACCCATCACGTAGGCGCGCAGCGGGGCGTGCGTGACGTGGGTGCCGACGTCGAGCGTGTAGTCCCGCCGGTCGAGGGCGTCGAGGTACTGCGGGAACGTCTCCCAGTCCCACGGCAGTCCTTCGGCGAGCGCCGACCCTGGGATGTCCTCGACGCCTTCGAGCATGCCGATGAGCCAGGCGTGGTGCTCGTCGGTCGGCAGCGCCGGGGCGAAGCCGACTCCGCAGTTGCCCATCGCCAGCGACGTGACGCCGTGCTGGCTCGACGGGGCGAGCACCGAGTCCCACGTGGCCTGCCCGTCGAAGTGGGTGTGGATGTCGACGAAGCCGGGGGTGACGAGCAGGCCGTCGGCGTCGACGACCTCGGCGTCGCTCGCGGCGGTATCGGCCTCGCCTGCGCCGACGGCGGCGACGACGCCGTCGCGGATCACCACGTCGCCGACACGGGCCGGCGCCCCGGTGCCGTCGACGACGCGGCCGTTGCGGATCACGAGTTCACGAGCCATGCCCCATCTTCACGCGCCCCACTCCCCTGCGTTCAGTCGTGCGTCGCGACCCATCCGAGTGTCGAACCGCACCGGAGTGCCGAGCGCCCGACTCCGGGGCCTCCGACACTCGGATGGCGGCCGCCGGATGGCAGGCTCGGCGGGATGACGGTGCGGCTCACGACCTCCGACGGCCACCCACTCGCCGCCGACGTCGTCGATCCGGACGGGATGCCGGCCGCCGCGGTCGTCGTGTGCCACCCGCATCCGCTCTACGGCGGCAACCGATACCACCCGGTGGTCGACGCCGTGTTCCGGCTGGCGCCGACCACGGGGATCCGGGCGATCCGCTTCGACTTCCGGGCCGACCACGACAACGGCCGGGGCGAACGGCTCGATCTGGTCGCCGCCCTCGAAGCGATCGCCTCGGGCGCCACCGGGCCCGCCTTCGTCGTGGGCTACTCGTTCGGCGCCGCCGTGGCGATGACCACCGAGGACGATCGCATCGCCGCGGTCGTCGCGGTCGCGCCACCCCTCGTGGCGACGTCGCCTCCGCCCGTCCGGCCGACGCTGATCCTCACACCGAGCGACGACCAGTTCTGCCCGCCGGCGGCCGCCGCGGCGATCGCCGCGACGTGGCCGGTCGACGGTCCCGACGTGGCGCTCGAGGTGGTCGACTCCGCAGACCACTTCCTGCTGGGCCGCGCCGACGAGATCGCCCGGCGGGCGATCTCGTGGATCTCCGACCGCATCGACGGGTCCTGATCACGGCCAGTCGACGGGGCGGCGGGCGGCGTGGGCGGCCGCGGCGAGTGCGACGAGATCGGCGAGGGCCAGCTCGACGCGCGCGCCGTCGCCGAAGTCGTTCACCTGCAGCACTCCCGCCGCCGCCTCGGCGTCGCCCACCACGGCAACGAGCGCGTCGCGGGTGGTGCGGCACTGGCGGATCCGCGTCCCGATCGACCCCCCGACGACGAGCCGGGCCCGGAGTCCGGCCGCCACCAGGGCGTCGACCGCCCGCCGCGCCGCGACGTCGTGATCGGCCGCCACCGGGAGCACGCTCACCTGCACCGGTGCCAGCCACAGCGGCAGGCGGCCGCGGTGACGCTCGAGCACCGCTGCTGTGACGCGCTCCATCGAGCCGACCGTGCCGCGGTGCACCATGACGACGCGCCGGCGGGATCCGTCGGCGGCGTCGTAGGTGAGGTCGAACCGCTCCGGCTGGTTGCCGTCCACCTGGACCGTGGCGATCGTCTCGTCGTGGCCGCGGCCGTCGCGGACCTGGAGATCGAGCTTGGGTCCGTAGAAGGCCGCCTCGCCGGGCCCGTCGACGAGCTCGAGCCCGAACGCGTCGAGATCGACCGCCGCCGCAGCCTGGCGCAACGACTCCTCGGCCTGCTGCCACCACGCCTCGGAGCCGAGGAACCCGGGCCCGGGTCCGCGCCGTGACAACCGCACGTGATCGACCGACAGTCCGAGGATCCGCTGGGCTTCCAGCGCCGAGCGCAGCGCCACCGCCACCTCGTCGGCCAGCTGGTCGGGACGGCAGAAGACGTGCGTGTCGTCGAGGTTGATCTGGCGGACACGAGCGAGCCCCGACACCACTCCCGATCGTTCGGCCCGGAACATCGCCCCCACCTCGTGCAGGCGCACCGGCAGCTCCCGCCACGAATGGCGGTCGGCGGCGAAGATCAGGGCGTGATGCGGGCAGTTGGCCGGTCGCAGCACGAGCTCGTCGCCGCCCACCGGCATCGGGGGGAACATGTCGTCGGAGAACTTCGCCCAGTGCCCCGACCGCTCGTACAGCGCCCGTTTGCCGAGCACCGGCGTGCGCACCTCCACGCAGCCGTCAGCTCGAGCGATGTCCCGGGCCAGCCGCTCGAGCTCGTCGCGGATCACCGTGCCGGCGGGGAGCCACAACGGCAGGCCGGCGCCGGCGAGCGGGTCGGTGTCGAAGATCCGCAGGTCGCGGTTGAGCTCGCGGTGGTCCGCGGGCTGGTCGCCGGGGTCGGCATCGGACGGGATGGCTGCCATGGCGTTCGCTCCTCGAGCTGGGTCGGGTGTCGTTCGGCCGCTGGAGCCGGGACCGCTGCGAACGCCTCGGAGCCGAGCTCCGGGGCCAGTTGGGTCTGCGTCAGTGCAGGTGGTCGCCGGAGGGATCCGGCGTGGTGGTCTGCATGCTGCGACGCATGGACGCGACGGTAGTCGAGTCCACGTCGCGATCCGGAGGGTAAATACCGGACGCTTCGGTGGGGTACGTACCCTCCGGTCGCTGCGGTGGGCAACTACCCTCCCGTTGCCGGGGGGCTCAGGGGGTGGGGGCGGCGTTGGCGCGGAGGGTGATGACGGCGGCGACCGTGAGGTAGCCGCGCCACTCGAGCTCGGCGGCCGGCGAGTAGCTGTCGAACTCGGGCGGCCAGCCGCCGTCGTCGAGCTGGCGGCTCGCCAGCCGGTCGAGCTCGGCGCCGATGATCGCCGGGTCGAAGAGCGACCGAGACGGCCCACCCGGGAACGGTGAGAAGTTGAGCGGGCGGAGGAACTCGTCGTCGCGCCCGCCCTCCACGTGCATCATCCCGTCGGCCGGGATCACCGCGCCGAGCCGCCGGGCGTGCCCGGTCGTCTCGTCGGTGGCGGCGAGGGCGTCGAGGAACGCGAGCGAGTACGTCAGCTCCAACGTGCTCGAGGATCGCTGTCTCGCGGCGATCTGGTCGAGGCAGTACCGCGTCGAGCGCACGAGCCACGGGTGGGCGGCGACCACCTCGTCGTGGCGCGCCAGCCGCAGGGCCGGCGCGGTCACGGCAGCGGTGATGTGGAGCGACGAGACGGTCGGGTCGGCGTCGCGCCAGAACGGGGCGCAGCCATCGGGACGGACGACGGGGAGGGCGAAGGGCAGCCCACCGTCGGCGAGGGCGACGCCGCCCAGCCAGTCGCAGAGCTTCACGGCGCTCGGCGTACGGATGCCGGTGAGGGCCGCCACCTCGTCGAACACCTCGAACGCGTGGAGGGCGGCACCGGGTTGACCCGCCCGATCGCGAAGGTCGGGCTCGAGCCCCCAGCCGTAACTGCCGTCGGGGTTCTGGTAGCCGTCGAGGGCCGACAGCACCTGCGGCGCGTCGACCGCACCGAGCTGCAACTGCAGCCGGAGCCGATCGAGCTGGCGTCCGTGGGTGGTCAAGAAGGCCTCGGCGGCAGCGAGGTCGACGTCGTTCATCGTCCGGCTCCTCTCATCGGTCGGGTCATGGATCGTGGGCCCGATCGTCACTCACGCCGCGGCGTCGTGTCTTGAAGGATTCGGCCGCCGGGCTGGCTCCTTCGCCTGCAGCCGTTCGGCCTCGGCAGCGAGCAGGCGGGCCGGAGGCGCCCCGGCCAGCCGGGTGGACTCCCGGGTGAGGTGGGCTTGATCGGCGTAGCCGGACGAGAGCGCCAGCGACGCCAGCTCGCGGGTGGACGGATCGGCCTGCCGGGCTGCACGCAGGAAGCGTTGGAACCGGACGACGCGGGCCAGCGTTCGTGGCGAGTAGCCGACGGCGTCGTCGATGCGCCGGCGTAGCTGCCGCTCGCTGAGACCGACCTCCTCGGCGAGGTCGGGGACGGGGCGGTCGGGACGTTCGGCGATCAGGCCGGCGACGTGGACCGCTGCCGCGTCGGCCGTGTGCCGCCCCGCTGTCAATCGTGCGGCGACGGCGTCGACGAGCAGACCGGGCCACGCCTCGGGCGCCGCGGTGTCGCAACGTTCCACCAGCGCGCTCGCCGAGCGCCCCCAGAGATCGACGAGGGGAACGGTCCGGTCGCGCAGCTCCGACGCCGCCACCCCCAGCACGGCGGGTGCGACGCCGGTGCGGAACCGCACGCCGACGGTGACCGAGCCGGGCGTCATCCGTGCGGTCACCACCGTCGTCGCCGGACCGGCCACCCGAATGCCCTGCTCACTGACGACCAGGTCGAGGCACGCGTCGGGAAGGATCGGCTGCTCGAACGTGACCCCGCCACCGGAGACGTCCCCGATCGACTCGCCGACGCGTTGCGTCCACACGCACCCGACGACCGGCGTGAGTCGGGCCGGCGGCGCCAGTTCGACGTACCTCGACGACATCACCGACGTCGACGCTACGCCGTCGGACGAGCCCGGCGTCGACGGCCCGGACGAGCCCGGGGGCGCCCGCCCTGCCCCGCCAGGATGGCGAATACGCCCACCGCCGGGCATCCTGAGTCGATGACCGCACCCCTCTCGCCGCGGGACGTCGAGCTGCTCGACAACCTGCCGTGGTTCGCCCTGACGTCCCGGCACCGCCATCTCGCCGAGGGCACCGGAGCGGCGCGGCGGTATCGGCCCGACGTGGCGGGATTCGTCGGCATCGAGACGACCCGACCGGAAGCGTGGGACGACCTCGCCGCCGTGGTGGGAACCGGGGAGCAGGTGGCGGTGTTCGGGGCGATCTCGACCGATGCACCGGCCGGGTGGACGCGACTCGGCGGCGGAGCCGGCCGGCAGATGATCCTGGTCGACGACTCCCGCCTCTCCGCCGCCGACGATCGCATCGTGCGGCTCGACGTCTCTCACGTTCCGCAGATGCTGGCCCTCGTCGAGCTCACCAAGCCCGGTCCGTTCCGACCCCGAACGATCGAGATGGGCTCGTACTTCGGGGCGTTCGACGACGACGGGCGCTTGATCGCCCTGGCCGGCGAGCGTCTCGGCGTGGACGGCTTCACCGAGATCAGCGCCGTGTGCACCCATCCCGACGCGCAGGGCGTCGGGTGGGGCGGCCGTCTCACCTCGCACGTCGCCCGCCACATCGCAGCTCGCGGCGAGAGCGCGATCCTCCATGTCGCCGAGACCAACGTGAATGCCCAGCGGGTCTACGACCGACTGGGGTTCACGCTGCGCAGCGAGGTGCAGTTCACGTTGCTCGAGTCACCGTCGGCCGCGGCCGCCTGACCTCGCCCCCGCCCGTCGGCGTCACCGCAGACGACGGGTGGCGAGCAACGCGCCGGCCCCGGCGGCGAGCAGCGCCAGGGCGGCGACGGACACGAGCGACGAGGACGTTCCGGTCGTCGGAAGCGTCCCCGGCACGGTGGACGTCGGCGCGGTGGAGGTGGGATCGGTCGGCGACGGTCCCGACGTCGTGGGCCCGAGCGTGGTGGGCGGTTCGGACGTCGGCGGGGCGGTCGAGGACGTCGTGGACGGAGTCACCTGTTCGGTGACGGTCATCACGAACGACAGCGGCTCGCTCTCCGTGCCGTCGGGATCGACGACGGTCGCCACCACCGTGAACGTTCCGGCCCGGGTGTAGGTGTGGGTGACCGGCGGGTCGGCCGGCCCGGGCAGCGTCACCGGCGGCGTCCCGTCGCCCCAGTCCACGGTGAACATGAACGTGCCCGCCATGTCGTCGGGCGAGGGGTCGACGGCACCGACCTTGATGGTCACGGGCTCGCCGACGATCGCGCTCGACGGGCCGTCGATCGTGGCCGTAGCGGCCGCGTTGGTGATCGTGATGGTCGTGGTGAGCTCGGCCGAGGCGCCACCGTCGGGATCGGCGACGAACGCGGTGACCGTGCGGGTGCCCGGTCCGTCACTGAGGTACGACGCCGGCACGACCGCCGTCGGTGACGAGCCGACGTGGTCGTCGGTGCCGTCGTCGTCGAAGTCGAAGTGATAGGTGAGAGCGGCGAGGTCCGCCGTCGACGGGTCGTCGGCGCCGGTGATCGTGACGGTCGCGGTCGAGCCCTCGGCGACGGGACCGTCGTCGTCGAGCGCGGTGGCGGTCGGGGCCACGTTGGCGATCGACAGCGTGGTGACCGCCGAGAACGCCACCCCGTCGGTCAGTCGCAGGGTCACCTGATGTATCGCCGCCGGATCGTCGCCGTCGAAGCCGAGCGCTTCGAGCTCGGCCCAGCTCAGCGTCGGCGCGGCGCCGGTGGCGTCGTCGAAGTCGCCATCGTCGTCGACGTCCCAGGCGTAGCTCGCACCGGGTCCGGCGATCGACCCCGAGCCGTCGAGTGTCAGGCTCTGACCCTCGTCGATCGCGTACGGACCGCCGGCGTCGGCCACCCCGTCGACGACTTGGGTGAGCGAGTCCGAGCTGGCGGCCAGCGCGGTCGTCGGGCCGAAGCTGGCCACGATCGCGTGACTCCCGACGGCGAGCGCCGACGTCGTCAACGATGCCTGCCCCGAGGCGTCGACCGGCACGGTGGCGAGCGTGCTCGCGCCGTCGGAGTACGTGACACTGCCGGTGGTCACCGGACTGCCACCCGACGTGACCGTCGCCGTGAACGTGACGCTCTGGCCGAACGTCGTCGGGTTCACCGACGACGTGAGCGACGTCGACGTCGGCGCCAGGTTCACCACCTGGGTGAGCGAGTCGGAGCTCGCCGCCGCCGTGGCCGTCGCGCCGAACGCGGCCGTGACGGTGTGGCTTCCGACCGAGAGCGCCGACGTGGTGAACGACGCCTGCCCGGAGGCGTCGACCGGCACGGTGGCGAGCGTGCTCGCGCCGTCGGAGAACGTGACACTGCCAGTGGTCACGGGACTGCCACCCGACGTGACCGTCGCCGTGAACGTGACGCTCTGACCGAACGTCGTCGGGTTCACCGACGACGTGAGCGACGTCGATGTCGGCGCCAGGTTCACCACCTGGCTGAGCGAATCCGAGCTGGCCTCGAACGCGGCGGTGGCGCCGTACGCGGCGGTGATGGGATGGGAGCCGACGGTGAGGGTGGAGGTGGTGAGCGTCGCCTGACCGGCGCCATCCACCGCCACGGTGCCGAGCGTCGAGGCGCCGTCGGTGAACGTGACCGATCCGGAGGTGACCGGGCTGCCGTCGCTCGTCACGGTGGCGGTGAACGTGACCGCCTGACCAAACGTCGATGGGTTGAGCGACGACGTCAGGTCGGTGGTCGTAGGCGCCGGGGTGGTGATGTTCAGGCACCACCCCCCGCTGACCGCGCCGGAGTCTGCGCCGGCGTCGTCGACCACGAACAGCTGCCACACGCCATTGGGATCGGTGCCGTTGAAGGTGCTGAGGGCGGTCGCCGATGAGACCACGGGGGCGGGGGCCGGGAACGGGGCGTCGGCGGCATCGGCGTCGCTGTCGCTCGGGCGGAACGTCCCGCTCGACAGCGGTCCGCCCACCGGGATCGTCCCGCCGGCGGCGTCGGCGAACGTCAGTGTCGCTCCGGAAGCGGCCTCAGTTCCGCCGACGTCGCTCATCAGCACCAGGTTCTGCCCGGCCGGGCCGACGAGCAGGACGTCGAAGTCGACCGGTACCTGGTGCGACACACTCCCGAGTTGCACGGTGACGAGGGATGTCGACGTGCCGGCTCCACTGACGGTGATCCGCGACGGGTAGGGGGTCGCCGGGCCGCTCGATGCGGGTCCGGTGATCGCTCCGGTGTTGCACCATTGCCCCTGGGCCGGCGTCGAGGTGGGAGTGTCGACGGTCTGGGTGATCGATCCGGAGCTCGTGAGCAGGCCGGCTGCGCCGCTGTAGGTGGCCGTGATCACGTGGGCGCCCTCGGTGAGCGCGCTGGTGGTGAGCGTCGCCTGGCCGGACGCGTCGAGGGCCACGGGGCCGCCGAGCGACGTGGCGCCGTCCTGGAACGACACCGTTCCCGTGGGGGTGCCCGAGCCTTCGGCCCGCGTGACCGTCGCCGTGAAGGTGACGCTGCCGCCGACCAGCGAGGGGTTGGCGCTGGAGGTGACGACCGTCGTGGTGGCGACGGCCGCCTCCTCGGTGTCGATCGTCAGACTCCAGCCGCCGGCGATGCTGCCGGCGTCACCGGTGGCGTCGTCGACGATGTAGAGGCTCCACGTCCCGTTGGGGTTGGTGCCGACGAACGCCGCGGCGAGCGTCGTGTGACCCGCCGGGGTCGGGGCGGGCGCGGGGAACGCGTCGTCGCCACCGACGGCGTTGTTCGTCGGCCGATAGCTCACCGTGCCGCTCACCACGCCGGTGTTCGGGTAGGGGCCGGCCGCGCCGTCGTCGAACGTGAGGTCGGCGTTGCTGACCCCGAACCCGCCGCCCGATCCGGCGTCGGACATGACGATGATGCTCTGGCCGCCCGGACCCACGAGCAGGATGTCGATGTCCTGGGCGATGACGTGGGTGACCCCGAACAGGTGCAGGTCGACGTCGGTGATCAGCCCCGGCTGGCCCGACACGGTGATCGACGACGGATACGGCGAGGCCGTGCCCGTTGCGGGAATGGTGATCGCCCCGGGGTTCGGCGGGACGTCGATGAGTGCGAGCGGGGTGAACACGTCGTCGGGTTCGCCGGTCGACACGGGCGACTCGGTGGTCGCCGTCGGCGCCTCGGTGGGATCCGGGGCGTCGGTGGGATCGGGACCCTCGGTCGACGGTGTCGGCTCGGCAGGCTCGGTCGTCGCCACCGGTTCGGTGGCGACCGGGTCCTGTGGCGCGGCGGACTCGACCGGCTCGGTCGTCGCCGCCGGCTCGATCGTCGCCGCGGGCTCTGACGGTTCCGTCGTGCCGACGCCGGCCGCGGCGGCACCAGAGACGCCGATCACGACGCCCAGCACACCGACCACTACCCCGCTGACCCGATGCAGCCCACGCGATCGACCCATCGCTTCACCCCGTTCCGGCCCACGACCCTGGCCCACGACGCCACGAACAGCCAGCCCCCAGCGGCAGGCGTAGCTTTCGACTCTACTTGTCTCGCCTCGTGCTGACCAGAAGTCCCTGTCGCGCCGGCTCGCCTGCGGGTCACCGGGCGTTTCAGTGACCGCTGAACGCCCGCCGGTAGGCCTGCGGCGCGACGCCGACGATCCGTCGGAAGTGCGGCCGCATCGAGACGCCGTCGCCGAACCCACAGGCGGACGCGACGGCGTCGATGTCGAGCGACGACGTCTCCAGCAGGCGCTGAGCCTGCAGCACCCGTTGTCCGATCAGCCAGCTGAGCGGCGAGCTGCCCGTGCGAGCGCGGAACTGCCGGTCGAACGTGCGCCGACTCATGTTCGCACGAGCCGCCACGGCGTCGATGTCGAGTTCGCGGTCGGCGAGGTGTTCGACGCAGTGGGTGATCACCTCGGCGAGCGGGTCCCCGTCAGTGGGCTGGGGCACCGGCCGCTCGACGTACTGGGCCTGACCGCCGGCCCGGTGCGGCGCCACGACGAGCGAGCGGGCCACGGCGTTGGCCGCGGCCGCGCCGTGGCGGCGGCGGACGAGGTGAAGGCAGGCGTCGATGCCCGCCGCGCTCCCGGCACTGGTGAGCACGTCGCCGTCGTCGACGTACAGCACGCCCGGATCGATCTCGAGGTCGCCGTGCTCGCGTTGTAGGGCGTCGGCGGCCTGCCAATGCGTCGTCGCCCGACGTCCGGCCAGCAAGCCAGCCGCGGCCACGACGAAGGCGCCGAGACACAACCCGGCGATCGTCGCCCCGCGCCGGTGAGCAGCGCGGATCGCGTCGAGCAGCTCGAGTCGGGGCGGTGCGCCTCCGGGAGGACGCCACGACGGGACGATCACGATGTCGGCGGCGGCCAACACGTCCGTCATCTGGCGCCAGCCGTACGGCACGTCGAGCCGCACGCCTGCGGTGGACGTCAACGGGCCGGGCTCGCCGGCCACCATCCGCACGTCCCATCGCGGCACACCGAGCCGCGTGAGATCGACGTCGAACACCCGCGCCGGCGCCGCCACCTCGAGCAGGCCGGCCCCGTCGCCCACGACCACGGCGACGATGTCGCCGTCGCGACCGTCCTGGCCGTGATCGTGATCGTGATCGTGATCGTGATCGGCGCGAACGGGCATGGCTGAAATCTATCGACAGATGACGTTCAAGCCACTTCCGCGGCTGCGCTGCCGAGCGCATGCTGGCGGTATGACGACCTCCAACCAGCCCGCCCGCCGGGCCCTCATCGTGATCGATGTCCAGCAGGAGTACTTCACCGGCCGCCTGCCAGTGACGTTCCCCGATCCGCAGATCAGCCTCGCCAACATCGGCCGGGCGATCGATGCCGCCACCCACGCCGGTACGCCCGTGATCGTGATCCAGCACGACGCCCCCGAAGGTACTCCGATCTTCGCCGTCGGCAGCCCGGGCTGGGAGCTCCACGACGTCGTCGCCTCACGACGCCACGACGTGATGTTCCACAAGCGGCTGCCCGGCTCGTTCACCGGGACCGGCCTCGAGGACTGGTTGCGCGAGCACCAGATCGACACCCTGACCGTCACCGGCTACATGACGAACATGTGCGTCGACACCACGTCGCGCCAGGCCGCCCACCTCGGGCTGAGGGTGGAGATCCTCTCCGACGCCACCGGCACACTCGACTACGCCAACGAGGTCGGCAGCGTCACCGCCGAGCAGGTCCACACCTCCACCTTGACCGTGCTGCACTCCGCGCTTGCTGCCGTCGGCACCACCGACGCCTGGATCGCCACCCTCGGCGGCGACCCGCTGCCGGCCAGCAACCTCGTCGCCTCGACCCAACACGCTGTCGCCACCCGCTGAGCGCCCGACAGCGCGGTGGGGACGCCCGATCTGCGGATGCTCACCACGCTTCTGGAACCCACTGCGGGTACCGCGACCGTGGCCGGGATCGACGTCGCGACCGACCCTCGCGCCGTTCGCCGACGCATCGGGTACGTCGCCCAGATCGGCGCCACGCCGGCCCCGGGGACCCGACTCGGCGAGGAGCTCGTCGCCCAGGCGCGGCTGCAGGGGCTGTCCAAGGCGGGGCGACCGACCGGCTGCGCGTGCTGCTCCCCCGCCACGCGTACTCCCGGGCACTCTCTCGCCGCGGGGAGACCTCAGGTACGAACGGGAGGGTAAATACCCCACCGAAGCGTCCGGTATTTACCCTCCGGTCGGGACGGCGACCAGCGAACGGCCCTCCGCCTCGCACGCCCTTTCCGCTCACCGCCGAGGCACATCTCACTGGCGTGCGGCCTCAGAGATCGCCGTTGCCGACGCGCTCGCGGCGGTGCCGACGGACGCTCGGGTGGAGCACCGTGTAGAGCACGATCGCGCTGGCGCCGATGCCGAACGGCAGGTACGACGGGTTGGAGTCGTTGAGGATCGGATAGAGCACGAACCCCGACAGCAACGCGGTCCACGCCCACAGGATCAGCACGCTGCGCCGATGTCCGTGACCGAGGTTCATCAACCGGTGGTGAAGGTGTCCCTTGTCGGCGACGTCGAGCGACTGGCGGCGGCTGGCCCGACGGACGATGGCGAAGGCGGTGTCGAAGATCGGCACGCCGAGGATCAGCAACGGGATGGCCAGCGGGGCGAGGAAGAAGTAGGTCTGGCCGACCTCGCTGTTGTCGCCCGGCTCGGCCCGGCCGCCGACGACACTGGTGGCCACGGCCATCATCAGGCCGAGCAGGAGGGCGCCACTGTCGCCCATGATGATGCGGGCGGGGTTGAAGTTGTGCGGCAGGAAGCCGACGCACATGCCAACCGCCATGATGGCGATCAGCGGGCCGAAGTTCGGCGGCGTGAGGCCGCCGATGTCGCTGAGCTTCTGGCTGTACAGGAAGAATGCGAACCCGCCGATGGCCACGATGCCGGCCGCCAGGCCGTCGAGGCCGTCGATCAGGTTGATCGCCTGGGTCATGCCGAGCAGCCACAGCACGGTCACGAGCGGCACCCAGTCGTCCGACAGCAGCGGGGTCTCGACGAATGGGATGCGGAAGTAATACATCGTCACGCCCCAGTAGGCGAGGGCGAGGCCGGCGAGGACGATCGCCGTCACCTTCGCCGGAGGGGCCGTGCCCTTGACGTCGTCCCACAGGCCCACGGCGATGATGATGATCGCCGCGACGATGATGCCGCGCGGCTCCGAGTTGCGCGCGAAGAGCTGGTCGAAGCGATCGAGCAGGCGGGCGACGGCGAAGGCGACGACGAAGCCGACGAACATGGCCAGGCCGCCGATCGCCGGCATCGGCTTGGTGTGCACGGTGCGCTCAGTCGGCTGGTAGAGCCATCCGAGGCGGAATGCCAGCCTGCTGACCAGGGGTGTGGCGGCGAACGTGGCGACCGCGGCGACGGCGCCGATGAGCAGGTAGTCGCCTATCGAGGGCATGGGTGAGGCGAGCGGTCCCCGTGTCCCCGGGGGCTCAAGCGTGCGCCGTGGCCAGGTGAGGGTCGCCGTTGGGGTAGGCGGGGAACGCCGTCACGAGGGTGCGGACCTCTTCCCGGATGGCGGCGAGTTGGCCGGCGTCGTCGCGACCGCGCAGGGCGCGGGCGATCAGCCCGGCGACGGTGGACATCTCGCCCTCGGCCATTCCCTGGGTGGTGACCGACGGCGTGCCGATCCGTAGGCCGCTGGTGACGAACGGGCTGCGCGGATCGTCGGGCACCGTGTTCTTGTTGAGCGTGATGCCCGCCTCGTCGAGCGTCAGCTGGGCGACCTTTCCGGTGAGGTCGTCGTCGAACGCCCGGAGGTCGACGACCATCATGTGGTTGTCGGTCCCGCCCGAGACGAGGCGGAACCCCTCGTCGGCCAGCGCCTTGGCCAGCGCCGACGCGTTGGCCACGATCTGATGGGCGTACTTGGAGAACGCCGGGTCGGCCGCCTCTCGGAACGCGATCGCCTTCGCCGCGATCACGTGCTCGAGCGGACCGCCCTGCCAGCCGGGGAAGACGGCCTTGTCGATCGCCTTGGCGTGTTCCTCGCGGCACACGATGGCGCCGCCACGCGGACCGCGGAGCGTCTTGTGCGTGGTGAACGTGACGACGTCGGCGTGGGGCACGGGGTCGGGATGGGCGCCGCCGACGATCAGACCGGCGATGTGCGCGGCATCGAACATCAAGAGCGCGCCGACCTCGTCGGCGACCGAGCGGAACGCCTCGGGCTCGAGGCGCCGGGGATAGCTGGTGGTCCCGGCGACGATCAGCTTGGGCCGGTGCTCGAGGGCCAGGTCGCGGACCTGGTCCATGTCGATGCGCTCGTCGCCACCCGACACCTTGTACGCGACGAAGTGGTACTGGAGGCCGCTGGCGTTGACCGGCGAGCCGTGCGTGAGGTGACCGCCGTGGTCGAGGCTGAGGCCGAGCACGGTGTCGCCCGGCTGCAGCAGCGCCTGGTAGACGCACATGTTGGCGTTGGCGCCGGAGTGCGGCTGCACGTTGGCGTGCTCGGCGCCGAACAGCGATCTGGCCCGCTCGATGGCGACCGCCTCGACGCCGTCGATGACGGCGTTGCCGCCGTAGTAGCGCTTGCCCGGATAGCCCTCGGAGTACTTGTTGGTCAGCACCGACCCCATCGCCCGGATGACGGCGGGCGACGTGAAGTTCTCGCTGGCGATGAGCTGGATGCCGGTGGTCTGGCGCTCGAACTCGGCGGCGAGCAGTCCCTCGATCTCGAGGTCGGGGTCGGAATCACTGGGAAATGGCATCGGCTCTTCTCCGTTCGGTCCTGGTCGTGTCGGCTCGCGTGACGGGACCGTGACGATCGTACGGCCTCAGGACGTGCCGAAGCGCTCTTCCAGCTCGGTGATCTGGGCCACCCTGCGGGCGTGGCGCCCGCCGTCGAACGCCGTGGCGAGGAACAGGTCGACGATCTCCTCGGCGAGCCCCTCCCCCACGACCCTGGCCCCCATCGACAACACGTTGGCGTCGTTGTGGGCGCGGGCCATCCGGGCGGTGTAGAGCTCGTTGCAGAGCGCCGCGCGCACGCCCTTCACCTTGTTCGCCGCGAGCTGCTCGCCCTGGCCGCTCCCGCCGAGCACGATGCCCACGTCGGCGTCGCCGGTGACGACGCGGCGGCCGACCGCAGCACAGAACGGCGGGTAGTCGACGCTCTCGGTGGATTCGGTGCCGAGGTCGATCATCTCGTGTCCGGCCGCACCGAGGCGTTCGATCAGATGGGCCTTCAATTGGAATCCGGCGTGGTCCGATCCGATGGCGATGCGAGTCACGGGCGCCAAGGTACTTGGGTCACACCGGCCGGGCCCGATCCTCGGCCCCGGGAGTCGCCTCAATACTGTTGCGTGGCGTGACGATCGATCCGCGCACCCCTGTCATCATCGGCGTCGGCCAGTTCCTCCAGCGGACGGCTTCGCTCTCCGAGGCCAGGGAGCCGGTCGAGCTGATGGCCGACGCCGTCGAAGCCGCCGCAGCCGATGCCGGGCTGGCCGGCGTTCCGAACGCCGTGGACTCGATTCGCGTCGTGAACCTCCTGTCGTGGAAGTACGGCAATCCGGCCGCCATCCTCGCCGATCGCCTCGCCGTCACGGCCAGGGAGTTCGGCTACACCAGCGCCGGAGGCAACACGCCGCAGTCGCTGGTGAACCTCACGTCGCTCGACATCGCCGCCGGCAACCTCGACGTGGCACTGCTCGTCGGCGGCGAGGCGTGGCGGACCCGCATGCGCTCCCGCAAGGAGGGCGTCACGCTGGATTGGGCGAAGAGCGCCGACGAGCCGGTGCTGATCGGCGGCGACCTCGACATGACGCATCCGGCGGAGGCGGAGCGTGGCCTCTATCTCCCCGTGCAAATGTACCCGATGTTCGAGACGGCGATCCGCGCCGCCGCCGGTCGCAGCCCTGCCGACCACCTCGTGTACATCTCGGAGCTGTGGTCGCGCTTCTCCGAGGTGGCGGCCGGCAATCCCTACGCCTGGCTGCCCGAGAAGCGCACGGCCGAGGACCTGCGCACGGTCACCGAGAAGAACCGCATGATCGGCCTGCCCTACCCGAAGTCGATGAACTCGAACAACGACGTCGACATGGCCGCCGCCCTGCTGATCTGCTCGGCGGCGTGGGCCGACGAGCACGGCGTTCCCCGTGACCGGTGGGTGTTTCCCCATTCCGGCACCGACTGCCACGAGCACCAGTACGTGTCCAACCGATGGGCGTTCGCCGAGACGCCCGCCGTGCGCCGCGGCGGCGAGCTGGCCCTCGAGCTCGCCGGGATCGGCATCGACGACGTGTCGGTCGTCGACCTCTACTCGTGCTTCCCGTCGGCCGTGCAGCTCGGCGCGGCGTCGCTCGGCCTCGACATCACGTCCCAACTCACCCGTACCGGCGGCTTGAACTTCGGTGGCGGCCCCTGGAACAACTACGTCATGCACGCCATCGCCACGGTGGTCGGCGACCTGCGCGAGCGCCCGGGCGAGCGGGGGCTGGTCTGGGCGAACGGCGGCTACCTGACCAAGCACGCCTTCGGCGTGTACTCGACCGAGCCGCCGGCGGGCGGGTTCCGCCACGCCAAACCGCAGGCCGAGATCGACGCCCTTCCGCGCCGGGAGCTGGCGACCGGCGAGGACGCGGCCGGCCCGGCGACCGTCGAGGCGTACACCGTGATGCACGATCGCGACGGTTTGCCCGAGCTCGGCATCGCGGCCTGCCTGCTCGCCGACGGCCGGCGAGCCTGGGGCTTGTCGAAGGACGCCGAGCTGACCGTGGCGATGACGGACGGCGAGTGGGTCGGTCGCGACGTGGCCCTCGACGCCGAGGGTGCCCTGCATGCCTGACCGGCCGCTCGTCGTACTCGACTGCGACCCGGGTCACGACGACGCCCTGGCCATGGTGGTGGCCGCCCGGTTCTGCGACCTCGCCGGGGTGACGACGGTGGCCGGCAACGCCCCGCTGTCACGAACCACCTACAACGCCCGGGTGATGCGCGAGCTGCTCGGGGTCGACGTCGAGGTCCATGCCGGCGCGGCGCGGCCTCTCGTCGCCGAGGCGCACGCCGCGGCGAGCATCCACGGGGCGAGCGGCCTCGACGGCGCCGACCTGCCCGCACCATCGCGCCCGGTCGACTCCGAGGACGCGGTGCGCTTCATCGTCGACACATGCCGCCGGAACGAGGGCGTGACGATCGTCGCAACGGGGCCGCTCACCAACGTCGCCCTGGCCCTGCGCGCTGCGCCCGATCTCGCCGGGCGCATCGCCGGCATCTCGATCATGGGTGGCGGGTCGTTCGGCAACCGCACCCCGGTCGCCGAGTTCAACATCTGGGCCGACCCCGAGGCGGCCGCGATCGTCTTCCACACGGCCGCCGCCGGTGAGCTCGGCGGTCCGTTGACGATGGCGGGGCTCGACGTCACGCACCGCTTCCAGGCGACTCCCGACCGCATCGCCGCGGTCGACGCGATCGGCGGACTGCTGGCTCGCACCCTCGCCGACCTCCTGCGGTTCTTCTCCTCGGCCTATGAAGGCCGGCACGACCCGGGGACGATGGCGGGTGCGGCCATGCACGATCCGCTGGCGGTGCTGGCGTTGACCCATCCCCACCTGTTCACCGTGGCCGAGCGCCACGTCACCGTGGAGACGGCCTGGGGAGCGTCCACCCGCGGCATGACCGTCATCGACGAGCGGACCCTGGTGGAGCGGGCGGCCCCGAACGCCCGGGTGCTCGTGGATGTCGACGCCGACGGGGCGTTCGCCGTCCTCGTGGACGCCGTCGCCTCGTTCAGCTGAGCGCCGGCCTCAGCGCAGCGTGTGCTCCGAGCCTCGACGCGTGGCGATCAGCGACAGCTCGTGATGGCAGTCGTCGATCACCGACGTGCCCGGCCCGCCTGCGGCCAGCCAGCGAGGCCGGCCCGACCGCGGGCTGACGATGTGGTTGCGACGGAATCGATGCCGCATGGCTCACCTGCTTCCTCGTGCCCCGGTCACACCCGGGAATCTCAGTTCGTTCGACGAACTCAGAGTACGGAGACCCTGCTGACTCTGTCAAGAGAACTCAGCTAGAGTGGCCACGTGTCACACCCCGAGCCGCTGCGCACCCCACCGAGTGAGAACTGCTCGATCGTCGGGACGGTCGACGCCCTGGGTGACTCGTGGTCGATCCTGGTGCTGCGCGAGCTCTTCTTCGGCGTGCACCGGTTCAACGACATCCAGCGGGACCTCGACATCTCACGCAGCGTGCTGACCAACCGGCTGAACCGGCTCGTCGACCTCGGCGTGGCCAAGGTCGTGCCGTACCAGGAGCCCGGCGACCGCGCCCGCAGCGAGTACCGGCTCACCCGCAAGGGGGTCGCCCTCCTCCCGGTCATGGTGGCGCTGATGCAGTGGGGTGACCGGTACCTCAACGACGGCAACGGGCCGGTCGCGCTCCGCGACCGGGCGACCGGGGAGGCTGTGCGCCTCGAGTTGCGCACGGGCGATCGACCCGTCGAGCCCAACGAGATCGTGCCGACCGTCAACACCTGATCCGGCCCCGCAGGCACCCCGCCGGCCCATCTAGTGTCGGCGGCGTGGATGACCGCGAGATCGACCCGGAGAGCGACACGGAGATCATCGACGCCGAGATCGTCGATGATGACGACGGCCGCGACGACCCGCGCGACGCGGTGATCGAGTCGCTCGCACCGGACAGCGACGACGAAGAGATCGCCGACGCCGAGGTGGTCGAGCTCACGGGCGCTGACGACCCACCGCCACCGCCTGGCCCACCGGCGTCCCCGAGCCCCGCTGCGTCCGGCCTCCCGCTCCCCGATCCCACCGGGGAAACCCCGCGCCCGGTCCCACCGCCGCCGGTCGCCGAGGCGCCGTCAGCTCCGTCGACGCCCGTTGCGCCGCCTGTCGCGCCAACGCCCGTGGCCCCGCCCACCGCGTCACCGTCGGCCGACGGGACGCCGCTCCCCCCGCCGTTGCCGAGCGAGCCGCTCGTCGCCCCGGCACCGACGGCCGGCACGGCTGCCCCGGAGGACGACGACCTCTCATCGGTCAGCTACCCCCGCCTGTCGGCTCGCACGCAGCGCTTCACGCTCGGTGAACCCCGCACCGTCAGCGTGTCAGGAGACGGCGCGCTGATCCTGTTCCTCCGCAGCCGGGGCCCGACGGACTCGGTCAACTGCCTGTGGGCGGTCGACGCCGCCACCGGCGACGAGCGCCTCCTCGCCGACCCCAACGCCCTGCTCGGCGCCGGCGACGATCGCGACCTGCCGCCTGAGGAGCTGGCCCGTCGCGAGCGGCTGCGCGAGGCCGCAGGCGGCATCACGTCGTACGCCACCGACGCCGACACCACGCTGGCTGCGTTCTCGCTGGCCGGCCGACTGTTCGTCACCGACATCGCGTCGGGACGGTCGAGCGAGCTGCACGTCGCCGGTCCGGTGTTCGACCCGCGGCCTGATCCCACGGCCCAACGGGTGGCCTACGTCTCGGGGCGCAAGCTGTGCGTCGCCGAGCTCGACGGCACCTGGCGGGCGATCGCCGGCGGCGACCCGCCCGGAGCCGGCGACCCCGAGCCCGACAGCGTGACCTGGGGCAGTGCCGAGTTCGTCGCCGCCGAGGAGATGGGCCGGTACCGGGGCTACTGGTGGAGCCCCGACGGCACGGCGGTCCTCGCCGCCCGCGTCGACACGGCGGCGGTGAACCAGTGGCACTTCACCGATCCCGGGAACCCGGCATCGCCCCCGCACACGGACCCCTACCCAGCGGCCGGGACGCCCAACGCCGACGTCTCGCTGCACATCATCGGGCTCGGAGCAGCCGACGCCCCGGCCGGCGCCGTCGTCGACATCGAATGGGATCGGGCGGCGTTCCCGTACGTGACCGACGTGTTGTGGGACGGTGACGGTGTGCTGGTCTCCGTGCAGTCCCGCGATCAGCGCAACGTCGAGAATCTCGCCGTCGACCGCACATCGGGCGAGACGACGGTGCGCGCCGCCGACACCGACGCGGCGTGGGTCGAGCTGGTCGCCGGGGTTCCGCGCCGGTGGACGTCCGGTCGCCTCGTCACGTGCGCCGACCGCGACGGCGCCCGCCGGCTCCTCGTCGACGGCGAGCCCGTCACGCCGCCGTCCCTGCAGGTCCGTTCCGTCGCCGCGGCCGACGCCGGCGGCATCGTGTTTCTCGCCAATCCGATCGACGACGCCACCGTCCTGCACGTCTGGCGGTACGTCGAGCGCGACGGTGCGGCGGAGCTCGAGGCGCTCACCGACGAGCCGGGCATCCACGCCGTCGCCGCAGCCGGCGGCACCGTCGTCATCCGCACGGCGACGATGGGCGAGCCGCGCACGTACTGGGAGACGCTCGACAGCGTCGAGCTCGTGTCACATGCGGCCGAACCCAACCTCACGCCCAACGCCTCGTTCTCGTTCCTCGGTCCCCGGCGCATCGCCACCACGGTGCTGCTGCCCGACGGGCACGACGGGTCGCCGTTGCCGGTGCTCGTCGATCCCTACGGCGGCCCGCACGCGCTGCGCGCCGTCCGGGCGAGGCACGCTCATCTCTCGTCGCAGTGGTTCGCCGATCAGGGATTCGCCGTCGTCGTGGCCGACGGTCGGGGCACCCCGGGCCGGGGTAGCGAGTGGGAGCGCGCCGTCCACCACGATCTGGCATCGGGCGTGTTGGAGGATCAGGTGGACGCGCTCGAGCAGGCCGCCGCCGACTACGGCTGCCTCGATCTCGAGCGGGTCGCGATCCGCGGTTGGAGCTTCGGCGGCTATCTCGCCGCCCTCGCCGTGCTCCTGCGACCCGACCGCTTCCACGCCGCCGTGGCCGGGGCGCCCGTCACCGAGTGGCGGCTCTACGACACGCACTACACGGAGCGCTACCTGGGCGATCCGGAGGAACGGCCCGACGCCTACGACGGCTCGTCACTCCTGCCGCTGGCCAAGGATCTCACCCGGCCCCTCCTCCTCATCCACGGGCTCGCCGACGACAACGTGGTGGCGGCGCACACGCTGCAGCTGTCGTCCGCCCTGCTCGCCGCCGGCCGTCCCCACGAGGTCCTGCCGCTCGTCGGCGTCACCCACATGACCCCGCAAGAAGTCGTCGCCGAGAACCTCCTCCGCCACCAACTCGACTTCTTGAGACGCGCCCTTTCGTCCTCGGCGGCATCGCTTCGCTCGCCGCCTGCGGCGAGTTGATCTGGGCTCGCTTCGCTCGCACGAAGAGTTGAAAGAGGCGGCGGCGGAGTTGCTCCTTTGTCAAGGAGGGTGGTCATGCGGCGATGGGTTGGGCTTGTTGGCGGGTGTCGTTCCACATGCGTCGGATGATGCGGTCGGCG
>NZ_QKYK01000034.1 GCF_003426815.1 Desertimonas flava
TCGCCGCCAAGCTCAACCGCCGACCCCGCAAACGCCACGGCTGGAAGACCCCTACCATGATCCTCGACAACCACGTGTTGCAGTGACCACTGGAATCCAGGCAGGCACCATCTGTTACTGAACGTCAGGGGACGAGGTTGCCGACGCCGGTGGACGTGAGGTCGAGGGCGGCGACGGGGCCGATCACCATCGTCGCCGGCGGCTCGATCGCGGCCGCGGCGAGTTGATCGAGGCGGCCGCGCACGACCGTCTCGGCGTCGGTGGTGGCCTTGACGATCGCCGCGAACGGAGTGGCGGGGTGGAGGCCGCCGGCGATCAGCTCGGCGGCGATGGTCGCCCGCTGCGACACGCCCATCAGCACCACGACGGTGCCGCCGACGCGGGCGAGCGAACCCCAGTCGACCGGCGGCTCGCCGTTGCGGCGGTGTCCGGTGACCACCGTGACCGCCGCCGAGACACCGCGGTGGGTCACGGGGATGCCCGCTACCGCGGGTGCGGCGACGGCCGACGAGATGCCCGGGACGATCTCGAAGTCGACGCCCGCCTCGAGCAGGGCGAGGGCTTCCTCGCCGCCTCGGCCGAAGACGAACGGGTCGCCGCCCTTGAGGCGCACGACCCGGCGACCGGCGCGAGCGAGATCGACGAGCAGCGTGTTGGTCAGCTCTTGGGGCACGGCCTTGCCCGGCCGCTTGCCGACGTCGATCACTTCCACGCCGTCGGGCACGAGATCGAGGACACCCGAGCCGACGAGGGCGTCGTGCACGACGACGTCGGCCTCGGCGATCAGGCGGGCGGCGCGGATCGTCAGCAGGTCGGGATCGCCGGGTCCGGCGCCGACGAGCGCGACCCGCGCTGTCATGGCGCGTCGGTGGTGGCGGTGCGGGCGCCGCGCCGGCGTACGACCGGTGCGGGGAGCCACGTCTCGATCGTCTCGGCGCCCACGCCGTCGGCCCAGTCGCCGAACGTGCCGTCACGGGCGTAGCGCTCGAAGACGGGCTTGAGCGTGGCGGCGATCTGGTCGAACGGCACGTCGGCGCGGATCCGCGTGCCCATGCGGCCATACGTGGCCGACCCGCCGACGTAGATGTCGTAGTTCTTCTTCGTCCGCCCGACGATGCCGATCTCGGCGTTGTAGGGGCGGGCGCACCCGTTCGGGCAACCGGTCATGTTGATCCGCACGGGGAGGTCGGCGTGTCCGGTGTCGGACAGCACCTTCTCCAGCTCGTCGACGAGCGTCGGCAGTATGCGTTCGGCCTCGCCCAGCGCCTGGCCGCAGGTCGGCAGCGCCGGGCAGGCGATCGCCAGGCGGCGGATGGCGCTGACGTCGCCGACGAGCCGCACGCCGTGGTCGCGCAGGCGCTGCTCGACCTCGGCGATCCGGTCGGGGGTAATGCCGTGCAGCAGCAGGTCCTGCCGGGCGGTGACGCGGATCTGGGTGACGGTGCCGTCGCCGACGAGCTCACGCAGCACGGTGCGCAGCAGCACGCCGTCGCGGTCGGCCACCTTGCCCGACGGCACAGGGATGGGCACCACGCCGTCGCGGGCGTGGTGGTGCTCCTCGGGCTGGAACGGCGGCAGCTCGACGGGCTCGCCGAGCGGTGCGCCGAGACGCTGCTCGACCTCGGCCCGGAACCACGGTGTGCCCCGCTTGTCGACGAGGTACTTGAGGCGAGCCTGCTGACGATCCTCGCGGTTGCCGTGGTCCCGCTGCGTCGTGACGAT
Source organism: Desertimonas flava (assembly GCF_003426815.1). Lineage (GTDB taxonomy): Bacteria > Actinomycetota > Acidimicrobiia > Acidimicrobiales > Ilumatobacteraceae > Desertimonas > Desertimonas flava. The sequence goes on from NZ_QKYK01000034.1 coordinate 1,723, forward strand.
CGCCTCGATCGCATCGACGACCCGATCGGGGGTGGCGACGCCGAGCACCGAGGCGAGGCGGGGATACGTGTCGTCCTCGCGGGCGTGGGACATGCCCATGCCGCCGCCGACGTAGATCTGGTAGCCGGTGATGTCGCCGGCCGTGATCGGTCCCTCGTGGCCGTCGGCCACGATCGGCACGATGCCGACGTCGTTGGAGAAGATGTCGACGCAGTTGTCGCCGGGCCAGGCGACGGCGATCTTGAACTTCCGCGGCAGGTAGACGTCGCGGTAGATCGGCTCGGGCTCGTCGCCCTCGAGCGGCGTGGCGTGCACGCCGAGCGGGAGCTCCGCCGGTGCCGGTTCGCTGGTGACGGCCTTGTCGCCGTCGATCCAGAGTTCCCAGTAGGCGGTGGTGCGGGGCTTGAATCGGGCGACGATGTCGCGCACGAGCGGCCTGAGCACCGCCTGGCGATCGTCGGGCCACGGGCAGGCCATCGTGTTGCGGACCACGTCACCACAGGCGGCGAGCGTGGTGAGCAGGCACGCGTTGATGCCGTGCACCAGCTCGCGCAGCTCGCCCTTGTGCACCACGTGGAACTGCACGCCCTGGCGCGTGGTGAGGCGCATCGTGCCGTCGGCGAGATCGCTGAGGCGATCGAGCGCCAGCCACTGCTCGGCGCTCAGCTCGCCGCCGGGAACGCCGGCGCGCACCATGCACGAGTAGTCGAGACCGAGCTTCTTCATCGTCCGCTCGCGGCGGACGTCGCGGTCGTCCTGCTGGTAGATGCCGTGGAACTTGAGCAGGGCGTGACTCGACTCGAGCTCGAAGGCACCGGAGTCGGCCGCCAGCTCGTCGGCCAGCGACCCACGCAGATGCCCGCTCTCGCGCTTGATGTCTTCTGCGCTCATCGCGAGTTTCCTTCTCGTTCAGCGAGCGCAGCGAGCGTCCCGGGGTTCGAGCGGGCAGGGCAGCGGACTGCGTGGCCGGGGAACGCAGTCATAGATGCAGTCCGCATTCGGTCTTGTCGGAGCCTGCCCAGCGCCCGGCTCGGGCGTCCTCGCCGTCCTTCACGGGACGGGTGCACGGCCAGCACCCGATCGAGGCATAGCCCCGCTCGGTGAGGGGGTTGGCGGGCAGCAGCTCCATCGCCGCGTAGTGGTCGACGTCGGCGTCGGTCCAGGTGGCGATGGGGTTGATCTTGACGATGTCCTTGAACGGGTCGTAGTGCACGATCGGGGCGTCGGCGCGGCTCGGCGAGTCGGCCCGCCGCAGGCCGGTGATCCAGGCCCGGCGCTCGGCCAGCACGGCGACGAGCGGGTCGACCTTGCGGGCGGCGCAGCACGCCGTGGTGTCGCGCTGCCAGAGGTTGGGTTCGGCGTCGGCCGGCGGCGAGATGATCCGCAGGTTGAGGCCGAAGTCGTTGCGCAGCTGCTCGGCGTACCAGAGCGTCTCGGCGAACAGGTAGCCGGTGTCGAGCAGCACGACCTCGGCGTCGGGGAGCGCCCGGCTGACGAGGTGGGGGAGCAGGGCGTCACCGAAGCTGGCCGTCACGACGAGGTCTGCTCCGAACCGCTCGCCGGCCCAGCGCAGGATGTCGAGCGGATGGGCGCTCTCGAACGCGGCCAACTCGTCGGCGGTCGGCACGAACTGCTCGGATCGAGTGTCGGGCGGGGTGACGGGCGTCGCAGCCACCCCGCTAGTCAACCATCTTCCGAACCAATTCCCGACATTTCAGGTCATCTTTATCGTGCATGTGGCGACGGGGCTCGCCCGCCTGTGGCACGCTCGGACCGATGACTGAGGACACAGCCCGCTTCGGCTACCCGATCGTCCTCGATCTGCACGGCGTCGACGTCCTGGTGGTCGGGGCGGGTCCCGTCGCCGCACGTAAGGTGGCCGGGCTGGCCGCCGCTGGCGCCGTGGTCCGGGTCATCGCTCCGGACGTGTCGGCGGCGATGGACGCCGAGGTGGTGGCCGGGAACGTCGCCACGCTGAGTCGTCGGCGGTACGCCGTCGCCGACGTGGCCGGGGCACGGCTCGTCGTCGCCGCAACGGGCGACGAGGCCGTGGACGCCGCCGTCGCCGCCGATGCGACGGCGGCCGGCGTCTGGGTCAACGCCGCCGACCAGCGCGGCGACTGCAGCTTCATCCTGCCGGCGATCGCCCGTCGCGGGCCGCTGTCCATCGCCGTCAGCACCGACGGGACGAGCCCGGCCCTGGCCCGCCGTCTCCGCGATCGCGCCGGCGAACTGCTCACCGACGACGTGGTCGCCCTCGCCGTTCGCCTCGAGGCCGAGCGGGCGGCCATCCGGTCGGCCGGCGGGTCGACCGAGACGGTCGATTGGGCGAGCCACATCGATCCCGTCGTCGCCCCGCCCCGTGCTGAGAACGCTGCCGAGGGGCACTAGGTTCGGGCATCGCTGTCGGGCAAATCGGTCGCCCGACTCGAACACTTCGGGGGTTCACGATGAAGACGAAGGCGGCGATCCTCTGGGACGTCAACAAGGAGTGGAGCGTCGAGGAGATCGAGCTCGACCCGCCCGGCCCCGGCGAAGTGCTGGTGAAGCTCGCCGCCTCGGGCATGTGCCATTCCGACGAGCACCTCGTCACCGGCGACCTGCCCTTCGCCCTGCCGATCATCGGTGGTCACGAGGGCGCCGGTGTGGTGCAGGAGGTCGGTGCCGGCGTGAGCTGGCTGGAGCCCGGCGACCACGTCGTGTTCGGCTTCATCCCGTCGTGCGGCCGCTGCGAGAGCTGCTCCACCGGCCACCAGAACCTGTGTGACCTCGGGGCCATCCTCGGCCTGGGTCGCCAGGTCGACGGCACCGCCCGCCACCACGCCGCCGACGGCACCGACCTCGGCCTGATGTGCATGCTCGGCACGTTCGCCCACCACACCGTGGTCAACGAGGCGAGCTGCATCAAGATCGACAAGGACGCCCCGCTCGACCGGGCCTGCCTGCTCGGTTGTGGCGTCGTCACCGGTTGGGGTTCCAGTGTGTACGCCGCCGAGGTGAGCCCCGGCGACGTGGTCGCCGTCGTCGGCATCGGCGGCATCGGCGCCAACGCCATCCAGGGCGCCCGCCTCGCCGGCGCCAAGCAGATCTGGGCCATCGATCCCATCGAGTTCAAGCGCGAGAAGGCGATGGAGTTCGGCGCCACCCACACGGCGGCGTCGCTCGAAGAGGCCCTCCCGCTGATCCAGGAAGCGTCGTGGGGCAAGATGGCCAACAAGGTCATCATGACGATGGGCGTCGGCGACGGCTCGGTGCTCGCCTCGGCACTGGCCCTCACCGCCAAGCGTGGGCGGGTCGTGGTGACGAACATCCACCCGGCCGCCGAGATGACCGCCAACGTCAGCCTGCTCGACGTCACGCTGATGGAGAAGCAGGTCGTCGGCTCGCTCTTCGGCTCGGCCAACCCCCGGGCCGACATCCCCAAGCTGCTCGAGCTCTACGGCAAGGCCCAGATCGACCTCGACGGCCTGGTGACCAAGACGTACACGCTCGATCAGGTCAACGAGGGCTACCAGGACATGCGCGACGGTAAGAACATCCGTGGCGTCTTGATCTACGACTGAGGTCTGCGGACCTCACGGTTGGTGCCAGGCACCAACCGTGAGGTCGCCGCCATCGCGAGGCCGGTCGAAACGGAGGTGATCCGGACAGGCTCGCAGCTTCGAAGAACTTCCATGCCGAGGGCTTGCCTCATGGACGGAACACACCGGGCGCCCTGGGCCGAACGGGTCTTGGTCGAGCGTCTCACGCGAGGGGACGAGACGGCGCTGACCGACCTGTACGACCGGTACGCCGGGTTCGTGTACGGGCTCGCCCTGCGTACCGTCGTCGACCGGCAGGCGGCCGAGGACGTCACGCAGGAGGTGTTCGTCTCCTTGTGGGAGAACCCGCAGCGCATCGATTCCGGGCGTGGCACGTTCCGGGGGTTCCTGGCCACGCTCACGCACCGGCGGGCGGTGGACGCCGTGCGGCGCGAGGAGGCCCGGCGGCGCCGGGAGAGCAGAGCGGCCCAGGGCCAGCCCGACGTGCCCGACATCGCCGACGCGGCGGTGAGGTCCGACACGTCGGATCGCGTCCGTGCCGCGCTCCGGGAGCTGTCGGAGCCGCAGCGCCAGGCGCTCGAGCTCGCCTACTTCCGGGGGTACACCTACCGGCAGGTCGCCGACGCCCTGGACATCCCCGAAGGCACGGCGAAGTCCCGGCTGCGTCTGGCTCTGGAACGTATCGCGATCCATCTCCGGCGGGAGAACATCGAAAGTGAGCGATGAGATGACCAACGACTCCGACGACACCCCGATCACCACCGACGACCTGGCTGCGTACGCCCTCGACGCCCACGGCGCCGATGAGACGGCGGCCATCGTCGCCCACCTCGAGGCCACGTCCGCCTCGGACCGTCTCGAGAAGCGCCTGCGGGTCGCGGCCGGCGAGTTCGCGGCCGAGGTCGTCGCCGAGACCGCCCCTCGTCCGGATCTGCGGGCGCGGGTGATCGGCGAAGCACGCCGGCGCCGGGAACCCGCGCGGGTCGTCGCCGGCTGGTCGCCGATCGACGTGCACCGGGTGGAGGCGGCCCGAGCCGTCATGCTCCTGCGCGATCTCACGGCCGATGACTGGACCCGTCCGGTCGATCCGCCAGAGATGCCCGGCTGGAGCGTCCACGACGTGGCCATGCACCTCGCGGCCAACGAGTCGATGCTGGCCGACGCACTGGGCGTGCCCGTCACCGGCATTCCCGAGACGGTGACCGACAACGTCGAACGCACGGCCCAGACGCGCGCGCGCCTTGCATCGCGGCCTCCCGCCGCGGCGGTCGCCGAGTTGGAGGCCAGCGCCGAGATCGGATCCGCCCAGGCGTCGTCGCGGGGCGAGGCCCGACTCCGCGAGCCGATCACGTGGTGGGGGCGGGCCACTCCGACCGGTGCCGCCCTCGTGATCCGCGCCGTCGAGACGTGGACCCACGCCGACGACATCCGTCGCGCCGTCGGCATCGACATGGCGAGCCCGCCGCCGGCGTCGATGTTGAGCATGGCCCATCTCGCCTGCAGCCTCGTCCCGGCTGCGCTGGCGGCCACGCATCGCCACGGGGAGCTCGGCACCGACAGCAAGCTGATCCGCTTCCGGTTCGACGACCTCGATGGCACGGCGTGGGATGTCGACCTCGGCCGTCGTGTGGGCGTCCGGCCTGCCGGCACACACGCCGTCGATGCCGAGATCACCACCGACGCCGTGACCTTCTGCCGGGGCTTCGCCGCCCGCGTCTCGCCCGGGGACATCGAGCACGAGTTCACCGGCGACGGTGGCCTCGTGAGCGACGTCATCGCCTCGCTCCCTGCGCTCGCCGAGCTCTGAGCTGCCCGCGTGCGCGGCCCGCTCGGCTGACCCGCACGCGTCGCTGATCCGGGGCGTTCGCTGGGAGCGAATACAGCGCCGTGAGGAGCACGCTCGAGCCATCGGGGTCAGACAACGGTCCGAGGCGCGAGGTCGTGCCCCCTGACCTCGCCGCCCTGATCCGGCGCGCAGGTGCCGGCGACCAGCCGGCGTTCGCCGCCCTGTACGACGAGTTGGCCCCGACCGTCTACGGCGTCGTGCGCCGGTTCGTCGCCAGTCCGACGGCCGCGGCCGCGGTGTCGACCGATGTCTTTCTCGAGCTCTGGCGGAACGCCGCGCGCTTCAACACCGATTGCGGCGACGTACGGGCATGGGCGGCGGTGGTCGCGTACCGCCACGGGAGCCGAGCCGCCGATTCACCGCCTGGCCCGGCGCCCGGTCGACGCCGTGCGGGCCGCGACCGCGCCCGTGGTCACGGCCCGCACGGGGCGTGATGCCGGACTCGCCGACCGGTGATCCGGCCGCCGGCTCAGCGCCTCTCGGCGAATCCGTAGGGAACGGACGTCATGTCCGGCGGCGGGCCGTCGTGCACGTTCGCCAGCTGGCCACGGATGGCGCCGTCAGGGAACTCGCCCGTGTGCACGTTGACGTAGTAGCTCGTCGGATTGGCGAGGATGTCGGCGACGATGCTCTCGGGCTCGCCCTCCTCGCCGATGAGCGGGAACTTGTCCTCCTCACCCTCGGTGAGGCAGTCGGCCGCGTCTCCCTCGAGCGGGAAGGCGAGGGCGGCGACGACCGGGCCGTTCTCGCCCTCGGCGGCGCGATGGATGTGGGCCATCCCGGTGGCGCCCGGCTCGAACGTCGGGTCGATACCCGCGGCGGTGATGACGTAGCACAGCGTCGTCGGGTCGCCGTCGATGCCGAACACGTAGGCGGTCCCGGCTCCGTCGGGATCACCGACGCCCGTCGCACCGTCCGGCCCGACCTCGTTGGCCCCCGAGAGCACGGTGGTGAGCACGGCGTTCTCGTGGCCTGCACCGGCCATCGAGGACGACAGCAGCGAGAGTGCGGCGACGCCGGCGCCGGCTGCCCCGGCGATGGCGATGACGCGGGTTCGATCGATGGACATGGTGGACCTCCGTGAGAGTGGGTTGCTCGTTGATGCACGGTGTGTTCGAAGCCGCCCCCCACGGCGGATGCCGCCGCGTGAGCACGAGTCGGCGACGGTGAGTGATCCGGCTGCTGCTCGTGCTCCGAACGGAGCCACTACGACACCTCGGCTCGCCACGCACGTTCGGCGGGGCGACGGAAGGAGAGAACCATGAACCGGATCTCGGCGATCATCGCCGCGGTTGCACTGCTCGCCGGCATGGCGACCCCTGCGTTGTCCGCACCGGACCTCCCGTCGTCAGCCGCGCGATCGGCGGCGCCGGTGGAGGGCGACGGCGTCTTTCGGCCGTACGGTGCACCGGGCGGTCTGATGGACGAGTTCGCCACGTTGGCGCACGACCACCCGGACATCACCAAGCTCGTCACGATCGGCGAGACCGTGAACGGCGACGACATCGTGGCGCTCAAGGTGTCGTCACAGGCCCGGCTCGTCGAAGACGGCGACCGGCCGGCCACGCTGTTCCTCGCCGCCCAGCACGCTCGCGAGTGGATCACGCCGGAGATGGTCCGCCGTTTCGCCCAACACGTGCTCGACGGCTACGGGAGCGACCCCACGCTCACCGACCTGGTGGACAGCACCGAGTTGTGGTTCGTGCCGGTCGCCAACCCCGACGGCTACGACTACACGTTCACACCGGGCAACCGGATGTGGCGCAAGAACCTGCGCGACAACGACGGCGACGGCCTGATCACGGGAGCGGACGGCGTCGACCTCAACCGCAACTATCCGACCCGCTGGGGCTACGACGACGAGGGCTCGTCGCCGGACGCCGGCAGCGACAACTACCGGGGGAGTGCACCGGCGTCCGAACCCGAGACGCAGGCCGTGGACTCCCTGATGGCGAGGGTCGGCTTCGAGTTCGTCATCAACTACCACTCCGCGTCGGAGGACGTGTTCTACGGCACGGCATGGCAGGGGTCCACGCCGACGCCCGACGACGCCGTGTACGACGCATTGGCCGGCGGTGACGCCGTCCCCGGCTATCGACACGGCCTGACCGGTGATCTCTACATCGCCAACGGCGTCACCGACGAGCACGCCCACGTCGCCTACGGCTCGCTGTCGTTCCTGGTGGAGATGAGCACGTGTGCGGCGGCGGCGTCGAGCGACTCGACCGACGACTGGGAGCCCGCCGGCTGCAGCAATCCACTGGCCTTTCCGGACGACGAGGCGCTCATCGAGGCCGAGTTCCGCCGGAACCTGCCCTTCGCCCTCGCCGTGGCCCGATCCGCTCCGGACCCCGACGACCCGGTGACCGTGTCGGGGCGCGAGACGCCCGAGTTCGTCGTCGACGCCTTCGACATGTCGTATGGGGTCGATCAGCCGGTGGCCGTCGTCGCCCGGCGCGATCAGGACGACCGACGGCTGGAGTTCAGCGTGAACGGCGGCCCCGTTCGGCACGTCGCCGTCAGCGAGTGGGAGGGCGGCGAGCGCTACGGAGACGAGCGCGACCGCTACTACGCCGAGTTCCGTGGCGAGATCACCGGGACCCGGCCCGGCGACTCGGTCGAGGTGTGGTTCACAGCCCGCCGCGACGGCCGTGCGGTGACGAGCGAGCATTTCACCTACAGCGTCTCCACCGAGATCGGCGCCACCGCGCTCGTCGTGGCGAACGAGGACTACCTCGGCGTGAATCCCGAGTACCCGGCGGGCACCGACGGACCGAAGTACGTCGACGAGTACGCCGCCGCCCTCGACGCCAACGGCATCAGCCACGCCACCTGGGATGTCGACAGGCAGGGCGTCCCGCACCCGTTGGGCGTGCTCGCCCACTTCGGTGTCGTCGTGTGGGAGACCGGTGACGACCGGCTGCCCCAGGACGCCGAGGACGCGCTCACCGACACCTTCCTACTCGGGCCGGTTCCCGACATCGCCGTCGCCGAGCGGCAGTACGAGCTCACGATCGCCATGCGCGACTACCTCAACGAGGGCGGCAAGCTCCTCCAGGCGGGCGAGAACGCCCAGTACTTCGGGCTGCTCGGTCGGTCGCTCGGTGGGGTCTACGCAGGGCTCGCCGGTGCACCCGATCAGGACTGCGTCGTGTCGGCCGACTTCCTCGCCGACTGCCTCCTGCTCTCCGACGACTTCGCGCAGTACTACCTCGGGGCCAACCACCGCGCTCCGGTCGTCGACCCGGTCGGCATCGACGGCGCCGGACCGCTCGATGGGCTGACGGCCGACATCGGCGGTGCTGCACTGGCCGACAACCCGCTCGACGAGGCGGGCGGCTTCTCGCTCACCAGCGACGTGTTACCGGCTGCGGACCACCCGCAGTTCGCAGGCGAGGCGGCGGGCACGTACCACGGCGAGAGCAGCGTGAATCCGTTCGGCCCGGTGGAAGGATCCCGCTATGCCGGTGCGCTGCGGGGACCGGCGTCGTACCGGCGGATCGGTCGCACCATCGACCTTGCCGATGTCGCCGCGTCCGACGTACCGACGTTGCAGATGCAACTGTCATACAGCACGCTGCAGACGTTCCATGGTGTGATCGTCGAAGCGGCCCCGGCCGGCACGGATGACTGGACGACGCTGCCCGACCTCGAGGGCCGCACGGTGCCGCTGCCGCCGTCCACGTGCGCGGACGGCTCGCTGCTCCGGCTCCATCCCTTCCTCAGCCACTACCTGTCCGGCGGGAACCCGTGCGAGCCGACCGGCACGACAGGGTCGTGGAACATGTTCACCGGCGAGTCGAACGGCTGGGTCGAGGCCGCGTTCGACCTGTCCGCCTACGCCGGCGGGCCGGTCGCGATCAAGGTCAGCTACGTGACCGACATCGTCGATCTCGGCGTGGGCGGTGGCATCGGTGTGTTCGTCGACGACACCCGGCTCGTCGTTGGAGGCGCAGTCGTCGAGTCCGACGGGTTCGAGCAGGACGGTGGCGCCTGGGCCGTCGAAGACCCTCCGGTGGGCAGTCCGCCCGTCGAGGGGGACTTCGTCGTGGCGGGCGAGCTGATCGCGCTGTCCTCCGCGGTCACCACCGAGGACACGGCGCTGCTCGGGTTCGGCCTCGAGTCGTTGGCCACGCCGACCGAACGAGCGGACGTGCTGGGCCGCTTGATCGAGCCGCTCGTGGGCGAGTCGCGGTCGACCGGCTGATGTCAGGCGGTTTGCAGCGACGGCACGGGCGGCCGACGGCCGAGGTGGGTGTGAAGCAGCGAGACGAAGTCGTCGACGAGGTCGCTGCGATCGTGGCGTGTCGCGGTGTACCACGTGCGGCGTTGGGGCGGATCGCCGATGGCGACGGTGGCGATGTCGGAGGTGTCGACATGCGGCGCCACGAGCCACGACGGCATCACCGTGACGTCACGGCTCGTGGCGACCATCTCGATCAGCAGGTCGGTACCGACGGCGGCGGTCGTCAGGCGGGCCGGCCGAGCGCCGGCCGGGATCGGCAGGGGAACGGGGGGCAGCCTCGTCTGGTCGTACGTGTCGCACAGCACGACGTGCACGTCGTCGAAGTCGTCGGCGGTGACCCGCTTGCGGCTCGCCCAGGGGTGCGATGCGCTGACGACGGCGCGCAGCTCGTCGTCGAACAGCCGGTCGAGCCGGACCCGGTTGACGTCGCCGTCGAGCTTGGTGACGAGGGCGACGTCGATCCGCTCGTCGAGCAGCGCGGCGAGCGGGTCGTCGTCGGGCAGCTGCTCGATGCGCAGCTGCGTGCCCGGGAGACGCTCGCGCATCGAACGGACCACGGCGGGCATCCACTGGTAGTTGGTGGAGCACTGCGACGCGATGCGCAGCGGACGCCGGCGGCCGTCGGCGAGCTCGACGAGATCGTGCCGGGCCGCTCGGATCTCGGCCAGGGCGAGACGGGCGGCGCGCAGCATGCGCCGGCCGGCGGCGTTGGGGACGAGGCGCCGGCCGCGCCGCTCGAACAGCGGCGTGGCCAGTCGCTCTTCGAGGCGCAGCAACCGCTGGCTGAGCGCCGGCTGGCTGACGTGGAGATGGCCGGAGGCGGCGGTCAGCGTGGCGTGCTCGGCGAGGGCATCGAGGAGCTCGAGGTCACGCACGTCGATATCCATAACGAGAGGTTAGAGCAATGATCAAACATCCGTCGTGGACGAATACATCGTCCATCCCTACCGTGGCGCCCATGACCTCTTGCTCGATCGCCGTCGTGTACCACAGCGGATCCGGCCACACCCGCGTCCAGGCCGAGGCCGCCTTCGACGGCGCCGCGTCCGTCGAGGACGCCAGCGCCCACCTCATCTCCGTCGACGCCGCCGGGCAGGTCGACGATGTCGGGTGGGATCTGCTCGACGCGGCCGACGCCATCATCCTCGGCGCCCCGACGTACATGGCCGGCCCATCGGCGCCGTTCAAGACGTTCCTCGACGCGACGTCGGCGCGCTGGGCCGAGCAACGCTGGTGCGACAAGCTGGCCGCGGGGTTCACCAACTCGGCGGGGCTGTCCGGCGACAAGTTGGCCACCCTGCAGCAGCTCGCCCTGTTCGCCATGCAGCACGGGATGATCTGGATCGGCCTCGGGCTGCTTCCGGGCAACCACACGAGCGGGGGGTCGCCCGACGACCTCAATCGGCTGGCCGCCTTCCTCGGCGCGATGGCCCAGTCGAATGCCGACGAGGGCCCGCAGCTCGTGCCTCCGCCGGCCGACCGGCGCACCGCTCAACACCTCGGTCGCCGCGTCGCCCTGCTCGCCGCTGAGCTGCGCACCGCCCGGGCCGTCGTCGCCGAGGTGGGTTCGTGAGCGACCGGGTCGACACGGTCGACCCGGTCGATCCGATCGACTCGGTGCTGCAGGCGTACTTCGACGGCCTCTACCACAGCGACACAGAGCGGCTTCGGGGGGTGTTCCACCAGCGGGCGATCTACGCATCGGCGACCGGCGGAGCGCTGATCGCGCTGGCGATGGACGACTACCTCCCGATCGTGGACGCCCGCCCGTCGCCCGCGTCACGTGACGAGCCGCGGCGCGACCGCGTCGTGTCGATCGAACGCGTCGGCCCGGTGACAGCGGTCGCGCGTGTCGAATGCTCGATCGGGCCGAAGCGGTTCGATGACGTGCTCACGCTCATCCAGGTCGACGGCCGATGGCAGATCATCGCCAAGGTCTTCCACTACGAGCTCGCCGAGGAGGCGTGATGCCCTACGTACGGATCGAGGTCACGGACGAGGGCGTGTCGGACGACGCCAAGGCCGACCTGATCGCCGGCACCACCGAGCTCCTGCAACGCGTACTCGGCAAGGATCCGGCGACGACGTTCGTCGTGATCGACGAGGTCCCGCTGGCCAACTGGGGGATCGGCGGAGTCCCCGTGGCCGAGTGGCGCGCCCGGCGTGCGTGAACTGCCCCCGGTGGTCAACGCGCCGATGGCCCGAATCGCCGGTGGCGCGTTGGCAGCAGCGGTGACTCTCGCCGGCGGACTGGGATTCATCGGCGGCGGCTACGGCGATGCCACGTGGGTCGACGAGCAGCTCGACGTCGCGGCGGGGGTCGAGGTCGGGGTCGGCTTCATCACGTGGGCGCTCGCCGATCGGGTGGCGGTGGTCGGGCGCGTGCTCGATCGTGGGGTGCGCTGGCTGTGGTTGTCGTTCGGCGACCCGTCGGTGTTCGTGCGAGCCGCACACGACCGCGGCGGGGCGGTCGTGATCTGCCAGGTGACATCCGTGGCCGAGGCGCGCCGAGTTGTCGACGCCGGTGCCGACGTCGTGGTGGCTCAGGGGCACGAGTCGGGCGGTCACGGCCGTGACGGATTGCCGATGTCCGAACTCGTCCCCGCGGTGGTCGCTGCCGTCGACCCGGTCCCCGTGCTCGCCGCGGGCGGGATCGGCACCGCCGCCGATCGGGAGCGGGCGACCGGACTGGGCGCGGCCGGCGTCGTGGTCGGCACCCGCCTGTACGCCAGCCACGAGGCGCTCGACTCGGACCCCGCCAAGCACCGCCTCGTCTCCAGCTCGATGACGCGGCGGACCACCGTCTTCGATCTCCTGAGGGGTCCGGAGTGGCCGGCCGGCCACACCGGGCGGGCTCTCGTCAACGGTGCCGTCGAGCGGTGGCACGGGCGTGAGCACGAGCTGCGCGCCGGCCTCGAGGTCCAGCGATCTCGATACCGGCAGTCGGCACAGGTCGACGACATGGACGTGCGCGTCGTCTGGGCGGGCACGGGCGTCTCCGACATCCACGAGATCCTTCCGGCCGGCGACATCGTCCGGGCGATCGCGGCGCCGGCTGCTCCGGAGCAGCGGGCGGTCCCCGCCTCGGCGCGGACCGTGCCGGGCACGAGGCCGGGCTCATCACGAAGCGTCCGGCCGTGATGACGGGCGTCCACACCCGGACTCCAGGAACCGCCCATCCGCGTGGCGGTCCACGGCGAACAAGAGGTGACGGCCGCAGGTCCTGCGGTCGTCTGGGCGAGAGCCCCGAACAAGGAGTGAGAGATGAGACAACTTCGAAGGTCCGTCCTGGTGGGAGCGGTCGCCCTGGGCGCAGCGGCCACCGCATCGGTCGCCGCGTCGCCGGCCTCTGCGGCCAGCACGGTCGGCGGCTGCACGACGACCCTGAGGGTCAACGCCGCCGGGGCCAGCGAGGCGAGTGTCCTGTGCACCCAAGGCTCGGGCACGTACCGGGCCATCGTGGTGCTCCCGACCTTCTCGCTGTCGTCGCCCTCGGCGTTCGTGCCGCGGACCGGGCCCATCGTCCAGGTCGGACAGGCGTCCACCTTCGCCTACGCCGGCGGCAACATCGGCGGCGCCCCCGTGCGCGTCCTCGCCGCCGGACCGGAGATCCTGTCGTAGCCGCACTCCGGCGCGAGCTCCCGAGTGTCGGCGCACACCCTTCGAGGGTCGCCGACACTCGGGTGATGCTCCGGCTTGCCGCATCACGCTGGCCAAGTCGTACCACGGAGGAGCCCACGCGTGACGTCGATCCGAGGATCCGCGGGACGCTTCACGACGCCCGCCGATGCACGTCCCGCCGTCGCCGAGCTGCTCGCCATCGCCACGGCGGGAACGGCGAGAACGGCGGATCGGAGGTTCGGAGGAGAGCGGCCGGACCGGTCGCTCTCCTCCCATCCAGCATCGTCAACTCGTCCAGGCCCGAGGGGTCAAGAAGGAGTCGAGCTCGACGCGTCCGGCGAGGTTGTCGATGGTGCCGACGAGACCGGCGAACGTGCACTCGGTGACGAGTTCGAGGATCGCCTCATCCGTCAGCCCGGCGGCGCGGACGCGGGCGACGGTCTCGGGTGCCACGCGGCCCCGGCCGGTGACGAGGGCGGTCGCGAAGGCGAACACCGCGCCAGCGGCGCCGTCGGACGGTTCGGCGCCCGCGCGCATCGCGTCGACGTCGCTCCTGGCGACGCCGAGACCGTCCAGCACCGTCGAGTGGAACGCGACGCCGTATGCGTTGTCAACGGCGACGCCGGTGGCGAGTCCGGCGATCTCACGGTGAACCGGGTCGAGTCCGGTGCGGCCGGCCGCCCGCCGGAGACCGTCGAACGCCTCGAGGAGGACGGGCGACTCGGCGGCGGCGGCCGCCAGGTTGGGGACGAATCCGAGCTCGCCGGCGATGCCGTCGAGCGTCGCCCGCGATCCCTCTGGTGCGGTGTCGATGGTGTGGATGTTGAGCTTCATGGGGTCCACGATGAGCCTCCCGGGGAGCCGAGGCGATTCCCCGGCGGGGAAGTGATCCCGCGTTCGGGTCGTCGTAGAGTCGGCTCGATGTCGGTCGCCGGACTGGAGACGTTGACGACGCGGGGCTCGCGGCCGGACGTCGGCACCTTGCTCAAGCACTGGCGAGCGGTGCGCCGGACGAGCCAGCTCGGCCTGGCGTCGACTGCCGGCACGACGCCCCGCTACCTCAGCTTCGTCGAGACCGGGCGGGCACAGCCGAGCCGGACGATGATCGTCCGGCTTGCGGCGGCCCTCGAGCTCCCCCTTCGGGAGCGCAACGAGCTCCTGCTCGCCGCCGGGTACGCACCGGTCCACCGTCAGGAGGCGTTGAGCAGCGAATCGCTGGAGCAACTCGACAGGGCGCTGACGGCGATGCTCGCCCAGCACGAACCGTTCCCCGCGGTGGTCATGGACCGGGCCTGGAACCTGATCCGGGCCAACGACGGCGCCGGTCGCCTGTTCCGGGCGTTATCGGCGCCCGAGCCGCTCCCCGCCGACGCCAACGTGCTCAGGCTGATGATCGAACCGGGCCGCGTCCGTGACCGCGTCGTCAACTGGGCCGAGGTCGTGCCGGCGCTGCTCGAACGGGCGGCGCGCGAGGCCGTCGAGCGACTCGTCGACGGCACGACCGCAACGCTCGTCGCGGAGCTCCGGGCGCAGCCCGATGTCGCCGCCGTGCTCGAGCGAGACCGACCGCCGACGATGACCCCCGTCGTCGACGTGCGCTTCGACGTCGACGGCGACGAGCTGGCGTTCTTCTCGGTCGTGTCGACGGTCGGTTCCCCGCTCGACGTGACGGCGCAGGAGCTCCGGGTCGAGTCGTTCTTCCCCTCCGATCCGGCGACGGCGGACATCTGGGCGCGATTCGCGTAGCCAGCATCCATTCAGACGCGCCCCCCGCGTGCCGTCTCGTCGACGGCACGCCGGGGGTCGCGGGAAGTTGCGGGGTGGCGGGGCACGACTCGCCACCCCGCGTCCGGACCGGGCGTCTAGCCCGGCAGCCCGGCGAGCCAACGCACGAAGGCGTCGCTGAAGTCCGTCGTCTGGACGGGCTGGTTGTTGAGGGTGACGAACGAGCCGAAGATGCCGAAGTCGACCCGTTGGGCCACACCGTTGGGGCCGCTGCACGTGAACGTCGACGAGAAGAAGAAGAACGACGGCTCGCTGCTGTTGTACGGGGCCGGGTTGCCGGTGCTCGTCGACGTGCATCCGTTGGCCGTCGCCGGGGCGACGCTCGGACTCTCGCTGCCGGGGCTCCAGGCGCTGGCGCTCGCACCTGCGGCGCCGAGGCCGATACCGACCACGATGGCGGCGGGGGCGATACGGCGGATGAGACGTGACTTCATGGGGCTTTCCTTGCTGTAGCTGACGTGTGCAAGTCGTTCGCAGCCACGTCCCCCGCGGATTGCCCGGCCCACGATCCTCACCTCCGGCGGGCGTTACGGTTGGTGCCAGGCACCTTCCGTAACGCCCGGCAACGGTTGCCGGCGGCGGTTGGTGTAGTGATAGTCGGGTGGCGAACGGGGAATCACTGCACGACGTCGTCGAACGGGTCGCCAAGCGGCTCGTCGGTCGGTCCGACGAGATCGAGGTGGTGCTCGCCGCCCTCGACGCCGACCGCCACCTCGTGCTCGAGGGTCCTCCGGGGACCGGCAAGTCGACGCTCTTGCGGGCCGTCGCCGACTGTCTCGGCGTGGGCTTCGTGTTCGTCGAAGGCAACGCCGAGCTCACCCCGGCGCGCCTCGTCGGCCACTTCGACCCGTCCCGGGTGCTGGCCGACGGCTACGACCCCGACGTGTTCGTGGCCGGCCCGCTGGTCGAGGCGCTGAGCGACGGCTCGCTGCTCTACATCGAAGAGCTCAACCGCATTCCGGAGGAGACGCTCAACGTGCTCATCACCGTGATGAGCGAGCGGTCGTTACACGTGCCGCGCTACGGCGAGGTCGCCGCCGCACCGGGCTTCCGGCTCGTCGCCGCGATGAATCCGTTCGACGTCGTCGGCACCGGCCGCATCTCCGGTGCCATGTACGACCGCGTGTGCCGCGTGCGCGTCGACTACCAGACCGCCGCCGACGAGGCAGCGATCGTCACCCGCGACGCCCCCGAGCTCGACGCCGCGTGGGTCGCCCGTGTCGTCGAGGTCGTCCGGCGCACGAGGAGCCATCCCGACCTCACCGTCGGCTCCTCGGTCCGCGGCGCGCTCGACACCGCTGCGGTCGTGTCGTCGCTCCTGCGCCTGCGTGGCCAGACGCTGGCCGAGGCCGGCGAGTCGACCGGCCTCGACGCCGCCCTCGTCGCCCTGTCGGGACGGGTCCGGGTACGTGACGGCTCCACCCGCCGCGCCGAGGACGTGATCGCCGAGCTGTGGACCGCGGTGTTTGCCGGACCGGCACCGGATCACGAGCCGGGCGACCGGAGCGACGCGGGAAAAGCCCACCCCGCTCCGGCGGGGCCAACCAACGGCTGAACGACCCGCCGGCGCGTGGCTCCGACGTCGAGGGCGACGACGCCGAGGCGGCCGTCAACGAAGCGCGGCGTTCGTCGGTGAGCCGGGCCGAGCTGGCCCGCAACGCTTCGTTCGAGCAGCTGTCCCCGGAGGTCGGAACGCTCGACGAGGAAGCTCTGGCCGAGCTGCTCGACGAGGACGCCGACGAGGCCCTGGCGATGCTGGCGTCGATGACCGGGGCGATGGATCGTGAGCTGCGCGCGGCCGCCCGCCGGCTGGCCGGACGGCTGATGCTCGAGGTCGCCCGCCGCGGGCCGGTGCGGTCGCGGCGGGTCGGACGGATCGTGACGACGCGGTGGCGGCCCGACGCCGGCGACCTCGACGTCGACGCCAGCCTCGACGCCATCGTGGCCGCCAAGGCCCGCCGCGACGCGGTGGAGGCCGACGACCTTCGCGTGCGTGACTGGAGCCGCCCCGACACCGCCCTCTGTCTCCTGCTCGATCGCTCGGGCTCGATGGGCGGCCGGCCGCTCGCCACCAACGCCGTCGCCGCGGCGGCGGTCGCCTGGCGCAATCCCGACGACTACAGCGTGGTGTCGTTCGCCCGCCAGGCGATCGTCGTCAAGCCGCAGGCGACACCGGCCGGATCGGTGGAGACGGTGGTCGACTCGGTGCTGGCGCTGCGAGGCCACGGCACGACCGACCTCGCCAACGCCCTCGGTGCTGCCGGCCGGCAGCTCCGCCGCTCGCGGGCGGGCCGCAAGGTCACCGTGCTGCTGTCGGACTGCCGGTCCAACGAGCCGGGCGACACCCACGCCGCTGCGGCGGCGCTCGACGAACTGGTGGTGGTCGCACCGGCGGCCGATGCCGACGAGGCGACGGCGTTCGCCTCGGCGGTGGGCGCCCGCCTGTCGACGATCGACGGCCCCAGCGATGTCCCCGCCGCCCTCGCCGCCCTCCTCATGTGAGCATCTGGGCGCGGATCGTGCCGTTCACGCTTCTGGGTGCGATGCGTGACGCTCAGCGTCACGCATCGCGCCCAGTTCGAGCGTCGGTCCGGGCGACTCGACCCGTCAGCACTGCAGGTCGCGGGGCGGGACGATGCCGAACTGGTTCTCCTGCGGCTCGCCGTTCGGCACCGAGCTCGACACGGCCGAGTCAGCCGTCGTCTCGTCGGTCACGTCGGTGGCGGGGGCGGTCTCGACGACCTCGCCACCGCTGTCGCCGGGAACGCTGGAGCCTGGCACCGTGGTCGTGCCGATCGTCGGCCGCGTCGTCGTGTCGTCGAACTCCTGCACCGGGGCCTCGGACAGCGACGTCTCACCCCGGAACAGGGCGAGCACCGCCTGCATGTTGTCGCCCTCGATGGTGGGGATGAGCACCGAGTTGCCGTTGATCGTGCGGCCCGTGGCCTCGATCTGATAGGTGGTGATCGAGTCGGGATCGACGTCGCTCATGACGCCGGCGAACTCGAGCATCTTGGCGATGGTGAGGTCACGGTCGGTGACGATGTCCTCGGTGCCGGCCTCGATGAGGCCGCGGGCCACGCTCGGGTCGAGCGGCCCCTTGTCGAGGAGCGCCGACAGCACGCGGCGCAGGAAGTCCTGCTGGCGGGAGATGCGGCCGAGGTCGCTCGTCCCGTCGGTCGACCATTCGCCGCTGCCCGGCGGATCCTCGTACTGGTAGTGCCGCGAGCGCACGTAGGCCAGCGCCATGTCGCCGTCGAGGTTCACGCAGCCCGGCTCCTCGATGAGCAGGCCGGTGTTCTCGTCCCGGGCGGGGAACTCGAACGGCACGGTCACGCCGCCGACGGCGTCGACCAGCGTCTTGAAGGCGCAGAAGTCGACCTGGATGAAGTGGTCGGTCGACACGCCGAAGTTCTCGTAGATCGTGTCGATGAGGACCTGCGGGTTGCCCGCCTCGTACGCCGAGTTGATGCGGGACGTGCCACGGCCGGCGATCTCCACCCACAGGTCGCGGGGGAACGACAGCACGGCGACGCGCTTGGCGCCGGGGTCGACACGGATGATCATCACCGTGTCGCTGCGCTCGCCCATGCCCTCGCGGTCGCCGAAGCCACCGGCGGTCGGCGAGTTCGGGTCGACGCAGTCGCCGTTGTCCGAACCGGTGATCAAGAAGTTCTGCGCATCGGGATCGGCGTCGGGAAACGTGTCCGCTGGCGCGTCCGTCTCGGGCGAGGTGATCTCCACGGTGGTCACCACCGACGGTCGGGTGGCACCGGCGCCGCTGGTGGTCGTCGGCGCGTCGGCCGCGACCGTCTCGTCGGCCCCGGCGATCGCCTCGGTGACGTCGACGCCCTCGGTCTCATCCGTCCCGTCGGTGACCGGCGACAGGGCCGACGGCTCGGTCACCTCCGTGGGAGCCGCCGCAGATGTCGTCGTGGTCGCGGCGACCGTCGACGGGAGAGTGGCGACGGCGGTGTTCGCCGCCGCCTCGGCGGCCGCGGCCTCGGCCGGGTTGGTGATGTCGACGACGTTGCGTTGGCGGGCGATCTGGTAGCCCACGATCAACGCCGCGGCGACGGTGAGGCAGACGAAGGCCGACACGAACGTCGTGCCGATCGTCAGCCGCTCCGGCCACGTGCGGTGTGGGCGCCGCCGGGGCGCGTCCTCGTCGGCGTTCACGGCCGTGAGATTAACGAGCGACGGTGCTGAATGCGGGGCAGATGATGACGGTCACGTGGGCCGTTCACGCCTCGTCGGGCACGAGCTCCACGGCGATACCGACCGCCGCGTCCTCGGCACCGGCCGACAGCTCGAAGTCGGCGATGGTCAGGGCGTCGACGAGGTCCCGCCGGCACGGCTCGAGCTGGGCGATCCAGCCGGCCGGTCCGGTGACGACGAGCCGGGCCACCCCGGCCCGCTGGCTGCGCTTGGCCTCGGTCTTGGCGCGACGGACCCGGGCGAGCACCTCGCTCGCCGCGTCGAGCGACAGCTCGCTCGTGACGGCTGGAGCGGCAGGCCACGCCTCGGCGTGCACGCTGGCGTCGTGCCACCAGCTCCACACTTCATCGGTGACGAAGGGGAGGGCCGGGGCGAACATCCGCTGCACCGTGCCGAGCGCCGTGCGGAGGGCGTGCCGGGCCGACTCGGCGGCCCCCGCCTCGCCGGCGTAGGCGCGCTGCTTCACGAGCTCCACGTAGTCGTCGCAGAACCACCAGAAGAACGACTCGGTGTGCTCGAGGGCGCGGGCGTAGTCGAAGCCCTCGAACGCCGTCGTCGCTTCGGCGACCGTCTGGCCGAGCCGGGCCAGCATCGCCGCGTCGACCGGGTCGATCTCGACGTCGCCGCCGGACGGGTCGGGGGTGGACAGCACGAACTTCGAGGCGTTGAGCAGCTTGGTGGCGAGGCGGCGGCCGACCTTCATCTGGTCCTCGCTGAAGGCCGTGTCGACGCCCGGCCGGGCGGCGAGCGCCCAGTAGCGGACGGCGTCGGTGCCGTACTGCTCGAACAGGCCCATCGGCGTGACGACGTTGCCCTTCGACTTCGACATCTTCTTGCGGTCGGGGTCGAGGATCCATCCGTTGATGGCGGTCGACGTCCATGGCAGCGATCCGTGCTCGTAGTGGGCGCGCACCACGGTGGAGAACAGCCAGGTGCGGATGATCTCGGGACCCTGCGGGCGCAGATCCATCGGGAACACGTTCCCGAACAGCGATCCGCCGCTCAGTACCGAGTCGACCCACTGCCCGGCGATCTGCGGCGTGAGCGACGACGTGGCCCACGTGTCCATCACGTCGGGATCGCCGGCGAAGCCACCGGGCCGGCCCCGCTGATCGGCGGTGTAACCGGGCGGCACGTCGGTGGACGGGTCGATGGGCAGCGTGTCGTCGGCGGGGACGATCGGCGAGTCGTAGCGCGGCTCGCCGTCGTCGTCGAGCGGGTACCACAGGGGGATCGGCACGCCGAAGAAGCGCTGGCGGCTCACCAGCCAGTCGCCGTTCAAGCCCTCCACCCAGTGGTCGTAGCGGTGACGCATGTGGTCGGGGTACCAGTCGAGCTCCTTGCCGCGCGCGAGGAAGGCGTTGCGGCGGTCCTCGTCGCGGCCGCCGTTGCGGAGGTACCACTGACGGCTGGTGACGATCTCGAGCGGACGGGAGCCGCGCTCGTAGAACTTCACGGGGTGCATCAGCGGCCGGGGATCGCCGTGCATCTCGCCCGACGCGGTGAGCGCCTCGACGGTGGCCGCCTGGGCCTGCTTGACCGTCTTGCCGGCGATCGCCTCGTAGGCGGCCAGCGCCTCGGGGGTCTCCAGCCACTCGGGTGGGGTGGCGACGATGCGCCCGTCGCGACCGATCACGCTGCGCGTCGGCA
The DNA here is from genome assembly GCF_003426815.1 of Desertimonas flava. Taxonomy (GTDB): domain Bacteria; phylum Actinomycetota; class Acidimicrobiia; order Acidimicrobiales; family Ilumatobacteraceae; genus Desertimonas; species Desertimonas flava. The sequence goes on from NZ_QKYK01000034.1 coordinate 22,631, forward strand.
GGTCGAGCTCGCGCCACCACGTGACGTCGGTGGTGTCGCCGAACGTGCAGACCATGGCGATGCCCGTGCCCTTGTCGGGCTGGGCCAGCGGGTGAGCGACGACGGGCACCTCGACGCCGAACAGCGGCGTGCGCACCGTGGAGCCGAACAGCGGCTGGTAGCGCTCGTCGTCGGGGTGGGCGACGAGGGCCACGCAGCTGACGATCAGCTCGGGGCGGGTGGTGTCGATCATCACGTCGCCGGCGTTGTCGCCCGTGCCGTGGAAGGCGAGCAGGTGGTAGGCGCCGGGGCGCTCGCGGTCCTCGATCTCGGCCTGGGCGACGGCGGTGCGGTCGTCCACGTCCCACACGGTGGGGGCATCGGCGCTGTAGGCCTCGCCGCGTGCGAGGTTGCGCAGGAACGCCAGCTGGCTCGTGCGCCGGCTGCCGGCGTCGATCGTGGTGTAGAGCAGCGTCCAGTCGAACGACATGCCGAGGCGGCGGAAGATCTCCTCGAACACCGCCTCGTCGATGGCCGTCAGCTCCTCGCACAGGGCGACGAAGTTGGGCCGTGAAACGGGCACTTCGTGGTGCTTGGCCGGCACGTCGCCGCGGAACGGCGGCTCGAAGTCGGGCTCGTACTGCTTGGTCGGGTCGCAGCGCACGCCGAAGTAGTTCTGGGTCCGGCGCTCGGTGGCGAGGCCGTTGTCGTCCCACCCGATGGGGAAGAACACCTGCTTGCCGGCCATGCGCTGGTAGCGGGCAACCGAGTCGAACTGGGTGTAGCCGAAGATCGTGCCCATGTGAATCGACCCCGACACGGTGGGCGGCGGCGTGTCCACCGAGAACACCTGGTCGCGATCGGCGCCGCGGTCGAAGCGGTACACACCGTCGGCCTCCCAACGCTCGGCCCAGCGGGCCTCGATCCCGTCCAACGTCGGCTTCTCGGGAATGGAATTCACGGGGGCACAATCTACGGCCGGGCGGTCAAAGTGCCCTGGTGCGTACCGCCGCGGGCCCTAGCCTGGTTCCGTGCTTCGCCTCTACGACACCGCCACGCGACAGGTGCGTGAGCTCGCTCTGCGCGAGCCCGGAAAGGTGAGCATCTACCTGTGCGGCCCCACGGTGTACGGGCCGCCGCACCTCGGGCACGGCCGGGCGACGCTCGAGTACGACGTGCTCGTCCGCTACCTGCGCTGGTCCGGCCTCGACGTCACGTTCGTCTCCAACGTCACCGACATCGACGACAAGATCATCAATCGTGCCGTCAACGAAGGACGCGATTGGCACGACATCGCCCACAAGTGCGAGGACGTCTGGTTCCGCGCCATGGAGGGCATCGGCAACGCCCGGCCCGACGACGTGCCGCATGCCACCCAGTACGTCGAGCAGATGGTCGAGATGATCGGCCAGCTCGTCGAGCTCGGCCGTGCCTACGCCACGGACGACGGCGTCTACCTCTCGGTCGAGACCGTCGAGGACTACGGCCTGCTCGCCCACCAGTCGCTCGACGAGATGCTCGCCGGCGGGGGCGAGCGCGACATCTACGGCGCCGAGCTCAAGCGGCATCCGGCCGACTTCGTGCTGTGGAAGTTGGCCAAGCCCGGCGAACCGTCCTGGGACTCGCCGTGGGGTCCCGGCCGGCCCGGCTGGCACAGCGAGTGCGTCGTGATGAGCCTCGACATCCTCGGCGAGGGGTTCGACCTCCACGCCGGCGGCCAGGACCTGCGGTTCCCCCATCACGAGAACGAGCGGGCTCAAGCGGTGGCCCTCGGCCGGCGCTTCGCCAACCACTGGATGCACCACGGCATGGTCGTCGACGCGACGGGCGAGAAGATGTCGAAGAGCCTCGGCAACTTCGACAACCTCCTCGACATCCTCGAGAAGTACGACGGTCGGGCCTATCGCATGGTGCTGCTGCAGAGCCACTACCGCAGCCCGGTGCAGGTGGGTGAGACGACGCTGACCAACGCCGCCAAGGCCCTCGCCGGTCTCGACGCGTTCGCGGCCCGCACGTCGTCGGTGGCCGGCGCCACGCCCGATGCCGCGGTGCTCGACGCCTTCCGGGCGGCGATGGACGACGACCTCGACACGCCCAAGGCGATGGCGTTGTTGTTCGACACGGTCCGCCAGGCGAACAAGCTGCTCGACGCCGACGATCCCGACCGGGCGGCGCCGCTGGTGGCCGCCGTGCGCGAGATCTCCGTCGCCGTGGGGCTGGAGCTCGGCGGAGCGGCCGACGTGCCCGACGACGCACTGCGTCGGGCCGCCGAGCTCGATGCGGCGAGGGCGGCGAAGGACTATGCGCTCGCCGACTCGATCCGTGCCGAGCTCACCGGTGCGGGGTGGATCGTCGAGACCACGCCGACCGGGACGACGCTTCGCCGATGAGCGACCGGCCTCGCTCGGGCGCGCCGCCGAGGGCGGGCAAGCGGGGCTTCGGCTACCAGCCCGCCCTCGACGGGCTGCGAGCGCTGTCGGTGATCGCCGTCATTCTCTATCACGCCGGGTTCTCGTGGATGACCGGCGGCTTCTTCGGCGTCGAGGTGTTCTTCGTCGTCTCGGGATTCCTGATCACCTCGCTGCTGATCGAGGAGCGCAACAAGTCGTTGGCCCGCATCGCTCGCCGGGCGGCCGGCGGCCACGAGGACGCCCACGCGGCGCTGGGCCTCACCGGTGGCATCGATCTGCGCCAGTTCTGGCTGCGGCGGGCCCGCCGCCTGCTGCCGGCCCTGGCCGTCGTGCTGGTGGCCGTGTCGTTGTGGGCGATGGTGGGCGGCAACGACGCCCAGCGCTCGCAGCTGCGGCGCGACCTGCCGTGGGCCGTGTTCTACGCCGGCAACTGGGGCCAGGTGCTCGGCGACATCCCCTACTACTCCGCCGACCCGCCGCTGCTGCGCCATCTGTGGAGCCTCGCCGTCGAGGAGCAGTGGTACCTGGTCTGGCCGCTGCTGTTCATCGGCATCGTCCTGCTGCGCTGGCGCGACGTCACCGCGGCCAAAGTGCTCGCCGGCCTCGCGCTGGTGTCGATGATCGCCACGTTCTGGCTGCACCGCGGCGGGCCCGGTCCGATCTCCTCGTCGATCTCGGCGTTCGACGGGGTCGATCGCACCAACTTCATGTACCTGTCGACGTTCACGCGGGCGTCGGGTCTGCTGCTCGGCGCCGCCGCGGCGTTCGTGTGGCGCCCGTGGCGCACGGTGAAGAGCAACGCGACGATCCCCGCCGTCGACGCCGCCGGCGGCGCGGCGGTGGCCGGCCTGGGCGTGATCGCCGCCTCGGCCACGCTGATCGACGGCTACGTGTACCAGTGGCTGCTGCCGATGGTGTCGATCCTGTCGGCGGTGGCGGTGATGGCCGCCGTGCACCCCGGTGCCACGTGGTTCCGCATCGCCCTGTCGTGGAAGCCGCTGGTCGAGATCGGTCGCCGCAGCTACGGCCTCTACCTCTGGCACTGGCCGATCTTCGTGTTCGCCGAGGCCTACCACGGGTCGGTGGCACGGTTCGTCGCCGCGTCGCTCGTCACCGTCGTCGTCTCCGAGGCCTGCTACCGCTACGTCGAGACGCCGGTGCGCCACGGCGCCCTGTCCACGTGGTGGCGATCCGGCGGGGGCACGCGGGGCCGGCTCGTGCCGACCGCCGTCGCCGGATGTGTCGGCCTGGGCATCGTCGGCTTCTACGCCAGCGTCGAGCCGTTCGACCGGGCCGAGGGCGGCGAGGCCATCGAGTTCGTCGCGCCCCCGACGACGGGAGCGCCGACGACCGTCGCCACCGTCGCCGCCGGGATCGGCGCGCCACCCACCACCGCCGTGCCGACCACGGTGGTCGACAACGTGCCCGACCTCGTCGTCGTCGGCGACTCCACGGCCGACGCCCTCGTGAAGAACGCCCCCGACGGGTTGGAGGAGACGTTCGACGTGACCAACGGGGCCGTCCCCGGCTGCAGCGTCTACGACAGCGGGTCGGTGCGCAGCGCCCGGGCCGGGTTCCGCAACTCGTTCACCGTGTGCGAGGGCTGGGCCGACGAATGGCGGTCGGCGGCCGAGGACGCCGGGGCCGAGATCGCCCTCGTCGTGCTCGGCGCGTGGGACGTGTTCGACCTCACCACGTCCGACGGTGACCTGCTCCAGTTCGGCACGTCGGACTGGGACTACTACGTCGCCGCCCGCCTGCAGGAGGGCATCGACGCGCTCGTCAGCACGGGCGCCCACGTCGGCCTGCTCGAGGTGCCGTGCATGCGCCCCAAGGACGTCAACGGGGCGGCCGTGCCGGCGCTGCCCGAACGTGCCGACGACGCTCGCGTGGCGCACCTCAACGAACTGTGGCGCTGGGTGGCCAGCCAGAACCCCGACACCGTCTCGTTCGTTCCCGGCCCCGACGAGTGGTGCGGCGACGAGAGGATCTCCGCCGACCTCGCCTACCGCTGGGACGGCGTCCACGTCTACACCCCCGGCGCCAACCTCATCTTCCAAACCATCGTCCCCGAGTTACTCGCTCTCTGAGTTTCGTCCTCGCTCCGCATCGGTCGCTGCGCTCCCTCGCTGCGCTGCGGCGAGTTGTTCTGCGGCCGCCGGCGCCCGGCAAAGCCCGGGCGCCGGCGGCGCCGAAGAGTTGCTGTGGCGTCATCTTCACTCCCGGCCCTCTCGGGGCCTTACATCCCCACTGCCCACCTGGTCCGCTCGTTGGTCGTTTCGCGACGGCTCGAACGCGGTGGCTAGTCCGTTGGGTCGGCGAGGCAGGGGGCGGCGGCGCAGACGTCGATCAGTTCGCCGTCGAAGAGGAAGGTGTTGATCTGCAACTGGGCGTCGGGGTCGGCGCGCGGGTCCTCGTGGGGATCACGGGTGGTGCTGGGCGCGACGTCGGCGAGCGGGATCGGGTCGGACCCGGAGTCCCACACCACCAGCCCCGATCCGTTGCTCGGGTACTCCAGCGTCTCGAGTCCCCAGCCGGGTTCCACCTCGCCGCTGCGCCCCGGTTCGGTGACCGGCCGGTGCACCGGCATGGCCATCGCCCGGGCGGCGATGAACGCCGTCAGCTCGCTCACCTGCCAGTCGCCGAACGCCACGTGCATCAGGACGTCCTTGGCGGGCGTGCCGGGTAGCGGGTCGGCGGTGACGTGGCTCACGTAGCCGGCCCCCTCGCCGCGATCCCACAGCATCTGCACCATCGCCAGGATGAGCGCCCGATCGGCGACGTTGGGGTAGGCGGGTACGAAGATCGCCTCGTAGTCGTGGAAGTCGACCGAGCGGGGGAGCAGCAGGCCGTAGTTCATGCCGGCCACGCCGACGACGAAGCGGTCGATGTCGGTCGACACGCCCGCGAGCATCAGGCCCATGATCGCCCCCTGGCTGTTGCCGTTGTAGGCGACCACGGACGCGTCGGCGATCGGCGTGCCGTCGGCCCGCTGGAATGACGGGTCGGCAGTCAACCCGTCGTCGGCGAGCAGCAGCCGGGTCAGTACGAGCTGGTTGAGCACGCCCTGCTGGAGGCGGTCGGCCATCGACGGGAAGTTGGAGAAGTCGCCGAGCGTCTCGATCGCGTTGCCGATGTCGTCGGTGCTCATGCCCGCCCAGCGCGTCGCGCAGATCACCGAGTTGCCGGCGTTGGCGAGGCGGATCTGGTTGCCGGCGTTGATCTCGCCCTCGGTGCCGAGGAGCCCGTGGCCGTACTGCACGAGGTGGGCCGGATCCGCGCCGGTCATCGCGCCCTCGGGGATGTTGCACTGGAACGTGGCCGTCAGCGTGCCGTTGGCGGCGGGGAGGGCGTCGGGCTCGGCGGCGGTGTCGGCGTCGTAGTGGAAGCGCTCGCCGGGAGCGCCGTCGCCGGTGAGCCAGTTGGTCACGTTGTACGTGCCGATGACCGTGCGGGCCAGGCCCTCGCGCGGCGTGCCGTCGTCGTGGGTCGGGTCGTCGATCACCTCGCTGACGGTGAACTCGGGGGCGGCGTCACCCAGCTCGGCGAGCGTGGCGTCGCGGATGTGCACCATCCGCCCCGTCGTGTTCGTGGTGCTGGCGACAGTGAAGTCCCACGCCAGCACGAGCGACTCGCGCGCCACGCCCGCCGCCTCGAGGGCATCCAGCGCCGGCGCCAGCTCGGCGGCCCGATCGGCGAGCGATCCGTCGGCCGTGCCGTCGAGGATGGCGGAGAATGCCTCGCCGGCGGCGATCGGGGAGCCGTCGGTGGCGACGAGGTCGCGCAGCGCCACGGCGTAGGTGTGCCCCTCGGTGAGGACGACGGCCGGGTGGATGACCAGCAGTTGATCGTCGGGCAGGCCGTCGCCCCGGGTGTCGAGCTCGGCCCACAGCGGGACCCGCTCGCCCGAGTCGACGTCGATGATCACGACCGGCGCGTCAGCGTCGAGCGATCCGCCGAGGTCGGTCCACGACGGCAGCGCTGACGCCTCGGCGTCGAGACCGGGTACATGCGTGAGCAGCGTGCTGTTGGGGCTGAAGCCGTCGTTGCGGTTCCACTCGGTCACGTCGATCTGAACTCCCGCGGCGTTCACCGGCGCGCCCTCGGAGGGGAAGGCGACCCGGCGCCCCGTCGCCGACGCCGGATCGTCAGCGGTGTAGTGGTTGCTCGGGAACGGCAGGTAGCAGAGCCGCGGGTCGATCGGGTCGCAGCCCTCTGCCGTGGCGTCGGCAGTGGCGACGATGCCGCTCGAGTCGTCCGGCGGTGTCGTCGCCGAGGCCGGCGGCGAGCTCGCCCCGATCGCAGCCACCGCCGAGACCATCGAGATCGCCAACGCCGTCGTCCGTGTCGCCCATCGCCCCATGTGCCGACCCTACGCCGCCGCCGACGCCCACCCCGAGGTGTCCCCGACGGGATGTGCGAGGGCGATGCTGCGGCTGGGTGGCGTATGACCTGCCCACCTCGAACCGGCAACCGGAGGGTACGTACCCCACCGAAGCGTCGGGTATTTACCCTCCGGTCCCTGGCGACGGTGTCCGAACCCGGCAGTAACGGATGGTGCCTGGCACCATCTGTTACTGCAGCGCCGGAGCGCACGCTGCATCCGGTCAGGTGGTGGGGCGAGCGGTGTCGGTGGGTGGTGACGGGGTGCCGAAGTCCTGCCACGGGACGCCGACACGGGTGAAGCAGAGCGAGATCTCGGCGGCGTCTTCGGGGGTGGCGCCGAGGAACGCCAGGTCCACCTGCACCTCGTCGATGTACACCCCGTCGACCGACGTGTCGGTGGTGATGTCGTCGGGCACCTCGCGGGCGACGCCGGGGTCGATCGCCTCGACGCACGCCACGATGCTGTCGTGCTGGCGGGCCTGCAGGTCGTCGGGACGCTCGACGGTGGCGAAGTAGCGGTTGGCGATGTTGCCGAGGTAGCTCTCCGAACAACCGCGATCGAGCGTGTTCGACGCCCGCCCGAGGCCGTCGTCGCCGGCGAGCTGCCAGTCGATCGTCAGGCCCACCTGCAGATCGATGTCGTAGGCGTAGCGACCGCCGGCCCCGCCGTCGGCGAGGCAACCGAGGTAGCGCTGGTACGCCTCGTCCAACTCCTCGGCGGTCACCACATCGTCGGCGAGCACGCCGGGCACGAACCCGGTGTCGTCGACGACCACCGAGCCGACCGGTGCCTCCACCGCCTCCGGAGGAACGGCCTCCGAGTCCACCACGAGCACGGGGGTGGTGTCATCGGGGACCGTCTCCTCCGAACGGTCGTCGTCGCCCGAACACGCCGCACCGACCAGGCACATGGTCACGACCGCCAGCACCCCCGCCGGCCTCGGGACGCGGGGTCGGGGGCGCAGCACGCGGTCACGGTACCAAGCACCTCCGCCGGCACCGGGTCACGTGGTCCGCAGCGACAGCGTGTAGAGCACCGTCGACACGAGCGGCAGCACGGTGCGCACGTGGTTCCATGCCGTCCACGTCGATGCGTAGTGGCGCCAGGCGTCGATCGAGGCCGGAGCGTCGGGGTCGAGCCGCAAGAGAGCGTTGTTGCGGGGCACGTGGTACACCATCGTCAGCACGATGGCACCGACGATGTAGAGGATGCCGGCGACGAGTTGCAGCACGGCGGCCGTCTCGTCGAGACGTCCGAGCGCCCGCACGCCGAGGATGATCGCCACGACCATCGTGCCGAACAGACCGAGCATCAGCAGCGGCGAGCGATCGGCCGCTCGGTTGATGTCCTGCATCGCCCGCAACCCGACGGCACCCGGCGCGGCCCTGAGGCCCGACATGGTGATCGTGGAGTAGGCGAAGAAGAATCCGGCCATCAGTCCCGTGGCGGCGATCGCCGTGACGGTCGCCCAGCGGTCGAAGCCCTCGATCACGCCGCCCCCTCCGCCGGATCGGCCGCAGTAGCCCAGGCGCCGGCATCGGCGGCGTCGGCGGCGAACGCAGCGAACGACCGCGCCGGCCGGCCCAGCGCCCGCTGCACGCCGTCGGCGAGCGTGGCGTTGTGCCCGGCGAAGATGTGGGCGAACAGCGACGCCAGCATGTCGGCCTCGTCGGCGGGGACGCCGGCGGCGATCGCCTCGGTGGCGTAGGCGTCGACGGACACCGGCAGGTACACCACCTCGTTGCCGATGGCGGCCGACAGGGCGGCGGCCATCTCGTGGAACGACAGAAGCGTCGGGCCGGTCAGTTCGTACACCTCGCCGGTGTGGCCATCGGTCGTCAGCGCCAGCACGGCCACATCGGCCACGTCGTCGGCGTCGACGACGGGCTCGAGCACGTCGCCCGCGGGCAGAGCGATGACACCGTCGAGGACCGGGCCCTGCAAGAAGTGTTCGCTGAAGTTCTGGGCGAAGAAGCTGCACCGCAGCACGGTGGTGGGGATCGGGCCGTCGAGGAGGATCCGCTCGCACGCCTGGGCATCGGGCTCGCCGCGACCGGACAGCAGCACGAGCCGTTCGAGACCCGCCTGCTCGGCGGCCTTGCCGAACGCAGTGATGGCGTCGATCGAACCGGGGGCAGCGAGGTCGGGCTGGTAGGTGATATAGGCCGACGTCGCCCCGTCGAGAGCTGCCGGCCAGGTGGTGTGGTCCTCCCAGTCGAAGGAGACGGGGGTCGATCTCGACACCGGGCGCACGGGCCTCCCCATCGCGGTGAGGCGCTCGACGACGCGACGACCGGTCTTGCCGTTGCCGCCGACGACGACGGTGAGGGAGTGGGTGGGATGGATGTGGTCGGAACTCATGGGTTCCATCGAGCCAGGAATCGCTGAGACGATCCATAGTCTCTCCGCTCGCTTTCATTCGTTTCCGTCTACGGTGAGTCCATGGATGCGCTCTCGAGCTTCCTCGACGGCCCCCGGGCCCGGGCGGCGTTCATGGTGCGTGTTGTCATGGAGTCGCCGTGGTCGATCTCGGTGGAGGACCGGGCGCCGATCGCCGTGCTGCCGATGCTCTCCGGCGAGGCGTGGCTCGATCCGCTCGACGGGTCGGACCCGATGCACTTCGTCGCCGGCGATCTGGTGATCGTCCGCGGCCCCGACGACTACGTGATGTCCGGCCGGCCCGGCGAGGCACCCAACGTCGCCATCATCGACCCCGGCGTGTGTCGGCCGCTCGACGACACCGTAATCGTCGAGCGCATGGACCTCGGGGTCCGCACGTGGGGCAACTGCGCCGACGGGCCCGACCAGTTCCTCGTCGGCAACTACCGCACCGACGGCGAGGTGAGCCGCTGGCTGCTCGACTCGTTGCCGCGGTTCGTCGTGCTGCGCCACGACGAGTGGGCGTCGCCGTTGCTGCCGTTGCTCGCCGACGAGATGCGCCGTGACCAGACCGGCCAGCAGGTCGTGCTCGACCGTCTGCTCGACCTGCTGTTCGTATCGGCGCTGCGGGAGGTGTTCGCCGGCGCCGATGCCAACGCCCCGGCGTGGTTCGGGGCCAACGCCGACCCGGTCGTCGGCAAGGTGGTGCGGATGATGCAGGACGAGCCCGAGCAGCCGTGGACGGTCGCCAACCTGGCCTCAGCCGTCGGCGTGTCGCGGGCGTTGCTCGCCCGGCGCTTCCACGAGGTCACCGGCGAGCCGCCGATGACGTTCCTCACCCGCTGGCGCATGGCGCTTGCCGCCGACCTCATGCTCGAGCGGGACGCCACGGTCACGTCGGTCGCCGCGGCCGTCGGCTACAGCAGCCCCTTCACGTTCTCCACGGCGTTCAAGCGGGCCCACGGCTTGAGCCCGCGCGACTACCGGATCGCCCGCACCGCCGCTGCCGACGTCCCGGATGACGCCGTCACGCTCGACGCCTGAGCGAGAAGCTCGTCGGACGGCTGCGCGATCGGCGAAGGAGGCGTCCAGACGGCCGGTGCAGGCTGCATGCCGGGCGTCCGCGTGCGACGTTACCGGGGGTAGACAAGCTTGTTACCCGCTGGTAACTTGATGGCATGAGCGAGTTCTCTCTGTCCCTCAGCGAAGATCAGCTGCAGATCCAGAAGTGGGTGCACGACTTCGCCGAGACCCTCGTGCGTCCGGCCGGCAGCGAGTGGGACGAGCGGGAGGAGTTCCCGTACCCGATCGTCGAGGAGGCCGCGCAGATCGGCCTCTACGGCGTGGACTTCATGCTCAACGCGATCTCCGACCCGTCGGGGCTCACCCTGCCCGTCGCCGTCGAGGAGCTGTTCTGGGGTGACGCCGGCATCGGCATGGCCATCATGGGCTCCGGCCTCGCCGCCGCCGGCATCTCCGGCAACGGCACGCCCGAGCAGGTGATGGAGTGGGTGCCGCAGTGCTACGGCACGCCCGACAAGATCGCCCTCGGCGCCTTCTGCGTGAGCGAGCCCGACGCCGGCTCCGACGTGTCCAGCCTCCGCACGCGCGCCGTCTACGACGAGGCCACCGGCGACTGGATCCTCAACGGGACCAAGGCGTGGATCACCAACGGCGGCATCGCCGACGTCCACGTGGTCGTCGCTGCCGTCGATCCCGAGCTCAAGGGCCGCGGCCAGGCGAGCTTCGTCATCGGCCCGAACACCCCCGGCCTCAGCCAGGGGCAGAAGTACAAGAAGCACGGCATCCGCGCCTCGCACACCGCCGAGGTGGTGCTCGACGACGTGCGCATCCCCGGCAGCCAGCTGCTCGGCGGCAAGGAGAAGCTCGACGCGAAGCTCGCCCGCGCCCGTGAGCGCGGCACATCCGGCGCCAAGCAGCCGGCGATGGCCACGTTCGAGGCCACCCGCCCCACCGTCGGTGCCCAGGCGCTCGGCATCGCCCGTGCCGCCTACGAGTACGCGCTCGAGTACGCCAAGGAGCGCCACGCCTTCGGCAAGCCGATCATCATGAACCAGGCGATCGCCTTCAAGCTCGCCAACATGATCACCGAGATCGACGCCAGCCGCCTGCTCATCTGGCGGGCCGCCTGGCTCGCCCGCAACGGCGGCTACAAGAACGCCGAGGGTTCGATGAGCAAGTACAAGGCGTCGGAGGTCTCAGTCCGGGTCACCGAGGAAGCCATCCAGATCCTCGGTGGCTACGGCTACACCCGCGAGTACCCCGTCGAGCGCTGGCACCGCGACGCCAAGATCCACACGATCTTCGAAGGCACGAGCGAGATCCAACAACTCGTCATCAGCCGGGCCATCTCCGGCCTCCGCATCGAGTGATGAAAGTCCAGGTCAGCGGTCGCTTCTTAGCGTGCGGGCACCCGCTCACGATGGATGCCCGCGTCCACGAGGTCATGTGCTGAACGCGGTGGCGATGTCGTCGAGCACGCGGTGGGCGGCGTAATAGTTCGACGATCCCCAGTACGTGAAGTCGGCCTCGATGACGTTGCCGGCCTGGACCGCCGGGAGTGCTTGCCACAGCGGGCTGGTGCTGATCTGGTCCCACGCGGCCGAGGTGTCGTCATCGCCGACGTAGTAGAGGGCGATGATCGATGGGGCGTCGACGTCGGGGATGCGTTCGAGGCTGAGTGAGATGTAGTCGGCGCCGGCGTCGGGCGTCTGCTGGTTGCCGGGGCGGGTGAACCCGACGTCGGCGATGATCTGGCCGGAGAAGCTCTCGGGGGTCTCGACGCGGATCTCTTCGGGACTCTGTATCCGCACGACCGACACCTCGATCGCATTGTCGTCCAGCCCGACGACTTCGCGGACCTCGGCCACATGGGTCTCGTACTCGTCGACGGCGGCCTCGGCACGCTCGGGGACGCCGAGGACGTCGGCGACATCGGTCAACATCGTCCGCCACGACATGGTGCCGTCCCACGTCAGCAGCACGGTCGGCGCGATCGCCGAGAGGTTGTCGTAGCTGTCGACCAAGTGCGGTACCTCGCCGCCCAGAATCAAGTCGGGGTCGACGGCGGCGACCGCTTCGAAGTTCACCTCACGGGGTGCGGCGACGATCTCGAGTGTGTCGAGCGGGTAGTCGTCCGGGAGGTACGGCGCCAGGTTGGAGTTGTTGCCCTCGACACCGAACGCGGCGACCGGTTCGAACCCGAGTTGCACGACCGATGACAGCGTCGCGCCCCACAGCACCACGATCCGTTGCGGGTCGGTCGGGACCTCGACCTCGCCCAGCGGTGTGTCGACGACCCGCGTCGCCGCATCGCCTGGGTCTGAGGTGCCGGGGCCGGGCGTTGTCGATGACGGCTCGGTCGAGGCCGTGGTGTTGTCGGTTGTGGCGGTCGTCGATGCGGCGGATCTGGTGGTGGATGCGTCGGCGTCACCGCCGCCGCACGCGGCGGCGGTCAGCCCGAGTGCCGCTACCGCCAGCAGTCCTGCTGTTCGTGGCCGTCTGTTCATGGTGCCTCTCCCTTGGTTCGCCCGCGCCCGTCCCACGACCAGACCCGGATCTCAACGGTTTACCTAAGAGTAGGTATTAGGTCTGCCAGATACCGCGGGTCTAGGGTGACAATGTATGGTCCAAACTCGCCACCCCGTCCGCACCACTGGGGCCGTGGATGATGTCGGGCCGGTGGGTTGGCGGATCTGGACGAACGACCTCGTCGGCCGGGAACGTCGCGCGATTCGTCAGCACAGCCACGAGGTTCACGAGGTGGTGTGGGGAGCGACCGGTACGCGCACCGTCGAGATCGGCCCGGACACGTGGATCATCCCTCCCACGATCGGGGTGCTCATCCCTGCGGGGACCCCGCACGGGGGGACCGTCGCGGCCGGGGCGGCCTATCGGTGCACGCTTATCGACCCTGCGCTCGCCGACCCCGGCGTCGTCGAGCCGGTTGCGATCGCGATCACGCCGGCGTGGCGTGAGGTCATACTCCGCCTGCGCGACGAACAGTTGCCTGAGACACGACGCCGGCGCATCGAAGACGCAGCAATTGATCTCACCGAGGTGGTCGACACGCCGTCGATCATCCTGCCGCTGCCCCGCGACCCGCGGCTGCGGGAGATCGCCGAGCAGCTCATCGTCAATCCGGCCGCGGCTGACGACCTCGTCTCGTGGGGGCGACACGCCGGTGCCAGCGCCCGCACCATCACCCGGCGGTTCACCGCCGAGACCGGTCTCACGTTCGCCGAATGGCGCACCCACGCCCGCATCCGCGCCGCGCTCGTCCACCTCGCCGCGGGCACTTCGGTCGCCCACGTCGCCCGGCTCGTCGGTTACCAGACCACCGGGGCGTTCGTGAAAGCGTTCCGCCTCACCACCGGACAAGCCCCCGGCGCGTTCGCCAAGGGCACCTCGCCCTACGCGATGCACCTCGACCACACCGACAACGATGTCCCGCGCCGCTGCACACACGAGCTGGCGCCGGCATGAACCCTGCCCCGCTCGAGGGCACGCGCCAGCGGATCGCCCAGACCTTCCGCGGGTTCACCTTCGACCTCGACCACGACCACGAACGCTGGATATCGGTCGCTGCGGCGACTGCACCGGACCGGCTCGCCTCCCGCGTCGAACATCTCACTCGTCGCTACGGCGGCCAGCGCGACGTCGCCGCCGCCTACCTCGCGATGCGGGTCGCAGCCGTCGTCGCCGGCCCCCTCGTCGGCCCCTACCTCCTCGAACGCCGGGTCCCGCTCGTCGAACCGCCCATCACATGGCTGCGCACCCACCCACAACTCGAGTTCGACCGGCTCGCCGCCGGCACATCCCACTTCGCCGCCCTCGCCGATGACCCCGACGCCGGCCACCCCGACGTCACTGTGGTCGATGCCGACGAACTCACCGCGGTCATCGTCGGCGCGTTCGCCGAGCTGTTGGGTCCGTTGCTCGACAACCTCCGCGTCGTGGCCCCGTTCGGCCGCCGGGGCATGTGGGGACTCGTCGCCGACTCCATCGGAGGCTGCGCGCTCGCCGCGGCCCGCGAGACCGGGACCGACCACCGACCAGCCTGGACCGCCGCCAACGACATCCTCGACCGCCTCCGAGCACGCGGACTCCCGATCGGCAACCGCCCCCGACCCCTCGTCGCCACGTGCGGCGGCCGAGAGTTCCCGTTCAACATCCGCGGCACCTGCTGCCTGCGTTACAAAGCCGGCGAACCGCCCGCTCATCACGACCCGGACTTCGGCGCATACTGCCACAGCTGCCCGCTCGTCGACGACGACACCCTGCAACGCCACTACCTCGACAACGCCCGCGAACGCCTCCAGGGCGAATCGGTCTGAACACAGACCCGCTGGCCGAGAAGTACGGCACCGGCCGCTACCGAGAAGTCTCTAGCGACGGTTGCTGACAGCTCGTGGCTGGGAGCGCGTTCGACGTCGTCACGTGACGGTGTCGGACCGCTTGTGGGCAAGGGTTCCGAGCAACGTGGCCACGACGCCGAGCATCACCGCGGCACTCGACCCGACCACCCCGTTCCCGGTACCGGGCCCGCCGTCGGCGAGCAGGAGGAACACCACTCCGGCGATCGCCGTCGCCGCACCGGCCCCGATGACGGTGCTCGGTCGAGACGCATAGCGGTCGCGGCGGCGGAAGGTCCTCCAGCCGATGACCACCACGGCGAGCCCGACGAGGGCGGCAACGGTTGGGCCAAAGCGTCCACCGGGGACCGAGACGCCGACGACGGAGTGGATGGGCAACATCGCGTCATGAACTTGCATGCCACCGAGGGTCGTCTCGGATCGTGAACCGATGGTGAAGGTCGCGCGCACTTGCTGAGAACGCGCCGCCCCGAGATCCAGGCGCGTTCACGGCAGGTTCACAACCCGGGACGATCGTGACGGGATGCGGTGTGAGAATCGCGACGTGAGCAAGCTCGTTCTCGTGGTGGACGACGAGTCCAAGATCACCGACGTCGTCGCCGACTACTTGCGGGCGTCCGGGTTCGCCGTCGAGACCGCCGCCGATGGACCGTCGGCGTTGGCGCGTTCCCGCGCCCGGCCGCCCGACCTCGTGGTGCTCGATCTCGGCCTGCCTGGAGCGGATGGCCTGGACGTTGCCCGTGAACTCCGCCGGGGCTCGTCGGTGCCGATCATCATGCTGACGGCCCGCGGGGCGGAGACCGACCGGATCGTCGGACTGGAAATCGGGGCCGACGACTACATCGTCAAGCCGTTCAGTCCCCGTGAGCTGGTCGCCCGCGTCCGAGCGGTGCTCCGGCGGGTCGACGGTGTGCCCACCAAGGCCGAGCGGTTCACGGTGGGGGACGCGGTGTTCGACCTCGCCCGTCGCGAGGTCACGATCGCCGGCCGCGTTGTCGGCCTCACGGCAACCGAGTTCGACCTCCTCGTCGAGTTCGCTCGGCAGCCGGGGCGTGTGTTCACCCGTGCGCAGCTGATGGATGCGCTGCACGGCGTGGATGTCGACTCCTACGACCGCACCATCGACGCTCACGTGAAGAACATCCGGCGCAAGCTTGAGCCGCAGCCGCGTACGCCCCGCTACCTACTGACCGTTCACGGCGTCGGCTATCGCTTCGTCGAGGGCACATGATGTCGGCATCCAACGCCCGGCGCGAGCACCGCCGACGGCTCCGTCGTGTCGCGATCGGGCTCGTCCTGCTGTGGGGGGTCGGCATCGCACTGGCCGTCAGCGTCGCAACAGGGCGGTTCGGCGATCTGGGAATGCCGACCGACAGCGAGGGGCGTCCCCGCGGCCTCCTCGTCATCGGCGTGGCGGTCGCAGCGGCAGCGCTGGCGGTGGCCGTCCTGTACCGGCGGGTGAGCGGCCCTGCAGGCGACCTGCTGCACGCGGCGGAGAGGATCAGCGCTGGGGAGTTGCACGACGTCGACGTCGCGGTTCGAGGACCATCGGAGCTGCGCCTGCTCGCCGCCGCGTTCAACGAGATGGCGTCCCGGCTTGCCGCCAGCCAAGAGCAGCGTCGGCGGTTCCTCGCCGACATCACCCACGAGCTCCGCAACCCGCTCGCCATCCTGCAGAGCGAGATCGAAGCGCAGCTCGACGGGGTTCGGCCGCGAACCGACGAGCAGCTCGCGTCGCTGCTCGACGAAGCTCACAGACTCGGCCACCTCATCGATGACCTGCACACCCTGGCCCTGTCGGAGGCCGGCCAGCTCGTGCTCACCGTCGAGGCGGTGCACGTCGGCCAACTCGTCGCCGATGTCGTGCCCCGCCACACAGCAGTTGCCGCCCGGCGCGGCGTCAGCCTGAGCACGGTGGTGGCGCCCGATCTCCCGAAGGTGTGGATCGACCCCGTGCGAATTCGTCAGGTACTCGACAATCTTCTGGCCAACGCCATTCGCCACAGTCCCACGGGGACTGAAGTTGGTGTGACGGTCGCTTCGTCCGGGGACGCCATCCTGTGCCGCATCACCGATGCCGGGCCGGGCTTTCCCGAGTGCGACCTCGAGACGGTCTTCGACCGGTTCACCAAGTCGGCTGACTCCGGCGGGAGCGGCCTGGGCCTGTCCATCGCACGTGATCTCGTCGTCGCCCACGGTGGCACGATCGAGGCGCACAACAATCGTGGCCGCTGCGGAGCAGAAGTCTCGTTCACGTTGCCTGGCGGACATCGCTGAGGCTGCATCGAGGCTGCGGCCGGCCTGCCTGCGCGGTGTGTCCACGGCGTGGGCCAGCGCGTGTCGATGACGAGTGCCGCCGTCGGACGTGGGAACCGCGGACGAGACCGGCATGATTGCAGCCAATGTGTGAGTCATCCATGTCGAGTCGTCGTGTCGCGCGAGGCAAACGTGACGGAGCTGGACGCGCTTCCGCTGATAGGTGTCGAGAGGGCGACCGATGAGCACCCGTGACGGGGCTGCGGTCACCAAGACCGTGGAGGAGATCCGCTACAGGATCATCACCGGGTCACTGAATCCGGGTGAGGCCGTGCGGCAAGAGGACATGGCGCGGGAACTCGACGTGAGTCGCGCGCCGGTGCGTGAGGCGCTGCGCGTGCTCGTCGACCAGGGGATGCTCGAACACCGCGTCCACACCGGCTACTTCGTCAAGAAGCGTTCGGCGACCGAGCTGCGGCAGATCTACATGATGCTCGAGTTCCTCGAGTCGCATGTCATGGCAACGATCGAGCAGCCGAGTGACGCCGCCATCGTCAGGATGCGCGCGATCAACGAGGAGATGCGGTCGTGCGTGGACTCCGATGACTGGTCACGAATGATCGACCTCAACCGGCGCTTCCACTTCGAGATCTTCCGGCTCTCGCCGCTCACCGTCGTCCTCGAGGAGCTTGAGCGACTGTGGACGATCGCCGCCCCGTACATCGCGCAGAAGTACGTGACCGTCGAGATGCGCCGGCGCACCGTCAGTGAGCACGACGGGCTGATCACGAGTCTCGATCCATTCGATCGTGAGCGGACGAGTGCCCTGCTTGCGACGCACCGGATGCGTCGCTCCGACCTCGGCTGACCCTCAGCCTTGTCGCTCGGTGCCAACGATCGACTTGCTTTGGCTCCAATCCTGGCTTCTATGATGGCGACGATCACGGCCGAGGAGGTAGAGCGTGGCGACGTCGATCGAAGTTCAGGGGCTCCATCATGGGGGGATGCCGATCCCATCGGCGGCACGGCGCGGGCCGCTGGTTGCAACGGGCGGTATCCCGGGGCTGGACCCCACCGACGGGTCGTTGCCGGGGAGGCTTGAAGCACAGGTCGCGCGAGTTTTCGCGAACATCGAGGCGATCATCGCCGCGGCCGGAGGGACGGTCGGCGACATCGTCAAGATCACATTCCATGTGGCTGACCGATCCGCCCGGGACCTGATCAACCAGCACTGGGTGGACATGTTCCCGGACGAGGCGGCCCGCCCCGCGCGGCACACGATCGCCCGGGAGCTCGGCGGCGCGCAGCTCGTGCAGGCCGACTTCATCGCCTTCGTCGGCAGCGACGCATGAGCGACGAAATCCGCAGGCGTTTGGAGCGGCTCGACTCCTGTGCGGTTGCCGACGCCGGAGACGCGCTCGGAATCACCACGTGGGTGCCCGGACTCGCGCCCCGATCCGGCCAGCCACGAATGGTCGGGCGCTGCGTCACGGTGCAGTTGGGAGCGCCGACCGAGGTCGGTGCCTCACGCCATCTCGGAACGGGCGCGGTCGAGGCCTCCGGGCCCGGGGACGTCATCGTCGTGGCCCACCAGGCACGCACCGACTGCGCAGGGTGGGGTGGCAACCTCTCACGGGCGGCCAAACAGCTCGGCCTGGAGGGCACCATCGTGCACGGCGCGGTGCGCGACGTCGACGAGGCGGAAGCGATCGGCTACTCGGTCTTCGCCAGTGCGGTGACGCCGGTGACAGCGAGAGGGCGCGCCCACGAACATGCCTGGGGCCAGGCGGTCGAGCTCGGTGGCGTCGTCGTCGCCAACGGTGACTGGGTGCTCGCCGATCGTTCGGGCGTGGTGTTTCTGGCAGCCGACCGGGTCGATGAGTTGCTCGGCCGAGCCGAGGTCATCGCAGAGCGAGAGGCGGCCATGGCAGCCGAGATCGATGCCGGCGCCCCCGTGAGTTCGGTGATGGGAGCCTCCTACGAGACGATGCTGGAGAAGACGTCGTGAGCCTCCGTGAGCGACTCTCCCGGCTCGATACCCCTGCGCTCTCCGATGCCCTGGACCGTCTGGGCATCGACGGGCAGGTCGTGGGCATCGCGCCCCTCGATCGGTCGTTTCGTCTCGTCGGTCAGGCATTCACCGTGCGGATGCTTCCCGTGGGTACCACCGGAAGGAACGTCGGCGACTACATCGACGACGTCAGGTCCGGCGACGTCGTGGTGATCGACAACGGCGGGCGACGGGACGCGACCGTGTGGGGCGACATCTTGACGACGGTTGCCCACCGCGACGGCGTCGCCGGGACGGTGATCGACGGGGTGTGCCGCGACGTCGGACGAAGCCTCGACCTCGGATATCCGATCTACGCACGCGATGTCACGATGCGCACCGGGAAGGACCGTGTGTGTGCCGAGGCGTTCAACGAGGCGGTCCAGCTTGCCGGCGTGCGGGTGGAGCCGGGGGACTGGCTGCGGGGCGATGCCGACGGCATCGTCGTGCTCCCGCTCTCGCTCGCCGAGCGCATCGTGGACGTCGCCGAGGAGATCGACGCGACGGAGGAAGCCATTCGAGTCGCGGTCGGCGAGGGCGGCGCGCTGCTCGATGCCCGTCGCCGCTCCGGCTATCACGCGCTTCAGACCCGGAGGGCGACGCCGTGACCGACGGCCTCGACCTCACGCAGGCGGCGGCGCTGGGGAGCGCGACGGTCCATGAGGCGGCGGGACGAGTCGGGGCGCTGCGCGCCGACATGCTTCCGGCGGCGCACGCGGTGTCGGCCGCGGGGCCGGCGTTCACCGTGCAGTGTCCCAGTGGCGACAATCTCTGGCTGCATCGGGCGATCGCGGCCGCGTCGCCGGGTGATGTGCTGGTCGTCGCCACCGGAGACGACCGGGCTCGGTGGGGATACTGGGGTGAGATCATGTCCGTCGCCGCCCGCGAACGTGGCCTCGCCGGTCTCGTGCTCGAAGGTGGGAGTCGCGATCACGGTGAACTCGCCCATGTCGGATTCCCGGTCTGGTCACTCGGTCGATGCATCACAGGCACCGTGAAGGATCCCGATCGCGACGGTGGCGCCCTCTGCGGGCCGATCCGTGTCGGTGACGTCTCGGTCCGCCCCGGCGACTTGATCGTGGCCGACGTCGACGGCGTGGTGGTGATCGAGCGCGCGGGCGCGAGCGACGTCATCGCGGCGGCCGCGAGGCGACGGATCGACGAGACGCGAATCATCGCCGAGTTGGTCGCCGGGCGGACGACGCTCGATCTGCTCGGCTTGCAGTAGCCCACACGATTGGATGTAAGATTGCAGCCAATGTGGGGGATGAGATGAACCAACGGTTTGACTTCGAGCGGCACGACGGGCGACATGACGGAAGGCGGAGCTGATGGCCCACCTCGTTGGGGCCGGCGCATCCAGCCACAGCCCTCTCCTGCTCGCCAACCCGTCCCTCTGGCGCGAACGCGCTCACCAAGATCGCAGCAACACGCAGCTCTACGACTCGTCGGGACGCCTGCGGACCTATGACGAACTCGAGGCGGAGGCGGGCGATCGGTTCGCAGCCGAGCTGAGCGACGACGTGTGGGCGGCGCGCTTCGAGGCCTGTCAGCAGGGCATCCGCCGAGTCGGACAGACGTTGCGCGATCTCGAGCTCGACGCCGTGATCGTGGTCGGTGACGACCAGGCCGAGCTGTTCGACGAGAGCAACCAGCCGGCCCTCGCTCTCTACTGGGGCGAAACGTGGGAGACCGCAGAGCTCCCGTTCCACGGATCGGACTTCTTCGATGCCGTGAAGGCCGGCTACGCCATGGACGCTGTCCATCGGTTCCAGGGGGCGGGCGACCTGGCGCGATCCATCCTGGCCAGCCTCTGCGATGCCGGATTCGACGCGACGAGTGTCGCGTCACAGCCGCCCGGAAAGGGATTCGGCCACGCGTTCGGCTACGTGGGCGAGCGTCTCCTCGGAACGCGGGAGCTGCCGATCGTGCCGCTGCTCCTGAACACGTACTTCCCGCCCAACCAGCCGACGCCACGTCGCTGTGTGCAGCTCGGCGATGCATTGCGCAACGCGATCGAGGCGGCGCCGGGCGACGCTCGTGTCGCCATCGTCGCATCGGGTGGTCTCAGCCACTTCGTCGTCGACGAGGCGCTGGACGAGCGCGTGCTCGACGGTGTCCGGACCGGCAAGACGGAGGACCTTGCGGAGATTCCCACGGCGCTGCTCCGGGCCGGTTCGTCGGAGATTCGCAACTGGATCACGGTCGTGGCAGCGATGCAGAACGGAGCGAGCTGGCACGACTACGCCCCCTGCTACCGCTCTCCGGCCGGCACCGGGTGCGGTATGGGGTTCGCCGTCTGGACGTAGCCGGACCATTCGCGCCGAGGGAGCGCGACCGCTCACCACAAGTTCTCACAACTACGTCGCGCGAGCGACTCGATAGAGGGGGTTATCCGATGAATCGAAGGTCTGCGATCGCAGCCTTAGCCGTAGCGAGCATGACGCTCGCGGCGTTCGGCAGCGATGTCCGGGCGAGTATCGCGCCCGACGAGCCGACCGGGGAGTTGCGTGTCGGCGAAGCGCTGGCATGGATGTCCTGGGATCCACTCCAGGTCATTCGCGCCGGCTACGACATGGCCTGGTTCCGGCCCGTGTACGAGCCGCTGTTCGAGGTGGGCCCCGATCTCAGCCTGGAATCAACGCTGCTCGCCGGCTGGGACCTCACCTCCGAGTATCTCGACCTGACCTTGATCGACGGCATCACGTTCCAGGACGGGACGGCGCTCGATGCCGAGGCACTCAAGTTCAACCTGCTGCGTGCCCGTGACACCGAAGGCCCGAGCCAGTCACTCTTCGCGTCCGTCGCCGACGTCGAGATCGTCGACCCGCTCAGCGTTCGCGTCGTGCTGGCCACACCGACCCCCCACCTGCCGTATGTGCTCGCCAAGGATGCCGGGATGATGGTGAGCCCGGCCGCGGCCGAAGCCGGCACACTCGAGACCGAGCCCGTGGGCACCGGGCCCTGGGTCCTCAACACCGACGAGACGCAGGCCGACGCTCAGGCCGTCTATGACGCCTGGGACGGCTATCGCGACCCGAGTCAGCAGCGCATCGCTCGGATCGTGATCTATCCCGGCGTCTTCGGGCCGGAGCCGTTCGCCGCCGGAGATCTGGACATCTCGTACTTCGCCGATCCCCAGCGATCGGCGATGGAGGGCGCCAACGGCGCCATCGCGTCGGAACCGTACGGCGGCGGCACCCTGCTGTCGTTCATCGATCGCGGATCCGGCGGTGTGTTCGAGGATGTCCGAGTCCGCGAAGCGGTCGCCGCGGCGATCGATCGCGAGGCGCTGAACGCGGCTGTTGGCAACGGCGGCGATCCCCGCGCCGTTCCAGTCGCCGGTGACGACTACGCCGCGTCCGAAGAGCTGACGGGGCACCCGTTCGAACCAGATCGCGCCGAATCGCTGCTCGCCGACGCCGGGGTCGAGGGACTCTCCTTCTCGATCCCGGTCTATCCGCCGGTGCAGGCGATCGGCGAGGCGCTCCAGGCGCTCCTTCGTGAGCAGGGCATCGAGATGGAGCTGGTCCCGATCACCGGGAGCATTTTCGCCGAGTGCTCATCGGGCAAGTACGAGGCGTGCATGTTCACCGACTCGGCGAGTCACCCCGCGCAGATGTACGACCTGATGGTGAGCGCTGAGACGTTCCTCAATCCGTCTGGCGTCGAATCCGAGGAGGTAGCCGCAGCCGCCCAGGCGGCGTTCGCCGAGCCCGACCTCGCCACCGCCGAGCCGCTGTGGAACGCCTGGTACCAGGCGGTGTTCAACGACGACGTCGCCTTGACCTATCTCGTCCGCTCGCCGGTCGAGATGGCGTACCACCCCGATCGCGTCGAGACGCCGAACCTCACGTTCGTCGCTCCGACGGCCATCGACTTCCGCGGGCTCGCGCTCGTCGACTGACCCCCGTGCGGTGGGGCGCCGGACTGTCCGGCGCCCCACCGTTCCGTTCGCCTGAAAGGTCGTCCTTGTGCTGAGGCTCCTGCGGTTCCGACTGCTCGCCGTGATCCCGACCATCGTCCTCGTCTCGCTGCTCACCTTCGCGCTCAGCCACCTCTTGCCCGGCAGCGTGGGTGAGACGATCCTCGGTGCCCAGGCCTCGCCCGAGGCCGTCGCCGAGATCGAGACGTCGATGGGCCTGGACAAGCCGCTCCCGACGCAGTACATGAGTTGGGCAGGCGACGCACTGCGGGGCGATTTCGGTGAGTCGATCGCTGTCGAGCGGGGCCAGGAGGTGCGGTCGATGATCACGTCCCGACTGCCGACCACACTCTCGCTCGCCGGCTTCGCACTGCTGCTCGCCGTGTGCCTCGGTATCCCCGCCGGTGCGCTGGCCGCGTTCCGCTCCAGCAGCCTGACCGATCGGGTGATCACGGTCGTGGCGTCCATCGGTCTGGCGGTGCCCAGCTTCTGGCTGGCGATCGTTCTCGTCCGATGGCTGGCGTCGGAGCTGGGCTGGTTCCCGTCATTCGGATACTCACCGTTGGGCGACGGCGTCGGATCGTGGCTCCACTCGCTCGTCCTCCCAGCGCTCGCCCTCGGCCTGCCGTCCGCGGCGCTGATCGCGCGTCAGTCCCGGGCGGCGCTGCTCGAGGTACTGCAACAGGACTACATCCGCACGGCGCTCGCTGTCGGACTTCGTACTCGCACCGTGCTGTTCCGCTACGCGCTCAAGAACGCAATGGTCCCGATCATCACGATCATCGGGTTCCAGGCCGCGTTCGTGCTCGGTGGCAGCGTCGTCATCGAGCGGGTCTTCGGCCTCCCCGGCTTCGGGAGTCTCGCCCTCAAGGCCGTGCTCGCCCAGGACATTCCCGTGGTCCAGGCGTACGTCTTGTTCATCGCACTCCTGGTGATCCTGATCAACCTCGTGGTCGACGTCAGCTACGGCTGGTTCAACCCGAAGGTGCGCCAATGATGCCGGCGACACGCGAGCCGGCGATCGTCGAGGCATCCCCGACGTCGTCCGTCGAGCGCGCGGCGGTGACGCCCTCGCCGGAGTCCACCGAGGCTTCCCCGGCCGGCCGCCAGGGCACCGTGGGGAAGTTGATGCGTCAGCGAGTGACCGTCGTCGCGAGCGCGATCATCGTCGTGTTCCTGCTCGCTGCAGTCCTCGCTCCGTGGATCGCGCCCCACGGCGAGCTCGAGACGGACTTCTCCGCCACGCTGCAAGGCCCGAGCTCCGACCACTGGCTCGGCACGGACCAGCTCGGACGCGACACGCTCAGCCGGACGCTGTTCGGCGCCCGTGTCGCGCTGGAGTCGGTCGTCAAGGCGCTCCTCCTCGCGATTGCCTCCGGCGTGACCATCGGCGTCCTCCTCGGCTACGTCGGTGGCCGCCTCGATCGGTATGCCATGCGCCTGGTCGATGTGCTGTACTCGATTCCCGGGCTCGTCATCGCCCTCGCCGTCATCGCCATCCTCGGCCCCAGCCTGACGAACGCGATGATCGCGGTCGGCATCATCTTCGCGACCTACTACGTGCGTCTCGCCCGCGGCGCCACCCTCGCCGTTCGCGAGGAGTTGTACATCGACGCGGCAAGAGTGAGTGGCACACCGTTCGTCGCGCTCCTGCGCCGCCACGTGCTCCCCAACATCGCCAGTCCGCTCGTCATCCAGACGGCGATCATCGCCGGGCAGATCATCTTGATCGAGGCGGCGCTCAGCTTCCTCGGCCTCGGACGCGACATCGAGCGCGCGAGTTGGGGTGGCATGCTGGCGACGGCACTGGAGAACCAGTACGTCCAGCCGTTCCTTGCCGTTCCTCCGGGCGTCGCGATCGTCGTGACCGTCCTCGCGTTCAACCTCTTCGGCGACGGGCTGCGCGACGCGTTGGGCCGCGACGTGGGACGTCACCACCTCACCCGCCGGAGCCACGTCCCGGTCACGTATCTCGACGCGACGCCGACCGCGGCCGCCCCGACCGTGTTGTCGTCGATGAGCGACGTGTCGATGTCCGGGCGCGACGAGCGAGCACCTGCCGGCGATGCCAGGTTCCCCGTCGTGTTCGGCATCCGCGACCTCGAGGTTGCCTTCGCCAACCCTCACGGCGGCATCTCGAGCGTCGTCCGTGAGGTGTCGTTGGACCTCGAGCGGGGCCGGACGCTCGCTCTCGTCGGCGAATCGGGGTCAGGAAAGACGATGACCGCGCTCGCTGCGATCGACCTACTCCCGGCGGGCGCCACGCTGGTCAGCGGGACGGTGACCTGGTCGGAGTCCACCGAGAAACCGGTGCGGGGGCGCGACCTCGCCATGGTCTTCCAGGAACCGATGACCGCGCTCAACCCGGCGTTCACGATCGGCCAGCAGATCGCCGCTCCGGCGCGCCGTCACCTGGGCTTGTCGCGGCGCGCGGCACGTGAGCGGGCGGTCGACCTGCTCGCCCGGGTCGGGGTGCCCGACCCGGGGCGGCGGGTCGACGACTATCCCCATCAGTTCTCCGGAGGGATGGCGCAGCGGGCGATGATCGCGATGGCACTCGTCTGTGAGCCCAGCGTGCTGATCGCCGACGAGCCGACGACTGCACTCGACGTGACCGTCCAGGGGCAGATCGTCGACCTCCTCCTCGACCTCCAGGACGAGATGGGCATGGCGATGCTCTTCGTGACGCACGACCTGGGTCTCGTGGCCGACGTCGCCCACCGGGTCGCCGTGATGTATGCCGGGCAGATCGTCGAGGAGGCCGACGCGAGCGCTCTCTTCGCTCGGCCCGCACATCCCTACACCGAGGCCTTGCTCGATGCGATGCCGGCGCGCTCTCTCGCTGGCAGAGCGCTGCCGACGATTCCTGGCCGCGTTCCCGCGCCGTGGGGTCGCCCCTCGGGCTGCGTGTTCGCCGAGCGCTGCCGGTACACGGTCGACGCCTGCCGGCTCGAGACGGTCGAGCTCGTGCCGGTGGGTGACGGCCGCCGATCGCGTTGCGTTCGCGTCGCCTCGATCTTCGAGGACGTGACGCTGTGAGCACGATTCTCGCCATCGAGGACCTTCAGGTGCACTTCACGGTGCGGCGCGGCGGCCAACGGCTCGTCGCGCGCGCCGTCGACGGTGTGGACCTCGAGATTGCTCCTTCCGAAACGCTCGGCCTCGTGGGTGAGTCGGGGTCCGGGAAGTCGACAACGGGTCGGGCGGTCCTCCGCCTGGTGGACATCACCGCTGGTTCCATCCGGTTCGGAGGCGTCGAGCTCGACCGTCGCCGCCGCCGGGTCCCGAGCGACTACCGCAAGCGTGTCCAGGTGGTGTTCCAGGACCCGTACTCGTCGCTGAACCCGCGAATGACGGTCGGCTCAGCGGTCGCCGACCCGGCGCGACGGCACCTCGGACTGTCGAAGGCGGACTCGATGCAGCGGGCGCGGGAGCTCTTCGACGTGGTCGGGCTCGACACACGACATGTCGACCGGCTGCCCCACGAGTTCTCCGGAGGGCAGCGCCAGCGGATCGCCATCGCCCGGGCGCTCTCCAGCGAACCCGAGCTGATCGTTTGCGATGAGGCAGTGTCGGCGCTCGACGTCTCGACGCAGGCACAAGTCCTCAACCTGTTGCGCGACCTGCGCGTGCAGACCGGCGTCGCCTACCTCTTCATCGCCCATGACCTCGACGTGGTCCGGCACGTCTCCGACCGGATCTCGGTGATGTACCTCGGCCGGATCGTCGAAACCGGACCCGCCGAGGCCGTGGCCACCGCGCCTCGGCATCCCTACACGGAACTGCTTCACGACGCGATCCCGCTACCCGACCCTGCCGCCCAGGCGGAGCGGCGCACAGCGCGGCGCCAGCTTCGCTCGTCAGCGGACCCGCCGAGTCCGCTGGCCCCGCCGACCGGATGCAGCTACCACCCTCGTTGCCCGTTCGCGATGGACATCTGCCGGCAGGAGGCTCCGACGCCGACTCCCGTCGACACAGCGACCGGCGCATGGGTGCGCTGCCACCTCCACACGCACGGTCCGGTGTTGGCGGGTGCCCCTGTCGCCGAGCTGATCGGCTGGCGGCGGGACACGCCAGCTGGTGACACCGCCCGAGGCGCAAGGCCGACCGGATGACTGTTCACGACCCAGCACCAAACCATCTGGAGGAACGATGAACCAGAACGAGAACGAGCGGATGTGCCGCGTGGGGCCGGGTACGGCCATGGGGTCGGCGCTGCGACGTCGGTGGGTCGCGGCCTGCCTGTCCACCGACGTGTCGGAGCCCGGCGGTGCGCCGGTGCGGATCAAGCTGCTCGGTGAGTGGTTCGTCGTCTTCCGCGACTCCGAAGGTGTTGTCGGAATGCTCGACGAACGCTGCCCCCACCGAGGCGCGTCGCTTGCGTTCGGCCGCAACGAAGACTGTGGGCTCCGCTGCCTCTGGCACGGGTGGAAGATCGGCGTCGACGGTGTGCTCCAGGAGACGCCGAACATCGCCGACGACCACTTCCGTCAACGGGTCAAGGCGCGGTCGTACGACGTCGTCGAGCTCGGTGGCTTCGTGTGGGCCCACCTTGCGGGAGGGGAGCGACCGCCACTGCCCGACTACCAGTGGGCTCACGTGCCCGACGAGCACCGGCTGATCGTCGCCGCCGACCTCGACAGCAACTTCACCCAACCGCTCGAAGGGCTGGCCGACTCCTCCCACGTCGGGATCCTCCACAGCAACCTGGTCGCCAAGATGTCCGGAGGGGCCAAGGATCTGTCCGCCCTGCGCCGCGACCAGGCGCCGCGCTTGCTCGTCGAACCGACCGACTTCGGCTTCCACTACGCAGCACTCCGCAAGGTCGACGAGCCCACCGGTGGCCACCACGTGCGGATCACCGCCTACGCGGCTCCACTGCTCTTCTTCATCGCCCCTGGGGGTCAGGCGTTCATGAGCGTCCCCCAAGACGACACTCACTCTCGCTTCTACAACATCTTCTGGTCCGCCACCGAGCCGCTGAGCGATGGGCCGGCGCGGCAGTTCCGACTGGACATGTTCGGGCTCCACCGCGAGCAGCTCGCCGAGTACGGCATGCTTCCCGAGCACCCGCTGGTCGGGGACCTCGGACGGCGGAATCACTTCACCCAAGACCGTGCGGGCATGCGCGCCGGCTCCACCTTCAGCGGTCTCAACGGGCTCACCTCGGAAGACGCCGCGATGACCGCATCGATGGGCGACCTCTACGACCGCGCGGCCGAGCATCTCGTTCCTGCGGATCTGGCAGTGATCCGACTCCGTCGCATCCTCCGGTCGATCGCCGACGAGGATGCCGACCGGCCCGCGCGGATGACCACAGAGACGTCGCGGATCACCGCGGCCGAGGCCGTGCTCGGTCCCAACGCCGATTGGCATGCGCTCGTTCCCCACCACAACGTCGTGGGCCGTGCTGTCGCCGCCGATGACGCCGCGACCGACGACGAGCAGCTCGTGTGATCCGGCCGCACAACACCATCCCCCAACTCACGTCAACAGGAGCAACATGATCAACGACACCAAGGTCCTCGACGTCCACTCGCACGTCAGCCATCCGATGGACGGCATGGGGCGGATGCTCATGCTCATGCTGGCGACGAACATGAAGCTCGGCAGCCCGATCGGCACGCCCGCCGCCGAGGAAGCCGGACTCGGCGAGGAGGCCTTCGCCACGGCGGTCGAGCAACACATCCGCTACATCGACGAGCGCAACATCGACGCCCAGGTGCTCGGCCCGCGGCCCTTCTTGATGCTCGGTTGGATGGAGCCACACCTCCTGCCGATGTGGACCCGCCTGGTCAACGACGCGATCCACCATCAGTGCCAGCTCCGTCCCGATCGCTTCGTCGGCGCATGTCAGCTCCCGCAGGACGCCACGGCGCCCGACTCGACGCACATGCTCGACGAGCTGCGACGCACCGTCGACGACTACGGCTTCGTCGGCGTCTACGTCAGTCCCGACCCCGACGGTCACCGTACGAGTCCAGGACTCGCCGACCGCTACTGGTACCCGCTGTACGAGGAGTGCTCAGCTCGGTCCTTGCCGATCATCATTCACGGGACCAACACCCTGGATCGTCGCTTCAACCACGTGCCCCACAACTACCAGCTCGGCTTCGTCGCCGAGCAGTACTGGGCCGGGCAGATCCTGTCTCACAGCGATGTGTTCGATCACTTCCCCGATCTCCGCTTCGTCATCTGCCATTGCGGCGGCGCGCTCGACCGGTGGATCCCCACCGACCCCCATCTCGCTCAGAAGGACCTGTCGGAGAACATCCTCTATGACACCTGCGCCCACGACGTGCACTACCTGGAAGCAGCGATCAAGCAACGGGGAGTCGCCCGACTCTGCTTCGGGACCGAAGCCCCCGGGTCCGGTCGCGCCATTCGCCCGGAGACCGGCCGTTCCGCCGACGACCTCGTCCCGGTGATCGACGCCTACGACTTTCTCAGCGATGCCGACAAGGTGACGATCTTCCACGACAACCCCGCGAAGCTGTTCCCCCAGCTCGCCAAGATCGCCTGATCAGGCACGACGAACGGAGGGGATTCGCAGTGTTGACTGCCGAAGAGAACGAGCTGCTCACCCGCGTCGGGCCGGGCACGCCGATGGGGAACCTGCTGCGCCGGTATTGGTGGCCGGTCCTTGCTGCCGATGAGCTCGGCCGGACGCCGACGAAGGCGATCCGCGTGTTGGGTGAGGACCTCGTCGCCTATCGCGACCTCTCGGGCAACCTCGGGTTGATCGAGCGTCACTGCCCTCACCGCCGGGCCGATCTGTCGCTCGGCATCCTCGAGCCGGACGGCATCCGCTGCTCGTACCACGGATGGTGTTTCGACGCCTCTGGCCGCTGCACGGATCAGCCCTACGAGCAGACGGCGAACCCGAACTCGCGCTTTCGCGACAACGTCCGCGCAACCGCCTACCAGCTCCGCGAGCGAGCCGGGATCCTCTGGGCCTACATGGGGCCCGACCCGGCACCTGCGCTGTGGAACTGGGAGCCCTACGGCTGGGAGAACTGCTTCCGGCAGATCGTGACGGCGGAGGTGCCGTGCAACTGGCTGCAGGCCCAAGAGAACTCGATCGATCCCGTGCACTTCGAGTGGCTCCACGACAACTGGACCGCAGTGCGATCGGGCCGGCCGGAGCGCGCGGCGAAGCATCTGAAGTTGGGTTTCGACGAGTTCGAGTTCGGGTTCACCTACCGGCGAATCCGTGAAGGCGGTACCGAGGACGACGAACTGTGGACCGTCGGTCGGGTCTGCTTGTGGCCCAACTGCCTGTTCACCACCGATCACTTCGAATGGCGTACGCCGATCGACGACGAGAACATGTTGAGCATCACGCTGGCGACCGAGCGGGTCCCGGTGGACCGAGAACCGTTCACCCAGGAGACGATCCCCTCCTGGCGGGGGCCCATCTTCGATGACGACGGACAGTGGATCCTGACCCACGTGATGAACCAGGACTTTGCCGCCTGGGTCGGCCAGGGACGGATCGCCGACAGGACCAGGGAGAATATCGGGCCGTCGGACAGAGGCATCGTGATGATTCGGCGTCAGCTGCTCGCCGATGTGGAGCGGGTCGCGCGAGGCGAGGATCCCAAAGGCATCGTGCGCGGCGAGGAGACGCCGATCCCGCTGCCGCTCGTCAACGCCGCCACCTTCACCAGACCTCGCTCTCGCTCCGAGTACGAGGAATGGCACGCGCTCCTCGAACGCATGGGGTTCCCCTCCGACTATCCGTTCCAGGCTGGTCAGCCGGCGTGGGTGCGGAGCCTGTACCAGGAGGCGATGGCAGCTCCCGCCGGATCGCCGCGGGCGGAGGCCGGTGTTCTGGCGTGAGCGTCTTGCCGCTCGAGGGCTACCGGGTGATCGACCTGACGTCGGTGGTCATGGGTCCACTGGCCACCCAGATGCTCGCCGACCAGGGTGCCGACGTCATCGTCGTCGAGCAGCCCGCCGGTGACGCCAACCGCCACATGGGGTTGGGTCCGCACCGTGACCTGTCCGGGCCGGCGCTCAACCTGATGCGCAACAAGCGCAGCATCGTCCTCGACATCCGGCACCCACGTGGCTACGAGGTACTCGTCGACCTGGTGCGCAGCGCCGACGTCTTCGTCACCAACCTGAGACCGGGCTCGCGGGCCCGTGCGCGTCTCACCGACGATGATCTCCGCCCCCACCGGCCGGATCTCGTCTATTGCAGCGTCGCCGGCTTCGCGGCCGACGACCCGCGGGCGGACCACGCCGCCTACGACGACATCGTGCAGGCGGCCGCGGGCTTCGTCGACATCCACGACCGCGCTGGCCTGACCTCGACGGCCGCGCCGACGATCCTTGTCGACAAGATCGTCGGGATGGCTGTCGCCAATGCGATCACCACAGCCCTCCTTCATCGAGAGCGCACCGGCTTGGGCTCGGAGATCGCCATGTCGATGCAGGAGATCGCCTCCGCGTGGTTGCTTGTCGAGCACGGCGCGGCCGCCATCCCCGAGCCGCCCACCGGCCCTCCGGGCTACCCGCGACTACTGAGTCCCCAACGGCGACCACTGCGTACGAGTGACGGCGCGGTGGCGATCCTCACGTACGAGCGGCACCACTTCGAAGGGCTGGCACGCCTGGCCGATCGCGACGACCTGCTCGCCGACCCGCGCTTCTTGACCAGGCTGGGGCGGCTCGAGCACATCGACGAGCTGTATCGCGAGTACCAGACGATCGCCGCTCGGTTCGACACCGCCACCTTCCTCGAGCGGTGCCGAGCTCACGGCGTCCCGGCCCACGAGGTCGTGACGCTGGACGACATCATCGCCGAGCTTCGCCTCGCCGATCACCCGCACGCGGGGCGTTACCGCGTCACCCCGTCGCTCGGACCGGCCACCGCCGCCTCGATCGCTCCGCGCCCGGCCCCGCTGATCGGCGAGCACGGACCGGACATCCTCCGCTCACTTGGCTACCCGGCCGACCAGATCGACGATCTCGTTGGGCTTCGAGTGCTCGGCTCGGACCCGTGCGAGCCCGCCGATCGACCGACGTGACCCCGCCGGCGATGAACGTCCTCGTCCTGATCACCGACCAGCACCGCGCCGACCACGTCGGCTACGCGGGAAACGAAGCGCTGTCGACACCGAACCTCGACCACCTCGCCGCCCGGGGAATGGTGTTCGACAACGCGTGGGTCGCCAACCCGGTGTGCATGCCGAACCGATCGACGATCATGACCGGCCGCATGCCCAGCGCCCACGGCGTGACGTTCAACGACCGCTCGCTCGAATGGGGCGCCGCCACTCACGTGCGGCAGTTCCGGCGAGCCGGTTGGCGAACGGCGCTCATCGGCAAATCGCACCTCCAACACGGCATGAGCCGTGGCTCGGCGCACCCCGTCGACCTGGACCCGGCCGTCGACCACGGCTACGCCGCCGGCTGGGACACGCTCGAACATCCCGAGCGCTACGTCGCCGAGCCCCCGTGCTTCCCCGACGACTTCTACGGCTTCGACACCGTCGAGCTCTCGATCGATCACGGCGGTCGCATGTCAGGGCATCATCTGCTCTGGGCGCTCGAGCACGGAGCGCGCTACGAAGACGTCGTCGTCCCGCTCACCGCCGAGTCGCCAGCGCTGCAGCGGTCCGATCGGTGGTGGCAGCTCTACCAGCCGCCGTACCCCGACGAACTTCACAGCACGAACTTCGTCGTCGAGCGGACGATCGAGTTCATCGAGTCGTGCGCGGCCGCTGACCAGCCGTGGTACGCGTGGGCGTCCTTCCCCGACCCTCATCATCCGATGGCTGCTCCCGGACGCTGGTATCGCCGGCACGACCCGGTCGACATCGAGATCCCGAGCTCCTTTGGCGATCGAGCCGTGTTCGATCATGCGCCGCAGTACCTTCGCGACACCCTTCGCACGACCCCACGGATGCAGACCCGATACGTCACGCCATGCGGGACCGACGATCCCGACCTGGTGCGTGAGTACCTCGCGGCGACATACGACCTGATCGAATTCCTCGACGACGGCGTCGGCCGCATCCTGGAGGCGATCGAGAGGATGGGCCAGACCGATGACACGGTGGTCGTCTTCACCTCCGACCACGGCGACCTCGGTGGCGATCACGGGATGCTGCTCAAGGGATTCAACCCATTCCGGGGTGTGCTCCAGGTGCCGATGGTGATCGCAGATCCGCGTCGGCTACCGGGGCGATCGCCGTCGCTCGCCGGGAGCATCGACATCGGTCCCACGTTGATGGACCTCTGCGGGGTGAGGCCGCACGACGGCATCCAGGGAGTTTCGCTGGCACCGGTCGTCGCAGACCCAGCGCGGGTGGTGCGAGACCACGTCCTCGTCGAGGACGACCTGCGCCGGTCCGACGCTGCCCGCCGGGGCATGCCGCACCGCCTCCGCACGATCGTCACGGGCGCTGCCAAGTACACGAGGTGGTGCGACGGTCACGAGTTGTTGTTCGATCTGGCGGCCGATCCCGACGAGACCGCCGATCTCGCCCATCGTGCCGACCCACGCCTCGACGCTGCGCGGGTGGCTCTGCTCGACTCACTCATGGCACACACCGACGACGCGCGCGGCGCCCCCGTCTCTTGAACGCAGTGGCCGTGCTCGCCGAGATCGAACCCCCCAACGGAGGTAGACAGATGAACGACCTCGTCAGCATCACTCACGCTCGACGTCACGGAATCGCCGACCTGCTCGCACGTACGGCGGCCCGACGGCCTCACCACCGAGCGCTGATCTCGGATGGTGGGACGGACACCTTCGGCGAACTCGACCGGCTCGTCACGAGGGTGGCGCACGCGATGGCCGATCGCGGCATCGCCAAGGGTGATCGGGTCGTGATCTTCGGTCACAACTCCCGGGACTACATCGCCTACTACTTCGCCCTGGCCCGGATCGGTGCGATCTCGGTCCCTGCGAACTTCATGCTCAACGCCGAGGAGCTCGCCTACATCGTCGTCCACTCGCAGCCGGTCGGCTACATCGTGGAGGACCAGCTCGCCGGCATCATGGATCGAGCGTGGCACCAGGCATCTTCGGGCCGCACGCCCCGACTGAGGGTATGGATCTCCACGGGCAGCGCTCGACCCGACGGCTTCGACGACCTCTCATGTCTCGAGTCCGAGGGGCGGGACGACGAGATCGCCGTGACGATCGACGACGACGATCCAGTTCAGATCATGTACACGAGCGGCACCGAGTCGAGGCCAAAGGGGGCGACGCTGACGAGCCGGTCGCTCATCGCCCAGTACGTCAGTTGCATCGTCGACGGCAACATGACGGCCGACGACATCGACATCCACTCGTTGCCGTTCTACCACTGCGCTCAGCTGCACTGCTTTCTGACGCCCGATGTCTACGTCGGTGCCACGAGCATCGTCCTCCCACGGCCTGATCCGGAGCTGATCTGCGCAGCGATCGAGCACGAGCGAGCCACCAAGCTGTTCTGCCCGCCGACGGTGTGGATCTCGATCTTGCGTTCCGACGCGTTCGATCGGTTTGACCTGTCGTCGTTGCGCAAGGGCTACTACGGGGCATCGATCATGCCCGTCGAGGTGCTCCGCGAGATCGGTCAGCGCCTTCCCCAGGTGGACCTGTGGAACTTCTACGGTCAGACCGAGATGTCTCCGGTGGCGACCATTCTGCAGCCACGCGATCAGGTGCAACGCGCCGGATCGGCCGGGGTGGCGACGCTCAACGTGGAGACCAGGATCGTCGACGACGCCGGTCGCTTCGTGGAGCCCGGAACGATCGGCGAGATCGTTCACCGCAGCCCGCAAGCCATGGTGGGCTACTGGAACGATCCGGAGAAGACCGACGAGACCTTCCGCGACGGATGGTTCCACTCCGGCGATCTCGGCGTGATCGACAGCGACGGATATCTCACGGTCGTCGACCGCAAGAAGGACATGATCAAGTCGGGTGGCGAGAACGTGGCGAGCAAGGAAGTCGAGGAGTGCCTGTTCCAGCACCCGGCGGTCGCCGAGGCTGCTGTGTTCGGAGTCCCGGATCCCCACTGGATCGAGGCCGTCGTGGCGTGCGTCGTCCTCCGCGATGGCGCCGACGTGAGCGGCGACGAGCTCGTCGCGTACTCACGCCAACACCTCGCCGGCTTCAAGACGCCGAAGCGGATCTTCGTCGTCGACGCACTCCCCAAGAACCCGAGCGGGAAGATCCTCAAGCGCGATCTCCGTCTGCAGTTCGCCACCGAGTGACCGCCGGACTCGCGGCGGCTGCTCGCGGACGGCTGGACGGCTGGCCGGATGACCCGACACGCGAGACTCGCGACGTGCTGGGACACATCGGAATCAACGTGCCCGACCTGGCTGTCGCGCGGGCGTACTACGCGGACCTGATGCCGCAGGTGGGGTTCGAGCCCTTCCTCGACGAACCTGACCAGTTCGCCTTTCGGCCAGCGCGGGGCAAGCCAGGGACGTACCTGTTCTTCTACCCCGGCGGTTCGCAGCTGCCGAACTCGCGTCATGACACCACTGGGCTTCAACACCTCGCCTTCATGGTCGGCGCTCGAGCCGCAGTCACGGAGGTGCACCGCTGGGCGATCGCGAGCGGAAGCGAGGTCGTCCACGCGCCTCGCTCGTTCCCCGAGTACCCACCGCCGTACTTCGCGACGTTCTGGCTCGACCCGTTCGGAATCATGCTCGAGGCGGTCTGCCACTACGACCGATGATCCTCGGGGATCCGCTCGAACTCAGCGATGACCTCGTGGAGGAGCGGCCGGTCACGCTGCGTATGTGTGCGAGCGGTCGACGTGTCCCTTGACCAGCTGCGAGGGCCCGCGTCACGTGACGGGAACGCCGGGTCTCCGTACGGGGCCGGTGCACCCGCCCCGAACCCCGTCCGCCACGTTCCCCCGGCGGCGTCGGAGGTCGGTGCGTGGGTCAGCGGAGCTGGTCCCACGGTCCCCAGACGGCGAAGGACATTGCTGGCTCGAGGGGCGGGTCCTCGCCCATCAGGTTGAAGAACAGAGTCGTTCCATCGGGGCTGAACGTCGGTCCGGTGGGGTCGTTCACCCCGTCCATCGCCTCGGCGATGGTGTATCTGTCGCCGCTGGGAGTAAAGGCGTTGAGCGTCGATGTACCGATGCCGTCATCGGCGATCAGCATCAGACCCGACTCATCGACGGTGACTGCGTCGGGGTAGTTGAGTACCCAGATGCCCGGTGCCTCGAGGAGCAGTTCGAGCATGCCGCCGTCTTCCGAGGCGTCGGGATGGTAGGCCCAGACCTGCCCGCATCCCGCGGCACCGCCGGCGGTGGCGAGGAACACGGCTGAGTTCGTGGCGGTACTCCACACGCATCCTTCGAGGCCCGCGAAGGTCGCACCGCCTTGGGCCTCGACCTGTCGGAACACGCCATGGGCTGCGTCCTCGTAGGTCGTGCCGGGCGCCGGGTCGGGGTCCTCGATCACGACCCAGTCGACGTCGAAGCGAGTGCCCTGCTCGAACCCGCCGCGCATGTCTTTGCCTCGTTCACCTCTGATCCGCAGGCCGTACAGGGTGCCGCCGTCGGCCAATCGGTCACGCGTCGTGGGTCGGAACCGATAGAACCCGGCGGGTTCGGCGTCCTCGGTGAGGTAGCAGTCTCCGGTGCGGGGGTCGATCGCAACGGCTTCGTGAATGAATCGGCCCATCGCCACCAGCGGCTCGGGGTCGACGATGCCGTCGGCGTCTGCGGGGACCTCGAAGACGTAGCCGTGGCGTTGCTCGAAGCCATTCTGGAACTCGTCGTTGTCCTCGTTGACGACGAAGGGCCGGTCATCCTCGATCGTCTCCTCACACGACAGCCACGATCCCCAAGGCGTGCGCCCACCGCTGCAATTGGTGTGAGTGCCGTTGAGGCTGAGGAAGTCGCGAATCACCTCAACCGAACCGTCGGGCTTCACCTCGAGCTCCACGGTCGTGGTCGCGCCACCGGCACGGCGGTCATAAGCGCGCTCACCCGCGACCGCAGTCGTCTCGTTCGATGGGCTGTCGACCTCGTGGTTGCGAATCAGGCGCAGGCGCCCGTCGGGCATCGCGAAGACAGCAGAGCCGTCGTGCGACGCGGGGCAGATGTTGCCGTCGGACATCGTCTCGCCGGCGATGCCGAAGCTGCGGTAGTTGAACCCTTCGGGCAACAGCAGCCGCTCGACGCCGTCACGAGCGTCCGGGACTGCGCGCCGCTGGCCGATGGGGGATCCTGGACGCAGCAACCGCCATAGTTCATCGCTCCCCGCGCGCCGGGCTCGGGCAACTGCGACTCCACTGTCGAGCACCGACAGCGCAGCAGCGCTGCCGAGCACCCCGCGGACGAATGAACGACGAGACAACGAAGATGAAGTCATGGCGCGAGATGGTCGCAGCGCGACGTGACGCGGCGATTGCGCCGCCGTTGCGGGCAACTTGCCTCACGGTTGCATGCCTCGAACATGCGACCGCAGCTGCTTTCGCGCCATCCCGCGGCGCAATCTCGCCCGCGCGATGCAACGACCGGGCCTCGCGGGATTCGCGGCATCGCGGCATCGCGGCATCGCGGCATCGCGGGAGTACCCCAGCCGTTCTCGTCGCACCATCGAACTCATCGGCCTCACGATCGACGACTAGGACCGCACCGACCCGCTCCTGGCGAGGGCAAAGGCCAACAATCCGAGACCGGCGCCGAACTGTCGCCCGCCAGCGGGATGGGACCACCCTTGCGCCAGTGTGATGGGACCGGGTCGGGGGTTGTCAGGCTCGGCGTGAGGATGATGCGTCGCCGGCGGGGTCTGGGTCAATGCCGG
>NZ_QKYK01000035.1 GCF_003426815.1 Desertimonas flava
TCAGAGCCCCAACCGCGACCGCAGATCAAGGCCCACCCCGCGACCAGACCGCAACCCGGAGCAACATCAACTCT
The DNA here is from genome assembly GCF_003426815.1 of Desertimonas flava. Classification (GTDB taxonomy): domain Bacteria; phylum Actinomycetota; class Acidimicrobiia; order Acidimicrobiales; family Ilumatobacteraceae; genus Desertimonas; species Desertimonas flava. The sequence continues at coordinate 75 of NZ_QKYK01000035.1, forward strand.
CCCATGTCGGGCGAGCGCCGAAGGCGCTCATGATTGGTGTCACACAGTTTCCGGGCCGTCTGCGACGCGGATCTGACTCCACGAAGATCGCCTCGGGGCCTTCAGGTGCGACCCCGTCGTAGGGTGGCTCGTAGACCCGGGAAGGTTCGACGACGCCACGTGCTGTGAGCTCGTCGGTGATCAGCGTCACGAACTGGATTGGTTGGGGCTGTCGCGCTTGTCATCGCTCACGTTCATCTGCCAGAACGCGTGGTCGGCTCGGCCCGCGAAATCGCAGGTATTGCTTGGCATTGCGCGAACGACCTGCGTACACTGCTTTCGTGCTCGCCGCGGTCGTCGCCGCTCTTGCCACCGGCTCCGCCGCTGTGGCCGCAGCAGTCGTAGCAGCACGCCGCCCCGCACCTGTACTCATTCCGGTACGGGTTCGGCGGGGAACGCGCCGCCGCTGACCCGGCCGCTCGGCCCCGCCCATTCCCACCGGACTCCGGTGCGCGAAGGGCGACTTCTTCTCTCACCGGCATCCGGTCCCGTCCACCCAACGACGTGAGGACCCATGTCAATCACCAGCGAACCCGATACCGACACTCCACCGCTGACGAGCGCGGCCCTGGCCGCTGATCCGCTGACCGCAGATCCGTTGCTCGCCGATCCGGCGTTCCCGGTGCACGTGGGCGGCAAGCTCGTCGTCCAGTCCCGCACGGCCGTGGACGGTCCCGACGACCTGTCGCTCGTCTACACGCCGGGCGTCGGTCGCGTCTCCCAGGCCGTCGCCGACGAACCCGATGCCGTGTGGCGCTACACCGGCCGCGGCAACGCCGTCGCCGTGTTGAGCAACGGCACCGCGGTGCTCGGGCTCGGCGACATCGGGCCGGAGGCCGCGCTGCCGGTCATGGAGGGCAAGGCCGTGCTGTTCAAGCAGTTCGGCGGGGTCGACGCCTACCCGGTGTGCGTGAACGCGCGGACCGTCGACGAGATGGTGGCCATCGGCAAGGCGATCGCCCCGACGTTCGGTGGCATCAACCTCGAGGACATCGCCGCGCCGCAGTGCTTCGAGATCGAGCGCCGGCTGCAGGAGGAGGTGGACATCCCCGTCGTCCACGACGACCAGCACGGCACGGCCATCGTGGTGCTCGCCGCCCTCATCAACACGGCGAAGGTCGTCGGCAAGCCGCTCGCCGACATGACGGTGACGATCATCGGAGTCGGCGCTGCGGGACGGGCGTGCTCCGAGCTGTTGCACGCGTATGGCATCGGCGACGTGATCGGCGTCGACCGCAACGGCATCCTCGACGGCTCACGGCGCGACGTCACCGAGGCCAAGCGCTGGTTCGTCGACATCGGCAACCGGTGGGGACGCCGCGGCGACGTCGACGAGGCGATCCGCGGCGCCGATGTCGTGATCGGCCTCTCCGGCCCAGGGGCGTTCGGCATCGACGCGCTGGCGACGATGAACGATGGCGCCGCGGTGTTCGCGCTCGCCAATCCGGTCCCCGAGGTGATGCCGTCCGACGTGCCGTCCAACGTGGCCGTCGTCGCCACCGGTCGCAGCGACTTCGCCAATCAGATCAACAACGTGCTCGCGTTCCCAGGGCTCTTTCGCGGTCTGCTCGACTCGGGCGCGCGTGCCTGCACCCGCGAGATGAAACTGGCCGCCGCTTCGGCGCTCGCCGGCATCGTCACCGACCCGCGGCCCGACCGCATCATCCCGGGAGCGTTCGAGCCGGGCGTTGCCGATCGGGTTTCTGCCGCCGTTCGGGCCCACGTGATGGACTCCGCCCGCAAGGTCTGACGCAGACGCTGGCCTGACCCGGCCGTGACCGGGTCAGGCCAGCGTCGCCAGCTCGGCGGTGAGGTTGGCCCGGGCGAGCTGGTCCCATCGCTCGGCGCCGGCGTCGGTGAGGTAGAGCCGCTGTCGCTCGAGCAGCGTGCGCACCACGGCGCCGCGTCCCACCCGCCAGGCGGCGTCGTCGACGTGGGCGTACTCGGCGCGAACACCGGTGGCGTACGCCTGATACGCCGCGGCGTCGCTGCCCAGCACCGCCAAGTCGGCGTCCAGGAGCACGGCACGCGTCAGATCGGCGGGTGGTGCGTCGGCGTCGTCGGGCGTGATGTGGCCGGCGGTGGCGCGGATGTCGTCGGCCACGGCGGCGACCTCGCCGGCGGCCCAGCCGAGCGCGGCGAGCTGGCGGGTGGCGAGCAGCGCGCTCCGTTCCTCGTTGTCGGACGCCGTCGGGACGTAGACGGCGTCGTGGAAGAAGGCCGCGGCGACGGCGCGCGTCACGTCGACGATTCCCGATCCGGTCGCTCGGGCGGCCAGCTCGTGGACGTGGCGCACCACCCACACGACGTGCCGCAGTCCGTGGTACCGGCGATGTGCCTGGCGATGGCGACCGACGACGTCGTCGAACACCTCGACCACGCGATGGGTCGGCGCCGGGGGATCACCTCGCGCGGCCACGCACGCCCAGGCGAGGCGCAGCTCGATCTCGTCGCTCACGGCCCCCAGCCTGGCAGGCTGTCGCCGTGACCGTGCTCATCGACGATCCGCTGTGGTGGCACCTGGGGCGCAAGTGGTGCCACATGGTGTCGGATGTGTCGTACGACGAACTGCACGAGTTCGCCCAGGCCCGGGGGATCCCGCGCCGGGCGTTCCAGGGCGACCACTACGACATCCCCGACGAGTACCGGGCCGGGATGGTGGAGGCCGGGGCCGTGGAGGTGCCCAGTCGTGAGCTGTTGCGGCGCCTGCGCGCGGCGGGCCTGCGGCTGTCGCCGGCGGAACGCCGAGCCCGCGAAGCCGCCCGCTGAGCGCGCCGGTCACCATCGGGGTGGCTCGCCGAACAGGTCTCGAGGACACCACGCCACATCACCGGAGATGACGAACCAGTCGAGGAGCTCACTGCCGGCGTTCTCGGCGATCGTGCTGATCTCCATCCAGCGTTCGGCGTCGCCGGGGAGCGGTCCGGGTTCGGGTCGGATCGTGGCCAGCACGAGCTCGCCCGGCCGGTCGGCCGCCGCCAGGGACTCGGCGAGCAGCTCGACGACGTCGATGACGGCGTCGGGGTGTTCGGCCTCCTCGACGGCGAGCATGGCGATCGTGTGGCGGTCCTCGAGGACGAGCGCCAGCACCTGTGGCCGGTCCGGCTGGTGACGGGCCTGGGCGAGGACGCCGAGGGCGTCGGCCGGGCAGGCGACCGGAATCGATGGGACGCGGCGTTCGACGACGGCGTCGCCGCGACGGCAGAAGAGTTCGGGCATCAGCCCCTCCCAGTGCTCGGGGGTGTGTACTGGGAGATGTCGGTGGCCCGATCGTACGGATGGGGTGTCGCAGAGTTCCTCGTCCGCCCGCTCGACTGCGTCGCGGCGACGAGCCGCGGCCGGTCAGACGCGGTCGACGGCGGCGTGGACGGCGCCTCGCACCAGCGTGACGGCGCGCTCGGTGTAGGCCGGATCGTGCCCGTCGACGGGCAGGTTGACGATTAGGCCGTCGAGTCCGACCGCGACGATCGCGGCCAACTGCTCGCTCACCGCGTCCGCGGTCCCGGCGACCACGCGCTGGGTGAGCTGGGCGCGCGCATCGGGATTGGAGAGCACGCCGGTCGGGTCGGGGACGCCCTGGTTGGAGAGCAGGACCGCCAGCTGCCGATCGACGTCGGCGTCGTCGTCACCGACGACGAGGCTGAGCAAGGTGCTCGTGCGGACGGCGTCCTTCGGCCGGCCGGTCGTCTCGAGATGGCCGTGTAGGGCTTCCAGCTTGCGGGGGAGCTCGGAGATCGGAGCGATGATGTTCAGCTCGTCGGCGTACTGGGCAGCGAGCCGGAACGTCACCTTCTCGCCCGATCCGCCGAGCATGATCGGCGGGCCGCCGGCCCGGATGGGCGCCGGATGGTTCCACGCTCCGTCGGTGCGGTAGTGGGTGCCGGTCACGCTGCTCTGGTCCTCGGTGAACATCGCCCGGCAGATGCGGATGGCGTCCTCGAGTCGCTCGAAGCGCTCACGGAGGGGTGGGAAGTCCACGCCGAGCGCGTTGTGCTCGAGCTCGAACCAGGCGGCGCCGATGCCGAGCAGCGCCCGGCCGCGGGTGATGACGTCGAGCGTCGTGACCTGCTTCGCCAGCACCGCGGGTTGGCGGTAGGTGACGCCCGTGACGAGCGTGCCGAGGCGGATCGTCGACGTGCGGGCGCCGAGGGCGCCGAGCAGCGTGTAGGCCTCGAACATGTTGCGGTCCGGCGAGCCGAGCATCGCCAGCTGGAAGAAGTGGTCCATCACGAACACCGAGTCGGCACCCGCTCGTTCGGCCGTGGTCGCGACGGTCGCCACCGTCTCGAAGAGGTCGGCGTCGGCCACGCCGGGATACGTGAAGTTGGGGATCTGCAGGCCGACGCGGGTGTACGGGTAATTCGTCGCATCTGTCATGGTCGACATGATAGATCATCGAAATCTCGATAATCGTCACGACGGGCAAGTTTCTCGTATCGTGGAGGTCGTGACCGTTCCCGACGTCATGGCGAGCACCGGCTACCTGCTCTTCAAGGCAGGCGTGCTCGCGCAGCGAGGGCTCGACTCGGTGCTCACCGAGATGGGGCTCTCGTACCGGGAGTTCCTCGTGCTCGCCTTCACGTCGGCCGAGGAGCTGTCCCAGCAGGACGTGGCCCGGCGGCTCAGCACCGACCCCACGCTCATCGTCAACACCGTCGACGCCCTGGAGGCGCGCGGCGTGCTCGAGCGCACCCGCGACCCGCGCGATCGCCGGCGCTACGTCCTGGTGGTGACGGCCGAGGGCCGCAAGCTGCTGGCGAAGACGGCCAAGCTGGCGGCGGCAGCCGAGGGGGAGTTCCTCGCTCCGCTCGACGACGACGAGTGCCGGCAGCTCGGCTGCCTCCTGCGCACCGTGCTCACGCCGAAGCTCAGCTGGCTCGCCGAGGCGGAGACCGACGTCGACGTCGAGGCGGGGACCGGGACGAACGCCCGCGCCAACGGCTGACCGCCGTCAGAGGGCCGCCTCGTAAGCGGCGGCGAGCAGTTCGCTCGCGCGTGGCGCATCGGGATCCGGCCGCGGAACGCCGAGGTGCACCTCGCGCAGTTCGTCGATCATCGCGGCGATCAGTTCCGGGCCGCCGTCGCGGAGGACCTCGGCGCGGACCCGGAGGCGGCGCTCGCCGTCGCGATGGGCGAGGCCCCAGTTGCCGAGGGCGACCATCACCGGCAGGACCTGGATCCCGGCTTCGGTGAGCGAGTAGGCGGCCCGTTGGCCCCGGCGGGCGTCGTCGCGGCTGAGGAGGCCGGCGGCGACCAGTTGCTTGAGGCGGCTGGCGAGGATGTTGGACGCGATGCCCTCCTCCGAGCCGGCGAGCAGCTCGCGGAAGTGCCGGCGGTTCCCGAACATGATGTCGCGCAGCACCAGCATCGCCCAAGGGTCGCCGAGCACCTCGACCGCGGCGTTGATCGCACAGCCGGAGCGGGGCGTGGTGTCCATCGGGGTCCTCCTCGGGTGCCGACGAAAAGTGCTTGCAATTGACAACTGCTTCTGGCAAGGATAGTCGAAACGAGTTGCACATTGCAATCACTTGCCACGAGGAGGCAGCCATGTCACAGGTCCGTGTTCACAACTTCTCGATCTCGCTCGACGGCTTCGGTACCGGCGAGGGCATCGCGCTCGACGCGCCGTTCGGCCACGCCGGCGAGCGACTTCACGAGTGGATGTTCGCCACCCGGTTCTGGCGTTCGATGGTCGGCCAGCCGGGTGGTTCGGCGGGTGTCGATGACGCCTTCGCCGAACGGCACGAGCCGGGGATCGGCGCCGAGATCATGGGACGGGGGAAGTTCAGCGCCTCGACCGGACCGTGGGAGCAGGTCGGCACCGAGGAGGAGTGGCGGGGCTGGTGGGGACCCAACCCGCCGTTCCACACACCAGTGTTCGTGCTCACCCACCACACACGCCCGCCGATCGAGATGGAAGGCGGCACGGTCTTCCACTTCGTCGACGCCAGCCCGCAGGACGCCTTGGCCCTCGCCCGCGAGGCCGCGGGTGACCGCGACGTGCGCGTCGGTGGTGGCGCCACCATCGTGCGTGACTTCCTCGCCGCCGGCCTGATCGACACGGCCCACATCGTCCAGGTGCCGCTTCTCCTGGGTCGCGGCGTCCGGCTGTGGGACGGCCTCGAGACGCTCGACGAGCACTACGCCATCGAGGCGGTGTCGTCGCCGAGCGGCGTGACCCACCTCACCCTCACACGGCGGGCCACGGACGATTCCTGAGCGACGGCGTGGGTCCTACGGACCGACGTCGTCGGCAACCAGTCCGAGCTGCTGGTAGACGCTGAGGCCGTCCCACATGCTCCAGGCCTCGACGATGCGGCCGCCGGCGAGGCGGTAGACGTCGACGCCTTCCATCGTAATCGTCTTGCCGGTCGGGGCCACCTTGCCGTACGGGCCGGTGTGCCGACCGGTGGTGCTCCATCGCAGCACCACCTTGTCGTCGTCGCCGAGCAGGTCGTCGATGCCGGTGCTGACATCGGTGAATCCGGCGAAGTACCGCTCCACGTCCGCCCGCATCGCCTCGATCGTGTTGCTCTCGGAGTCGCCCCAATGGGTGACCGCATCCGGCGCGACCACCTCGTCGATCACGCTCGCGTCGCCGTCGCCCCAGAGGCGGTGATGGAAGCGCTCCACGATCCCCTTGTTCTCGTTCGGGATGGACGGGTGGTCGGGAGTGGTCATGGCAGGTTCGTTCCCCACAGGGGAGTGGATCAGTCGCCGGCAACCGGCGCGACGGTACTCGCCGCCCGCACGGCCGCGCGTCGTTCTGCGCCGGCGACGTCGCACCATTTGGCCAGCCAGAGCGCCCACGCCGCGCCGCCGAGCAGGACCCACCTCGCACCGATGGCGTCGATCAGCGGGCCGAAGGCGAGGTTGCCGAGCGGCACCGTGCCCCCGAACGCCATGAACCAGAGGGCGAACACGCGGCCGCGCTCGTTGTCGGCGAGGCTGCTCTGCATCACCGTGTTCATCGACGTCGTGGTGCCGAAGTAGGCGAAGCCGAGGGGGAAGGCGGTGAGGAACGCCCCGATCGGTTCGCGCACGAGGGCGAAGACGGCGAGGCACACGCCGAACGCGCCGAAGCCGACACGGATCAGCGTGCGCTTGTCGTGCCGGGTGAAGACCGTGCCGATGGCCAGGGCGCCGAGACACGCCCCGAGGCCCCACACGGCGTAGAGCCACTGGTACAGCGGGCTGTCCTCGTCGATGCCGAAGTTGCCGTCGGCGACGGCCGGGAACAGCCCGATGTACACCAACGAGACGAACGAGAAGCTCGTGAGGGCGAGGAGGATCATGTTGACCGCGGGGTTCGCCCGGGCCAGCCGGTGCCCGGCGGTGAGCTGGCGCCAGCCGCGCTCGGGCGTCACCAGGATGGGTGGCGGGAGCTCGGTGCGGAGCAGCGCGGCGATCACGAACAGGTACGTGGCGGCGTTCACCGCGAACACCTCGGCCGTCGTGACGCCCACCTGTGTGAGCAGGGCCACGAGGATCGGCCCGATGACCCGGGAGCCGTTGAGTGCCGCCGAGTTCATGGCCACCGAGCCGGCGAGATCCTCGCGGCGCACGAGCAGCGGGAGCATCGCCCCCCACGCCGGGGCGTTGAGGGCGTTGCCGATGCCGACGCCGAGGGCGACGAGGATGAGCGACCAGACCGGGGCCTCGATGGCGGCGAGCGGCACCAGGGCGGCCGAGAAGACGAGCTGGACGACCTGCATCAACACCAGCCAGCGGCGGCGGTCGAAGCGGTCGGCGATCACTCCCGCCGGGATCGACAGGAGCAGCAGCGGGCCGAGTTGGGCGAAGACGAGCAGTCCGACCACGGCCGCCTTGCCCGTCCGTTCGTAGATGTACGCCGGCAGGGCGACGTTCTGCATCCACGTCCCGACGGTCGACGCGAACGACGCCCTCCACATGCGACGGAACGTCGGATACGACAGCGCGGCCCGGGCACTTCCCGTGGGGTGGTCGTGCCGATGGTCGTGGACGGGCGCGAACACACCGGGGCGATCCCAGCCGTCGTCCCGTGCTGCACTCGCGACCACGGCAGATGGTGCACGACGCGACCAGGGGGCGTCGAATCGAAATCAGTCGGCGGCGACGAGCCCGGAGCTCTCGTCCACGGCGGGGCCGGTGAACTGGGCGTTGTACAGGCGGGCGTAGGCGCCGCCGGCGGCGAGCAGGCTGTCGTGGTCGCCCTGCTCGACGATGCTGCCGTTCTCCATCACGAGGATCGTGTCGGCGTTGCGGATCGTCGACAGGCGGTGGGCGATGACGAAGCTCGTCCGATCGGTCCGCAGGGCGTTCATCGCGTGCTGCACCAGCACCTCCGTGCGGGTGTCCACCGAGCTGGTCGCTTCGTCGAGGATCAGGATCGCCGGGTCGGAGAGGAACGCTCGGGCGATCGTGACGAGCTGGCGCTCGCCGGCGCTGAGATTGCTGCCCTGGTCGTCGATGATCGTGTCGTAGCCCTCGGGGAGGGAGTGGACGAAGCGATCGACGTAGCTGATGCGGGCGGCCTCGAGGATGTCGGCCTCGGTGGCGTCGGCGTTGCCGTAGGCGATGTTGTCGCGGATCGAGCCGCCGAACAGCCAGGCGTCCTGCAGCACCATGCCGATCTCACTGCGAACGTCGTCCCGGGTCATCGACGCGATGTCGACGCCGTCGAGCGTGATCCGTCCGGCGTCGAGCTCGTAGAAGCGCATGATGAGGTTGACCAGCGTGGTCTTGCCGGCGCCGGTCGGCCCGACGATCGCCACGGTCTGTCCCGGTTCGGCGACGAGCGAGAGGTCGTCGATCAGGGGACGCTCCGGGACGTAGCTGAACGACACGTGGTCGAACTCGACGCGCCCCTCGACGGCCTCGATGCGGGCGGGCGGGTCGGCGTCGGCCCGCTCCTCGGGGGCGTCGAGCAGCTCGAAGACCCGCTCGGCAGATGCCACGCCCGACTGCAGCACGTTCATCATCGACGCCACCTGTGTCAGCGGCTGGGTGAACTGACGGGAGTACTGCACGAACGCCTGGACGTCACCGAGGGACATCGACCCCGACGCGACCTTGAGCCCGCCGACCACGGCGACGGCGATGTAGTTGAGGTTCCCGATGAACATCGTGACCGGCATGATCACCGCCGAGATGAACTGGGCGCGGAAGCTCGCCTCGAACATCAAGGCGTTCTCCTCGTCGAAGCGGGCGTCCACCTCCTTCTGGCGGCCGAACACCTTCACCAGCGAGTGCCCGCTGAAGCCCTCCTCGATCTGACCGTTGAGCTTGCCGGTGTGGGCCCACTGCGCCATGTACTGCGGCTGCGACCGCTTGGCGATCGCCCGCGTCGACAGGATCACCGTGGGCACGGCGACGACGGCGATCAGGGCGAGCTGCCACGAGATCACGAACATCATCGTCAGCACGCCGATCAGCGTGAGCAGCGACGTGAGCACCTGGCTCAGGGTCTGCTGCATCGTCTGCTGGATGTTGTCGATGTCGTTGGTGGCCCGGCTGAGGATCTCGCCACGCTGCTGGCGATCGCTGTAGCTCAGAGGGAGACGGTGCATCTTGTCCTCGACGTCGCGCCGCAGCGACTGCACGGCGCGGTTGACGTATCGGTTGAGCAGGCGCCCCTGCAGGCCGGCGAACAGCGACGCCACGACGTAGAGGCCGAGGGCGACGAGCAGCACGTTGCGCAGATCGGTGAAGTCGATGCCCCGGCCGGGGACGACGTCCATCCCGCGAACGACGTCGGCCAGGCGGCCGTCGCCGCGCGCCTCCATCGCCGCCACCGCCTGGTCCTTCGTCTGACCGGGGTCGAGCCGGCCGCCGATCAGGCCGCGGAAGATGATGTCGGTGGCCCGGCCGAGGATCTTCGGGCCGACGACCGACATCGCCACGCTCGACGCGCAGAGCAGCAGCACGGCGGTGATGCCGAAGCGGTCCGACCGCAGACGTCTCCCGAGGCGCTTGAGCGACCCGGTGAAGTTGAGCGCTTTTTCGGTGGGCGCGCCCATGCCCATCATCGGTCCCCGACGTGGGATGTCGCGCGCCGCGTCGGGCAAGCGTGCGGCTGATCTCCCGCTCATGCCGCTTCCTCAGACTGTTGCGAGTCGACGATCTCGACGTAGGTGGGGCAGGTCTCGAGGAGCTCGGCGTGCCGCCCCTTACCGATGACGACTCCGTCTTCGATGACGACGATCTCGTCGGCATCGATCACCGTCGACACGCGCTGGGCGACGATGATGACCGCAGCGTCGCGGGTCCGCGGCCGCAAGGCGGCCCGGAGCCGGGCGTCGGTACCGAGGTCGAGCGCCGAGAAGGCGTCGTCGAACAGGTAGATCTCCGGCTTGCGTATCAACGCCCTCGCGATCGCCATGCGTTGGCGTTGACCGCCGGACAGATTGGTGCCGCCCTGCGAGATCCGCGCCTCGAGCCCGTCCGGGTTGGCGCGCACGAAGTCGGCGGCCTGGGCCACCGTGAGGGCGTCCCACATCTCCTCGTCCGTGGCGTCGGGCTTGCCGTAGCGCAGGTTCGACGCGATCGTCCCCGAGAACAGGTATGGCGCCTGGGGCACGAGACCGATGCGGCCCCACAGGAGGTCGGGGTCGAGGTCGCGGACGTCGACGCCGTCGACGAGGAGCGCGCCGCCGGTCACGTCGAACAGGCGGGGGATGAGGTTGATCAGGGTCGTCTTGCCAGCGCCCGTGCTGCCGATGATCGCCGTCGTACGGCCCGGTGCCGCGCGGAACGAGACCCCGCGCAGCACCGGCGCCGAGGCGCCGGGGTAGTGGAACGAAACGTCGCGGAGCTCGACCGTGCCGTGCTCGGTCACGTCGGTCACCGGTGTGGCCGGCGGTCTGACGGACGTCGACGTGTCGAGCACTTCGCGGATGCGCTCGGCACAGACGGCCGCACGGGGCGCCATCACGGCGACGAAGGTGGCCATCATCACCGACATGAGGATCTGCATCAGATAGGTGATGAACGCCGACAGCGACCCGACCTGGAGCGATCCGTCGTTGACCAGATGGCCGCCGAACCAGATCACGCCGACGCTGGAGACGTTGAAGATCAGCATCACCGTCGGGAAGAGCACGGCCTGCCAACGCCCGACGGCGAGCGAGACGTCGGTCAACTGGTCGTTGGCGGTGGCGAAGCGCGCCCGCTCGCTGCGCTCGCGCACGAACGCCCGCACGACGCGGATGCCCGAGATCTGCTCCCGCAGCACGCGGTTGATCTCGTCGGTGCGTTCCTGCACCTTGCGGAACCCGGGGATCATCCGGCTGACGATGAATGCGATGCTGAGCAACAGGGCGGGGATGCTCACGAGCAGCACCCACGACAACGCGAAGCCCTCGCGCATCGCCATGACGATGCCGCCGAGCGCCATGATCGGTGCCTGCACGAGGAGCGTGCACGTCATCACGATCAGCAGCTGGACCTGCTGCACGTCGTTGGTGGTGCGGGTGATCAGCGAGGGGGCGCCGAACTGGTTGACCTCGCGAGCCGAGAACGAGCCGACGTGGTGGAAGATCTTGGCGCGAAGGTCCCGCCCGGCCGCCATCGCCACCTTGGCCCCGAAGTAGCCCGCCGAGATGGTGCCGGCGATCTGCACGATCGTCAGCAGCAGCATGCGGCCGCCGGTGGCGACGATGTAGCCGGTGTCTCCCGTGGCCACGCCCTTGTCGATGATGTCGGCGTTGAGGCTGGGCAGCATCAGCGCGGCGATGGTGCCGATCGCCTGCAGCACGAGCAGGGCGACCACCTGGCGGCGGTAGGGGCCGATGGAGTCGCGGATGAGCGAGACGAGCATCAGCGGTCTGCTCCTTGGGAGAGAGCGGTCGAGTGAGGAGCCGTCGCCGGTACGCCGGCGATGCCGTGCAGGACGAGCTCGACGATCCGGGAGGTCGGCAGCGGGTGGCCGCCAGACATGAGTGGATGGGTGGCGCCGAGCGTCGTCACCCGGAGCCAGCGGGCGAGCTCGACGGCGTCGGTGCCCGCGGGCAAGCCGCCGGGCTCGGCGGCGAGGTGGGCGGCGATGGCGAGATCGAGCCGGTCGCTGTCGCCAGGAGCGGGGCGCCGGGGTCCGCGCCCTCGACGATCCGGGGCCGGCTGGCCGGCGTGGCGGAGGGCGAACATCACCTTGAACACGGCCTCGAACCGGTCTCGCAACAGGCCGATGATGACGGCGACACGTTCGTCGATGGTGGGCGCCGGGGCCATCGACTCGACGCGGTCGACGAACGGGGTCATGTCGAGCACGTGGTCGATCGCCGCGTCGATGAGGCTGTCCTTGTCGGCGAACGCCCGGAAGATCGTGCCCTCGGCCACGCCGGCGGCCTCGGCGATCTGGCGCGACGTGACGTCGCGCCCGTGGATGCCGAGGAGCGGCACGACGGCTCGGATGAGGGCGGCACGCCGCTCGTCGGGCGGGAGGGGAGCGGCACGCGATCGTCGCTTCGGGGTCACGCCAGGCGAGGCTAGCGCGACTGAGTGCGTGCTCACTCACTCTCCGAGATAGTGCCTGGCACTATCTCGGAGACCGGTCAGCGATCGAGCTGGAAGCGCAGGCGGCGGTTGCGCTTGCCTTTGTTCTCCACCTTGGTGATGCGGAACGTGCCGGACTGTCCGGTGTTCGAGAGGTGTGTACCGCCGCACGCCTGCCGGTCGATGCCCTCGATGTCGATGAGGCGGAGCCGGCCGTCGGGCGTGGGCGGCGGGGCGACGGAGAGGCTGCGCACGAGCCCGGCCGTGGTCGACGCCTCGGTGGCGTCGACGTACACGCTCGTCACGGCGAGCTGGCGGGCGATGACGGCGTTGACGTCGGCGTCGAGGCCGCGCAGCACGTCGTTGTCGACGTCGGACAGATCGAAGTCCATGCGGCCGGTGCCGTCGGCGTTGATCTGGGCGCCGGTGACCAGCGTGCCGGGAAAGCGCTCGAAGACGAAGGCGTTGAGGATGTGGGAGTCGGTGTGCAGCTGGGCGACGAGGGACCGGCGGTCGGCGTCGACCCGCACGACCACGGGTCCCGACAGCTCCACCTCGTCGGCCAGGAGGTGCCAGTGCCGGTCGCCGTCACCGCCGCCGTCGGCGTGCTCGACCTCCACCCCGGTCACGGCGACGACACCACCGGCGTGCTCGATCCAGCCGGTGTCGCTGACCTGGCCGCCACCACCCGGGTGGAAGGCCGATCGGTCGAGCAGCACCCGGCCTGGCGCGGCGTCGACGACCACGGCGTCGTGCTCGTACAGGTCGGGCTGCTGGTGACACAGGTAGACGGCCATGGTGCCGACGGTAGCGGCGCCCCGCCGTCAGATCGCCCGTCGTCAGCGGGTGAGCGTGACGCCGGATCCGGCGGTCAGTTCGCCGATGACCCAGGTGGGCTCGGGGATCGTCGCCTGGATGATGTCGATGTCGTCCACGGCACACACGACGACCATGCCGATGCCCATGTTCAGCGTGCGGTGCAGCTCGACGTCGTCGAGCCCGGGGGCGAGCTCGCGGACGAGCTCGAACAGGGGCGGCACCGGCCACGAGCCGAGTTGGATCGTCGCGCCGACGCCGGGCGGCAGCACGCGCGGCACGTTCTCGATCAGGCCGCCGCCGGTGATGTGGGCGAGGGCCTTCACCGCTCCGGTCGTGAGGGCGTCGGTCAGCACGCCGAGGTAGTTGCGGTGGGGCTCGAGCAGGGCGTCGCCGAGCGGCCGGTCGAGGCCGGCCGGCGTGACGTCCATCGGGATCCACTCGAACACCTTGCGCAGCAGCGAGTACCCGTTCGTGTGCGGCCCGGATGACCCGATGCCGACAAGCAGGTCGCCGACGACGACGTTGTCGCGTGGCAGCAGCGCATCTCGCTCGGCCACCCCGACCAGCGTGCCGGCCACGTCGAACGCTCCCGGCGCGTAGACGCCGGGCATCTCCGCCGTCTCGCCGCCGAGCAGCGTGCAGCCGGCCGCCTCGCACGCCTCGGCCATGCCGGTGACGACGGCGGCCACCATGTCGGCGTCGAGCCTGCTGGCGGCGATGTAGTCGAGGAAGAACAGCGGCCGGGCCGACTGCACGAGCACGTCGCCGATGCAGTGGTTGACGATGTCGTGGCCGACCGAGCCGACCCGGCCGAGCTGGGCGGCAAGCTCGACCTTCGTGCCGACACCGTCGGTGGAGGCCACGAGCACGGGATCGGTCATGGCGGCGATCGCCTTCGCCGAGAACGCGCCCCCGAAGCTGCCGACGCCGCGCACGACGTCGGCGCCGTGGGTGCGCTCGACGGCGGCCTTCATCTGGCTGACGGCGCGGTTGCCCTCGGTGATGTCCACGCCAGCCGCCGCATACGACGTCAGCGCGGCCCCCGGCGCCCGCCAGGCGATGTCGCGGCGGAACTGCATGCCGGGGAAGGCGACCTTCTCGATGGCGTCGTACGCCGCCGCGCGGGCGGCCGCGAGGTCGGGGCCGAGCCCGGTGACGGTGAGGACCCGGCCACCGGACGTGCGCCCCTCGTGGACGCCGGCGGGGAAGACGATGGCGTCGTCGCCCAACTCGTCGCCGAGCAGGAACACCGGGTCACCCGTGCGGGGGGCCGACGGATAGCCGGCCGCGGCAGCCACGACGCTGCACGCCGCGCCGTCGCGCACGTGCAGCGGCTCGAGGCCCAACGTACCCGTGGTCGCGGCGAGGGCCAGCGAGGCGAGGTCCGACTCGAGCAGCGGGAGCACCGCCTGGGTCTCGGGATCCCCGAAGCGCACGTTGTACTCGACGAGACGCGGCCCGTCGGGCGTGAGCATCAGCCCGGCGTAGATCACGCCGACGTACGGCGTGCCGGCCTCGGCGTAGTGGTCGAGGATCGGCTGGACGAACGTGGCGACGAGCTCGTCGGCGCTGACGTTCACCGGGGCCGGCGCGTATGCGCCCATACCGCCGGTGTTGGGACCGGTGTCGCCCTCGCCGATCCGTTTGTGATCCTGTGCGAGGGGCAGGGCGACGGCGGTGGAGCCGTCGCACAGTGCCAGCAGGGACAGCTCGGGGCCGGTCATGCGCTCTTCGAGCACGAACGGCCCGGTGGCCGCGACGATGTCGACGGCGACGAGGGCCTCGTCGAACGTGTCGGGGATGGCGACGCCCTTGCCGCCGGCGAGACCGTCGGCCTTGACGACGACCGGCTGGTCGAGGCGCTCGATCCACGCCTTGGCTTCGTCGGCCTCGCCCTGGTCGAACTGGGCGAAGGCTGGTCCGGGGATGCCGAGGGAGGTGGAGAGGTGCCGGGCGAAGCCCTTCGACGACTCGAGGCGAGCCAGCTCGGCGGTCGGGCCGAAGCAGGGCACTTCCCGCCTCGCGCACTCGTCGGCGATGCCGGCGACGAGCACCGCTTCCGGTCCGGGGATCACCAGGTCGGGCTGCGGGCCGTCGACGGGCGGCAGCTCGGTCGCCAGCGTGACGTGGTGCCCGTGCCGGCGGCACGCCCAGGCGATCGCCTGCTCGCGCCCCCCGGACCCGATCACGAGCACGTTCATCGCTCCACCTCACAATCTGGGGCCAGATCGTGCCGTTCGGCGATCTGGGGCCCGATCGTGTCGATTTCCGTCACGATCCCGCCCCAGGTCGGGGTGGGTGCCGCGGGGGCATGGCCGGCAGCGGTCGGGGTCACGCCAGGACCCCTTCGAACGCCAGCTTCGCCTGGGCATCGGCGACGGCGATGGGGTAGTCCCCGGTGAAGCAGGCGTTGCAGTAGCCCGACGTGGCGGGATCCTCGTAGCCGATCGCCTGCATCATCCCCTCGAGCGACAGGAACGCCAGGCTGTCGGCGCCGATGTGCTCGCGGATCTCGTCGACGTCGAGCCGGGCCGACATCAGGTCGCCGTCATGGCCCATGTCGACACCGAAGTGGCAGGCGTGGACGATCGGCGGGCACGTGATGCGCACGTGCACCTCGGTGGCGCCGGCGTCGCGGACGAGCTTCACCAGCGGACCCGCCGTCGTCCCCCGGACGAGCGAATCGTCGAGCATGATCACCCGGCGCCCGGCGAGGTTCTGGGCGAGTGCGTTGTACTTGAGGGCCACGCCGCGCTCACGGATCTCCTGGCTGGGCTCGATGAACGTCCGGCCGATGTAGCGGTTCTTGATCAGCCCGTCGTTGAACGGCACGCCGCTCGCTCTGGAGTACCCGATGGCGGCGGGGATCGACGAGTCCGGCACTGGGATGACGACGTCGGCCTCGACGCCCGACTCGTCGGCCAGCTTGACGCCGAGGCGCTCGCGCACGGCGTGGACGTTGCGCCCGTCCCACTCGGAGTCGGGGCGGGAGAAGTAGACGAACTCGAACGTGCAGCGAGCCTGCTTGGCAGCCGGGGTGAGCGCTTGGCGGCGGCGCAGTTCCGCGCCCTGGAGGGTGACGATCTCGCCCGGCGCCACCTCCGACACCTCGACGCAGCCGAGTGTCTCGAGGGCACAGGTCTCGCTGGCGACGGCGTGCCCTCCGCTCGGCAGGCGCCCCACGGACAGGGGACGGAACCCCCACGGGTCGCGGACGGCGAGCACCCGGTCGCCGGTGACGAGCACCAGGGAGAAGGCGCCCTTCCAGGCCGGCAGCGTCCGCTCGATGCGGTCCTCCCAGGTCTGCCCGCCGGCCGCGGCGAGCATCAACGTCATCACCTCGGAGTCGCTGGTCGCCGTGAGGCCGAAGCCCCGTGACAGCAGCTCGTCGCGGAGGCTCGACGTGTTGACGATGTTGCCGTTGTGGGCGAGCGCCAGGGGGCCGTGCATCGTCTCGACGACGAACGGCTGGATGTTGCGGTCGTTGCTGCCGCCGGTCGTGGAGTACCGGGTGTGGCCGATGGCGTGGTAGCCGACGAGCGGCGCCAGCGCCTCCCGCGTGAACACGTTCGAGACCAATCCGGGCTGCTTGTGGATGCGCACCCGCTGGCCGTCGCTGACGGCCAGGCCGGCGGCCTCCTGCCCGCGGTGCTGGAGGGCGAAGAGCCCGAAGAAGGCCAACTGGGCGACGCCGTCGCCGTGCGGCGTGGAGATGCCGAGGATCCCGCACTCCTCCTTCGGGGAGTCGTCGGACGGCGACCCCCCGGCAGGGCCGTGGGCGGCGGTCACATCGAGTCGCTTCATGTCAGGTCCTCGGTTCCGGCGGTGATCAGACGGTGGAGATCGGTGGCGATGCGCTCGGCGACGGGGTAGGCACCCGGCTCGAACGTGGTCCCCGTGATGCGTTCGTACGCATCGATGTAACGACGACTCGTGGCCTCCACGACCTCGTCGCCCAACACCGGCGGGTCGCCGTCGCCACGGTACCCCGCTGCGGACAGGGCCTGGCGGAGCGGCTCCTTGTCGAGGCTCTCGGGCTCCTCGCCGGCGGCGAGCCGTTCCTCGTAGGTGTCGGCGACCCAGTAGCGCGACGAGTCGGGTGTGTGCACCTCGTCGATCAGCAGCACGGCGCCGTGCTCGGTGCCGTCGTCGAGCACCCCGAACTCGTACTTGGTGTCGGCGAGGATCAACCCGGCCGCCGCCGCCGTCTCCTGGCCGGCCCGGAAGATCGCCAGCGCGGCCTCGGTGATCCGCTCCCAGCGGCGGCCCTCGACGAGGCCGCGGTCCACCACCTCGGCCCACGTGATCGGCTCGTCGTGGGCGCCCGAGCCAGCGGGCGGCTTGGTGGTGGGCGTGACGAGGGGCTCGGGCAGCATCGTGTTCTTCCGGATGCCGTCGGGGAAGTGGTAGCCGTAGATCGTGCGGGCCCCGTCGGCGTACTGCTGCCACAACGACGTCGACGTGACGCCCGTGATGGCGCCGCGTACGACGACTTCGACGGCGAGCGGCGTCGTGTCGCGGGCGATCGTGACGTTGGGGTCGGGGACGGCGAGCAGCTGGTTGGCGATGATGTCGCTCGTGCGTTCCATCCACCAGGCGGCGAGCTGATTGAGGACCTGGCCCTTGTAGGGGATGCCGGCGATGACCCGGTCGAAGGCCGAGATGCGGTCGGTGGTGACGAACAGGCGCCGGGCCGGCTCGCCCGGCAGGGCGTACGACACGCGCACCTTGCCGTCTCGCCGGTCGTCCAGCGGCAGATCGATGGCGGTGAACGCCGGTGGCATCATCGCCCACTCACTCGAGGTAACTCCTCGCCGACCGGAACAGGGTGAGCCCGAGCGTCGAGTCGGTACCGGGGCGGAGCCGGTGCCGCGGGTGCTGCTGGGCCACCGCGTGGTTCTCGGGATGGGGCATCAGGCCGAGCACGAGGCCGGTCTCGTCGCTGACGCCGGCGATGTCGTCGACCGACCCGTTGGGGTTGGCGCCGGCGTAGCGGAGCGCCACCTGGCCGGCGGCGTCGAGGGCCGCTGGGTCGGGATGCACGTAGCGCCCCTCGCCGTGGGCGATGGGGCAGTCGATGATGACGGCGTCACGGGTCCACACGGACCTCGAGTTGAACGCCACGTCGAGTGTGACCCAGCGGCAGTCGAAGTGGCCCGACTCGTTGTGCCCGAGCGCGCCGGGTAGGAGGCCGGTGCGGGTGAGCACTTGGAAGCCGTTGCAGATGCCGAGGACCGGGGTGTCGGCCGCGACGGCGCGGCGCAGGGCGTCGCCGAGGCGGCCGCCGTGGGCGGCGGTGAGGTCGAGGCCGAGCATGCGCCCGGCGCCGAGGGCGTCGCCGTAGCTGAACCCACCGGCGACGACGATCACCTGGGCGTCGGCGAACGGGTCGGACCGGTCGAGCAAGTCGTCGACGAGGGCGATCTGCGGCTCGAACCCGGCCAGTTCGAGGGCGAACGCGACGTCCGGATCACGGTTCGTTCCCGGCCCGGCGATGACGACGGCGGTCGGAGCCGAACCGCTCGCGCCGGTCTGGGCACGGATCGTGTCCCCCGACGGTCTGGGCACCGATCGGGTCAGATCTGCGTCATTTCGTGCCCAGATCGTCGACGAGTCCTGCCCGCGGCCGGTGAAGGCGGCGGTGAGATCGGCGACGGCGATCCTGGCGACGTCGGTGATCGTCAGCATGGCGTCGCCGGTGACGGTGCCGATGACCGTGGCCCCGCCGATCCCGTCGAAGCGGGCGACGAACGCATCGGCATCGGAGGCCGCGACCTCGGCGACGAGGCGGCCCGAGGATTCGGAGAACAGCGCCGCCTCCACGTCGTGGTGGGCGAGCACGGTGACCGAGGCGCCGAGGCCCGAAGCGATGCACATCTCGGCGACGGCGACGGCGAGTCCGCCCTCACTGACGTCGTGGCACGACTTCACCGTGCCGTCGAGGATCGCCGCGTGCAGCGCGCGATAGCGGCCGAGCGCATTGGCGTCGGGCTGGGCCACGACGCCGGCCTCGGGCGACGGTTCGCCGTGCACGCCGTGGATCAGATCGAGATGGCTACCGGCGAAATGCTCGCCGGTCGGACCCAGCTGCACGAGCACGTTGCCGGCTGCCGTGAACTCGGTGGTGACACACGCCGCGGCGTCGGGCACGTGGGCCACGGCGGTGATGACCAGTGTGGGCGGCACGGCGTGGCGCAGCCCGTCCCGACCCGTGTAGGTGTTGTTCAGCGAGTCCTTGCCCGACACGAACGGAGCTTCGTACGCCAGCGCCGCGTCGCAGCAGCCGGCAACCGCGGCGGCGAGCCCGCCAAGCGTCGCCTCGTCACGAGGGTCGCCCCACGAGAAGTTGTCGAGCAGCGCCACGCGATCGGGATCGGCGCCGACGGCGACCACGTTGCGGATCGCCTCGTCCACCGCGGCGTGAGCCATCGCCTTGGGGTCGTGCACGCCGTGCCACGGGTTGACGCCGATGCCGACGGCGACGCCGTGCGAGCTGCCCGGGCGGGCGAGGACGACACCGTCGGCGTGGCCGTGATCGTCGTCGCCGACCAGCGGCCGCACCAGGGTGTTGCCTCCGATCTCGTGGTCGTATCGATGCACGACGTCGGCCTTCGACGCGATGTTGGGGTGGGCGAGCAGGGCGAGCAGGGTCGCCCCTGGGTCGTCGACGACGCGGCCGCTCGTGATACCTGACGGCACGTTCGCCTCGGCCGTCATCCGCCGCTGCGGGCGGCCGTCGTGGAGGAAGCCGACGTCGAGATCGAGCACCGGTTGCGAGCCGACGCGGACGACGAGACGCCCGCTGCCGGTGAACTCGCCGATGTCGGCGAGGTCGACGCGATGCCGGGCGCACACGGCCCTGAGCTCGTCGACGTCGGCCGGGGCCACGGCGAGCACCATGCGCTCCTGGGCCTCCGACAGCCAGATCTCCCACGGCTCGAGGCCGGGGTACTTCAGCGGCACGTCGAGCAGATCGACGTCGGCGCCGATCGCCTGGAGCCCATGCTCGCCTACCGGCTCGGCGGCCATCTCGCCCACCGCCGACGACAGGCCGCCGGCGCCGCAGTCGGTGATCGCCGTCCAGAGGTGGCGGGATTCGTCGAGCACGTCGATGAGGAGCTTCTCGGTGACCGGATCGCCGATCTGCACGCTCGCCCCGGCGACCTCGCCCGTGCTGGCGTCCATCGCCAGGCTGGAGAACGTGGCGCCGTGGATGCCGTCACGACCGGTCGCGCCGCCGATGACCACCACCCGGTCTCCGGGGTGCGGACCGGGCTGCACGGCCACCTTCGGGTCGTCGTCGGCGACACCGATGCAGCCGGCGAACACGAGCGGGTTGGTGGTGAACGCCGGGTCGTACAGCACGGCGCCGGCCACGTTGGGTAGGCCGATCTTGTTGCCGTAGTCGGCCACGCCGTCGACGACGCCGGCGATGATGCGCCGGGGGTGCAGGCTGCCGTCGGGGACGTCGCCGTCGGGCGTGTCGGCGGGGCCGAAGCACAAGATGTCGGTGACGGCGAAGGGCTTGTGCCCGGCCCCCATCACGTCGCGGATCACGCCGCCGACGCCGGTGTTGGCGCCGCCGAACGGCTCGACGGCCGACGGATGGTTGTGCGTCTCGGCCTTGAGGGCGAGCGACTCGCCCTCGGCGAACGACACGATGCCGGCGTTGCCGACGAACGCCGAGCGCACGAACGGCGCGTCGACGCGGTCGGTGGCGTCGCGCAACTGACGCAGCAGTGGGGCGATCTCGCTTGTCGCGCCGTCGGCGTCGCGCACGGTGATCGCCGCGCGGAACGTCTTGTGGGCGCAGTGCTCGCTCCACGTCTGGGCGAGCGTCTCCAGCTCGACGTCGGTGGGGTCGCGGCGAAGGTCGACGAAGTGCGCCTGGATGACCAGCAGCTCGGCCGGATCGAGGGCCATCGCCCGCTCGACGTTGAGTGCGGCGAGACCCGCTTCGTCGAGGTTGCGAATAGGGACCACGGCTGCCTGAGGCGCGATCGACTCGGTGGGGGCGAAGGCCGGCTCGATGCGGCCGGGTGCCCAGCGCTCGATCACGGGGTTGGCCACCACTCGCCGGAGCAGTACGTCGAGCGTGTCGTGATCGGTCCCCGCGGGGAACTCGATGCGGCGCCCCGAGGCGGCGGCGGTGACCTTCACGCCGAGGTGGGCGGCCGCCTGCATCAGGGCGTCGGCCGCGCCGTCGGTGACCCCCGGATGGAACGTCACCTCGTAGGCCGTCGCCGAGTCCGGCGACGTGGCCGGGTCACCGGCGGACGGCGCCTCCCACGACGCCGTCTGCAGCAACGGGTCGGCGAGGAAGGCGGCCAGCTCGCGGCGGTCGTCGTCGGACAGCTCGCCGGCCACGAACACGATGTCGGCCACCCCGACGGGACCGCCGAGGTCGATGCCGTGGTGGGCTGCCGCGTCCCGGATCGCCACCCCGCGCGGGTCGTCGTGGATGGATCGGATGATCAGCCGGCTGGACGCCGGTTGGGGACCCGGGGGCACTGCTGTGACCCTAGAGGATGGGCCCGCTCGGCCCGCGAGTTTGAACAGATTGTTCAGGCCGCGGCGGTCGCCACGTAGCGTTGACGAGGTGACCGATGACGACGATCTGGAGCCCGTTGACGACTCGCCGCCGAACACGGATCCGCCCGAGGCGTTGACGTCGCTCGTGCTGATCCGACACGGCGAGTCGGTCGCCAACGCCAACCGCCTCGTCGGCGGCCCGCGCTCGTGCCGGGGACTGAGCGGAGCGGGCCGGGAACAGGTGGAGGCGCTGGGTCGACGCCTGAAGGCCACGGGCGAGGCGGCGGGTGCCGTGCTGATGTCCAGTCACTTCCGCCGGGCGATCGAGACGGCGTCGATCGTCGGGGCGGCCACGGGTCTCGGCGAGCCGATCGTCGACGAGGGGTTCGGCGAGCTGGATCCGGGGGAGGAGTGCGACGGGCTGAGCTTCGACGAGTTCGTCCGGCGGTACGGCCGGCCCGAGTGGCCGGGGGACCCGACCCAGGCGGTGTTCCCAGGCGGCGAGACGATCGCCGAACTGAGCGCGCGCGTCGTCGAGACGTTGCACCGGGTCGTCGCCAACCACCCGGGTCGTGTGATCTTCGTCGGCACCCATGGTGGCGTGGTCGACGCCGCGGTCCGCCACGCCGTCGGGGCGCCGGTGGCGGGCGGGTTCGACCTGTGGACGTCGAACGCGTCGCTCACCGGGCTCACGTACATGCCCTGGGATCACTGGCGGGTCGACCGCTACAACGATTCGGCCCACCTGATCGAGGGCATGGCGCCCTGACGACGGCGATGCAGAAGCGTTGGCTGGTCGTGGGCGGCGGCACCGCCGGCTGCGTCGTCGCGGCCCGGCTGAGCGACGTCGCCACGTACCACGTCACCCTCGTCGAGGCGGGAGACGGCCAGGGCGGACGCCTTGACGGGGCGAGCTCACTCGCCGACCTGGCGGTGGCGAGCGGGGTGTGGCCGTCCCTCCAGGCGTACGTGCAGGGGCGGGGGCTCGGTGGCTCGAGCCGGGTCAACGGCGCCGTGTTGTCGGGCGACGGGCTCGACCTGCTCCCCGCCGACACGGTGACTGACGCCGAGCTCGGCCCGGTGGACAGAGCACTGCTCGCGGCGTCGCCGGACGCCCGGCCGGCCGTGTTGGCCCGGCGCCAGGGGCGATTGCTCAGCGCCCACGACATCTACCTCGCACCGGTGCGAGAACGGACCAACCTCGACGTCGTGAGCGGAGCGGAGGTCCGCGCGATCCGCTTCGACGGATCGCGCGCCGTGGGCGTCACGCTGGCCGACGGCGGCGTCATCGACGCCGACGCCGTGGTGGTGTGTGCCGGCGCCGTGCACTCGCCCGTGCTGTTGATGCGCTCGGGTGTGGTCGCACCCGGGATGGGCGAGTTCGCCGATCACCCGTCGCGCGTCATCGATCTGCTGCTCGATCGGTCGGCGGTCGTCGGCGACGACCGCCTGGTCACCGGGGCGGTGCTGCGGCGGTCCGGCACCGAGATCGTGCCGCTCAACCATGTCGGCGCCGGGGCTCCCGGCCGGGGCGCCCTGGTCGTCGGCGCTCTCCGGCACCGGCGGCGGGGACGGGTGACGATCGACGGTGACGTGCGTCTGTCGTTCGACCCGCTCGATCCGGACGACGCGACGGCGCTCGGCGAGGCGGTCACGCTGGCGGTCAACCTGCTCGATTCGCGCCCGTTCCGCGGGGTCGTCGCCGGCTGGAGGATCACCGACGCCGTCGGGTACTTCCACGCCGCGGGTTCGTGCCGCGCGGTGGTCGACACCGACGGCGCCGTCGCCGGTCACGAGGGCCTGTACGTGGCCGACTCGTCGGCCCTGGAGCTGCCGGCGTCGGGCCTCTACGCGCCGACGGTCGCCCTCGCCAGCCGGGTGGCGTCGACGCTGGCGTCCTGATCGTTCACGACGCCGGCGGGCCCTCCATCCGGCCGGCGACGAGGTCGGCGAGGCGGTCGCCGATCGGATCCCAGCGGGCGTCGAACCGGGCGGCCCGCTCAGTCGCTCGGGCGAGCTCGACCTCGCCGTAACGACGGGCCCACCGTGACTTCGGCCGGGCGAGCCGGATCGCCGCCAGTGCCGACACCACCGGCACGAACGCTCCGATGAGGGCCAGCTTGTACTTGCCCTTCATCACGGCCACCACGACGAGGGCGACGTTGACGACCATCGTGACGAGGGCTCCACCGCGGAACGTCAGCTCGGCGCCGCCGACGTCGTTCACGCCGAACGGCACGGCGCCGACGAGGACGAAGCCCATCGCCGCGGTGGCCAGGCTGATCATCTCCACCGACACCCGGCCCTCGGCCGACCAGTACACGTCGTCGAGGTGGAGGATCAGGGCGAACTCGTCGAGGACGGGGGAGGCTCCGACGCCGACGAGGACCCCGGCGATCTCACGCCACGGCGGCGCCGGGGGCGCTCCGATCGCCAGGATCGCCCCGACCACGAGCAGGATCAGGCCGGGCACGGCGTGGTGGACGTGCAGTCCGGACGACGACACGTTGTCCTTGAACGGTCCGCGTCCCGAGCGGATCAACCGGGTGATCGTCCGGGTGGTGGCGAAGGTGACGACGAAGGCGGCACAGCACAGCAGCAACGCCAGCTTGCGCGGCTCGATGATGTTGCGCTGCCACCACTCGGACACGCCGGAACGCTACGTCGCGTCGGGGGGCGTGATCTCCTCGGCGCGGCGCGTGGCGATCGAACGGCGCACGGCGAAGACCCATCCGACGACGGCGCACAGCGAGAAGATGAACCACTGCACCGTGTAGGAGAGGTGCGAGCCCTCGCTGAGCGTCGGCTCGTGGAGCGGGTCCGGAAGCGCCGCCCGCTCCTGCGGGTCGGAGGCGATCAGCTCGACGTACATCGGGACGGGGTCGCCCGGGAGTTGGGCGGAGAGCCGCGGGATGTCGATCCGTTGCACCTGCGCGAGGTCGCCCTCGCCGGGATCGGCCAGCCCGACGCTCTCGCGCTGCTGGCTGCGGCGCAGGCGGCCGAGCACCTCCACCTCGCCCTCGGGGGGCGGGAGCGACGCGATCGCATCCTCCTCGCTCAGTGGCACGAAGCCTCGCTCGACGAGCAGGATGCGGTCGTCGGCGAGGCGGAGCGGCGTGACGACGATGAGCCCGGCGATCCCGTTCTGTGACCGGTTGACCACCACGAACTGTTCGTCGACCAGGTACTCGCCTGACGCGGTGACGGGCCGCCACTCGGCATCGAAGAGTGCGGGATCCCCCGGCTCGGCGTCGATGGCGACCAGGTCGGCGAGACCCACCGGCGCGGCATCGATGTTGGCCGACACGTGGGCGTTGAAGTCCTTCCGTTCGTCGAGCCGGCGCAGCTGCCAGAACGCCAGGTTGACCATGACGACGACCCCGGCGAGCACGAGGAAGTGGAACAGCAGCCACTTCGGCCGGAGGAGGAAGCGGTACATCGCAGCGCCGACGGTAACCGTGTCCCGGCGTCGCCCCAAGTCGGCCTGGGTCGGTCACGGACTGGTGTGTGGGTGATGTGCACCGGTCGGGTCCTTGGTTGGCGTCGCGTAGGGTCCAACGACCCTACGCGACAACGCTACCGCCAGTAACATTGTGATCGAGAAAGAGACCGAGCGCGGTGGAAAGGGTCGAATACGGCGGACCCAGCGCTCGAGAGTCTTCTCCAGCGAGCTGCCGCACCCCGCGACGGGTACGCGCGCGCTGGCGGAAAGGAAATCATGAGACGGTCGAAGATCGTGGCGGCGATCACGGCCCTGGTCACGGCGGCCTTCGCTGTCGTGCTCCCGCTCCGTGTCGCGGCCGACAGTCCCCATCCCCCCGGTGCGAACCACGTGGAGATCTCGGTCGACGCCCCCACGTTCACCATTCCCGATCCGGCCGACTACGGCTTCGACTTCTGGGTCGCCGCCTACACGAAGGCCGGCAACAACGACGACAAGCTGTGGGATGGCTCGCTCGAACCCGGCACCGTGCTCACCTCGCGTGAGTTCAACGATCAGGGCAACGAGCGGGACATCAGCCATGTCGATCTCTACGGCGGGCTCAACCCGCCGCCTCCCACGGAGCCAACGACGCCGCCCACCGAGCCGACGACGCCTCCCACGGAGCCAACGACGCCGCCAACTCAGCCGACGACCCCGCCCACCGAGCCGACGACGCCTCCCACGGAGCCGACGACGCCGCCAACTCAGCCGACGACCCCGCCGACTGAGCCGACGACGCCTCCCACCGAGCCGACCGTGCCTCCGACGAACTCGACGGTGGTACCGGTCGTGCCGACCACTCCCGGCGGAGGGAGCCCCGGGCGGCCGACGGTGACCCTGGCCCCGCCCCTCGGACAGATGCCCGAGACCGGCGGATCCACTGCTCCCCTGGTGCTGGTCGCAGCGTCACTCCTCCTCGCCGGCGGCGCGGCGATCTTCGCCACCCGGCCGCCGTCGAAGCGGTGAATCCGGATGTGGCCGTCGGCGGCGGCCGCATCTGAAACGGCTGGCCCCGGGTCGCAAGGCCCGGGGCCAGTTGCTGTCCCGGTAGTGGCGGCAGCGGACGGTTGCGCTAGACATCGTGCGTGACCGTCCGCCGCGGTCTTCGAGTCGTCGTCGCGTCGGCTACCACCATCCTCGCCACCGCGACGTTCGTCGGCACCGCAGGAGTTGCCGCGCCCATCGACGGCAGCGACCTGCGACGTGATCCTGTTCAGTTCATGCCCGGAGACGTGGAGTTCTACTCGATCCCGGATCCGATCCCCGACGGACGGCACGGTGACCTGCTGCGCTACCAGCTCGTCCGGGCCAGCACCGGGGCGGGCGACGCCACGGTTTTCCGCATCATGTACCTGTCGGAGACCGTCGCTGGAGCGTCCACGGTCGTCACCGGTCTGGCGGCCTTGGACCCGGCCTCGCCGGTGCCCGCCGGCGGCCGTCCGCTGCTCCTGCACGGCCACGGCACCACCGGGCTGGCCGACGCGTGCGCGCCGTCGCGTGCCGTCGACGCCGATCGTGACTTCTACGCGACCGACTTCCTCGGCGTCGAGAACGCGGCCTCCGCCGGGTTCGCCGTCGTGTCCACGGACTACGAGGGCCTCGGTGGCCCCGGCATCCATCCCTACCTCGTGGGCATCAGCGAAGGGCGCAGCATGCTCGACGCCGGACTCGCGGCCCGTCAGCTCCCGGACATCGGAGCGGGCGACGCGGTCGGCCTCGTCGGGTTCTCCCAGGGTGGGCACGCGGCGATGTTCGCCGCGCAGTTGGCGGGCGAGTGGGCGCCCGAGCTGTCGATACTTGGCGTCGTGCTCGGTGCGCCGGCGACCGAGATCAGCACGCTCGCGCGTTCAGGATCCGAGCGCTCCGAGTACGGCGCGTTGACCGTGTCGATCGTCGCCGGGCTCGTCGCCGGCCATCCCGAGCTCGAGGACCAGTTGCCGACCGTGCTCAGCCCGTCGGGCATCGAGCTGCTCCATCTCCTCGGTGAGCACTGCTTCGACGAGTCGGTTCCGTCGATGCCCGGGCCTCCGTACGTCGTCGCCGACCCGACGACCGTCGAGCCGTTCGCCTCGCTCCTCGCCGTCAACAACACGGGGCACGTCGCCGTCGGCGCGCCGATCCTGCTGTTCCATGGCGACGGTGATCGCAGCGTGCCCCCCACTCACAGCGAGGCGATGATGCAACGGCTCTGCACGGTCGGGCAGTTGATCGAGCGGCGGGTGTTGGCCGGCGGTGGCCATGTGGACAGCGCCGACGCCGCGTATCGCGACGGCGTCGCGTGGCTGCGCGGGCTCGCCGACCGGACGCTCGAGCCGAGCTCCACCTGCTGACCCTGCCGCCGGCAGCCGCTCGGAATAGGGTCGCGTCGCCATGGCCGGTGAGCTCCCCGACTTCCACATCCCCCACGCCGAGAAGATCGAGTGGATGATCGAGACCGACGGTTTCGCCGTCGAGCCCGTGGCTCCTGATCCGGACGCCGATCCGCCGCGGGCGGGCTACACGTACACGATCGGCTTCGGTGACCACACCGGCTTCGCCGACGTCGTGGTCTTCGGGCTCACGCCCGTGGCCGCCCGCGGGTTGATCGGCCTCGTCGCCGATCTGCTGCGCGGCGGTACCGAGATCCCGGTCGGCGCCGAGGTGGTCGGCCTGCTCGACAACGAGCTGCGCGCCTGCTTCGTCCCGGTCGACCTCGAGCAGTGGGGTGGGCTGTTCGACGTGGCGGCGTCCTGGTACCGCGGCGAGCCCTTCGCCATGAACCAGCTGATCTATCCCGACCGCAACGGCTTCATGCCCTACGAGGCCGGCTTCGACCAGCGACTCCGCTTCGCCCAGCCGGTGATCGGCACGTTCGCCTGAGGGCCGCGCCCGGCGGCGCCGTCTACCGCTCGACGGGTTCGGGATAGCGGCCCGGCGCGTACGGGTAGTCCTCCCACTCCCATTCCACGCCCTGCTCGTCGAGGAGCTCGAGGAACGGTTCGGACGGGAGCGCTTCGGGGCCGAGGACGCCGGCGCCGGACCACGACCCCGTCGCCAGCAGTTCGACGGCCACGGCCGGCATCACGGCGGTCTGCCAGACGACGGCCTGGTGACCGAACTCGCGCATCGACCAGGCGTTGTCGACGACGTGGTAGAGGTACGT
Source organism: Desertimonas flava (assembly GCF_003426815.1). Classification (GTDB taxonomy): domain Bacteria; phylum Actinomycetota; class Acidimicrobiia; order Acidimicrobiales; family Ilumatobacteraceae; genus Desertimonas; species Desertimonas flava. The sequence continues at coordinate 28,565 of NZ_QKYK01000035.1, forward strand.
CGAGCGGGGCTTCCCGTCGAGCCCGGCGCCCGTCACCAGCGTGCCGGCGCACGTGCGGCCCTTCATGTCCTTGCCCAACTCGGCCGGGTTGGGCAGCACGGCGGCCACGACGTCGCGGGGCGACACGCGGCTGACCCGGTCGGCCGAATCCGGCGCCGGCACCGCCACCGGTTTGGTGCCGTCCAAGCCGAGCTTGTGCAAGGTGCGCAGCACCTCGATGAACTCGTCGCCGAGGCCGTACTTGAACGTCACGCGGCCGACGTCGAGCCAGCGGGGCATCAGGACGACCTCCTCGTGCTCGACGTTCACGCAGCCGAGCGGCCCGATGCCCTCGGGGAACGTGAAGACCTCCGGCTCGCTGAACGGCTCGGTGGTGAACCAGCCGCGCTCGCGCTCGTAGATGATCGGCGGGTTGAGGCACTCCTCGATCGTCGTCCAGATCGAGAACGTCGGGGCGAAGTCGTAGCCGTCGATGACGAGGTCGGCGCCGTCGCGGACCCCGATCTCGTCGATGCGGCTGAACAGGTGGTCGCTGGCGAAGCGGGCGACCACGTCGGAGAACCCCGGCTCGACCCCCATCGCCACGAGCGCCAACTGCCCGCGTTCCTCCCACTGGTCGGCGACGGCGAACTGGGCGTCGCCGAGCATCACGCCGATCTCGCTGAACGGTCGCTCCGGGTGCGGCTCGGACATGTGCATCGCCATGTCGATGTAGTGGGCACCGGCGGCAAAGGCCCCGTCGAAGATGCCCGGGTTGAAGCGGGGGTCGCAGGCGTTGAGCACGACGTCGGCCTTCGAGGCCCTGACCAGTTCGGCGACCTGCTCGGACGACGAGGCGTCGACGGTGGTCGCCGTGATGCGGTCCCCGCGCTCGTTGCCGGCTGCCGTGCTGGCGGCGAAGTCGGCCCGGGCCTGCGAGATGTCGGCCACGGTGATGTGTTCGAGGACCTTGCGCCGAGAGGCGATCGTCACGAATGCCGATCCGACCCCTCCCGCGCCGACCACCAGGACTCGCATGTGCCGAGGGTAGTCGTTCACCTTCTGGCCATGAGAGGACGACCGCGTCGACAACGAGCCGCGAAGTGGCGGGTCGGCATTGATACGCTCTCGCCAGCATTACGAGCGGCCCGGATGCCCGGGCCCGGCAACCTGGACGAACGCTCCAAGGTGCCTCCACCACGGCTCGCCGTGGCGGGATGTGGCCGGCAGGTCCGGCAAACCGGCGTTCCAGCCGCTCGCATGCCGACGACGACACAGACCGACGAGATGGCTGGATGAGATGGCTGGATGAGATGGCAAACGTGACCGACCCGGTGCCGGCGACCGGCGCATGGCAGCCCGGCGACAACCCGGGGCACCGGCAGTTCTTCACGTTCGCGTCGTCGGACCCGACCGTCGACGGAGGCCGTCGCTTCGCCGTCGACTCCGGGGCGACGCTCACCGATGTCACGATCGCTTACGAGACGTTCGGCAAGCTGGCTCCCGACGCCTCGAACGCCGTGCTGCTCTGCCACGCCTGGACGGGCGACAGCCACGCCGCTGGCCCGGCCGGCCGGGGCCACGCCACACCCGGCTGGTGGGACGGGATGATCGGGCCCGGGCGCCCCATCGACACCGACCGCTGGTTCGTCGTGTGCCCCAATGTCCTCGGCGGTTGCCAGGGCTCGACCGGCCCGTCGTCGCCCCACCCCGACGACGGCCGCCCGTACGGCTCACGGTTCCCGGTGATCACGATCCGTGACATGGTGCGGGCCCAGGCTCGGCTCGCCGACCACCTCGGCATCCCCGTCTGGCACACCGTCATCGGCGGATCGATGGGCGGGATGCAGGTCCTCGAGTGGGCGGTCATGTATCCCGAACGTGTCGGCGGGTTCGTCCCGATCGCCACGTGCATGCAGGCCACCGCGCAGCAGATCGCCTGGGGCGCGATCGGACGTCGGGCGCTGGCCCTCGACCCCCGTTGGCGCGGCGGCGACTACTACGACGCCGAGCCGGGCGATGGCCCGGGCGACGGGTTGGCGATCGCCCGCATGGTGGCCCAGGTGACGTTCCGCAGCGACAACGTGTTCACCGATCGCTTCGGTCGTAACATCGCCCAGCGCTCACGCTTCGGCGATCGCTTCGGGCTGTGGCAGCAGTTCGAGGTGGAGCGCTATCTCGAGCACCACGGCACCAAGCTGGGCTACCGCTTCGACGCCAACAGCTACCTGGTGATCGGCAAGGCGATGGATCTCCACGACGTCGCCCGCGGCCGCTGGCACCTCGAGGGGGCGATGTCACGCGTGCAGGCGCCGTGCCTGTCGATCGGGATCTCCTCGGACATGCTGTACCCGGCCTACCAGCAGCGCCAGATCACCGAGATGCTGGCGTCGGTCGGCGTGCCGGCGGGCTACCACGAGATCGTGTCGCCGCACGGCCACGACGCCTTCCTGATCAACCTCGACCAGTTCGCCGAACCGCTCGCCGACTTCCTCGAGCACCGCAAACTGCCCTAGCGCGGTGCGCTGAAGGGCGTGCGCGGGGGAGGGCCGCCCGCTTGTCGCTCGTCCGACCGGAGGGTAGATACCGGACGGTTCGGTGGGGTATTTACCCTCCCGTCAGGTTGGGTCAGCGGGAGCCCTGGCCGTCGTCGACCTTGATGACGGTGCCGGTGACGTGTTCCGACTCCGGGGCGACGAGGTAGAGCAGCGTGCTGTCGAGGCCGGACGGCTGGGGGAGGCGCTTGCGCGGAGACTGCGAGGGAAAGTCGCCGAGCCGGGAGATCATCCCGTCCATCATCTCCGAGGCGAACGCGCCGGGGGCGATGGCGTTGACGTTGATGTGGAACTTCGACCACTCGACGGCGAGCGCCTCGGTGATGCGGTTCACGGCCGCCTTCGACACCGAGTAGAGCGCCGCGCCCTCGCCGGCGTAGTGGAACGAGCTCAACGACGAGATGTTGACGATGCGCCCCGGCTGCTTGGCGGCGATGAGGCGCTTGGCCACCTCGGCCGACAGCAGGAAGGGCGCCCGGACGTTGGTGTCGAGGACCGCATCGATGAGCTCGAGTGACATCTTCGTGGCGTACTGGGCATCGGGGATGCCGGCGTTGTTGACGAGGATGTCGACCGTCCCGAGGGCGGCCTCGGCGGCCTCGACGACGCTCACGATGGCCGCGGCGTCGGTGACGTCGAGAGCGAGCGGCACGGCCTTGCCGCCGGCTGCGGTGATCTCGGCGGCCAGCTCGTCGAGCCGGTCGGTGCGCCGGGCCGTGATGGCGACGGCCGCTCCGTGAGCGGCCAGCACGGTGGCGAATCGGCGACCGAGTCCCGAGCTGGCCCCGGTCACGAGGGCCACGCGCCCGGTCAGATCGGTCGTATCAGCCATCGGTGAGTCCTTCGTCCATGGGGTCGTGGTGGGGGTCGTCGTGGGGGTCCTGGCCCGGCCGGGGGGTGCCGTCGAGCATGGCGTCGAGTATTGGCACGACGCGGCTCTTGGCGGGGAGTCGGAGCGCCATCTGACCCGTGTCGGGCTCGACGGTGGCCGACCGGCCACCGAGGCGGCTCTTCGTCGGCGGGGCCTCACCGACGCGTTTGAGCAGGTAGATCACACGTCCGCGTGGCGGTGTCGGCACCTTGGCCGAGATCGTCCACACGCCCGAGGTCGGTCGCAGCATCGACCGCCGGCTGAGGTGCAACACGTTGTCGTCGGGGTCGATGTTGACGCGGACCTCGTGGCGCCGCCCGAACGCCGTGCCCCACTGGTCGAGCTCCTGGGCGGTGGACAGGAACCTCGAGTCGTCCTTGGACACCCAGTGCGGCTCGATGCGACTGGCCAGGTAGAGCATCCCGACGCACACCGCGATGATGGCGGCGAGGCCGAGGATGTCGGTCGGACTGATGGCGACGAGCACCCACCGAGTGTGTCGTATCGCCCTCCCGACGCGCCACACTCGCACCGTGCCCGAAGTGCTGGAAGTCGAGCTGGCGCGGCGCGGTGTCGCCGACCTGCTGTCGGGCGCCGTCGTCCGCCGGGTGCTCCGCACCGACGACCTGGTCGTCGGGCCGGGTGTGGACGATCTGATCACCGGCGCCGAGATCGAGTCCCTCGACCGGCGGGGCAAGCAGCTCGTGATCGTCACCGACCGCGGTCGGGTCGGCGTCCACTTCGGTATGACGGGTCGCTGGCTGGTCGACGACGTGAGCACGATCGGCGAGCTCGCCTACGGCAGCGGCAACGACCACCCGCGGTGGGACCGCTGGGTGCTCGAGGTCGAGCCGGCGGACGGCCGCGGGCCGGTGCGGCTACGACTCCATGATCCCCGGCGGCTCGGCAGGGTGGTCCTCGAACCCGACATCGGCCGCCTCGGTCCCGATGCCCTGCGCCTCACTCGCCGTCAACTCGCCGCCGTGCTCGCTCGTCGCATGGCGCCCGTGAAGGCCGTGCTGCTCGACCAAGAGGCGATCGCCGGGCTCGGCAACATGCTCGCCGACGAGGTGCTGTGGTGGTCGGGGGTCGATCCCAGGCGGGCGGCCCGATCCTTGAACGACGACGAGGTCGCCGCGCTCCACTCGGCCATCAAGCGGCGGCTGCCCGTGATGCTCCGGCGCGGCGGCAGCCACACCGGCGTGCTGTCGCCGGATGCCCGTCGAGCCGACATGCCCTGTCCCCGTGATGGCGCGCCGCTGATGCGCGCCACGATCGGTGGGCGGACCACCGTGTGGTGTTCGGCGCACCAGAGGTGAAGCTGCGAAGATCTGCGCCGTGCTCGCCCGCTCCGGACCGCTCCTCGCCTCGACGGCGCCGCTGATCTACGCCCTCGCGGCGATCCTGGCCGTCGCCGGTTTGGCGCTCGTGCTCCTCGGCATCTCGCTCGTGAGAGCGACCCGCCGCGATCACGCCGCCCTCGGGCCGTTGGAGGTGATGGGTGACCGGTCCTGGCGCCGCAGCGACGAGGATCGACGCGCCGACGCCCTCGACAGCGCCCGCCCCGCCGGCGCTGAACCGCTCGCCGGTGGTTCGCTCGCAGCCGCCGTGGGTACGGACCCCACGTCGGGCGCCGCGCCATCGGAGACGGTGCCGGCACCCGAGGAGGAGGCCCCCGTGTCGGAACAAACCATCGCCCCCGTCGAACCGGAACAGCCCGTCGTCCCGGTGGAGCCCATCGAGCCGAGCGTCCCGGTCGAGCCCGTCGAGCCGAGCGTCCCGGCCGAGCCGGTGGAACCGAGCGTGCCGGTGGAGCCGGTGGAGCCGAGTGTGCCGGTGGAGCCGGTGGAGCCGAGTGTGCCGGTGGAGCCTGAGGTGGGCGACGCCACCGTCGAGGCAACCGTCGACGCCGCCGAGGGCGGAAGCGGCGACGGCGAAGCCGGCGACGACTGAGCCTCGTCGCGGAAGCCGCTGGGTACGATCGAACCCATGGCCACACTCGATGTCGACGCCATGTTGGAGCGCTTCCGGGAGCGTGCGGCGGCGGTGAAACGCCGGCCCCTCCCACCGGTCGCCGGCGAGGAACGGCAGCAGTTCCTCGCCCAGGCCCAGCTCGACTTCCAGGACTTCGCCATCGTCGGCGATGCCGAAGCGACGCTCGAGGACGGCGTGCTCACCCTGCGCGTCGACCTCGGCGGCGGCCGGTAGCACGCCCTCGGATCGACCGAAATCGGTCTGCCCGGTCGGCGAGACCGGCTGCTATTCTGAGGGTCCCACGCGGACGTGGCTCAGTTGGTAGAGCATCACCTTGCCAAGGTGAGGGTCGCGAGTTCGAATCTCGTCGTCCGCTCGGAGAGAACCCCCTGCCGAGCAGGGGGTTCTTACGTTCCCGGGCTGCTTGTGAGCGCCGACGCTCTCGCGGAAGCGACCAAAGACTCTGGCGGCCAGCGACGCGGGGGCCGACGATGCATGTGTGGATGACACGCGAGTCGATCGCTTCCCCAGCGCGACCGGTCCCTGGGTGATGCGCGCCGGTGGGCTCGATCGGTTGGTCGCTGCGATGACACGACAGTTCGACGAGGTCATTGGTCCTGTCGTCGCCGACGGTGCGATCCGGCTGCGCCCGATCACCTCGGCGGGGGATCTGCCGATCGGCGTCACCGACGAGCAGGAGGCGGCGACCTATCGGCTCGTGCCGACCGGGAGCGACCTGCGCTTCGCCTACGGGCTCGGTCCGGACTCGCTCAAGTCGATCGTGCACCCGCCGCGCAGCCCGGTGTGGACGATGCACCGGCGCGACGGGTCGATCATCGTCGAACCGTTCCGAACAGACGCGGTGAGCCGGGCCGTGATCGGGGTGCGGGCGTGCGACCTGCGCGCCCTCGAGATCCTGGAGGGCACGCAGACGGGTGGGCCCCACGCCGACCCGGCGTTCCTCGCCCGTCGGGCCGGACTGTTCCTCGTCGCCGTGGATTGCGCCCGCCCCGCCGCCACCTGCTTCTGCGAGAGCGCAGGGTACGCGCGGGCCGCGGACCACGGGTACGACCTGGCGCTCACCGAGTTCGAGGATCCAGCGGCCGGCGTGACGTACCTCGTGCGCTGCGGGAGCGATCGAGGCCGCGAGCTGGTCGACGAACTCGGTCTGCACATCGCGCCCGACGACCTCGTGCGCCGGGTCGAGCTCGAGCTCGACCCCGACGCACCGCCCATGGGGCGCGAGCTTCGCGACGATGCGGCCGAACTCGTTCTCGACGTGGAGCACCCCCACTGGGCTGCAGTCGCCGAGCGCTGCCTGACCTGTGGCAACTGCACGGCGGTGTGCCCGACCTGCTTCTGCACGGACATGGAGGATGTGGTCGCGCTCGACGGGGAGAGCTCGACGCGCACGCGGGTGTGGGACACGTGCTTCAGCATGGAGTACTCGCACCTCGGCGTCGGTCCGCATCGCGCATCGCCGATGTCGCGGTACCGGCAGTGGCTGTCGCACAAGCTCGGCACCTGGCACGACCAGTTCGGCGAGTCCGGGTGCGTCGGCTGCGGGCGCTGCATCACCTGGTGTCCCGTCGGGATCGACCTGACCGCCGAGGTCGACGCGCTCGCGCCGCCGGTGGGGGCCCGGTCATGACATCGGTCCACGCAGCCACCCCGGGCGCGGTGGACCCGCTGCTCGTCCCGCAGGTCCACGAGGTGCTCGAGGCCCGCACCGAGTTCCCCGGCGTCGTGACCCTGCGGGTCGCACCACTTGGTGAGCCACCCCGCGCCTTCCTTCCCGCCCAGATCGGCATGGTCGGTGCGTTCGGGATCGGCGAGGCCGCGATCTCGATCTCGTCGGCGACCACGGACCTCGCTGCTCACGAGTACACGATCCGCCGGGCCGGCGCGATCACCACCGCGCTGACCCGCCTGCAGCCGGGCGACCAGCTGTGGGTCCGCGGACCGTTCGGCCGGCCGTGGGACCTCGCGCTGGACGGACGCGACGTCGTGATCGCGGCCGGGGGGCTCGGCGTCGCGCCGCTGCGCTCGGCGATCTACGAGCTGCTCCGGCACCGCGACCGCTTCGGCGAGGTCGTGGCGGTGATCGGGGCGCGCAGCCCCGAGCTGCTGCTGTACGCCGACGAGTACCCGGCGTGGCGGGCGGGCGGGATCCGCGTCGTCGCCACGATCGACCGAGCCGCCGACGGCTGGGGTGGCCCGGTGGGCTTCGTGCCCGAGGTCGTCGCCACGATGGTCGAGAACCTCGAGCCCGCCCGCACCGGCGCCCTCACCTGCGGGCCGGACGTCATGATGCAACTCGTCGCCGAAGCGCTGATCGATCGCGGTGTCGCCGCCCGCGACATCCAGCTGACGCTCGAGCGCAACATGCAGTGCGGCAACGGGCTGTGCGGGCATTGCCAGCTCGGTTCGACGATCGTGTGCCGTGACGGACCGGTCGTGCGCTACCCCTCGGTCGCCGCGGCCCTCGCAGTGGCGGAGCGATGAGGAGCCGCTGACGTGCAACACGAGCTCCGTACCGTGCCGATCGACTGGCCCGCGAGCATCGACCGCGGCGAGCCGCCGTCGCTCGCGGTCTGGAAGTTCGCGTCGTGCGACGGCTGCCAGCTGAGCCTGCTCGATTGCGAGGACGACCTGATGGCCGTCGCCGGCCGGGTCGCCATCTCCTACTTCCCGGAGGCCACCACCGCAGTCGTGCAGGGCCCCTATGACGTCTCGCTGGTCGAGGGCTCGATCACCACGGACCACGACGCCGAGCGGATCCGCGAGATCCGCTCCCAGTCGCGCCTGCTCGTCACGATCGGCGCCTGCGCGACGGCCGGCGGCATCCAGGCCCTTCGGAACGGTCGCGACGTCGACGGGTTCCGTTCGATCGTGTACGCCCACCCGGCGTACGTCGAGACGCTCGCGACGTCGACCCCGATCGCCGCCCACGTGCCCGTCGACCTCGAGCTCCGGGGCTGCCCGATCGACCGCGGCCAGCTGCTCCAGACGCTCGCCGCCCTCCTCAACCGGCACGCGCTGCGCCTGCCGACGACGAGCGTGTGCACCGAGTGCAAGGCCCGCGGCACCACCTGCGTGATGGTCGCCCACGGCACGGCGTGCCTCGGCCCGATCACCCAGGCGGGCTGCAACGCACTGTGCCCCTCGTTCCACCGCGGCTGCTACGGCTGCTTCGGCCCGATGGAGAGCCCGAACGTCGCCGCACTCCGCCACCAGCTCGCCGCGCTCGGCCTCGACAGCGACGGCATCGACCGCCTGCTGCACACGTTCAACACCACGGCATTCGCCCTGGTCGACACCCCCGTCGAGGTCTCGCGATGACCCACAAGACCGTCAACCTGAACGTGCCGACCCTCACCCGTGTCGAGGGCGAAGGGGCCATGCACGTCTCGGTTCGCGACGGTGTCGTCGAGCGCGTCGAGCTCGAGATCTACGAGCCCCCGCGGATGTTCGAGGCGTTCCTGCGCGGCCGCAACTACACCGAGCCGGTCGACATCACCGCCCGCATCTGCGGCATCTGCCCGGTCGCCTACCAGATGAGCAGCGCCCACGCGATGGAGTCGCTCGCCGGCGTGCACCCGGCGGGCGCGATCCGCGAGCTGCGGCGATTGCTGTACTGCGGCGAGTGGATCGAGAGCCACGTGCTGCACATGGCGTTCCTCCACGCGCCCGACTTCGTCGGCGTCGACTCGGGCATCGAGATCGCCCGGCAGCACCCCGAGCTCATGGCCGAGGTGCTGCATCTCAAGAAGACCGGCAACCGGATCATGGAGGTGGTCGGTGGCCGGCCGATCCACCCGGTCAACGTCCGGCTCGGCGGCTTCTACCGGGCCCCGACGCGCGCCGAGCTGGACAGCCTGCTGCCCGACCTCGAACGGGCGCACGCCGGCGCGCTGGCCCTGCTGCGCTGGGTGGCGACGTTCGAGTACCCGACGATCCCCGGGCGGCTCGCTGCGGACACCGAGTACGTGTCGCTGCGCCACGAGGCCGAGTACCCCTTCAACGAGGGCCGGATCGTGTCGAACCGCGGGCTCGACGTGTCGGTGGCCGAGTTCGGCGAGCGGCTGCACGAGTACCACGTCGCCCGCTCGACCGCGCTCCACGCCGTGCTCGACGGCGACGAGCACACCGGCCGCCGCTACCAGACCGGCCCGCTGGCGCGCTGGATGAACTGCGCCGACCTGGTGCCCGGCTCGATCCGGGCCGTCGCCGACGAGCTCGGCGTGGCACCCGTCGAGACCAACCCGTTCCGGAGCATCCTGGTTCGCGGTCTGGAGACGTTGTGGGCGGTCGAGGAGTCGCAGCGGATCGTTCGCTCGTACGCGCCGCCGGCCCGCCCGTTCCTCGACGTGCCGGCGGTCGCCGGCGTCGGTCACGGGTGCACCGAGGCGCCCCGCGGGGCGCTGTACCACCGCTACGAGATCGACGCCGCGGGCACGATCCGCGACGCCGTGATCGTGCCGCCGACCAGCCAGAACCAGGATGCGATCGAGGCCGACCTGCGCGACTTCGTCGCCTCGCACCTGGATCTCGACGATCACACGCTGGGGCACCGCTGCGAGCAGGTGATCCGCAACTACGACCCGTGCATCTCGTGTGCGACCCACTTCCTGCGGTTCTCGATCGATCGTGGCGGGATCGCTGGTGCCTGAGCGCACGCTGCTCGTGATCGGCGTCGGCAACCGCGACCGCGGCGACGACGCCGTGGGTCCGGTCGTGTGCGATCTCGTCGCCGCCGCAGGGCTCCCCGGTGTCGACGCCGTGGTGTTCGAGGGCTCGGTGCTCGATCTGCCGATGCACTGGGACCCCGACGACCGCGTCGTCGTGGTCGATGCCGGAGCCCCTGCCGGGCGCCCCGGTCGGGTCACGCAGACCGATGCGTTGGCGCATCATCTCCTCGCGCCGGGCTCCGCGTCGACGCACGTCATCGACGTCGGTGCGGCGGTCGAGCTCGCCCGGGCCCTCGGACGGATGCCGGCCGAGCTGTCGATCGTCGGGATCGAGGGCGCGTCGTTCGGGTTCGGCGACGGGCTCCACCCCGCGGTGCGGCGGGCCGCGACGAGGACCGTGGCGCAGATCAGCCGGCGTGCAGCTCGCGCAACTGCCGATCCGTGACGTGGCGCAGCCAGGCGAGCTGGCGGGCGTCGAGCCGCTCACAGATCCAGTCCCAGTGCACGGCGACGACGTCGCCCGTGGCGACAGGGATCGGGCTGTCGACCGCCTCGACCAGTGGCTCGCCGTACACGAGCCGGCTGCCCGACCACACGAGCGGGGTCCGCCGCACCAGGATCCGATCGTCCCCCGCGCCCTCAACCACCTCGGCCCAGCTGATCCGGCAGCGGTCGACGATGCGGAGGGGCTCGTCGACGATCCCGGCGCGGATCAGCCCCGCCCACGGCATGACGCGCAGCACGTGGTACGCGTGGTTCGCCAGCCCAGCCGGGATGCTCTCGTCGACGTGTCGCCACGAGCTGCCCATCCGTCGCCGAAAGCGCTCGTCGATCGAGGTCCCGAAGTCGTGGAGCGGCACGTGGTCGAGCAACTCGTTGCCGATCCAGTAGGCCTCGACCACGTCGGCGTCGAGGGGATCGCCCCGGCGGTTCGAGCCGGCGAGCAGCTGCAGGTACGGGTAGGCACCCTCGAACTCGGCGGCGATCTCGTGCAGCCCCGGATCCTCGTGACCGCGGGTGTAGTGCGCGAGCTCGCCGCCGTCGCCCGGGCCGCAGTACCCGAGCCGGTTCGGAGGGAACGCGAACCGGGCGAACCGGATCGGCCCGGACGTGATCGTTCCGGCCGCGGCGCTCATGCCGGCGCCCGTTCGCCGGTCGGCCGGAGCAGGGCGCGGGCGGTGACCGCCGCCACCCCCAGCGCGATGAGGACATAGCCGGAGGGGTCCGCCGCCAGTGGGATCCCGCGCAAGCCTCGGTCGAGCAGCGCGGTCACGACCGCACCGAACACCAGCACCGCCGTCACGTCGACCGCAGGGGCGAGCGCCAGGGCCGTGTACCAGGTGGCGACGAAGGCGGCGAGGGTGGACCCGGTCAGCAGCACCCAGAGCCCCTGGTGGGCGTCGAGGGCGACGAGCGCGCCGAGGCGATCGGTGACGGCGAGCCACAGGACGAGCACCACGCTGCCGCCCGCCATCCGTGCCGTCGCCGCGATTGTCGCCGGGACGGCGACCAGCACGCGCTTCACGAGCAGGACCTCGAACGCCCACAGCAGCGTCGCGACGAGCACCAGCAGCTCGGCCGAGCCGAACCCGGCAGCACGGATCCCGCCGGTGAGCACGAGGTGGCCGACGACGAGCAGCCCGATCGCCGCGGCGTGCACGGCGGTGACGCGTTCGCGCAGCACGACCGTGGCGCCGATCGCCACCCAGACGACGAGCGTCTTGTGGATGAAGGCCGCATTCGTCGAGGTGGCGCGCGCCAGACCTTCGAAGAAGAGCACGAAGGGCACGGCGCCGCCGACGACGGCGATCACGGCGAGCGTCGGCCAGGCCCGCCGGGCGACGTCGCGGAGGTCCGATGCCGTTCGCGAGGTTCGTGCCGTCGCGACCAGGACGGCGGCGAGCAATGCCCCGGCAACGAGGTTCTTCGCCGTCGTGTAGACGGTGGCGTCATCGAAGCGCCGGACCGCCAGTCCATTGACGAACACGGCGAACCCACTCACCCCGGCCGCTCCGAAGGCGAGTCCGATGCCCCGACCCCTGCCCGCTCCTCTCCAGATCATTGCGACTCCTCCGCGTGATCCACGAGGTGCAACGCCATGCCGATCGAGACGGCGACAGTGTCACCCCGTTCCACGCTCACACCGTCGACGGCCAGCACCGCGAGCGAGACGTCGCGCATGGTCCCGTCGGCGAACCGGACCGCGGCGTGGGCGTCGTCGAGCAAGTCGACGACCGTCGCGTACTCACCGAGGCACATGCACAGCTCCTTTCGCGCTCCACTCAGCCACAACCGTGGCGAGGGCGACCAGTGCCAAACGTCCCATCCCATTACGGCTCGACCGTCTCAAGTGGATCCTGACGGTGAGACGGGTCGCTCCGTCCGGAGCCGACACCGGAGGCCTTCGGAGCGGCATCAGTGTGATTGGCTTCGGCGCCGCGAGCGCGATGAACAAGGTGGGGCATCCCGACCGTATGAGTCGGACTCGACGCCCGCGCGACGTCAACTGCTCGAGGAGCACGCGTGTACTCCGATGGACGGGGACGTCTATTCCTCGACGAGGATCACCAGCGATTCCGGCACGACGCCGTCGTGAGCCATCGCCTCGGCCGCTTCCTCGCTGCCCATTGCGGCCATGAGCGCATCGAGGTCGGCAACGTCCATGAGGACCGCAACCTGGCCCGGGTCCTCCGGGTTGACGAACGTTCGGATGTTGGTGACACCGAGGGGACCAAAGATCTCCTCCCGCTTCGGAGAGGCGAGCCAATGATCTTTGCCCTTCGAGATGTCGTGGTGCCCGATGACGGTCGGCATGGTGACCCCCTTGACTGGGTGACGACCACATTGCGGGGAGCGGCCCCCGCCGCAGGATTGATGCGACGTCACCGTTCCCGTTGTGGCCGAGGCGGTTTGCGTGGTGTGACTGTGCGCATCCACCAGGTCCTGTGTCGTCCGACGAACGTCGTATTTCTTGGCGGAGCGTTGCAGGCTGCAAGCGCCTCGTGCCCGGCTCGACTCGTGGACGAGGCGCGAGGGTCAGTCGATCTCGTTGCCGGCGAGCTGGTCGGTGCTGGCGGTCATGAGTTCGCGTGCTGAGTGGATGTCGAGCTTCGTGTAGATGTGCTGCAGGTGCGTGCGGACGGTCGCTTCCGACACCGTGAGGCGTTCTGCGATCTCGCGGCGACTGTTCCCCGATCTCATCAGTCGAGCGATTCTGAGCTCCTGGGGGGTGAGCCGTCCGTCTGGGGACGTGCGCCGCCGCCTCCCGCCGGTCGAGGACAAGCCCTCGCGTGCGTAGCGGGCGAGGGCGGGCGCGCTCACCGCCTCGGCCGTGCGGAGGGCTTCGGCGAAAATTGCTCGCGCGCGGGACGGCGCGCCGTTGCGGCGCAGCATGTCGCCGTAGGCCAAGAGCGTGGATGCGCGTTCCATCGGGAGCTCGGCGTCGTCGTGGAGGGTGAGCGCCTCGATGTAGTGGCTTTCGGCCGTCAGGTGGTCTGCGTGGTGGATGGCGAGCTCGGCGCGACCGAATGTGGCGGCCACCGCTGGGTAGCGGCACGGTAGGCGTGTTGCGCAGTCGTCCAACCGGTCCAGCACCCGGGCGGCGTCGGCGTCGCGTCCGGCGCGGGCGTGAGCGATGGCGGCGCGCCCTGCCCATGGAACGACGCAGGGCTCGCCGATTCCGAGCTGTTCGGAGAGCCGCTCGGCCCGCAGGTACGCCGCGGCCGCCGCTTCGGGCCTGCCGAGGCCGAGGTGGGTGATCCCCTGGAGATGCAACACCCAGATACGGACGATGCCTTCGTCGCGGTCGTCGAGCAGCGCCTCGAGCTGTCGGCGGCAGTCGTCGGCTTCGTCGGCCCGGTCGAGGTGGAGGAGCGTGAAGAATCGGACGACCGCGTTGTGGGTGGCTCCGAGGGGCACGAGATCGGTGAGCTCGCTTGCACGATTGCTGAGCTCCAGCGCCTCGGTGAGGTGTCCGGTGCGCGCCGCCACCTCCGCTTCGCCGATCAACGACATGGTGAGCGCTTCCGCCGCACCGAGCTGTTCCGCGGCGACGCGGGCCGATCGGAAGCCCCGGACAGCGACGTCGAACTGCTCCAGGTACTTCGCGGCATGGGCGTGCACGGTGGCGAGACCCCACGACCATGCGGGGTCGGCCAACTCGGGTCGAGGGTTCGCGTGCGCTGCGCGGGCCGCAGTCGCGGCAGCCTCGAGGCCGGCGGGATCGCCGGCCATCACCATCAAGTACCCGTGTGCCGCCTCGGCACGCAGTCGGAGGCGGTCGTCCGCGCCGGCCGCGAGCTCGATCGCACGTGTGGCGAGCGGGAGGCAGCCCCTGGGCCCCATCACGATGTGCATGCTCATCGCCTGGTCGATGAGTGTCTCCGTCGCGGCCAGCGGGTCGCGTCGCAACAGCAGATCGATGGCGTCGGTGAAGCATGCCGCGGCTGCGACGTGGTCGCCCGCGGCGTAGAGCGCCCGGCCCCGCATCCGGAGCGCTGTCGGCCGCACCGCTGGGTCGTCCTCGACGCGGGAGAGGACACGCCGATACACGTCAGAGGCTGCATTCGGGTCGCCGGAAGCCAGCAGTGCCGCTCCTTGGGCCATCAGCAGGTTGGACTCCGCCCGGTCGCCGGCCAGCTCGACTGCAGCGGTCAGCTGGGCGCCGGCGGTCCCGAGGGCACCGACCCTCAGTGCCGCCCGCCCGGCCCGTTCGAGCGATCCGACGACGTCGGCATCTCGTAAGCCCGCTCGGAGCGCATGTTCGGCTGCCTCTGCTTCGAGGCCGCGCCGAGACAGCACCTCGAAGCTCCGGGTGTGCAGACGAGCCCGAACCGGCCCCGGAAGGTCGTCGTACAGCGCCTGCGCGAACAGCGGGTGCACGAACCGCACGCCCTCCGGAGCGACGTGCCCGATCAGGCTGCTCCGACCGAGGGCCTCGACGGCACGATCGGCCTCGCGCTCGGTGAGCCCTGCCACCTCGGCCGCCACGCCCGGATGGAAGCGGACGCCCAGCACGCTGGCAGCGCGGACGTAGCTCAACGCGATCGCGGGGAGACCGGCGAATCGGCTGAGCAACAGCGCGTCGGCCCCGACGGGGGGCCACGCTTCGTGGGCGGAGGCATCGATGGCCCCGCAGCCGATCGCCGATGCGACCTGCTCGACCAGCAGTGGATTCCCGGCGCAGAGCTCCCAGGCCCTGGCCGCCGCGGCGTCCGACACGGGACGCCCGGCTCGTTCGATGAGCATCGCCGACGCGCTCCCACGACTGAGCGGGGCGAGTCGCACTCGCCGTGCGATCCCCGCGCCGACAAGGCTCGCGGCGACCGCTTGGGCGTCTTCGGGCCAACTCCGCATCGTTGCGATGATCGCCACACGGAGCGAACCGATTCGCCGTGAGAGCAGCGACAGCAGCTCCAGCGAGTCCGAGTCGGCCCAATGCAGGTCGTCCAGCGCGAACAGGACGCCCTGTCCACCCTTTTCGAGCCACCGCAACAGCCGATAGAGCTGTTGGGGCCGCCCGACCGGAGCGTCGGAATCCCGCAGGAGGCTCGGGCCGTCGAGCATCGACAGTGCCTGATCGAGCACGCCGAACGGCATCGACATCTCCATCGAGTCTCCCTGGCCCAGCCCGATGCGCAGATCAGGCTGTGCCCGTTCCCTCGCCGACTCGAGGATGCTCGACTTGCCCAGGCCTGCATCACCCTCGACGAACAGCACCCCGCCGCGGCCAGCTCGCGCCGAATCGAGTAGTGCGGCGACGGCCTCGCTCGCGCTCTCGCGCTCTCGCAACACGCTGCCCATCCCGCCTCCAGTCGGCCCAGACTACGCGCCGTGTTGGAGACAAGGAATACGACGATCATCGGATGCTGCGGGTCGCCGATCGGCCGATAGTGCAACCATGCCGGCGGCCCGCACCGCACGGGAGATCGTCCTGATCCTGCGACACACGGAGGACGGCGCTCCGTGCGGCACGTTGCGAGTCGTCGGCCATCGGACCGGCACGGCCTTCGAGGGCTGGATCGAACTCATCGGACTCATCACGGAAGCAACGGGTGCAGACATGGACTACGCGGCGACGATACGGGGCGCCTACGAGCGCATCACTGGAGGCGACATCTCAGGGTTCGGGGAACTCGTAGCCGACGATTTCATCGAACACGAACAGCTTCCAGGCCTCGCTCCGACCAAGGCCGGGGCGCTGGAGTACTTCGAGATGCTGCTCTCGGCGTTCCCCGACCTCCGGATGGACGTCCAAGACCTGATCGTCGACGGCGACAAGGCCGCGATACGGGTGCGGGCCACCGGGACACACGATGGTGAGTTCCTGGGTGTGCCACCGACGGGCAAGCACGTCGAGATCGAACTGATCGACATCATGCGAATGGACGGCGACGGTCTCCTGTGTGAGCACTGGGGCGTCGCCGACATGCTTTCGCTCATGCAACAGCTCGGCGCCGTCCCCGCCTGATCTATCCGGTGGGCCCTATGTCGTCCAGGTGGCGAGGAGCCAGAGGTCCCTGGTGGCTTCGCGCTCGACCGTGACGGTCCACGGTTCGTCGAACTCTGGGATCCCGGCGTCGCCGATCTCGACCTGGACGGGCTCGTCGCCGACGACGGCGGGTGGCCGGTAGAGCATCGCCGTCTCGATCTCGGTCCGGAGCTTCGCGCTCCAGTACGGGAACATGCTGCGGGTGAGCGTCACCGTGATCGGCGCAGTGTCACCGGGCGTCGCTTTGAACGTCGCCCATGCGGCAGGGAACTCGTGGCGCAGCGAAAACAGCCGGACGCGCGTCGCTTCCTTGGCCCCTTCTGTCAGCGCCTTGAGACGGGCGAGGGCCGGTGCCCGGTTGCCCTCTCTCGCCGTGAACTTCATGTGCAGGACGACGTCGGTGATCGTGTCGTAGTCGAACGTCCGGTAGCCCTGCGGACCCAGCCCAGGCAGGTCGATCTGCCACGACGACACGGCGCCGGCAAGCTCGAACGGCAAGCGCCGGTGATCGGCGCCCGACGCGTCGAACACTCCGGGATCGTCCGCGCCCGTCGACATCATCACGGCTTCGGCGGGTCCGCGCTGCTCCTCGAGCTCGGAGGTGTCGGTGCGGCGGATCGCGCTCGAGACGAGCCGAAGCGTCGCGTTGACGCTCGTGTGAGGACCGGTCACGCACGGCATGCTCATCGACACAGCGCGGATCCGCCGGAAGTAGTGGCCCGGCCCGTCGAGATCGAACAGCTCCTCGGGCACGTCGAAGCGGCACGTGCCCGTTGCCCGCAGGCGCAGCAACGCCAAGGGGTCCAGCTGGGCGAGGCTGACGTGCCTGATCATCTCCAGCTCGCGCTCGTTGTGCTCGTGGTACGCGAGCTCCATGCGCGTGAGGTCGAACAACAGCTTCTCGCCGGCGAGGAGCCCCTCGTTGCCGCTGAGGTAGTCCGTCCCGACGAAGGTCAGGTCCGACCGGCCGACCTCGTGCTGCAATGCCAGCTGCGCCTTGGCCGCCGCTTCGGTGGCGACTGCGAACGTGCGCGAGTACAGGGCGCGCACTTCTCGCTTGAGCCACGTGTAGAGCGCCTTGTTGGCGGCGCGTCCGGTGATGTGGGCGCCCTCGCTGTTGAGGAACTGCTCGACCTCCTCGAGCTGGGCCAGCTCGACCTGGTGGTTGTGCCACTCCCGCTCGGCGACCGCCTCGCGCAGTTGGGCCGCGCGGAGTTGCTTGAAGACCTGGCTGATCTCGCCGGCCGCGAGATTGCTCTGGTGGGCCCAGTCCTGCTCGCGCCGGGCGTAGCCGCCGACCTTGGCGGCGACGCCGGCGCCGAAGCTCATCTGGTCGGCCACCGTGAGGGCGACATCGGCCGCGAAGCGGGCGAACTTCGCCAGCTGCGTCCCACCGAAGCCGAAGTCGCCGCCGAGGCCCCAGAAGTGGAACTTGACCCCGAAGTCGGGGATCATCGACGACGCCTGGCCGGCGAGCTGGGCGATCTTGATGACGTCCTGGATCGTCCTGGCCGTTGTCAGCAGGTCGAGCTCGGCGGCCTCGAAGCGGTTGAGCAGCCGCCCCGCGGCCTCGTCGATCACGTCGGTGGCGATGTCGATCGGGACGTCGCGCGGCGCCACGGTCGGTTCGGCGGCTCGCAGGTTGTACGCGGCGAGCTGCTGAAGATCGAGCTCATCGAGCTCGGGAACCTCGATGTCGCCGAGTGAGCGCCCGAGCTGCTGCTCGTAGAAGGCGTACCGGGTGATCGCCGTGTCGAGCGAGGCCACGACCGCCTCGCGCGTCTTCGTCGCCTCGAGGAGCTGTCCGTATTTCACCTGCTTGGTCAACGTCGCGAGCGTGCGTTCGTGCCGGACGCGCAGGAGCGAGAGCTCCTCGCCGTCCGCCTTCTCCATCGTGGCGAGCAGACTCGTCCCGAGCGCCGCCACCTGCTGGGCGAGCTCGGTCGCCTGGCGGTGGAGCAGGGCGAAGCGGAGGCGGGGGAGCTGTTGCGCCGTGCCCGCCACGATCGCGGACGTGTCGAGGCCCGCCGCAGCTGCACGCGCGAGCAACGCCGGATCGATCGGCGGCTCGAAGACGGGGATCTGACGGAAGACGCCCTGCAGGTTGAGGCTGTTGCGGATCTTGAACAGCCGGTCGGCGACGGTGTCCCAGTACCCGAGCAGGCGGTCGTTGCGAGGGACGCCGAAGTAGAGGCTGCGGCCGATGCTGCGCACGGCGGTCAGTCCCGAGCCGGATGTCGAACTCGTCGGTCGTGGCGCGAGGTCGAACAGCAACGAGCCCTCCACGGTCCGCATCGTGTTGCCGAACTCGTCGAGTTCCCTGCGCAGGGTGGCGTAGTTCTGCGTGCGCACGCTGCCCTTCGACGGCACCGGTTGCGGTCGGGGACCGAGGATGACGGCAGCGAGGACGTAGAGCTGCAGCGCCTCGTCGATCGCCTCGCCCGTGTCCTGGCGGAACAGAGAATCCCCCCACGCGACGAGGTTGTCGAGGTAGGCCATGACGGTCTTGAACATGTAGGCGGACTGGCGGAAACGAGCGACGACGTGAGGGCGGAACGGAGCGTCCTTCCACGCCTGGATGGCATTGATCGTGTCGCGCTCGAGCACCGGGTCGTCACCGGTCGACAGGTTGACGAGCACCTGCTCGATCCGCTCCACCTCGGTGGTCTGGAACGGCTTGACCTTCCAGTAACGCTCGGGCGCGAGTTGGCTGGACGTGTCGGTGGGGTCGAAGAGCAGGTGCAGCCACTGCATCGCCTCCGCATACCGGCCGCTCCGGCTGAGATGGACGGCGATCGTGAACGGGACGTGGAAGAACAGCTCCCAGTTGTAGACGGAGTACGCCCCGCCCGGTGTGAAGTCGAGATCGTCGGCCGGATGTGGCGAGAGTGCCGTGTCCGGCACGAGTGCGGCGTTCGGCGCGTAGGACGAGAAGATCTCGCGCAGCAGCGTCGGGCGCGGGGCGTCGTCGCGGAGGGTCGCCGTCATGTCGGCCCGGAGGAGCACGGCGCGGCGATCGGCGCGCGTCACCACGACCCCAGCCGGGACGACGACCTCGGCGCCGACCGCCGGGATGATCGGTCGCTCGCCGGACACGAGGTGGCGACCGGCGACGTGCACCGGTCCCTGGCCGACGAGCGTCAGCCGCACGTCGTCAGGAATCGTCACGGTCTCGCCGGCGGCGACCGTGACGTCCGCCCCACCCTCCCCGCCGAGCGAACCGGCGACAGCAGCCGACAGCACGAGGCGTAGCTGGTGCTCGGTATCGGCCGCCTGCAGCCCCTTGACCCCCCGGCCGATGAGTCGCCGGGTGAGCTCGGTCGCCCAGGCGTGATAGTGAGGGGAGAAGCGATAGGTCAGGTTGCGCTCGCGCACCACGGTCCGGCGCTGCTCCGTGTGCGACGACTCCCGGGGAAACCAGCGGGCGTACCGGTTGGCGTCGATCAGCGTCGTGGCGTAGGCGTCGTCGGCGAGGTGGAAGCTGGCGGTCGGATCGATCTCGTAGGTCATGGTCGGTACCTCTCGAAGATGCTCAGCGGATGGGCCGGCGCACCAAGGAGATGCCCGGGTCGAGGTCGGTGTCGTTGGCGACGAGCCCGTTGCGCCCGACGATGCGCAGCGCGCCCGACGACGCCGAGAGCCCGGCGTTGAACAACGAGACGTCGTCGACGAGGACCACCCGGTCGGCGACGAGCGAATCCGGTCCCGCGTCGCCGACGATCGTGTCGGCGACGCGTCCGGTCACGATGGGGATCGCCTGGTCGGCGATCGTCACGTTGTCGACGATGCCCGTGGCGCCCATGCCGTTCGCGATGCGGTGCCGCCCCTCGACGGCGGACACGACCGTGAGGTCGACGCCGCCCCGCGAGCCGAGCACGGTGTCGTCGAAGACGATGCCGACGTCGGGCGACGTGAGGAAGTCGCGTGGCCGGCTGCGGACGAGGCCTTCCCACGGGTCGAGGAGGGGGTCGCCGTCATCGGGGCCCACCGGGACGACCCGCTCGGGCACGAACGGCACCACGCTGTGGCGTTCGATGATGGCGGGGTCGAACACGATGCCCGGCTCGGGGTCGGGCACGATCCACTCTTCCCAGGAGTCGGTGGTCGTCTCCAGCAGCGACGGTTCGACGAAGAACGTGCGTCGGGCGTCCTGGAAGAAGAACGGGCTCACCAGCGAGCCGATGTCCCCGGAGCCGACGGTGATCCCGTTGGCGGCCGGCAGGACGCTGTAGCCACCACAGTTGCCGAGGATGCCGAGCGTCGAGCTGGCCGCCGTCTCGGCGGCGCCGTCGACGGACGAGAACTTCTGGGCGAACGTCACGGTGAGCGTGCCCGCCCCGTTGTAACGGTTCACAGACGGTGTACCGGCGTTGTACGGCGTCCCGGGTGGG
The DNA here is from genome assembly GCF_003426815.1 of Desertimonas flava. Lineage (GTDB taxonomy): Bacteria > Actinomycetota > Acidimicrobiia > Acidimicrobiales > Ilumatobacteraceae > Desertimonas > Desertimonas flava. The sequence continues at coordinate 49,516 of NZ_QKYK01000035.1, forward strand.
GGAGCGGACGTCCCCGATTCGGGCACGCTGTTGCGACCGCGGAGGAGGAACGTGCGGGTCATCGCCCCGGTGAGGTGGATCTGCACGCCCACCTCCTCGCCGTCGGCCCAGAGGACCGAGCCGTGGACGAAGGTGCGAGCGGGGTCGAACATCCCGTTCGTGCGGTGCGGAGGCACCCGGCCGAACCCGCCCGACGTGGTGGGTGACCACGTTCCGTCGAGGTACTCGCTCCAGTTCAGTTGCACGTCGATGACGCGGTTGACGCCGTCGGTCGACGTCCCCTTGCGAACGTCCGAGACCTTGGCCTCGGCGAGGCTCGGCGAGGGCTTGGCCGCCGACGTGATCACGTTGACATTGCCGGCCGATCCGATGCCGAAGTCGGCGGCGTCGAACCGCTGGGCGGCGATCAACCGATCGCCGCCCATCGGGTCGGAATCGGCGACGTCGGCCTTCTGCAGGAACGTCACCCAGAACAGGTGCAGCCGATCGCGCCAGACGACGGGAACGATGTGATCGCCGTCGACGTCGACTCCGACCGGCTCCCACGGTGTCCACGTACCGTGCTGCATGCGTCGGTAGAAGAACTGGTGCGGGCTGCCGTGGGTGCGGCCGATCACGTGGAGCGTCGTCGACCCGGGATCGAGGGCGTCCTGGTCGATGCAGAAGCCGACGACGTCGAGCCGGGCGATCTCCTCCAGCTTTCGGAGGTACACCGCGAAGGCGTCCTCGACGACGTCGGCGGTCACGTCGCTCTGGAGCAACGTGCTCTCGAGCTCGGCGAACAGGTGGGACTTGTCGTCGCGGAACTCGGGCTCGAGCCAGTTCTCCGGGTAGAGGAAGATCTTGCGGTTCGCCTCCCACACCCGGTACCGCTTCATCCACTCCCACTGGTCGGCGTCGACCGCCGACGGATGGACGGCCGGTTCGATGTTGAGGAGACACCGTTGGATGAACAGCTGGCACGAGGCGATCGCCTGGCGGATGCGAGTGGTCCGCAGCACCGGCTCGGACCCGGGGTCGATCAGCAGCTCCTGGTAGAGCTCCTCGACCGTGTCGAGATCCCGGGCGTGGAGGACGGCGGCGACCAGTGCGTCACGCTGCCGGCGGCGGAGGCGGTCCGACACGGGCTTGGCGACGTCGCGCCATCGCACCGGGCCCAGCTGGGCCCGGACGGCGTCCTTCACCTCGCGGGCGATCCGCCGGCGGTCATGTGGCGGAGTGGCTGGATCGACGACGGCGAGCCAGCCCGCCAAGGTGGCGGCCGGTACCCCCAGTCGTCCGGTCAGTGCGAGCACCGTCCACACCTGCTCGATGCCCCTTGGCGTCGCGAGTGACGCGGCGCCGATGCCGAGCACACCGACGGTGGCCGTGACGACCTCCGGGCTGCGGTGGCTCGCCCTCGCCAACGCCGAGATGGTCCCGTCGAGATCACCGCCACGAGCGGCGGCCACGGCGTCGGCGAGGGCGTCGTGCGGGGCGCGCATCGCGCGCCGCAACTCGGCGAGGTGGATCGCATCGGACAGCGGAGCGAACGACGGCGATGAACCGTCGATCGGCGACAGCGGAAGGGTGTCGAGTCCGAGCACCTTGCATTCGTGGGCGGTGAGGTCGAGCCGGTCGGCGAGCACCAGGACCTTTCCGAGGAGCAGGTTGGCGCGCCGGGCCCGGGTCGGATCGGCGCCTGCCCCGGCGCCGGCGATGAAGCCATGGACGAGCGGTGCCGAGCCGTCGGCGACGGAAGGGTCGCGGAGCGCGTCGGGACCGTGGACCAGTGCGGCGACGAGTCCGCCGCGCGGGCCGAGCACCGCGGCGATGTTGGCGGCGACCGCCTGCTCGACGCCGGGTGCTGGTGACGGCGGCGGCGGTTCGCCCGGGCTCGAGCCGACCGAGAGCTTGGCCAGTGTCTCGCCGATGGCGGCGAGCAGTGGGCCGAGCAGGGACTCGGTCTCGGCCTCGTCGTTGGTCGGATCGGCCGGATCGAGCCGGTGCTCCGCCAGGTCAGCGAGCTCGCCGGGCGTCAGCCCCGAGTCGGCCACTCGCCGGGCGAGGCGGAGGAACTCGATGGTGGCGTTCGGCGACTGGGGCGTCGCGCCGGATGCGATCACGGCCAGCGGATCGTCGGCGAGGGCCGCGAAGGGATCGACGCCGCTCAGACGCCGCAGGGTGAGCACGTCGGCCACCGGCCACGAGAGCGAGCCGGCGAGGAAGGCGTAGCGGGCCAGGGATGACACCGCGCCCATGGTCAAGGGCAGATCGTCCCAGGCCGGACCGTCTCGGTCGCAGATCGCCTGCAGGTCGTCGGCCCGGATGCCGAGCGCCCCGTGGAGCGCGGGTACGTGCGATCTGACGAGGGCGGCGTCTCCGGTGCCGATCGACGTGGTGGACAGGGCGTCGCCGAGCGGCGCGACGAAGCTGGGGTCCTGCTGGCCGACGGGACGGCCGAGGAACAGCTCGTGGTACGACGGGCGCGGCCCGCTGACGTCGAGGTCGGCGAAGAACGCCACGAGCCGCCGGCGGTCGCGCTCGTCGCTGCCCAACAGCTGCTCCACCTGTCTCAGTTGCGAGAGGCGCGCGAGGGCCGTTCGCATCGGACGCCCGAAGGGTGCCGTTCCCGCCGTGCCTCCGGGGACGAAGGCGGCGAGAGCCGCGTCGAGATCGGCGATGCTCCAGCCGGTCACCCGGCGCAAGCGCACGAAGATGTCGAGCTTGACGTAGATCTCCGCCAGCCGCTCGGGAGGCACCGCGGTCCCGGTCGTCGCCGAGCCGACGATCGTGCGGTCGAAGTCGCACGAGGCGTCGGGATCGACGAGCACGACGACATCGTCGAACACACCACCGGGAAGGGCGGCGAGCCACTCGTCGGCGGCGCGATCACCCGTGAGCCCGTAGGACCGTGTGACGGTGTCGAGGCGATCCTGCACCGACCGGACCGTGAGCCACGCGGTTTGCCCCGGCTCGGCGACCGGCTGGTCGGTGGCGATCAACGACCGGTTGGCGCGCCAGACGACGGCATCGGCCACGCTGACCCCGGCGGTGGTGAGAACCCCCAGGGCAGCGAGCCCCGGGTTCACGAGCCCGGTGCCAAAGAGGTCGGCGAGCTCCTGGTAGGTCACGCCCAGCCGTCGGGCAAGCTGCTTGGCGCGCCCCAATGTGGCGGCGGCGCTCGCCTCCTGGTCGGCACCCTCGGCGTAGCCGGCGCGGGTCCACCACGACGCGAGGGGATCGGGCGCGGTCAGGACGTCGGCCTCGGCGACGCTCAGCCCGAGCCGCTCGACGGCCGCGGCGTAGCGGCGGGCGTCGTCCCCGCTTCCCGCGTCGAACGCCTCGAGGAGGTCGGCCAGCGGCTCGTCCAGCCAGCCGGTGTAGCCGCGCACCGTCTCGTGCCACCGGTCGAACGGCAGGACCGCCGGGTACGCCGCGCCCAGCAACCGGTCGTAGGCCGCGTCGATCGAGAACTCCGGCTCGGCCATCACGTCCGCCGACTCGACCGCCCCGCTGTCGCGAGCGGCGTCGGGAACCCCCGGCGGGGACGCTACGAGGAACTCGAGGATCTCGATGACGAGGTCGATCACCGGCAGCTCGACGTTGGTGTTCTCACAGGACAGGGCCAGCCGGGCCAGGTCGGGCCGTCGTTGCATCAAGGCCTCGTACGGCGTGCCGTGCGGATACGGCTCGCCGCCGTGCCGCTTGGCCCAGTCGGCGGTGAAGCCCTCCCACACCAGCGGGTCGGGATCGAGGAACTTGAGCAGGTCGACGAGGTAGGCGGCCGGCCCGAGCACGGAACGGCAGTGGTCGCACTCGCAGTAGTCCATCGAGCCGAAGAGCGACTCCATGGTCGGCGTCGCGGGCAGTGCGCGGCGGATGTTGGCGACCGCCTCCTCGCGCCGCTCGGCGGAGCCCGAGACGAGCGCGAGGGCCGGGCCCGCGGCAACCTGCTTGGTCATCGACGTGAAGTTGTAGAGCACCGCCGAAACCTGTTCCGATTTGCGGTGGACCAGCCGGGCCTCGCGCTCGGACGGGAACAGCCAGCCGTAGCGATCGACGAACGACTGCTCCGGCATGGCCACGATGTCGTACGCCGACGTGAGGCCCTGCTGCATCAGGACCTTCATCGCGGCGTTGCTCGGCGACAGCTGGTACGCCCGCTGCAGCGTTGTGATCGCCGACGCCACGGCCGGGCGCTCGTCCGGCTCGACGCCGTCGAGCACCGCGGCGTTGTCCTCGATGAACGAGTCGAGGTGGGTCACCCCGAGACGGAAGCCGGAGTCGGCCGCCCGCGCGAGCGTGGTCGCCACTGCGGCATTGAGCTCGCCGGCTCCCACCGGCAGTTCGTCGCGTTCGACCATCCCGGCGACGACATGCGTGGGGTATGCCACCCGCACGCGACGCGCCAATTCGCCGGAGTACGACGCCACCGGGTCGGCCGTGCCGGCGAACGCCGCCGGAACCGCGGCCGCCCCGCCGGCCTCCTCGAGTGCGGCCGCCCATGTGGTGTCGGCGTCGAAGCGATTGGCGACGAGCGCGGCCCCGAGGCTGGCGTCAGGCCCCACGTCTGCGGCAAGGCGAGTCATCAGCGGGGCGTTGTTCGTGGTGAGGAACGCCAGCTTGGACTGCGTCCGCAACGTGCGGATCGACTCGTCGTTGAAGCCGGCGGCGGCGACGCGTCGCCACAGCGGCTCGGCATTGCCGCTGTCGAGCACGATGCGCTCGAACCGGGATCGCGCCGAGTCGTCGCCGTCGTCGGCGAGCCCGGTCGCGTCGAGCAGCTCGGCCATCGTCGACGTGCCGCCGGCCGGCCGCCTGGCGAGGAGCTCGGTGCGGGCGAACGTCTCGAAGGCGGCGACGGCATCGGCCCGTGCGCCTTCGTCGAGATCGATCACGCCGGCGGCCGCCGACTTGTCGAGGGCGGCACGCACGGCGGCGGCCGGCACCCGGGCCAGCGCAGGGCCGCTCGATGGGAGCCCCGCTCGAAGGAGCCCATAGACCGCCTCGTCGCCGATCCCGGTGGCGGGCCGGCCGTCCGCCGGCTCGCTCAGGCGCGCCGACAGGGCGGCGACGGCGACGAGGCGGGCGTCCCATCCCGACTCCCGGCGCAACAGGCTGAGATCACGCCGACCTTCTCGCTCTTGAGCCCCGGCCAGCGAGCGACCCTGCAACGCCGGAGCGACGGCATCCATCAACCGCCGGTACTCCGATGCGACCGACGCCGCGGCGACCGGCACGACGAGGTGCATCGCCGAGAGCTCCTGGTGCGGACTCAACGGAGTCAGCGTGATCTCGTCGCCACCCACACGGATGGTCCGGGCGAGCAAGGTCGAGCCGCTGTCGACCTCGACGTCGGTGACGACGTAGGTGCCGTCGTCGGCGGTGACGACCTCGGCGAGCGGTTCGGGGTCCGCCCCGAACCGTTCGCGGACGAACGTGAATGCCAGGCCCGGTGCCGCCAGCCCGTTCGTCGTGCGCACCTGGCCCGTGATCTCAGCCATCGAATCCTCCTCGTCGCGCTCGCACCGATGTCACCGGGACGCGGGCGGGAGGAGGAGTCGGCGACTGACCTGCCGTCCGTTGGGAGCTGGCTCGCACGGTACCGATGCACTCCCGACGTCGCGATCGAATATTCGCCGCCGCCCGGCCGGACTACGTGTTGCGGAGCCCGACGGGCGCCGGCTCGCGGCGGGGGCCGTTCGGCACCGGGGGACGGTGATCCCCTCGTGGCGGGTGCGGCGGATGGTGCTGACCCGGACGCTCCGGATGATCGGGACGGTCCCGACGATCGAGACGATCCGGACGATCGGGATGCTCAGCACGATCCGGGTGCTCAGCACGCTCCGCGTGATCCGCACGCTCCGGGTGATCAGCACGATCGGTGCCTCCGGACTGGCGGGAGAACTGCGTGCGGTAGAGGTCGGCGTACAGCCCTCCGGCCGCCAGCAGCTCGTCGTGTCCACCGCGCTCGACGACCCGTCCGTCATCGATCACCAGGATCTGATCCGCCTCGCGGATCGTCGACAGCCGGTGGGCGATGACCAGTGACGTGCGCCCGGACAGGGCCGTTCGCAGCGCCTGCTGGACGGCGAGCTCGGACTCGGAGTCGAGGTGGGCGGTGGCTTCGTCGAGCACGACGACGGCCGGTGCCTTGAGCAGGAGGCGGGCGATCGCCACGCGCTGCTTCTCGCCTCCCGAGAGGCGGTAGCCGCGGTCCCCGACGATCGTGTCGAGGCCGTCGGGCAGGGCGGCGATGGCGTCCCAGATCTGGGCGGCGCGGCAGGCCTCGATCAGCTCGGCCTCGGTGGCTCCTGGGCGGGCGTACTCGAGGTTCGCCCGGAGCGTGTCGTGGAACAGGTGCGAGTCCTGGGAGACGACGCCGACCGTGTCGTGGATCGACTGCTGCGTGACGTCCCGGAGATCCGACCCGGCGATGCGCACGGCGCCGGCTTCGGGATCGTAGAGCCGGGAGACGAGATGGGTGATCGTCGTCTTGCCGGCGCCCGATGGTCCGACCAGGGCGGTCATCTTCCGGGCCGGTGCCGTGAAGCTGACGTCGCGCAACACCACCTGCTTGGCATCGGTGTGTTCGGGCGAGGTCAGGGCGATCGACTCCAACGAGGCGAGGGAGACCTCGGACGCCGTTGGGTACCGGAACGACACGTTGTCGAAGACGATCTCGGGAGCGGTCGCGGACGTGTCTCCCGGTGCGGCGATTGCCAGCGGCACGGCGTCGGGCCGGTCCTCGATCAGCGGTTTCAGGTCGAGCACCTCGAAGACCCGGTCGAAGCTCACCATCGCGGTCAGCGCGTGGACCTGGACGTTGGACAGAGAGGTGATCGGCCCGTACACCCGGCCGAGCAGCATGGCGAGCGAGATCAGCGTGCCGACCTCGAACACGTCGTGGATGACCAGCGAGCCGCCCAGCCCGTAGACCATCGCCGTGGAGAGCGACGCGAGGAGCGTCAAGACGATGAACAGCGTGCTGCCGTGCATGGCCTGCACCACACCGATGTCGCGAACCTTGCCGGCCTGCTGGGAGAACAGCTCGGCCTCCTGCGACGGCCGGCCGAAGAGCTTGGCGAGCATGGCGCCCGAGACGTTGAACCGCTCGGTCATCGTCGACCCCATCGCTGCGTCGAGCTGCATCGACTCCCGGGTCAGGCGTTGGAGCCGCTGGCCGACCAGTCGAGCCGGGATCACGAACATCGGGATCAGCACCAGTGCGATGACGGTCACCAGCCAGGAGAAGTACAGCATCGCGCCCAGCACGAGGATCAGCTGGAGCGTGCTCGACACGATGGTCACGAGTGTCGAGGTCAGTGCCTGCTGCGCGCCGATCACGTCTCCGTTGAGCCGGCTGACCAACGAGCCGGTCTGGGCCCTCGTGAAGAAGGCGATCGGCTGTTGCTGGACGTGGGTGAACACCTCGGTGCGGAGGTCGTAGATGAGCCCCTCGCCGACGCGTGCGGTGTACCAACGCTGGATGAACTGCATCCCGGCGTCGAGGATGGCGAGGCCGGCCACGAGGGCGGCGACCCACACGACGACGTCGAGCTTGTGGGGGATGACGCCGCGGTCGATGACGACGCCGAGCAGGATGGGGATCGCCACGGTGATCACGGCATCGACCGCCGCGGCCAGGACGAACACGAGGAGCTGCCAGCGGTAGGGCCGGGCGTATCTCACGATGCGCCGCAGCGTGCCTCGCTTGATCTGTTGTTTGGTGATCTCGTCTTCGCCGTCGAATCCGTGCATCATCTGTTGCATTCCGGGACCGCCGGGGCCGGGGCCAGGTGGCATGTCAGTCATCTCCTCGTGAGTGGTGTGGGCGTCGTGGGTGGGCGTAGGGGTTGTGGCGTGTCGTGTCGTGTCGCATCGGAGGTCAGACTCCGACGCCACGGAAACCGCCGGCGGCGTAGCGGACGAACTCGCCGAGCTGGCTGCGGACAGTCAGGCGGGACGGAGCGGCCGGCTCGGCCGGTGTCGGGGGTACGGGCGGCGGTGTTGGTCCGTTGCCGGGTGCAGGTGGCGCCACTGCCGGCGCGGCCGGGGTGACCTTGGCCGGGCAGAACAGGTAGTGCTTGATGACCTTCGGGAAGCGATCGAAGATCAGGTTCCGGGGGCGCTGCCAGGGGATGCCGGCCCGCTCACACGCCTCCCTCACAGGTCCCTCGCTGACGAGGTTGGCGAAGCCCGAGCCCTGCCACGGCACCACGTGGTGCACCCGGTGGGGACTCAGGCCAGCCGACAGGAACAGGTCGATCCAGCGGTTGCCGACGACGGTGAGGTCGTAGCTCAGCCAGATCTGCTGTGCCGCCCAGTCGTTGCGCAGGTGTTGCGGGAGCCCGGCGAGCTCGTCCTCGTCGGTCGTGGCCTCCTCGAAGTCGTGGCTGGACACGACCAGGAAGGTGTTGAACCACAACGTGACGAAGAACTGCACGAACCAGGCGAGGATGTGGCCGGTCGCCAGACAGAGACCGAGCTCGATCAGGAGCAGGGCCCGCACGAGCCAGAAGTCGACTCGTGCCGCGTCGGCGCCGGCCTGCTTCTTGTCGGCGCGCGTGTCCGCTGCCGGCGCGTCGTCACCCTGCTCCCGGGCCGCGGCGCGGCGTTCCTTGCTGCTGGCATGATCGCCCGGGTCGACGCCTTGGGGGCGTTCGAACTGGGCGATCTCCCGGCCCCGCATCGACAGTCCGGTGAGGGCGATGCCGAGCTTGTGAATCGTGTAGCCCGGTACCCGCAGCAGCGGGTGGAGGCGGAGCATGGCGTCGAAGAAGGTCTTCTTCACGTCGGCCCCGGAGCCCATGTACGGGTGGTGCAAGAGGACGTGTCCGTCGGTCCCGATGAGACTGGTGCCGACGTAGTTGATGTCGAAGAGCGCCTTGGCGAGCGGTAGTGCCGGCCGGCGACCCTTCGGCTTGGTCCTCCACTTGCGGTGCACTTGGTAGTGACCGGCGCCGGCCAGCGCAGTGCGCGTCAGCACCGTGAGCACGACGAACGCCCACGCGGGGAGCACGCCGATGATGAGGAGCACCAGCGTGGCGATGTGGGCGATGCCGATCGCCCACGTCACCCCGTCGAACAACCGATCCCATCGCCGCAGCTGCTGGCGCGAGATCGCGCTGAACAGCGTGCGGCGGATGTCGGCGAGCAGGCTTCCCTCGTCCCGGTAGTCGAGGTGGGGAAGGTCGCGCCTCGCGTCGAAGTCCGGGGCGAGCAGGAACGGGGGAACGCCGAGCTTGGGCAGGATGTCCTGTGCCGTCGGCACCGGGGGCGGTGCGGGCCGTTCCATCGGCTGGCCGGGGAGCTCGCCGGCGGCATCGGACCGGACGTCACCGACCAGGTCGCCGCGCGGCGGCTCGGGCCTGACGTCGTCGACGAGCTCGTCGAACTGTCCGGACTCCCGGGGATCTCTGATCTTGAACCGGGCGAGCATCTTCTGCAGCCCGGCCGGCTCGGGGTGGTAGGTGTGCAGCAGGGCGCTGATGTCGCGCCCGATGGTCTGGGTGAACCAGGTCGCACCGCCTGGGTGCTTGCCGATCCACTCCGTGAAGTCGTACGCCTCGCCGTCGACGATCCAGAACGGTCGCCCGGTGGGCAGCACGGTGCCCGTCTTGGGCGAGCTGCGGGTGACGGTGGCGGGTGCCGGGCCGGGGGTTGCCGGGCCGGTGGGTGCCGGGCCGGGGGCTGCCGGGCCGGGGGCTGCCGGGCCGGGGGCTGCCGGGCCGAGGGGTGCCGGGG
>NZ_QKYK01000036.1 GCF_003426815.1 Desertimonas flava
CCTGGCGGCGGGACCTGGGCCGACGCTGGCTGGCGGGCCCCGGCCCGCGACCTGCCGGCCGTGGCAGCACCCGCGGCCTGGACGCCGCAGCCGGCGGCCCGCGCCGGGGCCACCCGCACCCCGAACCCGGTCGCGCTCGGTCTCGCCGCGCTGGCGCTCGTCGGGATCGTGCTCAGCATGTTCGTCCTCGACTGGGTCAGCAGCGGGCCGTTCTCGGCCGGATTCGGCGACCTGGTGGCCGACGGAGCCTCCGCCGACGCGTTCGTCGACACGCTGACGATCTGGCACTTCCAGTGGCTCGGCTACGTGGTCGCAGCCGCCGCGACCGCGGCGTTCGCGGCGTTCGTGGGGGGCGGCGTCGGGTCCCGGCGCCTCGGCCACGTCATCACTGCGGCGGTGGCCGGCATCGGTGCGCTGCTCGCCACGCTGGCGATCGTGCGGGCGTTCCGATCCCCAGGTCTCGATCCCGAGCTCGGCGCGTGGCTGCTCCCGGCGTCGTTCGTGACGATCCTCGCGGCCGTGGTCGTCAACGCCCGCACGATCAGCGATCGCTGACCCGAGGGCGGATCGGCCCGAGTCAGCTGGGCTCGAGCTCGACCTCGGCGAGCTCGATGCGATCGCGCTCCTGGGCGACCACGCCGGCCAGCACGAGGGCGATGCCGCCGACGTCGAGGGCCGACGGCCGCTGATCGAGCACGAGCCAACCGAAGAAGGCGGCGGTCACCGGGAGCAGGGCGAGGAGCAGCGAGAAGCGACGCACCGGGATCCGCCGCAGGACGTGCTGGTCGATCCCGTAGCCGATGGCGTTCGACAGCACGCCGACGAGCAGGCAGAGGATCAGCAGGCGTGGGGTGGTGAGCGCCGGGCCGCTCCCAGGAGCACCGATGGGCGTGAGCGCCACCGCGCCGATCGCCAGGCCGAGGCCGAGTCCGGCGACACCGCGTCCCACCTGGGCCACCCGGGAGCCGACGACGATGTAGGCCGCCCACATCGCCGACGCGGCCAGGATCCACAGCAGCCCCGACGTGTTGCCGTCGATCTCGACGCCACCGAGCACGATCACGCCGCTGGCGGCGAGCAGCAGGGCGCCGGCGTTGCGCGCCGTGCGGGTCATGGTCGCCGCCACGGCGATCGGTCCGATGAACTCGATCGCCACGCTCTTGCCGAGGTCGGTGCGGGCGATGGCCATGAAGAAGAACGTGTTCATCAGCGCCGTGGCGACGCCGAACACGGCCGCGGCGGCGAGCTGGCTCCGGGTCCACCCGGCCCACCAGCCGCGCGAGAACGCCAGCACGGCGGTCGCCGCACCGACAACGCGCAGCCAGGCAACCGTCTGCGGAGCGACCTCGTCGAACAGCAGCGAGGCGATCGAGGCGCCGGAGTACTGGGCGATCGCCGAGAGGACGAACAGGGCCTCTGGCTGCGCCGTGTCGAGGTAGCGCCCGACGGCGCCCGCGGATCGACCGTTCAGTCGAAGAGCTCGGGGTCGGTGCGGCAGATCTCCTGCCAGAGCGGCTGGAACTGGAACCAGCCGGCGAGCGGGAATCCGGTCTGCTGGCGGGTGTAGGAGGCGTACTCGTGATTGATCTCGATGGGCGTGCCGGCCGCCATCGCGGCCAACTGCGCCTGGCACGAGCGCTCCATCGTGATGAACCACCACGCCGCCTCGTCGACCGTCTCGCCGACGGTGAACAGACCATGGTTCTGGTGGATCGCCGCCTTGCCGGTGGGGAACGCGGCGGCGAACTCCTTGCCGGCATCGACCTCGAAGACGACGGCGCCGCCCTGCTCGGCGATCAGCGTGTGGTCCTCGTAGAACGCGCACGCGTCCTGCGTCAGCGGCCCGAGCGGGATCCCGAGCGAGCTGAACGCCTTGCCGTACACCGAATGCGAGTGGGCCGCCGCCACCACCTCCGGGCGGGCCTCGTGGATGGCCGAGTGCAGCACGAAGGCGGCCCGGTTCACCGGCCGGGATCCATACACCACGTTGCCCTCGTGGTCGACGAGGATGAGATCGCTCGACCGCACGTGGCGGAAGTTCATGCCGAACGAGTTGACCCAGAAGAGCTCGGGGAACTCGGGGTCACGGACCGTGATGTGACCCGCGACGCCTTCGGAGAACCCGAACTTGCCGAAGATGCGCAGGGCGCCGGCGAGCTTGGCCTTGCGGTGGGCTCGCTCCTCCTCGACCGTGTCGAACGGCTGGGGCACTTCGAGGGAAACGTCTTGCGGCACCAGCGGCCGACCGTCGATGGTGCGATCTTCCGTTCCGGTCGCGACCGAGGCCGACCCTGTCCTCTCGAAAATCGTCATGACCAGACGCTACCCCTGTCGGGGCGTGCCGTCTGACCGGCGATGCCTGGCTACTGAACCGTCGTCGACGGCAGCTCGGCGGTCTCGGGGATCAGGCTGGCGGCGATGTCGAACGTCGCCACGAAGAACTCGGCCTGGGCGCAGTCGTAATCGGGTTCGCCGTGCTCGTTCTTCGCCACCGCCTCGACCGCCGACTCCGACACGACCAACTCGGCCGTCGTGTCCTGGCACCCGCTCACGATGGCGGTGATGCGGCGATCGCCATCGGCGACCGGAGGGAGTTCCACGTCGCTCACGGGCAGCACGGGCTCGTAGCCGACGAACTCGAACTGTTGCAGCGTCGCCCGGTCGGCGCCGCCGACGGGCACATCCTCGGCCGCCACCTCGACGACGGCGACGATCGTGTAGGCCACGGCGCACATCACGTTGGGGTCCGAGCCGCCGTCCACGAGGAGCACCTCGCCGTCGATGCGCACCACGGCCGGAGCCGGGTCGCAGCCGCTGACCAGGCCGACGAGCAGCACCGACTCGCTCGGGATCGAGTCGGGATAGGCGGCGGCGATTTCGTCCATCACGAGGTCGCCGGTCGGCACGGCACCCGGCTCGGTCGGATGGGTGAGGTCGGGCGGGGCGTTCTCGAAGATCCGTCCCAACCGCCACAGGTCGTCGGGGTCGGCGACGCGGATCGCCACGTCGCGGGCGAGCCCGGCCGTGCCGACGGTGTCGACGGTGGCGACGGTCGTGAAGGCCACGGGCTCGGCGGGCGTGAGCGTGGGGCGGGTGGCGGCCGGCGCGTGGTCGGGCGTCGAGGCCGCCGCCGAGCCGGCGCCGAACGCGGTGAGGGCGGTCAGGGCGAGCGTCGCGGCGGTCAGATGGCGTCGGGTGGCACTGGGCATGGTGACTCAGACGGCCGCCGACCGATGCCGGTTCCGCGCAACCGGGATACCGTCGGATGGGCCGAGATGGCACGATCAGGACCGTGAACCATGCACTTCCGGGCGAGGGACTCGCCGCGCCTGCCGCCAACTACGCCCTGGCCATCGTCAGCGACGCGCCGTCTCGGCTGCTGCACACCTCCGGCATCGTCCCGATCACGCCGGACGGCACGGTGCCCGCGTCGATGGCCGACCAGGCGGATGTCGTGTGGAGCAGCATCCTGTTGCTGCTGACCGAGGCCGACATGACCCCGGCCGACATCGTCTCGATCACGACGTACGTCGTTGCCGATCACGCCGACGAGCTCCCGGTCGTCATGGCGGCGCGCGACCGCTACCTCGGCGGGCACCGAGCGGCCTCGACGCTCGTCACCGTGCCGCGCCTCGTTCGTCCCGAATGGCTCATGGAAGTCGCCGTTGTCGCCGCGGCCGGGTGACGCGGCGAGCGCCGGCGCGGCGCCGACACTGGCCGTGATCGCCGCCTCGATCGCCTTCGGGACCACGGGGACGGCGCAGGCGAAGGGACCCGCCGACACGACCCCGCTCGGGGTCGGGGCGACGCGCATCCTCGTCGGTGCCGTCGGGCTGATCGTCGCCGTGGCGGTGATCCGGTGGCGCTCGCGCGCCTCGTCGGGCGCGGCGACGGCTGTGTGGACGCCGCGTCGCTCCCACGCCCTCGTCGTCGCGGCGGGCGGTGCCGGCGTCGCCCTCTACCAGCCGACGTTCTTCGCCGGCACCGAGCGCAGCGGCGTGGCGATCGGCACGATCGTCGCCCTCGGCAGTGGGCCGGCGTTCGTCGGGCTGTACGAGACGCTCGTACTGCGCCGCCGGCCCAGCCCGGTCTGGCTCGCCGCCACGTCGCTGGCGCTCGCCGGCGGCGCGCTGCTCGTGGCGTCGCAGGCCGGCGACGGGGGCCGGTTCGACGGCCTCGGCGTGCTGTGCTCGCTCGCCGCCGGCATGGGCTACGCGGTCTACGCCTCGGCGGCCAAGACGCTCCTCGAGCGCAACATCGACTCCAGCGTGGCGATGGCGTGGATCTTCGCCGCCGGCGCCGTGCTGCTCCTCCCGGCCCTCGTCACCGAGCCGCTCGGCTGGCTCGGGACGCGGTCGGGCGTGGCGATGGTCGCCCATCTCGGGCTCGTGACCGTGACGATCGCCTATCTGCTGTACGGGTTCGGTCTCCGCACCCTCGCCACCTCGACGGCGGTGACGCTGACCCTCGCCGAGCCGGTGACCGCCGCCCTCGCCGGCATCGTCGTCCTCGACGAGCGGCTCGCCGCGGCCGGATGGCTCGGTGCGGCGATGGTGGTGACGGGGCTCGCGCTCACCGGTGTGCGCCGCCGTCGCGTGATCGCCGAGCCGGCGCCGCTGTAGCTACCGGCGGCGCCGGGCGCAGCCGGTGATGGCACCGGCGAGGGCGATCAGCGAGCCGACGAGCATCACCGGGATGCCGGCGCTGAGGTCGCCGAGCTCGATCGCCTGCCCGAACGGTCCCTCGTCGTCGCCGTAGATCGCCAGCTCGCCCGCCGAGAAGAGGGCGAGGCCAGTGGCGGTGACGATGGCGATGATGATGACGGGGAGCACCCGCTTGGCCACCAGCGACGTGATACCGAAGGCGAGCAGCACCACCGCCCCGAAGACGAAGATGCCGCCGGGCGTCTGTTCGAGATACCCGTCGTCGGTCCAGCTGACATAGCGGTCGAAGCCGTTGATCGACTCCCCGCCGAACGTCTTCCAGGGGATGATCGTGCCGACGATGATCAGCACGGCGCCCACCACCATCAGCCAGCCGGCGACGGGAATCGCCGGTCGCGGGGGTTTCGACATGACGAACGGGGAGGCCGCATAGGGCATTCCGGGCACCGGGTAGGAGGGGCCGCCGTAGCCCGGCGCGGCGCCGAACGGGCTCGCCGGAGGGGCCGGGGGGAGCGCGCCCGTCGTGGGCGGCGGCGGGGGAGCCGTCGACGTGGTCGGCGGCGGAGGAGGTGGCGTGGCGGAGCCGCCGGGTGGCGGCGGCGGTGGTGCAGCAGGTGGCGCGGAGTCGTCCGGCCGGCGCCATTGGGCGTTGGGGTCGTCGTCGTCGTTCCACGTCACGGCGGTGACCCTACCGAGGCGGCACGACCGGGGCGCGACGTTTGTCGACCGGTCCCGACCGAACTTTAATACGTGGTCGCCGCCGGGTCGCCGGTCTACGTTGCCGCCCGATGGGTCATCGAGTGGGTCGGACGGGACTCGTCCTCGCCGCCATCGTCCTGGTCACCGCCTGCTCGGGCGGCGACTCCGCGGCCCCCACCTCGACCGCACCGGAGTCCACGACGCCCGAGACGACAACGCCCGCACTGGCGACCGAACCGTCGACGGTTCCGGCGACGTCGGCCGCCGCATCCGAGCCGACCGGATCAGATCCCGACACGCTCCCCGAGCTGGAGCCCGTCCAGCTTCCCGTCTGGACGCCGGAGACCCGCACCGAGGAGCTGTCGGTCGCGATCGGTGAGACCGACCAGCCGACCGTGCAGCAGGCGGTGGACGCCTATGCGCTGCTCGACCCGGACATGCCCGGCGCGACGCCCAGCGACCTTCCTCCCGGCGACGGTCTCGGAACGACCTTCACCCGCGGCCTGATCGAATCCGTCCGCGATCGTCTGGCGCCCGAACAGCGTGAGGTGATCGACCGCTCCTTTGCCGCCCCGTCCGACGACGAGGTCGCCGGCGTCGTGGAGGTCGACGACCTGACCGCGCCGGACGACCCGGCGGCTTCGGGGCCATCGGGGTTCGCCCGGGCGGGCCGGCCGGGGGCCGAGCAGCCCCGCACCCGGTACCTTCGGCTCCTGAGCGAGGCCCTCTCGCTGTGGCTGCAGCACCGGCCCGATCTGCCCCACCGGTCGGCGCAGCTGGCCCTGATGCGCACCGAGATCGACGGCGGTGGGATGGACGCCTGGCTGAACTCGGGGACGAGCGGCCCGTGCACGATCCGGGTCAGCCGGAGCTTCTGGCGGGCGTCGAGACCCGACGAGGAGATCCGGTTCTACTTCGCCCACGAGCTGTTCCACTGCGTGCAGTTCGGCTGGCACTTCTGGGGCGGCTTGCCCGACTGGCTGATCGAAGGGTCGGCGGACTTCGCCGCCGCCGACCTCCTGCGCTCCCGGTACACCCCGCCGACATCCGTGCTCGCCGACGGGTGGTTCCGCCGCACCAACGTCGGCCTGGCCGGTCGGTCGTACAACGCCTGGCCGCTCTTCGAGAACCTCCGCCAGAGTGGCGTCGATCCCTACCCGGCCTTGCAGGCGATGATCTCGTCGGGGGGCGGTGCGGTCGAGGACCTGCTCGCCCTCGGCCGGATGCACAACGTCGTGTTCCGGATGGCGTGGTCGTCGCACACGCTGCGGAGCGCCGGTCTCGATCCCTCCTGGCAGTTCTCGTGGCCCGGGTCTCCGGAGTCCGGGCCTCACGACAACTCGTCGAGCTTCGGCTCGCGGGGCGTGGGCACCTATCCGATCCGCGGTGTCGGCGGCTACTCGCAGGTGCAGGCCGTGGTGAACATCTCGCGGCCGGTCGGGCTGGTGACCGTGACGCCGCTCGGCGCTCCGCTCAGCACCCACACCGGCGAACGAACCGTCGTGGCCGCCGAAGGGGCTTCGCTGCGACTGTGCTTCGAGCCCGATGGTTGTCGGTGTCCGGAGGGATCCGACTCGGGTGCGATCCGCATGCTGCACCGCGACATGATCTTCTCCTTCGCTGCCGCGGCCGAGCCGCCGAAGGCCGACGTCGTCGCGCAGCGTTGGGATCCGGACAAGGAGTGCGAGCGCCCGCGCCCGCGGCGCGCCACCTCCAACGGCGACCCCCACCTCGTGACGTTCGACGGCCTCGCCTACGACGTGCACGCGCTCGGCGAGGTGGTGACGTCGCGCGACCCGGAGGGCGGATTCGAGGTGCAGACCCGCAACGTGCCGGCGTCGCTCGGATTCGCCGTCGCCGGGACGTCGGCGGTCGCCGTGAGTGACGGACAGAGCCGCGTGACGTTCACGATGGACGGCTTCGAGTCGGAGGCCGCGGTCGTCCGGGTGGACGGCGTTGTGGTCGAGGCCCCCGACTTCGACGCCGGAACGATGCACGTCGCCGTGCCGGACGGGGGCACGGCGGTCGTCACGTGGCCGGACGGATCGGAGGTCGAACTGGCCTGGACCGCAGGCTGGTTCGTCACGGTCTCCGCCGCCGACGGGCGCGCGTCGAGGCTGGTCGGCCTGCTCGGCTCGGCCGACGGCGACTTCCGCAACGACCTCCTCCTCCCCGACGGCGCGGCGGCGGACGTGCACGACGCCACGGCGATCGACTCGGAGTTCGTCGACGCGTGGTCGGTCGACGACGACACGACGCTGTTCGACTATGCGGACGGGGAGTCGCCCGACACGTTCCGCGCCGGCTACCCCGACGACGCCGTCCCCGTCTCGATCGATGCGGCGGCGAGTGACGAGTGCGCGCGGGCGCTGGGCGACGCGGCGACCTCGCACGAGCTGGAGTCCTGCGCGTTCGACGTCGCGGCCACCGGCGACACGGCGTTCGTCGAGGCCTACGAGGTGGTCGTCGAACAACGGATCGAGGCGACCGAGGGCTCCGGCGAGACGGCGGCCGTCGTGGAGGAGGATCCCGGCCTGGTCGCGGTCGGCGACGCCGCGCCGTCACTCGAGCTCGAGGGCACGTTGGTCGCGCCCTACGTCTGGCCGATCCCCGACGATGCCGTCGCCGTCCTCGCCGGCACGATCAGCGCCGGTGACGGTGCGGTGCTGCTCGCCCGGGTGGACGTCTGCCCGGTCGACGTGACGATCTGGGTGACGATCGCCAACCTCGCCACCGGGTCGGGGACGACGACGACCGCGTGCGACCCGATGGGGCTGGCCTCGGTGACGGCCGACGAGGACGACGAGATCGTGCCGGGTGAGGCGTACATCTGGATGTCCGAAGGGGGCGAGTACAACGTCGTGATCGAGTCCGACGGCGAGGAGGCGTCGTTCGTCCACGTCGACGTCTTCGCCGACCAGTCACCCGTCGTCGTCGACGGACCCGCCCTGGCCGATGGCGACCGCACCACCCTCAGTGGTGAGGCCGACACGGTCGTGTACGTCCTCGGGCTCGACGAATCGTCGTACGACGCCGCCGGCCTCACGGATGCATGCGTCGTCGAGGCCTGGGGCGCACCCCCGCCCGGCGACGGGGCGGCGTGGCCGCTCGGCTACTGCGGTCATCAGACGGGCGTGGCGATCGGGTACGCGTACAGCGAAGTCCCGGTCGTCGTGTTCACGCGTGGGCCCGACCCCGTCGACGTCGAGCTGACCCCGGTCGCCGACAACTGACGCCGGTCGGCCGATCAGTCCGGGCGGGCCCGGCTGGGGTTCACGCGGCGCGCCTCGTCGGGCATCTTCGGGTAGACCGGCGGCCACGGAGCGTCGGGGATGCCCTTGGCGAGATCGGCTTCATAGCGGGCGACCAGTGGGGCGATCGACACTGGCGTCGACGTCATCGTGGCCCAGGGATCACCGGTGCGGCTCACCCGATCGGGAACGGTGACCAGGGTCAGGTTGTCGGGGCGGATGCCGGGGAGCTCCTCCCATGAGAACGGCGTGGACACCTGGGCGCCCGTCCGTGACCGGACGCACCACGCGCCAAACACCGTCTTGTGTGGAGCGTTCTGGTTGAAGTCGATGAACACGTGGGCGCCACGCTCCTCCTTCCACCACTTGTCGGTCACGAGGTCGGGGCGCGACGCGGCGATCGCCCTGGCGACGGCGATCGCCGCCTGACGGGTGCCGAAGCTGTCCCAGCCCGGCTCGACGTGGGCGTACACGTGGAGACCCCGGTTTCCGGTCGTCTTGACGAACGAGGTGATGCCGTGGTCCTCGAGGAACGCCCGGACCTCGACGGCCGCCTCCTGCACCATGGCGAACGTGACGCCGGGCGACGGATCGAGATCGATGCGCAGCTCGTCGGTGTCGTCGGGCTGATCGGCCCGGTACGGCCAGGGGTGGAACCCGAGGCACCCCTGGTTGGCCGCCCACAGCACGTGGGCGATGTCGGCCATGACGATCGCCCTCGACGTCGTGCCGTTCGGGGTGCTGACGATGGTGGTCTGCAGCCAATCGGGGGCGTTGTCGGGGATGCGCTTCTGGAAGAAGTTCTGGCCGGTCACCCCGTTGGGGAAGCGCTGGAGCAGCGTTGGCCGTCCACGCACGGTGCGCATGATCGGCTCCTCCACGGCGAGGTAGTACTCGGCCAGGTCGAGCTTGGTGAGCCCATCGGGCGCGGCCGGATTGGGCGGGAACATCTGCTTGGCCGGACTGGAGATCGAGACGGTGCGACCGGCGGCGGTGAGCTCCACCGGCTCGCCGTGATGGGGACGCTCCTTGGACGCCATCCCGTCACCGTACGCCCCGCGCGGCCCGCGAGCGCGTCGGCGGTCAGGCGGTGTGCGCCTGGTGCCCGTCGTTGTCGAGGATCGAGATCATCTCGGCCGGCTTGAGATGCGCCGTGAAGGCGTGCGGGGTCATCGTCGTGAAGTCGGCGGCATGGCCGGCGTGGACCAGCACCTCGCGCTCGCCGAGGAACAGCTTCACGGTGCCCGACAGCACGAAGAACCAGTCCCGGCCGGGATGGACCTGGAGCTCGGGCGGGGTCTCGAGCGGGGTGAGGCGCATCTTCACGACGTTGACCCCGTTCGGCCCGCGGTTGCGGCTGAGCTGCCATCTCGTGACGCCGTGGAGCTCGCAGCGCTCGGGTCGGATGACGACGTCGCCGTCGTCGGCCGAGGTGTCGACGAGGTCGTCGATCGTCGTGTTCAGGGCCCGGGCGATCGGGGCCAGGACGTCGAGGGCGAGACGCCGGCTGCCGGTCTCGAGCCGGCTGATGGTCGAGGCGTTGAGGTGGGTCGCCGCAGCGAGGTCGTTCAGCGACATCCCCTGGGCGAGGCGCAGGGTGCGCAGCCGCTGGCGGACCACGCCGTCGAGGTCGGCGGCGCCGGACGTCGCTGGTGGGGTTCTCGTTCCCATTGCCATTACGGCAATCGTACATGCCGATCTGTGGATTCACCCGTACCGTCGTCGTCATGAACGAGCACGACATCGACATCGACTGGGACGTGATCATCGTCGGGCGCAGCTACGCCGGGCTGAGCACCGCACTCACCCTCGGGCGCGCCCGCTGGGCGACGCTCCTCGTGGGCGAGGGCGGCCCCCGCAACGAGGCGGTCCGCCATGTGCACGGCCTGCTCACCCGCGACGGAGCCGATCCCGCCGAGATCGTCCGCATCGCCGAGGACGAGCTGGCCCGCTATGAGACCGTGCAGATCGCCACGGACCACGTCGGGGGCATCGAGCGGATCGACGGAGGCTTCCGTGTGCATCTCGGTCCCAGCACCTCGACGGCTCGGGCCGTGGTGCTCGCCACGGGCGTGAACGACAACCCGCCGGCGGTCGCCGGTCTGTCCGAGCACTGGGGACGTGGAGTCTTCACGTGTCCCTTCTGTGACGGCTTCGAACGGGCCGATCGCCCGTGGGTGCTCATCACCGACGAGGCGGCGCCGCAGCACGTGACCATGCTCGGGAACTGGGCGAGCTCGGTCGCCGTGCACACGCCCGACGAGGTGCGCAGGGTCCACGGCGACGGCGAGGAGGTCACGCACGTCGAGCTCGTGGACGGCACGAAGCTGGAGGCGGCCGCCGTGTTCGTCGGCCAGACGTTCACGCCCAACAACCGCCTCGCCCTCGACCTCGGCTGTGCCGTCGACGAGCGCGGGCTCGTGGTCGTCGACGCGATGAACCAGACCACCGTCGACGGCGTCTACGCCATCGGCGACCTGACGCGGCTGGGTCACCACATGAGCCATGCCATCGCCGACGGCACCACCGCCGCGGCAGCGATCACCCACCGCCTGCTCACGACATCGGCGTGACGGCCCGTGAGGTGGCTCAGTGGGACGAGCCGGTGACCTTGAGGCCGACGATGGCGACGATCAGCAGGGCCAGGCAGGCGATGCGGATCGGCGTGGCGGGATCGCCCTTCCACACCATGCCGACGACCGCGGCGCCGACGGCGCCGATGCCGACCCACACGCCGTAGGCGGTGCCGATCGGAATCGTGTCGGTCGCCTTGGCGAGGGCGACCATGCTGGCGGCGAGCATCACCAGGAACGCCCCGGTGGGCACCACCTTGGTGAGGCCGTTGGTCGCCGGGAGCACCGACGCCCAGCCGACCTCGAGCAGGCCGGCGACGACGAGCAGGATCCACGACATGACCGTCTCCCTGAGACCCGTCGTTCCGCAACCGGTACGGGTCACCCTCGTCGGCTCGTTCGGGGTTCCGATCGACACCACCAGGCTACGCGGCGCCGAGAAACCGGGACCGGGCACGGCGGTTGCAGGGGTCACACTGGGTCATGCACCCGTATTGGCCGCTGTTCGACCTGGAGATCCGCACGCCGACGATCACGATGCGGTACATCGACGACGACCTCGCCGTGCGTGTGTGCGACCTGATGCAGTCGGGTATCCACGCCTCGAACTTCATGCCGTTCGGGATTCCGTGGTCGGTGGTGCCGTCGCCCGAGCGAGAGTACGACGCGCACCGCTACTACTGGAGGTCGCGTGCCGAGACCCGGCCGGAGTCGTGGCACCTCCCGGTGGCGGTGCTGCGCGACGGCGAGGTGCTCGGCGCCGGCAGCTTGGGCGCCAACGACTTCGCCCTGCTGCGCACGGCCGAGACCGGCTCGTGGCTCGGCCAGGCGTTTCAGGGCCAGGGCTACGGCAAGGAGCTCCGCTCCGCCCTGTTGCACCTCGCCTTCGCCGGGTTCGGGGCCGCCGAGTGCACCACCGCGGCGTGGAGCGACAACGAACGGTCGCTCGGTGTGACGCGGCACTGGGGCTATGAACCCAACGGCGTCGTCCGGGGCCGGCGTGGCGACGACACCGGCGATCTGCTCAAGTTCCGCCTGCTGCGCGAGCGGTGGGAGACGATCCGCCGCGACGACATCGAGCTCGTCAACCTCGACCCCGTGAGGACGTTTCTCGGTCTCTGAGCTCGCTCGCGGGAGTCAGACGAGGCGGACGTCGACGCCGCAGATCGTGCGGGACTCACCTGCCCGCGTGCGGTCGGCCGCCGCGACGTCGATGGCGCCGATGCCCTCGCCGCGCGGGCCGGCGGGCACGAACCGCACGGCGTGGGCGAGACCCAGCGCGGCCCAGCGCGCCCGCATCGCCGCGGGCTCGGCTGCGGCGACGTCGATGCCGGCGATCGCCGTGACGACCGACGTCTCGGCGTGGGCGCGCCAGGGACCCGCCCAGCGCCACGTGCCGTTGGGGACCGGCTGGTCGATCGACACGATCGCCCCGCCGACGTCGCGTGGATGGAGATGACGGGCGCGGATGTCGGGCAGGTCGATCGACCACACGACGCGCACGCCGGCGGCCGAGAGCGCGTCCTGGCGGGCATCGAGATCGTCGACCTCGAAGACCGCCATGTACCCGCCGTCGCCGCCCCGCTTGTCGAGCAGACGTCCGGCGGTGGTCCCGTCGCCGGTGGGGCTCACCACCTCGAGGAACTGGTCGCCGATCGTCATCAGCGCGTTGTGCAGGCCGAACTCGGCCACGCCCGGGTCCTCGAAGCACACCGTCACACCGAGCCAGTCGCACAGCTCGGCGACGACCGCGTCGCGATCGGTCGCCACCAACGCCACCTGCCGAAGTCGGATCATGGGCCGACGGTACCGATCCGGCGGCGCGGCGGGGCGAGCCGGGGGAGCGTCAGTTCTTGTGGAGGGCGGCGTTGAGGCCCTGCCAGGAACCGCCCTCGTTGCGGGTTCGGGCCTCCACGGCCCCGGTCTGGCTGTGCTGGAGGAACAGCATGTCGTTGATCCCCGACAGCTCCTTGGCCTTGACCACCGTGCCGTCGGGGAGCTTCACGAGCGTGCCGCCGACGACGTAGAGGCCGGCCTGCACGACGCAGTTGTCGCCGAGGCTGATGCCGATGCCGGCGTTGGCGCCGATCAGGCAGTTGGTCCCCACCGAGATGCGCTCGGTGCCGCCGCCCGACAGCGTGCCCTGGATCGACGCGCCGCCGCCGAGATCGGTGTGGTCGCCGAGCACGACGCCCTGGCTGATGCGGCCCTCCACCATCGCCACGCCCAGGGTGCCGGCGTTGTAGTTGCAGAAGCCCTCGTGCATCACCACCGTGCCGTCGGCGAGGTGGGCACCGAGCCGCACGCGGGAGGCGTCGGCGATGCGGACGCCGGCGGGCACGACGTAGTCGAGCATCTGGGGGAACTTGTCGAGCCCCTTGACGTTGACGTGCCGCCCGGCAGCGCGGGCGGCGAGGCGGACCTCGTCGAGGTCGGTCGGCGCGACCGGGCCGAGGTCGGTCCAGGCGACGGTGTTGAGCTGGCCGAAGACGCCGTCGAGGTTCAAGGTGTTGGGGGCGGCGAGGCGGTGTGACAGCAGGTGGAGGCGGAGGTAGACGTCGGCCGCCGAGCTCGGTGCGGCGTCGACGTCGACCGTGAGGCGGATCGGGCGGACCGTCACCTTGCGCAGATCGTCGCGGCGGTCGCCGCCGGCGAGGGCGGCATCGACCTCCTCGGGCGCGGCGTCGCCGAACTCGCCCCACCCGATCCAGCGGAACCAGGCGTCGAGCGTGGTGCCGTCGCGGGCGACGGTCTCGAACCCGGCACCCCAGGCAAGTCGTGCATCGGTCATTGCGGGTTGGCCTCCGGTCGCAAGGTGGGGAAGAGGATGACGTCCTTGATGGAATCGACGCCGGCGAGGAGCATCACCAAGCGGTCGATACCGACGCCGAGACCACCGGTCGGTGGCATGCCGTACTCGAGGGCGCGGACGTAGTCGAGGTCGATGGTGCCGCGCTCGTTGTCGCCGGCGTCGCGAGCCGCCTGCTCGGCCTCGAACCGCTGCAGCTGGTCGACGGGATCGTTGAGCTCGCTGTAGCCGTTGGCGAACTCCTTGCCGAGGATGAACAGCTCGAAGCGGTCGGTGAGGTGCGGATCGTCGGGGTCGAGCCGGGCGAGCGGGGAGATCTCCACCGGATGGCCGGTGACGAACGTGGGGCGCACGACGCTCTTCTCGCACAACTCGGCGAAGAGCTCCTCGATGATCTTCCCGGATCCCCACGCCTTGTCGCAGTGCACGCCGTGGCGGTCGGCGATGGCGCGCAGGTGATCGACGGGCTGCGACGGATGGACGGTCTCGCCGACGGCCTCGGAGGCGAGGTCGACCATGCGGACCCGGGGCCACGGGTCGGTGAGCTCGACCTGCTCGCCGGCGACGTCGATCAGCGTGGTGCCCAGCGAGTCGCGCGCGGCGTTGGTGATCAACGCCTCGGTCAGCTCCATCACCCCGTGCACGTCGGTGAAGGCCTCGTAGCTCTCCATCATCGTGAACTCGGGGTTGTGCGTGGTGTCCATCCCCTCGTTGCGGAACGTCCGCCCGATCTCGAACACGCGGTCCATGCCACCGACGATGAGGCGCTTGAGGTGGAGCTCGGTGGCGATGCGCAGGTACAGCGGCATGTCGAGCGTGTTGTGGTGGGTGATGAACGGTCGGGCCGTGGCCCCGCCCAACTCGGCGTGCAGCACCGGCGTCTCGACCTCGATGAAGCCGCGCGCGACCAGCGTGGACCGGATGCTGGCGATGATGGCGTGACGGATCTCGAACACGCGCCGGGCGTCGGCGTTGACGACGAGGTCGGCGTACCGCTGGCGGAAGCGCGTGTCGGGGTCGGTGAGGCCGTGCCACTTGTCGGGCAGCGGGCGGATCGACTTCGAGAGGAGCTCGAGACGCTCGACCTTGATGGAGATCTCGCCGACGCGGGTGGTCATCACGGTGCCGTGGACGCCGACCCAGTCGCCGCGGTCGAGCGCCTTGATGCCGGCGAAGGCGTCGTCGCCGACCACCGCCTTGGAGACGAACAGCTGGACATCGACGCCGCGGTCGGCGATCGTGAGGAAGACGAGCTTGCCCGAGTCGCGCTTGAGCATCACACGGCCGGCGACGGCGACGGCGACATCGGTCTCCGTGCCCGGTTCGAGGTCGGCGCCGGCGGCCCGGACCTCGGCGGCGGAGTGGGTGCGATCGAACCGGTACGGGTACGGCTCGACGCCGTCGGCCCGCAGCTGATCGACGCGAGCGATGCGCCGGGCCTTCTCGGCCACCAACCCGCTCCCCGAGATGGCGTCGCCGCCGGGTGTCGAGTTCGTGTATTCGGGCTCACTCACGCCGCCCGACCGTACCGGGTGGGGAGCGGAGTGCCGAAGCCCGTTCGCATCGCGCTGCGCTGGTGCCGGCCGTCGTCGGTAACAGATGGTGCCTGGCACCATCTGTTACCGACGACCGATCAGCCGAGCAGCGTCTCGAGGCGCGCGGCGACGTCGCGGAAGCGGGCGACCGAGATGAGATGCACACCGTCGAAGGCACCCGACTCGCGGATGTCGGCCACGAGCGCGCAGGCCGCGTCCACCCCGGCGTCGCGGTCCCGCTCGACGCGTTCGATCAGATCGGTGGGCACGGCGAGCTGGCCGATGTCGGCGGACAGCTTGCGGGCCATCTGGGCGCTGGCGACGACCATCACGCCGGCGTACACGGGACCGTCGAAGTCGATGGTGCCGCGCCACGCGAGCAGGTCGTCGAGCGAGAACGTGACCTGGCTGAACAGCATGTCCGCCTCGCGCTTCCACGCCGGCAAGGGACCGAAGCGAGTCGACACGCCGATCCGCGCGGTGCCGCCGTTGGTCGCGGCGAAGGCCCGGGCTTCGTCGATCATCGAGCGCACGGTCAGGTCGTCGGAGCGACGTCCCGACTCGGGGCGGTCGCCGTAGACGAAGAGGAACTCGTCGACGCCGTAGGCCGACGCCGTGAGCAGATCGCGACGGAACCCGAGCGTGTTCCGGTCGCGGGCGTTGAGGCAGGCGATCGCCCGGCCGCCCATCCGGGCCACCTCGTGGGCGACGGCGATGCTCGACACCGTGGCCCGTCCGATGTGGTTGTCGGGGATGAGGAAGGCGTCGGCGACGGTGCCCAGCACGCCGATCTGGCGACGGACGCGGACGAGGTCGGGGCGCGTCGCCGGCTCGATCTCGCAGATCACCTCAAACGACCTCTGCAAGGGCTTCGGCGTCATCCTCCGAGCCTACGACGGGGCCGGGGTCCTAGTGGTCTGTCGCCGGATTGGTAAGGGTGTCTCGCTTGCTGGATCTCGCCGCTGGCTGCGTTGCTCGTCCTCGAAAGACTGGGTGTATTCCTTCGTCCTCGCGCCTTGCCAGCGACGAGCCCAGCGGCGCGATCCACCTCACCAACTCGACGACAGACCACTAGCGTGCCGGGATGAACCCCACCGCCAGGACGACGCTCAAGTGTGGACTCGTCGGGGCCGGCCCGTGGGCGACGATGTTCCACGCCCCGGCGATCAGCGGCGGCGACGAGACCGAACTGGTGGGGGTCTGGGCCCGCCGACCCGAGGCTGCCGCCGAGCTGGCCCGAGCCCACGGGGCCGAGGCGGTCGGCTCGTTCGACGAGCTCCTCGAACGCTGCGACGCGGTGGCGTTCGCCGTGCCGCCGGCCGTGCAGGCCGAGCTGGCCATCCGGGCGGCGCGGCGCGGCCGCACGCTGCTCCTCGACAAGCCGATCGCCGCCGACCTCGACACGGCCGAGCGGCTCGCTGCCGAGGTCGCCGACTACGGGGTCGGTTCGGTCGTGCTCTTGACGATGCGGTTCAACGGCGCCATCCGCCGGTTCATCACCGAAGCTCGGGCTCGACCGTGGGCCTCCGCACGGCTCCGGAACGTGTCGGGTGCGTTCCTCGACGGACCGTTCTCCAACTCGCCGTGGCGCCACGAGCGCGGCGTGCTGCTCGACGTCGGACCGCACGCCTTCGATCTGCTCGACGCGGTGTGCGGCCCGATCGTCCACCTGAAGGCGTCCCGCGACAGCGACGAGGACCCCGGCGAGGTGACGCTGACATGCGAGCACGAGGCCGGCACGCGATCGGTCGCGGTCCTCAGTGGCACGGCCACCAGCGACGTGGGCGGTCGCATCGAGCTCTCGGGTGGGGACGGTGACGGCGACGATGTCTCCCTCGACGTCTGGTCCGTCGACAACCACGACGTGCACGCCAACGTCCGCCGCGCCCTCGTCGACGCCGCGGCCGGGATGAACGTCGAGTGCGATGTTCACCGAGGTGCGATGCTCCAGCGGCTCATCGACCAGGCCGAGCGTCAGCTCGAGGCGTCACGGTGACGCCGCGTCGATGACGTCGCGCGTCAGCTGTTCGGCATCGGCGTCGACGCCGCGTGACGCGAACCAGGTGCAGATGTTGCGGCAGTCGCGGGCCAGGAACTCGAGCCCTTGCGGGTTGCCGAACAGGTCGACCACCTGCGGCAGATCGATGAGCACCAGCCGCCCATCGTGGACGAGCACGTTGTAGGGCGACAGGTCGCCGTGCGTGTATCCGGCGGCGCCGAGGGCGAGCACGGCGGCGACGCACTGCTGCCACAGGTCACGGGCGGCGTCGCGGTCGCGCGGTGTCTCGGCCAGCCGCGGGGCGGCGGTGCGGGTGGCGACGTCGCCGATGAACTCGAGCAGAAGCTCGGTGCCGCTCATCTGCACCGGGTACGGCACGGGTACTCCGGCCGACCAGAGCCGGCCGAGCATCGAGAACTCGGCGGCGGCCCATTGGCCGGCGATGAGCTGGCGGCCGAACTCGGTGCGGTTGCCCATCGCCCGCATCTCCCTGCTCCGGCGCACGGCGCGACCCTCGAGGTAGCCGGCGTCGCGGTGGAACATGCGGTGCTGCGCCGAGCGGTACCTCTTGGCGGCGAGCAGGACGGTACGCCCGGTCGCCATGTCGACGCGCTGCACCAGATCGACGTCGGCCTCCTTACCGGTCTTCACCACGCCGAGCTCGACGTCGAAGGCATCGCCCGACGTGATCACCCAGCCCGGGACCGGACGCGGGCCGTGATCGGATTCGGGATATGTGCTGAGCGTGGCGCCGGCCGGGAGTCGATCGTCGGCGAACGACTCGTCGGTGACGGCGCCGGGGGCGATCAGCAGGGGAGTCGGATCGTCGTCGGCGACGCGGGGGTGGCTGCGACGGCGCGACGGGGCGGGGTGACGCCGAACGGCATCGATGTCGTCGAAGTCGTCGGTGTCGAGGTCGTGGCGGCGATCGAAACGGAAACGGGGCATGGTGGTTCTCCGGAGAGACGGGTGCCCGGGGGCTGTGGTCGCGGCGATGGGGCGACTCAGGAGGCAGCGCGACGGCCGGGCAGGGACGGAACGGAACGGAGGGCGCGCGACAGCGCAACGACAGTCATCGTTCATGCCCTCCTTTCGCTCGGCCGGCGGCTTTCGCCCCGGCGCCCGGTACGTCACGGCGATCTTGACAGGTCCGCCCGCCCCGACGACGCCCGATTTCGGGGTCAGCGAGTACGGCGCGGGCGCTCGGGCAGACGCCCGGTGCGGGTGGCCCACCGTTCGAAGACCACGCTGCCGAGCGGCGGCACCGACGCGAGGAGGGCCTTCCACACCGTGCGGCCGCCCCAGCCGAACACCGATGCGGCCCACAGCGTGGCGGCGACGTAGCCGAGCACGACGACGCCGTGGATCGGCCCGAACACGGTCACTCCGCCCTCGCCGCCGCCGACGTACTTCACGGCCATTCCGATCAGCAGGCCGAGCCACGTCGTGGCCTCCAGGGCGGCCGCGACACGAAACCACGTGGCCGTGCGGCGCGCCGCCGCCGGTCGCCGGGACATCAGGTGGCCGGACTCGTCGCCGGGCGCACGGTGGCGACGAGGGCGAGGTACATCATCACGATGCCCGGGATCTGGGCGAGGTGATAGAGCGACACCGGGTCGAGACCGGTCGCCGTGCGAGTGGCCGACTCGGGCAGGCCCTGGGCGATCGCCGCCGCCGCACTCACGCCGAAGGCCACGAGGATGCGCGGCGCCATCGGGTGATCGTCGCGGTAGGCGCGGACCCACAGGAGGAGGATGAGGGCCATCGTCACGCCCTCGGCCATGAGGATCGAACTGGCGCCGGCGCGGCCGGACAGCGCGAGGGCCAGGTAGGCACCGAGCGAGGCGATGCGGAGCAGCCAGAACGCTTTGCGCCGTCCCGGACCGAGCACCTCGTAGACCGTGGCCGAGAGCAGGTACGACACGCCGACGACCACCATCAGGCTGACGACGGCGAAGCTCGGTCCGTCCACGTCGTCGGAGAACGTGACGAAGCCGTGGTGGACGAACCCGGCAACGGCCGCGGCGCCGGTCCAGGCGAACGTGAGGAACCACGAGTGGTGCACCCCGACCGTCCCGCGCAGGCGGGCGGCGAGGGCCAGCGTGACGACGCCGAGGACCAGGTCGGTGAGAGCGAGCGCCGGCTCGGACAGCACGGGGCCCAACCGTATCGCCGAAACCAGCCGTGGTGGGATCGGCGAGCGAGCCGGCCGATGACGTCGTCACCGATGAGTTGGCGCGGCGGGCGCCGTCACCATTGCATTCCACCCGGAGCTTGACTTCGAGCAAGCTTGAACTGAGACGATCGCTCTGATGCTGGCCCCGACCGAATCCCCCGAAGATCCCGACGACACCGAGACGCCGACTGCGCCCCACGCGGTCGCCACCGTGCCCGGCGCCGGCGACCGTGTGTTCCGGCGCCTCCTGGCCAACACCCTGGTCGCCGGCGTCACCAGCTCGTTCCTGTGGTTCGCCCTCACGTTCTGGGTGTACCTGGAGACCCGCTCGGTGGTCGCCACCGGCGTCATCGGAGGGGCGTTCAGCATCTCGGCGGCGGTCATCGGACCGGCGTTCGGAACGTTCGTCGACCATCACCGCAAGCACGCGTCGATGGTGCTCGCGACCGGTGTGTCGACGGCCTGCTTCGCTGCAGCGGCATCGCTGTACCTCGCCGTCGACACCGACACGCTGCTGCGCATGTCCAGCCCGGCGTTCTGGCTGCTGGTCGCCCTGGTGCTGATGGGCTCCGTCGCCGGATCGATGCGCAACATCGTCATGTCCACGTGCGTCACCCTGCTCGTCCCCGAGGGCCGCCGCGACAAGGCCAACGGGTTGGTCGGAACGATCGGGGGGCTCTCGTTCGCGATCACGTCGGTGTTCAGCGGACTGGTGATCGGCAACCTCGGCATGGGCTGGGCGCTCTACGGCGCCGTCATCCTCGTCGGTGCCACCCTCCTCCACCTCCGCACCATCCGCATCGACGAGCCCGAGCCGGTGCCCAGCGAGGACGGCTCGTCGCGGGTCGACATCCGCGGCGCCCTCGAGGCGATCCACGCCGTGCCCGGCCTGCTGATGCTGATCTTCCTCGCCGCCTTCAACAACCTGCTGGGCGGCGTGTTCATGGCGTTGATGGACGCCTACGGGCTCGAACTGGTCTCCGTCGAGGCGTGGGGGATCATCTTCGGTGTGCTGAGCATGGCGTTCATCGTCGGCGGCCTGGTCGTCGCCAAGGTGGGGCTCGGCAGCCGCCCCGCCCGCGTCATCCTCTTGTGCAACCTCCTCAACTGGATCGTCTGTGCCACGTTCACCCTCAGGTCCTCGATCGTGTTGCTGGTCATCGGGATGCTCGTGTGGCTGTCGATGATCCCGGTGATCGAGGCGGCCGAGCAGACGGTGCTGCAGCGGTCGATCCCACTCGAACGGCAGGGCCGGGTGTTCGGGTTCGCCCAACTCGTGGAGAACGCCGCCTCGCCCGTGACGGCGATCTTCATCGGCCCCATCGCCGAAGCGTTCGTGATGCCGACGATGACCGACGGACGCGGCGCCGACTGGATCGGCGGTTGGTTCGGCACCGGGCCCGAGCGGGGCCTGGCCCTGATCTTCACCGTCGCCGGCATCGTCGGCGTCGTCGTCACCCTCGCCGTGCGGGCGTCGCGCTCGTACCGGCACCTCGTGGTGCCCGCGGACGCGCCGGACGTGGCCCCGGCCTGACCAGGGACGGGTGACCCGGCGGATTTATCGACATCGATCGCCGTCATCTGCTTCGATGTGCGCCGATGAGATCTCGACGCTTGGCGGCCGCCGCCGGCCTGGTGGTGCTCGCCGCCGGTGCCTGGACCCCGATCGACCCCGTTGCCGCCGCGCCAACCGGCGGTGACTGGCACGTCTTCGTGTACATCGTCAACGACTCGGAGGGACAGCTGCCCTACGGTCAGGACATCGAGGAGATGCTGGTGGCCAGCACCTCCGGCGTGGAGTTCACGGTCTTCCTCGACAGCTCCGAGCTGGCCGGGCCGGGACTCACCACGCCGCACGTGCCCAACAGCGGCGAGGCGATGGTCATCGAGATCGCCGGGGGGACGGCCACCGTCACCCAGAACCTCGGCGAGGTCGACAGCGGGTCGCCCGACACGCTGGCATGGTTCCTCGCCCAGGGGATGCTCACCCATCCCGCCGAGAACAACGCCCTCGTCGTCTGGGACCACGGCGCCGGGTGGAACGGCATCGCGTTCGACGAGGACGTCTCGGCGACGGGATCGCGCCGCAGCAGTTCGCTCGATTCGAACGACATCACCCTGGCGATGAACAACGGACTCGCCGCCGCCGGCCGCGAGCGGCTCGACCTGCTCGTGTTCGACGCCTGCCTGATGGCGTCGTTCGATTCGCTCGGCGCGGCGGCCGCCGGCAACGTCGACTACCTCATCGCCTCCGAGGAGGTGATCCCTGGGCTCGGCCTGGAGTACGAGGCGTTCAACGTCTTCGCCCAGCCCGGCGTGCAGCCGGCGCAGTACTTCGACACCCTCGCCGTCGCCTACGAGGCCGAGGCCGCCCGCGCGGGGTACGGCAACGACTTCACACTGAGCATGTTCGACACGTCGCACGCCACCGCCA
This sequence comes from Desertimonas flava, assembly GCF_003426815.1. Lineage (GTDB taxonomy): Bacteria > Actinomycetota > Acidimicrobiia > Acidimicrobiales > Ilumatobacteraceae > Desertimonas > Desertimonas flava. Next base: position 22,141 of record NZ_QKYK01000036.1, read on the forward strand.
TCGGCGACGCCATCTCGGCGTTCGCCACTGCGGCCGCGGCCGACGTGACCGCCAACCCGACGCCGTACCTGGCGGCGACGACCGACCTGCACCGCTACGGGACGTCGGGCGACTTCTGGTTCGGCTTCCTCGACATCGGCGAGTACCTGACGGCGCTCACCGGCGTCAGCCCCGAGGTCGTGGCCGCCCGGGACCAACTGCTGGCCAGCCTCGCTGCCGGCCGCGTCGGCCAGCGCAACGGCAGCCCCAACTTCGACGCCGCGACCGGCCTGACGGTGTACTTCCCGGTCGAGCCCCGCGAGTTCGACGCCGACTTCGAGGCCCTGGCGACGTCGTCGCGCTGGATGCCCTTCCTGAACGCGTTCTACGACGCCCAGGCGAACGTCGTGCTGCAGACGGACGTCGGCTTCTCGGCCGCCAGCATCGGCGTCGTCACGCTGGAGCCGAACATCTACGAGGTCACCGTTCCCGTGACGGCCAACTTCATCGGATCGGTGGAACTGCGCGCGTCGACGGTCGATGCCAACGGGGTGCGCACGTACTTCGAGTCCGACGGCGGTGTCGTCGAGAACGGGGTGGCGTCGGCCCTGATCCTGCCGTCGTTGACCACCGTGTCCGACGGCCTTCGAGAGGTGGTGCCCTACACCCGGTACGTCCGTCAACCGGACGGCACCCACGGCTACTCGGCGTTCTCCCTGCAGCGGGCGAACGGGTCGACCGCCCAGCTCAACTGGGACCGCCGGGACGACGTCGGCCCGTTCACGGTCGTCGACAGCAACGGCGTGGTGGTGGCCTACACGCCGCAACCGGGCGACCTGGCCTACCCGATCAGCGTGCAACAGGCACCGGGCGGGGTCCTCCAGCAGGTCGTCTCGCCGGTCGGCCTCGACCCCAACCGGCACTGGACGGTCACCGACCAGCTGATACCGGCGGGCACCGAGGTGCTGCTCGAGCTGCGCCTCCTCGACGCCAACGGCAACGTCATCGACGTGATCGCCGGAACCCTGATCGCGGGGCAGTCGTGAACCGGCCGGCGACCATCTTCACGACCGCGCTGGCGGCGATCGCCGCCGTCACTTCGTCGCTCGCGGTCGCCGCAGGCGCTTCGGCCTCCGCGGCGACCCCCGTCGCGTCTCCAGTCGAGATGGTGTCACTGGTCGACGACACGGGCGTCCTCACGATGGAGGTCCCGGCGACGTGGACCGACATCGACACGGCGCCGGGGACCAACGACGACGGAACGCCGATGCCCTGGATCTCGGCATCCACCGACTTCGCCGCGTACCGCGAGACGTTCGACGTCCCCGGGGCGGTCTTCCTCGCCACGACGCACACCACCGACCTGCAGTCGTGGATCGACCGGCTCGGTCAGGACGGTCCGTGCGCCACGTCGGTCACCGAGCCGTACGACGACGGCGCGCTGGTCGGCCTGCACGCCACGTACAGCCAGTGCGGCGCCACGGGCGCGGCGACCTTCCATCTCCTCGCCGCCAACGCCGGTTCCGACACGACCCGCACCTATCTCGCCCAGGTCCAGTCGACGAATCCCGCCGAGGAGGCGGTCGTGGCTCCCGTGCTGGCCAGCCTGAACGTCGTCGGCATCACCCAGCCGGCCACGGCGATCACGACGACGACCGTCCCGCAGTTGACCGTGCCGGTCGGCACGACGCCCGGCGCCACCGTCACGCTGCCCGATGGCACCCCCCTCGCTCCTGCCGCCCCGCCCGGGGCCCCAGGCGCCGCGGATGACGCCGCCGCTCCCGACCAGGCCGACGGCCCGGTGTTCACCCCGGCCAACTCGGTGGTCGACGGGGCGGTCCAGGTCACCGACGACTCCCGCACGATCACCGTCGCCGTCCCGCCGGAGTGGACGCAGACCGCCACGGCGTCGGTGACCGGCAGCGACGGCCAGCCGCACCCACAGATCGCCGCGACGTCGGGCGACATCGCCGTCTTCACCGGCCAGGATCCGGTGCCCACCGACTTCACCATCCCCGGCGTTCGCTTCGTCGGCCGGGCGTTCGAGGCCGACACCGAAGGTCTCGTCCTCGACGGTGCGTCGGGCTTCCCGTGCACCGTCGGGACGCCGCAGCCCTACGCCGACCCGGTGTTCACCGGCCACATCGTCGAGCTCACGGCGTGCGGGGGTACGGCGACGCGGATCTTCGTGCTCGCCGCCAACCCGGCCGACTCGGCGATGACCGCGGTGCTGGTGATCCAGGTCCCCGACGCCGATGAGACGGCATTCCAGACTGTCCTTTCCTCCTTCGACGTGGCCCGCGGCCAGTAGCCTCGCCGTCTCAGCAGGATCTCGGGGTGGGCCCGGGGTCGCGCAGACAAAGGCGGAACCTTGTCGTCACGGAGACGGCTTCCACAACGATCGCCCAGCGACGTCCCCGATGACGTCGACTGGCAGGACAAGCGCGTCAGGGCGGGCATCAGCACGATCCTCGTCGTCGCCGCGGTCGCCGTGCTCGGCGCCGGCATCGATGAGTCCGGCGGTGGTTCCCGGTCGGCCCTGGCCGGCGACTCCTTCCTCGCTGCGCCGAGTCTGACGTTGAGCGTCCCGGTCGTCGTGACCTCCACCGTGGCGCCGCCGGCGCCGCCCACGACGCGTCCCCCCGAACCGCAGGCCCTGGTGGCGACGACCGCATTCGTGCCGACGACGGCTCGCCCGACGACCCCGCCGACGACGGCGATCACCATCGACGGGAGCGTGGCCGCCTCGTGCACGATCACGTCGGCCGTACGGCCCGGCAACACCGGCGACGCCGTGCGGTGCGTGCAGCGTCGCCTGCGGCAGGTCATGTCCGTCGACCTCGGCTCCGACGTGGACGGTCGCTTCGGACCGGGGACCGAGACCGCCGTCCGGCGGTTCCAACAGGCGAGCGGCCTGTCGGTCGACGGCGTCGTCGGCGCCACCACCGCCCGGGCCCTCGGCATCTGGGGCGACTAGCGTCAGCGGCGGTCGTCGAGGAAGCGGAAGCGGTCGCGCACGGCGGCCACCCGATCGGGGTCGATCGTGGCGAACAGCGTGGTCTCGTCGGCCGCGGCGGTGGTGAGCAATTCGCCGGTGGGATCCACGACCCGGCTGTCGCCGCTGTACTCGAGGCCACCGCCCGATCCGACCCGGTTGCAGCCGACGACATAGGCCAGGTTCTCGATCGCCCTCGCCTGCAGCAGGGACTGCCAGTGCAGGCGTCGCTGGGCCGGCCAGTTGGCGGGGACGATGTAGACGTCGGTGCCGGTTGCCAGCTGCCAGAACTCGTCGGCGAAGCGGAGGTCGTAGCACACGAGCGGTGAGACCCGGACACCGCCCACCTCGAACGTGACCAGTTCGGTGCCGCCGCGGAAGTGCTTGGTCTCGCCGCCGTAGGTGAACGGATGGATCTTGCGGTAGCGCTGCGTCTCGCCACCGGGACCGGCGAACACGAAACTGTTGAACGGGCGGCCGTCGAGGTCGCCGGCGGGAACCTCCGGGCACGTGCCGCAGACCCAGACGCCGTGCGCGGCGGCCTGCTCGGCGAGGAACTGCGCCGACGGGCCGCCTTCCGGTTCGCCGAGATCCGGGTCGTCGACGGCGAACCCGGTGGAGAACGTCTCGGTGAGCACCACCAGCTCGGCACCCGCGGCCGCGGCCGCGGCGATCTTCGGGGCGAGCCGGTCGAAGTTGGCAGAGCGGTCGCTCCACACGATGTCGTGCTGGACGGCGGCGAGCTTCATCGGCGCCAGCGTACGTCGTCGTCGCGCCGCCGGTCCGGGTGGCACACTCGCACGGTGACTTCACCGAGTGCCGTCGCCCGCTCCAGCGTCCAGCAGGCCGCTGCCCATCTCGGACGATGGCTCGAGTTCCACCAGGAATACGACCGCGTCCCCGGCGTCCAGGTCGCCGTGCTCCACGACGGCGAGGTGGTGCTCGAGGAGGCGTTCGGGGTGGCCGATCTGTCCAGCGGTGAGCCGCTGACGACGGACCACCGGTTCCGGATCGCCTCGCACAGCAAGACGTTCACGGCGGCGGCCATCCACCGGCTCGCCGAGTCGGGTCGTCTCCGCCTGGACGACCGCGTCGACCAGCACCTCGACGAGCTGAACGGGCCGCCGATCGGCGCCAGGACGATCGACGAGCTCCTCGCTCACGGCGCCGGGGTGATCCGTGACGGCCACGACACGGGGCACTGGCAGCTGATCACACCGTTCCCCGATCGTCCGGCCCTGCTCCGCATGGCCACCGATGGGGCCGACGTGCTCCCGGCGAACGAGCGGTTCAAGTACTCGAACGTCACGTTCTCCATCCTCGGGCTCGTCATCGAGGCGGTGACCGGGACGTCGTATTCCGCCCACCTCGCCGAGTCGATCTTCAGCCCGCTCGGCCTGACGGCGACCGCCGCCGACCTCGGCGATGTCGACGATCCGTCGACCATCGTCACCGGCCACAGCGCCATCGCCCTCGGGCGGCGACTGGCGATCGATCACGTCGACACGGCGGCGATGGCCGCGGCCACCGGCCTCGTCTCGACGGCGGGCGACCTGGTGCGCTGGGCGGCGGCCCACTGCTTCGGCGACGAGCGGCTGCTGTCGGACGGGCAGAAGCGCCTGATGCAGCGCACGCGGTGGCGGGTGATCGGCAGCGGCGGCACCGAGTACGCCTCCGGCTTGGCGGTCACCACGATCAACGACCGGCGACTCCTCGGCCACGGCGGCGGCTTTCCCGGGCACATCACCCACACCCTGTTCGACCCGCACGCGCGCATCGCCGTGTCGGTGCTGACGAACGCGATCGATGGGCCGGCCCAGGTGTACGCAGCGAACTTCTTCCGCCTCCTCGATCTCGCCGAGCGCCCCGGTCCGGACGAGCCGGCCGCCGTCGACGACGCGACGGCCGCCCGCTTCAGCGGTCGCTTCGCCTCGCTCTGGGGCGTGTTCGACGTCGTCGCCCTCGGCGGGCGCCTGTGGCAGCTCGATGCCACCGTGGCCGATCCGACGGCGGACCCGGTGGAGCTCACCGTGCTCGACGAGGCCACCCTGCGAATTGCCGCCGCCCCCGGGTACGGCTCGCCCGGCGAGTCGGTCGTCTACTCCCGTCGCCCCGACGGCACGGTGGAGTCGGTGCGTTCGGGCGGCGGATACGCCCGGCCGTTCGCCGACCTGGTCGCCACGTTCGACCGCCTCGAGCGCGTCACCGCCGGCTCGCTCGGCCCTGCGACCTAGGCGAGCCGTTCCAGCAGCGTCTGCTTCTCGTCGTGGATCGCCGTGGTGATCGACACGTGGTACTCGTGGGGGTTGACGAGCCGGCGGACACCAGGGTCGAGGGCGTCGACGTCGCGACGACGGCGCGCCGCGGCCGCATCCAGGTCGTCGAGGCCGCCGATGGCGACACCGGACTCGACCACGGTCGCGGTCAGTTCCTCGGCGCGCGACCAGCGGTCGGCCCGCAGCACGCGCGACACGTTCGGCAGGGCGTGGTGGTGCAGTGTGATGTCGGAGCCGGGCGCGAGGGTCTCGTCGATGCTCGCCAGCACGTCGGCCGTTGCCGTCCCGTGCTCGTCGTAGAGCCGCCACAACCGCTTGCGACCAGGGTTGAGCACCTTCGCCGGAGAGTCGGACCGCTTGATCGCCGGGCGCCACGTCCGGCCGTCGTCGCCGCGGACCGCCACCAGCTTGTACACGCCGTCGAGCATCGGATCGCCGTCGCTGGTCGCCAGGCGCGAGCCGACCCCGAACGCCAGCCGGTCGATCACGTGGTCGGCATCGACGCCGGCGCGCCGCGCCTCGGCGGCGATCTGGTCGACGATCTGCCAGATCGTGATCTCGTCGAGCTGGCTCGACAGGACGATCTGGCTGTCGGGAAAGCCGGCGGCGTCGAGCTGCCGGGCCGACTGCACGGCGAGGTAGGCGAGGTCGCCGGAGTCGAGGCGGATGCCGACCGGTCGGTGCCCCCGTCGGCGCAGGTCCTCGAACACCGCGATGGCGTTGGGCACGCCGCTCTCGAGCGTGTCGAGCGTGTCGACCAGGAGGAGGCAGTCGTCCGGATACGTGTCGGCGTAGTGCTCGAAGGCGTCGCGCTCGGTGCCGCCGGCCGCGATGAAGAACTGCACGAGCGAATGGGCGTGGGTCCCGACCGGGTCCCGGCCGAGCTCGTAGGCGACCGCCGCGTTGGACGTCCCGACCGCGCCCCCGACGATGGCGGCGCGCGAGGCGGCATCGGCTCCCGTGCCGGCGGCGCGGCGCATGCCGAACTCGAGCACCGGACGGCCGAGTGATGCCTCGGCGACCCTGGCCGATTTGGTGGCGATCAGGGTGGCGAAGTTGAGCTGGTTGAGCAGCGGGGTCTCGATGAGCTGGGCGACGCCGAGCGGTCCCTCGATGGTGCTGATCGGCGTGTTGGGATGGACGACGCGGCCCTCGGCGACCGCCTCGAGACGGAGGGCATGGAAGTCGACCGATGCAAACCAGTCGCAGAACGCGTCGTCGAAGAGACGAGTCCCCGCCCGGCCACGGTGCCGGCGCAGCGCGTCGACGTCGCTGGCGGTGGCCCGCGTGGACACCATCCACTCGGCGAACGGCGCCAGCCCGGCGGCGATGCAGTAGCCGGCCTGATGCGTGCCGTAGTCGGGATAGGAGCGGAAGAAGTGCTCGAAGCGCACCGTCCGGTCGTGGACACCGGCTCGAAGGTAGAGCTGAGCCATCGTCAGCTGGTAGGCATCGGTGCTCAGGACCCCACCACGCAGGACCGGGTGCGAGACGGTGCTCATCGTGTGCCGACGCTACCCGGCTGGTCCGGCGCAGCCCGGGACGTGCGCCGGTACGGTGGAGCCGATGGTTCGCTACGACGCCGGCACCGCGCTGGTGGTGGTCGATGTGCAGAACGACTTCGCCGATCCGGCCGGGGCGCTGTCGGTTCCCGGCGGCGCCGGCGTGATCCGCGCCGTCAACGACGAGATCGCTGCGGCCACCGACGCCGGTGCGACCGTCGTGTACACGCAGGACTGGCATCCCCCGACCACGCCGCACTTCGCGATCGAAGGTGGCCCGTGGCCGGTCCACTGCGTCCGGGACACCTGGGGCGCCGATTTCCATCCTGACCTGGTGGTGGTGGGTCCGTCCGTGCACAAGGGCACCGGCGGCGAGGACGGATACTCGGGCTTCACCCTGCGAGACCCCACCGACGGGTCGCCGGGGGGGACGACCGGGTTGGACGCGATGCTCCGCGAGCGGGGAGCCGAACGCGTCGTGGTGGTCGGCCTGGCGCTCGACTACTGCGTGAAGGCGACGGCACTCGACGCGGTGGAGTGCGGGTTCGACGCCACGGTGGTGCGGGCGGCGACGGCCCCCGTCGACGTCGAGCCGGGCGACGGTGACCGGGCCGTCAGCGAGCTGACGGCCGCCGGCGTGTCCGTCGTCTGATCCGACCTCACAGCGGCCGGTGCCGCTGCGTTGGCAACATGTGCAGATCCGCAGCGCACCGTTGCCGCCCTTCGAGGCCGTCGTCGCCGAACACGGCGCTGTCGTGCTCCGGGTCTGCCGCGCCCTGCTCGCGCCCGCCGACGCCGACGACGCGTGGTCGGACACGTTCCTCGCCGCGCTGCGTGCGTACCCGTCGCTGCGCCCGGGCAGCAACATCCGCGGCTGGCTGGTGACGATCGCCCACCGCAAGGCGATCGACGTCATCCGGCGGGGCAAGCGGCAGGCCGTCCCGTTCGGTGACCTCCCGGCGGTCGCAGTCGACGATCGCATCGCCGTCCTGGAGGCCGACCTCGCCCTCCGCGACGCGCTGTCCGCCCTGGCGCCCAAGCAGCGCGAGGCGGTGATCTACCGCTACCTGGCCGACCTGTCGTACGACGAGGTCGCCGAGCAACTCGGTGGCTCCGTCGCGGCCGCCCGCCGCAACGCAGCCGACGGAATCGCCCGGCTGCGCGAGCTCTACCCGTCGGCGGCGACCGCCGCCGACACCGACCCCGACCGACGGTCTGGAGATGCCGATGTTCCTCGATGACCCCATCACCCCCGACGACCTCGATCGCCGGCTGGCACCGCTCCGTCGGCGGCTGGTCGACGACGCCGAAGCCGCCGGCCTGCTCGACGTCGCCTACCGCACCGTCGACAGCCCGCTCGGTCCGCTGCTCGTCGCCGCCACCGACGCCGGTGTGGTGCGCGTGGCGTTCGCGTCCGAAGACCGTGACCGCGTGCTGTCCGAGCTGGCTGGGGCGATCAGCCCCCGCATGCTCGAAGGCTCGTCCCGCCTCGATGCTCCCGCTCGCCAGCTCGACGAGTACTTCGCCGGCCGGCGCCAGGTCTTCGACGTGCCCGTCGATCTCCGGCTGGCGTCGGGCTTCCGGCGTTCCGTGCTCGAACACCTGCGGCAGATCCCCTTCGGCCGGACCGAGACGTACGCCGGCGTCGCCGCCGCCACCGGTCGACCCCGGGCGTTCCGCGCCGTCGGCTCGGCATGTGGGCACAACCCGGTGCCCGTCGTCGTGCCGTGCCATCGGGTGGTACGCAGCGATGGCACGGCGGGCGAGTACCGCGGCGGTGCGGCGGCCAAGGTCCATCTCCTGACTCTCGAGGCGGCGTGATGCGCGAGGCCGAGCGTGTCGCCGGCCTCGACTGGCCGGCGATCACCGACGAACTGGACGTGGTCGGCTCGGCGCCGGCCGGTACGGTGCTGCGTCCCGCCGAGGCCGCCGGGATGGCGGCGATGTTCGACGACGACGCCCGCTTCCGGTCGACGATCGACATGGCGCGCCACCGCTTCGGCGAGGGGCGGTACCGCTACTTCGCCCGCCCGTTGCCCCCGATCGTCGAGGAGCTCCGGGCCGCGTTCTGGCGTCACCTCCGCCCGGTCGCGTGCGACTGGGCGCAACGGCTGCGCCGGCCGGCGCCTTGGCCCGAGGACTTCGACGAGTGGATCGAGATGTGCCACGCTGCCGGTCAGCAGCGGCCGACGCCGCTTCTCCTCTCGTACGGGCCGGGTGACTGGAACGCCCTTCACCGCGACCTGTACGGAGACCTGGTGTTCCCGCTCCAGGTGGTCGTCGGGCTGTCGCGGCCGGGCGAGGACTTCACCGGCGGCGAGTTCGTCACCGTCGAGCAGCGCCCTCGGGCGCAGTCGCGGCCGACGGCGAGATCGATCGGGCTCGGTGAGGCGGTGGTCTTCACCACGAGCGAGCGCCCCGTCCGTGGGGCCCGGGGTTGGTCGGCGGCGCCCATGCGCCACGGCGTGAGCGTCGTGCGCTCGGGCCACCGGCGCACGCTCGGCCTCGTCCTCCACGACGCGACCTGAGGCGGGTCGTCAGCGGCGCAGTGGAGTGGCCGCAACGGTGACCGCAGCCGCCCCGGCGACGATCAGCACGGCGGTCGCAACGCTCGTGAGGCCGGCGAGCCCGCCCACCACCGGCGGGCCGACGAGGAAGCCGAGTCGCGCGCCGCTCGAGAAGGCGGCCATCCCACTCGACCGCCCACCCGTGAGCACGCTGGCGCCCACCATCATCATCGGGAACAACTGCGACACGCCGAAGCCGGTGGCGAACAGGCCGATCGACGAGGCCCAGGGGACGGGGGCGAGGGTGGCGAGGACGACGCCGACCGCGGCGAAGGCGGCCCCGAGCCGGCGCGTCCGCTCGTTGCCGAGGCGGGCGACGATGAAGTCGCCGGCAAATCGTCCCGCCACCATGCCGGCGACGGTCGAGACGTACCCCAGGGCCGCCCGGCCGTCGGGCAGGTCGTAGTGGTCGCTCCACATCAGCGCCGCCCAGTCGTTGGGCGGGGCCTCGGCCAGGGCGACGGCGATGCCGACGAGGAACAGCCGCAGCAGCAGCGCGGTCGCCGTTCGGCCCGGGGCCGGGCGGCCCGCTGCCCCCCGCCCGTCCGTCGCCTCGGTGCGCGAGGCCTCCGCCTCCGGCGTGTCGTCCGTGGTCGGCCGTCCAGCGAGCAGGAACGGTCTCGTCGACAGCGTGGCCGCCACCATCACGGCGGACGTCACGAGCAGTTGCGATCTCATCGACACGCCGGCGTCGGCGGCGCGGGCGCTGACGAGCCCGCCGGTCAGCGTGCCGATCGACCACATGCCGTGCAGCCGGGACATCACGTGGCTGCGGCCTTCCTGCACCATCACCGCCTGCGTGTTCATCGCCACGTCGGTGAGGCCGTCGAACATCCCGATGGCGATCAGCACGGCGAACAACACGACCGCTTCGGACGCCATGCCGATGAGGGGCAGCAGCGCCGACAACACGGCCGAGGTGAACACGGCCACGCGCCGGCTGCCGAAGCGATCGACGACCACGCCGGACAGCAGGCTGATCGCCAGTCCGCCGACCCCCATCCCCACGAGGGTGAGCCCGAGCCCGGCCTCGGAGATGCCGAGCCGGTCGCGCACGTCGGGCAGACGCGGGAACCATGACGCGACCGACGCCCCGTTGACGAAGAACAAGGCACCGATCGCGACGAGCGGAGCCCGCGACCTCGGCGGGACGGGTGAGCTCGACATATCGGGCCACATCCTCTCGGTTCCGACGCCGAATCGCGCCCGGTCACCGGCGAGAACCGCCGGCGGCGGTCAGTAGGTTGGATCGGGATGAGCCAGAGCGATCACCCCGTCACGCTGTACCACAATCCCCGCTGCACGAAGTCCCGTCAGGCGCTCGCCGCCGTCGAGCAGGCGGGCGCGACCGACGATGTCGACGTCGTTCGGTATCTCGAGACCCCGCCGTCGAAGGGCGAGCTCGAGGCGATCGTGGCCAAGCTCGAGGATCCGGTCGGCAAGCTCGTACGCCGTGAGAAGTGGGACGAGCTCGGCGTCACCGCGGCCGACGTCGAGACGGCCGACGGCGTGGTCGCAGTGTTGACCGCACACCCGCAGCTGATGGAGCGTCCGCTGATCGTCACCGCCGACCGTGCCTTCATCGGCCGGCCGACCGAGCGCGTCGACGAGTTCCTCGCCTCGAGAAGTCACTAGTGGTCTGTCGTCGAGTTGGTGAGGTGGATCGCGCCGCTGGGCTCGTCGCTGGCAAGGCGCGAGGACGAAGGAATACACTCAGTCTTTCGAGGACGAGCAACGCAGCCAGCGGCGAGATCCAGCAAGCGAGACACCCTTACCAATCCGGCGACAGATCACTAGGGCGGGAACCGGGCGCCGGGGCCACGACGTCTGAGCAGCCATGATCTCACGTGCCTCACGATCCGCCCTTTTCGCCGCGGCGGCCGCCGTGGCCGCCTCGGCCACTTTCTCGATCAGCGCCGCCGCCGCTTCCGCTCCGGTCGAGGGCAATCCCGCCGCCGCCGTCAACCAACTCGCCGGCCGCCTGCTCGGTCCGCTCGCCGCAGAGCATCCCGACGGCAACCTCGTGTATTCACCCTTCAGCGCGTCGGTGGCCCTGACGATGGCGATGGGCGGCGCCGCCGGCGAGACGCTCGCCCAGATGGAGGACGTCCTCGGGCTGCGCGGCGAGGACACGCACGCCGCGCTGGCCGCACTGATCGCCGGGGTCACCGGCGAGGGCGGCGGGTCCTTGAACGTGGCGAACTCGCTGTGGGCCCAGGACGGCATGAGCATCGAGGCCGCGTTCGACGCGCTGCTGCGGGACTTCTACGACTCCGAGCTGATGCTCACCGACTTCCGTGCCGACCCGGCCGCGGCACGCGACGCCGTCAACGCCTGGGTGGCCGAACGCACCGCCGACCGCATCCCCGAGTTGCTCGGCGAGCGGGCGGTCAGCGAGATCACCCGGTTCATCCTCGTCAACGCCATCTACCTCGACGCCGAATGGCGCCATCCGTTCGATGTCGAGGCCACGTGGACGGACGACTTCGTGACCGCCTCCGGCGACGTCGTCGAGGTCGAGATGATGCACCAGACCCTGCACGCCGAGTACAGCGAAGCCTCGGACTTCCAGGCGGTGACCCTGCCCTACAGCGAGGGTTTCGAGATGGTCGTCGTGGTGCCCGACGAAGGCACGCTCGGCCAGTTCGAGCAGCAGCTCGCCGATGCCGGCGGTGACCTCGACGCCGTGCTCGGCGCACCGACGACGCCCGAGGTCGCGCTCTCGCTCCCCAAGTGGGACATCGAGACGGCGACCACGCTGTCGACCGCCCTGCAGTCGCTCGGCATGGTCGACGCGTTCGACGCCGACACCGCCGACTTCACCGGCATCACCACCGACGAGGAGATCTTCGTCGGCGACGTGATCCATCAGGCCAACATCACCGTCACCGAGGCCGGTACCGAGGCGGCCGCCGCCACGGCCGTCGTGATGGTGGCCGGTGCCGCGCCCAACGAGGACGAGCCCGATCCCGTGGTGGTCGACGTCGACCAGCCGTTCTTCTTCGCCATCCGCTCCGCGGACAACGGGGCCATCCTCTTCCAGGGCCACGTCAACGACCCGTCCTGACCCCTCGGCCGCCGAGGCACCGGCCGGGCGTCAATTCGGAAACCCTTGTCATCGGGTGGGTCTAGGGTGGCCTCGTGGTTCTGTTCATGGTCGAGCGTGACTACGCCGATGCCCTGGAGGTCGACGCCGAAGGCGCGGCGAGCATCATCGCCGTCAACGACGACGTCGGCGTGCGGTGGGTGTATTCGTTCCTCAGCGCCGACAAGCGCAAGTCCTATTGCCTGTACGAGGCCGACTCTGAAGAGGCGATCCTCGAGGCGGCGCGGCGGAACAACATCCCGGCCGACGTGATCGTGCGTGTCGACCAGGTGCGACCGGACACTCTCCTCGCCGGCCGCTAGACGTCTGGCGCGCCCCGCCGGAGGGCCCAGGCAGCGGCCTCTGTGCGGTTCCCCGTCGCCGTCTTCATCAGGATCGAACGTACGTGGTTGGCCGCCGTGTGCTGGCTGATGTGCAACCGGGCGCCGATCTCCCGGTTGCTGCACCCTTGCGCGACCAGTCGCACGACAGCCCACTCCCGGTCCGTCAGCTCGCCGGGGTGTGACTCGGCCGCGGCCGCCGGCGTCGTCCAGTGTGCTGCCTCGGCAGCCACGGTCGGCAGGCCGATACGGCGGGCGGTGGCCGAGGCGGCGGCGAGCAGGTCGGCGGCACGTGCACCGTCGGCGTCGCGGCCGCGGGCGGCGAGGAACCGCCCGTAGGCCAGCTGCGACCGGGCCAGCCACACCGGCATGCGGGTGGCCCGATCGATGCGGAGGGCAGCCTCGAAGTGGATCTCCGCTTCGCGATCGCGCCCGAGCAGGGCGGCGAGGTCACCGAGGTAGCGATCGACGGCCCCGTGAGCGGCGAGGAGATAACCCACGTGCACGATCAGGCCGCGCCACGCGACCAATTCCTCGTACACCGCGGCAGCCGCCACCGAGTCGCCGACCAGGCGGCAGGTGTCGGCCAGGTACGACAGCGAGCCGGCCCACAACGCGTCGCGGGGAATCGCCGCCAATCGTGACGGGGTGAGCGCCCGCAGTTCGCGCTGCGCCTCGTCGAGCAGCCCGAGCTCGGCGTACATCACGGCGAGCGCCGGCCGCCATGCCGCCGTCGAGTCGTCGAGGCGCGCGACGGCCTCGACGATCGGCCGGGCCTCGTCGAGGCGCCCCTGCTCGCGGCGAATCGAGAACATCTGCACGCCGTAGCCGCCGGGCGGGCCGTTGGAGAGGTGCCGGGTGAGCTCGTCCGCCTCGTCGGCGAGACGCTCGGCATCGTCGAAGCGTCCCTCGCCGAGAGCGATCAGCGCATCGGCCTGTCGGTCCATCGCCACGAAGAGCGGCTGACGCAACTCGGCGGCGAGCTGGCGATGGCGCTCGATCGTCACCCTCGCCCCGTCGAGATCGCCCACGATGATCTCGCCGTACAGCAGCTTGCTGATCGACAGGCTCTCCCACTCCTGGTCGCCGGCGGCGCGCGCGGCGGCGACCGACTCCCGCATCAAGGACAACTGACGGTCGATGGTCTGGGGCGTCCACGGGGCGTAGGACAAGGCGTCGAGCGCGGTGCGCAGGGCCGACTGCTCGCCGAGCTGCCGCGCCGACGCGAGCGCGTCCTCCCCGAGCATCGTGGCCATCTCGCCGTCGCCGGTGACAGCCAGCGCCCGGGTGAGGGCCGCCTGGAGCCGCACCCGGATCGACTCGTCGTCGGCCACGGCGAGGGCGCCGCGGAGCAGCCCGGCGGCGATCCGGCCGTCGCGCGCGTCCCGCCACGAGGCCTCCCCGTAGGCGAACGCCGCGGCGATCTGGTCGGCGGTGTTCCCGGTGCGCAGGGCGACGTCGTTGGCTTCGAGGCAGTGCCGTTTGGCGACGACGGAGTCGCCGGCCCGCATGGTCGCGTGCGCCGCGCGCAACAGCAGATCGACGCTGCGCTCCGGCGCGACGGCGAGGGCGGCCTCGAGGAAACGCGCCGCGTCGTCGTAGGAGAAGGTCTCGACGGCGGCGTCGGATGCCCGGACGGCGGCGTCGACCACCGTGGCTCGGTCCACCAGCGGCACCGCCGCCGACAGGTGGCGGTAGCGCTCACCGACGGCGCCGTCGTCGGCGTCGAGGGCCTGGGCGATGGCGAGGTGGTGCTGGCGGCGCTCGACGCTGCCGAGATCCTCGTAGATGGAACGCCGGATCAGCTCGTGGGCGAAGTGGTAGATGCCGGCGCTGTCGTCGTCGACGAACCGCGCCCGTACGGCGGCGTCCAGCGTGGTCAACGCCGATGCGATCGGCACGGCAGCGGCCCGGGCGAGGACGGCGGGGTCGAAGGCCGACCCGATGACCGACGCCAGTTCGAGCAGCTCACGGACCGGCTGATCGAGCCCCGCGAGGCGGGCGGCGACCACTTCGCGCACGCCCTCGGGGCTGGCGAGGTCGTCGAGCGGCTCGGCGACCCGCCAGCGCCCGGCCTCGGCGCGCACCCGTCCTGTCGCGACGAGTTGCAGCCAGCACTCGACGAGGAGGAAGGCGTTGCCGTCCGTCTCGCGGTCGAGCAGGTCGACCACGGCCCCGAGTCCCGCGTCGACGGGGTGGCCGACGGCCGCGGCGACGAAGGCCTCGATGCCGGTCCGATCGAGGCCGTCGAGCGGGAGGCGGGCCACGCCGGGGAGCCGGTGCAGCTCGGGGAGGGCCGTTCGCAACGCGTCGCCGACGTCGGACGGAGTGGAGCGGTACGACCCGAGGACCATCACGTTGGTGAGTGTCTGATGGCGCACCAGATGGGTCAGCAGCTCGACGGTCGGCCGGCGGGCCCAGTGGAGGTCGTCGAGCACCAGCAGCAGGGGATGGTCGGCGGCGACGGAGGCGACCGCCATCGCCACGGCCTCGAAGAGGCGGGCGCGGTCGGCGTCGGGATCGGCCGGGCCACTGCGGTCCGCGAGTCCGCCGAGGGCCGACCGCCGGGGAACCAGGCGAGCCAGCATCGACACGTCCGGGCCGTACCTGCTGGCCGCGGTGGCGGCCGAATCGACCCCGGACAAGAGGTGGTCGAGGGCTTCCGCGAAGGGCTGGTACGGCACCGACTGGTTCTCCGAGCACGTGCCGAAGAGCACCGCCGCGCCGCGGTCGTGGACGGAGCGGGCGAACTCCGTGACGAGGCGGGTCTTGCCCGCCCCGGCGTCGCCGGACACGAGCACGACCCGGCGCGCGCTCACCGCGGCGTCGGACCAGGCCTGCTCCAACACACGCCACGAATCGCCGCGCGCCACCAGCGGAACGGCGCCACCGACGGTGAGGAGCGGTGGCAGGGGAGTGGGCGCGCCGCCAGCGTCGCTGCCTGCCATTGGGCGCATCGTAGGACGGCCGGCCGGGTCGCTGAGCGGCATTACCGGGAGCGACGGCGGCCGGATAGTCAATTCTCGCTACGCGGGAATCGACGATCCGCCGGGCATGCCGGGCGATCAGGTCAGGACAGGTCATGCGCCGATCGGGCGTGATCCGTACGTTCGCTGGCATGACCATCACCGACACCGCGTCCGCACTGCTGACCGACGAGATGCTCGCTCGCTTCGAGGAGCGGGCCCCGCGCTACGACCGCGAGAACAGCTTCTTCACCGAGGACTTCGAGGAGCTGCGCGAGAGCGGCTACTTCCGCGCCACGCTGCCGCCGGAGTTCGGCGGCCCCGGCCTCAGCCTCGCCGAGATCAACCGGATGCAGCGACGCATCGCCTACGTCGCCCCGGCCACGGCCGTCGCGGTGAACATGCACCACTACTTCGTCGGCCTGTGCGCCGACATGCACCGAGCCGGCGACCCCTCGGGCGACTGGGTGCTGCAGAAGGCCGCCGAGGGCCACATCTTCGCCGCCGGCCATGGTGAATCCGGCAACGACATGCCGGTCCTGCTGTCGTCCTCCAAGGCCGAGCGCGTCGAAGGCGGCTGGGAGTTCACCGGCCACAAGATCTTCGGCAGCCTGTCGCCGGTCTGGACCTACCTCGGGATCCACGCCATGGACACCAGCGATCCCGCCAATCCCCAGGTCGTCCATGCCTTCCTGGATCGCAACGCCACCAACTATCACATCGAAGAGACGTGGGACACGCTCGGCATGCGGGCCACCACGTCGAACGACACGATCCTCGAACGGGCCTTCGTGCCCGACGACGCCGTGATCCTCGTCTGCCCGGCCGGGTTCGCCGGCGCCGGGTTCTTCCACGTCGCCCTGTTCGCCTGGGCGTTGCTCGGCTTCGCCGGCGTCTACTCGTCGATCGCCCGCCGCGCCTACGACGAGACCGTCGCCAAGATGCACGACCGCACGTCCATCGCCCTGACCCGGTCGATGGCGTATCACCCCGGCGTCCAGCACGAGGTGGCCGAGATGCGCGTGCACCTCGAGGCGCTGACCGCGCACCTCGACCGCGTGTGCGACGACTGGTCCAACGGTGTCGATCACGGCGGCGACTGGCCGGTCAAGATCGTCGCCTGCAAGTACGACGTGGTCACCCGGGCGTTCGCCGTCGTCGACAGCGCCCTCGACCTCACGGGCGGCTCGGGCATCTTCAAGCGCAGCAACATCGAGCGGATGTTCCGGGACGCCCGCCTCGGACGCATCCACCCGGGCAACAGCCTGCTCACCCACGAGCTCGTCGGCAAGCTCAGCCTCGGCATCAACCCCGACGAGCAGCCACGATGGGGCTGATCGACGTCACGGCGCGGATGGCATCGGCCCGGCTGCAGCCCCAGACTGCGGCCGGGGCGATCGCCGCCGAGGCCGCCGAACGGTTCGCCGCGGAGTTCGCCGAGTCGGCCTTCGAGCACGATCGCTCGGCGACCTTCGCCACCGAGCATCTGGACAAGCTGCGGTCGGGCGGGTTCCTGCTGGCTCCCGTCCCCACCGAGTTCGGTGGCGGAGGCGTCGACACCATCCACGACATGCTCGTGGCCTCGTCCCGCCTCGCCGCGGGTGACCCCTCGACCACCATCGGCGTCAACATGCACTTCGCGATCGTGATCAACATGGTGCGCGGATGGCAGGTCGCCGCAGCTCGCGGTCAGACGTCCAGGGTGGCTGCGCTGGCCGGCATGATCCGCCGCACCGTGGACGACGACATCGTGTACTCGTCGGCGGTCAGTGAGGCGGCACCGCAGGACCTGACTCGGCCCACCACCACGGCGCGGCGGACCGAGTCGGGGTGGGTCGTCGACGGCCACAAGGTGTTCTGCACGATGGCTCCCGCCGCGACGCTGATCACGACCGCGGTGCGATACAAGGATCAGGACGGCGTCGAACGCACGGGATTCGCCTTCATCCCGTCGACGGCCGACGGCGTGATCTTCAACGACGACTGGGACGCGATCGGCATGCGGGCCTCCGAGTCGGGGACGATGACGCTGCGAGGCGTCGAGCTCGGCGCCGACGCCGTGCGCGACGGGTTCCCGTCGGGTCGCTACGCCACCGCTCTGTACGACCGGTTCCTGGCGTCGGGAGCGTTCCACGCCGCGGCCGCTCTCGGCATCGCCGAGTCGGCCCATGCCCGCGCGCTCGAGGCGATCGCCCGCCGGCGTGACACCGTCCCCGAGGACCCCCACGCCATGTCGACGCTGGCCGCCAACATCGTGGAGCTCACCGCCATGCGTGCGTCGCTCGGACTCGCCGGTCGCCGCATCGACGAGTACTTCGCCGCGTTCCCGTGCGGCGACTCCTCGGTGGAGGAGGCGCAGGTGATCACCGCCGAGGTCCAGGCGGCCAAGGCGTTCATCTGCGACGGTGCGCCGCGGGTGGCGGACCGGGCGTTGGCGCTGAGCGGTGGCGCCGGCTACATGGCCTCGCACCCGCTCGCCAAGGCGTGGCGCGATGCCCGGGCCGGGGCATTCATGCATCCCTTCGGTGCCAACCGGGCGTACGAGCTCGTCGCCCGCACCGCCCTCGGCCTCGATCCCCGCCCCGAACCCGGCGCCACCCGCTGACCGAGTGAGTTGCTCAGTCGTCGCGGCCGGGGCGGCCACGGAGGCGTTTGGTCTGGCCGCGCTGCTTCTTCTCGGACACCCGGCGTTGCTGCGACCCGCGCGTCGGGCGGGTGGCCCGGCGGCGCGGTGGCGGCGGAGCGATCGCCGACGAGATCGTCGCGGCCAGACGCTCCAGGGCCACGGTCCGGTTCTGCAGCTGCGACCGGCGCTCCGACACGGTGATCGTCAGCACGCCGTCGGCCAACTGGCCGGCGAGACGTCGAACCGCCCGGGATCGCTGGACGGCGTCGAGGGCCACGGTGTCGGCGAGCGACCACGACAGCTGGACCCGGGAGCTGCTCGTGTTCACGTGTTGCCCGCCGGCGCCCCCGGCCCGGGAGAACTGCCAGCGAAGCTCCGACGCCGGAATCGTGAGGTCGGCGCCGGCGCCGCCCGCGATCACGAGATCGTCGGATGGCGCCGGCATCGGGATCGGCTCGTCAGGCCTGGGCGAACAGGAGCAGGACTTCGAGGCTGCCCTCGTCGCCGACCTGAGCGGGACCGCCGGACGGGTTCGAGATCGCGTAGTCCTCGAACACGATGGGGATCTCGCCGAGCAGGCCGATGCCCTGCTCGCCGGCCTGGACCTGGGCATCGAACGACACCTCGTTCGTCACGCCGTGCAGGGTGAGCTCGCCGGTCACACCGACGGTGACGGCCTCACCTCCGACCTCGGGCAAATCGTCCAACGACAGCGGCTCGGTGATGACGAACGTCGCCGTCGGGAACTCGGACGTCTCCATGATGCGGCCGGTGAACTGGCCGTCACGCATCGCCTCGTCGGACGTGATGGTGGCCACCTCCACGACGATGCACGCCTCGGTCACCTCATCGCCGACGACCGTGAACGAGCCCGCCACATCGGTACCCCGGCCCACCGCCTCGGTGTCGACGCCGGCGAGCTCCTCGGGGACCCGGTAGCCGACCTCGGAGCCCTCGGCGACGACCCACACACCGGCGAAGTCGCCCGCCTCACCGGACGCCTCGGCCTCGGCGGACTCGGACGCCGCCGAATCGGCGGTCGTGGCACCGGTCGCGCACTCGGCCTCGCCGGCCGCGCTGTCGTCGGGCGCGGTCGCGGTGGCGGTGGTCGACGCCGTGGCGCCGGCGAGCGTAGCGACGGCGAGGGCACCGGCGGCGAGCCGGGCGGTGTGGCGGAGCTTGAACATGATGAGGGGACCTTTCGATGGGGGGTTGGTCGGGGGGTCACCCGGTGGTGTCGGACGGGCTGCCGCCGCTCACCAGGTTCGACAGGTCGTTCTCGTCGAAGCGCGGTGGCGGATCATTGATGAATTGGGTGTAGATGACGATCACCGCCACCGGGACGATGATCGCTGCCGCACCGACGCCGACCGCGAGCCGGGTGGTGAGGCGCCGGCTCGCCCGCTTGCCGGCGACGGCGAAGATGCCGAGCACCGCGGCCAGGGCGGCGAGGGACGCGAGCAGGCTCACGAGGAGCCAGAAGCTGAGCTTGCCGACGTCGAGTGCGACCATGGCGTGAATCTCCAGGGGGTGGGAGGAGTGCCCTGGTTGTAGCAAAGGAACACCGCGGACGTCGCCCGAATGGGCGAACTTCTCAGGAAGTTCTCAGCGGGCGACGAAGTACTTCGACTGCGGGTGATGGCAGATGATCGCCGAGGTCGTCTGCTCGGGCTGGTATTGCCAGCCCGTTTCCTCGCCGACCTCGATGCCGAGGCGATCGGCGCCCAGCAGCGCGGCGACCGTGGCGTTGTCCTCGAGGTCGGGGCAGGCCGGGTAGCCCCATGAGTAGCGGCCGCCGCGGTACTGCTGGCGGAACAGGCCACCGATCGTCGGCCCGTCCTCGTCGACGAAGCCCCACTCCTCGCGAATCCGCTTGTGCCAGTACTCGGCGAGCGCCTCGGCCATCTCCACACCGAGACCGTGCAGCAACAGGTAGTCCTGGTACTCGTTGGCGGCGAACAGCCGGGCCGTCTCCTCGCTGACCGCGTGGCCCATCGAGACGATGTGGAAGGCGGCGTAGTCGACCTCGTCGGACTCGATCGGCCGGAAGAAGTCGGCGATGCACAAGAAGTCGTCGGTGCGCTGGCGCGGGTAGTGGAACCGAGCCGCCTCGGACGAACGGGACTCGTCCGTCCACACGACGAGGTCGTCGCCGTCACCGTTGACCGCGAAGTAGCCGTACACGACCTGCGGCACGAGCACGCCCGACGCTTTGGCCGCGGCGAGCCGCTCGCGGAACGTGGCGCGGATCCGCGCCTTGAACTCGTCGTCGGACTCGACGCGCTCGGTGCCGGCGTCGACGATCTTCTCCGGGCGGAACTGCCACTGGTTGCGGTAGAGCGCCGTCTCGTTGACGAACTCGGCGATGTCGTCGAGCGAGATGCCCTTGACGACGCGCGAGCCGAGGAACGGCGGCCGGAAGATCGGGTTGTCGGCGGCGACGGCGGGCGAACGGCGCGGCAACTCGACCGCGACGTCGCGGTCGCCGGATCGCTCCGGCAGCACGCGGCCGGTGGGGACGCGGCCGAAGTCGGGATCCCATTCGCCGCTGCGCTTCATCGACATCAGCGAGTCGAGGGTCGACAGGCCCTCGAAGGCGTCGCGTCCGTAGAACAGCCGTCCTTCGAAGATCTCGCGCAGGTCGCGCTCCACGTAGCGGCGCGTCAGCGCGGCGCCGCCCAGCAGGACCGGGATGTCGGTGAGGCCGAGGGAGTTGAGCTCCTCGAGGTTCTCCCGCATGATCAGCGTCGACTTCACCAGCAGGCCGCTCATGCCGATGGCGTCGGCGTCAACCTCCTTGACCTTGGCCACCATGTCGCCGATCGGCACCTTGATGCCGAGGTTGTGGACCTCGTAGCCGTTGTTCGTGGCGATGATGTCCACGAGGTTCTTGCCGATGTCGTGCACGTCGCCCTTGACCGTGGCGAGCACGAGCTTGCCTTTCGCCGACGAGCCGCCGACCTTCTCCATGTGCGGCTCGAGATAGGCGACCGCTGCCTTCATCGTCTCGGCCGACTGCAGCACGAACGGCAGCTGCATCTGGCCCGAGCCGAACAGCTCGCCCACCACCTTCATGCCGTCGAGGAGGACGTCGTTCACGATGTCGAGGGCGGCCATCTGGCCGAGAGCGTCGTCGAGGTCGTCGGTGAGCCCCTCGCGGTCGCCATCGATGATCCGCGACTTGAGCCGCTCGTCGACGGGCATCGCGCTTCGGTCGGGCTTCTCGCTCTTCGTCGACTTGACATCGGCGAACACCTCGAGCAGCTGCTGCAGCGGGTCATAGGGCGCGACGCCGTTGGCAGCATCGCCGGGCCGGCGACGGTCCCACACGAGGTCGAGGCAGACCTCGCGCTGTTCGTCGGGCAAGCGGTTGAGCGGGACGATCTTGGCGGCGTGGACGATGGCGCTGTCGAGCCCGGCCTGTACGCACTCGTGCAGGAACACGCTGTTCAACGCGTGACGGGCCGCCGGGGAGAGGCCGAAGCTCACGTTGGAGACGCCGAGCGTGGTGTGGGCCCCGGGGATCTCGGCCTTGACGCGGCGAATGGCCTCGATGGTGTAGATGGCGTCCTTGCGCAGATCGTCGTCGCCGGTGGACAACGGGAACGTGAGGGCGTCGAAGATCAGGTCGCTGGCGTGCAACCCGTAGCGCTCGACGGCGATCTCGTGGATTCGGTGGGCGATCTCGAGCTTCCACTCGACGTCGCGGGCCTGGCCCCGCTCGTCGATCAGCAGGCAGATCACCGCCGCGCCGTACTCGCGGGCCAGCGACATCACCCGGTCGAAGCGCGACCCGGGAAGTTCGCCGTCTTCGAGGTTGGCCGAGTTGAGGATGGCCCGGCCGCCGATGTGCTGCAGGCCGGCCTCGAGCACGGGCGTCTCGGTGGAGTCGAGCACCAGCGGCACGCTGGCCTGGGTGGCGAAGCGCCTGGCCAACTCGTCCATGTCGATCGTGCCGTCGCGGCCGACGTAGTCGACGCACACGTCGAGGACGTGGGCGCCCTCGCGGATCTGCTCGTTGGCCATCTTGACGGTGGTGTCCCAGTCCCCGGCGAGCATCGCCTCGCGGAACGCCTTCGACCCGTTGGCGTTCGTGCGCTCGCCGATGATGAGGAAGCTGAGGTCCTGCTCGATCGGCACGGGGCTGTAGATCGACGACACGCTGGGCTCGACGACGGGGGTGCGGGACGCAGGCGTGAGCCCACGAACGGCCTCGACCACCTGGCGCAGGTGCTCGGGGGTGGTGCCGCAGCAGCCTCCGACCACGCGGACGCCGTACTCCTGCACGTGCTTGGCGTGGAACTCGGCGAGCTGCTCGGGGGTGAGGTCGTAGTGGGTGCGGCCGTCGACGATGCTCGGCAGCCCGGCGTTGGGGAGCACCGAGATGGGCAGGCCGGAGTGCTGCGACAGGTAGCGGAGGTGCTCCTGCATCTCGGCCGGACCCGTGGCGCAGTTGATGCCGAGCACGTCGGGGCGCATGGCGCCGAGGGCGACGACTGCGGCGCCGATCTCACTGCCGACGAGCATGCGACCGGTTGTCTCCATGGTGACCTGCACCTGCAGCGGCACCTGCCGGCCGGCGGCCTTCATGGCGCGGCGGCAGCCGTTCATCGCCGCCTTCACCTGGAGGAGGTCCATGCACGTCTCGATGAGGAAGAGGTCGACGCCGCCCTCGAGGAGTCCGGCGGCCTGCTCCTCGTACTCGTCGCGCAGCTGGGCGTAGCCGATGTGCCCGAGGCTGGGGAGCTTCGTCCCCGGCCCGATCGACCCGGCGACGAACCGCGGCCGGCCGTCGGCCGCGTACTCGTCGGCCGCCTCGCGGGCCAGCCGGGCGGCCGCGACGTTGAGCTCGTAGGCCTTGTCGGCGATGCCGTACTCGTTGAGCACGGTGGCGAAGCTGCCGAAGCTGGCCGTCTCGACGGCATCGACACCGACGTCGAAGAACGCCGCGTGCATCGAACGGATCACGTCGGGCCGGGTGAGGCACAACATCTCGTTGCATCCCTCCAGCTCGGCGCCGCCGAAATCGTCGGGCCCGAGGCCGAGGTCCTGCACGTACGTGCCGAACGCGCCGTCGAAGACGACGACTCCGCTCGTGACGGCATCGAGGTACGACTTCATGGCCACCGCACCAGGCTACGTTCATCGCGACGTCCGGCCACGCCGGTTCGGATGGGCAGAACTGGGACGACGTTCCTCTGGGCCGGTCGGGGCGCGGCCAGTAGACTCGCCCAGGACATGATTCCGTGTGGCCGCTCCACGACCGCCGGGACCGGTCCGCCGTGCTGATCGCTCTGTTGATCGCGCACTCGGTGGTGGGGCTCGCCATCTTCGCCCTCGGGTCGCGACTCGGGCGGCGGGGCCTCGTCGTGGCCGCACTCCCGCCGCTCGCCACGATCGTCTGGCTCGCCACGCAACTCGACGGCATCCTCGACGGCAACGCCGTCTCGTCGACACATCGCTGGGTGCCGTCGCTGTCGGTCGAGTTGGCGCTGCGCCTCGACGCCTTCGCCGCCGTGATGGTCCTCGCCGTGTCGGGCATCGGCCTCGCTGTGCTCGCCTACGCCTGGTCCTACTTCGAGTCGTCCGCACCGGACGACGTCGGCCGCCTCGCCGGCCTGCTGACCGTCTTCGCCGGGGCGATGCTCGGCGTCGTCGTGGCCGACGACCTGATCGTCCTGTTCACCGCCTGGGAGCTGACGTCGATCACCTCCTACCTGCTCATCGGCAATCAGTACCGCAAGATCCAGGCCCGCGCCGCTGCGTTGCACGCCCTGCTCGTGACGTCCGCCGGCGGCCTCGTGATGCTCGGCGGCATCGTGCTGATCGGCCAGGCGGCGGGGACGATGCGCCTGTCGGCGATCGTCGCCGACCCTCCGTCGGGGGCCACCGTCACCGCCGGCATCGTGTGCGTGGCGATCGGTGCGTTCACCAAGTCGGCGCAGTACCCCTTCCACTCCTGGCTCCCCGGGGCGATGGCCGCCCCCACGCCCGTGAGCGCCTATCTCCACTCGGCGACGATGGTCAAGGCCGGCATCTACATCGTCGGCCGGTTCGCCCCGGTGTTCGCCACGGTCGGCGTGTGGCGGCCGCTCGTCCTCACGGTCGGCATGGTCACGATGATCAGTGCCGGCCTCCGCGCCCTGCGGCAGTACGACCTCAAGCTGCTCCTCGCCTACGGCACG
Source organism: Desertimonas flava (assembly GCF_003426815.1). Lineage (GTDB taxonomy): Bacteria > Actinomycetota > Acidimicrobiia > Acidimicrobiales > Ilumatobacteraceae > Desertimonas > Desertimonas flava. Next base: position 46,663 of record NZ_QKYK01000036.1, read on the forward strand.
GTGAGCCAGCTCGGTTTCATGATGGTGCTGCTCGGTGCCGGGACCGACGGCGCGACCGCCGCCGGTGAGGGCCTCATCGTCGCCCACGCACTGTTCAAGGCGGCGATGTTCATGGTCGTCGGCATGATCGACCACCAGGTGGGGACCCGCGACATCCGGCTTATGCCACCCCTCGGGCGAGGGTGGGGCGGTGTGAAGATCGTCGCCGTTCTGAGCGCGGCCTCGATGGCTGGCGTCCCGCTCCTCGCCGGGTTCATCGCCAAGGAGGCGGCGTATGCCGAGTTCGTCGACAACCCGTTCTCGGCCAGCGGCGTCGTCCTCGTCGCCATGGTCACCGGGGCCACGCTGACCGGCGCCTACAGCCTCCGCTTCCTGTGGGGTGCCTTCCTGCTGCCCGACCGGCTGCGGGCCGGAACCGAGCGCGTGACCGTGCGCCATCCCGACCAGGGGACCGCCGACCACGATCAGTCGGCGCCTGCGCCGTCGCCCTGGTTCGTCGCTCCCGCCGCCGTGCTCGCGGCGTTCTCGCTGGTGATCGGGGTCCTGCCCGTCGTCATCGACCGTCTGGTGATGGCGGCGACGCTCGCCGTCGACCCCGACGGCCATCCGCACCACCTGAAGCTCTGGCACGGCTTCAACGTGCCGCTCGCCCTGTCGGCCGTCTCGCTCGCGGCCGGAGTGGGGATCTTCCTGGCCCGACGATCGACCGCCCGGCTGTTGCGCGTCGGCGACGTCGTCCCCAACGGCACCGAGGTCTACCTCGCCATCCTGCAGGGTCTCAACCGCCTGGCCACCCGTGTCACGGCGATCGTCCAGAACGGCACGCTCACGATCTACGCCGGCGTCGTGCTGGCGACGGCGGCGGTGCTGCCCGGCATCGTCCTGCTGCGCGAGGTGAACTGGCCGGGCTGGCCCGACTTCGTCGGCCGGCCGGCCGAGATCCCGATCACGATCGTGCTCGTCGGTGGCGCCCTGCTCGCCGCGAGCGTGCGGCGGCGGTTCACGGCCGTCCTGTTCCTCTCCACCGTGGGCTACGGCATGGCGGCCCTCTTCGTGATCGCCGGCGCACCCGATCTGGCCCTCACCCAAGCCGCCGTCGAGACGCTGTCGACCGTGCTCTTCGTGCTCGTGCTGCGCAAGCTCCCCGACCGGTTCGAGCGCCGATCGAGCCCGGTCACCCGCAGCATCCGGGTCGTCGTCAGCGTGACGGTCGCCGTCGTCGTCTTCGCCTTCGCCATCGTCGCCCGCGAGTCCCGGGTCGCCGAGCCGGTGTCGTCGGCGATGGTGGAACAATCGCTGCCCGAGGCCAAGGGCCGCAACGTCGTCAACGTGATCCTCGTCGACTTCCGCGGGTTCGACACGATGGGCGAGATCACCGTGCTGGCCGCGGCGGCCGTCGGCTGCGTCGCCCTTGCCCGAGCCGGGCGGCGACCGCGGCGTCGCGTACCCGTCGAGCAGGAGTCGTCGACATGACCCCGCCACGTCGTCCCGCCGCGTCGAACACGGTCGATCTCATCGGCCCGTCGGTGCAGGTCTTGTTCAACGCCGTGCTCGTCGCGTCGGTGTACCTGCTGTTCGCCGGCCACAACCATCCTGGTGGCGGATTCGTCGGCGGCCTCGTCGCCGGTGCGGCGATCGCCATGCGCTACATCACCGGTGGCATCGACGAGATCCGGCATCTCGTCCGTGTGAAGCCCTGGACCGTGCTCGGCACGGGTGTGCTGCTCGCCACCGTCACGGCGGGTGCGCCGCTGCTGTTCGACCACCCGGTGCTCGACGCCGTGGCGTGGGACGTGGACCTGCCGGTGTTCGGCCACATCCACGTGTCCTCGGTGCTGCCGTTCGACGTCGGCGTCTACCTCGTGGTCGTCGGCCTCACGCTCATGATGTTCGAGGCGTTCGGCGACGACTACGGCGGCGACACCGTCGATGCCCCCATCGACGAGGGCGGGATATGAGCATCCTCTTGGCGGCGGCGGCGGCGACGCTCTTCGGGATCGGCACCTATCTGGTGCTGCAGCGGAAGCTGAGCCGGATCATCATCGGTCTCGGCCTGCTGAGCCATGGCGCGAACACGCTGCTCATGACGTCCGGCCACGGCGGCATCGAGCCGTTGATCGGGGTCGAGGGCGCCGACATGGCCGACCCGCTGCCGTTCGCCCTGGCGCTCACCACCATCGTCATCACGTTCGGTGTGTCGGCACTCCTGCTGGCGATGGCGTTCCGCAGCTGGGTGCTCACCCGTGACGACGAGGTGGAGAACGACGTGTCCGACCAGCGGGTCGCGCGTGGTGTGATCCGTTCGAGGGAGATCGTCGACGAGGCCGCCGCCGAGCAGGAGGCCGAGCGGGCCGACGAGTTGGCCGCCGCCACGGCGGGGGAGGTCGAGTGACCGCCACCGTCATGACCCGGCTGATCGCCCTTCCCGTGATCATCCCGCTGGTCGCCGCCGGGCTGTGCATCGTCATCGGCCGTTCGCGTCGGGCCCAGCGAACGGTCTCCGTCGGCGCCCTCGTGGCCACGACGGGCGTGTCGATCGCCCTGCTGATCGGCGCCGACCGCGACGGCCAGCTCGTCACGCAGGGCGGAGGCTGGCCGGCCCCCGTCGGCATCACCCTCGTCGTCGACCGCTTCTCGGGGATCATGCTCACCGTCGGTTCGCTGATGCTGCTCGCCGTGCTGCTGTACGCCATCGGCCAGCCTGGGGCCGAACGCAACCACGTCGGGTTCCAGTCGGCGTACCTGATCATGGCCGCCGGCGTGGCCGGCTCGTTCGTGGTCGGCGACCTGTTCACCCTGTTCGTCTCGTTCGAGATGATGCTGACGGCCAGCTACGTGCTGCTCACCCTCGGCGGCGGACGGGACCAGGTGCGCTCGGGGATGACCTATGTGGTCATCAGCCTGGTGGCCTCGACGCTCTTCATCACGGCCCTGGCCCTGCTGTACGCAGCGACCGGCACGGTCAACATGGCCGACCTGTCCGGCAAGCTCGCCGAGCTGCCGACCGGTGTGCAACAGGCGTTCGCCGTGCTGCTGCTCGTCGTCTTCGGGATCAAGGCCGGGCTCTTCCCGCTGTTCTCGTGGCTCCCCGACAGCTACCCGGTCGCCCCGTCGGCCGTCACCGCGGTGTTCGCCGGCCTGCTCACCAAGGTCGGCGTGTACGCGATGATCCGCAGCCAGACGTTGCTGTTCCCGGCCGACAGCAGGCCGGCGACCCTGATGCTGTGGCTCGCCGGCTTGACGATGGTGATCGGCATCCTCGGCGCCATCGCCCAGGACGACGTCAAACGGATCCTCTCGTTCAACATCGTCAGTCACATCGGGTTCATGGTGATGGGCCTCGCCCTGTTCTCCGTGGCCGGGCTGGCGGCGGCGATCTTCTACACGATGCACCACATCGTGGCGAAGACCACGCTGTTCCTCACCGGTGGGCTGATCGAGCACGTCGGAGGTTCCTCGCAGCTCAGCCGCCTGGGCAACCTGGTGCGCACGGCGCCGCTCGTCGCCGTCTTGTTCCTCGTCCCGGCGCTCACCCTCGCCGGCGTGCCGCCGCTGTCGGGCTTCGTGCCCAAGCTCGGCCTCATCGCGGCCGGGTTCGACCAGGGCCAGTACACCATCGTCATCGTCAGCCTCGTCGCCAGCCTGCTCACGCTCCTGTCGATGATGAAGATCTGGCTCGGTGCCTTCTGGGGCGACGTCGCCCCCGGTGCCGAGGCGGCCGTCGGCCGTCGCGGCCCGGCGCTGATGATCGCGCCCACGATCGCCCTCGCCCTGGTGTCCGTGGCGATCGCCGTGGCCGCCGGTCCGCTCTACCGGCTCTGCGAGCGGGCGGCGGGCGACCTGCTCGATCCGGTCGGGTACGTCCAGGCGGTGCTCGGGTGAGGCGCTACCTGGCCTACGCCGTCGGGATGGCGGTCGCATGGGTCATGCTGTGGGACAAGGTGTCGGTCGCCAACGTCGCCGCCGGCCTCCTCGTCGCCACGGTGATCCTGATCGCCTTCCCGCTCCAGCGGGTGTCCCACCGGCAGCAGCGCAAGGTGCGCCCGATCGCCCTGGCGAGGCTCGCCTACGCCGTGCTGCGCGACCTCGCCGTGTCCAACGTGACCGTGGCCCTGCAGATCCTCAGCCGCAACCAGGAGCTGCACAGCGGCATCGTCGCCTGCCGGATGCGGACGGCGTCGCCGAAGTCGCTCAGCACGATGGCCAACATCCTGGCGCTCTCGCCGGGCACGATGGCCGTCGACGCCGTGGCCGAGCCGCCCACGTTGTTCATCCACGTCCTCACGGTCGACGACCCACTCGACGTACGCCGCCGGGCAGCCCACCTCGAGCGTTTGGTGATCGAGGCGGTGGGCTCGGCGGCCGAACGCGAAGCGCTCGCCATTCACGGGAACGGTGTGTCGTGATCCCGACCGTCATCGCGGTGCTGTGTGTGGCGGCCATGCTGTTCGCCGTGCGGCTCGTGCTCGGGCCCACGCTCGCCGACAGGGTGGTGGCGCTCAACGGCATGATCATCGTCGGCATGGTGCTGCTCGCTGTGCAGGCCGCCGAGACCGGGCGAGGATCGTTCCTGCCCGTGCTGGTGCTGCTCGCCGTCGTCGGCTTCGTGGGCACGGCGATGATCGCCCGCTTCCTCCAGGGCCGGGGTCGCTGATGTCGCGCGACCTGCTCGGCCAGATCGGACTCCTCATCGGATCCTTGCTGGTGCTCCTGGCGGCGATCGGGGTGTTGCGGTTCCCCGACGCGCTGACCCGCATGCACGCCCTGTCGAAGGCGTCGACGGCCGGTGTGTCGATCGCCATGGTCGGCGCGGCGGTCACGCTGAGCAATCTCAACGACGTGATGTCGCTGCTGTTCGCCACCGCGCTGCAGGCGGCCACCAACCCGGTGGCCTCGACGCTTCTCACGCAGGCGACCTATTACGCCGAAGGCATCCGCAACCACGTCGGCAGCGTCGACGAGCTCGCCACCACCATCGCCGACGAGTAGCTCGCCCCGTCCACACCCCGCCGGAGTAGCGGCGCTCCCGCCCGACGTGGCAAGTTCTCACCCTCAGGCCGTCTCGGGGATTCAGCCCGGCGGCCACTCCGGGAGAGGGGCGCACATGACCGATGCCGACACCGCGGCAGACGAGGTGCTGTACGAGGTCGTCGACCACGTCGCCACGATCACGCTGAATCGGCCGCACCGCAGCAACGCCATCTCGATGCCGATGCTCGATCAGCTGTCCCAGCGACTCGCCGAGGCCGATCGTGACGTCCGGGCGATCGTCCTGACCGGTGCCGGCAAGGCCTTCTGCGCCGGCCTCGACCTCAAGGACGCGGCGTCGGGTACCGGCATCGGTGGCGGATCGGGTGGCGGCGGGGCTGCGCACTTCAACACCCGCAATCACCCGACGACCGTGATGTTCGAGATGGACACGCCGATCATCGGGGCCATCAACGGCGCCGCGGCCGGCTTCGGGCTGGACATCGCGCTGGGCTGCGATCTGCGCATCGTGTCCGAGGACGCCAAGATCGTGACCGGCTTCGCCAAGCGAGGCGTGGTGCCCGAAAGCGGCGGCACCTGGTACCTCCCGCGGCTGCTCGGTTGGTCGAAGGCGGCCGAGATCGGGTTCCTGGGCCGCACGTTGAGTGGAGCCGAGGCCGCCCACCTGGGTCTGGCGAACCGGGCGGTTCCCGCCGACCAGGTCCTGAAGACGGCCTGCGAGTGGGCGACCGAGATCGCCGCCAACGCGCCGCTCGCCGTGCAGTCGATGAAGCGACTGTTCCGTCACGGCCTCACCGAGGACTTCCCGAGCCACGTCCACCACGTGCTGCTCCAGACGATGCTGCTGTTCCAGAGCAACGACTTCCGCGAAGGCATCACGTCGTTCATGGAGGGCCGCCCCCCGCAGTTCACCGGCCGCTAGCTCCGAGATCGCACGTTTCGGGGTGGCGCGTCGGCGGTCAGACGACGGGAGCGCCGGTGTCGGGCGTGTCCTGGCTGAAGACGTTGACCCATATGCCGTCGCGTCGGCACCAGAGCGAGCTGACGTACATCGACTCCTGCTCGCCGACCGAGCCGGCGCGCTCATAGACGGCGCGGTACGACAACATCGACGCGTCGGCGGAGACTCGAGGAGCCGAGCGTCCTGGAGGTCGAAACGGGCCACCGTCGGTCCGAGGGCGAGCTGCCCGACGTGGTCCTGCCGGCCGGAGAAGCCCGCCGGGTACACGCCGACGAAGTCGTCGGACAGCAGGCGCTCGTCGGCCGCCGCGTCGCCGTCGACCAGGGCCTGCCACACCTCGGTCTCGAGGGCGAGGATCTCGGCGAGCTGCATCGCGCCGACGGTACCGTCATGCGGGTGGTGACACCCCACGACGTGCCGATCCCATGGGAGGACGAACAGCGCCTGCGGATCGACGAGCTGATCGACGAGTACCGGTCCGCGATGCACGATTGCCTGGACGGCCTGACCGAGGAGGAGGCCAGGCTGCGGCTCGTCCCGTCGAGCACGACCCTGCTCGGCCTCGTCAAGCACGTCACGTTCGTCGAAGGCGTCTGGTTCGACCAGGCGGTGACGGGTCGTGGCTACGGCGAGATCGGCATCGCCACGACGCCGGCCGGGTCGTTCGCGCTTCGCGCGTCCGACACCATCCCAGGAGTGCAGGCGGAGTATCGGCGACGCTGCGAACGGTCGCGAGCGACGATGGCGGCACTGTCCCCGTCGGATGTGGTCGACGGTCGGGGGACCCGGGCGGTCTGGGCGTTGCACCTCCAGGTGTTGCGGGAGCTCGCTCAGCACGCCGGCCACGCCGACATCCTCCGCGAGCAGATCCTCGCCCACCGGACCTCTGAAACCGGCGAGACCGAGCGGCGGTAAGAGCCGATACGTTCGCCGCATCGCTGCGTCCATCCTCGTTCCCCTGCGACGCCGGTCGTTGCGGCACCTCGTCGGCGCCCAGTTCCTCGCCGAGAGCGCCGATGGCATCCTCACGGTCGTCCTGCCGCTGTACGTACTGGCGGCGACCGACTCGCCGCTCGCCATGTCGCTCACGGCGACTGCCCAGATGCTCGGTGGAGCGGTGGCCGGCGTGATCGGCGGCGTGTTCGCCGACCGGTTCGACCGCCAGCATGTGTTGCGGATCTCGTACCTCGCCCGGGCCATCCTGCTGGTCGCTGCCTGGGCGGCGGGACCGGTCGCCCTGGTGGTGTTGCTCGGCGTGGCGGCGAGGGTGCTGGGCCAGCTCGACAACCCGTCGTTCGACGCGCTGATCCCGCTCCAGGCCCGCGAGGACGACCTGCAGCAGGTGCTGGCGCTACGCCGGTTCATCCAGAGCGTGTCGATCATCGTCGGCCCGGCGATCGGGGCCCTGCTCGCCTGGCTGATCGACGAGAAACGCACGATGGTCGTCGCCGCGTGCCTCTTCGTCACCTCGCTGGTGATCCACCTCCGCCTCCGCGGCCTCGACACCGATCTCGCCGACCGACGGCGGGCCCAGCACGGTTCCGACTGGGTCGATCTCGTGCGCGGGATGACGATCGTGGTGACGACGCCGTTCGTGCGCCGGCTCGTCCTCTACTGGTCGCTGTCGCTGGCCACGGTGAGCATGGCGATGGCCGCCGCGGCGGTCTGGTTCGAGGACACGCTGGAGGCTCCCGACTACTGGTACGGGCTGTCGGTGTCGGCCTACGGCATCGGCGCCGCGCTCGCCACCTTGGCCTTCGGCGGGCGCCGGTTCCGCTGGTCGCTGCCCGCGATCCTCCTCGCGGCGGCGCCCTGTTACGCGATCACGGCCGTCGTCGGCGTCGCTGCGCACGTCGAGTGGTTGATGCCGATCGGCTGGCTGTTGTGGGGCATCGCCTTCGGACCCGAGATCGTCCGCGCCGAGCCGGAGTTCGTCGAGCGCATCGAGCCCGAGAGCCGGGGCCGGGCCTACGCCGGCATGGGGGTCAGCATGATGCTCGGCCTCGCCGCGGGTTACGCCGTGGCCGGGCCGATGCTCGATGCCTTCGGCGCCCGGACCACCACGTTGGTCACGGCCGTGGCGATCCTCGCCGTCGGTGGGATCTGGATCGGACCGCTGGTGCGCCGTGAGGCGGAGCGGACGTCGCAACCGGCAACCACGGCCACCCTTGCCCCCGAGCATCCCGTCGCCGCCGTCATCGGGACGTCGCGCGAACCGCACCCACCCTGCTGATCACCGGCAGCCGGACACAGCAGGCGGCGCCGACTACCGTGCCCGCCATGTCCGACATCACCGAGTTCGAGTTCGACGGCGCCGCCGGGCGCATCTTCGTCCGGCGCTGGGTCCCCGACGGGCCGGCGCGCTTCGTCGTCCTGCTCGCCCACGGCTACGGCGAGCACTCCGGTCGCTACCAGCACGTCGCCGATCGCCTCGTCGAACTGGGCGCCGTGGTGTACGCCCCCGATCACCACGGTCACGGCCGATCAGCGGGCGAGCGGGCGTCCGTTCCCGACATGGACCTGCTGGCCGGCGACCTCCACACGGTGGCGGATCGGGCGGCCGACGAGCATCCCGACCTGCCGGTGGTCGTGCTCGGGCACTCGATGGGCGGCCTCGTGGCCACGCGCTACGTACAGCTCTACCCCGACGGGCTGACGGCGCTGGTGTTGTCGGGCCCGGCCCTCGGTGTCGGCCCCAACCTGTCGCTCCTCGCCGAGCTCGACCCGATCCCCGACATCCCCATCGACCCGGCTGTGCTGTCGCGGGATCCCGCCGTGGGCGAGGCGTACGACGCCGACCCGCTCGTGTACCACGGTCCCTTCCGCAAGGAGACGATCAACGCCTTCCTGACGGGCGTCGACAACGCCGTCAACGGCGGCTCGTTCGGCGACCTGCCGACGCTCTGGCTCCACGGCTCGGCGGATCAGCTCGTGCCCTACGAGGCCACGGCCGAGGTCATCGACGTGATCAAGGGCTCGGCGTTCGAGCACATCGCCTACGACGGTGCGGCTCACGAGATCTTCAACGAGACCAACAAGACCGAGGTGCTCGACGATCTCGCCGCGTTCCTCCAACGCGTGGTCCCCTGACCGGGGAGCTCACGGGTTGTGCGGCCGGAAGCGCAGCCGGCGACGGGTGCGCCGCGGCGTGTCGCCGCCGGCCTGGTGGGCGGCCTTGACCAGCCGTGCCGTGCGGGCGTCGCGGGCGAGCCGGGCGTGGTACTCGAGGGCCAGTTCGGTGCCGATGAAGTCGTTCATGTTCGTGCTCCTGGGTGTGGGTGGTGGTGGTGTGGTGGTGGTGGCGGCGGATGGAGGCCGGCGACGTCGGTCAGGCCGATGCCCGGCTGATGCTGATGTCGCCGCTGAGTGAGCGGGCGTGGATCGAGACGGTCTCGTCGCCGTCGGCCGGCGGCCCGGCGCTGTCGAGGGATGACCTGACGTCGCCCGTGATCGATCGGACGTCGAGCCAGGCCGCGGTCCCGTCGGCGACGCCGATGCGTAGATCGCCGGTCGCCGAGTCGAGCTCGGCGCTGCCCGTGCGCACGGCGGCGATGCGAACGTCGCCCGACGCCGTGCGGCACGTGATCGAGCCGTCGACGCGGTTGATCGACACGTCCCCCGACGCCGTGCGCAGCTCGGCGTTGCCACCGACGTCGCGGCCCGAGATGTCGCCCGAGGCGGTGGTGACGGTCGCCCTGGCACCGACGTCGCCGAAGCGGATGTCGCCCGACGCGGCCTCGGCGGTCAGGTCGGTGTCGACCGTCTCGCACGACACGTCGCCGCTGGCGACGGACACCGACACACTCGTCGCTCGCTCGATGGAGACGTCCCCGCTCGCCGAGGTGATGTCCACGTCG
>NZ_QKYK01000037.1 GCF_003426815.1 Desertimonas flava
CGCGACACCAAGCTCCAGAGCCATGGCAACGCCAGTGACGATGGCCTACCCGACCGATCAGGCCGACCGGCCGGCAACCACCATTATGAACACCCAGCAAGCTCCGCTGGTCGCCGCATCGGAGGGGAATCCCCTCCGAAGCTCCCCTTCGGCGCGCTCGCGTAGAACGAGCGCTGACCGGATCTGGCTGCCGCGCGAGGTCAGCCGAATAGGGTCGGACCGGTGAGGGAGACGGTGCAGGCATTCATCGGTGGGGCGTTCGTCGACGCGGCGAGCGGCGAGACGTTCGACACGATCGACCCGGCGACCGGCGAGGTGCTCGCCACCGTGCCGGCATGTGCGGCCGCCGACGTCGGCGCGGCGGTCGCCGCGGCGCGCGTGGCCTTCGACTCCGATCGCTGGAGCGGGGCGGTCGCCGAACGCGAGCGGGCCACGGTGCTGCATCGCATCGCCGACGGGATCCGGGCCGCCGCCGAGGAGCTGGCCGAGCTCGAGGTGCGTGACTGCGGCAAGCCCATCGCCGATGCCCGCGCCGACATCGACGAGGCGGCGTTCATGTTCGAGTACTACGCCGGCTGGGCCACCAAGGCGGCGGGCGACATCCCGCCGGTCGGGCCGGACGCCCTCAACCTCGTGGTCAAGGAGCCGGTCGGGGTGTGTGGCCTCATCGTGCCGTGGAACTACCCGCTGCTGATGGCGGTGCAGAAGGTGGCGCCGGCGCTGGCCGCCGGCTGCACCACGGTGCTCAAGCCGGCGGAGCAGACGCCGCTCACGGCCCTGCGTCTGGCCACCATCGCGGCCGCGGCCGGGCTCCCCGACGGCGCTCTCAACGTGGTGACCGGCTTCGGGCCGGCGGCCGGCGGCCCGCTGCTCACCGATCCTCGCGTCGACAAGGTGAGCTTCACCGGCAGCCGCGACGTGGGGATCCACATCATGCGCGAGTGTGCCGCGCAGCTGAAGCGGGTCACGCTCGAGCTGGGTGGCAAGAGCCCCAACATCGTGTTCGCCGACGCCGACATGGCCGGAGCGATCCCCGGGACGTGCGACGGAGTGTTCGGCAACCAGGGCCAGGTCTGCTCGGCCGGCTCACGGGTATTCGTCGATCGCGCCGTCTACGACGACGTCCTGTCGGCGATGGCCACCCACGCGTCGGCGATCCGCCTGGGAAGCGGACTCGATCCAGAGACCACGATGGGGCCGGTCGTGTCGGCGGCCCAGTACGACCGCGTCCGCAGCTATGTCGATGTCGGACGGGCGGAGGGAGCCAGCGTCGCCTTCACCGGAACGACCCCCGACGACCCGGCGCTGGCCGGCGGCTACTTCGTCGCCCCGACCATCTTCGAGGCGACGTCGAACGATCTGCGCATCGCTCGCGAGGAGATCTTCGGTCCCGTCATGACCGTCATCCCGTTCGGCGACGTCGACGAGGTCGTGCGGCTCGCCAACGACACCGAGTACGGCCTGGCCGCGGCGATCTGGACGTCCGACATCACCAAGGCCCTGCGGACGGCGAAGGCCGTGCGGGCCGGCGTGGTGTGGATCAACGACAGCCAGCCGGCCCCGACCGAAGGCTTGTGGGGCGGGTTCAAGCACAGCGGCATCGGCCGCGAGCTCGGTCCGTACGCGCTCGATGCCTACCAGGAGCGCAAGCAGATCTACATCAAGCTCTCGTGACCGGCCGCGTCACCAGCGACGTGGCCGACGTGACATCGTGAGCGGGTATGACGACACCGACCGACAAGGACGCCCTGGCGCTCTACCAGTTCAGGGTGTTCTCCACGCTGCAGGGCGCGGTCACCGCGGGGATGGTGCACCTCGGCGATCGCCTCGGCCTGTACCGAGCGCTCGCCGACAGAGAAGGTCCGTCGTCCTCGGCCGAACTGGCTGCGGCAACCGGATTGCACGAGCGCTGGGTCCGGGAGTGGGCCTACAACCAGGGGGCGGCCGGGCTGCTGACCGTCGAGAGCGGAGCCGACGGCGGCGCGCTGATCTCCCTGCCGCCTGAAGGTGCGGCCGTCCTGGCCGACAGCGACCACGAAGCGTTCGGCGCCGGCTCGTTCCACCACCTTCCCGACACGATGCGGGCACTCGACCTCGTGCGCGACAGCTTCCGCACCGGCGTCGGTTTCGACTACGACGCCCAGGGTGCCGAGGCCGCCGTCGGCATGGAGCGTTCGTTCGAGCCGTGGCACCGCGCTCATCTCGTCGACGACGTCCTGCCTTTGCTCGACGGCGTGGTCGAACGGCTCTCCGCCGGCGCCGCCGCCGCCGACGTCGGATGCGGCGCCGGGGGAGCGGTGCTGCTGCTCGCCCAGGCCTTTTCGTCGAGCACGTTCACCGGCTACGACATCTCGCAGTTCGCCATCACCCGGGCCGAGGAGCGGCGCGCCGACCTCGGCGTCGCCAACGCCCGGTTCGCCGACCCCCGGCACGATCCGCTGCCGACCGACGGCCGCCTCGCCTTCGTCTCGACGATCGAGTGCCTGCACGACATGACCGATCCGCAGGGCGTCGCCGCCGCCATCCGGGCTGCGCTCCACGACGACGGCACGTGGCTCCTCGTCGACATGAAGGCGCTCGACGGCTACGAGGCCAACGTCGCCAAGAACCCGATGGCGGCGCTGATGTACGGCATGAGCGTGCTCGGTTGCTTGTCCAGCGCCCTCTCCGAGCCGGACGGCGCCGGGCTCGGCACGCTCGGGCTCCACGAGACGCGGGCGCGCGAGATCGCCGCCACGGCCGGCTTCACCCGGTTCCGCCGGCTTCCCGTCGATCACTCCTTCCTGGCGTTCTACGAGGTGCGACCCTGAGGGCGTGACGAGCGGCTCGCCGGGGCGCTTGGAGTTGGCACGACGGCGGGCCCTAGTCTTGGACGGGTGATCACGGCGGCGCGCTATCGCCTGATTGCGCTCGCTGCTCTGGGAGCGCTGGTAGCCATCGTGGTCACTGGCGCGGCCGTGCGCCTCACGGGATCGGGACTGGGCTGCGACGACTGGCCGGCGTGCAACAACCAGAGGCTGATCGACGTGTCGAGCAAGCACGCCGCCATCGAGCAGGTGAATCGCTTGTTCACCGGCATCGTCAGCATCGCCGTCATCGCCGCCGTGCTCGGGTCGGTCATCCGCCGGCCGCGCCGCAGCGATCTGATCTGGCTCTCGGCCGGGCTCGTCGCCGGCGTCGTCGGTCAAGCGGTGCTGGGCGGCATCACCGTGCTCGTCGATCTCCACCCGGTCGCCGTGCAGGGCCACATGTTGCTGTCGCTGGTGCTCGTGGCCACTGCGGTGGTGCTCGTGCACCGCGCGTCCGAGCCCGATGACGGTGATCTCGTCCGGCCCGTGTCCCCGGAGATCAATCGCCACGTCGTGGCGATCGGCGTGCTCACTGCCGTCGCCCTCGTCACCGGCACGGTGGTCACCGGGGCCGGACCGCATGCGGGCGACGAGGACGTCCAACGTTTCGGTGTCGACATCGGCAGTGCGGCCCGGGTGCACAGCGTCACGGTCTGGCTGGCCGTGGCCGGCATGCTCGCGCTGGCCTGGCGTCTGCGCCGTCGGCCGAGCGAGCGGGCGCACCTCTCCGAATGGATCTCCAGCTGGGTGTTCATCGCCCTGCTGCAGGGCGCGATCGGCTACGTGCAGTACTTCAACGAGATCCCGGCGCTGCTGGTCGGCATCCACGTGTTCGGCGCCACCAGCCTCTGGGCGGTCACCGTTGCGGTCGTCCTGCGCACGGTTCCCGTCCGGCGCGGCGCCGAGGTGGCGGTCGCCGGTGACGGCGCCAACTCGTTGTCCCGGCCGGTCTCGGCGATCACGGCCGATTGAGCCGGAGTCGCCTCCAGCCCGTCGGGCCGCCGGCGCCCGGCGCCGGACGCACGGTGTTCGGCGACGCGTTACCATCGGGCCACCCAAGAAGTCCGGGGTAATCCGGCCCCGTTCGGAGCAGGGGGAGTACCAACATATGCAACGATCACGCATCAGCCGAGTGGCTGTGCCGATGATCCTGGGGGTGTCGCTGGTGGCGGCGACGGGCGCAGTCAGCGCCTCGGCACCGCCCGACAGCGAACCCGCCGGGACCGAGGCCGCCGGTTCGGCGGCGCCAGGAACCGAGACGGCGGCCAGCGCGGCTCCGGGCGACTCCGGCCCCGGTGGAGCGAGTGCCATCGCTCGGTGTGGTTACGCCCCGAGCGACGTGACCGACGGCGACATCTCGGGCTTTGCCGGCACCACACCTGCCGGTGAGCTGACGCCCGAGTTCTTCGACCGGCTGTGCAGCGTCGACCCCAACCTCGAGGATCTCAACTACGCGCCGGAGACGTACGACGCAGTCGTCATCGTCGCTCTCGCCGTCGAGATCGCCCAGACCGACGGCATCGCCCATGCCAGCGAGATCAACGGGGTCACCAAGGACGGCACGAAGTGCTACACCTTCGCCGAGTGCAAGGAGCTCATCGCAGCCGGTGAGGACATCGACTACGACGGTGCCTCCGGTCCGCTCGAGTTCGACGGCAACGGTGAGCCGCTCATCGCCAGCTACGGCCTCTACAAGATGGGCGACAACAACCGCATCGACCCGGCTCTGACGCAGTACATCTCCGTCGAGGGCGAACCGGCATTCCCCGAGGAGGTCCCCGTCGAGGGCACCCGCGAGGGTGACGGCGTGCTCACCATCGGCACGATCCTGCCGCAGACGGGGTCGCTGGCCTTCCTCGGACCACCCGAGTTCGCCGGGTTCAACCTGGCGATCCAGGAGATCAACGAGAACGGAGGCGTGCTCGGTCAGCCGGTCGTGGGCATCGAGGGTGACTCGGGCGACACGACGACGGACCAGGCGAACCAGACGGTCGACCGTCTGCTCGCCGAGAACGCCGACGCCATCATCGGTGCGGCCTCGTCGAGCGTCACGATGACGGTCATCGACAAGGTCGTCAACGCCGGCGTCACGCTGTTCTCGCCGGCCAACACGTCGACCGAGCTGTCGACCTACCCGGACAAGGGCCTGTACTTCCGTACCGCCCCGCCGGACATCTACCAGGGCGATGTGCTCGGTCAGTTCGTCATCAACGACGGCAACCTGACCGTGGCCATCCTCGCCCTGAACGACGTCTACGGGACGAGCCTCGCCGAGCAGGCGACGAACACGATCGTCGAGTCCGGTGGCGAAGTCGTGCTCTCGTCGATCTACGACCCGGCCGCGACGTCGTTCGACAGTGAGGTCGACGAGATCGTGGCGGCCGACCCGGACGCCATCATCGTCATCGGCTTCAACGAGTCGAGCCGCATCCTGCGGACGATGGTCGAAAAGGGCGTCGGCCCTCGCGACAAGATGGTGTACGGCGTGGACGGCAACATCGGCAACGCCCTCGGCGTTGACTTCGACGCCGGCAACTGACGTCACCCACGACTGACAGTCGGAAGGCCCGGATCCGCGAGGGTCCGGGCCTTCCCGCGTGATCCGGCGAGGTGTGATCGGGCGCGCAAGGGCGGCCGAGCGATGCGGCGGGCGATCAGGAGCGGGCGAGGGTGCCGAGGTAGAGCTCGATGACGCGCGGGTCACCGAGGAGGTCGCGGCCGGTGCCGCTGTAGGCGTTCTGACCCTGGTCGAGCACGTAGGCCCGGTGGCAGACCTGGAGGCAGCGGCGGGCGTTCTGCTCGACCATGAGGATCGCCACACCGGTCTCGTTGATCATCTTGCAGCGGAGGAACACCTCGTCCTGCAACATCGGCGAGAGGCCGGCCGACGGCTCGTCGAGGAGTAGGAGCGTCGGGTCGAGCATCAGGGCACGGCCCATCGCCACCATCTGCCGCTCGCCGCCGGACAACGACCCGGCCCGCTGGTCGGCGCGCTCGGCGAGGCGGGGGAACAGGCTGCTGACCACGTCGTAGCGCTCGGCGAACCGCTTCGGGGCGAGGAAGCAGCCCATCTCGAGGTTCTCGCGCACCGTGAGCGCCTGGAAGACGTTCTTGGTCTGGGGCACGAAGCCGACGCCCTTCTGGACGAGTTTGTGGGCCGGCTGCCCGGTGATGTCCTCGCCGCGCAGCAGGACCGTGCCCGAACGCACGGTGACCATGCCGAGCACGGCCTTGAGGAACGTCGACTTGCCGGCCCCGTTCGGTCCGATGATGCCGACGAACTCGCCCGGGCCGACGTTGAGGTTGCAGCCGTTGAGGATGTTCACCTCGGGCACGTAGCCGGCGACCAGGTCGGTGGCGTCGATGATGTCGCCGGTGCTCATTCGTCGGCCTCCCCCTTGGCCTCCGCCTCGTCGCCCCAGTCGGACTCCTCGTGCTCGGCGGTGATCTGCTGCAGCGTGTCGACGCCGAGCTCCTCGGCGTCGAGGCCGAGTTGGGCGATCGCCGACTCCTCGTCCATGGCGCCGAGGTCGACGTCGTGGTGGGCGCCGAGGTAGGCGTCGATCACGCGTTGATCGCCGGAGATCTGCGTCGCCGTGCCCTCGGCGATGAGCCGGCCCTCCGCCATCACCAGCACCCAGTCGCTGATCTCGTGGACCATGTCCATGTCGTGCTCGACGAACAGCACCGACCGGCCCTCATCGCGCAGCAGCGTGATGTGCTCCAGCAGGCTCTGCTTCAGCGCCGGATTGACGCCGGCCATCGGCTCGTCGAGCATGATCAGCGACGGGTCGGTCATCAGTGCTCGAGCCATCTCGAGGAGCTTGCGCTGCCCTCCGGAGAGGTTGCCGGCGAACTCGTCACGCATGTGGTCGAGGCGGAAGCGGGCGAGCAGCTCTTCGGCCCGCTCGGTGATCGCCGCCTCCTGCCGGTTCCACAGGAACGGCAGCGGCGCGGCCCAGATCCGTTCACCCAGCTGTCCGGTGGCGCCGAGCCGCATGTTCTGGATGACGCTGAGCCGGGCGAGGCTCTTGGTCAACTGGAACGTGCGGACCATGCCGAGGCGGGCGACCTGGTGGGGGGACTTGCCGCCGAGCTCGCGCCCGTCGAACTGCCACCGCCCGCTGTTGGGCTGGTCGAAGCCGGTGAGCAGGTTGAAGAACGTGGTCTTGCCGGCGCCGTTGGGGCCGATGAGCGCGGTGATCTGGTTGCGCTGGATCTCGGCGTGTTCGACGTCGACGGCGACCAGGCCGCCGAAGGCGCGCCGGATGCCGTCGGCGACGAGGATCGGATCGGATTTGGCGACCCCTGGCTCGGGGCGGATGGTGTCGACCGCCACGGGCTGGGCGTCGAACGGTTCAACGGACATCGAAGACCTGCTCTCGTCGATCGCCGAAGATTCCCTGAGGGCGGAAGACCACGAGGCCGGCCAGCGCCAGGCCGACGACGATGAGTTTGACGACGCTGAAGTTGGTGGAGTCGACCAGCCAGTCGGGCAGCTTGTCGTTGCGCACCGACTGGTCGAGCAGGTTGTCGACCAGCTGGATCACGAAGAAGAAGATCAGTGTGCCGACGATCGGACCCTTCACGCGGCCGATGCCGCCGAGCACGATGATGGTGAAGGCGAAGAACGTGAGCGTCGTGGCGTACTGGCCGGGCTGGGCCGACTGGGTCTGAGCGCTCAACATGAGGCCACCGATCGAGCCGATCACACCGCCCAGCACGAGGCTCTGCATCTTGAACGCCAGGACGTTCTTGCCCAGCGAGCGAGCGGCGTCCTCGTCCTCTCGAATGCTCTTGAGCACGCGGCCCCACGGGCTGCGCATGAGGGCCCAGACCAACAGCGCGATGAGGAGCACGAGCGACCAGCCGAGCACCATCATGAACAGGCGGTAGCCGTCGATGA
This sequence comes from Desertimonas flava, assembly GCF_003426815.1. Lineage (GTDB taxonomy): Bacteria > Actinomycetota > Acidimicrobiia > Acidimicrobiales > Ilumatobacteraceae > Desertimonas > Desertimonas flava. The sequence continues at coordinate 7,756 of NZ_QKYK01000037.1, forward strand.
CCTGGACGCCGAGCTTGTAGCGGCCGTCGTTGGGCCACGGGTTGAGGTCCTGGAACCAGCCCGTCCACCCGTTCTTGCCGTTGCTCCCGCCGGTGAGCCACGTGAAGCGGCTGCTGTTGAGGAAGTAGCGGATGATCTCCGACGCGGCGATCGTGACGATGGCGAGGTAGTCGGCGCGCAGCCGCAGGGTCGGCACGCCGAGGGCGAGGGCGAGGGCGACCGATGCGCCGAGGACGAGGCACAGGGCGAAGGGCACCCGCCACTGGTATTCCGAGATGGTGATCGCAAAGGCGTAGGCGCCGACCGCGGCGAACCCGGCCTGTCCGAAGTTGAGGAGGCCGGTGTAGCCGACGTGGACGTTGAGCCCGGTGGCGACGAGGCAGTACGCAGCGGCGTTGGCGTTGATCGCGGTGTACAGCGCGTTCCAGAAGATGAGCTCCCAGTTCATCCGATCCGCTCCTTTCTGCCGAGGATTCCTTGGGGCCGGATGAGCAGGATCACGATCAGGGCGATCAGCGCGCCGACATTCTTCAGGTCGTTGGCGTTGCTCACGACGAACGTCCACAGCTCGACCATCACGCCGACGACGAGCGAGCCGATGAGTGCGCCGAACGGGTTGCCGAGGCCGCCCAGCGTGATCGCCGCGAACATCAGCAGGAGCAGCGTGAAGCCCATGTCCCAGCGGATGCCGTACTCGAGGCCGTAGAAGACGCCGCCGAGGCCGGCGAGGGCGCCGCCGAGGATCCAGACGACCCCGATGACCCGGTCAGAGTCGATGCCGCTCGACGACGCGAGGTCGGGGTTGTCCGAGACGGCCCGGATCGCCTTGCCGAACCGGGTGCGGAGCAGGAAGAACGACACTCCGAGGATCATGGCCAGCGAGATGCCCATGATCCACAGCGACCGCGGCGGGAGGTCGACGGGACCGATCGCGATGGGATCGCGCTGCAGCGTGAACTGACCGTACTGCTTGAGGTCGCCGCCGACGAGGAAGAGGTAGAGGTTGCGCAGGCCGAGGGCGAGGCCGATCGACACGATCATCATCGACGTCAGGCTGGTGCCTCGTCGTCGCAGGGGTCGCCAGAGTCCCAGCTCGAGGCCGGCACCGGCGGCGGCGGTGGCCACGATGGCGACCAGGGCGGCGACGATCAGGGGCCAGGTCGTCCAGCTGCGATTGAGCCCCCAGGCGAACAAGGCACCGAACGTGACCATCTCGCCGTGGGCGAAGTTGGAGAGACCCGTCGTTCCGAAGATGAGCGAGAGTCCGATCGAGGTGATGGCGATGATGGTGGCCAGCTTGAGCCCGTTGGCCAGGGTCTGGGGCAGCTGGCTCCACTTGCCCTGGACGGTGCGGAGGTCTTCGCCGAGGTTGAAGACCTGCGTGGTACTGCTGCGGGCCCGGATGTCGCGGGTGGAGGACGCCTGCTCGTCGGGCAGCGTCAGGCCCTCGGGCAGCGTGTCCGTGTCGAGGCGGATGACGTAGGTTCCGGGCTCGGGCAGCGAGATCCGGTAGGTGCCCTGGTCGTCGGTGACGGCCTCGGCGACGAGCTCGCCCTCCTCGGTCTCGACGACGATGCGCACCCCGGGGACACCTTCGCGAACGCGTTCGCCGTCCTCTTCGTACTGGTTGTTGACGCGGCCCTGCAGCGTCTGATCCCCGTCTGCGGTACCGGCCGACGCATGACCGCCGCCGCCCAGCCCGAACAACGTGAGCAGGAGGAAGACCAGCGCCGCGAAGACCCCCGCTCTGGGTAGGCGTGAGGTCCATGGTTGCTCGCCGTTCATGGTGGCGCGGGACCTTACAAGACTTCGCGGAGGGTGGTGCGCAATCGCGTGCAAGCGTTACGGGGCCGCAACAATGATGTCGTGGAGCCCATCGATGCCGCTCGTCGCCTGCTCGGTGTCACCGCCGACGCCGGAGTGGAGGACGTTCGCGCCGCTCGCCGGCGGCTGGCCAAGGACCTGCATCCGGACGCCGGCGGCGACGAGTCGGCGATGCGTGCTGTGAACGAAGCGGTCGAGCTCGTGCTCGACGATCTGGCCCGTCCCGCAGCCGGGCGGGCGGGCCCCGGATCGGCCACCGCGGGAGCTGCGGCCTCGCCGCGGCCCGGTTCTGGCTTCCGTCCGGGCCGGGTCGACCACGACGTCGCCTCGTTCACGATCGAGGCTCTCCCGGTGGTCGCCTTCGAGGCGCTGCTCGTGGTGACCTCGTGGATCGGCGAGGTGGTCGTCGACGAACCGCCATATCAGCTCGAGGTCGTGCTGACCGATCCGCTCCGCTGTTGGTGCCGGCTCGACATCGTGCCCGATGCCGGGGCGAGCACCGTGGCACTCACCATCGCCTCGCTCGCCGACGAACCACTCCCGGCGATCGACTCCGTGCGCGACCTGTGGGTCGCCTGCCTCAACCAGGTGGGTGCCGACCCCGATGGGCTCGACGGGAGCGGGCATCGTGGCTGACCCCCGGCAGGGCACCGTTCCCGACGGCCTGGTGACCGTCGATGTCGCCAGGGCGGTGGCATCGATCGTCGCCGGCGGCCTGGTCGCCATGCCCACCGAGACCGTGTACGGCCTCGGTGGCGATGCCACCAACGACGGCGCCGTGGCGAGGATCTTCGCCGTGAAGGGTCGCCCGACCGGCCATCCGTTGATCGTGCACATCGCCGCCGCCGAGGCGCTCGACGACTGGGCGGCGGAGGTGCCGCGGTTCGTACGCGACCTCGCCGAGAACTGCTGGCCGGGTCCGTTGACGATGCTGCTGCGCCGGTCGGCGCGGGTTCCCGACTCGGTCACGGGTGGCCGCGACACGGTCGGGCTGCGGGTTCCGGCCCACCCGATGGCGCTCGACCTGCTCGCCCGGTCCGGGCGGGGGATCGCCGCCCCGTCGGCCAACCGGTTCGGGAGGGTGAGCCCCACGACGGCGCAGCACGTGCTCGACGACCTCGGCTCGCTGCTCGACCCGGCGCGCGACGTCATCCTCGACGGCGGGGCGAGCCCGGTGGGCGTGGAGAGCACGATCGTCGACTGCTCGGTGTCGCCGCCGCAGGTGTTGCGGCCGGGTGGGATTCCCATCGCCGACATCGAGGCCGTGCTGGGCTCCAGCCTGGCGGCGGCGGCTGGACCGTCCCGCGCGGCCGGAATGCTCGCCTCGCACTACGCGCCCCGCGCCACCGTCGAGCTCGCCGAGTCGTCCGACGCCGCCCGGCGCCGTGCGGCTGTGCGGACGGCGGCGGGCGAGCAGGTGCGGATCCTCGACTACGGCGACGACCTGGTGCTGGCGGCCCGGTCGCTCTATGCCGACCTCCGCGACGCCGATGGCGCCGGCACGACACGGGTGATCGCCGTGATGCCACCCGCCGTCGGCCTCGGCCACGCGATCCGCGACCGCCTCACGAAGGCCGCGGCCGCTCGCTGACGGCGCCTGACGGAATGTGCCTGGCCCATCCCGTCAGGCGCACCGGTCGCCGCTGCGGCGGCCGCCTCGGTCGAACATGTGTCGGCGCTCGTCGGGCGCCCTAACCTTGGAGCGGCCGTTTCGCGGCACTCACCCCGACCAGACGGATCACCACCATGCGCATGCTCAACTCCGCCACGTCACCAAGCGCCGGCTCCGGCGGCGCCGGGTTCGACCTCACCTACAACGACGTGTTCATGGTCCCCAGCCTCTCGCGGGTGCCGTCACGCCTCGACGTCGACCTCACCACTCCAGATGGCATCGGCACGACGTTGCCGGTGGTGGTGTCGAACATGACGGCCGTGGCCGGACGGCGCATGGCCGAGACGATCGCCCGGCGCGGGGGACTCACGGTGCTGCCGCAGGACATCCCGCTCGACGTCGTCTCCGCCGTCGTCGACTACGTCAAGAGCCGTCATCCCGTGTACGAGACGCCGATCACGCTCTCGCCGCATCACACGATCGGCGACGCGCTGGCGCTGATCCACAAGCGCTCCCACGGCGCGGTCGTCGTGGTGGACGAGCGCGGCGTGCCGTTCGGGGTGTTCGAGGAGGCCGACGCGATCGGTGTCGACCGGTTCACCCAGCTCCATGTCGTGGCCAATCGGGAGATGCCCACCCTGGACGACGGCATCAGCGCCGTCGAGGCGTTCGACGTGCTCACCGCGCAGCGCCAGTCCCTCGCCCTCGTCGTCGACGACGAGGGCCGCATGGTCGGCGTGGTCACCCGCAAGGGCGCCCTGCGTTCCACCATCTACCGTCCGGCGGTCGATCGCAACCGTCGCCTGATGATCGCCGTCGCCGTCGGCATCAACGGCGACGTCGACCTCAAGGTCAAGGCGCTCGAGCAGATGGGCGTCGACGTCCTGGTGATCGATACCGCCCACGGCCACCAGGAGCGCACGCTCCGCGCCGTCGAGGCGGCGCGTGCCGTCGCCCCCGACGCCCCGATCGTGGCCGGCAACGTGGTCACCGCCGAGGCCACACGCCAGCTCATCGACGCCGGCGCCAACATCGTCAAGGTGGGCGTGGGTCCGGGCGCGATGTGCACGACGCGGATGATGACGGGCGTCGGCCGCCCGCAGTTCTCCGCCGTCGTCGAATGCGCCGCGGCGGCCGCCGAAGCCGGGGGCCACGTGTGGGCCGACGGCGGCGTGCGGTATCCGCGGGACGTCGCCCTCGCCCTGGCCGGCGGGGCCGCCAACGTGATGTTCGGGTCATGGCTGGCCGGCACGTACGAGTCGGCTGCCGACACCCTGCGCGACGCCGACGGCCGGCTCTACAAGGAGAACTTCGGCATGGCATCCCACCGGGCCGTGCAGAACCGCAACCGCGGTGAGGCCGCCCTCGAGTTGGCCCGCAAGGAGCTGTTCCAGGAGGGCATCAGCACCTCGCGGATGTACCTCGATCCCGAACGCCCGGGCGTCGAGGACATCTTGGACCAGATCGTCGCCGGGGTCCGTTCGGCGTGCACGTACGCCGGCGCGGCGACGATCCCCGAGTTCTTCGAGCGAGCCGTGGTCGGCGTGCAGAGTCAAGCCGGCTATGCCGAGGGCCTCCCCAACGGGACGAGCTGGTAGCTCTCGATGACGTCCAACGATGTCGAACCCGATGGCGGCTCGACGGCGATGCGGGTCATCGCGATCGACGGCCCAGCGGGCGCCGGCAAGAGCACCGTGGGGCGCGAGGTCGCCCGTCGACTCGGTCTCGAGTACCTCGACACAGGTGCGATGTACCGAGCCGTCGCCTTTGCTGCGTTGCGTCGCGGGGTGTCGGTGAGCGACGAGCAGTCGGTGGCCGAGCTGGCCCGGGAGATGCGCTTGTCGGTCTCGGAGCACGAGGTGATCGTCGACGATGTCGACGCCACCACCGAGATCCGCGGCCGCGCGGTCACCGAAGCGGTCAGCGCGGTCGCCGCCAACCCGGCCGTGCGGGACGAACTGCGGGGGCGGCAGCGGGCGTGGGCGCGCGAGCACGGCGGTGGGGTGATCGAGGGGCGCGACATCGGCACCGTCGTCTTCCCCGACGCCGATCTCAAGCTGTACATCACGGCGTCGCCCCGCGAGCGCGCCGAACGCCGCGTCCGCGAGATCGGCGGCGACGTCGCCGACGTCGAGTGGTCGATCACCGAGCGGGACCGGCGTGACATGAATCGGCTCGACGGCCCGTTGCGCGCCGACGCCGGCGCGGTCGTCGTCGACACCACCGGGCTGACGATCGGTGAGGTCGTCGACCACATCGTCGCCATGCTCCCGGCCCACACCTCTGACGCCTTATGACCAGGGACGCCTCATGACCAGGGACGCCTCATGAGCAAGTACGCCTCGACGTTCGCCGGGACCGGACGGGTGAGCCGGGCGGCCTACTACGTCGTGCGGGCGATCGTCGCCACCGCGACGCGGCTCTACACCCGCATGCACATCGACGGACGCGAGCGTCTGCCCCGCACCGGCGCCTACGTCCTCGCTCCCGTCCACCGGTCGTACATCGACACGCCGATCTCGTCGTGCCTCACGCGCCGCCGCCTGCGCTTCATGGGCAAGGACTCGCTGTGGAAGTACCGCGCCTCGGCCTGGCTGCTCTCGTCGCTCGGTGGCTTTCCCGTCACTCGTGGCACCGCCGACCGGGAGGCGTTGAAGCGCTGCGTGGCCGTGCTGGAGGCGGGCGAGCCGCTGGTGCTGTACCCCGAGGGGGAGCGCAAGTCGGGGCCGGTGGTGCAGCCGTTGTTCGACGGCGCCGTGTACGTGGCCCTGCGGGCCGGGGTGCCGATCGTGCCGGTGGGGATCGGTGGCTCCGAGCGCGTGATGCCGAAGGACGCCAAGTTCATCTTCCCGCGCAAGGTGCACGTGGTGATCGGCGAGCCGATCCTGCCCGTCGCCACGGTCGGTGATTCGGGTCGCGTCGCCCGGTCGGCGATCCGCCGCCACAGCGACCAGCTGCACGCCACGTTGCAGGAGCTGTTCGACGAGGCGATGCGCCGAGTCGGCACCCCGAACGAGTACTGACGCCGCCCGCCCCCGATTCGAGACGGAACCGCCGCGACGGGAGGGTATCTACCCACCGCCGCAACCGGAGGTATGTACCGGACGCTTCGGTGGGGTACGTACCCTCCGGACTCGGTCGGGCCGGGCGGTCGAGTCGAACGACGCTCAGCCGAGGTAGGCCTCGAGCGCCTTGGCGAGGTGCCCGGGGTCATCGGCGCCGCAGAGCTCGCGGGCCGAGTGCATCGACAGCTGTGGCACACCGACGTCGACGGTGGCGATACCGAGCCGCGTGGCGGTGATCGGACCGATCGTCGAGCCGCACGGCACGTTGTTGCGACTGACGAACGTCTGCACCGGTACGCCCACATCGGCGCAGGCCCGCTGGAACAGCGCGGCCGTTCCGGCGTCGGTGGCGTAGCGCTGGTTGGCGTTGATCTTGATCGCCGGCCCGTGGTTCACCAGCGGCGCATGGCCGGCGTCGTGACGCTCGGGGTAGTTGGGATGGATGGCGTGGGCGTTGTCGGCCGAGACACAGCTCGACGCGGCGAAGACGCGCTGCGTGCCGTCCGCGTCGGCGACGCCGACCGACGCGAGCACGCGGGTCAGCACGCTGTCGAGGACGGGTCCGGCGGCGCCCGATCGTGACGCGGAGCCGACCTCTTCGTGGTCGAACAGGGCGACGACGGCGATGTGGTCGGTCGGCAAGACGGCGGTGAGTGCAGTGACGCCGGCCCAGCACGAGACCTGGTTGTCGAGCCGGCCGCTGGCGAGGAGCGACCGGTCGACGCCGAGGACCGCCGCCGGCTGCGTGTCGTAGAGGCACAGATCCCAGAACGCCGGGTCCCGGGCATCCAGGTCGGCTCCGGTCTGCTCGGCGAGCCAGGCTGCGAACGAGGTGCCCTCGCTGGACGCCCAGACCGGCCGGAGGTGCTGGTGCTTGTCGAGGACGAGCCCACGGTCGTTGACGTCCCGATCGAGATGGATGGCCAGTTGCGGGACGCGTGCCACGGGATCGGACACGTTGACCAGGGTGCTCGTGCCGTCGGGGGCCACGACCCTCCCGGCGATGCCGAGGTCGCGGTCGAGCCAACTGTTGAGCAGCACGCCGCCGTAGATCTCGACGCCCAGCGAGCGCCAGTTGGCCAACGCCTGATCGGGGCGGGCGTGGATGCGCAGCCCGGGGGAATCGGTGTGGGCGCCGACGATGCGCAACGCCGACGCCGACCCCGACGGCAACCGCCACGCGACGAGCGCGGCGCCGCGCCGCACGTAGCCGGCGGGCGGCACCTCGTCCCACCGCTCGGTCTCGTCGACCTCGACGAATCCCGCCGCGCCGAGGAGCGCCGCTGCGGACGCCGCGGCATGCCAGGGGGAGGGGGACGCGTCGAGGAAGGTCATCAGATCCTGCACGCCCGCCATTCAATCGCGTCCGTCCCGCTCGCAGGGCCGAGGCCCCTGCGCGGGGACCGAGGCGGTCTGGTAGAGATGCGGGGGTGAGTCGCCGCACGAAGATCGTCGCCACCATCGGACCGGCGTCCGAGTCACCCGAGTCGCTGAAGGCGCTGATCGCCGCGGGCGCCGACGTGTGCCGGCTCAACCTCAGTCATGGGACCGTCGAGGAGCATCTCGCACGCCTGCGCGCGGTACGGGACGCCGCGGCGTCGAGTGGCAGGCACGTCGCTGTTCTGGCCGACCTTCCGGGGCCGAAGATCCGGGCCGGGTCGTTCCCCGAGGGTGGCGTCGACCTCGCCCCAGGGAGCGTCGTGCGATTCGTCCCCGGCGACGCGCCGAGCAGCGCCCATCAGATCAGCGTCGACTACGACGACCTGCTCACCGACGTGGTCATGGGTGACCGCATCATCCTCGGCGACGGCGGGATCTCGCTGCGCGTGGTGTCCGTGACCGGCGACGCCGTGCTCGCCGAGGTGGAGTCGGGCGGAAAGACGCAGGGCCGGCCGGGCGTGCACCTGCAGTGCGAAGGGTTCACCCTGCGTGCTCCGACGGCCGAGGATCTCGAGCTGGCCGAGCAGATGGCGGTGGCGGGCGTCGACTACATCGCCCTGTCGTTCGCCCGATCCGCGGCCGACATCGATGCCCTGAGAGCCGTCGTCGGCGACCGCGCCCGCATCCTCGCCAAGGTCGAGACCGGCTCGGCCATCGCCGCCATCGCCGAGATCGCCGATGCCGCCGACGCCGTGATGGTGGCCCGGGGCGACCTCGGCATCGACGTCGCCCTCGAAGACGTGCCCCATCTCCAGAAGCGCATCATCCGCCACTGCGTCGAGGTCGGCACTCCGGTCGTCACGGCGACCCAGATGCTCGAATCGATGATCGACGCCCCGACGCCGACCCGTGCTGAGGTGAGCGACGTCGCCAACGCGGTGTTCGATGGCACCGATGCCGTCATGCTCTCGGGCGAGACGGCGATCGGTCGTGACCCGGCGCTCGTGGTGCGCACGATGGCCACGATCGCCGAGCGAGCCGAGCGAGAGGCCGACTACCGGCAGTGGGGCACCCGCCTCGTGCGGGCCCAGCGAGGCCGCGCCGACGGCACCGCTGAACTGGACGACTCCGAGTTCGTCGCCGACCGCATCAGCGAGTCGATCGCCCACGCCGCCTGGCAGGCCGCCGACGACGTCGGCGCGTCGACGATCATCTGCTGCACCCGGAGCGGGCGATGCGCCCGCAACATGGCGCGGTTCCGCCCGGCGGCCCGGTTGCTCGGCATCTCACCCCACGAGTCGACGCGGCGAGCCCTGGCGCTCTCGTGGGGCGTCGAGCCGCTGGCCGTGGACGAGGCGGCGTCGACCGACGAGATGGTCTGGTTCGCCGTCGAGCGAGCCGTCGCCGGCGGCTGGGTCGCGGCCGGCGACACGGTGGTCGTCATCGCCGGCGCCCCCGACCGGGCGAGCGGTGCCGCCGCCGACGTGATGCGGATCGTCCGCGTGGGCTGATGACCGGCACGACGCCTAACGTCCGCAGGTGATGACCGGGATCTGGAGCCACGAATCGGGCGCCGAGGACGCTCCGCTGCTGGTGGCGATCCACGGCGCGATGGACCGCTCGGCGTCGATGGTGAAGCTGTCGCGCCTGCTCGACCACGAGTTCCGCGTGCTGCGCTACGACCGGCGCGGCTACGGGCGGTCGAAGCCGCACGACGGGCCGTTCACGATGCACGACCAGGTCGACGACCTGGTGGAACTGGTCGGCGAGCGCCCGGCGATCCTCTTCGGCCACAGCTTCGGCGGCGACGTCGCCCTCGCCGCCGCCGACCGGTACCCGGGCCTGGTGCGCGCCGTGGCGGTCTACGAAACGCCATTGTCCTGGCTCGACTGGTGGCCCGGCTCCACCAAGTCGTGGCCCGCGGGCCAGGACCCGGCCGTGGCGGCCGAGCGCTTCATGCGCCGCATGATCGGCGACGACCGATGGGAGGCACTCCCTGCCCGGTCGCGCGCTGAGCGGTTGGAAGAGGGTCCGGCGCTGACCGCGGAGCTCGCCGATCTCGCGGCCAACGCGCCCTGGTCGTTCGAGCGGATCACGATGCCGTTCGTGGCGATGTACGGCGGCGCCACCGTCAATCATCACCGCACGGCGGCGATCTACCTCGCCGAGCACATCCCGGGCACCGTCCGTGACGGCGCCTTCGACGGTGCGGCCATCCCCGTCGCCGGCGCATCCCACAACGGTCCCTACACCGACCCGCAACCGGTCGCCGACGTCCTGCGCGCCCTCGCCAAGATCGCCACCTGACGCCCCGCGAACTGTGAGCCCAGATGGCAGGTCTCTGCGTCCGTGGCTCACACTTCCCGGGCGGCTCGACGGGCCCGCCGCGAACTGTGAGCTCAGGGCGCAGATGTCCGCGCTCTGCGCTCACCGTTCGCCGGCGCGGAGCGCTCGCTGGCGAACGCTCACGAGCTCACGGACCACCTTGCACACCTCGGCGGGCCGGCGGGTGGCGTACCAGCCGAGGTAGATGAGCTCCCACCCGGCGAGCGCCGCTCGCAGGTCGCGGTCCTCGTCGAGATGCTCGGCGTCGGGCCCGAAGTGGAACCGCCGGCTGTGCGCCTCGAGGCCGAGCCGAACGGACGGGAAGGCGATGTCGGGACGGGCGACGAACTCGCCCGCCTCGTTGACGATGCTGTGCTGCAGCTCGATCGGCGGCAACGCCGGATCGTCGAGACACAGGGCGAGCAACTCCTCGAACCAGGTGGCCGGCAGCTGACCTTCCCACGGGATCGAAGCGAGCAGACGCAAGAGGACCCCCGTGCCACGCTGGCCCGGTCGATGCAGCCGTTCGACCACGTCACGCGTCAGCGCCAGGTCGAGCCGGTTGCGCCGCGCCGACGTCAAGGCCTGGCGGACGCTCTGAGGCGGCACCACCGAGCCGAGGTCGGCCAGCGTCCGTGGCACGGTGGTGCAGCGGAACCCGTCGACGAGGGCCACGTCACAGGGCTCCATGGGCGTCACGTGGTGGACCACCGCGCGAACGGCCGGGGCGAGACGGAACGATCGCGACACGCTGACCTCGATCATCGCGTTCCGAGGTTCATCGAAGCCGTCGAAGCCGAGGAGGCGGGCCGCGGAGCGGTGCGAGACGACCGCGTGGTCGCCGGCGGCGAGCATGACCACCATCAACCGCTGCGTCCAGGACGCCTCGACGCCCTGGAGCGTCAGCACGCCAGGCAGCGGCTCGGCCAGCCATCCCGCGCGCTTGGCCGTGGCGACGCGGCGGGAGTCGAAGCCGACGGCGGTGGCCTGGCGGCGCGTGAGCGCACGGTGCTGGCCGGCCGCCAGGGCGATGACGGCGTGGCGGGCGACATCTCGATCGACGGTGGTCATCACCGGATCGTCCGCCCCCGCACTCACTGCGAGCCTCACCGCGGGCGCCGGTGACGAGATCGGTGAGCTCACAGCGCAGATGTCCGCGCCGTGAGCTCACAGATCGTCGGCGCCGACCGGCGAATCGGAGAAGTGTGAGCTGACAGCGCGGAAACCCGCGCTCGTGGCTCACAGATCGTCAGCGGCGGGCGTCGATCTTGGCGAGGCCGCGCTCGACGGCCTCGATCAGCTCGGGGCGCAGGCGGGTGGGGTCGATGATCCGATGCACCGAACCCACCGCCTGGGCCCGCTCGACGCTGTGGATGCGGTCGAACTCGGCGGCGACCTCGCCGAGCTTCTCGGCCCGCACCAGATCGCGGGTCTCGGCGAGCTCGGCTCGCCGCACGTTGGCCTCGTCCTCGGCGGCGCCGGCCACCTTCGCCTCCAGCGCCTTCACCCGCGGATCGGCACCAGTGCGCTCGTCGACCTCGCGGGTGAACACCACGGCGGCGGCCGGGGCGCCGCCGATGACCGAGGCGAACGACCCCTCGACGGCCAGGACCTCCATGTCATCGTTGAGCCGGGCCGAGAACACGACGAACGCTCCGCCGTGGTAGCGCGAGATCACGCAGAGCACGAACGGCCCCTCGAAGTTGACGATGGCCCGGCCGATCTCGGCGCCGTACTCCAGCTGCAGTCTCCGCAGGGACTCCGGCGAGCCGTCGAATCCCGACAGGTTGGCCAGGACGACGACCGGTCGCCGGCCCGACGCGGCGTTGATGGCGCGGGCGACCTTCTTCGACGACAGCGGGAACAACGTCCCGGCCGACCACTGGGCGGGGCCGTCCGCCGGTGTCGAGCCGTGACGGGGGAGTGGACGTGACTCGATGCCGATCATCGACACCGCATGGCCGCCGAGACGACCGTCGTACACCACGGCCATCTCCGCCTCGGCCATCTCGGCCCATCGCTCCAGCGGCCGGCGATCGGCGTCGAGGACGGCGCCCATCACCGTCCGCACGTCGAACGGCTTCTTGCGGTCCCGGTTGGTGCTGTCGGAGAAGATCGCCCCGACCGTGGTGAACTCGCTGCCCTCGACGGTGTGAACGGCCTCGCCGGCGTCGCGGTCGCGGGGATCGTCCGTGGCTGCCGGCCGCGGCCAGCGCTCGCCTGGCGCCCGGTACGTGAGCTCGTAGTGGTCGAAGAGCACGTCGCACGCCGCCGCGATGGTGGGCGCGAAGTACTGCGCCTCGCCGTTGGGGCCCATCACGCGGGCATAGCCGCCGATGCCCAGGTTGTCCTCGGCCGACACGCCGCCGGAGTAGTCGATCGCCTGCTTGCCGGTGAGCACCATGGCGCTGTCGGGCGTCATCACGAGGATGCCGGATGTGTGCATCAGCATCGTCGCCTCGGCGTTCCAATACGGCTGGGCCCCGACGTTGATGCCGGCGACGACGACGTTGACCTCACCGCCGACCCGCCCGCCGACCCGCCCGCCGTCCCGCCCGCCGACCCGCCCGCCGTCCCGCCCGCCCGGCTGCGTGTGCTCGACGAGCCGGCGCAGGACGGTGGCGACCCAGTCGAGGTTCTCGCTCCCCGAGTCCATGGCGATCTTGGCACCGGCCGACAGGGCGAACCACTCGATGGGGATGTCGCGCTCCTCGGCGAGGTCGATCGCCCCGAGGATGCGCCGGCACTCGGCCTCGGTGATCGCCCCCATCGCCTTGGTGGGGTCGCCGCAGATCGCGACGCGCGTCACCCCTTCGGGATAGCGCGCTGTCGGTGTCGAGACGATGCCCACCACCACGCCGGCCTTGTTCAGCCCGCGGTCACGATCGACGGGAACGAGTCGATCGGTGTCGTCGAGGTCGTACTCGACGAACGACCCGCCGCGGCCGGCCAGCAGCGGGATCAACTCGTACGGGTAGACGAGACCCCGGCGCCGGGCCTGGATGTTCTTGCGGGTGTACTCGTCGAGCGGCTGCATTGGCGCGGCGGGCGGCTCGGTGACGCGGACGGTCAGACCGCGGCCGGGCTCGTAGCCGAGACGAAGGACCGTCTCGATCGGCTCGGCCACGTCAGGCGACGCGAAGCGGGCGCTGACCACCACCTGCTCGATCCCGAGGCCCTCGGTCAGCGGTGTCAGGCGGCGGGCGATGGCCCGGACCTCGTCGAAGCCGAAGTCGACCGGCGGCCACACGTAGAGCATGACGCGGTTCCACTCGAGACGCCTCCCATCGGATCTCCGGGCGAGGGCCTGGCGGATCGCGTCGAGGCAGCCGACGAGCACGTGCTCGACGCCGGGCAACGCCACCACTCGCCCGGCATCGTCGCGGACCGGCGTGAGATCGCGTACCTCGGCGACCGCCACGAGCCGCTCGTCGCTAGCGGTGTCGCGCGCCACGCAGTTGAAGGCGTACACGTCGTCGGCAGACGGGAGCCGGGAGATCTCGAAGTTGGCCAGGCGCCACATCTGCAGACGCCGGGCGATCATCGGATGGAGCCCTCGGAACTTGACATCTTCGCGGAATCGATCGCGGCGGGCGTTCTCATCGTCGGCGACGTCGGCCAGCATCCAGTAGGGCCGCACGCCGTCGTCCCCAGCACGGCGGAAGGTGAGTGGCAGGCTCGCCGAGCCGTCTGGCCGGGCGGCGATCACGGCGACGCGGCGCACGAGGCCGGGCAGCGCTGAGGCCGCGACCGCATCCTCGATCGGGCCGGCGATGACGTCGATGGACCGGTCGTCGGCGGGTGGAAGACAAGCGTACACGTCGACGACAGCGGTGTCCGGGAGGGACACGTCGCCGGCGGCGGCGGACGCGGCGTCGAGCGCGTCGGCCAGCTCGCCCGGCCGCGCCCGGAGAGCGATCACGTGGACGATGCGACCGTTGTGGCGGTACATCGCCCGGACCACGGCGAACCCGTCCACGGTCTCGACGCGCAGGTCCTCCAGGGTGCGGATCTTGTAGTAGCGGCGCGTCAGGATGGCGAGCAGCGGGCCGGGATCGTCGGTGGTGCCGAACCGGTCGCCCTCGGTGAACAGCGCCATGAGCGGCAGGGGGCAGGCGACGAGCGTGTCGGCCCGGGCGGCGGCGGTGGCGGCATCGACGCCCGGTGCGGTGAGCTCGCTGAGGACCGTGCGCATCTCGCTGCGCACGCTCGACTGGTGGGCCTCGATGACAGGCCGGTCGAAGTAGCGGTAGCGGACCCCTCTCGCCAGGCTGGCGATCGAAGGGTGGCGGCGCTGCGTGGACTCGATGAGACGGTCGAGGGCGTCGCGGAGCCGGGACGGGTCCTCGGTGGCCGGGGCGCCGCTGAGTCGATCCTCGAGCAGGGCGGTGACGACGCCCAGCTGTTCGTCGCGGCGGTGATGGGCGATGGCGATGCGGACGAGCGCGGCCTGCAGTTCGGCGGTGACGTCGAGCGTGCCGACGCCGTAGTGAGCGACGGCACGGGAAATGCGGTCGACGAACCACGAGGGGAGGCCCTCGCGCTCTGCGTCGAGCGAGCGCAGGTAGGCGCTGAACAGCTCGCGTGGGGTGCTCGTCACGACGGCTTCGGGATCGCGCCGCTCGGGCGACAGCGAGCAGAGGTCGGCGAACAGCCCGAGCGCCTCCACGTCGGCGTCGTCGTGCGGGGACCGGCAGCTGATCGCGGCGGCCGCCGATCGAGCTGCCGCAGGACCGACGTCGAAACCGAGCATGAACCCCCGCAACGTCGCGGCGGTGTCGCCGGCACCGCCCTCGGCGGCGGTCGGGCCGACGAGTTGGGCGAGGGTGAGTGCGGGCGTGGCCGGGGTCTGGTCGTCAGAGGTGGTGGTGGACGGTTCCACCCGGACGAGCGGCGCGCCGGCGTCGACCTGGGTGTTGCGCGTGACGAACACCTCGCCGACGCGGCCGTCGACGGGGGCGTTGATCGCCAGTTCCATCTTCATCGCCTCGACGACGGCGAGTCGCTGGCCGGCGACCACCTCGTCGCCGGGGGCGACGTCGACGCCGACGACGAGCGCGGCGGCCGGCGCCCGGACCACGCCCGCTTCGTCGCGCGAGAAGCGATGGGTCACGCCGTCCACCTCGACGAGGAAGTCGCCGGTGTCGTCACAGTCGGGGGGCGTGGCGATGACGACGAACGAACGCCCGTCGACGACGAGACGCGACCGCGTCCTCGTGAGGCGGTCGACCCGGACGTCGACCTCGTCCCGGCCGAGCCGGACGGCGAAACGGTCGGTGCCGAGCGTGCGCACGGGGATCCGGTACGAATGCGCGCCGTGGCGCAGCTCGACCTCGTGGCCGATGGAGCTGTCGGCATGGGCCCGTCCCCGCGCCGCCGTGCCGAAGAACCGTTGCTGTTCGAGGAGGGCGATGTCGAGCGCCGCGTCGACCGCCGCGGCGACGAGCGCCACATCGGCGTGGCGAGTGACGAGGTGCTCGTCGGTGGCCGTGAGCCGGTCGAGCCACGCCGTGTCGATCGTGCTGTCGAGCACCTCGGGTCGCTCGAGGAGGCCGAGAAGGAACGACTTGTTCGTGGTGCCGCCACGGACGAGCGCGACGGTCTGTTCCAGAGCGCGCCGCAGCCGAGCCATCGCCTCGTCCCGGTCGCGGCCCGACGCGATGATCTTGGCGATCATCGAGTCGTACTCGGGCGGGATCACATCGCCCTCGGCAACGCCGGTGTCGACCCGCACGCCGGACCCGACGGGGAACGTGAGCGTTTCGATCGTGCCCGGGGACGGAGCGAATCCGCGCTGGGGATCCTCGGCGTTGAGGCGGGCCTCGATGGCGTATCCCGACGGGGCCGGCGGCTCGGGGTGGGGGAGGGCACCGCCCGACGCGACGTGCAGCTGCAGCTTGACGAGGTCGACGCCCGTGGTGAGCTCGGTGACCGGATGCTCGACCTGCAGCCGGGTGTTGACCTCGAGGAAGGCGAAGCCCGACAGCACGTCACCGGCGGTGGGGGAGGTCGGGGGGTCCACGGGGGGCGGAGCCCCCCTTGAGTACAGGAACTCGACGGTGCCGGCGTTCGTGTACCCGGCCAGC
Source organism: Desertimonas flava (assembly GCF_003426815.1). Taxonomy (GTDB): domain Bacteria; phylum Actinomycetota; class Acidimicrobiia; order Acidimicrobiales; family Ilumatobacteraceae; genus Desertimonas; species Desertimonas flava. Next base: position 24,048 of record NZ_QKYK01000037.1, read on the forward strand.
TTGGCGAGGCGGACGGCAGCGGCACGCAGCTCGCGGTCCTGGTCGGGAGTGATCGCCACGCAGTGGGACTCCTCGATGACCTTCTGGTTGCGGCGCTGGAGGCTGCAGTCGCGCACGCCGAGCGCCCACACCGTGCCGTGCTCGTCGCCGATCAGCTGCACTTCGACGTGACGAGCGCCGGTGACGACGCGCTCCATGAACACGGTCGGGTCGCCGAACGCCTTGGCCCCTTCGTTGCGGGCGCTGTCGAAGGCCTCGGCCAGTCCCTCGGGCCCGTCGACGCGGCGGATGCCTCGCCCGCCGCCGCCGGCGGTGGCCTTGATCATCAGCGGGTAGCCGATGCGCTCGCCGGCGGCGATGGCCGCGGCGAGCGAGTCGACCGGGCCGCCGCTCCATTCGGCCACCGGCACGCCCGCTTCCTCGGCCAGCAGCTTGGCGCCGATCTTGTCGCCGAGGCGCCGCATCACGTCGGGCCGGGGACCGATGAACGTGACGCCCAGCCGATCGCAGAGCTCGGCGAACTCCGGGCGCTCGGCGACGAAGCCCCAGCCGACCCACGCGGCGTCGGCCCGCGCAGCAACGAGGGCGGCCTCGAGGACGGAAAGGTCGAGATAGGGAGATCCGGTCGCCGCCGAGTCACGCCCGGCGTCGATGCACACCGCCTCGTCGGCCTCGCGGACGAACATCGCCCGCCGCTCGGCGTCGGTGTGGAGGGCGATGGAGCGGATGTCCTGACCCGTCTCGTGGCGCAGCTCGCGCACGGCGTTGACGAGGCGCATCGCCGCCTCGCCGCGATTGACGACGGCGATTCGCCGCACGCCGGTGGAGCCCGTGATCGTCACTCGGGGGATCGTAGATCTCGGCGATGGGCCGACCGTGATCCCCTCCCGCCGTCGGACACGGGGCGGCCCGGCGCCGGTTGGCGAGGCGTCAGGCGAAGAGGCTGCGGTCCTGCCGGGCGGGCTCGGCCTTGCGCAGCATCTCGATGCGGTGGGCGGCGGCCACGGCAGCGATCGCTCCCGCCGGCTTCACCCCCGACGTCGTCTGGCCCGTGGTGATGCTCAACCACTCCTCGTAGTCGATCTCGTAGTCGGCCACCCGCACCATGATCTCGTAGGGCGTGCCGTAGATCTCGCCGTCGACGATCACCTCGGCTCGCGGGTGAATCGTGGCGTCGGGATCACGAAGGGGCCAGTCCGTCTCCCAGAGGAAGGCGAGCACGTTGGTGACGTCGAACGCCGTGAAGTCGCGCACGCCCTGATCGGTGACGTCGGTGGTGACCGATACCGACACGGTGGCCGTCAACTCGTCGAACGTGATCGGATCGACCGCCGTGATCGCGTCGTTGTTGTCCATCAGCTGGTCGCCGATCGGCCCGCTGTCGCCGACGAGGACGGCGACGGCGTCGAGGACCGCTTGGTCGGCGGCCGAGTGGTTCGCCGGATCTGGAGCCGGCGTGGGGTCCGGCGTGGGGGTGGGATCGGGCGTCGGGTTGGGCCCAGCCGGCAGTTCCGATCCGGGGACGGTGTCCGACTTGGTGATCGCCGTGAACGTGTAGACACCGGGGGAGACGAGGGTGGCGACCGCCGCGATGCTGTCGCGTCCGACGAGGGCGAAGCACAGCATCTCACCGTCGCTGTTCTGCGTGGGCGGGAGCGTGCACGTGATGTCGCTCGGGCGCAGACTGGTGTTGGCGAGGAGATAGACGCGGAACTGGGCCTCGGCGAGCTCCGAGTTCTTGTCGCCGTCGCCCGCCGCGGTGGCCACGCCGGCACCGGTGGTCGCGGCCAAAACGGCGGCCACAGCTGTCCCCACGATTGCACGACGTCGCATCCGCAGGACACTAGACCCTGCACCCGACGATCACGACGCGAGCTACCACACCCGCGCCGGGCAAGCGTTCCGGGGCATCAGCCCGCCGATTGGGTAAGACTCACGTGATGAGGATCGTGTTCGCCACTGCCGAGCTGGCGCCCGTCGCCGCCGTGGGCGGGCTGGCCCAGGCCGCCGCCGGACTCACGGCGGAGCTGCGGAGGCAGGGCGTCGAGGTCGACGTCGTGCTGCCCGACTACAGCGGACTGGAACTGGCGGACGAGCAGGTCGAGCCGCTCGTCGTGCCGGGATGGGCGGGGCCGGTCACCATGCGCACCGGGGTCCACGCCGTCGCCGGTCCCCTGCGGCTCGTGTCGGCCCCCAACCTGCGCCGGGCGCATCCCTATCTGCAACCCGACGGCACCGGGTGGCCCGACAACGCCGAACGGTTCATGGTGTTCTCGGCGGCGATCGCCGCGTTCGTCGCAGCTCGCCGGCCCGACGTACTCCACGTAAACGACTGGCACACGGGCGCCGCCCTGGCCGCGGTCGACCCCTCCCTGCCCACCGTGCTGTCGCTCCACAACCTGGCCTATCAGGGAACGACCGACGGATCGTGGCTGACGCGCATCGGTCCGCGCGCCGTTCACTACGAGTGGTACGGCGGGACCAATCCGCTGTCCGGGGCGATCGCCCTGGCCGATGCCGTCGTCGCCGTCTCGCCGACGTACGCGTCCGAGATCCTCACCCCGGAGGGTGGTTTCGGCCTCGACGGCGCGCTCCGCGATCGCTGGGCCGCGGTGTCGGGCATCCTCAACGGCATCGACGACATGGCGTGGGATCCGGCCACCGACCCCGCCCTCGCCGCCGCCTACTCGGCGGCCGACTCCACCGACGACCGAGCCGCCGCCAAAGCCGGCAACCGGGCCGTCGTCGCCGGACGCGTCGGTTGGGAGGGCGACGACGGCCGGCCGCTCGCCGTGATGGTGACGCGGCTCACCGACCAGAAGGGGGTCGACCTCGTCGCCCCGTTGGTGCCGGTGCTCGACGACGTCCCGTTGCGGCTCGTGGTGCTCGGAACGGGCGACGCGAGGCTCGCCGACCACCTGCGGGCGGCAGCTACCGCCCATCCCGGCTCGTTCGCCTTCGTCGAGGCCTACGACGACGCGTTCGCCCACCTGCTGTTCGGCGCCGCCGACATCTACCTGATGCCGAGCCGGTTCGAACCGTGCGGCCTCGCCCAGATGCAGGCCATGCGGTACGGCGCCCTTCCGGTGGTCACCGACGTCGGCGGTCTGCACGACACCGTGGTCGACGCCGACCGGCAGCGCAACGGCACCGGCTTCGTCGCGCCCGCGGTCACCGAGGCGGCCGTGACGGCCGCGCTCTTCCGGGCGGTCCGGCGATTGTCGAACCGTCGCCAGCGAGAGGCGATGACGAAGCGGGCGATGCGGATCGACTGGTCGTGGCGGGACCCGGTGCGGCGCTACATCGCGCTCTACCAACGGCTCATCGCGTCGCGGGCGGCGGATCCGGCCACCTTTGCGGTGCGAGGAACCGCGCACCCGCCGTCGCACTGACTACCTTGGGCCAGGTGGCTGACCCCAAGGTCCTCGTGATCGTGCTCGCCGGCGGAGAGGGCAAGCGCCTGCTCCCGCTCACCAACGACCGGGCCAAACCGGCGGTGCCCTTCGGGGGCTCGTACCGGCTGATCGACTTCGCGCTGTCCAACTTCGCCAATGCCGGACTGCTCAAGATGGTGGTCCTCACGCAGTACAAGAGCCACAGCCTCGACCGCCACATCAGCCAGACGTGGCGCTTCTCGACGATGCTCGGCGACTACGTCACGCCGGTACCCGCACAGATGCGGCGGGGCCCGTTCTGGTTCTCCGGCTCGGCCGACGCGATCTACCAGAACCTCAACCTGATCCACGACGAGAGCCCCGATCTGGTCGCCGTGTTCGGCGCCGACCACATCTACCGCATGGATCCCCGCCAGATGATCGACCACCACGTCGAGGTCGGCGCCGGCGTGTCGGTGGCGGCGATCCCCGTGCCGGTCCACGAGGCCCGGTCGTTCGGCGTGATCGAGGTCGACGAGTCGGGCAAGATCCTCGAGTTCCACGAGAAGGTGGACAACCCGCCGACGATGCCGGGCGACGACACGCGGTGCCTGGCCTCGATGGGCAACTACGTGTTCGACACGCAGACGCTCGTCGACGTCGTGACGCCCCGGGACGACACGTACACCGACATCGGCGGCCACGTGCTGCCGGCGCTCACCCGCCAGGGGGTGGCCCACGTGTACGACTTCTCGACCAACGTCGTGCCCGGCCAGGACGATCGCGAGCGGGGCTACTGGCGCGACGTCGGGACGATCGACTCGTACTTCGCCGCCAACATGGACCTGATCGCCCCGCTGCCGGCGTTCAACCTGTACAACGACGCCTGGCCGGTGTACACGTACCGGGGCGCCGAGCCACCGGCCAAGGTGTCACGCGGGCCCGGCTACGAGCCGTCCTACGTCGACGGGTCCCTGCTGTGTCAAGGGTCGATCGTGTCGGGCGCCCACGTGGAGCGGTCGATCATCTCCAATGGTTGCTACGTGTCCCACGACGCCCACGTCACCGACTCGATCCTCTTCCCGGGTGTCCGGGTCGGTCCCGGCGCCCGGTTGAACCGCTGCATCGTCGACAAGAACGTGGTGATCCCCGACTGGCACCGCATCGGGTTCGACGCCGTCCACGACGCCGAGCAGTTCACCGTCAGCGAGTCCGGCATCACGGTGATCGAAAAGGATCGCGCCTTGTAGACAAGTGATTCTCAGCCGTCTGGCGTCGCGTTTTCGGGCGCTCCTGTCGCTTCGTGGGTCCTGAACGGTGGAAGTGCCTACGGGGTGGGCCTCGGGGAGCGCGCTGGGTCGGCACTTCGGCGGGGCCGTCGCGCCTCTCTCGTCGTCTGCTGGCCGCAGGTTGGGCTGTGTCGCCGGTGACGGCTGCTGCTCCGAAGGTGAGGCGATCGACATAGTGGCCGGGTGGACGCTGGACACGTCGAGAATCTGGGGCTCGATCGTGCCATTCGGTGATCTAGGGCTGGATCGTGACGACAACCGTCACGATCCAACCCCCGAAACATCCCACGAGCCGCGCTGGCGTCGAGACCCCGAGGTTGGTGACGGAGAGTGCGGCAAGCGAGCGTCCTGGAGTTCGAGCGGGTAGGCGACCGGAGCGCCAGCGGAGGGAGCCGGCGCGCGCGGCCTGCGTGGCCAATGAGCTTCAGCGAATCGTTTGTAGGGAACGCTAGAGATACGTGGCGAGGACCCACCAGCGGCCGCGGCGGGCGGCGAGGAGGCGAGCGGTGCCGTCGTCGGTGACCACCTGCAGACGGGCGAGGCGGCGATGACGGCGCGTGTCCCACCACCGTTCGTCGAGCGGCCACGGGCCGGCCCACGCGACGACCGTCTGTGGACGATGTGAGCCGACCGTGATCGCCGCCGGCGCCGCGCTGATCATCCCGCGGCCGTTGACGGTGACCGGACATCCGTCGGCGTCGACGAGTTCGGCGGCCGGCGGACGCTCACCGGTCGAACGGTCGAGCACCATCGCCGGTGACGGCGCCGGGATCGCCCCCGGCCACGGGTGGGTCTGGGCGACCGGAGGGCGCAGCCGTTCGGCGGTGTCGTCGGGATCGGTGACATCGACGGTGGTCGCCGGGATCCAGCGGTAGCGATCGCCGGGCAACCGGCCGCCCTGCCACGCCGGCACCTTCACCGCCTCTTCGCCGACGATGCCGGCGAGATGGGCGATGGCGCGCGCCGCCCGCTCGTCGGCCGCCGACGTGCCGCCCCACAACGCCTGCTGATCACCGCCGGACGGCCGCAGCTCGACGGGATCGAGCCGCAGCAGGACCACACCGGCGGTGATGGCGCTGGGCGCCGACGAGGCGGACCCGGTGCCCACCGACATCGACGTGCCGTTGACCCAGCCGTCGAGCTGCCACCTCACCCGTTCGACCATGGCGAGCGGCGACAGTCCGCCGGCCCGGTACCAGGAGCGCTCGCTGCGCTCGCCGTGCTCGGTCTCGGCCGTCACCGCCAGCCGCACGCACGACAGGCCGGCGGCCTCGAGATCGTCGACCAGCTCGTCGGCCAGCTGCTTGCCGACGAACACCAGAGGTTCGAGTTGCAGCACCGGTTCGTCGAACGCTCGCTCCACCGCCCGCAGCGGCGTCGGCACACGTGTCTGCAGAGCGGTCTCGTCGGTGCCGGACGCGAGCGCATGGGCTCGGCCGCCGTCGGGGCCGAACCGGGCGGTCACGTCGGTGGCCGCCAGATCGGCGAGGTCACCGAGCGTGAGCAGGCCGAGGCGGGCGAAGAGCCCGACGAGGCCGGGATCGACGCCGCCCGTGTCGGCAAGCCAGTCGATCGCCAGCGGGGCGAGGAACGCTGCCGTGGCGCCGGGTTCGACGATCTCGATGCGATCGCCCTGCCGGCGCGACGACGTCCCGCCCCGGCCTGGACGCGCCGGCGGAACGGTGGCGTCGGCAGCCCGGCGGGCGGCGGTGGCACTGGCGAAGCGGCCGTCGGCGACCCCCACGCCGTAGCCGTCGATCTCGCCGACGAGCTCGGCCACGTCGGCGACGATCTGCTCGGTGAGTCGCTGGTCGCCGCCGAAGTAGCGCGACGGGCCTCGCGTGGCGATCGCCAGCCAGCCCGGCTCGACCACGTCGAGGCGGGGCGTGAACCGCTCGATGGCCTGCACCACCGGTTCGAACAGGCGGGCGTCACGATCGGGATCGTCGTCGAGCAGCACCGCTTCGGGACAACGTTGCTGGGCGACACGGCGGCGCTGCCCGCGCTGCACTCCGGCCGCTGCCGCGGCGGGGGAGCAGGCGATCACCCGGTTGGCCCGCACCACCATCGCCGCCTGCGCGGGATCGATGGCTCCCGGTCCGGCCGCCGCCCTGGCGGCCACCACCGGCCAGCCCGACCACCACAGCGTCAGCGTCCGTTCGTTCATCGTCACCCAGCCGCCGAGTGCGATGAGATGTCGGGTCGGTAGGCGGCCCCGACGCTCATCGCGTCGTCCACCGCGTTGACGGTCCCGCCACCCACCCGGCTGATCACGCCGCCCGGACCGGGGAGCCACAGCTCGGCGCGCCGCGGTCGGGGCGTGCGCCGACCGCTCGCCTCGACGACCACCCGTCGGGACCGGAGGTGGCCGGCGCCCGGCTCGATGCCTTCCCAACGGGCGCGGGCCGACCCCAGCTCGATGGCCGCCGACACCGGTCCCGGCCGGCCGACCACCACGACGACCGCACCGCGGGCCTTCCAACGAGCTTGCACCCGGGTCGCCATCGCCCGGCTGAGCATGTCGGGCACACGCGTGATGACGATCTCGAAGCCGTCGACGGTCGCCGTGATCAGCTCGGCCCACATGGTGCCGCGGTCACGGCCGCCGGTCGACCCTGCTCGCCCACGACCGGGATCGATCCGCACGATCCGCTCGAGGGGGATGCCGAACTCTGCGGCGGTCTCGAGCCCGAGCATCGGCACGTCGACGACGGCCAGCCATGAGCCGGCGGCGACGGCGCCCGAGACGGCGGCCAAGGCCAGCGACAGGGCCGCCGGCCCGCTGCTGACGATCGCCTGACCGCGGACGAGGCCGCCCTCGGGAAGGAGCGTGGCCAGCGGCTCGACCACCGGCAACAGGCGGTCCTTGGCCAGCGCCGCGCCGGACAACACGGGCGCCGCCCAGTTGTCGGGGACCGCTGGTCGAGCCGTCGCCGTCCTGTCCACCCGTCCACCATATCGAACTTTTGTTCGTGGGCGATCAGGTGTTCGTCACGGCCCGGTCGCCAACTCGGCCGCCACCTGGGCGGCGACGGCGTCGCCGGCGATCGACAGGGCCTCGGTCGAACGCGACGCCCGGCCGAGCAGGAACGCCCCTTCGAGGGCGATCAGGAAGTGCACCGCCGAGGTCCGCGCGGCGGCAGCCTGCATGCCGGCGTCGGTGAAGTACGACTCGAGCCAGGCCAGCCAGATCTCGAACACGTCGTGGGTGGCCTGGCGCAGGCGATCGTTGGTGCTGGCCACCTCCAGGGCCACCGTGGCGACCGGGCAGGCGTCGGCGTAGTCGCTCTCACGGAGGTGATCGGCGGCTCCGGCGAACATCGCCCGGATCATCGCCGGCGGGTCGAGATCGGGGTCGAACGATTCCAGGGCGAGGTCGAGGTAGTAGTCGGCTGCGCCGCGGATGACCGCCTCGGCGAGCTCGTCTTTGCCGCCGGGGAAGTGGTGGTAGAGCGACCCGAACGGCGCGCCGGCCTGGACGGTCAGCTGCTTCAGCCCGGTCGAGGCGTAGCCCTGCCGGCGGAACAGTTCGGCTGCCGTGTCCAGCAAGCGCGCCTTGGTCGTCGATCTGGTCGTCGATCTGGTCGTCGATCTGGTCGTCGATCTGGTCGTCGATCCGGTCCTCGATGGCATGGCGTCAGCGTAGACCGTTGACTCGCTAGAGCGATCGTCCTAGTTTGGTCGTCATGGAACGGTTCACCAAGATCCTGACGGTCGTGCTCGTGGCCGCCGTCGTCGTCTCGGTCGTCCACTACGTCGACAACACGATCCGCTACGACCAGTTCGTCAGCGACGACCCCAACGTGGTGACCCGCCTGATCAAGCGTCCTGTCGTGCCGTTGGCGTGGGTCGCCTACACCGCCGCCCTGATCTGGGCCGTGCGGCAGTACCGCGCCCGGCGGTACGACCGGGCCGCGCTCGGGTTCGCCGCCTATTCGGGGAGCGGCATCGTCGGTCTGCTGCACTTCACCGACGTGTCACCCTCCGAGTTCGACGCCTTCCAGCTCACGCACGTCATCGCCGACATCGTGCTGGGCATCGCCGTCCTGGCGTGCGCCGCGTGGTTGGCGTTCCATTCGCAGCCGAGCCGGACACCGGCGATCGACCCGTCGTGACGATCGGTCAGGCGAAGCGGTCGAGCGCGAACGGGCGGAGATCGTGCCGCGGCTCGGCACCGGTCGCCAGGTCGCCGAGCAGCGCGCCGATCGCCGGCGTGTACTTGAACCCGTGGCCCGAGCAGGGCGACGCGACCACGACGTTGTCGTGGTCGGGATGCCGGTCGATCACGAAGTGCTCGTCCGGAGTCTTGGTGTAGAGGCACGTCAGCGTCGACGCCACCGGGCCCGAGGCGGCGGGCAGGAAGCGATCGACCCAGCTGCGCAACGCGGCGACCTCGTCGGCGGTGACGACGCGATCGACGTGATCAGGGTCGGTCGGAGTACCCGACACGCCGACCTTGAGGCCGTCGCCCGGCACCACCGGGATGCCGTACATGGTGCCGCTGCGGAGGGCCGGGGTGCCCTCGCCGCTCGTCCCACCGCCGCCATCGAGGTCGCCGCCGTCGACGATGAACGGCGGCAGGCGATCGGGGGAGAACAGCTCTCGGTCGTGCGGTTCGAAGTAGGCGTTGACGACGCGGTTGGCCACGAGGGGGACGTCCAGTCGAGACACCCGTCCCGTCCATGCGCCGGCCGTGATCACCAGGCGATCGGCGGCGAACGTCTCGGTCGCTGTGGACACACCAACGCCGTCCGGCCCGGCCGTCCACGTGCTCACCGGCTGGCCGAAGCGGAGGTCGGCGCCGCGCCGGCGAGCCCGATCCTGCAGCGTGGCGACGGCGCGGGCGGCGTGCACGAAGCCCGCACCGGGCTCGAAGTAGCCGCAGTAGTCGTCGGGCACGGCGAAACCCGGGAACCGCGCGCTCACGTCCGGTCCGCTGAGCGACTCGTAGGGCAGCGACCAGGCGTCGGCGCTGGCCCGGAACGCGGCCAGCAGCTCGCAGCCCGGCGGGCCGAGGCGGATCGCTCCACACCGGACCAGCAGTTCGGTCGCTGTGTCCTCCTCGAGCTGGGCCCAGCGCTCGAAGGCGTCGAGGGCGAGCGGCACGTAGAACGGGCCTTCCTCGATCACCTGTCGGACGATGCGGTGGGTGCCGTGCGAGGAGCCGTTCGCGTGGCCGGGGCCGAACGCCTCGAGGCCGATCACGCTGACGCCGCGCCCGGCGAGCGCGTCGGCCGTGGCGCTCCCCATCGCTCCCAGCCCGACCACGATCACGTCCGCGTGTCCCTCGGCAGTCACCGGACCAGTCTCGCCGCCGGGAGTCCCGTGGTTCAGGACAACCGGGAGGATTCCCGGTGACCGTGGCAGGCGTGGGGCGTACCGTCGCCCTCGCGGTGGTCGCGAAAGGAACGGTGACGTGATGGCCGGGTCGAACTACCAACACCCCGAACGGCGTCTCGGCGAAGGACCCGATCGGGACGGCGACGGCCTGTCGGACTCGTTCGAGCAGCGCTGGGGGTCGAATCCGGACAAGGCCGACCCCGATGGCGACGGGCTCAACGACTGGGCCGAGTGGTGGCTCGACACGAAGCCGAACGTCGCCGACACCGACGGGGACGGGTACGAGGACGGCGAGGATCTGGCATTCGGCGACCCGTTGCGACCCAACGCCGGCGGTGCCGCGCGGGCGAAGTTCATCGCCGACGTGCGCAAGCAGTTCGCCGCCGAGGGTTCCGACCGCGACCGTGACCTCGTGCGCGACTACTTGGAGGACCAGGCCGGCACCAAGCAGGACAATCCCGACAGCGACGGCGACGGGATCAGCGACGGCGTCGAGATGATGATGAAGACCCCGCAGCACAGCACGCCCGACGACACGACGGATCTCGACGGCGCCATCGAGCGGCTGGGCAACCTCCGGGCATCCACCGACGCCCTGGGCCCATCCGGTGCGTCGAGCGGCATGGACGATCTGGCCGCCGACGTCGAGCCCCCGTCCTACGACGAGGCCGTGTCCTACGACGAGGCGGTGTCCTACGAAGAGGCGGTGTCCTACGACGAGGCGGACGTCGACGCCGAATTGGCGGGCGACGACAGCGGCCTTGCGTCCGACGGCGACGCCTTCGCCTGACCGCGCTCCGAGATAGTGCCAGGCACTATCTCGGAGTCAATGAAAGTCGCGGCTGGTGTGGAAGCCGGCGCCGGGGACCTGGAGGCGTTCGAGGTGGTCGGCGACGATGTTGATCACGCCTTCGGCTCGCTCGAGCCGGCCGCGGACCAGCATCGCCGGGGCCTCCTGGGCGACACGGCGGTACTGCGCCCACTTCTGCTTCCACACGACGACGTTGATGAGGCCGGTCTCGTCCTCGAGGTTGAGGAACGTGATGCCCTGCGCCGTCATCGGCCGCTGGCGGTGGGTGACGACGCCGGCCACCGTGACGTGCGATCCCGGGCGGATGCGCCGGAGATCCGTGGCGGTGACGACGCCCTGGGCCGCCAGTCGTTCGCGCACGAACACCGTGGGATGACCGTCGGGGGAGATGCCCGTCGACCAGAGATCGGCGATCGCCTCGGTCGCCGGCGTCATACCTGGGAGCTGCGGCGGTGCCGATCCGGTGACCACCCCGGCGAGGCGGCCGGGCCGTGACTGGGCCACGGCGCCGACGGCCCACAGTGCCTGGCGCCGCTCCAGCCCGAAGCTGCCGAACACCCCGGCGGTCGCCATCGCCTCCAGTTGCGGCAGCGTGAGCGCCGGCACGCGCCGCACCAGATCCTCGGGATCGCGGAACGGGCCGTCCTCGTTGCGCACCCGTTCGATCTCCTCGGCGATCTCGTCACCCACGCCCCGCACCGACGACAACCCCAGGCGCACGGCCAGAACATCGGGAGGGTGTGTCCCCACCGCCGCATCCGGAGGGTGAAGACCTGACGCTTCGGTGGGGCAAATACCCTCCGGTCGCCCGCACGGCTCCAGCGAGGCGCCGGCGCGGGAGAGGTTGAGGTCGGGCGTGCGGACCTCGACGCCGTGGCGGCGGGCGTCGCGCACCAGGCTGTGTGGGCTCCAGAACCCCATCGGTTGGGCGTTGAGCAGCGCCGCGCAGAAGGCGGCCGGTTCGTGGTACTTGATCCACGACGAGGCGTACACGAGGTAGGCGAACGACACCGAGTGTGACTCGGGGAAGCCGTAGTTGGCGAACGCCTTCATCTTCACGTACAGCTCGTCGGCGATGTCGCCGGTGATGCCGCGCTCGGCCATGCCGGCGTAGAGGCGCTCGCGCAGCTGCTCCATGCGCGCCGCCGAGCGCTTCGACCCCATCGCCTGGCGCAGCTCGTCGGACTCGGCCGGCGTGAACCCGGCGACGTCGATCGCCATCTGCATCAACTGCTCCTGGAACAGCGGCACGCCGAGCGTCTTCTTCAGGCTCTTCTCCAGCAGCGGGTGGGCGTAGGTGGTCGGTTCCTCGCCGTTGCGACGCCGGATGTAGGGATGCACCGATCCGCCCTGGATCGGCCCGGGTCGGATGAGGGCGATCTCGACCACGAGGTCGTAGAACTCGCGGGGCTTGAGCCGGGGCAGCGTGGCCATCTGGGCCCGCGACTCGATCTGGAACACGCCCACCGTGTCGGCGCGGCACAACATGTCGTACACCTCGTCCTCCTGGGGGAGGTGGGCGATGTCGATCGTGTAGCCACGGTGTTCGCGCACGAGGTCGATGGCGCCGTGGATCGCCGTCAGCATCCCGAGCCCGAGCAGGTCGAACTTCACCAGCCCGGCCGCCGCGCAGTCGTCCTTGTCCCACTGCAGCACCGAGCGGTCCTTCATCCGCCCCCACTCGACCGGGCAGACCTCGATGACCGGACGGTCGCACATCACCATCCCGCCCGAGTGGATGCCGAGGTGCCGTGGCGCGTCCTCCAGCTGGGCGGCGAGGTCGAGCACCTCGGTCGGGATCTGGTTGCTCTCCTGCTGGGCCCGGGTGACGGCCACGGTGCCCCAGCCGTCGATGCGCTTGGCCCAGGCGTCCTGCTGGCCGGGGGAGTAGCCGAGGGCCTTGGCCATGTCGCGGATCGCCGAACGGGCCCGGTAGGTGATGACGTTGGCCACCTGGGCCGTGTGGTGGCGGCCGTGCTTGGCGTAGACGTACTGGATCACCTCTTCTCTTCTGGAACTCTCGATGTCGATGTCGATGTCGGGCGGACCATCACGTTCCGGGGAGAGGAAGCGCTCGAACAGCAGTCCGAGCTTCACCGCGTCGGCGGCGGTGACCTGGAGGGCGTAACAGACCGCCGAGTTGGCCGCCGAGCCGCGTCCCTGACACAAGATGTCGTGCTCGCGACAGAAGCGGGCGATGTCCCAGACGACGAGGAAGTAGCCGGCGAATCCCAGGTGCTCGATGATCGCCAGCTCGCGGTCGAGCGTGTGCCAAGCCCTGGCGAGGAAGGAGTTCGGATCGGCACCGGGAGCCGGACGCGGTCCGTAGCGCAGGCGGCCGCCCTCCTCGACGAGCCGTCGCAGGTACTCCATCTCGCTGAGCCGACCACCGGCGTGATCGGGGTCGGGCGGGCAGTCGAACGGCGGGAGCGACGGGGCGACGAGACGCAAGTCGAACGCCGCCGCCCGGCCGATCTCGGCGGCGAGGGCGACGACGCCCGGGTAGCGGGCGAAGCGGCGTTCCTGCTCACGACCCGAACGCAGATGGGCACCGGCCGATGCCGGCAGCCACGGATCGATCTCGGCGAGGCTGCGCCGTGACCGCACCGCCGCCAGCGCCGTGGCGAGGCGTCGCTGGTCGGGGGTGGCGTAGTGGGCGTTGGTGGTGGCGACGCAGTCGACGCCGTGGCGATGGGCGAGCTCGGCCAGGGCGTCGTTGCGGGCCGAGTCGAGCGGGTCGCCGTGGTCCCACAACTCGACGAGGACGCGGTCGCGGCCGAAGGCGTCGATCAGCTGCTCGAGGCGCCGGCCGGCGGCGGCCGGGCCGTCGGCGACGAGCGCGGCGGGGACGGCGCCCTTGCGGCATCCGGTGAGGACCCAGGCGTGGCCGGCCACGGTGTCGGCGACATCGGCCATCGTGAACTGCGGCGCCCCCTTCTCGCCGGCGAGGTGACCGAGGCTGATGGCGCGGGAGATGCGGGCGTAGCCATCGGGACCGTCGGCGATCAGCAGCAGGTGCTCGCCGTGCGGGTCGGGCGCGGTGGCGTCGGGAACCCGGCCGGTCTTGGTCTGGGTGGTGGTCTCGGCCTCCGGGCGGAACAGGCGCAGCTGTCCGTCGCCGCCCCGGGCACCTCCGGTGCCACTGCCGGGCTCCAGCGTGAGCTCGGTGCCGAAGATCGTCGGCAGGCCGACGGCGCGGGCGGCCTCGGCGAAGCGGACGATGCCGTAGAAGCCGTTGTGGTCGGTGAGGGCGAGTGCCTCGAGACCCAGTCGCGCCGCCTCGGTGGCCAGCTCTTCGGGATGGGAGGCGCCGTCGAGGAACGAGTAGCTGGAGTGGCAGTGCAGCTCGGCGTACGGAACGGCATCGTGGGTCGAGCGGGCGCCGGACAGACCCGGCGGTGGTTCGAACGGCTGGCGGCGCCGGCTCCACGCTGGTCCGTCACCACCGGCGTTCCACGACGGCGATCCCGGGCCGCGACCATCCCGTCCGCGAGCTCCTGGAGCGTTGTCGCGGCCGGAGAGCGCCGCCTCGAGCTCCTGCCACGTCCAGTCCGGGTTGTTGAACCCCACCTCCCCAGTATCGAACGCACGTTTGCTTCGCGCAACCCGTCGGGCCGCGCTTCAAACTCTTGTACCGCCCTCGTCGCGAAATCGCGACCGCAGACGCCTGAGAATCGGGATTTCGGCGCGGTGCGCGAGGATGGCGGGGTGAACGTGCTCGAGGGCCTGGTGCCGTGTGACTTCCTGCGGCGGCCGGCCCTGGTGCGCGAGGCGCTCGACGGGCGCACGGCCATCGTGTCCGACCCCGCCAACATCCGCTGGCTCGTCGGCTTCGCCGGGTCGCTCGGCTGGGTGGTCATCGGCCCCGACCGCATCGTCCTGGTCACCGACTACCGCTACGCCGACCGGGCCGCGTCCGACCTCGCCGCCGCCGGCCTCGACGGCCTCGTCGACATCGACGCCCGCCGTGTGCGCGCCGAGATCGCCGACGCCGTCGTCGGCGCCGCCACGGCATCGGCGGGCCCCGGTGCCGTCGTGCTGGCCGAGGACGGTCACCTCACGCACGCGGCGTGGACGGCCTTTGCCGACCAGCTCCCACTCGAGCCGGCCGGCAACACGATCGCCGCCTGCCGCCGCGTGAAGGACGCCGGAGAGGTGGCCCGCATCGCCACCGCGGCGGCGATCGCCGACCGCGCCCTCACGGTCGTCCACCCGATGCTCGCCGACCACCCCACCGAGGCCGACGTGCGCGACGAGCTCGAGTACCGCATGCGCCGCTACGGGGCCGACGGGCCGAGCTACGACACCATCGTCGCCAGCGGCCCGACGCACGCCGCCCGCCCCCATCACCACACCGGTCGCCGCACGATCGTCGAGGGCGACACGGTCGTCATCGACGTGGGAGCGCTGGTCGACGACTACCACTCCGACATGACCAGGTCGTTCGTCGTCGGGGCGCCGACCGCTCGCCAGCAGGAGATCTTCGACATCGTCCGCGAGGCGCAGGCCGCCGGGCTGGCTGCGGTCGCCGCCGGCGTGAAGGCGGTCGACGTCGACACGGTGTGCCGCGACGTGTTCCGGGCCGCCGACGTCGAGGATTGGTACCTGCACGGGACCGGGCACGGCGTCGGCCTGCTGATCCATGAGGACCCGTTCGAGTCGGCGACCTCCACCGACGTGCTGATGGAGGGCGACGTGGTGACGGTCGAGCCCGGCCTCTATCGTGACGGATTCGGCGGGTTCCGCATCGAGGACCTCGTCTCCGTCACCGCGACGGGCTGCGAACCCCTGACCCATCTGTCCCGTGACCTCAGCTTGAAGGACGCCCCATGCCTGCCATCACCACCAACGACCTGAAGAACGGGATCACGCTCGAGCTCGACAACGGCCTGTTCCAGGTCGTCGAGTTCCAGCACGTGAAGCCGGGCAAGGGCGGCGCCTTCGTGCGCACCAAGCTGCGCAACGTGCGCACCGGTGCCGTGCTCGAGCGCACGTTCAACGCCGGCATCCGCGTCGAGCAGGCCATCGTCGAGCGCCAGGACATGCAGTTCCTCTACCGCGACGGCGACGACTACATCTTCATGAACACGTCGACCTACGACCAGCTGGCGATCCCGCCGGCCCAGCTCGGCACGGCGGCCGACTACCTCGTCGAGCAGGCCGTTGCCCAGATCGCCCAGTTCCAGGGCGAGATCGTCGACGTCGAGATCCCCGCGTCGGTCGAGCTCACCGTGGCCAACACCGAGCCCGGCGTGCAGGGCGACCGCGTGTCGGGCGCCCGCAAGCCGGCCGAGCTGGAGACGGGCAAGACCATCCAGGTCCCGCTGTTCGTGAACGTCGGCGACAAGGTCCGCGTCGACACCCGGTCCGGCGACTACATCACCCGCGTCTGAGTCGTGCCGAGCGACCGCAGGTCAGATGCTCGGGAGCGGGCGCTGTACCTCCTGTACGAGGCTGCCCAGAAGGACGTGGCCCCGGCCGACGTGCTCGCCGCCCAGCTCGTCGCCCCCGAGCCGCTGACCGTGCAGCTGGTCGAGGGCGTCGTCGCCCATCGCCAGCGCATCGACGCGGCGATCGCCGCCAAGACGCAGAACGCCGAGGGGGGCGGTTGGACGCTGCAGCGCATGCCCGTGCTCGACGTCAACGTGCTGCGCATCGCCGCGTACGAGCTGATCGATCGGCCCGACGTGCCGATCGCCGTGGTGATCGACGAGGCGGTCGAGCTGGCCAAGCGGTTCTCCACCGACAACAGCGGGCGGTTCGTGAACGGCGTCCTGTCGTCACTCGCCCCCGAGTTGCGGAGTGATGGCGCCGGCTGACACGGCTCCGGCGGCCGGAGACGCCGCCGCGTCGCCGGTGGCTGTCGGCGCCTCCGGGTCGGCCCGCGGGCGGACGGATCGGTGGGCGGCGAGCCTGACGTCGGGCACCCGACGGACCGTCGCCATCCTGCGCGAGACCTCGTCGCCCCTCTGCCTCGGTCTCACCCTGGCCGGGATCGTGCTGTACACGGGCATCTTCGCCACGCTCAGCATCCGCAACTACCACAACTACGGCAACTGGGCGTTCGACCTGGCGATCTACGACCAGGCGTTCTGGCTCGTCTCCCGCTTCGGCGACACGTTCATGTCGGTGCGCGGCATGGACGTGTGGGGCCACCACGTCACACTCGTCGCCCTCGTCTTCGCGCCGTTCTACCGCCTCGGCGCCGGACCCGAGTTCCTGTTCGTCGTGCAGTCGTTCGGGATCGCCCTCGGGGCCTTGCCGGTGTATCTCATCGCCAAGGCCAGGCTGGGCAAGCCGTCGATCGGCCTGCTGTTCGCCGCCGTGTACCTGATGTACGCGCCGCTGCAGAACATCAACCAGCGCGACTTCCACCCCGAGGCGTTGGTGATCGCGCCGTTCCTGTTCGCCTGGTACTGCGCCATGCAGCGTCGTTGGCGCTGGTTCTTCGTCTGCCTCGTCATCGCCATGGGCATGCGCGAGGACACGGCGCTGGCGGTGATCATGCTCGGCATCGTGCTCGGGGTGGCCAACTGGCGCAAGGACGACGGTCAGCGCGTCGCCAAGATGGCGCTGGCCACCGTCGTGCTGGGCATCGCCTGGTACGCCGTGTCGACGCAGCTGATCATCCCGCACTTCAACGATGGTGACTCGGCCTTCTACCTCAAGATGTTCTACGGCCGCTGGGGTGGCAGCTTCTCGGGCATCGTCGAGAACATCGTGCGGCACCCCAACCGCGTGATCAGCGACGCCGTCCAGCACGATCGCCTCACCTTCTACAAACAGCTCGCCTGGCCCGTCGGCTGGCTGCCGCTCCTCGCCCCGTTGCACCTGCTCATGGCGGCGCCGCAGTTGCTGGCGAGCGTGATCGGGGACTCGCCGTACGCCCGCCAGATCTGGTTCCAGTACACGTCGGTCATGATCGCCCCGATCTTCATCGCCAGCATCGAAGGCGCGGCGAACCTGCGGTCGATCGCCCGCCGCGTCGCCGCCGCGCTCGGGGCCGGCCCGTCGACCGCGGTGGTGCTCAAGGTCCTCGCCGTGTGCGGGTTGCTCGGCTCCTCCTACGCCACCAACGTGGCGTGGTCGTCGTCGCCGATCAGCGACCGCTATAGCGGCATCTGGTTCCAGGACAACCCGCGCCGGGACGCGTTCGACGCGGCGCTGGCGATGATCCCCTCCGACGCCGTGGTCTCGTCGTCGTACAACTTCGGCCCGCACCTCGCCCACCGCCGCGGGAGCTACGACTTCCCCAACCCCTTCTGGCCGGCGTACTGGGGCAACGAGCTGCCGACGCAGGCCGACTGCACCAACTTCCCGAGCGCGTCCGAGGTGGACTACATCGTGCTCGACTACGCCTACTACGAGAACGACGCAGCCACGACGGCGTTCCTCGCCGCGATCATCGCCCCCGAGGGCGACTTCGAGCTGCTCGACGAGGACCTGCTCACCGAGTCGAAGATCTTCGTCGCCCGTCGGGTGGAGCCGGGACCCGACGGCGTCGCCCTCGAGCCCAACTGCACCACCGAGGTGCCGCGGCCGGCCGCCGGGCTGGGCACCGCGGCGGGGATGCTGGCCAACTACCCCCACGCCGCCATCGGCGCCACGCTGCCGGGAATGGCCCCGACGGCGACCGTGCCGCCGGCGACACCCTCGAGCAGCGCCACGTCGCCCGGCGCCCAGACGGTGGCCACCACGACTCCGGTCGGATAGGAGCGCCTGCGGGAGGTGCCGATGTGCACAGCTGCCGGCCGGGTGGGTCGGCGGCCGCAGTGCTACGCTCCACACCCGACCAACCGCACCGTGAAGCGGGTCCCGTGAGGCCCGTACGGAGGAACTCATGACCGACACCGGCCGCGTGCTGAAGCACGTCCTCGGCCCCGACGACGTTCGTCGGGCCCTCACCCGCATTGCCCACGAGATCATCGAGCGCAACCGGGGACTCGACGGTGTGGTCATCGTCGGCCTCCAGCGCGGCGGGGTCTGGCTCGCCGAGGCGCTCGGCGCCGAGATCGAGCGCATCGACCGGGCGGTACCCGTCGGCAAGGTGGATGCCGCCCTCTACCGCGACGACATCGGCCTGCGGCCCGTCAGTCCGTCGGCCCCGAGCGATCTTCCCGTGCCCATCGACGGGGCGACCGTCGTGCTCGTCGACGACGTGCTCTACACCGGTCGCACCGTTCGTGCCGCGCTCGACGCCCTCGCCGACTACGGCCGGCCCCGAGCTGTGCAGCTCGCCGTCCTCGTGGACCGCGGGCACCGGGAGCTGCCGATCCGCCCCGACTACGTCGGCAAGAACCTGCCAACGAGCACCTCCGAGGACGTCGAGGCGACGGCCGACGGGGTGGTGATCAGCTCGGGCGAGGCGACCGGCGGCACGTCGTGACGGCCCGGCACCTCCTGTCGATCGCCGAGTTCGGTGCGGCCGGCGTGCAACGTGTCCTCGATCTCACCGACCACATGGTGGCGGTGAACCAGCGGCCCAACCCCAAGGTGCCGGCCCTGCGTGGCCGCACCGTGTGCAACCTCTTCTTCGAAGACTCGACGCGGACGCGGCTGTCGTTCGAGACGGCGGCGAAGCGGCTGTCGGCCGACGTGATGACGTTCTCGGTCGGTTCGTCGAGCGTGAACAAGGGCGAGAGCCTGCGCGACACCATCGAGACCGTCGCCGCGATGGGCGTCGACGCCTTCGTCATCCGGCACCGTTCGAGCGGTGCCCCGTGGCAGGTCACCCGCTGGACCGAGGCGAGCATCATCAACGGCGGCGACGGCTGGCACGCCCATCCGACGCAGGCCCTGCTCGATGCGTACACCGTGCGGGGCGCGCTCGGGCGCGGAGGCGCCGGCACCACGTTCGACGGCGTCCGGGTGGCGATCGTCGGCGACATCAAGCACTCCCGGGTGGCGCGCAGCAACGTCGAGGTGTTCTGCGCCCTCGGCGCCGACGTCACGCTGGTCGCGCCGCGCACGCTGCTGCCGCCGGAGCTCCCGACCGGCGTCGAGGTGACGAGCGACCTCGACGCCGTGATCGACGAGATCGACGTGCTGTACCTGCTGCGCATGCAGAACGAGCGCATCTCCGATGCCGGAGCGCCGAAGGGTGCGATGGGGACATTGGTGCCGACCATCCGCGAGTACAGCGCCCGGTTCGCCCTCACCCCTGAGCGGGCGCGCCGGCTCGGCGAGCACGCCCTGGTGATGCACCCGGGTCCGATGAACCGGGGCGTGGAGATCCAGGTCGACCCGGCCGAGCTGCCGGGCGCGCTGATCACCCGGCAGGTGGCCAACGGGGTGGCGGTGCGCATGGCCGTTCTCTTCGATCTGCTCGCCGGCCCGACCACCACCATGACCGGCCTGGTCTCCGAGGAGGCAACCGCATGAGCATCTGGGCGCGAATCGTGCCATTCCCCGATCTGGGCGAGGATCGTGACGCTCACCGTCACGACTCGCGCCCAGATCGTCGAGGAGGCCGCCGATGACGGCCATCGTGATCGCCGGCGGCCGGGTCGTCGACCAGAACGGCGACCGCCCGGCCGACGTGCTCGTCGACGACGGCGTGGTGAAGGCCGTGGGCGACAAGCTCCGCATGCCCGGCGCCGACACCATCGACGCGTCCGGGTGCGTCGTCGCGCCGGGCTTCGTCGACCTCCACACGCACCTCCGCGAGCCGGGTCACGAGGAGGCCGAGACGATCGAGACCGGCAGCCGCGCCGCGGCGCTCGGTGGGTACACCGCGGTGGTGGCGATGCCCAACACCGATCCGGCCGCCGACTCCCGCGCCGTGGTCGACTTTGTGCGGGCGGCGGGGGAGCGCGCCGGTCTATGCGACGTGCGGCCGAGCGGTTGCATCACCGTCGGGCGCGCAGGCGAGCGGCTGGCGCCCTTCGGCGAGCTGGTCGAGGCGGGGGTTCGGATCTTCACCGATGACGGCGCAGGTGTGCAGGACCCCCAGCTCATGCGCCGGGCGATGGAGTACTCCACCGGCCTCGACATGGTGCTCGCCCAGCACTGCGAGGTGTCGGCGCTGACGAGGGGCGCGGTGATGCACGAGGGTCGCTGCTGCAGCGAGCTCGGCGTTCCCGGTTGGCCGGCGCTGGCCGAGGAGCTGATGGTGCACCGCGACATCGAGCTGGCCCGGCTCACCGGCGCCCGGATCCACGTCCTCCACCTGTCCACCGCCGGCAGCGTCGAGCTGGTGCGCCGGGCCAAGGCGGACGGGCTACCGGTGACCGCCGAGGCCACGCCGCACCACCTGAGCCTCACCGACGAGCAGCTACGCAGCTTCGATGCCACCTACAAGGTGAACCCGCCGTTGCGGACGATGGCCGACATCGAGGCGCTCGTCGCCGGCCTCGCCGACGGCACGATCGATGCCATCGCCACCGACCACGCCCCTCACCCTGCCGACCACAAGGAACGCCCGCTCGACGAGGCACCGCCGGGGATGGTGGGCCTCGAGACGGCGCTCGGCGTGTGCCTGCCGATCCTGTCCGACGCCGGGATGTCGCTGGTCGACATCGTGGCGGCCCTGTCCTGGAAGCCGGCGGCGATCGCCCGGCTCGACGAGGAGCACGGCCGGGCGCTGGAGCCGGGCGCGCCGGCCAACCTCGTGGTGTTCGACCCGGCCGCCGAGTGGGAGGTGGTGCCGGCGCGGCTGGCCAGCCGCAGCCACAACACACCGTTCGCCGGTCGTCCGCTGCGCGGTCGCGTCCGGCACACCCTGCTGCACGGTGTGGCAACCGTCGACACGGGGACAGCAACCCGATGAGTCAGAAGCGAATGAATGAACATACAATGGAACGCATGAACATGCGGGAACGTCGTCCGGAGGGGGTCTTGGTCCTGGCCGACGGCTCGGTCTTCGAGGGAGAGCTGTTCGGCGCCCTGCCCGCCGGCGCGGCGTCGGGCGAAGTGGTCTTCAACACGGCGCTGTCGGGCTACCAGGAGATCGTCACCGACCCCAGCTACGCCGGCCAGATCATCACGTTCACCAACCCGCACATCGGCAACTACGGCGTGAACCTCACCGACTTCGAGTCACGAGGGCTGTTCTGCCGCGGCGTGGTCGTGCGCGACCTCTCCCGCCGGCCCAACAACCGGAGGTCGCAAGCGTCACTCGACGCCATGCTCACCACCTACGGCGTTCCCGGCATCGCCGGAATCGACACCCGCCGCCTCACCCGCCTGATCCGCGACACGGGTGCGATACCCGGCGCCATCGGTCGGGCCGAGGACGTCGACACCGTGGCTGCGGCCGCCGCGGCCGAACCCGGCACCGACGGCATCGATCTCGTCGCCGAGGTCACCACGCCCGAGCCCTACGTCGTGGAAGCCGGATCCGGCGGTTTCTCCATCGTCGCCTACGACTTCGGTATCAAGCGGACGATCTTGCGGCATCTCGCCCGGTACGGCCGGGTCGAGGTGGTGCCGGCCTCGACGAGCGCCGCCGATGTGCTGGCCCGCGATCCCGACGGCATCTTCCTGTCGAACGGTCCCGGCGATCCTGCCTGCGTCGCCGGCGCCACCGAGGCGATCACCGGCCTGCTCGGCTCGGGCGTTCCGATCTTCGGGATCTGCCTCGGCCACCAGTTGCTCGGCCGGGCGCTCGGCGCCGAGACGGTGAAGCTGCCGTTCGGTCACCACGGCGCCAACCATCCGGTGAAGGACCTGACCACGGGCAAGATCGAGATCACCAGCCAGAACCACAACTTCGCGGTGGCGATCGACGACCTCGACGGCATCGCCTCGCTGACCCACGTGAACCTCAACGACAGGGTGTGCGAGGGCCTGCAGGCCGACGAGGCCGACGCCTTCAGCGTGCAGCACCATCCCGAAGCCGGTCCCGGCCCGCACGAGAGCGCCTACCTGTTCGAGCGCTTCGTCCACCGTATGACGATGCGGCGCAGCGGCGGTGAGCCGTCGTGGTTCATGTACCGGGGCGGGATCGACGACTCCGCCCTGCCCCAGCCCGAGAAGGGCGTCGCCTGATGCCTGTCACGACCACCACCAGGGGAGGGTATTTGCCCACGATCTCGCCGGACCGGAGGGTACATACCCCACCGAAGCGTCCGGTATCTACCCTCCGGTCGTCGCGGTGGGTAAATACCCTCCCGTCGGCCGGCTCGTGTGGGGGGAGCGTCTGATGCCGAGGCGCGACGATCTGCACACGATCCTCGTGATCGGCTCGGGGCCGATCGTGATCGGTCAGGCCTGCGAGTTCGACTACTCGGGCACGCAGGCCTGCCGCGTGCTCCGCGAGGAGGGCTACCGCGTGGTCCTCGCCAACTCGAACCCGGCGACGATCATGACCGACCCGGACTTCGCCGACCGGACCTACATCGAGCCGCTCACGCCCGACGTCCTCGCCCTCATCATCGAGCGCGAGCAGCCCGATGCCGTGCTGCCCACGCTCGGCGGTCAGACCGGCCTCAACATCGCCATGGAGCTCCACCGACGCGGCCTGATCGGCGTGGCCGGCACGCCCGAGATGATCGGCGCCAACGCCACGGCCATCGAGACCGCCGAGAACCGTGAGCGCTTCAAGCAGGCGATGATCGAGATCGGTCTCGACGTGCCCCGGTCGGGAACCGCCCACACGCTCGACGAAGCGATGCGAGTTGTCGAAGAGATTCGTCTGCCCGTCATCATCCGGCCCGCCTACATCCTCGGGGGCCGCGGCACCGGGATCGCATCGACTCCCGACGAGTTCCGCCGCCTCGCCACCGCCGGCCTCGCCGCCAGCCCGATCAGCGAGATCCTCATCGAGGAGTCGATCGCCGGCTGGAAGGAGTTCGAGCTCGAGGTGATGCGCGACCGCGCCGACAACTGCGTCATCATCTGCTCGATCGAGAACTTCGACCCGATGGGCGTACACACCGGCGACTCGATCACGGTGGCGCCGGCCCAGACGCTCAGCGACGTCGAGTACCAGCGCATGCGCGACGACGCCTTCGCCTGCATCAGGCGGGTCGGCGTCGAGACGGGGGGGTCGAACGTGCAGTTCGCCCTCGACCCGGCCACGGGGCGCCAGGTGGTCATCGAGATGAATCCGCGCGTCTCTCGCTCGTCCGCGCTGGCGTCGAAGGCGACCGGCTTCCCGATCGCCAAGATGGCGGCCAAACTCGCCGTCGGCTACACGCTCGACGAGATCCAGAACGACATCACCAAGGTCACGCCGGCCTCGTTCGAGCCGGTCATCGACTACGTGGTCACGAAGGTCCCGCGCTGGGCCTTCGAGAAGCTGCCCGGCACCTCGGGCGTGCTCGGCACGCAGATGCAGTCGGTCGGAGAGGTGATGGCGATCGGCCGCACGTTCCCCGAGAGCCTGCAGAAGGCCCTTCGCTCGCTCGAGCACGGGCGCTTCGGCCTCGGCGCCGACCCGGCCGAGGCCGGGCTCGACGGCGTCACCACCGATGAACTACTGGCGCGCATCGGTGTCCCGACACCAGACCGCATCTTCCAGATCGGCGAGCTGTTGCGGCGAGGCGTCGACGTCGACGATCTCCACGACGTCTGCCGGATCGACGAGTGGTTCCTCGACCAGATGCTGGCCATCGTCGAGCAGCGCCACGAGATCGAGGCTGCCGGAACGGGCGACGACGCCCTGGCCTCGTTCGGCAAGAGCGACTGGCGACGCATCAAGCAGCTCGGCTTCTCCGACACGCAGGTGGCCCACCTCCTCGGCGTCGGCGCTCACGATGTGGCCGCCGCACGGAGCGGCCACGGCATCGTCCCGACGTACAAGACGGTCGACACCTGCGCCGCCGAGTTCGCCGCCGAGACGCCGTACCACTACTCCACGTGGGAAGACGAGAGCGAAGTCCGCGACAGCGACCGGCCACGCGTCGTCATCCTCGGTTCGGGTCCCAACCGCATCGGGCAGGGCATCGAGTTCGACTACTGCTGTGTGCACGCGAGTTTCGCCCTGCGCGACGCCGGCTACGAGACCGTCATGGTCAACTGCAACCCCGAGACCGTGTCCACCGACTACGACACGTCGGACCGCCTGTACTTCGAGCCGTTGACGGCCGAGGACGTGCACAACGTGATCGCCGCCGAGACGGCGGCGGCTGGGGGAGTGGCACCGAAGGTGATCGTCGCCCTCGGCGGTCAGACGCCCCTCAAGCTGGCGTCCGAGCTCGACCCCACCCTGGTGGCGGGGACCTCGGCGGCGTCGATCGACGCCGCCGAGGACCGCGAGAAGTGGAACGCGATCTGCGACGAGCTGAACATCCCGCAGCCGCCCGGCGGCACGGCTGTCGATCTCGAGGGCGCGCTGGCCGTCGTCGACGAGGTCGGGTTCCCGGTGCTCGTGCGCCCGAGCTACGTGCTCGGCGGCCGGGCGATGCGCATCGTCCACGACGCGACACAGCTCGCCGAGGCGCTGCAGGCCATCTGGGGCGATCTCGGCTCGCTGAACCGGGAAGGCGGCCTGTCGGCGCAGCGGCCTGTACTGATCGACCGCTTCCTGGGCAACGCCGTCGAGGTGGACGTCGACGCCGTTCGTGACCACACCGGCGAGGTGCTCATCGGCGGAGTGATGGAGCACGTCGAGGAGGCCGGCGTGCACTCGGGCGACTCCGCCTGCGCCATCCCGCCGCCCACGCTGGCGCCGTGGGTCGTGGAGGTCATCGAGGCCTACACGGCGGCGATCGCCAATCGTCTCGACGTCCGCGGGCTGCTCAACGTGCAGTACGCCGTGGCCGGCACCACGGTCTACGTGATCGAGGCCAACCCGCGCGCCAGCCGGACGGTCCCGTTCGTCGCCAAGGCCACCGGTGTGCCGCTCGCCAAGGTGGCCACCCGGGTGATGCTGGGAGCCACGCTGGCGGAGCTGCGCGACGAGGGCCTGCTGCGGTCGTCGGTGCTCAGC
Organism: Desertimonas flava; assembly: GCF_003426815.1. Taxonomy (GTDB): domain Bacteria; phylum Actinomycetota; class Acidimicrobiia; order Acidimicrobiales; family Ilumatobacteraceae; genus Desertimonas; species Desertimonas flava. The sequence goes on from NZ_QKYK01000037.1 coordinate 49,734, forward strand.
GGGGCGACGGTGGCTGTGAAGGAGGCGGTGCTCCCGTTCTCGCGCTTTCCCGAGGTCGACCCCGCGCTCGGGCCCGAGATGCGTTCCACGGGTGAGGTGATGGGCATCGACGTGACCTTCGGGCGGGCGTTCCACAAGGCCGAGCTGGCGTCGGGGACCGACCTCGAGCCCGAGGGCACGGTGTTCCTGTCGCTTGCCGACGGGGACAAGCCGGCGGGCCTCGTGGTGGCCAAGCGCCTGCGCGAGCTGGGAATGGGCATCGTGGCCACCGAGGGCACCGCCCGTTACCTGGCCAACTTCGACCTCCCCGTCGACTCCGTCGTCGCCAAGGTTCACGAACTGCGCGACGATGCCGACGCGGCCCCGGCTGCCGACGACACGCCCGAAACGGCGGTCGATCTGATCTCGTCGGGCAAGGTGACGCTCGTCGTCAACACGCCCCAGGGCCGGGGCGGCCGCACCGACGGCGAGCAGATCCGCAAGGCGTCGGTGTTGCACGGGGTGGCGTGCGTGACCACGATCAGCGCCGCCCTCGTCGTCGTCCAAGGCCTCACCGAGCAGCGCGGCCACCCGCTCAACGTCCGTTCGCTGCAGGAGCTGCACGCCGGGTGAACGCCGATCCGCCGTCGCGTTACGGTTGGTGCCTGGCACCAACCGTAACGGCCACAAGATGAACGCCGGGCCGGTGACGATCGGGTCGGTGGCCCTGGCCAACCCGGTGATGACCGCATCGGGCACTGCGGGCTACAGCACCGAACTGGCCGGGGCGTTCGACCTCGCCGAGCTCGGCGCCGTGGTCGTCAAGTCGTTGGCCGCGTTCGAGTGGGCCGGCAATCCCGCGCCGCGCCTGCGTCCCACCCCCAAGGGGATGCTCAACGCCGTCGGGCTGCAGGGCCCGGGCGTCGCCGCCTGGCTCGAGCACGGACTGCCGGAGCTGCTGGCCGCCGGCGCCACGGTCGTCGCCAGCATCTGGGGGCGCACGGTCGACGAGTACCGCGACGCCGCTCGCCAACTGTCTGCCGCCCCCGAAGGTGTGGTCGCCGTCGAGGTCAACCTCTCCTGCCCGAACCTCCACTCGGACGGTCACGGCCACGGCGGCGACGTGCGCACCAGCATGTTCGCCCACCACGCCGACCGGGCCGCCGAGGTGATCGCCGCCGTCGTGGACGTGGCCGGGCGTCCGTGCTGGGCGAAGCTCAGCCCCAACACCGACAGGATCGTCGCCGTCGCTGGCGCCGTTCGCGACGCCGGGGCCGAGGCCGTGACGTGTGTGAACACGCTCCTCGGACTCGCGTACGACGAGTGCACGGGAGCGCCGGCGTTGGGCGCCGGGGGCGGCGGGCTGTCGGGTCCGGCCATCCACCCGATCGCCGTGCGGGCGGTCAATGACGTCGCCACGGCTCACCCTGGGCTCCCGGTCGTCGGTGTCGGTGGCGTCGCCACGGCGTGGGATGCCACCGAGTTCCTCCTCGCTGGAGCCGTCGCCGTACAGGTCGGCACGGCCACGTTCGCCGACCCCAAGGCGCCCCTGAAGGTGCTCCGCGGCCTGCGCGCGCGGCCGTTGGCCTGACTTGTCCCGGCGGGCCCGACCGACTGACCAGGCCCGATATCCCCGGAGTGGCCCAAGTGCCGCGCTAGCGTTGACCGCCATGGCTACACCTCCGTCACTCAGCCCAGAGCAGCGGGCTGCCGCCCTCGAAAAGGCGAAGGAGGCACGCGCTGCGCGTGCTGAAGTCAAGGCCCGTCTCAAGATGGGTTCCCTGTCGCTGGCCGACGCCCTCGGTTCCGACGACACCAACATCGGCAAGCTCAAGGTCGTGTCGCTGCTCGAGTCACTGCCCGGAGTCGGCAAGGTCAAGGCCCGCAAGGTGATGGAAGACATCGGCATCGCCGACAACCGTCGCGTTCAGGGTCTCGGCGCTCAGCAGCGGTCGGCGCTGCTGTCGGCTCTCGGGTGACAGACGGTTCTCACTCCCGACCGATCACCGTCGTCATCTCCGGACCTGGAGGTGTCGGGAAGAGCACCATCGCTGACCGCCTCGTCAGCCGCGATCAGCGGCTCTGGCTGTCGCGCTCATGGACCACTCGGGAACGCCGCGACGGCGAGCCCGAGGGTGCCTACGTGTTCGTCGATCGCGACGCGTTCCAGCAGCGCATCGACGCGGGCGGCTTTCTCGAGTGGACCGAGTTCCTCGGCAACCTCTACGGCACACCGACGCCCGAACCGGTCGCGGGGAGCGACGTCGTCGTGCTCGAGATCGAGGTCGACGGCGCCCAGCAGGTGAAGGCGCAGCACCCGGAGGCGATCCTCGTGTTCGTGCTGCCACCCACCCGGACCGAGCAGGAACGCCGCCTGCGCGAGCGCGGCGACCACGAGTCGAAGGTGATCCAGCGGCTGCGCAAGGCGGAGTCGGAAGAGCCGGTGGGACTCAAGCTCGCCGACCACGTGCTCGTCAACGACGACCTCGACGAGACGGTGAACGACCTGCTGCGCATCATCGACCGCGCCCGTGCCCGGTAGCAGCAATTCGGTACGACGGCACAGGTAAACTCTCGCGTCCGTCTTTTGCAGGAGAACCCCACACGCATGGAACGCTCGCACGACACGATGATCAACCCGCCCATCGAGGAACTCCTCGACCGGGTGGGTTCGAAGTTCGGGCTCGTCACACTCGCGGCCCGGCGGGCGCGCAACATCAACGCCTACTTCAACCAGCTCGGCGAGGGACTCGGACACATGGTCCCCCCGCAGGTGTCGTCGGTGTCGCGCAAGCCGCTCAGCATCGGGTTCGAGGAGATCGCCGCGGACAAGATCGTCTGGACGGAGCCGGCCGAGGTGCCTGAAGTCGCCGAGGACGCCGCCGACGGCGAGGCTGATGCCTCCGCCGGCGACGAGACCGCCTGATCCATCCCCGTAGTTCCCGAGGGCGTCAGCGCTCACTCGGCCCCGCAGCGAAAGCGAGCACTTCCATGTCCCGTTGGACGTTCACATCTGAAAGCGTCACCGAGGGTCACCCCGACAAGATGGCCGACCAGGTCAGCGACTCCGTCCTCGACGCCATCCTGGCCGAGGACCCCAACGGTCGAGTGGCCTGTGAGACGCTGCTGACGACCGGCCTCTGCGTCGTCGCCGGTGAGATCACCACGTCGGCCTACGTCGACATCCCCAAGCTCGCCCGCGAGACCATCAAGTCGATCGGCTACGACGACGCGATGTACGGCTTCGACGGCAACACCTGCGGTGTGATCGTGTCCATCGACGAGCAGTCGCCGAACATCGGCCAGGGCGTCGACACGTCTGAAGAGCTCCGTGGCGGCACCGCCGGCGAGGACCAGATCAACGCCCAGGGCGCCGGCGACCAGGGCATGATGTTCGGGTACGCCTGCAACGAGACTGACGACCTGATGCCGTTGCCGATCTGGACGGCCCATCGGCTCGCCGAGCGCCTGTCCGCCGTGCGCAAGTCCGGCCAGGTGCCCTATCTGCGTCCCGACGGCAAGACCCAGGTGACGTTCGAGTACGAGGACGGCGTCCCGGTGGCGCTCAAGACCGTGCTGATCTCCACCCAGCACCAAGAGGGCATCGACCGCGACACCGTCATCCGGCCCGACCTCATCGAGCAGGTCATCCGCCCGATCATCCCCGAGCGGTACGCCGACGACGACTACGACGTCTACGTCAACCCGACCGGCACGTTCGTGCTCGGCGGCCCGCACGCCGACTGCGGCCTCACCGGCCGCAAGATCATCGTCGACACGTACGGCGGCATGGGCCGTCACGGCGGCGGTGCGTTCAGCGGCAAGGACCCGAGCAAGGTGGACCGCTCGGCCGCCTACGCCGCGCGCTGGGTGGCCAAGCACGTGGTGGCCTCCGGCGTCGCCTCCCGCTGCGAGGTGCAGGTGGCCTACGCCATCGGCGTCGCCCACCCCATGAGCATCCTCGTCGAGACGTTCGGCACCCACACGGTGCCCGAGGACCAGATCGTCCAGGCCGTTCGCGACGTGTTCGACCTGCGCCCCGGCGCGATCGTCCGCGACCTCGACCTCAAGCGGCCCATCTACCGCGACACCGCCGCCTACGGTCACTTCGGGCGCTCGCTGCCGAACTTCACCTGGGAGCAGACGAGCAAGCTCGACGAGTTCAAGAAGGCCGTCGGCGCGTAGTCGTCCTCGGCTCGCTTCGGTCGCTGCGCTCCCTCGCTCGCCTGCGGCGAGTTTGTTTGGAGCGGCTTCGCCGCACCCAATTGCAGCGGCGGGGCGAGCAAGCTCGCCTGATCCGCCGAGGCGAGGGGGCTACCGCCCCCTCCCGCACCCCCGACGGAGTCGGATCGTTGATCGGGGGGCGACCGGATCTCAGTCCGCGTGGGTCTGCTTGCCAGGTCCGCCGAGGCGA
>NZ_QKYK01000038.1 GCF_003426815.1 Desertimonas flava
GGCACGTGCGCCGCGTCGTCGTCGACGCCGCCGGGGTCGTCATCGACTTGGGCCGGCGCAGCCGGCTGTTCACCGGCACCGCCCGAGACGCCGCCATCCTCCAAGGTGTGTTGGATCGCAACGGACGATGTACCCATCCCGGTTGTGGCCGGGACTCGCACTGCCAGATCGACCACCTCACCGAATGGCAACACGGAGGCAGCACCGATCTCGTCAACGCCGGGATCGGATGCGGCCACCACAACCGCGTCAAATCCACCTCCGGCTTCTCGACGCGGCGCGACCCCCACGGCCACTGGCACACCTACCGCCCCGACCACACCGAAATCCGCGCCGCCTGACGGCGCCCACGCGGAGCCGGCCGGCGCGCCGGCCTGCGTGGCCGGGGAACGCAACCGCGAACAACGCGATCGGGTTCAGCGAGCGCAGCGAGCGTCCCGAGGTGCTCCGGGGTAGGCCGGCGGAGCGCTAGCGGAGCCGGCCGGCGCGCCGGCCTGCGTGGCCGGGGAACGCAGCCGCCAACAACGCGATCGGGTTCAGCGAGCGCAGCGAGCGTCCCGAGGTGCTCCGGGGTAGGCCGGCGGAGCGCTAGCGGAGCCGGCCGGCGCGCCGGCCTGCGTGGCCGGGGAACGCAACAGAAATGATTGACTGGAGGGGTGCCTGAGTTGGTGACCTCCCCCGTCGAGACCCGTCCCGATGTCGACGTCACACCCGACACCGATCAGCCCCATCACGCGCACATCGTGAAGGTGAAACCGGGCGAGTCGGCGACCGCCAAGGTGATGGAGGCGCGCATCTACGGCACGCCGGTCGAGGCGCTGTGCGGTTACGTGTGGATCCCGTCGCGCGACCCCAAGCAGCTGCCGATGTGCCAGGAGTGCAAGTCGGTGTACGACCTCTACAAGTCGTTCAACGACGGCTTGCGCGACACGCCCGGTGACTGAGCCGGTGCAGGTCGAGGGCCTGCGAATCCGTGAGGCCGTCCGGGCCGTGGTGATCGACACCGACGACAACGTGCTGCTCGTTCGGTGGCTGCTGCGGGAGATCAACCTCTGGGGCACGCCCGGCGGCGGGATGGAACCTGGTGAGCCGACCGAGGTCGCGCTACGCCGCGAGCTCGACGAGGAGCTCGGGATCGGCGCGACGGCGACGATCGGTCCGCAGATCTGGGAGCGCACGCACATCGTCCCGTTCATCGACGGGCAGTGGGACGGGCAGCACGATCGATTCTTCCTCGTCCGCACGCCACCGTTCGATCCGGCACCACAGCTCACCCGCGAACAGCTGGAGGCCGAGAACCTGATGCACATGCAGTGGTGGACGCCCGACGAGCTGGCCGCCTACCCCACGTCCGACACGGAGTTCTTCGCGCCCCGCCGCCTGCCGGAGCTCGTCGCCGACCTCGTCACGAACGGCCCGCCGCCGACGGTCATCGACACCGGCACCTGAATCACGCGCCGAAGTCGTCGATGACCCGGCGCCAGAACTGGGTGGTGAGGGCGAGCGATTCGACGTCGACGCGCTCGTTGTGGCCGTGGAAGCGGCGCCCGTACTCGGCGGCGTCGAGCGTGCGGCTGAAGAGGCCGGCGCCGTAGGCGATGGAGCCGAGGTCGCGGAACACGCGGGCGTCGGTGAAGCCGACGGCGAAGGACGGATGGAGCTGGGCGCCGGGGAACGGCACGGAGACGGCCCGCTGCATCGAGTCCCACAGCGGCGTGTCGGTGCGGCTCGCCGACGCCGGGTCGTTCATCAGCACGGTCACCTCGACGTCGTCGTAGAGATCGCCGAGCGCGGCACGGAGGTGGGCGTCCACCTCGTCGGCCGACTCGCCGGGCATCGTGCGCACGTCGACGTCGAGGTCGACCCGACCGGGGATGACGTTGGTCTTCATCACACTGCCCCCGACCATGTTGGGCGAGAACGTCGTGTGGGTGCAGGCGTGGAGATGGGCGGCCGCGGCACGGTTGGGGACGATGTCGAGCAGGTCGTCGATGGCGTGCTCGTCGAGCAGCGCCGTCCGGATGTCGTCGGGCACGTCCATGTGGCGAACCCGGTCGCGCCACAGTTCGTGGAACCGCGGCGCCGGGCGATAGTCGGCGAGACGCTGCACGATGGCCGCCGTCTTGACGAGAGCGTTGTCCGAGCGGAACGGCATCGAGCCGTGGCCCGGCGTCCCGGTGATCCGCAGCCGTCTCCAGGCGACGCCCTTCTCGGCAACGGTGACGCTGACGACGGGCGCATCGTCGCCGCCATCGTGGATGCCACCGTTCTCGGTGAGCACGTTGTCGACGGCGATGGCGTCACGATGGTGCTCGGCCACCCAGCGGGCGCCGTACGTGCTGCCGGCCTCCTCGTCGGCGACGGCGAAGTAGACGAGATCGCCGCGAGGACGCATACCACGGCGGACCGTGTCGCGGAAGGCGACGGCCATCGATGCGGTCAGGTTGAGCATGTCGACGGCGCCGCGCCCCCACACCTCGTCGACGCCGTCCGCGTTGGTGACCAGTTCGCCACCGAACGGATCGCGATCCCAACCGTCGGGGTCGACGGGGACGACGTCCGTGTGGCCCATCAGGCACAGGCTCGGCGCGTCCGGATCACGGCCTGCCAGCCGAGCGACGAACGAGGCCCGGCCGGGGACCGGTTCCCATCGCTCGATGTCCACGCCGGGAAGCTCGACGATGCTGAGCAGCGCGTCGGCGTTGCGCGACTCGCCCCCCGAATCCGGGGCACCGTCGTTGACGCATCGATTGCGGATCAACGCCTGGAGCAGTTCGACGGTCTCGGCGGTGAGGGCATCGTCCGGCACGTCGCCAGGGTAGATGCCCACGTGACGACCGGATGGAGGGCAGGATGGGCCGGTGAGCCACGACGACACGACCGATACGACCGACATGACGGACACGGCCGACATCGAGCAGCGGGTCCGTTCGGCAGCAGCCGCGTCTCGGACCGCGGGCGTCGAGGTCATCGAGTGCGACCCCGACCTCGCCGACACGGCCGCCTTCTGTGAGGCCTACGGCTACTCGCCGGAGGACTCGGCCAATGCCATCGTCGTGATCGGCAAGTCGGACCCGCCGACGTACGCGGTGTGCGTCGTGCTCGCCACGACGCGGCTCGACGTGAACCGCGTGGTGCGCAAGCGCCTCGGTACGAAGAAGGCGTCGTTCGCCGGGGCCGGCGACACCGAAGCCCTCACCGGGATGACGGTCGGGGGCGTCACACCGTTCGGCCTGCCGCCCGGGCTACCGCTGTGGATCGACGCCGCCGTCATGCACCGTGAGCGCATCGTCGTCGGCGGCGGCAGCCGCTCGTGCAAGGTGGTCGGCCCTCCCCAGATGCTGCTCGAGCTACCCGATGTCGAGGTGGTCGACAGCCTGGCCACCCCCGCCGGCGTGCAGTAAGCTCCCCGAACATTGTGCTGAAGGCAGCCATTACCTCCTCCGCCGGCCGCCGGCTCGCCACGATCGCAGCGGTCGCCGGGCTCGTCCTCGTCCAGGGCGCAGCGGCCGCCTCCAGCCCACCGACCGACGTGCCGGGGATCTCACCCGACGACATCGCCGAGTCCTTTCCTCCCGTCGACGACCCCAGCCGCATCGTGTCGGTCACCGGCGACCTCACCGAGGTCGTGTACGCGCTCGGGTTCGGGGAGCACGTGGTCGCCACCGATCTCTCGGCCACCTATCCGGACGAGGCTCAGGACACGCCGAAGATCGGCTACCAGCGTGCGCTCGACGCCGAGACGATCCTCGCCTACGAGCCGACCCTGGTGCTCACCGACGATCGGGCCGGACCGCTCGAGGTGTTCACGGCACTCGAGGCGGCCGGCGTCGACGTCGTGACCATCGAGCACCACGCCGACCTGCAGGCGCCGGCGTACAAGGTGCGGGCGGTCGCCTCAACGCTCGGCGTTCCCGACGACGGGGAACGACTCGTCGCCGACTTCGAGCGCGAGCTCGAGGCCGGCGTCGCCACCGCGACCGAGGGCGTGGCCGAGAACGGTCGACCGCTCGTCCTCGCCCTCTACCTGCGCGGCGAACGCGTGCAGTACGTGTTCGGGCGGGGCAGCGGGATCGACGCCGTGATCGAGGCGGCCGGCGGCCTCGACGTCGGCACCGAGCTCGGCGTCGACGACTTCGGCGAGCTCTCGACCGAGGCGATCATCGAGATCGCCCCCGACTTCATCATCGTCCCGTCGAACGGGCTCGAGTCCGTCGGCGGACTCGAGGGACTACTCGCCGTCCCCGGAATCGCCGAGACCCCTGCCGGCGCCGATCCCGATCACCGGATCCTGCAGTTCGAGACCCAGTACCTCTACGGCCTCGGACCCCGCACCGGACAGCTCGTCGCCGAGCTGGCCACGGCCATCCACCGTCCCACCGAATCCTGACCGTCAACCCCCACAGGAGCTCACCATGCGCACCCGCCTCACCTACGCCATCGCCGGTATCGCCGGCATCGTCGGCGTCGCCGCCTCCGCCGCACCGGCGTCGGCCGGCACCGCGCCCGACGAGGCGGCAGCCGTCGACTGCGCGGCGATCGCCGCCGGCCTCGAAGCGCCCGACATCACCACCTTCGTCGAGGCCGTCGACTCCTCGTCGGCGCAGCTGCTCGAGGCCGAGCCGCCGCTCACGCTCTTCATCCCGGTGAACACGGCGTTCGACGTCCTTCCCGACGGTGTGCTCGACGCGATCCTCGCCGACGAAGCGATGCTCACCACCCTGCTCGACTATCACCTGGTGCCGGGCCAGTCGCTGACCACCGCCGACCTCGCCGAGGCGGGATCGGTGGCGACGATCGGCGGGGACGCCATCGAATTCGCCCTCGACGGTGAGACCCTCGTGCTCAACGGGGGGCAGGCCAGCGTCATCTGTCCCGACATCGTCCTCGACGACGCCTCCGTGCAGGTGATCGACAGCATCCTGCAACCTCCGTCGTTGGCCGGCGGCGGTGGCGGGAGCAGCAGCAGCGTGCCCGGCAGCTCCACGCCGGGCAGCAGCGTGCCGGCCGGCGCCGCCTTCGATGCCGACCAACAGGCGGTCGCGACGGCGTGGGAGACCGTGACCGACTCGTCGCGGACGTTCGACGAGCAGGCCCCGTTCATCGAGAACGCCGAGGCGCTGCGGGCCACCATCGAGGGCTATCCGGCCGCCGCCGAGGTGGTCGGCGGGATCGCGTCCTCGGTCAAGAGCGTGACGATCGACGGCGACACCGCGTCGATCACGTACACGCTCGCGTTCAACGGCACCGAGCAGCCCTATGGCGAGCTTCCGGCCACGCTGATCAACGTCGACGGCAGCTGGATCGTGCCCCAGGACGAGTACTGCGGGTTCCAGAGCCAGGCACGCAACGACTGCCCGGCCTGACCCCCTGGGGCGCCGCTTGGGAGTCGGGCGCTACTCGAGCCAGGCGATGTCGTAGCTGGCCGACCACTGGTCCGGGTACTCCCGGACCAGTGCGGTCCAGCGATGGGCGAGGACCTGCAGGGTCTCGAGGTCACCGGCGGCACCGGAGCGTCGCGCCGGCGGCTCGAGGGGAGGGTCGACGATCGCCCGCCACTTGCGGGGGCCGAGGCGGACGATGGCGAATCCGACGATCGGCGACTGGTAGAGCCGGGCGAGCGTCACCGCCCCAGCCGGCAGTTCGGCCACGGTGTCGCAGAACTCCACCTTGTGGAGTCGCGGCTGGTCGCCGTTGGCGTCGTCGCTGAGCACGACGAGGGCCTCCCCCGCCTTGAGCAGGGCGCCGAGGCGGCTCACGGGCGCCGACCGGTAGACGATGTGCAGGCCGACCCCGTTGCGCATGTGCTGGATCGCCCACGCCAGCCAGTCGTCGGCGACGATGGCGGTGGCCGGCACCGGCAGCACCGCCTTGGGGATCACCGTCGCCAGCTCCCAGCCGCCGACGTGGAGGCCGGCGAGCACGACACCACGCCCCGTGGCCGCGGCGGCCTGGGCGTGTTCGATCCCGTCCAACTCGACCGCGGCGAGAAACTCGTCCGGCCGTCCGAGCGCCCACAGCAGGTCGGCCGACCGATGGGCCTCGTTGACCAGCTCACGCCGCACGGCCCGGCGGACCCGGCGATCACCGGCCGGCAGCCCGATGGCGTGGGAGAGGTTGGCCGCGAGGCGGCGGCGCTTGGCCGGACGCGCCGCCCATTCCAGATGACCGCCGACCGTCGCCAGACCGTGGGCCACCGGCGAGGGCGTTCGGGACCCGGCCCAGACGGCCCCGCTGATCACCTTGGCCAGCACCCGGGCGGCGACCGGACCTCGGCCGAATGGTGCGTCGGGTCGGGGCCGGCCGTCCGGCGCGAGCCGGAGACGGGCCAAGCGGCCGGACGCGCCGAGCATCCCCGCCTAGACCTCGGCCCCGAGGTCGCGTAGGGCGACCTCGACCTCGTCGAAGATCGCCAGGGCGAGGATCTCGGCACCGACCTCGTTGAGGTGGAACCCGTCGGCGGCGCGGATGTCCTTGGCCTTGCCGTCGCGCGGGTCGGGCACGTACTCGGCCCAGTTGCCGTTGGCTCCCGCGAACATGTCCCACGTGTCGACGAACACGACCCCGTCGCGCTCGGCCACGACGGCGCGGACCGCCTGGTCCTGCACCTTCATCGCCGCCGTCTGGTCGGGGTTCGACGAGTTCGGGATGCCGACCCAGATCACGCGGCGCCCACCCTCGAGCATCATGTCGAGCACCTCGTTCACGCGCCGCGAGTACTCCTCGGTCCACTCCTCCGTGTTGTTCACCGGGTCGCCGACGACCCAGTCGATCGAGCAGCCCTCGCGGCCGCTCTCGCAGCGCTCCGACAGTCCCTGACCGTCGTTGCCGCCCCAGCTGGCGATCACGATGTCGGGATCGTGGGCGGCGAGGGCGTCGCCGAGGTGGGCCACCCAGTCGTAGTGGTCGGGACGGGCGAGACCGGTGGCGGCCTTGAACTCGAGCGTGACCTCGGTCAGGTCGCCGAGCGTGTCGTCGGCGTCGAGGATGTTCCGCAGGTACGGACCGAACGTGCCGGCATCCGAGTCGCCGACCACGAGGATCCGCGCCGGGTCCTCGTCGGTCGGGGTGCCGACCGGCTCGTCGGCCACGGTCACTGGCAACGTGGTCGGCGCCACGGTCGGCGCCAAGGCCACCGCCACGCTGGTGGACGACGCCGGGGCCGTCGACAGCTCGGGCTCACCGCCCGAGGCCTCACCATCGGTCAGCGTGCCCACCACGCGGATGCCGCCGTAGATCAGCAGGCCGAACGCCGCGAGCACGGCGAAGCGGCGAACGAGATACCGCCGCTCGCTCACCGGGCGGCGGACCGGTCCGGACCGCCTGCCCCGCTCATCATCCTCCCACCCCGCAGCAGACGTGCCCATCGCCGCTGTATGGTACGCAGTGCTGTGCGCCGAGCGAATGCACCGCACGCGGGCACTGGCTGGAACGTCCGCTCCAATCCTGCCCTGACCGAACGACCACACGAACCCAAAAGGGGGACCCATGAGGAGCAAGCCTGCGCTTGCCTTGGCCGCGACGGTTGTGACCGCCGGCCTCACCACCAGCGCTGCGGTGTCGGCGACGACCGCGCCCCCCGGCTCCGAGGCGGCCGAGGGCTCGGCTGCTGCCGAGGGCAGCAGCTCCTACATCACGCTCGAGGACGCCTGCGCCAGCTACGAGGGCCTCCAGGCCCCCGACGGCTTCCGCGTGAATCTCGTCACCGACATCGGCAAGGTCGACGACGGCACGTTCAACCAGTTCGCGTACGACGGCATGACCGCGGCCAACGAGTGCTTCGGTATCGAGGACACGAGCTTCATCGAGACCGTGGCCCAGTCCGACTACGCGTCGAACATCGCCACGTCGCTCGAGAGCAACCCGAACGTCGTCGTCACCGTCGGCTTCTTGCTCACCGACGACACCAAGGCGGCCGCCGAGGCCAACCCCGACGTCAGCTTCATCGGCGTCGACCAATACCTCGACGAATACCCGGCGAACATGGCCGGCGAGCAGTTCGCCGAGGACCAGGCCGGCTACCTCGCCGGCGTCATCGCCGCCTCGCTGAGCCAGAGCGGCGTCATCGGCGTCGTCGGCGGTCTCGAGACCGTCCCGCCCGTCGTCAAGCTCGTCAACGGCTACACCGTCGGCGCGCAGTCGGTCAATCCCGACATCACCGTGCTGTCGGTGTACAGCGACAGCTTCACCGACCCGGCCTCGGGTGCGTCCACCGCCAACCAGTTCATCGGTGAGGGCGCCGACGTCATCTTCGGCGCCGGCGGCCAGACCGGCTCGGGTGGCGTCTCCGCGGCCGCTGAGCAGGGCGTCTGGGGCATCGGCGTCGACCAGGACGAGTACTTCACGACGTTCGCCGGCGGTACCGCGGCGGGCTCGGAGTACCTCGCCAGCTCGGCCGTCAAGCGCGTCGACCTGTCGACGTTCCAGCTGATCGCCGCCGCCGTCGCCGGCGAGTTCGAGGGCGGCCTGTACGTGGGCGACGCCTCCAACAACCAGATCGCCTTCGCCCCGGCCCATGACGCCGACGTCCCCGCCGAGGTCACGGCCGCGGCCGAGGCGGCGCTCGCCGGTCTCGCCGACGGCTCGATCACCACGGGCATCTGCGCCATCGACGGCCTGTTCATCGGCGAGGGCTCGGCCTGCGACGGCGGCGCCGCTGAGGGGAGCGAGGCCCCGGCCGAGGGCAGCGAGGCCCCGGCCACCACCGGAGCCTGACCCCGGTCCTATCCCACTGATCCGGAGGGGGTCGGCCACACTGGCCGACCCCCTCCGCCGCGTCTACGATGCCGCAGATGCAGGCGGCCAGGGGTGGGAACGCAACGACATGAGCCACTCATGAACCTCTCATGAACCATGCACCTCCCGTGTTGGAGCTCCGCGGGATCACCAAGGTCTTCCCCGGGGTCGTCGCCAACAAGGACGTCGACTTCATCCTCCGTGAGGGTGAGATCCACTGCCTCCTCGGGGAGAACGGCGCCGGCAAGAGCACGCTGATGAACGTCGTGTTCGGCCTCTACCAGCCGACCGAGGGCGAGATGCTCGTGCGCGGCGAGCCGGTGCAGTTCAATGGCGCCGACGACGCCATCGCCCGGGGCATCGGCATGGTCCACCAGCACTTCCAGCTGATCCCGGTGTTCACCGTGGCCGAGAACGTCGTGCTCGGCAGCGAGATCCGCCGGGCCGGCCTCCTCGACATGCGGGCGGCGCGCCGGCAGATCCGCGAGCTCGGCACCCGGTACGGCCTGCACGTCGACCCCGACGCCAAGGTGGGCGACCTGTCCGTCGGCGAGCAGCAGCGGGTCGAGCTCGTGAAGGCGCTCTACCGGCGCGCCGACATCCTCATCCTCGACGAGCCGACGGCCGTGCTCACCCCCGGCGAGGTCGACGAGTTCTTCGGCGTCGTCCGCAGCCTCGTCGACCAGGGCAAGTCGATCGTCTTCATCACCCACAAGCTCCGTGAGGTGCTCGCCGTCGCCGACCACATCACCGTGCTGCGCAACGGCCGCGTGGCCGGAGAGGCCGATCCGGAAACGGCCACCCAGCAGTCGCTCGCCAACTTGATGGTGGGACGCGACGTCGTGTTCCGCGTCGACAAGCCGCCCGCTCGACCCGGTGACGTCGCCCTGTCGGTGCGGGGGCTGCGAGTGCTCGACGACCGCGGCGTCCAGACGGTGAACGACTTCTCCGTCGACGTGAAGCGCGGCGAGGTGTTCGGCATCGCGGGCGTCGAGGGCAACGGGCAGCGCGAGCTCGTCGAGGCGCTCACCGGGATGCGCGTCAAGGCGGGCGGGACGGTCACGATCGCCGGCCGCGACGCCACCAAGATGTCGCCCAAGCAGGTGTCCGAGCTGGGCACCGCCCACATCCCCGAAGACCGCGCCAAGCACGGCCTCGTCGGGTCCTACTCGATCGCCGACAACATCGTGCTCAACCGCTTCGACAGGGCCCCGTTCGCCCGCCGCGGGGTCCGCGACCGCGACGCCATCGACGAGGAGGCCCGCCGCGTCGTGGCCGCCTTCGACGTGCGCACGCCGGGCATCGACGTCGCCGCCAGCACGCTCTCGGGTGGCAACCAGCAGAAGCTGGTCATCGGCCGCGAGCTCGCCGACAACGTCGAGGTCCTCTTCGTCGCCCAGCCGACCCGCGGGTTGGACGTCGGCTCGATCGAGTTCATCCACCGCGAGATCATCGCCTTGCGTGACCGCGGCGCCGCCGTGTTCCTCGTCTCGGCCGAGCTCGACGAGATCATGTCGCTGGCCGACCGCATCGGCGTGATGTACCGCGGCCGCATCGTCGGCGAGTTCGACGGCGCCACGGCGACCCGCGACGAGCTCGGCTATCTCATGGCCACCGGACACCAGCCCGACGACGAACCGGAGTCGGGAACCGCGCTTGCCGGCGCCTCGGAGGCGATGTCGTGAACAGCCCCGCTCCGCGCACGCAGCGCGTCGACCTCATGCGCCACGTGCGGACCTGGTGGGACATCCAGCCCGTCATCGTCCCGTTGCTGGCCGTCTTGCTCTCCTTCGTCGTCGGTGGCGTGCTCATCGCCATCGTCGGCGTCAACCCGTTCGACGCCTACTGGGCGCTGCTGCGGGGCATGTTCGGGTCGGGCACCCGCGTCGCCGGCTCCCTGGCCAAGTCGGTGCCCTACATCGGATCGGCCCTGGCCCTCGCCTTCGCCATGCGGGCGGGCCTGTTCAACATCGGCGCCGAGGGTCAACTCCTGGTGGGCGGCCTCGCCGCCGCATGGGCCGGCACGTGGGCGTTCATGTACGACGTGCCGTCGATCGTGGCCGTGCCCATCATCGTGCTGGCCGGGTTCATCGGGGGCGCCGCATGGGGCAGTGTCCCAGGCGTGCTGCGCGCCAAGACCGGCGCCCACGAGGTGATCACGACGATCATGCTGAACTGGATCGCCCTGTTCGGGTCGCGCTGGATCGCCGAGTCGCGCGACCCGGTCGTCCTGCTCGACGCGGGTGCGTCGGTGCCCCGCACCAAACCGATCTCCACCACCGCCTACCTCCCCCGGTTCGTGTCCAGCAACCCGCCGCTCCACGCCGGGATCTTCGTCCTCGTGATCGCCGCCATCGTGGTGTGGTGGGTGCTCCGTCGCACGACGTTCGGCTTCTCGACCATCACGACGGGGACGAACCCCAATGCTGCCCACTACGCCGGCATCAACGTCAACCGCATGATGATCATGGCCATGGTCATCGCCGGTGGCTGCGCCGGCCTCTCCGGAGCGTCGGAAGTGGCCGGGACCAACCACTTCTTCCAGCCCGGCACGTTCGCGGGCATGGGCTTCGACGGCATCGCCATCGCCATGCTGGCCCGCGCCAACCCGCTCGCCATCATCCCGTCGGCGTTCCTGTGGGGTGCCCTGCGCGCCGGGGCGCCGCTGATGCAACAGGAGGCGGGCGTGTCCATCGACGTCGTACGCATCATCCAGGCGATGGTGCTGTTGTTCGTCGCCGCCGACGCCATCGTCCGGTGGGTGTTCCGCGTTCGGTCGGAACGGGCGACCGGTGGCGCTCCCGAAGTGGCGACGTCGGGACTGGGGTCGGCATGAGCGATCTGGCCATCTCGTCCCTCCCGAGCGTCTCCCCCGACGAGTCGTCCGACACTCGCGTCCGCCTGGCGTTCGGCCGCCCTCAGGTGCTCGGCCTGGTGTTCGTCGTCATCGGCGCCCTGATCGCCTTCGCCATCGCCCCCAACCTGATCGACGAGCAGCGCACGTTCGCGTTCGAACCGCCGCCTGATCCCCTCACGTTCTCGTTCCAGCCCCAGACCTTCGTGGCCGTCATCGGCTGGATCTGGATCGCCGCCGGAGTGCTGTCGCTCGCGCCGCTCGGCATCACCGTCCCCCGCCGGTTCACCACCATCGTCCAGTCGGTGGCCGGCCTGACGGCGCTGCCGCTCGTGGTCGCCCTCGGCCTCGCCCTGTCGTCGTCGCCGATGACGAACGTGACCAACCTCCTCGACGAGTCGCTGTTCCTCGCCACCCCGTTCATCCTCGGCTCGATGACCGGGCTGTGGTGCGAGCGTTCGGGCATCGTCAACATCGGCATCGAGGGTCAGATGCTCGCGGCGGCCGGCATCGGCTACATGTCCTACGCGGTCATCGCCGAAGCCTCCGGCACGACGTGGCTCTGGCTCGGCATCCTGATCGCCGTGCTCGCAGGCGGCGTCACGGCGCTCCTCCACGCCCTGCTGACCGTGACGTTCCAGATCAACCAGATCGTCTCCGGCGTGGTGATCAACCTGCTGGCGCTGGGCCTCACCGGGTTTCTCCGCTCCCAGGTGATCGTGCCGAGCGGGTTCAGCAGCGGGCAGTCGACGTCCGACATCGCCATTCCCCAGCTCTCCCACATCCCCATCGTCGGGCCGACACTCTTCACCGGCCGCCCGATCGGGTTCATGGCCTACGGGATCGTGTTCCTCACGTGGCTCGTGCTCTACCGCACGCCGTGGGGTCTGCGCGTCCGCGCCTGTGGCGAGCACCCCCACGCCGCCGAAACGGTCGGCATCAACGTCGTCAAGATGCGTTACCAGGCGGTCGTCGTCGGCGGTCTGATCGCCGGGCTCGGCGGAGCGTGGTTCTCGATGGAGTCGCAGTCCGGCTTCGAGGACAACATGACGAACTCCGCCGGGTTCATCGCCCTCGCCGCCCTGATCATCGGCAAGTGGAACCCGTGGGGAGCACTCGCCGCGTCGATCCTGTTCGGCTTCACCCGGGCCCTCGGCTCACGCCTGCAGTTCCTCAAGGTGTCCATCGGGGACTTCGGGATCCCGAGCGAGTTCTTCCAGGCGCTCCCGTTCATGGTGACCCTCGTCGTCGTCGCCGGCGCCCTCGGCCGGGCGATCGCCCCCGCCGCCGAGGGTCAGCCGTACCGTCCGTCCAAGTAGCGGGCGCCGGCGCCGCCCGCCCTCGCCCGCCTCTACGCTGTCGCCCGTGCTGCCACCCGAACCGCTCGACTTCTACCGGCGCATGCCCAAGGCCCTGCTCCACGACCACCTCGACGGTGGGCTGCGCCCGGCCACGGTGGTCGAGCTGGCCAGCGAGTTCGGCTACCACGACCTGCCGACGACCGACGTCGGCGAGTTGGCCGCGTGGTTCAACCGCGGCGCCAAGCGCAACGATCTCGTGCTCTACCTCGAGACGTTCGCCCACACCGTCGGGGTGATGCAGCACCGCGACGCCATCGAGCGGGTCGCCTACGAGTGCGCCCAGGACCTGGCGGCCGACGGCGTGGTCTACGCCGAGGTCCGCATGGCTCCCGAGCTGTGCACCGAGGCCGGCCTGACCCTCGACGAGGTGATGCAGGCGATCCTCGACGGTTTCGAGCGCGGGTCGGCCGGCACCGACCTGACGATCTACGCCATCGCCACGGCGATGCGCACGGCGGCCCGCAGCCTTGAGATCGCCGAGCTCGCCGTCCGCTTCCGCGACGCCGGTGTGGTCGGCTTCGACATCGCCGGCGCCGAGGCCGGCTACCCGCCCACGCGCCATCTCGACGCCTTCCAGTACGTGATGCGGGAGAACTTCCACACCACGATCCACGCCGGTGAGGCCTTCGGGCTGCCGAGCATCTGGGAGGCCGTTCAATGGTGCGGCGCCGAGCGCCTCGGCCACGGTGTGCGCATCGTCGACGACATCACCGGCGAGCCCGGGGCCGAACAGCTCGGCCGCCTCGCCGCCTACATCCGCGACACCCGCATCCCGCTCGAGCTGTGCCCGACGTCGAACGTCAACACCGGCGTGTGTGCCTCGATCGCCGAGCACCCGATCGGCATGCTCCGGCGGCTGCGGTTCCGGGTCACGGTCAACACCGACAACCGTCTGATGAGCGACACCTCGATGTCGAACGAGTTCGCCCAGCTCGCCGACGCGTTCGGGTGGGGCATCGACGACTTCGAGTGGATCACGATCAACACCGTGAAGAGCGCCTTCGCCCCGTTCCCCGAGCGACTGCGCATCATCAACGCCCTCGTCAAGCCCCGCTACGCCCTGCTGTCCGCCGAGAAGTCCCTAGGAGCGCTGTAAATGGCCGTCACCGTCACCGTTGTCGAACACCCGGTGGTGGCCGACGCCCTCGCCCGCATCCGCGACGTCTCCACCCCGAACGCCTTGTTCCGCCAGAACCTCGAGCGGATCGGCAGCCTGCTGCTGGTGCGGGCCACCGAGGACCTCCCCACCGTGACCGGCGAGGTGCAGACCCCCCTCACCACGGCTCCGGCGCGGCGGCTCGCCGTGCAACCCGTGGTCGTCCCGATCCTGCGGGCCGGGCTGGGATTCGTCCACGCCGCCCAGGAACTGCTTCCCGACGCCGACGTCGGCTTCATCGGGATCAGCCGCGACGAGGAGACGTTCCAGCCCAAGCCCTACGTCAACAAGCTCCCCGAGTCGCTCGACGGCCGGCCCGTCATCGTGATCGACCCGATGCTCGCCACCGGCGGCTCCCTCGTCCACACGCTCGAGATCCTCGTCGAGCGCGGCGCCCCGCAGCCGTTGCTGGCCGTGTGTGCGCTCTGCGCACCCGAAGGGATCGAGCGACTCGACCAGGCGTCGCTCGACGTCCACGTCGTCACGGCCGCCGTCGACGAGCGGCTCAACGACCAGGCGTTCATCGTGCCCGGTCTCGGCGACGCCGGCGACCGGCAGTTCGGCCCGCCGGCCTAGTGGGTCAACAGTCCGGCGAGGGCCTCGAGGTACGGGCCGGGGTCGGCCCCGACGGCCTCGCCGTAGAACTTCACCTTGGGCTCGGTGCCGCTGGGGCGCACCTGCACGCGGATGCCGCCGGCCAGATCGAAGCGAAGGAGATCGGCGTCGGGGAACGAGGCAACGTCTTCGACCTTGGCCCCGCCGATCTCCGACGGCGGGGAGACCTGCAGCGCCTTCACCGCCGCCGCGGCGGCCGCCGGATCCATACGGACCGACAGGTCGCGGATCACGTGGCGACCGAAACGCTCCTCGATCGCGTCGAGCCGAGCCTGCAGCGTGGACCCTTCCGATGCGGCGACCGCCGCGATCTCGGCGAGCAGCACGGCCGCGGACACGCCGTCCTTGTCGAGCGGTCGCGGCGCGACGAGGTAGCCGAGTGCCTGCTCATAGCCGACCACGAAGTTCCACTCCGGGTGATCGAGGATCGTCCGACCGATCCACTTGAAGCCGGTGAACGTCTCGGCGAAGTGCACCCCGGCGGCTGCGGCCATCTTCCCGAGCAGCGCCGAGGACACCAGCGTGGTGATGACCAACCGGTCGTCGCCGTCGGTGTGCTCGAGGAGGTAGTCGGCGAACAGCCAGCCGATCTCGTCACCGCCGAGGCGGCGCCACGACCCGTCGGGCTGGGGGATCGCCGCCCCCAGCCGATCGGCATCGGGATCGTTGGCGATGGCCACCTTGGCGTCGTTGGCCGCGGCGAGCGCCATCAGCAGGTCCATCGCTCCCGGCTCCTCGGGATTCGGGAACGCCACGGTGGGGAAGTCGGGATCGGGATCGTATTGCTCGGCCACCACCAGGGGCCGCGCGAACCCGGCGGCTTCGAAGGCACGGCCGACGGTCTCGCCGCCCACGCCGTGCATCGGGGTGTAAGCGACGACCACGCCGGGCACCTCGGGGCGCTTGCGGACGGCTGGGACGGCGGCGATGTAGGCGTCGACGACGTCGTGGCCCAGGCGCGTGATGAGGGGGTCGTCCTCGGCTGACAGCTCGACGGTGGTCGGATCGACGCGGTCGATCTCGGCCGAGATGCCGGTGTCGTGGGGCGGCACGATCTGCGGGCCGTCGCCGAGGTAAACCTTGTAGCCGTTGTCGGCCGGCGGGTTGTGCGACGCGGTGACCATCACGCCCGCCGCGCCGTCGAGCTCGGTGAGCGACCAGGCGAGGACTGGTGTCGGGAGGGGCCCGGGCAGCAGCTTGGACGGGATGCCGGCCGCCGCCATCACCCTCGCCGTGTCGAGCGCGAACACGTCGCTCTTGTGCCGGGCGTCGAAACCGATGACCACACCCCGCTCGACCGCCCTCTTGTCCGTGGCCAGGAGGTAGGCGGCGAGCCCCGCCGCGGCCTGCCGGACCACGAGGCGGTTCATCCGCAGCGGGCCGGCGCCGATGGCGGCGCGCAGGCCGGCGGTGCCGAAGTGCAGGCGCCCGGCGAAGCGTTGCTCCAGCTCGGCGCGTGGCCCGTCGACGAGCCGCTGCAGCTCGGCGCGGACGTCCTCGTCCGGCTCGGCCGCCAGCCACTTGATCGCCGTGTCGAACGGGCTCAACGCGCTCATCGGATCAGCGTACGCAGCTCGACGAGTGGCCGCGGGCCGACGTGGCTGATCACCTCCGAAGCAGCGATCGCCCCCAACTCGGCACAGCGCTCGAGCGACTCGCCGGTGGTCAGGCCGTACAGGAACCCGGCGGCGTAGAGGTCGCCCGCTCCGGTGGTGTCGAGCACCCGGTCCACGGGCTCGGCGGCCACCTTCACGACGTCGTCGCGGGTCACCACGTAGGAACCCTCGGCACCGACCGTGATCGCCGCCAGGTCGCACTCGGTGCGCACGATCTCCATCGCCGCGTGCAGGTCGTCGACCTCGTACAGCGACACGATCTCGTCGTCGTTGCCGAACAGGACGTCGACCTGGTCGCGCACCAACGCCCGGAAGTCGGCGCGATGGCGGTCGACACAGAACGAGTCCGACAGGGTGAGCGACACCTTGCGGCCGTTGGCGTGGGCCACCTCGGCCGCCCGCCGGAACGCCGCCTTGGCATCGTCACGGTCGAACAGATAGCCCTCCATGTAGAGCACCTCGCCGTCGGCGATCGTCGCCTCGTCGAGGTCCTCGGTGCGCAGCAGGCTCGACACGCCGAGATACGTGTTCATCGTGCGCTGGGCGTCGGGCGTCACGACGATGATGCACCGGCCGGTCGGCACCGACTCCGAGGGCTCACCCGGGCGGAACGCCACGCCGACGGCGTGCAGGTCGTGACCGAACACGTCACCGAGCTCGTCGGCGCTGACCTTGCCGATGTAGGCCGCCCGGCCGCCGAGGCTGGCGACGCCGCACATCGTGTTGGCGGCCGACCCGCCGCTCATCTCCACGGCGGTCCCGAGCGCTCGGTACAGCTCGACGGCCCGCTCCGTCTCGATGAGGGCCATCGACCCCTTCACCAACTCGAACTTGGCGAGGAAGTCGTCGGGCGCGTGGCTGATGACATCGACGAGGGCGTTGCCGATGCCAACGACTTGGTAGCGCGCCGGCGCGCGTCCGTCAGACACGTCCCGGGACGCTATCTGGTCGGACTCCCCCGCTACGCAGGCCGCCACGGGGCCCTCGTTCCAATACGATCCTCGGGCGATGAGTGAAGTCGCCACCCCCGCCGACCCGTATCGCCTCGACAAGAACGTCGTGCCCGAGCGGTACGACGTGGTCCTCACCCCCGACCTGGACGCGGCCACCTTCAGCGGCTTCGTCGCCATCACGGTGGCCGTCGCCGAGCCGACCGACACGATCGTGCTCAACGCGATCGAGCTCGACATCCGATCCGCCACGATCGGCGGCGCCCCTGTGCAGTGGTCGCTCGACGAGGCCACCGAACGCCTCACCCTCGTGGCCGCCGAACCCGTCCCGGCCGGCCCCGCCACGATCGACATCGCCTTCGACGGCATCCTCAACGACAAGCTGCGCGGCTTCTACCGCAGCACGTTCGTCGACGGCGACGGCGACGAACGGGTGATCGCCACCACCCAGATGCAGGCCACCGACTGCCGCCGGGCGTTCCCGTGCTGGGACGAACCCGAGTTCAAGGCGGTGTTCGGCATCACGCTGATCGTCGATCCCGACCTGTTCGCCGTGTCCAACGGACCCGAGGTCGAGCGCAGCGCGGTGCAGGACGGACCGGACGCCGGCAAGGTGAAGATCCGCTTCGCCGACACGATGGTGATGAGCACGTACCTCGTCGCCTTCGTCGTCGGCCCGCTCGAAGCCACCGATCCCGTCGACGTCGACGGCGTCCCGCTGCGCGTCGTCCACGTGCCCGGCAAGGCCCACCTCACCGGCTTCGGTCTGCAGATCGGCGCCTTCGCCCTGCGCTGGTTCCAGGAGTACTACGGCGTCCCGTACCCGAGCGACAAGGTCGATCTCTTGGCGCTCCCCGACTTCGCCGCCGGCGCCATGGAGAACCTCGGCTGCATCACCTTCCGCGAGAGCGTGTTGCTGGTCGACCCCGACACGGCCACCCACAGCGAGCAGGAGACCGTCGCCGACGTCGTGGCCCACGAGCTGGCCCACATGTGGTTCGGCGACCTCGTCACGATGCGCTGGTGGAACGGCATCTGGCTCAACGAGGCGTTCGCCACGTTCATGGAGATCGCCGCGTGCGACGCCTTCCGTCCGGAGTGGAAGCGCTGGACCACGTTCGGCCTCGAGCGCTCGATGGCGTTCGAGACCGACTCGCTCACGAGCACCCGCCCCGTCGAGTTCGAGGTCAAGTCGCCCGCCGACGCCGACGGCATGTTCGACGTGCTCACGTACCAGAAGGGCGGCGCCCTGCTGCGCATGCTCGAGCAGTACCTCGGGGCCGAGACCTTCCGCGCTGGGGTCGCCCACTACCTGCGCATCCACTCCTACGGGAACACCGAGACCGGCGATCTGTGGGACGCCATCGAGAGCCAGAGTGACAAACCGGTCCGGGAGTTGATGGACTCGTGGATCTGGCAGCCCGGCTACCCGCTGGTGTCGGCCCGACTCGACGGCGCCGACCTGGTCCTCACCCAGCAGCGCTTCGCGTTCGGCGAGTCCCTGGACGACAGCTCCGTCGCCAACACGTGGCTGATCCCCGTGAACGTCCGCACCGGTTCGTCGTCGCAATGGGTGCTGCTCGACGCCGAATCGACCCGCGTCACACTCGACGACCCGGCCGCGCCGATCGTCGTCAACGCCGGGGGCCACGGTTTCTACCGGGTCGCCTACTCGGACGAGTTGCTTGGGCGGCTGGCCGGAAGGGCCCTCGCCGAGCTCGACACGCTCGAGCGCTACAACCTCGTGGACGACGCATGGAGCTCGGTCGTCGCCGGCCGCCTCGCCGCGGCCGACTTCCTCCGCTTCGTCGAAGGCTTCGCCGACGAGCGCGACGCTGCCGTGTGGCAGGCGATCCTCGTCGGCCTGCGCGGCACGGGCCGGTTGCTCGGCGACGACGACTTCGGCCGCTACCAGGCGCGCGTCGCCGCTCTCCTGCGTCCCGTGGTGGCCGACCTCGGCGACCCGGTCGACGGCGAATCCGATCTCGTCGGCAAGCTGCGGGGCTCGCTCGTGGCCGCCCTCGCCATCCTCGGCGGCGACGCCGACACGATCGCCCGCGCCCGGGCGATCTACGACGCCAGCACCACCGACCCGGCCGGGGTCGATCCCGAGCTCGTCGCGGCCGCCACGTCGGTCGTGGCGGCGTCCGGCGGCATCGACGACTACGAGCGCCTCCTCGACGGCTTCAAGAACGCGGCGACGCCGCAGGACTCGCTGCGCCACCTCTACGCCCTGGCCGAGTTCGACGACGAGGAACTGGTCCTGCGCACCTGCGAGCTCTGCATGAGCGGCGAGGTGAAGACGCAGAACGCCCCGTTCGTTCTGCGCTTCTGCATCGCCAACCGCCGGCACGGCGCCGCGGCCTGGCGATTCGTGCGCCAGCACTGGGGCGACGCCAACGCCGCATTCCCCAACAACACCATCGTGCGGATGGTCGACTCGGTGAAGCTGCTCACCGAGGAGACGGTGGTCGCCGACGTCCAGTCGTTCTTTGCCGAGCACCCGATTCCCCAAGGAGCCAAGACGCTCGATCAGATCCTCGAGCGCCAGCGGGTCAACGCCGCCCTTCGTGCCAGGGAGTCGGCTGCCCTCGCCGCCGAGCTCTGACGCGATCCCGGCGCCGCCCGGGTGATCACTACCATCGCGGTGCATGAACCGCCGAACTGCTGCGGTCGTGGTCTCGATCGCCCTCGCCGCATGCACCACCACGATCTCGGCCGCGGTGGGCGCCACTCCGCCTCCGCCCGCGCCCTCGAGCGCGGCGCCCACGACGGTGCCGGTGACCGGTCTTCCGCCGACCACCGAGGCCGTCGACACCTCCTTCCTCCGGGGGGAGGCCGAGGCGCAGTTCTTGGCCGCGAACGGCGGCGCCACTCAGGTTGCGTGTGCCGTCCCGCCCGCGGACGAACCCGGTGTGCTGTTCAACTGCTACGCCGTGGGCGGCGACGGCAGTCTGATCGCGGCGGTCGCAACGATGAACGACGACGGCGGGATCGAGTTCGACCCGCTCGACGCGGCAACGGCCGATGCCGGTGGCGCCACCACCACGGCGGCCCCCACGGTCACGTCGGGAACGGGCAGCGCCGTGGTGGCCGTCAGGCCGCCAACGGGACCGTCGATCGTGACGATCTCCCACGACGGCGCCGGCGGGTTCGCCGTCCAACCGCAGAACGCAGGCGCCCCGATCGGCTCGCCGTTCGCCGTGGCGACCGGCGCGGTCAGCGGCGACCACCTGGTCGTGTTCACCTCGCCGGTGACGGACTTCGCGGTCACGGCCGACGGCGCCTGGACGATCGAGGTTGCCGCGGCGTCCACCGCAGCGCCATTCCCTGTCGACGTGACCACGACCGGTGAGGCACCCGTGGTCCTCGCTCTCCCCGACGGCGGCGAGCTGCCGGTGTCGGTCGAGTACCAGGGCAGCGGGCCGATCGTCATCTCCACGTTCACGGCCGCCGGCCTCCAGGTCGTCCTCGACGAGGCCGGTCCCTTCACCGGCGAGGCGGTGCTGCCGTCCGGTCCGGGGTACGTCGGCATCGACGCCAACGGCCCGTGGACCGTGCGGCCGCTCGCGTCCCAACCCGACTCGACGGCCGTCGGCTGACCCCGCCCTCGTCGCCCGGTGACGAATCGTTACGATCTGAGACCATGCACGGCCGCGGACTGACGCTTCGATGAGCCCCACCGATCCGCCGCTCACCCCTGGCGGCACCGACGACCCCGAGGAGCCGTCCTGGGAGCGGACCAGCGAGCTGCCGATCGTCCCTCCTGACGCGCCCCTCCCCGACTCCGAGCCGGTGACACCGCCGCCGGATGACGCCGCGAGCGATCCCGCCGACGTCCCGACCGCCGCTGTCGAGGCGACCGGCGGCGACGACGGCGGGCTGCCGCCGACCGACGTACTTCCTGGGACCGGTGGCGGCGACGATGGAGGCGATGGCGATGGCGACGGCGACGGCGACGACGCCTCGTTGACCGACCTGTCGCTCACCCAGCAGCTCGCCCGGCGCCGGGTGTCGCATCGCCGCTACGTGATGCGGCGCATCATGGTCGTCGGCGCGCTGCTCCTCGTCGTCGGGGCGGCGGTGACGGCGATCGTGCTGCTCGCGTCGGGAGACGGCGACGGCGATGACCAGACCGCCGGGTCGGTCCCGGACACGGCCCAGGTCACCGAGCCGGTGGCCGCGCCGACGTCCACCAAGCCCCGACCGGCGTCCACGACGACGGTCCCGCCGACGACGGCAACCACGAGACCCGCCCGGACGACCACCGTGGCGCCGGCAGTGGTCGATCCGACCGACCCCGAGGCGACCGAGGCCGCGGTCACCGAGCCGGAGGCGACCGAGCCCGAGGTCACCGAGCCGGAGGCGACCGAGCCGGAGGCGACCGAGCCCGAGGCGACCGAGCCCGAGGCGACCGAGCCCGAGGCGACCGACGCCGAGCCCACCGATGTCCCGGCATCATCGGCGCCGGCCACCACCGAGCCCGTCGAGATCGTCTACGACCTCACCATCGAGCCCGACTGCGAGATGCAGGGCGGGGCCAAGGTCGACCAGGGGGGCGAGGACGTCGAGTGTCTCGAGGAACGGCTGATGCAGATCACCGACGATGCCCTCGACCTCGAGGTGGACCGGGTGTTCGACGACCGGACCGATGCGGCGGTCCGGGCCTTCCAGGAGTTCTTCGAGCTCAAGGTCGACGGCATCGTCGGCCGCGAGACGGCGTCGAAGCTCGGGATCTGGCCCGGTTCCTGGCCGCCCGACACCACGCCCGAGACGACGACCGCCGACTAGGCCGCGCCGACGAACCTCAGCACGGCGTCGACGAAGTCGAACGACTCGGTCGTGGCGAAGTGGTCGACGTTGCGCAGCGTCGTGACCGTCGCGTTCGGGAATCGCTCGGCGAGCGGCTCGGCGGGACCGGAGAAGTCACGGTCGCCGATGACGATCAGTACCGGGCAGGTGACCACCGACAGGTCGACCTCGCCCAGCGGCGCCGCGGCAGGGCGGCGCATGACGGCGGTCAGCGCGGCGAGGTCGTTGCCGGGCTGCTCGGCGTACTGCCGGAACAGGCGGCCCGTGGCATCGAGGTCTCCGAGGGCGTCGGCGGGAGCCTCGAGCGCCCTGATGATCCGCTCGTGACCGTCGGGATCGGGCGTGAGCGTGCCGCCGCCGATACCGGCCAGCACCAGGCGTTCGAAGCGGTCGGGGTGCTCGGCAGCCAAGCGGGCGAGCGTGATGGCCCCGAGCGAGAACCCGACCGCGGCGCACGGCGCCTCCGGCAGGGCGTCGAGGATGCGGTCCCCGAGCGACCCGTAGGCGGCCGGATCGGTGGGCTTCGGTGCCGTGCCGTGGCCGAGCAGGTCGACGCCGATCACCCGCTTGCCCGCCTCCTCGAGCAGCATCGTGAAGCCGGTGGACTCCCACGTCGTCGCGAAGGAGCCGCCCCATCCGTGTACCAGCACCACATCATCAGCCATCGAGTCAGTCTGGCCGTCGCGCTGGCCCAGGATCGAGCCGCGGGCGTGGCATCATTCGGGCCGTGATGCCAGGCCAGTGGCTGGACGACCCGACGAGGCGCTATCGCAAGCGATGGCACGACGGCACCGCGTGGACGGAGTTCGTCACCGACGACGGGCCGGCGTCGATCGATCCGATCGGGGCCCCACCGCCACCTCCGCCGTCCCAACCCTGGGCGTACGGCCAGCCGGGCACCTACCCGACCTACGCGGGCGCCCCGCCACTCGGCTACATCGGCGTGGCGATCCTGGCGATCGCCGTCGTCGCCCTCGCCGCCGACGGCTGATCGCCGCAGTCGGCACTGCGCCTCCCGCGTCCTCCGTCAGCAGGGGGTTGCCGCTCCGTTGCTCGAGATCGGCTGTCCGGCCGCCGTCGTTCCGACGGCCCGGAAGATCCAACCGGGCTCCGTGAAGTTGCAGCGGCCGATCACGACCGAGTCGGAGACCGACCCGGACCCCGGAAGCGGTCCGTAGAACAACACGTATCGGGGAGCGCTGATCTCCACGATGCTGCCACCCAGCAGCCCGGACGCGAAGACGTCCAGGACCACGCAGCCCTCTACCGCATCCAGCGGGCAGAGCCCCTCCCTCGCACCCACGGCACGTGACTCCAGGACGAGTGTGGGCGGCAGCGGCGCCACCGTTGTCGAGGTGCTCGATGTCGTCGATGTCGACGATGTCGTTGATGTCGTCGATGTCGTCGATGTCGTCGATGTCGTCGTCGACGTGGACGTCGTCGTCGAGGATGTGGACGTGGTCGGCACGGTCGTGTCGCCGACCGTTGTCGCCGGGTCGGTCGAGGCAGGAACCGTCGCCGGTTCGGCCGACGTACTCGGCGCGACCGTCGTCGGTGGCGAACAGTTTGTCGCCGCCTCGACCGCACCCGGCACCAGGACCGCGGGGATCGAGACGGCAGCCACCATGACGGCCGCAGCACGAGGGGCGTGACGACGCATCGCCAGGACCAACGTCGACCCCACCACGATCAAGGCGACCGCGACCAACAGGATGGCGAGGCCGCTCTGGCCCGTCACCGGCAGCTGACAATTCACGTCGGCCCCTTCCCACCGATCCGGCACCCATCACCGGACTCCAATGACGACCGTAACACCCGCCCGCCAGGCCGATCGATCAGCTCACGATCTCGGCGATCTGCGGGACGAGCTGATCCAGCAGGTAGGGCACCGAGAGCACGGTGTTGTAGGTGAGTGCTCCACGGGTGTCGGTGTCGGGGATCACCATGCGCCCGTCCGCGACGGCCGGGACGGCCTGGAGCACGGGGTCGTTGGCGACGAACTCGCGCGCGTCGGGCTGGTCGGCGAGCATGATGATCACGTCGGCGTCGAGGAGGGTCGCCTGCTCCACCCCGAGGAACAGGTCGGGATCCAGCGAGGCGATGTACTCGATGTTCGGCTCTCCCTCCAACACCTCCGGCACGTCGCCGTCGATCATCGACATCGCCCACGGGCCGAGCCGCGTCTCGAAGAACGTGAAGCCGGTCAGCGCGATCGGCGTCACGCCGAGGGCGAGGGCGACGTCGGCGTCGGTCACCCCGAGCGAGACCACCCGCTCCGGGGCGTACCGTAACGCTGGGGCATCGAGGGGTCCGCCACGCGAAACAGGGGCCGCTCCGAACTGGTCGGAAATGGCCCCTGATCAGGTCTTTCGGTTGTGGAGCTGAGGGGAATCGAACCCCTGGCCTCGACAGTGCGATTGTCGCGCTCTACCAACTGAGCTACAGCCCCGAGAGACGGTGAGTGTACCGGTCACCCGCCGGCGCACGACGCGCGAAACGCCGGCCGTGCGTGACGTCGGTCAGCCGGCCTGCGAGTAGTCGTAGCCACCGCGGCTCTGCTGCCGCCGACGCTGCACGGGGTGCTGACCCGTGGCGTGACGGCCGTTGCGCACCGCGGTCCCGCGGGTGATCTCACGGCCGGGCTGCTCGCGACCGAACGGATCCCGAGGATCACGTGGCGTGGGCATGGCGTATGGATCGCGGGCCGCTTGCGGACGGGTCGCTCGGCCGTAGGAGATCCGGCCCGACTCGCCGCTACCCGGAATGGGCGCGGAGCCGCCGCTCGCGGAGCGGGGCTGCGTCGGCCGCGCCACCGGTCGCGTCGCCGCCTGGGGGGCGGGCCGGCGGCGGGGCTCCTCGTAGGCGCCGTCGTCGTAGTCGTAGTCGTAGCGGGGCTCGTCGTCGTAGTAGTCCTCGGCCGGGCGCCAGTCACGCACCAGGGGATCACGGGGCGCCGCCTGGCGGCGCTGCTGCGGCGTGTAGCGCTGGACACGCTGACGGGGCATCCCCGCCGCCCCGGCCTCGCGCTGCTGCAGCGACACGAGCAGGTACACGTAGCCACCGAGCGCGATCATGCCGGCGGCGAACAGGAGCACCATCGCCTTGGAGTCGGTGGTGACGGCGAGGAAGCCGCCGCA
This sequence comes from Desertimonas flava, assembly GCF_003426815.1. GTDB lineage: Bacteria > Actinomycetota > Acidimicrobiia > Acidimicrobiales > Ilumatobacteraceae > Desertimonas > Desertimonas flava. The sequence continues at coordinate 25,238 of NZ_QKYK01000038.1, forward strand.
CAGCGTGGTGAGGATGAGCATGAACAGCACGTTGGCCCGGCGCCGCTTCACGTCGCCCATGGCGCTGCCGGTCGCCGGGCGGCGCATCGGGCCGCTCGGGTCGTACGCGTCGCGACCGGATCGGGTGCCGTGTGTGCGGGACCGCAGCGAGGCGTCCTGCATGCGCTGGTTGTCGGCGCGAGAACCACGGGCGGAGGGGCCGTAGCTGTTCTGACCGCGAGGGCTGGAGGACCGGGCAGGTCCCCGCTGCGCCGGACGGCCGCCGGCTGCCGGCCGGCTCAGCGACGAGGGAGCGAGCGAACGACCCATCGAGCGCACGGCGACGCCGCGCGTGGGCATGGCTCGCTGCAGGCTGGAGAGCTGGTCGCGGAAGTCGCTGACGGACGAGTTCGGTCGGTTCTCGGCTCGGTTGCGCAGGAGCGGCGGCAGGAGAACGGCCGCCCAGGCAGCTGCGACAACGATGAGTATGACCTGTCCCATTTAGTGACGCCCTGTGCTGGTCATGGCGCAGGTCCGCAGCTGCGCCTCGCGAACGAGAGTGGTGTCGGCTGCCGGACCCGCTGTCGCCGCCCTGTCGACCGCACCCAGCGTGCGGCGGGGCAGACGGCAGTCATGTCGTTCTGCAACCATCGTTACGATTCTACGACGTTTCGACATGGAGAGGCAACAATCGCGGAGGTTGCCCCTGGTCAGCGCCGTCGCAGCCCGACTTGCATTCATTCCGCCGCTCACTCTGCGGAATCCCTGCCGAGCACCGCGTCGATCTCGTCGAGGGAGTCGTCGGGGGCGCCGCCGGCCCGCCGGTAGACGCCCGACCGACCGCCCGTCTTCTCCCACAACGTCAGCTCGCCGATCACCATGGAGCGGTCGGCCGATTTGCACATGTCGTAGATGGTGAGCGCCGCAGTGGCGCACGCGTGCAGCGCCTCCATCTCGACGCCGGTGCGGTCGACCGTGTCGACGTTGGTCTCGACGGCGACGAAGTCGTCGCCGATCTCGAAGTTCACCGACACCGACCCGACGAGCAGCGGGTGACAGAGCGGGATCATGTCGGCGGTGCGCTTGGCGGCCTGGATGCCGGCGACCCTGGCGACTGCGAGCACGTCGCCTTTCTTCACCTCGCGGTTGGCGATCGCCGCCGTGGTCTCCGGCGTCATGAAGACCTTGCATCGGGCGACCGCCCGCCGGTGCGTCGGCTCCTTCGGCGTGACGTCCACCATTCGCGCGCGGCCGAGGGGGTCGAGGTGCGTGAAGGAGAGGTCGCTCATCGCCACCAGTCTCTCAGACCCGGACCCTCGAGCCGGGGAACGGTCGGTCAGCCACCGATCTGCGACATCGAGCGGCGAGGCCGGACGAAGTCCACCTGGTTGATCCGATGGCCCGCCCACTTCGCTCCGACCGCCCGCTCGATCCGGGCGGCCAGTTCGTCGTCGGTCTCACCCCGGCGCATCGCAGCGCGGAGGTCGGACTCGTCGGTGGAGAACAGGCACGTGCGGAACTGTCCGTCAGCCGTGAGGCGGACGCGGTCGCAGTCGCCGCAGAACGGCTTGGTGACGCTCGGGATCACCCCGACGCTCCCCCGCCCGTCCCGGTATCGCCACCGGTCGGCGGGTGCGGCGCCCCTCGCCGGCACCGGCTCGAGCGGGAACACCTCGTCGATGCGAGCCACGATCTCGTCCTGACCGACGACGGCAGCCGAGTCCCAGCCGCCGGACGCGTCGAGCGGCATCCACTCGATGAAACGGACCTCGACGCCGTGGTCGCGCCCGAAGGCGGCGAGGTCGACCAGCTCGTCGTCGTTCACACCGCGCTGCACCACCGTGTTGATCTTCACCGGGTCGAACCCGATCTCGACGGCGGCGGCGATCCCGTCGAGTACGCGAGTCAACTCGTCGCGGCGTGTCATCGCCTCGAAGCGATCGCGGTCGAGGGTGTCGAGGCTGATGTTCACCCGGCGCAGACCGGCGTCGAACAGGCGCTGACCGACGAGCCGCAAGGTGGCACCGTTCGTGGTCATCGCCACGTCGATCGGTCCGGCCTCGGTGGACAATGCCGCCAGCGACCCCACGAGGCGATCGAGGTTGGCCCGCACCGTCGGCTCACCTCCGGTGAGGCGCACCGACTCCAAGCCGTAGCGGTCCACCAGCAGGCGGGCGAGACGCTCGATCTCCTCGAATGTGAGCACCTCGGAACGAGGGAGCCACGTCATCTCCTCGTCCATGCAGTAGGTGCAACGGAAGTTGCACCGGTCGGTGACGGAGATCCGCAGGTCGCGGATCACGCGCCCGAACGGATCGACAAGATCGCGCGTCACCCCCTGGAGACTACCTATCCAGGAGGAGCACGGCGATCTCGCCGCCGGCGGGCACGCTGTCGCCGTCGGAGAGGACGGCGATGCCGTTGGCCAGCGCCGTCGCGGCCAGCTGGTGGCTGCCCTGGGCCGACACCGGGACGACGTGGAACCGGCCGTCGTCGGCCCACTCGCCGATGACCCGGACGAGGTGGGTCTTGCCGTCGGGGCGCCGGCTCAGCTCGGCATCGCACACCGCCACGACGCTCGGGCGGGCGAGGCGGCGATGGCCCATCATCCGGCGCAGCGCCGGGCGGGCGAACATCTCGAAGCTGACGAGGGAGCTGACGGGATTGCCGGGAAGCCCGAACACCGGCGTGCCGTCGAGCAGGCCGAACGCGAACGGCTTGGCCGGCTTGATCGCCACCTGCATCCAGGTCATCTCGGCGATCCGGCCGAGCACGGCCTTGACGACGTCGTAGTCCCCCATGCTCACGCCGCCGCTGGTGACGATGGCGTCGTGACCGGCCGCCGCCTCGCAGAGCACGGCCTCCAGACGGGCCTCGTCGTCGGGCACGACACCGTAGGAGGTGACCTGGCACCTGGCCGCCTGCAGCATCGGCACCAGCATCGTGAGGTTGCTCTCGCGGATCTGACCGGGGGCCAGCGGTGACCCGTCGGTGACGAGCTCGTCGCCCGTCGACAGGACCGCGACCCTGGCCGCGGGGTAGGCCTCGACGCGCCGCGCGTTCACGCTGGCCAGCACACCGAGCACGGCGGGGGTGACGACGGTGCCGACGTGGAACAGGACGGTGCCGGCCGCCACGTCGCTCGCCGCCGACCGCACGCCGGACCCGGCCTGGACGCTCGCTGACAACTTCACCCGCGCACCGCCGTCGACGCGCTCTGAGTCCTCCACCATCACCACCGCGTCGGCACCGGGAGGGATCGGGGCGCCCGTCATGATCCGGATCGCCGAACCGGCCGTGAGCGGTTCGTCCGGCGGCGCCTGCCCCGCAGCCACCTCGCCGGCGACGGCGAGCTCGACGGCGGCGCCGGGACCGGCGCCGGCCGTGTCGCCGGCCACCACGGCGTAGCCGTCGACGGCGCTGTTGGCGAACGGCGGGACGTCCTCGGCGGCCACCACGTCGGCGGCCAGCACGAGTCCGCACGCGTCGTCGAGACCGACCGTCACCGGCGCTGCGGGCGGGCAGGATTCGAGCACGACACGCTGCGCCTCGGCCAGATCGATCATCTGTCCGACTGTACCGAGCGATGCCGGGGCAGACTGACCCGATGTCGTTCACCGCGTTCTCCGCCGACGGCCACGCTGTCGAGTGGGCGACGTGGGACGACGCCCACCGGGAGACGTTCACGCTCACCTGGGAGAACGAGGCGTGGACGGCCACCGGACACGTGGGCCGGGAGGACGTCCAGTACGTCATGCGCCTGTCCGCCACGTGGCACGTCCGCCAGTTCCTGTTGTTCCGCGACCTCGAGGAGCCCGATCTGTGGCTGGCCCTCGACACCAGGCACCACTGGGGCGAGATGAACGGCGCCTACCGCCCCGACCTCCACGGGTGCGTCGACATCGAGCTCGACTGCACACCGTTCACCCCGGCGATCCCGATCCGCCGGCTCGGCCTCGACCGGCTCGGCGTCGGCGAGGCCGCCGAGCTGCCGATCATCGAGGTGAACGTGGAGACGCTGTCGGCGGTCCCGGTGCTCGTGCGCTACGAACGCGTCGGCGAGTCGTCGTGGAGGCGGGTGACGGCGGGTGACGGCCGCGTCCGCGAGTTCGAACTGGACGACCACGGGCTGGTGGCCGTCGAACCGGGGCGGTTCAGGCGTCGGCGACCCGCACCGGGAGCGACGCGATGAAGTCGGCGAGCTCGTCGCCGAAGTCGGAACGGCGCAGGCACAGCGCGATCGCCGCCTCCAGGTAGCCGAGCGGGTTGCCGGTGTCGAAGCGGTCGATGTCGCTGAGCACACCGTGGAAGGGCGACCGGGCGGCCTGCGCCCGCAGCGCGTCGGTGAGCTGGATCTCGCCACCACGCCCGGGCTGAAGCCCGGCGATCTCGTCGAAGACGTCGGGCGTGAGCACGTAACGCCCGATGATGATGAGGTCACTCGGGGCGGCCGCCGAATCGGGCTTCTCGACCATGCCTCCGATGGCGACCACGCCGTCGGCATCGACCGGCGCCAGCGGCTCGATCACGCCGTAGGCGCCCACGTCCTCCCGGGGCACGCGCTTCAGGCCCACCACGCTGCCGCCCGAACTAACGCAGATGCCGTTCATGTGGGCGAGCAGCGACGAGTCGCCCATCAGCTCGTCGGGCAGCATCACGGCGAAGGGCTGGTCGCCCACCGCCTCGCGGGCGCAGCCCACGGCATGGCCGAGGCCCCGCGGTTGATCCTGGTAGACCACCGTCGCCTTCCAGTCGGACCCGATGCTGCGGATGCGGTCGGCGAGCTCGACGCGGCCCTGGGCCTCGAGCGCCGACAGCACCTCGGGGCTGGGTTCGAAGTATGCCTCGATCCCCGGTTTGGAGCGGCTGGACACCACGACGACGTGATCGACGCCGGCCCCGAGGGCCTCGTCGATCACCAGCTGCAGCAGAGGGGTGTCACCGATCGGTAGCAACTCCTTGGGCACCGCTTTGGTTGCCGGGAGAAACCGTGTGCCCATCCCCGCTGCGGGAATGACCGCGCAACGAACACTCACGATCCGCACCTTATCGAGGCGGGATGGCGCGTGTGGCCGCCGGGATTCCGGATGACACCGATAGCTTTCAGACGCTGATGCCTACGTACGTCTACAAGTTCGTCAAGACCGGTGAGACCATCGAGGTGCAGCAGTCGTTCACCGACGAGCCGCTCACGCAGGCCCGCAACCCGCGGACCGGCCGCACGATGGCCGTGAAGAAGGTGTTCACCCCCGTCGGCGTGACGTTCCGCGGCGACGGCTTCTACAAGACCGACAGCCGGTCGTCGTCGAAGAAGTCGTCGTCGAGCAGCGACACGACGTCATCGTCGTCGGAATCGAGCACGAGCGACTCGGGCTCGTCCAAGTCCGACACCCCGTCCAAGGCGTCCAAGTCCGACACCTCGTCGAAGGCGTCGACGCCCGCCGCCACCGACTGAGCCCGTCGCATCAGGGTTCGAGCAGCAGGCTGACGTCCCCTGTGGACGCGGCCTGACCGACCTGGGCCGCATCGTCCGCGGGCACGGCGACGAGCACGGCATCGGGCGACGCCGCCACCACCACGCCCTCGTCGGCGAGGACGATGCCGCCGCTGGCCACCCGGACCGCGTCTCCGGCCGAGACGCCGCTCGGCACCCGTTCGGCAACGGCCACGGCCAGCCAGTCGGCGGGGATCAGCGACCGGGGTGACCCGCTGGCGGCGACGTCGACCGAGACGAGCACCTCGCCGGCCGCCACGTGTTGCCGCGCGACCGCTCCGGACGAGACGTCGATGAGGGCATCGCCGGGGATGAGGGGCGCCGGGAGTTCGCGCCGGTCCACACGCCCGGCCAGCTGATCTCCAGGTGCGATGTCGGATGACGCGACGTACACGGCGCGGACGTCGCCCCACGCGCGGCGGGCGGCGTCGACGCCAGACGTCGCCGAGGCGACGGCTACCCCGGCGACGACGGCCAGGACGGCGACGACCGCCCAATAGATCCACGGCGAGCGCGCCAAGCGATGGCGCACGGTGGCGAGAACGGACATGGGCCCTCCTGCGTCGACGGGACGTCAGGGGGATGTCGGTGCCGCCACGCTACCGCCAGCCGGCGGCGACGATGACGAGCACCACGATGCCCAACGCGACCCGGTACACGACGAACGGCGTGAACGTCCTCGTGCGCACGATGCGCAGCAGCCCCCACACGGCGAACCAGCCCGACACCCCGCTGGTGAGGATGCCGACGAGCATCGGCACGCGCAGATCGGACGGGATGCCGTCGTCGGCGACCAGCCCGGCGAGCTTGAACACCACGGCGCCGGCGGTGACCGGGATCATCATCAAGAAGCTGAGCCGGGCCGCCGCGTCACGCGAGAACCCGACGCTGCGCGCCGCCGTCATCGTGATGCCCGACCGCGAGGTGCCCGGGTTGAGGGCCAGCGCCTGAGCCGCCCCCACGATGACCGCGTCGCGGGTCGAGAAGCCTTCGACCTCTCGGCGTCCGAGCGCGCGGTCGACGACTCCCAGGAGCAGACCGAACCCGATCAACGACACGGCGATGATGGTCGGTGTCCCGAGGTGCTCGTCGATCGTGTCCTCGAACAGCGCGCCGATGGCCGCCGCCGGGATCGTCGACAGGAGCAGCAGCCACGCGACGCGGCCGTCCACCGACGCCGGCGACTGGCGCTTCACCACGAGGCGCACGCCCGCGCCGATGTAGCGGGCGACGTCGGCGCGCAGGTACACGACCGCGGCGACGAGCGTGCCGAGGTGCAGGGCGACGTCGAACGCCTTCTGCGTGCCCTCGTCGTCGAAGTCGTGCCAGTCGAACAGCCAGGGCACCAGCTCGAGGTGCCCGCTCGACGAGATCGGGAGGAACTCCGACAGTCCCTGGACGAGGCCGAGGACGATCGCGTGAAAGATCGGCATGGGTGGTGGTGACCGTGGTGCCGGCGGCTCAGGAACCGGACAGCGTGACGTCGTGGATCACGAGGCTCACGCCCGCGGCGCGCATCGGGAGCCAGTCGACGTCAGCGCCGACCTCGGCGACGTCGAGCAGCATCCGCTGCAGCGTCGACGCGATGGTGAACTCCCGGACCGGGGCCCCGAGGGCACCGTTGACGATGAGCATCCCCGACGCTCCGGTGGAGAAGTCGCCGCTCACGGGGTTGACGCCCGAGTGGAGACCCTGCACGCTCTGCACCAGCAGACCGTCGTCGATGCCGGCGATGATCTCGGCCTGCGACCGCGATCCGGGCTCGAGCTGCAACGCCAGGCAGCCGGCACCGGTGCCGCCCGAATAGCCGCCGCGCACGCCATTGCCGGTGGAGGACGTTCCCGCCCGGCGGGCCGAATAGCTGGAGTGCACGAACTGGCGCAGCACGCCGTTCTCGAGGAGCACGTTGCGGCGGGCCGCCAAGCCCTCGCCGTCGACGTCGGTGGCCGTGAAGGCGAGCGGATTCGTCGGATCGTCGACGAGTGTCACGACCGGGTTGGCGACCGCCTCGCCGAGCCGGTCGCGGAACAGGCTGCGGCCCTTCACCACGGCCTCACCGTTCAGCGTCGAGCCGATGATGCCGAGAAACTGCGCGGTGACGTAGGGATCGAGCACGACCGTGAGCCGACGGCTCGACGGCTTCGTGGCCCCGAGCAGGCGGGTGGCCCGATCGGCGGCGTCCCGCGCCGCCACGTCGAGGTCGATGTCGCCGGGTCGGCGACCGACGCTGAAGCCGAAGCCGGTCTGGGTCTCGTCGTCTTCGGTGGCCAGCGTGGACACGGACACGTAGCAGCCGTTGCCCCGCCCGCTGCGACGGATGCCGGTGGTGGTGACGACGGCGTGCTCACTCCACGAATCCGCGTAGTTGGCGTCGTCGACGCGAAGGCGGGGGTCGGCGGCGAGCGCCAGCTTCTCCAGTTCGAGGGCAAGCTCGATCTTGCGGTCGGTGGCGAACGTGGCCAGTTCCTCGTTCCAGAGCTCCTGGTCGACCACGGCGACGCCGTCGGGCTCGGCGAGCCCGGCCCACTCGTCGACCGTCCCGAACTCGACGTTGTCGCGCGCTTCGGCGATCACGTCGGCGACGGCGTCGGCGTCGAGGGTTCCCGCGTAGGCGAACCCGGTGCGGCCGTCGCGGATGATCCGCACGCCCACACCCTCGCTCTGCGCCGACACGAAGTGCTCGATGTCGCCCTCGTACACCCGGACCTCGGTCTCGCCCCCGCGGGCGACGTAGGCCTCGACCTGCTCCCCGGGGAGCGCCTGGTCGACGATCCGCGATCCGAGTGCTTCCAGGTCGATCACGCCGCGGTTCCTCTCTGCTGCGTTCCCCGGCCACGCAGGCCGCGTGCCAGACCGCTCGGACCTCGCGACGCTCGCTGACGCTCGCTGATCACGCTGCCGTTCCTCCCACCGTGAGAGCCTTGACGCGGAGCGTCGGCTGGCCGGTGCCGACGGGCACGCCCTGGCCGTCCTTGCCGCACGTGCCCGGGTTGCCCATGCCGAAGTCGTTGCCGAGCATGTCGATGTCGAGCAGCGTCTGCGGCCCGTTGCCGATGAGGTTGCCCTCGCGGATCGGCTCGGTGATCTCGCCGTTCTCGATGAGGTAGGCCTCGACCATGCCGAACACGTAGTCGCCGGTGGCGGTGTTCACCGACCCGCCGCCGAGCTGGGCGACGTACACGCCGTGATCGGTCGCCCGGATGATGTCGTCGGGGTCGTCGGCGCCGTCGAGCACGAACGTGTTGGTCATCCGCACCATCGGCAGGTGCACGTAGCTCTCGCGGCGCCCGTTGCCCCGGCCGCGACGGGCCTGGTCTCCGGACGGCACGGTGCCGTTGCGGCGGGTGCGCAGGTAGTCCCACATGTAGTCGGTGAGCACGCCGTTCTCGATGAGCACGTTGCGTTGTGTGGCGTGGCCTTCGTCGTCGAAGGCCCGCGTCCCCCATTCACCATCCATCGTGCCGTCGTCGACGACCGTGACGAGCGGTGAGGCGACCAGCTCGCCGACCTTGCCGGCGTAGACGCTGGCGCTCTTGGAGACGAGGTCGGCCTCGAGGCCGTGACCGACGGCCTCGTGGAACAGGACGCCGCCGCTGCCCGCCTTGATGACCACGGGCATGCTGCCCGACGGAGCCGGACGGGCTCGGAGCTTGGTGATCGCCTGGCGGGCGGCGGTGGCCGCCAGCTCGTCGACGTCGATGCGGTCGAACAGCTCCCAGCCGATCGTGTGGCCGACGGACTGGTAGCCGGTCTGCATGCCGGTGTCGCCGTCGGCGACGACGTTGATGCGGGCCATCGTGCGCACGACCGAATCCTCGGCGAGCACGCCCTCGGTGTTGGCGACGAGCACGCTCTTGCGGCTGTCGGCGTAGCCGGCCGACACCTGGACGACCGACGCGCCGGCGCTGCGGGCCGACTGGTCCATGCGGGTGAGCACGGCCACCTTGTCGGCCTTGGCGACCGTGTCGGGTTGCCGCTCGACCCGGCCGACGTCCTGGCGCTGTCGCTGGCTGAGGGCGACGATCTTGGCCCCGCCCCCTCCGCCGCGGGCCGCCGATGCCGCGGCCTCGGCGGCCGCGGCCAGGCCGGCCTCGGAGAGGTCGGCGGTGTGGGCGAAACCGGTGGTGTCGCCGGCCACGACGCGGATGCCCGCCCCGCGGTCCCGGCCGCTGGTCACCTGTTCCACGCGCCCGTCGTCGAGCCCCGCCGACGTGGAGCGTTTGTCCTCGGCGTAGATCTCGGCGAAGTCGCCGCCAGACCGCATCGCCGTCGCCAGCACCCGTTCGAGAACGTCGTGATCGATCACGCGGATCAGACTAGGGTCCGCCGCTCGATTGTCTGCGCGCGTGTCGGCGAGTCGGGGGCGCCGCTCGCAAGGACGAGACCGCAGCAAGACTCGGAGGGGCGGAGCGTCTTGTGAGGATCGAGGACGCAGCGAGCGGCGTTATCCGGCCGCCGAGACGTCCAGACAATCGAGCGGCGGGCCCGAAGGTGAGGTGGCGAGACGCTCGTCACGACGTTTGCCGCACAGATGGGCCTAGTGTGGAGGTTTGTGACTGTTGCTACCGGGCACAAGGGCGAGGCGAAGCTCGTCGTCGCCGACGTCGATACCGCCCGGGCGCTCGGATCGGGAACCGTCGACGTGCTCGGAACGCCTCGGCTGATCGCGCTCTGCGAGGAAGCCAGCTGCCGGGCGATCGCTCCCGATCTCGCCGAGGGCACCACCACGGTCGGGATCAACGTGCGGCTCGATCACCTGCAGCCCTCCCCCATCGGCGCCGAGGTCGTCGCCGAGGCCGTGCTGGCCAAGGTCGAGGGGCGCCGGCTCACCTTCACCGTGTCGGCATCGGACGATCGCGGACTCGTCGCCGTCGGCAAGGTCGTGCGCGTCATCGTCGACATCGAGCGCTTCTTGAGTCGCTGCGGTAGCGGCTGCTCCTGACGCCGGCCGACCGCCGGCCACCACCCGGCGCGGTACCGTCCTCCCGGTGACGACCCGCGCCGACCTCTGGTTCGATCCCATCTGTCCGTTCGCGTGGGTGACGTCCCGCTGGGTGCTCGAGGTCGAGCAGGTCCGTGACGTCGAGGTGTCGTTCCACGTGATGAGCCTGTCGGTCCTCAACGCCGGACGCGAGGGCCTCCCGCAGCGATATCAGGACTTCCTCACCACCGGCTGGGGCCCGGTGCGGGTGGCCATCGCTGCCGAGCAGGCCCACGGCAACGGCGTGCTCCGTGATCTCTACACAGCGCTCGGCACTCGCATCCACCAGCAGGGCCGCGATCGGAGCCACGAGCTGTACGTCGAGGCGCTGGCCGAGGTCGGCCTGCCGACCGAACTGGCCGACGCCGCCGACGTCGACACGTACGACGAGGCGCTGCGGGCGAGCCACCACGCCGGTATGGACCCGGTGGGCGAGGAGGTCGGCACACCGGTCATCCACGTGCCCGACGCCGACGGCGCGACGGTCGCCTTCTTCGGGCCGGTGTTGACCGAGATCCCGCGTGGCGACGCGGCGGGATCGCTGTGGGACGGGGTCCTCGCCGTCGCCGGCAACCCGAGCTTCTTCGAGCTCAAGCGCACACGCACCCGCCAGCCGACGTTCGATTGACGGTGCTGGAGCCGTGTCAGCCGGCTTCCGCCAGGGCGGCGAGGCGGGCGAGCGAGGCGCTCAAGCGTTCGGGCGTGGTGGCTCGCGCCCGCGGGTAGCGGTTCTCGTCGTGCAGGTCGCTCCAGTCGTAGGTGTGAGTCACGAGCGTCCGGGCATCGTCGAGCGGCTCGAGCTCCCAGCGCCACAGGTGCCCGACGGGCGGCGTGCCCGGCTCGGCCGGCTTCCAGGCGATCCGCCGCCCCTCCTCGAACTCCACGACGTGGTTCTCCCGGACGGCGCCCATGGTGAGCAGCATGGAGAACACGTCGCCGACGCCGGTCACCCGCCTCGTCTCCTCGGCCCGGGCCAGGTTGTCGTTGCCGTCCCACTCGGGCTGGCGGGCCGGATCGGCGATCAGTTCGAAGATCGTCGCGGCGGGCGCGTGAACCTCCGCGGATGCCGACACCACACGTTGCTCGTCACTCGATGACATCCGTCAACTCTCCCAGACGGCGCTGATCGCGAACGCCGGCGACGCGTCGTACGTCTCATCACGTCGCCATGAGCTGCCCGGTCCAACTACGTAGCCCGTCCCAACTGCTGCGAGGCTCTAGCCTGGCGGACATGCAGGCTGCGACGGACCCCGCCGTCGCGACACGCCGGCCCCGCCTGTACTGGTGGAAGGAGGCGCTGTTCGCGGCTGCCTTCTACGTCGTGTACTCGTGGATCCGCAATCGCTTCGGTTCCGCAGGCATGGACGAGACCGACCGCGCGGTACAGGCCTTCACCAACGCCAAGCGGGTCATCCGGCTCGAGGAGCTGCTCGGGCTCTTCCACGAGCAGCGGATCCAGGAGTTCTTCCTGCGCTGGCCGACGTTCATCCGGGCGATGAACATCTATTACGGCACCGCCCACTTCGTGGTGACGATCGCCGTGTTCGCCCTCCTGTTCATCAAGCGGCCGGCCGTGTTCCCCCAGTGGCGCAACACCCTCGCGGTGATGACCGGTCTGGCCATCGCCGGCTTCGCCCTCTTCCCGCTGATGCCACCGCGGCTCCTCGACGTGCCGTGCGAGGACTTCGGAGCGGCGTGCCTCCACGATGGCTCGTTCGGGTTCGTCGACACGCTCAAGGTCCACGGCGGCCTCTGGTCGTTCGACTCGGGCGGCATGGCTGCGGTCTCGAACCAGTACGCGGCGATGCCGAGCCTGCACATCGGGTGGTCCACGTGGTGCGCCGTTGCGATGTGGCCGCTGCTGCGCCGGCGCTGGCAGCGCGTCGCCGTGCTGGCGTATCCGCTGCTCACGCTGTTCTGCATCATCGTCACGGCGAATCACTTCTGGCTCGACGGCGCCGGCGGGCTGCTGGTGTTCTTCCTCGGGCTCCTGGCCGGCTGGGGGCTCCATCGCTGGAACCAGGACCGGCTCGACCGCCGTGAGCTTCGCCGGCACGGTCTGACGCTCCCCGTCGTCCCACCGGCGAGTACTCCCGTCGCCGCCTTGACCGACGCCACCGAGCGGGGCGCCGAACCGGCCGCGGTCGGCGGCCACCGGGACGCGTCAGATAGCGTCGCGAGGGATGTGGCTGGAACGGATCCGTGAGCCGGGTGACCTCGACGACCTGAGTTACGAGGACCTGGCCGCGCTCGCGGGTGAGATCCGCGACTTCATCGTCGCCGCCGTCGCCGAGAACGCCGGGCATCTCGGCTCGAACCTCGGCGCCGTCGAGCTGACGCTCGCCCTGCACCGGGTCTTCGACTCCCCCACCGATGCCCTGCTCTGGGACACCGGTCACCAGGCGTACGTGCACAAGCTGGTCACGGGGCGCCGCGCCGGCTTCTCGCAGCTGCGCCAGACCGGTGGACTGTCGGGCTATCCGTCGCGTGAGGAGAGCCGGCACGACTTCGTCGAGAACTCGCACGCGTCCACGATCCTCAGCTACGCCTACGGCCTCGCGGTGGCCCGCGACCTCGGCGTGGACGACCACCGCCACATCGTCGCCGTCATCGGCGACGGGTCGATGACGGGCGGGATGGCGTACGAGGCGCTCAACAACCTCGGCCACAGCGGCAAGCGCGTCATCATCATCCTCAACGACAACGGCCGCAGCTACGCGCCGACGATCTCCAACCTGACAGCGAAACGGCCGACGGCCCACGGGACGCTCCGTACCGACGAGTCCGAGGCGTCCGACACACCCCCGCTCGTCAGCCGCATCGGCGACTGGCTGTCCCACACGCTCACCGAGATCCGCCTCAACCCGACGTACGTGCGGCGCCAGCGCAAGCTCGAGGAGTTCGTGCGCGACGTCCCCCTCGTCGGCACCCCGGCCGAGAAGGCCGTCGAGGCCATCAAGGCGGCGGCCCGTGAGTTCCTGCAGCCTCCGGCGTTCTTCGAAGCGCTCGGCGTGCGCTACGTCGGCCCGGTCGACGGCCACGACATCGCCGAACTCGAGCCGGCGCTGCGCAACGCCGTCGAGCTCTCGGCCGAAGGGCCGATCGTCGTCCACGTTCTCACGCAGAAGGGCCGCGGCTATCCGCCGGCCGAGGATGACGACGAGAAGAACCTCCACGACGCTCCGGTCTTCGACCCGATGGTCGGCCCGCCGAAGGCGGTGCCCACGGGATACACGCAGACGTTCGCCGAGTCGATCATCAAGCTGGCCGAGGCCGACCCCCGTGTGGTGGCGGTCACCGCGGCGATGCCCGGCCCCACCGGCCTGCTGCCGTTCCAGGAGCGGTTCCCCGACCGCTTCTTCGACGTCGGCATCGCCGAGCAGCACGCCGTCACGGGTGCCGCCGGCATGGCGATGGGCGGGATGCGCCCGTTCGTGGCCATCTACTCGACGTTCCTCAACCGGGCGTGGGATCAAGTGGTGTACGACGTCGCCCTGCACCGCCTTCCGGTCGTGTTCTGTCTCGACCGCGCCGGCATCACCGGTCCCGACGGCGCCAGCCACCACGGCGTCTACGACATGGCGATGCTCGCCCGCGTTCCGGGCATGCGTGTGCTCGCGCCGTCCAGTGCCCAGGAGCTCGAGGTGATGCTGAGCGACGCGATGGTCCTCGCCGACTCGGGCCCGGTGGCCATTCGCTACCCCCGCGGCCGGGCGCATCAGGTGGACGAGCTGGAGGTCGGCAGCGGACTGGCGGGCCGCAAGGTCCGCACCGCCGCCGACCCGGCCTCGGCGGCGTGCATCATCGCCATCGGCAAGCTCGTCGCCACCGCCCAGAAGGCGGCCGAGGAGCTGGCGGCCGAGGGCATCGACGTGACCGTCTGGGACGCTCGCTGCTGCTGTCCGCTCGACCCCGAGATGCTCGCCGACGCCGCGGCTCACCGCGCCGTGGTGACGGCGGAGGACGGGGTTCGCACCGGGGGCATCGGGATGACGATCGCCGAATGCGTCGGGACGGCGTCGCCCGGCGTTGGCGTGTCGGTGCTCGGCCTGCCGACCCAGTTCATCAGCCACGCCGGCACTCCCGACGAGCTGCTCGCCAAGTTCGAGCTCGATGCCGCCGGCCTCGCCACCGCCGTCCGGGAATTGTTGAGCGCGCCCTGACGTTTTCCCCGGTCGTATGACTGCGACCGCGAACGACACGACCGCCGACGACACCACGACCTCCGCCCATACCGGAGGGCGGCGGCTGCACCGGTCGGTCCTCGACCTGTCGATGGTGCCCGACGGCTCGTCGTCGGGCGACGCCCTGCGAGAGACGACCGAGCTGGCCCGTCGCGCCGAGGAGCTCGGCTACGAGCGGTTCTGGGTCGCCGAGCACCACAACATGCCGACGATCGCCAGCACGTCGCCCCCGGTGTTGATGGCCCACCTCGCCGCGTCGACGTCGCGGATCCGCATCGGGTCGGGCGGTGTGATGCTGCCCAATCACCCGTCGCTCGTGGTGGCCGAGCAGTTCGCCATGCTCGAGGCACTGCACCCCGGCCGCATCGATCTCGGCATCGGACGAGCGCCCGGCACCGACGGAGCGACCGCTGCGGCCCTGCGGCGCGATCCGAGCGGACTCGGCGCCGAGGACTTCCCGGGCGAGCTCCTCGACCTGATGGGCATGCTGGGTGACCGGCGCCGCGACCGCGGCGCGTGGGACCGCTTCCGGGCGACGCCGGTGCTCGGCTCGACCCCGGAGGTGGTGCTCCTGGGTTCGAGCGGCTACTCGGGGCAACTCGCCGGCCTGCTCGGCCTCCGTTACGCCTTCGCCCACCACTTCGACGTCGGCACGGCGATCAGCACCCTCGACGCCGTTGCTCTGTATCGGGAGTCGTTCCGTCCGTCGGCGGTGCTCGACGAGCCGTACACCATCGTGACGGCGGGAGTGCTCGCTGCCGAGTCCGACGAGCGGGCCCGCTATCTCGCCGCCCCGGCCCAGCTGGCGATCCTCGCCCTGCGCACCGGCCGCCGCATGGGGTTGCTGTCGCCCGAGGATGCCGCCGCCCACCCCGACGTCGAGACCGCCCGGTCGATGCCGTCCAACCGTGTGGTCGGCGGCCCCGACACCGTGGCCCAGCAGCTGATGGAGCTCGCCGCCCGCACCGAGGCCGACGAGCTGATGGTATCGACGATGGCCTATGGCCTCGACCAGCGCATCGACACCTTGCGCATCGTGAGCGAGGTGTTGCCGGAGCGGGTGGCCTGACCGATCACATCCTGCGCCCCAGCGCCTGCCGCGAGCGGGGGAACTTGCAGCAAGCGTTAGGGCTTCCTAACATGCGTCGGCATGGGAGCCGACTCAGCAGTCCTCCGTGAGGCCGACATCATCGCGCTCCGCCGAGCCGCGGCGATGGCCCACACGATCGGAGGCATCACGATCCGCCTGCGCTCGGCGGGCAGGGTCCTGGCGACGGTGCTCCCGGCAGGGGCGCACCACGAGCCGGCGACCGGCCTGCCCACCGCCGACATGACCGCTGGCCCCGTGCTCGACAGCTGCGGGTTCCGCATCGCCGTCGCCAAGGCGTGGAACGACCACCGGAGCGGCCAGCGCGTCGCCCTCGCCGGGCACCACGTCAGCGACCTCGAGATCGACTGGGCCATCGCCCGGCCCGGCCGCCTGCTCGGATTCGGTGCGGTTCGCACCCAGTGCGCCGGGCGCCTGGTGTGGGCCATGCCGTCGCTGCTGGCCCCGTCCGATCTCGGGGCCGTGCTGGAGGAGGTCGACGCCGACGCCGGCGACGCCCCCGACTCGCTGCTCGAGTCCGTGCAGGCTCGCCTCGTGCGCGACGACCTGCTCGGCATCTCGGTCGTGCATGTCGAAGTGGACCGGGCCGCCCATCCCCAACAGACCGCGCCGGCCCAGCTGATGGTGCTGCTCGATGAGGTCATCTGCCGGCTGGTCGCCGCGTCGGCGGTCGCCGAGCTCCTGGAATCGGTCGCCGCCGTCGCCTGACGCTCCGATCCGGCCGGCCCGTGACGTGTGGCGATAGCGTGATCGACATGAGCCCGCTGGAGGATCTTGCCGGGGCGACCTCGCTGGGGACGAGCGAGCCGATCATCGACATCACCGACGCCGCGCTGGCGAAACTCGTCGAGCTCCGCAACGAGGAACCGGATGCCGATCAGCTCGGCCTCCGTCTCGAGATCGCGTCGGCTCCAGGCGAGGACTTCCGCTACGAGCTCGGCTTCGAGGAGTTCGTGTCGGCGCCCCTCACCGACGAGGTCCGCACCCATGGGGCCGGCGAGCGGTCGATCAAGGTGATGGTCCCGGCGAAGGATCTCGACCAGCTCCGCGGCGCGACCCTCGACTTCACCGAGTCCCAGGGTCTGGTCATCCGCAACCCGAACCGTCCCGCGGCGCCGACGATCGAAGGGTTGATCACCGACGACGAGCTGTCCGCCGAGATCGAAGCGGTGCTCGCCGCCGAGGTGAATCCCGCGCTGTCGTCGCACGGCGGGTTCGTCACGTACATGGGCCACGACAGTGACGGCACGGCGTTCATGACCATGGGCGGCGGGTGCCACGGCTGCTCCATGAGCCGCATGACGATGCTCGACGGGGTCCAGACGATGCTCGTCGAGGCCGTTCCCGGTGTCACCGCCGTGAAGGACCTCACCGACCACACCACCGGCGCCAACCCCTACTACCAATAGTCTGCGTTCCCCGGCCACGCAGGCCGACGCGCCGGCACCCTCCGCTAGCGTTCCGGGTGCCTATCCCCTCGGACCTCGGGACGCTCGCTGCGCTCGCTGAACTGCCGAGCTAGTTTCGTCGCGTGACCGAGGGATCCAAGCGGGCGATACTCGCCGCGTTCCTCGCCAACCTCGGCATCGCCATCGCCAAGTTCGTCGGTTTCCTCATCACGCGATCGGCCGGCCTACTGGCCGAGTCGATCCACTCCCTGGCCGACACGGGCAACCAGGGCCTGCTGATGCTCGGAAACCGCCGAGCCCGCCGACAGCCCGACGCGGAGCATCCGTTCGGCTACGGGCGCGAGCGGTTCTTCTGGGCCTTCGTCGTGGCGCTCGTGCTGTTCTCCATGGGTGGGCTCTTCGCCCTCTACGAGGGCATCTCCAAGCTCAGGAACCCCCACGAGGTGGACAACCTTCCGGTTGCCATCGGCATCCTCGTGTTCGCCGCGTGCCTCGAGGGCATGTCGTTGCGCACGGCGGTGCGCGAGGCCCGCGCCCACAAGAAGCCCGGCGACTCGTGGCTGCGGTTCATCCGCAAGGAGAAGACGCCCGAGCTCCCCGTCGTCCTGCTCGAGGACGTCGGGGCCGAGATCGGTCTCCTGCTCGCCCTGTTCGGCGTGCTGATGGCCCACGTCACCGGCGAGCCCCGCTGGGACGCCGTGGGCTCGATCGCCATCGGCATGCTGCTCGTCGTGATCGCCATGACACTCGCCGTCGAGATGAAGGGGCTGCTCATCGGCGAGGCCGCCGACGAGGACACGTTGGCCGACATCACCGCTGCGCTGGCCGCCGCGCCCGGCGTCCGGAGCGTGATCCACATGCGGACCGAACACATCTCCCCGGAGGATCTCCTCGTCGCCGCCAAGCTCGAGTTCGACCCCGGCGCCACCCTGGCGACGCTCGCCGAGCGCATCGACGGTGCCGAGGCCCGGCTGCGGGCGGCGGTGCCCGCGGCGCGCCTCGTGTTCATCGAGCCCGACGTCCGTCACAGCATCGATTGATTCCGACGAGGAGCCGACAGGTGACGTCTGCTTTGATCCCTTGGTGACCTCCCCCGCGCCCCAGCATCGCCACGGGAGAGGTATCGCCGTGATGGTCGCCTCGATCGTCACGCTGTCGTCGGGCTCGACGGTGGTCAAGTGGGGCGAGGCTCCGGGCACGGTGATCGCCGCCTGGCGGCTCGTCGGTGCCAGCCTCGCGTGGTGGGTGGTGTTGCTCGTCCGCCGACGCCGGCGCGGCACGCCGTTTCCGTCCAAGGAAACGTGGCGGGCGGTCGGCCCGGCCGGCGTGTTCTTCGGGCTCGACCTGGCGATCTTCTTCGCCGCGGTCAACGAGACGAGCGTGGCCCACGCCGAGTTCATCGGTGCGCTCACACCGCTCGTCCTCCTGCCGATCGCGGTCGTCGCCTTCCGCGAACGCCCCAACCCCAGGGCCCTCCCGTTCGGGCTCGTCACCCTCGCCGGGCTCGGCATCGTGATCTTCGCCGGCAGCAGCAGTGGCACCGCCACCGTGCGCGGCGATCTGATGGCCGGCATGGCGGTGTGCTGCTGGGTCGGCTACCTCGTCTTCAGCCGCCGGGCCCGAGCGACCGTCGGTGTCGTCGACTTCATGTCGACGGTGATGCCGATCGGGTTGCTCGTCGCCACCCCCGCGGCGATGCTCGATGCCGGCGGGAAGCTCTGGCCCCTCGACGGCCGGGCGTGGGTCGCCGTGGCCATCTTGTCGGTCACCACCGGGATGGTCGGCCACGCCCTCATCGCCACGGCCCAGCGCCTGCTCGAGGTGGGCACGATCTCGGTGATGCAGGTCGCCCAACCGGCCGCCGCTGTCTGCTGGGCGTACTTCGTGCTCGGCGAGACGATCGTGGCCGCCCAGATTCCCGGCATGTTCCTCGTGATCGCTGGGCTCGTGGGCTTCACGGTGCTCCAGCGACGCACGGCACCGGCGCCGCCGGCGTCGCTGTGCGAGCCGGCCGACACTCCGCCGAACGGCATCGCCGCCGTGCCCAGCGCGGCCGACTGACCACCGGCGAGGGCTGCTTCCGGCTCGTCCGGCAGTAGAGTCGGTGGGGAACGACGGGGAGCTCACGGGAACGGTGGGCTGAGAGGGCGATCGCCGAGCGCCGACCCGAGAACCTGATCCGGGTAATGCCGGCGGAGGAAGCCGTGGACGACGAGCGCGACGAAGACTGCGTGGTGATCGTCACCGGCGCGGCCCGCCTCGCTCGCGCCGCCATCGACGCGATCCCGGTCGACGCGATCGTCGTCGCCGCCGACGGCGGCCTCGACCACGCGCTCGCCGCCGGCCTGACCCCCGACGTCCTGATCGGCGACCTCGACTCGGTGTCGGCGGAGGGGCGGGCCTGGGCCGAAGCCAACGCCGAGATCGTCACCCACCCCGCCGACAAAGCCGCCACCGACACCGAGCTCGCCGTCGCCCACGCGGCATCGAGACGGCCGCGGCGCCTGCTGATGCTCGCCGGATCGGGCGATCGGGTCGACCACACGATCGCCGCCATCGGGGCCCTCGGGAGCCCGACGACCTCCGCCGTACCCCGCGTGGGCGGGTGGTGGGGCGGGCAAGAGCTCCTCGTGGTGCGCCCGGACCGCCCGGTGTCGTTCGACGCCGCGCCGGGTACGACGTTCTCGGTGCTCGCCCTGCACGGACCGTGCACCGGCGTCGACGTCAGCGGTGCCCGCTGGCCGCTCGCCGGCGCCGACCTCGGCCCGGTCGTCGGCCTCGGCGTGTCCAACGAGGTCGCCACATCCCCCGTCTCCATCGCCGTCGCCGACGGTGTGCTCACCGTCACGATCTCGAGAGGTCCCCGTTGATGAAGCCCCGCTCCGTTCTCGTCCCGATCGCCGCCCTCGCCGGGGTGGCGCCGTTCGCCGCCACGGCGGCCGCCACCGCCGTCACGGCCGACGAGCAGGCCACGGTCACGCTCCTGACGTACGACTCGTTCCCCACCGCTGACACGACCCTCAACCAGTCGCTCGATCGGTTCACCGCCGAGACCGGCATCGAGGTCGAGATCCTCGTCGCCGGCGACACCGGCACGATGGTGTCGAAGGCGATCCTCACGGCCGGCAACCCCGAGGGCGACGTGCTCTTCGGCGTCGACAACACGTACGTCTCACGAGCCGTCGAAGGTGGTGTGTTCGAGCCCTACGAGGCTTCCGGGCTCGAGGCCGTTCTCGCCGAGTTCCTCGAGGCGGCACCCAGCGACGCCGACGGCCCGCTCGTCACCCCGGTCGACTACGGCGACGTGTGCGTCAACTACGACATCGACTGGTTCGACGAGCACGACCTGGAACCTCCCGCCGACCTGCGATCGCTGACCGACCCGGCGTACGAGGACCTGCTCGTCGTCGAGAACCCGGCGACGTCGTCGCCAGGCCTGGCGTTCCTGATGGCGACGGTCGCCGAGTTCGGTGGCGACTGGCCCGAGTTCTGGGCCGACCTCGACGCCAACGGCGTCGAGGTCGTGGACGACTGGACGGGCGCCTACTACGAGCGGTTCAGCGGCGCCAGCGACGGCCCCAAGCCGCTCGTGGTCAGCTATGGCAGCAGCCCGCCCTTCGAGGTGATCTACGCCGAGGAGCCGGTCGAGCAGCCCTCGACGGGCGTGCTCGCCGACACGTGCTTCCGCCAGATCGAGTTCGCCGGGGTCCTGGCCGGGACGGACGCGCCGGCCGAAGCCCGCCAGCTCGTCGACTGGATGATCGGGGCCGACTTCCAGGCCGAGATCGCCCTCAACCTGTTCGTCTACCCGGTCAACGACGCCGTCGCCCTGCCGGCGGAGATCGAGGAGTTCTCGGTCGTGCCCGACGAGCCGTACACGCTCGAACCCGACGAGATCACGGCCAATCGTGAAGAGTGGATCGAGGTGTGGACCGACACCGTGCAGCGGTGAACCGTCTCCCCCGGTGGTTCGTGCCGGCGCTCGCCGCCGGCCCCGCCGTGGTCCTCGTCGTCTTCTACGCCTGGCCGTTCGCCACGCTGCTGGCTCGCGGCCTGTCGGCAGCGGCGCTCGCCGACACGATGGCCGACGGCCTCACCTGGCGGGTCGCCTGGTTCACGTTGTGGCAGGCGGTGGCGTCGACGGTGCTGACCCTGCTCGTCGGGATCGCCCCGGCCTACGTGATGGCCCGCTACCACTTCGTCGGGCGACGGGCACTGGACGGCCTGCTCGCGGCTGTCTTCGTCCTGCCGACCGTCGTGATGGCGGCGGCGATGATGGCCGTGCTGCCCACGTCGCTCGACAGAGGGGTCGTGGCGATCCTCGCCGCCCACGTGACGTTCAACCTCGCGGTCGTCGTGCGGACGGTCGGGGCTGTGCTGGCGACGGTGCCGCGTGATCGCGAGGCCGCGGCGGCCACGCTCGGCGCTGCTCCATGGCGCGTCTTCGTCACCGTGACGCTGCCGGCGATCCGCCCGGCGCTCCTCGCCGCCGCAGCCATCGTGTTCGTCTTCACGTTCACGTCGTTCGGCGTGGTGCGCCTGCTCGGCGGCGTCCACCGATCGACGATCGAGGTGGAGATCTGGCGGCAGGCGACGCAGTTCGGCGACATCGGCTCGGCGGCCACGCTCACCGTGATCCAGCTCGTCGTCGTGGCGTGCGCCGTGGGGGTCACCGTCGTCCTGCAGCGGCGTGGAAGCCGGTCGCTGGGCCTGCGCGTCGACGCGACGCGCCGCCGTCCCGCCTTCCCACGCCAGCGGGCCCTGGTCGTCGTGACGGCGCTGCTCACCGCGGCGGTGGTGGTCACGCCGCTCGTCGCCCTGGTCGAACGCTCGCTGCGCACGAGCGACGGTCACTCGTTGCACGCGTGGCGCACGCTCGGCTCCACGGAGATCCGGCCGGGTATCTCGCTCGGCATCGATCCGCTGGCATCGCTCGGCGTCTCGCTGCGCACGATGCTGGCGGCGACGGCCATCGCCGTCGTCGTCGGGACGTTGGCGGCCGTCGCCATCGCCACGGCGCGGCGCGGCGCGCGGGTGTTGGACACGGCGATGATGCTGCCCGTGGCGACCTCGGCGATCACGATCGGCTTCGGCATGCTGATCACGTTCGACGTCCCACCGGTCGACTGGCGGGCCGAGCCGTGGCTCGTGCCGGTGGGCCACGCGCTCGTCGCCATCCCGTTCGTGGTGCGTACCGTGCTGCCCGTGCTGCGTGGCATCGACCAACGTCGCCTGGAGGCGGCGGCAACGCTCGGGGCGTCGCCGCTGCGCGCGTGGGCGACGGTCGTCTCGTCGCACCTGCGCCGGCCCGTGATCGCCGCGGCCGGGCTCTCGGCGGCGATCTCGCTCGGCGAGTTCGGCGCCACCAGCTTCCTGTCCCGCACCGGTCGGCAGACGATGCCGATCGCCATCGAGCAGTTGCTCGGACGGCCCGGCGCGGTGCTCCAGGCGCAGGGATATGCGCTCTCGGTGATCCTCGCCGTCGCCACGATCGCCGTGGTGATGGCGCTCGACGTGACCGCCCGGCGGGCCTCGTGACGCCCCGGCTCGCCGTCGTCGACGTGTCGGTCGCCTTCGACGCCGTCGAGGTGCTGGCTGGCGCCGACCTCGAACTCGGCGCCGCCGAGGTGGTCGCCCTGCTCGGCCCGTCGGGCAGCGGCAAGAGCACGCTCCTGCGCGTGATCGCCGGCCTGCTGCGCCCCGACAGCGGGACGGTCTCGATCGACGGCACCGATGTGACGCGGCTGCCGACGCACCGGCGGGGCGTGGGCATGGTGTTCCAGGACGAGCAGCTCTTCGACCACCTCGACGTGGCGGCCAACATCGGCTACGGCCTGAAGATGGCAGGGATGCCGGCCCGGGCACGGAGCGAGCGCGTCGCCGAGCTGCTCGAGCTCGTCGGCCTCGCCGGGAGCGGGCATCGGGACGTCACCACGTTGAGCGGTGGCGAGGCCAAACGCGTCGCCCTTGCCCGATCGCTCGCGCCCCGCCCACGGGTGCTGCTGCTCGACGAGCCCCTCACCGGCCTCGATCGCGAGCTCCACGACCGGTTGGCGACCGACCTCGCGCGGATCCTGCGCGAGGAGCACACGTCGTCGCTGCTCGTCACGCACGACCGCGACGAGGCGGCCACGATCGCCGACCGCATCGTGACGATCGGCGACGTCACGGGCGCGGCCCACGAGTTCGTCGCCGCGCCGGTCCCCGTCGCCGACGTCCACAACCTGAGGCGGCGCGTGCTTCGTCGGGGCACACCGAGCGACAATGTCGACTTCGCAGGAGACGACGATCCGCGCACCCGGCATCTTGCCGTGCGTGACCGGTCGGGCGAGGTGATCGCCACGTCCACGTGGAGCGAGCAGGAGTGCCCCGACCGTCCCGGCCGGCGCGCCCTGCAACTGCGCGGCATGGCCGTCGACGACGCCTGGCAGGGCCGCGGCCTCGGAGTGGTGCTGCTGGAGGCCGGGCTCGATCTCGCCGCGGCCCGGCAGATCGATCTGGTGTGGGCCAACGCGCGGGACGGCGCCCTCGGCTTCTACACGGGGCACGGCTTCGCCGTCGTCGGCGACGGCTTCGTCACCTCCGACACCGGTCTTCCCCACCACCGCGTCCTGCACGAGCGCTGAACTTTCCTTTCCGTTTTCGGTCCGCCGCCGCGCTCTTGGGGTGTGAGCGGCTCCGTTGGACCCGCCGGACGTGGAGAGGGACTCGTGGACCCGATCGTGCACAACCTGAGAGCGCGTGCCGCCGACCTGCGACGCCTGGCCACCGAGCTCGATACCGCGCCCCTCCGGTCGCTCCGGTCGATGGCGGGAACCGACACGTGGGTGTGCGACGCCGCCGACGCCTACCGGGAACGGCTGGTCGAGTTCGAACACGACCTCGACCGCGCCGCCGCGGACCTGCGTGATCAGGCGCTCCTGCTGGAGCGGCGGGCCGACGCCAGGGAAGCCGATCTGATCGCCGCCGCGGCCGAGGTCGTGCCGTGAGTGGTCGCTTCGTCGGCTTCGACCCGGCCCGCGTCACGACGCTGTCGATCCACACCGCCGCGGCGGTGGAGCATCTCCGAGGCGTCCGCACCGCCGACCTCGCTGCGCTTGCTGCCCTGACGAGGATCGGCCACGTCCGCTTCGAGTTGGAGACGCTGTGGATGCCGGCGATCGCTCGCGTCACGGGCGACCAGTCGATGATCGGGTGGAGTGCTGCCGAGCCAGGGCCGCCCCCGACGCCGTGGGACCAGCTCGTGGCATCGGCGAGCGCCGAGAGCGACAGGCCGGCGACCGACGATCCGCCGTCGGAGGGGTACCTCGACGAGGATCACAGCGACCTGACCGCCACCCTTCGTCCCGACATGCCGGCGACGACCACCGGGACCGAGTGGGGTGCCCTGTCCCCGTGGCAGCAGGAATGGCTGCTCGTCAACCAACCCGACGTGGTGATGGCCTACATGCTCCGGCACGGCAACGTGCTCACCGCCGAGCAGCTGGACGAGCTCGAGCGGGCCAACGGCTTCGCCGAGTTCAGCGAGACGTTCCTGGCCACGTTCGGCGTGGAGGTCGGGGTCCGATGGATCGCCATCGACCTCGGTTCGAGCTCCGAGCTACGCCTCTCCTACATGAGCGACGGCACGGTGGAGGCGGTCGTGACCCAGAAGGACTCGCTCGGGTTGGTCGTCGACGCCGGCGAGATCGAGATCGGTGCCGGCGTCTACGTCGTCGCCGGCCAACGGCTGGTGTTCGCCGACGAGGAGGAGGCACAGCAGGCCGTGGACACCCTGATCGCCGCCTCCAACGTCTCGTTGGCCGACCAGGGCCGACGGATCGCGAACGGCATGCTCTTCGACGACTGGAGGACCGACGTGCAGAAGAAGGTCGACCAGCTGTGGGACGACCACGGTGTGGAGGACACCGACGAGGTGGGTGTGTACGTCAGCGCCCACGGCGAGATCAGCGGCGCGCTCGCGATCAGCGGGGACGCCGCCCTCGAAGCCGGCGTGTACACCTCGACCGATGCCGACGGCAACGCCACGCGGCAGGGTGTGAGGGTCGCCGGCTCCATCAGCGGGTCGGTCACCGAGGACGGGTCGACCGCCACGGGGAGCGCATCCGCCGTCGTCGATGTGCACCGCGAGCTGTCGACCGGTGAGGAGTTCGTGACGGTCACCATCGCCGCCCGGGGCGGAGGTGGCGTGTCGTCGAGCATCGCGCCGGTGACGGGGAGCGGGGTCGACGTGTCGTCCAGCGCGACGCGATCGACCGTGGTCACCACCACCGTCACCGTGCCGATCGACCACGACACCGCCGGCAACGCCGGCGAGATGATCGAGGGCGTGCTCTCGGGCGAGCTGCCGGTGAACGCGATCGAGGCGCTGTACGACGACGCCGACATCACGATCACCATCGACGTGGTCTCGTCCGAGACGGTGGGCGAGACCACCGACGGCGGGGCCGTCGAGGTGGAGTCCAGCTACTCCGTGAGCCAGGGCCGGAACGTCGCGACGTTCCACAAGAGCCCTCATGGTGAGATGTACTCGCAGAACGATCTCGACGCCGTGATCGACAGCGTGCGGGGGGCGTCCGGCCTGCCCGTCGACGGTTCCGGGAGCGGTGAAGCCGGCGGCGGCACCGTGTCGTGGGACGACACCTCGCCCAATTAACTAATGTCGCTAGGCATGGCGACACTTTCGAGCATCGCGAGTCCGATCACCGTCTCGCCGGTCACGACAGTCGGTTTCATCGGCCTCGGCGATCAGGGCGAGCCGATGGCCGTGCGCATCGCACGAGCCGGCTTCGATCTGGCCGTCTTCGCCAGACGGATCGCCCAGACGGACACGGCACGTGCCGCCGGAGCCACCGTCGTCGAGTCGGTCGCCGAGCTCGCGGCCCGGAGCGACCTCGTCGGCGTTTGCGTCGGCAACGATGCGGACGTCGTGGAGGTCGCCGACGCCGCACTGCCCCACCTCCGGCCGGGATCGATCCTGGCCCTCCACAGCACGGTGCACCCCGAGACCTGCCGGCGAATCGGAGCCTCAGCCGCTCGCTCGGGGGTCGCCGTGGTCGACGCGCCGGTCTCGGGGGGTCGAGCTCGAGCAGCGACGGGCACACTGACCACGATGGTGGGCGGCGAGACTCCGGCAGTCGACGCCGCTCGACCCGTGATCGACGCGTTCAGCGCCCTCGTCGTCCACGCCGGCGGCATCGGCACCGGGCAGATTCTGAAGTTGGTCAACAACTACGCGTTCACCGCCCAGGTCGGGGTCCTCGCCGACCTGGTCGAGTTGTGCGCGGCGCTGGAGCTCGACGTGGAGCAGGCGGCCACCGCACTGGCCGCATCGACGGGCGGCTCCCGTGCGACCGAGATGTTCGTCGCCGGCGGATGCGCGCACCCCTTCCCCCGCCACTCGGACGGCCGCAGACGTGGGGCCGAACTGCTGTCGAAGGACGTCGCACACATGGATGCCGTCGCCGCGGCGGCGGGGGTCTCGTTCCCGCGGACACTGGACCGGATGGCACGTCACGGATTGGCGATCGCCAGCGACGCGCCGGACTGACGTCATCCTGTCCGCGCACATCGTGCCGATCCTGCCGATTTGTGCGGACAGACAGAACAATCACGAGAAAATAGCCGAACACCTGTTGCACAGCGGAGCGCAGTCGACTAGCGTTTCGTCATGGCCTCCCGGCGACCGCCCAGACCTCGACCAGCTCCACGCTGCCGTCGACGCCCTCGGCACCGCGTTCGCCGACCTCGCCGTCGAAACGTTCACCACCGACACCCTCAAACACGCCAGCCTCGAAGTGACACGCGCGGCCAACATGATCGACGGCATCCGCGCCGACCTCGCCCGCAAAGAACGCGACCTCCGCCCACCCGCCGGCACCATCCCACCCCCACCCAGCCGCTCCCTCGACCCCCGAGGACAACGCCCCAACCGCCAACCCGAACGCGATTCATCACGCTCCGACCTGTTCGACCAGCTACCCGCACTCGGCGACGCCACCCGCCGCGGTGACCTCTCCGGCGCCTACGCCGACACCGTCAGCAACGCCACCAGTCGCCTCTCACCCGACGAACGAACCGCGTTCTACCAGCGCTACCGCAACGACCTCACCACCCACGCCCTGGGCAACGATCTGCACAGCTTCCGGGTCCACGTCCGCGGCCTCGTCGACG
>NZ_QKYK01000039.1 GCF_003426815.1 Desertimonas flava
GGCGATCACGGGCATGCGGCCGGCGTCCACGACCAGCACCCAGATCGCCCAGGTGGCCCTGTTGGAACGCATCGTCAACGCCAGCGCCGGGCTGCGGGCCGAAGTCTCGGTGCAGTTCGCCGAAGCGACGCTCGCCGAGCAGCGCGACGCCGGCATCGGCCCACGCCTACTCGGCCGCGGCATCGCCGACGAGCTGGGTCTGGCGCGGGGGATCTCACCGCAGCACGCCGCGTCGGACATGCGCCTGGCCCGCCAGCTCGACGGTCGCTTCCCGATGCTCGCCGCGATCCTGCGAAGCGGCGACGTGTCCGAACGGGCAGCCCATGTCGTGGCCCGCGAGTGCGAGCACCTCAGCGACGAACTGGCCCGCCACGTCGATGCCCGGCTGAGCCCTCAGTTGCCGGGGCTGGGCATCGGCAAGGTCGAGACCGCGGCGCGGTTCCTCGCCATCGAGCTCGACGAGCGTGGCTACCTCGAACGCCACAGCGCCGCCGTCGAGCAGCGCTGCCTGACGATGCGGCCGGTCGCCGACGGGATGGTCCGCCTGTCGGGTCTCGTGCCGATGCGCGACGGGGTGCGAGCGTTCGGTGCCATCGACCGGGCGGCCCGCAACGCACGCAGCGAGGGCGACGGCCGCAACCTCGACCAGCTGCGCGCCGACCTCTTCGTCGAACTGCTCACCGGTCAGCGTGGTGCGGTACCCGACACCGAACTGCGGGTGACGATCCCCGCCGACTCGCTGTTCGCACACGGCTCCACACCCGGAATCATCGACGGGTACGGACCCGTGCCCGCCGCCTGGGTCCGCGAGCTCCTCGACACCCTCACCCACCACGGCGACAGCGACAACGACAACGACCGCGACAGCGACGGCGACGGCGACGGCGACGGCGGGTCAGCGGCGGTGTGGCTGCGGCGGGTGTTCACCGATCCGGCCGACGACACCGTGGTCGCCGTCGACACGCACCGACGCCGGTTCCACCCCGTGGTCGCCCGATGGATCCGCGCCCGCGACGCCAACGTCTGCCGGATGCCGGCATGCGACCACACGGGCGACGACCTGCAGCTCGATCACGTCGACCCCTATTCACAGAGCCACGACTCAGCCGTCGAGAACGGACAGACCGCCTGCGCGTCCTACAACCTGCTCAAGGAGCTACCGGGCTGGACCGTCCGCAAGCACCGTGACCCCGACCATCCACACTCGCCAACCCTGGAGATCATCACCCCCACCGGACGCACCTACCACTGCCCACCCCCACCAGCCTTCGGACCCGGAACACGCCGGACCCCACCCTGGGCCATCAGGCAGTGAGGATCTCGGCACCCGACGCGTCGTCGAGGACGGCGACGGCGTGGGCAGCCAGCGAGACGACGGTGGTGTCACACCCGACGCGTACAGTCGGAGCGTGGGACTTCCTCGATTCGCCGTCGTCGACCTCGAGACCTCGGGGCTCCGTCCTGGACGCGATCGGGTGCTCCAGATCGGCGTGGTCACGGTCGAGGCCGACGGCACCGTGCTCGACGAGTGGTCCACGCTGGTGCGGCTGCGGTGGCCGTGGAGCCGCGTCGGACCCACGCACATCCACGGGCTCACCAGGCGGAGCCTCCGCGGCGCCACGCCGGCCGGCGACGCCTTCGCCGAGCTCGCCCAGCGGCTCGAGGGTGCGGTGTTCACCGCCCACAACGCGGCGTTTGACGCGGCGTTCGTCGAGCGGTGGTCCCGCCACCACGGCAGCCCCATCGAGCTACCCACCCGCCTCTGCACGCTCGAACTCTCCCGTCGCCTCGATCCCGACCGGCTGCTCACCCACGGACTGGCCGACGTCTGCGCCCGCTACGACGTCGCCCTCGTGAGCCACCACGACGCCCTCGCCGACGCCGCCGCCACGGCGGCCATCCTCCCCCACCTGCTGGCCGCCCACGGGGTCAGTGACCCGACCGATCTCGACGAGTTGTACCTCCGTCGCCGTCCGCGCAGCGGCCGGAACAGGCGTCGCTGGTTCAGGCGTCGCTGAGGGCGGAGCGGACCCAGCGTTCGAACTCGTCGAGAAGGGCACCGAGGCGCCGGCGGTCGATCCGGTCGTCGAACTGCTGGCTGCCCACGAGGATCGCGAACCCGATCCTCGCCAAATCACCTGCCCGGCTCGGGTCGACGCCGGCGTCCTCGAGCATCCGGGCCAGCCGCTGCTCGCGGGCGACGTCCACCCTGCGCACCGCGGCGGCCACCATCGGATTGGTCGCACCCCACGCCCTGATCGCCTTCTCGGCGTTGTGGTCGCCCCAGAGGGCGAACGACTTGAGCACGTCGATCCGCTCGGACGGGTCGGCCACCGCTTCGGCGTGGGCGAGCAGACCGGGAACCAGCTCGTTCTCCCAGAAGTCGATGACCGCCGCGTGCAGCGCCGGACCGCTGGCGAAGTGGTGGTACAGGGAGCCGCGGGTGACGTTGAGCTGGGCACACAGGTTGGTGGTGGTCAGGGCGCCCACCCCGTCGGTGGAGAGGATCTCGATCGCCGTCACCAGGTAGTCCCAACGCCGCAACCGTCCGTCGCTCCGCGGCGGAGGGGCGAGGGCCTTGGTCAACACGTCGACCGGCAGCACCGTCGGCGCCGACCCGCCCGACGCACTCGATCGTCCTGCCCGTCTTTCCATGTCGTCGCTCGTCGTCGCTCGTCGTCGCTTGCTCGTCCAACTCGACATCTAACCATACATCGATGTATGGTTGCTGCCGGCGGCGATCGAGCCGACGGATCACGCTCGAGGGGGGCGAACGATGGCGCACATCACGCAGGCGGCCGTGCTCCGAGCCGGCACCGGCCCGTTCACGGTCGAGGAGCTCTCGGTGGGCGACCCCGGAGACCGCGAGGTCCTCGTCCGGATCGTCGCCGCCGGCATGTGCCACACCGACCTGCTCGCCCGTGAGCTGCCACCGGAGTTCTTCGCCGGTCCGCAGGTGTACGGGCACGAGGGCGCCGGGATCATCGAGTCGGTCGGTGCCGGGGTCACCGACGTCGGCCCCGGCGATCATGTCGTCTTGTCGTTCACCTCCTGCCACCACTGCCCGGCGTGCGACGCCGGTCGGCGGCCGTACTGTTTCAACTTCGCCCTGCACAACATGTCGGGCGGGCGACCCGACGGGAGCTCGGTGTTCACCGATGCCAACGGCGACCGTGTCGGCTCCCACTTCTTCGGTCAGTCGTCGTTCGCCGGTCTGACCGTCGTGGCCGCTGACTCGGTCGTCAAGGTCGACGCCGGCCTCGACCTCCGGCGGCTCGGGCCACTCGGCTGCGGCGTGCAGACCGGCGCCGGCACGATCCTCAACACGCTCGCCGTCGAGCCCGGCGCATCCGTCGTGATCGCCGGCGCCGGCGCCCTCGGGCTCAGCGCCGTGATGGCCGCCAAGCTCGCGGGTGCGGGCACGATCGTCGCCATCGACCGCCACGCCAATCGCCTCGAACTGGCCACCAGGTACGGTGCGACCGCCACCCTCGGCGGCTCACCGGCGGAACTCGCCGATCTCATCCGCGAGGCCACCGGCGGCGGATCCCGCTACGCCTTCGACACGACCGGCAATGCCGCCGTCGTGCGCTCGCTCTACGACGGTCTCGACAACATCGGCACGTTGGCGATGGCCGGTGTCGGCTTCGGTGATGTCACGTTCGACTTCCTGTCGATGATCAGCGGCCGGCGCATCACGGGCGTGATGGAAGGCGATGCCGTACCGACCGAGTTCATCCCGCACCTCGCCGCGCTCAATGCCGCCGGGGAGTTTCCGTTCCACGAGCTGATCACCGAGTTCCCGATCGCCGAGATCAACGACGCCGAGGCCGCCAGTGCGTCGGGAGCCGTGATCAAGCCCGTCCTCACCTTCCCCTGACCAACGGCACCGTCGCCAAGGAGCCTCGCATGACCGACCTGTTCACCAACCCGCACCGCTACGGCGACCTCGACCGCTGGCGGAGCGAGGCCCTCGCCCTGCACGCCGACGGGCCGATCCATCGCATCGAGCAGCAGGGGTTCCAACCGTTCCTCGCCGTGATCGGACACGACGCGATCCTCGACATCGAACGCCGGCCCGCCGAGTTCAGCAACGGGCCCGAGCCCGTGCTCGGCACCGACGAGGCGATCGAGCTGCGTCACCGAGAGCAGGGTCAGATCCGCACATTGATCCACATGGACGAACCGGATCACGCCAAGTACCGGGCGCTCACGGCCGACTGGTTCAAACCGTCGAGCGTCGGCCGGTTGACCGATCGGCTCGACGAGCTGAGCCGGGAGGCGGTCGCCACGCTCGAGCGTCTCGGTGGCGAGGCCGACTTCTACCGCGACATCGCCCTGTCCTACCCCCTGCAGGTGATCCTCGCCATCCTCGGCCTTCCCGAGTCCGACTACGCACGGATGAAGCAGCTGACCCAGGAGCTCTTCGGCGCAGAGGACCCCGACCTGCAGCGTGAGACGACCACCCCCGAGGAGATGCTCCAGGTGGTCGTCGACTTCTACCAGTACTTCGCCGGCCTCACGGCCGACCGTCAGGCGAATCCGACCGGAGACCTGGCGACGCTCATCGCCAACGGCACCATCGACGGCGAGCCGATGCCCGAGCTGGAGAAGATGGGGTACTACACCATCATCGCCACCGCCGGACACGACACGACGGCCGCGGCGATGGCCGGCGGCCTTCGCGCCCTCGCCGAGCACCCCGATCAGCTGCGTCGGCTGCAGGACGAGCCAGACCTGATCCCCAATGCCGTCGACGAGATGATCCGGTGGACGACACCGGTACGCCATTTCATGCGCACCGCGCAGGTCGATGCCGAGATCGCCGGTTTCCCCATCGCCAAGGGTGACTGGCTGTTGCTGTCGTACCTCGCCGGCAACATCGATCCCGCCGTGTTCGACGATCCGCTGCGCTTCGACGTCGCCCGGCCCAACGCCAGCAAGCACATCGCCTTCGGGTACGGCATCCACTTCTGCCTCGGTCACCAGCTGGCTCGGATGGAGCTGCGCTCGCTGTTCAGCCACATCGTGCCGCGCCTGGCGTCGCTGGAACTGGCCGGTGAGCCGGCGACGGCCAAGACCACGTTCGTCGGCGGCCACAAGACCCTGCCGATCCGCTACACGCTCACCCCGGGTTCCTGACACCGCGGCCGCTCAACCACGCGATCCGTGCCGTTCGGTCGTGCCACCGACGCTACGTTGCACCCTCGATGACGCACCTGGTCCTCGGGCCCCTACTCCGACACGTCTCCCGGTCGACGGCCACCATCTGGGTGGAGACGGACGAGCCCTGCACGGTTCGCGTGCTCGATCACGAGTCCCCGACATTCACCGTGTGCGGTCATCACTACGCGCTCGTGATCGTCGAGGGTCTGGTCCCGGGGTCGACGACGCCGTACGAGGTGCATCTCGACGGTCAGCGGTGCTGGCCCCCGGCCGGCACCGCGTTCCCGCCGAGCGTGATCCGGGCGCTCGACGGCGGCCCGCGGCGCATCCTGTTCGGTTCCTGCCGGGCCACCGCACCCCACGAGCCTCCGTGGTCGCTCGACGGCGACGCCGACGATCGGGCGCGCGGGGTCGATGCGCTCTACGCCCACGCCCTGCGCATCCTGGGCCAGGAGCCCGACCAGTGGCCCGATCTCCTCCTGTTCGTCGGCGACCAGGTGTATGCCGACGACTCATCACCTGCGACACGGGCGCGGGTCGAGCAACGTCGCGGGCACCTGGACGGGGACGATCGGTACCCGCCGCTCGACGACGTCGCCGACTTCGAGGAGTACACCTGGCTGTACCACGAGGCGTGGCAGCCCGAGGTCGAGCGTTGGCTGTTGTCGGTGGTGCCCAGCGCGATGATCTTCGACGACCACGACATGATCGACGACTGGAACACGTCGGCGACCTGGTGCGAGGAGATCCGCCGCCACGACTGGTGGGACGAGCGGTTGACGGCCGGGCTGATGTCGTACTGGGTGTACCAGCATCTCGGCAACCTGTCCCCGGACGAGATCCGCGCCGAGGGGATGCTCGAGCGGTTCGTCGAGGCCGGGGACGCCTCCTCCGCGCTCGAGGCGTGGGCCAGGGAAACGAGCACCCGCGAGCCCGGAGCGGGCGGCTACCGGTTCAGCTTCTGGCGTGACCTCGGTCCGATCCGGCTCGTCGTGATCGACTGCCGGCAGTCGCGGGTGCTCGACCCGAACGGCCGGCGGATGGTCTCGGAACGGGACTGGGAGTGGGTCGTCGACCACGCCGACGTCGAGTGTGATCACCTCGTGCTCGCGACCTCGGTGCCGGTGATCATGCCGGGTGGGGTCCACGACCTCGAGCAGTGGAGCGAGCGAGTCGCCAGCGGTGCCTGGGGCCGCCCGGGCGCGCGTCTCGGGGAGTGGGTCCGCCAGGCCGCCGACCTCGAGGACTGGTCGTCGTTCCATCGCTCGTTCGTGGACTTCATGAACCTCCTGCAGCGCGTGTCGACGCCGGACTCGCCCGGGACGACATCCCCGCCGGCGACCGTGCTCGTGTTGTCCGGCGACGTCCATTTCAGCTACCGGGCGCGGGCGACGTTCGTCGCCGGCCCGGATGCGCCCCCGCCGACCAGCCGCGTCCACCAGATCGTCAACTCGCCCATCCGGAACGTGCTGGACTCGGGCACCCGTCGAACACTCCGACTCGGGCTCTCACCGATCGGCGCGTTGGTGGGGCGGATGCTCCGGCGCGCGTCGGGAGCCCGGCGTCACCCGACGTCCTGGTCGATGATGGACGGCCCGTTCTTCGCCAACCACGTCTGCGTCATCGAGTTCGACGGACGCGACGCGCGAATGATCCTGGAGCGTGCCGATGCCGACGAGCACGGCGAGCCCCGCCTGACGGTGGCCGCCGACTCAGCGCTGTAGCGAAGGGTCTGCTTCGGACGCATGCGTCGCCGGATCGCCGAGGCGCTGGAGACGACCGCCGAAGACGACCGCACTGAGAACGAACCAGCCGTAGCCGACGGCCACGCCGGCCACGACATCGGTGAGCCAGTGCACGCCGAGCAGGACCCGTGACGCGGCGACCGCGACCGTCACCAGCGCGGCCAGACCAGCGGCGACGGCGCGACGTCGCCGGCCCTGGTGACGAGTGACCACGAGGGCGAGGGCGAACCACGCGGCCGCTGCGGCCGACGAATGCCCGGAGGGGAACGACGCACCGGCCGCCCCGACGAGGTGCTCGACGGGTGGGCGCTCTCGACCGACCAGGACCTTGAGCGCGTTGTTGACCACGACGACCCCGATGAGCGTGACGACGAGGAAGAGCACGACGTCGCGGTCGCGGTGGCGGGCGAAGTCGACGGCGGCGACGACGATCACGGCCCCGGTCAACACACCCGTTCCGCCGAGATCGGTGATGTGATCGAGGATGCGAACGGACCGCTCGGTCGCGTGCCTGCTCCCCCATTCCGAGACGCTCCGGTCCCATGCGGCCAGGCCGGACTCGGCGTCCACCATGTCGAAGACGAGTCCAACGACCAGCGCCGTTGCGAACACCACCGTGAGCGCGACGACGAGCATCACTCCGCCCACGATCTCGCGGTCGAGCCGGCGCACGAGCGTCTTCAGGCGCTGACGGCGGCCGATCCACGCAACGAGCCAGCGTTCCTCCGCAGCCGGGTCCACGGGGTCGGGGCCGCGGCGCGTGCGCGACACCGCCCCCACTGCGGCGGCGGTGAGCACGGCAGCGAGCACCACGGCGAGCGTGACGGGCAACGAGGGCCTCGCTCAGCCGGCCGGTTTGAGCTGTTGGCGGGGCGCCGACACCACGCAGAACGCCCCGTAGACGATCAGGCCCACCGCTGCGCAGCCGACGAGCACGGCACCGACACCCGAGCTGGTCGCTGAGCGCAGGGCACCGTCGATGCCCTTGGCCTCGTCGGGATCGAACGAGACGGCCGCGCGCAGCAGCAACCAGCCGACGAGTCCGGTGACGATGCCGCGCCCGACCCAGCCGACGCGTCCGAGATTCACGATCGTCTCCGGGCTGAGCGGGCCGACGGCCCGGGGCTCGAGCTCGTCACGGAACGACGCCTTGATCCCCCGGACGACGAAGTAGACCCCGAGACCCACCACCGCGGCCCCGGCCAGGCCGACGAGCCAGCGACCCGCCGAATGCTCCATCAGGTCGCGGGTGAACCCCTCGACCTTGCTGTCTTCGGACTGCTGACCGCTCCCGCCACCGTTGCGGACGAACGAGATCGCCGTCCATCCCAACGTGATGTACACCAGGGCGCTGACCACGTAGCCGGCTCGCGTGGCCCACGCCTTGACCGAGTGCTCGGCGGGAAGTGCGGCGGACACGAGCCGCCACGCCGCATAGAGGAACACACCGATGGCGATGGCGACGAGCAGCGGCGTGCCATAGCTCGACTCGGCGATCTCCTGGACGGCGCCGGTCTGGCTCGCCTCTTCCTGCTGCCCCGCGGCCCCGGACGTGTCCGAGCCACCATCGAGCGCGATCGGCACGGCGAGCACGCCGACCAGGCCGTAGACGATCCCCTTGGCGACCCAGCCGGCCCGGCCGAGAGCGACCAATGTCGGATGCTGGGCAACGTTCCGAGCCGCATCCGACGGGGACGAGACGGACGTGAGATCGGTGGTCATCGCTCTGCTCCCTCGACGAGTTCCAGACGGCGTACCCGCTCGGGGGCCCGCTCTCCCCACTGGCGGTCGATGTCGGCGGCGCCGCTTTCGAGCGCGGCACGTACGACGACGAGTGTGGCGACGCCGAGAGCGGCACCGAGCACGACGTCGACGGGGTGGTGCATGCCCCGCTGGACGCGCGAGACCCCCACGATGATGGGGGCGGCGACGGCGACCAACCCGACGACGAGACGGATGCCGGCGCGGCGGGTCCGCCAGCACGTGATCACGAAGAGACCACCGTAGAAGGCCACGGCCGCCGCGGTGTGTCCGGACGGCAGGCTGCCCGACGGCGCAGGAGGATCGAGGGGTTCGACGGGAGGGCGGTCGCGGTCGATGACGAGACTGGAGCACACGAACACGGTCGCTTCGACGATGACCGACACCGCGAGGAAGACACCGTCGTGCCATCGTCGCCACACCAGCACCATCGCACCGCCCACGACGGCGACCGCGGCGACCTTGACGAGGGTGTCGGAGAGCATCGAGCCGATCTCGCTGAGCGAGTTCCAGGTGGGTGTCCGCCGCTCGGCGAACCACTCGACGGCCCGCCGGTCGGCATCGCCGATGGCGCCACCGTCGAGGAGCCCCATGTACAGCAGGCCGACGGCGGTCGTGGCGGCGAACAGCAGCACCATCCCCGTGCCGATGCGCACCATCGCCGGCTTCCGAAGTGGCCAGGCCTGCGCCCACCCCACTCCGGCACCACGGTCGGCGTCGAGCGTCGCCGTCCCGCTCACGGCGCCGGCACCATGACGGGGATGCGCCGGGGCAGTACGGACAGCTCGAACTTCCGCGCCGGCGCCCGGTCACCGCCGTCGAGCTCCCAAGGCATCCGGCGGTCGAGCTCGATCCGCAGGCTCGCCGCCGACGTGGTCTCGACGAAGGGCGACGCGTCGATCCGACCGGCGATGGCGCGCGCCGCGACGCGAGCCCAGTCGCGACGCCTCGCGGCGGTGACCACCCCCACCTCGAGGACGCCGTCGTCGAGCCGGGCCTCGGGGAAGACATCGATCCCCCCGATGATCCGCCCGACGTTGCCGACGAGCACACAGGCCGCCCGCCCGGTGAACCACGCGTCGCCGTCGACCTCGATCCTCATGCCCGCTCCCGCCGATGTCAGGTGGCGCGTCGCCGCGCGCACGTAGGAGAGCCGGCCGAACCGGGCCTTGCTTCCGTCGGCGACGTCGCGGATCATCAAGGCGTCGAATCCGGAGCCGGCCATCACGGCGAACGCCTCGCCGTTGACGACACCGATGTCGATCGCTCGCGGCACGCCCGCGAGTGCGACGTCTGCGGCGCCGGCCAGGTCGCCGGGCACGCCCAGGGCCCGAGCCAGATGGTTGGCCGTGCCCGCGGGCATGATCGCCACCTCGGCCGCGGCGTCGTCGGCGACCAGCGTGTCGATGCACCGCCGGACGGTTCCGTCCCCGCCCCAAACGATGAGACGGTCGACGCCGTCGTCCACCAGCTTGCGCACCGCGGCCGGTGCCTTCTTGCTCTTGGGGACGAACGCCCACGACGCGTGGGGATGACCGGCATCGGCGAGCCGGCGACGCAGCTCGTCGGGCCCGCCGCCCAGGGACTTGCCCTCGTGCACCACCACACCGACAGTCGTCATCGTCTCGCCTCCATCGGTCCGGCTCGTACCCGGATCGGCGAGAGCCGAAACGGTCTCGATGAGGCGCCCGGCCGACCGAGCGCAGGTGCCGGCGCGGGACCGGTGGCCTACTGGTACTTGGCGAGGAGGCGGGTGGCCGCCTCGCGGGCGACGGATCGCCACTTCGCCGGTTCGAGCACCTCGGCGCCGGTGCCGACGCGGAGCAGCAATCGTTCCAGCCACACCTCGCTGAGCACGACGAACGTCGCGTCGACGGCACCGTCGCCGGCGTCGACCACCGACACGACCGGGTATTGCTCGACGGCCCAACGCGCGGCCGGCTGGAGGCGGATCGTCACCCTGGGCAGCGAGCCGTCGGCAGACCACGACACCGAGGTCGCCGGATGGTCGGCCGCGTCGGCGTCGATCGGGTCGTCGACCTCACCGGTGTGCTCGATCGCCTCGACCCGGTCGACGCGGAACGTCCGGTACTCGCCCGACAGATGATCGTCGCCGGCCACGAACCAGTCCCCCCGTTCGTGGAAGACCCGGCGGGGCGTGAACTCGCGCTCGGTCACCTCGTCCCGGGATGCCGTGAAGTACCGCATCCGCAGTCGCTCGACCCGGCGGGTGGCCTCGACGAACTCGTCGACGAGCGGGGTCGGTGCCAACTCGACGACCAGCGCCGCACCGTCCTCCGGCTCACCCAGCACTGCCGCCAGCTTCGCCAGGCCACGCCCGAGGGGACTCCCCGGATCGGCCCCCGGGAGCTGCATCGCGGCCCGCCCGGACGTGAGGAGGGCGAACCCCTCGGGAGCGGTGAGGCGCAGCGGTTTGGTGAACAGCCGGGGAACACCGACGTAGACCATCTCGTCGTCGATGAACACGTCGATCATCTCGTCGACGAAGGGCGGCACCCCGCACATCGCCGCCAGTTCGAGCTCGGTCGCCACCTCCTCCGGGGGCATCTTGAACGTCCGGGCCACCTCGGCGAGCGGTACTTCCCGACGCTCCATCAACCATGGCAGCATGACGAGCAGCCGGCGGAGCCGCTGCTCGGCGCTCGCCGGCCCCCGCCGCTCGCGAGGCGCCGTCACCGCGCCGCCTTGCGACGCGTCCGCGGCGGCGTGGCCGCGATCGCCCGCAGGCGGTCGACGACCGCCGCACGTGCTGCGGGTGGGGACAGGACCTCGGCGTGGTCGGTGAGACCGAGCACCCACGATCCGAACGCGTCGAGGTTGGCGCATGGGACGTCGACGACGATGTCGCCCCGCTTGTAGCGGCGCGTGACGCGGTCGGACCCGAGCTGCCGCTCCACGAGGACCGCCCGGTCGGCGGAGATGCGGACGCTGGCCGTCGTCGGCGCAGCTGCCGTCTCGTCTCCGGTCGCGCCCACGCCGAAGCGTTTCGCGTCGGCAGGAAAGGCATCCCGAGGGTCGAAGCCGGCGGGTCGTTCGAACGCCCCGCCGTCGCCGACGATGGTGGCGTCGCCCTCGATCCGGTCGACGCGGTAGGTGCGCTGCTCGTCGTGGCCGTGATCACGGCCGAGCACGTACCAGAACCCGTTGCGCAGGAGGAGCCCGTACGGGTCGACCTCGCGTCGCCGCCCGTGGTAGCCGAACTGCACGACCGCCCTCCGGGCCGCGGCATCGCGCAGCACGGGGAGGGCCGGGAGCTCCGGGACGCTCGCCGTGACGAGGGCGGCCGACTCGAACGCGTCGCCGCCGCCGAGCTTCCACAACGCCTCCTCCCCGGCGGTCATCGCCGACCCGCTCGTGGAGCGCACGGCGGCGAACGCCATCTGCAGGGCCCGGGTCTCGTCCGGCTCGAGATCGAGGTCGGCCAGCTCGTAGCGGGCGCGATCGATCCAGTACACGTACGTGCCGAAGCTGCCGTCGTCGCGATGCTCCGACTCGATCGGCACGCCGATGTCGCGCAGCGCCGCCTTGTCCCGCTCGAACGCCGCGCGCAGGGCGTTACCGGTGGACGTGTACTGGCCTTCGAGCTCCGCCGCGATCTCGACCAGCGACAGCGGTCGCGGTGTCTCGAGGAGCAGCGCCAACAGGTTCGTCAGCCGCTCGACGCGGTCGATCCGTTGGGCCATGGTCGCGACCGTACAGGAGGGCGACGCCAACCCGATGGCTGACGGGAGCGCGCCGATGGATGCGACGAGTCGCTGGTCAGGAGCGCGAGGCCACTGCGTCGCGGATCGCCTGGACGACCGCCTCGGAGCTGGCGCCCGGCGTCAGCACGCCGGCGACGCCGAGCGCCTTGAGCTCGGCCACGTCGGTGTCGGGGACGATGCCGCCGACGACGACGGGGATGTCGGCGCCGCGTTCGCGCACCTTGGCCACGACCGCTGGAGCGAGCGTCATGTGGGCGCCCGACAGCATCGACAGCCCGATGACGTCGGCGTCCTCGTCGACGGCGGCGGCGGCGACCGTGTCGGGCGTCTGGAACAACCCGGTGTAGATGACCTCGAAGCCGGCATCGCGCAGGATGCGAGCGACGACCTTCACGCCGCGGTCGTGGCCGTCGAGGCCGACCTTGGCGACGAGGACACGCGGTGCTGGCGACTCAGTCGACACCGTCGACTCAGCGGGCACCGTCGACACCGTCGACTCAGCGGGCACCGTCGACACCGTCGACTCAGCGGGCATAGTCATAGAAACCCCTCCCGGTCTTGCGGCCCAGCAGTCCCGCCTCGACCATGCGCGAGAGCAAGGGCGGCGGGGCGTAGAGCGGCTCTTTGAACTCCTCGTAGAGGCTCTCGGCGACGGCGAGCGTCGTGTCGAGGCCGATGAGATCGGTGAGGTGCAGCGGGCCCATCGGGTGGTTGCAGCCCTCGACCATGCCGATGTCGATGTCGTCGGCGGTCGCAAAGCCCGACTCCATCATGCGGATCGCCGAGAGGAGGTACGGGATCAGCAGGGCGTTGACCACGAAGCCGGCTCGATCCTGGCTGCGGATGACCTTCTTGCCGAGCGTGCCGGTGGCGAAGTCCATCGCCGTCGACACGGTTGCCGGCGAGGTCATCAGGCTGGTGACGAGCTCGACGAGGCGCAGCACCGGGACCGGGTTGAAGAAGTGGATGCCGATCACCTGCTCGGGCCGCGCCGTGGCGATGCCGAGCTTCATGATCGGGATCGAGCTGGTGTTGCTCGCCAGCACGGCGTTGTCGTCGTTGACGACCTTGTCGAGCTGGCGGAAGATGTCGACCTTGGTGTCCTCGTCCTCGACGACCGCCTCGACCACGAGCTGACGGTCGGCCAGGTCGTCGATGTCGGTCGTGAACGTCACGGCGGCGAGGGCGGCGTCGCGGGCGTCTTCGCCGAGCTTGCCGGCGGTGACGCCGCGGTCGAGGGACTTGACGAGCCGACTGCGGCCCGCCTCGGCGGCGGCGGCGTCCACTTCCCGAACGATCGTGTCGATACCGGCCCGGGCGCACACCTCGGCGATTCCCGATCCCATCAGGCCGGCTCCGACCACGCCGACCCGCTCGATCGTGGCTCGATCCACGGAGCGAACAACATCTCCAGCTACGTCTGTCACGCCCGTCAGCGTACTTGGTTGGACGTCCAAGCATTCTGTGCGGGACGCCCCACCCAGCCTCGTTCCCGGGCGGACCGACCTGTGTCTCCGGCGCGGCCAGACTTCCGGTGTGACTCCGATCTC
Source organism: Desertimonas flava (assembly GCF_003426815.1). Lineage (GTDB taxonomy): Bacteria > Actinomycetota > Acidimicrobiia > Acidimicrobiales > Ilumatobacteraceae > Desertimonas > Desertimonas flava. The sequence goes on from NZ_QKYK01000039.1 coordinate 13,948, forward strand.
CCGCCGCGACGCCCTCGGTCTCGGCGCCGCCGCCCTCGCCGCCTTCCCGCTCGCCCGCGCCGCCGACCGTCGTCGACCGGGCTCGGCTCCATCGACCGACGACCCATTCGTGCTCGGGGTGTGCTCGGGTGATCCCGACGCCACGTCGGTGGTGCTGTGGACCCGCCTCGCCGGACCCGGAGGCGCTCTCCTCGAGGCCGGCGACGTGCCCGTGACCTGGGAGCTCTCGGAGGACGAAGGGTTCACGTCGGTCGTCGCCGGCGGCACGGTCGACGCCCTCGCCCGCGAGGGCCACGCCGTCCACGCCGTCGTCGACCTGTCCGCACCGGCATGGTTCCGCTTCACGACGGGCGGATGGACATCGCCGATCGGGCGGACGGCCCCGGCGCCGCGTGACGCCGACACGCTCACGGTGGCCGCAGCGAGCTGCCAGAACTTCGAAGTCGGCTATTACGCGGCCCACCGCGACATCGCCGAGTGGCAGCCCGACCTCGTCGTCTTCCTGGGTGACTTCATCTACGAATACGCGGCCAACCCGGTCGGCGACCACGTGCTGCGCAGCCACCACGGGCCGGAGGTACGCACGATCGACGACTACCGCATCCGCTACGGCCAATACCTCGGCGACCGCCACCTCGCGGCGTCGCGCGCCGCGGCACCCTGGTTGGCGATCTGGGACGACCACGAGGTGGAGAACAACCATGCCCGGCTCGTCCCCGAGGACCCCGCCGACGTCGACGGGTTCGCCGAGCGGCGTCTCGCCGCTTACCAGGCATGGTGGGAACACATGCCGGTTCGCATGGCCCGGCCAACCAGCGCCGACTTCACCATCTACCGCCGCGTCGAGTGGAGCTCACTCGCCACCTTCTTCCTGCTCGACGGGCGGCAGTACCGCAGCGACCAGGCGTGCGGCGACGTGACGCTGAACTTCGACCCGCCGTGCGCCGACGCCCTCGTCGACGATCGCACGATGCTCGGCTCCGAGCAGGAAGTCTGGCTCGCCGGCGGACTGGCCGACGTCTCGGCGCGCTGGGCCGTGATCGCCCAGCAGACCGTCGTCTCCGACATGCGCCTGGAGAACGGGGCGATCATCAACTACGACCAGTGGGACGGGTACGCGCCAGCCCGCGATCGACTGTTGCTGGCCGCCGCCCAGCCCGAGCGCACGATCGTGCTCACCGGCGACATCCACTTGGCGGCGGCGGCCCGCCTCCCCGGCGTCGGCGCCGAGTTCGTCTCGACCGGCGTCAGCTCCCGGTCACCCGTCGACCAGGCGGCGGCCGATGCGCTGACGAGCCTGTTCCCGGACGTCGTCGGCGTCGAGGCCGACCACCGCGGCTACGTGCGCCACACCGTGACGAACGACGCCTGGACCGCAGAGTTCCGGACGGTCGACGATGCCACCGATCCTGACTCCGCCGTCTCGACCTGGAAGACGTTCACCGTCGACGCAAACGTCCGCGACGTCGTCGTCGAAGCCTGACGAACGGCGCAATGAGGAGAATCAGACGGTTGCCGGGGTGAGCGAGGCGAGCCAGTCGTCGAACGTCGTCGGCCCGAGCTCGGCGTCGGGACCGGCGATGAGGACCTCGCCCGACATCGACACGTCGAACACGGCGTCGGTCCACGAGGCGACGAGCCGAACCTCGCGCCCTCGCGCCGCCAGCGTGCGGCGGGCCATGTCGACCATGTCGTGCGTGTCGGGACCGGCGATGTCCCGGTGGCGGCCCTGCGGGGCACCGGTGGCGACCCGAGCGAGGATCGCCGCGACGTCGGCGGGAGCGATCGGCTGGAGGAGCAAGGGAGCGATCCGCGCCACCTCGTCGCGCTCGGTCCATCCGACGACCATCTCGGGGAAGTCGTGGAACTGGGTGGCCGGCACGATCGTCCACGGAATCGGCCCGCTCGCCACGGTCGCTTCCTGGGCGCGCTTGCCGGCGTAGTGGCCGTTGCCGGCCACCCGATCGATGTTGGTGATCGAGAGCGCGACGTGATGGCCGACGCCGGCGCGCTGCTCGGCGGCGAGCAAGTTCTGCGTCGCGGTCGTGAAGAAGGCGACGGTGTCCGCCTCAGCGGTGGCAGTGGTGCTGGAGGCGTCGATGACGGCATCGACACCGACGAGCGCGGCGTCGAGCCCGGCACCGCTGATCACGTCGACTCCATCGGTCCGGCTGATGCGGACCGCTTCATGGCCATCTCGCTCGAGGGCGGCGACGGTGAGGGATCCGATGCGCCCGGTGGCGCCGACGACGGCAACTCGCATGGTGATGCTCCTGGTGTGGGGTTCGTACGTGATGACGTCGACCACCATATTACGGATATCTCACATCCGCAATATCCGAGACAGCGCCCCTCGCCGAGTAGCCTCGGGGCATGAAGCTGCCGGAGACGACCGAGTGGGTCCTGCACTGCGCCACGGCCCTCGCCCAGCTTCCCGACGGCCAGACGGTCAGCACCGGCCAGCTCGCCGAGCACTTCGGCATCGCGGCGCCATATCTGGCGAAGCAGCTCGCGCAACTCGTGCGCCATGGCGTGCTCACCGCGACCACCGGGCCGCGTGGCGGATTCCGTCTCGCCCGCGCCCCCGGCGACATCTCGATCCTCGAGGTCGTCGAGGCCGTCGACGGCGGGACCGACCCGTACATCTGCCGCGAGATCCGCCAGCAGGGCCGCGGCGCATCGACGCCCGACGCGTGTACGGAGCCGTGCCAGCTCGTCATCATCATGGGGCGGGCCCATGAGGCGTGGCGTGAGAGCCTGCGCGCCACCACCCTTGCCGATGTCGTCGAGTCCCTCCCTCCGGAGGTCCCGTTCAACACGCGCCGCCTGCTCATCCGCCCCGGTTGAGCGCGCGACGATTGGGCCATGTCACTCGCAATCGACGCCGGGCCCACCGACGTCCCGCTGCTCGACGAGACGATCGGCGCCAATCTCGACCGCATCGTCGCCGCCCACGGCGACGGTGACGCCTTGATCAGCCGACACCAGGGCATCCGCTGGACGTACGCCGAGTTCGGTGAACGCGTCGACCGTCTGGCGCTCGGGCTCCTCGGGCTCGGACTCGAACCCGGCGACCGCGTCGGGCTGTGGAGCCCGAACTACGCCGAGTGGACGCTGCTTCAGTACGCCACGGCTCAGATCGGCGTCGTGCTCGTGAACGTCAACCCGTCGTATCGCACGCACGAGTTGTCGTACGCCCTGCAGCAGTCCGGGAGCCGCATGCTGTTCGCCGCCCCGTCGTTCAAGTCGTCGGACTACATGGACATGGTCGAGCAGATCACGCCCGACGTTCCCGGACTCGAGCGCGCGGTGTTCTTCTGGGAGGACGACTGGGACGAGATCGTCGCCGGAACGGGCGGGGTGTTGCCCGACGTGTTGGCCGACCGCAAGGCGGCGCTCCGTCCGGACGACCCGATCAACATCCAGTACACGTCCGGGACGACGGGATTCCCCAAAGGCGCCACACTCACCCACCGCAACATCTTGAACAACGGCTACTTCGTGGCCCGCGGCCAGGGCTTCACCGCCGCCGACCGGCTCTGCATCCCCGTGCCCTTCTACCACTGCTTCGGCATGGTCATGGGCAACCTCGGCTGCACCACGCACGGCGCCACGATGGTCATCCCGTCGGACGCGTTCGACCCGGCCCACGTGCTCGAGACGGTTCAGGCCGAGCGCTGCACTGCCCTCTACGGCGTCCCCACGATGTTCATCGCCGAGCTCGGCCTGCCCGACTTCGAGCGCTACGACCTCTCGTCGCTGCGCACCGGTGTCATGGCCGGCTCGCCGTGCCCCGTCGAGGTGATGAAGGCGTGTGTCGACCGCATGCACATGGCCGAGGTGACCATCTGTTACGGCATGACCGAGACCTCGCCGGTGTCGACACAGACACTGCTCGACGACTCACTGCACCACCGCACGGCCACCGTCGGCCGCGCCCACCCGCACGTCGAGATCCGTGTGGCCGACCCGGCGACCGGCGAGACACTGGCGCGTGGGGAGACCGGCGAGTTCTGCACGCGGGGCTACTCGGTGATGCAGGGCTACTGGAACGACGCCGACCGGACTGCGGAGGCGATCGACGCCGACGACTGGATGCACACCGGCGACCTCGCGGTGATGGCCGAGGACGGCTACGTCAACATCGTCGGGCGGATCAAGGACATGGTGATCCGCGGCGGCGAGAACATCTACCCCCGCGAGATCGAGGAGTTCCTCTACACCCACCCGGACGTGGCCGACGTGCAGGGCATCGGCGTGCCCGACCCGAAGTACGGCGAAGAGCTGATGGTGTGGGTGAAGCTCCGCCCCGGCGCCACCGTGGACGAGGAAGGACTCCGCGACTTCTGCCGCGGCAAGATCGCCCATTTCAAGGTGCCGCGCTACGTGAAGCTCGTCGACGAGTTCCCGATGACCGTCACGGGCAAGGTGCAGAAGTACCTGATGCGGGAGCGGTCGATCGCCGAGCTCGGCCTGGCCCCGGCGGCCGACACCGCCTGACCGCGCGTCCGGCGCCGATCAGACGATCGACAGTGGGCGCTCGGGCGTCTCGTCGCTCTCCCGCAGGACCAGACGCCACTCCCGCTCGCCGTCGACCAAGCGCTCGGTGGGTTGGAGGCCGACGCGGGACGCGACGGCGTTGGAGGCGGCATGGTCGGGATGGATGTGCGCGACGATCTCGGTAACCCCTTCGCCGACCAGGGCACCGACCATCGCCGACGCCGCCTCCGAGGCGTAGCCGTGTCCCTGGAACGCGGCGCCGACGACCCAGGCGATCTCGGCGTGGCGCCCACCATCGGCGACGGTCGCCTGCACGTAGCCGACGGCCGGCCCGCCGCGAACGGTGCGGATGATCCAGTTGTGCCACTCCTCGACCGATCCGGCCGGCGGTCCCGTCACCTGGGCGGTGTAGCGGCGGACCAGCTGATCCGACGTCGGCGGCTCGCCGCCGGTGAAACGGTACAGCGTCGGGTCGGAGAGCACCGTCACCATCTCATCGGCATCGGCGACGCAGAGTGGTGTCAGTTCCAACCGGGCGCTGCGGATCGGCATCGTCTGCATCGCGACAGCCTGCCCGCTTGCGGGATGAGGCGCAGCCGGATTCCCCACGACGGGACTCCGGATCAGCCGGGATTGCGGGCGGTCACCAGCCACGTGGCGCCGTTGAACTGCACGCGCCCGTCGACGAGGTTGGCCCGCAACTCGGCGCGGACGTCGTCGAGCAGGGCGGCCCACGCCTCCTCGCCGATCTGCGGCCGAACGTTGGCCGACGCCATCGAACCAGCCGAGGTGCCGAGGATCATCGTGAGGCGGTTCTCCACGCCATCGGTCCCGTCGCGGCCGTAGTCACACATCGCGTCGAACGGCTCGACGGACACGTCCGCCCAGCCTGACCCCGTCAGCACCGACCGGATCCGATCGGGATCGGCGAAGCCGAGCGGACCCGGTGCACCATCCACCGGGCCGGGCGGCCGCGGGTCGATCCGGTCGAGCAGGACGCTGGTGCCGAGCGAGAACATCGGGTTCTCGTCGAGGCCACGCCAGCAGACGAACGCCAGCCGGCCGTCCGCTTCGACGGCGCGGCGGATGTTGGCGAACGCCGCCACGGGGTCCTCGAAGAACATCACGCCGAAGCGGGAGATCATCGCCGAGAACGGCCCGCCGAGCGGGTCGGTCTGGGCATCGGCCACGACGAACGTCGCCGACGGCACCAGGGACGTCGCAGCCTCGATCATCGCCGGCGAGATGTCGACGCCCTGCCCGGACGCCCCGCTCTCGGCCGCCAGATGGAGCAGGGTGCCGGTCCCACAACCGATGTCGAGCAGCCGGTCGCGGGGGCCCGGCCGCACGTTCTCGAGCACGGCGGCAGCGAACGGGGCCAGCTCGGAGTCGAAGATGTGCTTGTGCCGCACCCATCCCTCGGCTCCGATCGACGCCCAGTAGTCCCGCATCTGCTCGTTGGCCATGGGGCAGACGGTACCCAAGCCAAATCGGCCAGCGGGGCGAGCGGTTCGTCCGATTGTCCGCGAGAATGCCGCCGATGCCGAGGAAGGTGACCGAACCACCCAGTAGCGCGGAGACCCACGAGTCGGACCGGACGTCGACGCCACGAGCAGCGACGTCACCGATCACGACGACCCGGCGCGTGTGGGCCGGCCAACCGGCTCCCCTCGGAGCGACGTACGACGGGTCGGGGACCAACTTCTCGCTCTTCTCGAGCGTCGCCGACGGCGTCGAGCTCTGCCTGATCGACCACATCGAGCGGGCAGCCGACGGCACCGTGACGGCGATCGCCGAAGAACGCATCGCCCTGCGCGAAGTCGACGGTCACTGCTGGCACGCCTACCTTCCGGGCGTCCGTCCCGGACAACGGTACGGCTACCGGGTGCACGGCCCGTGGGAGCCGGCCAAGGGCCAGTGGTGCAACCCCTCCAAGCTGCTCCTCGATCCGTACGCCAAGGCGGTCGACGGCGCCGTCGACTGGGACGAGGCGTGCTTCGCCTACGACTTCGAGTCGCCCGACCAGCCGAACACCACCGACAGCGCGCCCCACGTCCCGCTCGGGCTCGTCGGCGACCCGTTCTTCGACTGGGGCAACGACCGCCCTCCGCACCACGCGATGCACGAGACGATCATCTACGAGGCCCACGTCCGGGGCCTCACGATCACCCATCCGGATGTGCCGCCGGAGCTACGGGGCACGTACTCCGGCGTCGCCCACCCGGCGATCGTCGACCACCTCACCGGTCTCGGCATCACGGCCATCGAACTGATGCCGGTCCACCAGTTCCTCCACGACCACCACCTCATCCAGCGCGGGCTACGCAACTATTGGGGCTACAACTCGATCGGCTATCTCGCGCCGCACAACGGGTACGCCCTCTCGGCCGGCACCCAGATCAGCGAGTTCAAGGCGATGGTGAAGACGCTCCACCAAGCCGGCATCGAAGTGATCATGGACGTCGTGTACAACCACACGGCGGAGGGCAACCACCTCGGCCCGATCCTGTCGATGCGTGGCATCGACAACCAGGCGTATTACCGCACGATGGACGACGAGCCACGCCTCTACCTCGACTTCACCGGCACGGGCAACAGCCTCAACATGCGCAACCCGCACGTGCTGCAGCTCATCATGGACAGCCTGCGGTACTGGGTGACCGAGATGCACGTCGACGGCTTCCGCTTCGACCTGGCGTCCACCCTCGCCCGCGAGCTGTTCGCCGTCGATCGGCTGTCTGCGTTCTTCGACCTCGTCCAGCAGGACCCGGTGGTCTCGGCCGTGAAGCTCATCGCCGAGCCGTGGGACGTGGGCGAAGGCGGCTACCAGGTGGGCAACTTCCCGGCGCTGTGGAGCGAGTGGAACGGCCGCTACCGCGACACCATTCGCGACTTCTGGCGCGGCGAACCGGCCGCCCTCGCCGAGTTCGGCTCCCGGTTCACGGGCAGCTCCGACCTCTACCAGGCCGACACCCGCCGGCCGACGGCGTCGATCAACTTCGTGACCGCCCACGACGGCTTCACCCTCACCGACCTCGTCTCGTACAACGACAAGCACAACGACGCCAACGGCGAGGGCAACCGCGACGGCGAGTCGCACAACCGCTCCTGGAACTGCGGGGTCGAGGGGCCGACCGACGACCCCGACGTGACCGCGCTGCGCAACCGCCAGCGCCGCAACATGATGGCCACGCTGCTGCTCAGCCAGGGCGTGCCGATGATCCTCGGCGGCGACGAGCTCGGCCGTACCCAGGGCGGCAACAACAACGCCTACTGCCAGGACAACGAGGTCTCGTGGTACGACTGGGAGCAAGTCGACCACGACTTCACCGAGTGGTGCCGGACGCTCACCACACTGCGCCGAGCGCACCCCGTGTTTCGCCGGCGCCGATGGTTCCAGGGCCACCCGATCCGCGGGACCGAAGAGGTGCTGTGGCTGCGGCCCGACGGGGCGGCGATGAACGACGACGACTGGGACAACGGCTACGCCAAGTCGGTTGGCGTGCTGCTCAACGGTGAGGCGATCGCGACGCCCGACACCCACGGTGGCCGCGTCGTCGACGAGTCCTTCCTCATCCTGTTCAACGCCAGCGAGATCGACCTGCCGTGGCAGCTGCCCGCCACCCTGTGGCCGCGGCCGTGGGTCATCGAGCTCGACACCGCCGACACCGCCGAGCCCGGCGCCGTCCTCACCGCCGACGCCGTGGTGCCCGTGCCGGAGCGGTCGCTCGTGGTCCTGCGATCGGCGTCGAGCGGGAATCAGGCGTAGAAGTCGTCGGCGCCGTCGCCCGGCTCGTCGACGTCCGTGACGAAGTCGTCGGCCGAGTCCGCGTACGCCACCGCCGTGTCGGCCCCGCCGTCGTCGACCCCGATGTCGATGTCGGCGTCGGCCGAAATCACAGGTGGCGGTGGCGTCTGCGGCTCCGGCACCGGCTCGAACGTGTCCGGATCCCAGTTGCGCGGAATGGGTCGGATGTCAGGCGGGCCGACCGGACCTTGCGGCAACTGCGGTCCCTTCGGCTGCACCGTCAGGCCCATACGAGGGTTGGTCCCATCGATGGCCACCTCGGCGCCGTCGGGTCGCCCATCGTCGTCGGTGTCGCCGTCGTCGTCGAACGTCCCGAGCCAGCGCTCCTCGACGGTCGTTGAGCCCGTCGCCGTCCGAATCGCGCTTGTTCGGATCGGTGCCCAGCACCTCTCGCTCGAACACGTCGGGGATCCCGTCGCCGTCGGAATCTGTCATCCCGTCGTCGAACCTGAATCGCTTCGCCATCGACCGTCCTCCACTGCCGGCCACCGCGGGACCGGACCGTATCCCCAGCGCGTGTCACGTGCGGGCGAATTCGACTGTCAGCTATCGTCCCGCCAGTGACGGACCTCGACGCGCTGCGTGCACGAGCCAACGAGCTGGCGATCGAGAGCTTCTACTGGGACAACGAGGGTCGCCGTCATGACGCCAACCCCGAGGCACTGCAGCGTGTGGTCGATGTCGTCGAGGCCGACTACGCCCGCTCGGAGGGGCGCCGCACCCATCCGATCGTGCTCACCGCTCGGCGACCGCCCACCGGCGTGAGCGGTGCTCCCGAGCGGGTCTACGCCGGCGGGGCATCGGACGCCGAGCTCCTGCTGGCCGACGGCACGGTGGCCGGCCTCGCCGTCAGCGAGGATCACGTCGAGCTGCCCGGCGACCTCCCGTTCGGGAGCCATCGGCTGTCGCTCGCCGGGGTCGGCTTCGAGGAGACCTCCACGGTGGTCGTCGCCCCCGACCGCATGCCGCGGTCGGCCGCCCTCGACGGCGGCACGGCCCTCTTCGCACCCGCGTACGCGCTCTGGGAGAAGGAGCGGCCGCTGCCGAGCTTCGGCCACGTCGCCGACCTGTGCCGGCGGCTGCCATCGCTCGGCGTCGACGCGCTCGTCACCCTGCCCCTGTATGCGGCCTTTCTCGACGAGCCGTTCGACCCCAGTCCGTACGCGCCGGTCAGCCGGCTGCACTGGAACGAGTGCTACCTCGACGACGCCTCGCTCAACGCCCTGCTGCCCGCGCCCGAACCGGCGCCGCCCGTGGGCGAGCTCGTCGACTGGCGCGAGCTGGCGCGCCGGCGACGGCGCCAGCTGCTCACCGCGGCCGCCGGCCTTGCCGCCGGCGGTCCGCTCGCCGCGCGCGTCGAGCAGTGGTCGCTGTCCCACCCGGACGTCGCGGCCTACGCCCGTTTCCGGGCCACCGCCACACCAGACCCGGTGGACGCCGGCCACCCGAGCGAGCTCGTCGAGCTCAGCCACCGCCTGGCCCAGTACCTCGCCCACGAACAGCTCTCGGCCATCGAGGGCGACGGTACGGCGGCCTTCGCCCTCGACCTGCCGATCGGAAGCCACCCGGGCGGCTACGAGACGTGGGCCCATCCCGACCTCTGGGCGCCGGCCATGGCGATCGGCGCCCCGCCCGACGCGCTGTTCGCCGAAGGACAGAACTGGGGCTTTCCGCCGCAGCTCCCCGGCGAGGCCGAGCGGAGCGGGTTCGCCCTGTGGCGCGAGCTGGTGGCCCGCTGCGGCCGCTACGCCTCGATGCTTCGTGTCGATCACGTGCTGGGTGTCCACCGCCTGTGGTGGGTACCCGACGGGATGTCACCGAAGGACGGCGTCTACGTGAAGTACCCCCGCCAAGCGCTGATGTCCGTCATCGCCGCCGAGGCCCAGCTCACCGCCACGACCGTGGTCGGCGAAGACCTCGGCACGGTTCCGCAGGAGATCATCGACCTGCTCGACGAGTGGGAACTGCTCGGGCTGTACGCCGAGCAGCTCCAACTGACCGAGCCACTCGAGGCTGTGCCGGCCCGAACCGTCGCCGGATTGCGCACCCACGACATGCCGGCGTTCGCCGCCCGCTACGCCGATGGCGACCTCGATCCGTACCGGGAACAGCTCGCCGAACGGCTCGGACGTGCTGTTCCCGACACCGCCGAGGGCGTGCTCGAGGCGGCGCTCGAGCGGCTCGCCTCGTCGGCCGCCTACCTGGTCGTCGGCGACGTCGACGATCTGCTCGGCGAGACGCGTCCCCACAACGTGCCCGGCAAGATCCTGCCCGGAACGTGGCGCCGCCGGTTCGCTCAGCCGACCTCGGCCACGCTCGCCGATCCCCGGGTGCGCCACAACCTCGCCCTGCTCACCGATCGGACCCGCCGATGACCGCTCGGGAGCCCGGCCCGCCGGGGGAGATCGACCGGCACCTGTTCAACGAAGGCACGCACCGGTTCGTCCACCACACGCTCGGTGCCCACGCCGACGAGACCGGCGTGTGGTTCTCGGTCTGGGCGCCCGCGGCGCAGCGCGTCGACGTCGTCGGCGACTTCGGCGGTTGGCAGACGCCACACCGGCTCGAACCGGTCGACTCGTCGGGCATCTGGTCCGGTCACGTCGACGGCGCCCACGTCGGGCAGGCCTACCGCTTCGGCATCACCGGCCCCGACGGGCTGCGCACCGAGCGATCGGACCCGGTCGCCGCGGCCAACCACCTCCCTCCGTCCACCGCCTCCATCGTCGCCGATCTCTCGTACGAGTGGCACGACGCCGCATGGATGGGCTCACGGGGCAGCCGCATCGACCCCCGTTCACCGGTGTCGGTCTACGAGGTCCATCTCGGATCGTGGGGCCGGATCGCCGTGCCCAACCGACGCTGGCCGCGCTACGACGAGCTGGCCGAGTCGCTCGCCGACCACGCCGAGGCGCACGGATTCACCCACGTCGAACTGATGCCGATCATGGAGCACCCGTTCTACGGGTCGTGGGGGTATCAGACGACCGGCTACTTCGCGCCGACGTCCCGATACGGCTCTCCCACCGACCTGATGCGGATGATCGACGTCCTGCACCAGCGCGGCATCGGGGTCATCGTGGACTGGGTGCCGTCGCACTTCCCCATCGACGGTCACGCGCTCGCTCGTTTCGACGGCACCCATCTCTACGAGCACGCCGATCCTCGCCAGGGGTTCCATCCCGACTGGACGTCGGCGATCTTCAACTACGGTCGCCCCGAGGTTCGCTCGTTCCTCGTGTCGAGCGCACTGTCCTGGCTCGAGCACTACCACGTCGACGGCATCCGCGTCGACGCCGTGGCGTCGATGCTCTATCTCGACTACTCGCGCGAGCCCGGCGAATGGGTGCCCAACGTGCACGGCGGGCGCGAGAACCTCGAGGCGATCGACTTTCTCCGCCAGCTCAACACGGCGGTGGCCGCCGAGTTCCCGGGCACGGCGACGATCGCCGAGGAGTCGACGGCGTGGCCGCAGGTGACCGGGCCGGTCGAGGCCGGCGGTCTGGGCTTCACCTACAAGTGGGACATGGGCTGGATGCACGACACGTTGCACTACCTCAGCCGTGACCCGGTGCACCGCCGCTTCCATCACGACGAGGTGACGTTCCGCAACGTCTACGCCTTCAGCGAGCGCTACGTGCTCCCGCTGTCGCACGACGAGGTGGTGCACGGCAAGGGCTCTCTGCTCGGCAAGATGCCGGGCGACGAGTGGCAGCGCCGGGCCAATCTGCGCCTGCTGTACGGCACGATGTGGGGTCAGCCGGGCAAGAAGCTGCTGTTCATGGGCGGCGAGCTGGCGGCGCTCTCCGAGTGGGATCACGAGTCGACGCTCGACTGGGACCTCCACGACGCTCCCGGCCACGAGGGCGTGCGTCGCCTCGTCGCCGATCTTAACGCCGTCTACGCGAAGGAACCGGCCCTCCATCGCGGGGACGCCGCGGTCGACGGCGCCGGCGGCATGCAATACGTCATCGGCGACGACGACACCCACAGCGTGTTCGCCTGGCTGCGCATCGATCCGGTCGGTGAGGCCCCCGACGTCCTCGTCGTGGCGAACGCCACACCGACGGTGCACCACGGGTACCGGGTCGGGGTCCCCGTCGCCGGAGCCTGGGCCGAGATCATCAACACCGACTCCGATCTCTACGGCGGAAGCGGCCTCGGCAACCTCGGTGTGGTGCGCTCCGACGGTCAGGCGTGGCACGGCTACGACCAGTCGTTGGTGCTCACGCTCCCCCCGCTCGCCGTGATCTTCCTCCGCGCCCAATAGGGGTCAGCGTCCGGAGTGGGCGCCGCCGTTGACGTGCACCACCTGGGCCGTGATGTGGGCGGCGCCGGGTGAGGCGAGGAAGGCGATGACCGAGGCGACGTCGTCGGGAGTGCCGGCCCGGCCGGTCGCCGTGGCGGCGACGAGGCGCATCCGTCGCTCGTCGGACAGGCGGCCACGGAAGAACTCGGTGTCGACGATCAGGCCCGGCGCGACGAGGTTGACGGTGATGCCGTCACGGCCGACGTCAGCGGCGAGCGACACCGTCCACGACTCGAGCGCGGCCTTGGCGGCGCCGTAGGAGCCGGCCCCCCTCGGCGAGGCGATCGATCCGACGTTGACGATGCGACCACCCGCCCCCATACGCGGACGCAGGGCGGTCGTGGTCAAGACCGCAGTGAGGACGTTGGCGGCCCAGTTGCGGTTCCACACGTCGGCGGTCGCCGTCAGCTCGTCGGCCCCGTCCGGCACGCCGTCGAAATCGGTGTTGCCGCCAGCGTTGTTGACCAGAACGTCGATCTGCTCGGGCAACGCGGCGACGACGGCCGCCACCCCGTCCGGAGTCGCGAGGTCACCGGCGACCGGCGTCGCGGCGATGGCCGCCGCCGTCTCCTGCAACGGGCCGGCGCGCCGGCCGACGATGTACACATCGGCGCCCCCGGCGGCGAACGCCGCAGCCGTCGCCCGACCGATTCCCGTCCCGCCGCCGGTGACGACGACCGTCCGGACGGTCCCGCTCGTCCTGCTCGTCCCGCTCGTCCCGCTCGTCATCGTGTCGTCCGGCGTCGTCATGACAGATACTGTAGTGCTAAAGTATCTGGGTGCCCACCGGTGAGATCGAGCGTGACGACGTCGACGAGATCCAAGCGGCGTGGGCTCGGGAACAACCCGGCGTGCCGGTGGCGTCGATCGGGGTGATCACGCGGATCTGGCGCATCGCCCGCCTACTCGACGACGACCGCCGATCCACGATGCGACGCCTGGGGATGGACGTGCCGACGCGCAACGTGCTGAGCACGCTCCGGCGGGCCGGCGCCCCGTACTCGCTGACCGCATCGGAGCTCGCCCGCCGGGCCGGGGTGACGCCCGCCGCCGTCTCCCAGTGGGTGGCGCGCGCCGAGGCCGACGGGCTGGTGACACGGCGACGCCACACCGTCGGCGACACTCGCCAGGTCGACGTGTCCCTCACCGAGCGCGGCCGCGAGCGCATCGACGGTGTCGTCGCCGAACTGCTCCGCCACGAGGACGACCTGGTGGCCGGACTCGACCCAGACGAGGTCGAGCAACTGTCCGCGTCGTTGCGGACGTTCCTCGCCTCGCTGACGGCCCGCAAGGCGCGATCGTCCTAGTTCGCCGCCGCGGCCTCCGCGGCCTCGTAGCGGGCGCGCGCCGCGGCGATCTCGGCCTGGTGCGTCTCGGTCCACTGCACCAGGCAGTCGGTGATCTCGAGCAGCGTGCACCCGAGATCGGTCAGCTCGTAGTCGACCCGCGGCGGCACGACGGGGTAGACGGTCCGCGAGATGAGACCGTCGCGCTCCAGGTGACGGAGCGTGAGGGTGAGCATGCGCTGGCTGATGCCGTCGATCTCGCGGCGCAGTTCGGAGAAGCGGAGCGTGCGCCGCGCCAGCAACGAGATGACCAGCAGCGACCACTTGTCGGCGATGCGGTCGAGGATCTGGCGCACCTCGCAGTCCTGGCGTTTGTCCCACTGGATCGCGTCACGTTCGAACGCCGCCGCTCGGCGGTCGTCGGCCTCGGTACCGTCGCAGTCACTCGGTTCTCGCGATGTGCCTTCTTCCATCGGCAGCCAGTCTGTCGCACAATGGCCACAGTTACAAGAAGGAACTGACCCCCCGATCGAGAACCGAGAACCCGAGTCGTCATGACGTCGCCGCCCTCCATCACCACCACCACACCGCCGACCACACCGTCCATCACACCGTCCCCGATCCCGTCGCGGTCCCCCGCGCCCTCCCGCCTGCTCACCGGCCACGACCGCACGATCCTGTTCGTGCTGTGCGGCGCGATCTTCCTCGAGGGGATCGACGTGGCGATGCTCAACGTCGCCCTGCCATCGATCCGCGCCGACCTCGACCTGTCGACCGGCATGCTCAGCGCGGTCGTCGCCGCCTACGTGCTGGGCTACGGCGGCTTCATGCTCCTCGGCGGCTCGGCCGCCGACCGGTTCGGGCGGCGCCGGATGTTCGTCGGCTGGCTGGGCGTGTTCGTCGTCTTCTCCGGTCTCGGCGGCCTCGCCACCGACGGATGGATGCTGCTGCTCGCCCGCTTCGTCACCGGCGTGGCGGCGGCGTTCATGACGCCCGCCGGCCTGTCGCTCATCACGACGAACTTCGCCGAGGGACCAGTGCGCAACAAGGCGCTGGTCATCTACGGGGCCACCGGCGCCGCCGGTTTCTCCCTCGGCCTCGTCGCCGGCGGGTTGCTCACCGAGATCAGCTGGCGCTGGGTGTTCTTCGCCCCGGTGATCATCTCGGCGACGCTGCTGGTGCTCGCCATCCGGGTGATCCGCGACGTGCCGACCCCACCGCGCCCCGGCCGCTTCGACCTGCCGGGCGGGGTCACCCTCACCGCCGGCGCCGTCGCCGTCGTCTACGCCATCACGCGGCTCGAACATCCCGGCGACGCACCCGTCCTCACCGCCGCCCTCTTCGTCGCCGGAGCCACGCTGCTCGCCGTCTTCGTCCGCATCCAGCGGCGGACCACGAGTCCACTGCTCCGGCTCGGGCTGCTGCGCACGCCGGCGCTCGCCCGGGCGAACACGACGGCGCTGCTCTACGCCGCGGCGTTCTTCGGGTTCCAGTTCCTGGCCACGATCTACCTCCAGGAGCTGCTCGGTTGGAGCTCCCTGCAGACCGGCCTGGCGATGGTCGTGATGGCGATCGACGGCATCATCGCCCCGACGTTGACCCCGAGGCTCGTGCGCCGATACGGGAACTCGAGGGTGATCCTCAGCGGCACGCTGTTCGCCGCCGTCGGCTACCTCCTGTTCCTCCGGCTCTCGCTCGACTGGACGTACGCGGCGATGTTCCCGACGTTCGTGCTGATCGGCCTCGGCTTCTCGTTCGCCTACGGCCCGCTGGCGATCGCCGCCACCGACGGGGTCAGCGAACACGAACAGGGAGTGGCCGGGGCGCTGCTCAACACCGCCTTCCAGTTCGGCGCCGCCCTCGGGGTGGCTCTCGTCAGCGCGGTCAACGTGCTCCGACTCGACGACGACCCGACGCCCGCGGCCGAGATCGACGCCATCCGTGTGGCCCTCGTCGTGTCGGTCGTCGCCGCCTTCGGCGCCGCTGCGGTCATCGCCACGGGCGTCCGCCGGTCAACGAGGCCGAGCGAGGTACACGAGCGGGCTGACGCCGACGTGCGCCGTGAAGTCCCGCGTGAAGTGTGCCTGGTCGAACCAGCCGAGTGATGCGGCCAGATCGGCCAAGTCGATGCGCTCGCCGGCGCCGTCGGCCTGGTCGATCGCCGCGACCGCATCATGGAGGCGGAAGCGTGCGAGCAACCACTTGGGCCCGACTCCCACGTGGCGGCGCAGGAGTCGCTGCAGCGTCCGCATCGACATGCCGTGCGCAGCGGCGACGTCCTCGGCCCTCGTGAGGGTGCGATCACCCGCCATCGCCGCGACGATCGTCCTCACGCGTTCGAATTCGGGATCGACTGCACCAGGGACTCGGCCGTGCAGCCAGCTCTCGAACGCCGCCGCGCGATCCTCGGGCTCCGCTGCGGTGACCGTCGTCAGCAGCTCGGCCGCACTGGATCGGCCCACCAGCTCCCCGAGCGGGACGACACGATCGGTGAACGCCACGGCGTCGGCTCCGAACACGGCACGGAATCCACCCGGGAGGAAGCGCGCGCCGATCACCCATCCACGTGGCGGAAGGTCGACGTTGAACGTGCGCCGCACGATCCCGTGCACCAGGGCGACGGGCGTGGCGAAGCCGTGGATCGGTCCGTCACCCACCTCGACCGTCACGTGGATCACCGGATGGCCGAGCACGAATCGGCGGGCCGGGCCGCGGACCTCCCACTCCACCGTCCAGTAGCGCTCCACGAACCGCGCCACGTCGACGCCGGGGCGAACGGTCTGCGACTGCGGACGCCCGGTCCCGTCCGGCGAGCGCAGCACGCCTCGACCGATCGTGGCGGACGGGCGCGGCATCTCCGGCGGGAGTGTCGCGTTTGTCCAAGACTCCACTCCCCCGACGCTACGAGGCTGGACGGTGATGGAAACCACCGCTCACCGCCCAGTCGACCGACCCGCCGCCCCGCAGAATCCGCCCGCCGGCTACACGACGATCACGCCGTTCCTGGTCGTCGACGGCGCCGCCCGGGCCATCGAGTTCTACTCGTCGGTGTTCGGTGCCCGCCTGGTGTCACGCAACGACGCTCCCGACGGCACCGTCGCCCACGCCGAGCTCGAGTTCGACCACGGCCGGCTGCAGCTCGCCGATCCCGCCCCGGCCTACAAACTCGTCGCCCCCGACGGCACCGACACCGTCAATCACTCGTACGCCCTCTATTGCGACGACGTCGACGCCGTGTGGCAGGCAGCCGTCGCCGCCGGCGCCACGCCGTTCGAGGAGCCGTCGACGTTCGTGACCGGCGATCGCTTCGGCGCCGTCCTCGACCCGTTCGGTCACCGCTGGGCGATCCTCACGAGGGTCGAGGACATCGACGAGGACGAGGCCGCCCGCCGCGTCGATGCCTGGCTGGCCGAACAGTCGACCGCTGGGTAGTGCCGGGGCACGTACGTCCGGTCAGCGAGCCATCCAGTAGGTGTGGGTGCCGCTGGAGATGCGTTCGGGGAGCCGCACGCGGGCGAGCGGGCCGTCGGCGATCGATCGGACGTCGAACACCAGGCACTCCGAGCGGTCGTTGGCGACGTCGGTGGTGAACGTGACGACGTAGCCGTCGTCCTCGGCGGTGCTCCCCGAACGCGGCGCCATCGGACTCTCGCTGGCGAACTCGCCGGGGGCGAACCGATACTCCTGCGTCGCCCCGGTCTCCACGTCGGTGGCCACGATGCCGTTGAAGAGGAACCAGCCCGGTTCGTTCGTCATCGCGTACACGTGCCGATGACGCCGGCCGAGATGCCGCGGGTTGATCATGCCGAACTCGACCGTGCGGTCGTCGAGGAAGCCCTCGGTGACCGTGCCGGTGCGGAGGTCGAGCCGCCAGCGGTACGGCCGGGTGCCCAGCTCGGCGGCGTCGAGGAAGCGGAACATGCGATCCTCGATCGACGCGTCGGGGGGAGACGAGGGCGCCGGGTTGGTCTGGAAGTAGCCGTCGAGCACGATCTCGTCGCCGTCCTCGTAGGCGTTGATCCAGTGCAGCACGTACGTCGGCGCCGCCTCGAACCAACGAATCTCGTCACCGCCGCCGCGCCGGGGGAGGATGCCGATACGGGTGGGGAGATCGGGGTGGAACCGCACGGCGTGGACGCCGCGGGCGAGGAGGTCGGGGTCCCAGAACATCGGGCAGTCGTTGAGGACGGCATAGTGCTCGGTGAACGCCATGTCGTGCGGCAGGCGGGGGCCGGGCAGCTCGACGGGTGTGTAGTGCCCGAGCGTGCCGTCGGGATCGAGGACCCCGTAGTGGAGGTAGGGCGCCGTCGTCGAGTAGTTGAAGAACAGCAGCTCGCCGGTGTGCTCGTCGACCTTCGGGTGCGCGGACACGCCCTCGGCGGGGAACCCGTCCCAGCGCTGCGGGCCGAGCTGTTCGAGGGTGACCGGGTCGAGGCCGTAGAGGTCACCGCACTGGTAGAAGCTGGTGAGGGCGATGCCCCGATGCACGACCACGTCGGTGGACGAGGCGTCCTTCATGCGGGTGCGGGCGCCCCAACCGTCCGCGCGGATGGAACGGCTCGGCGGTTCGGCGAGCCCGGCCCACAGCGGGCCGCCGGCCGCCAGCTCGGCCTCGAACCCGGCGGTCCGCACGAAGCGGTTCCGGTAGTTGGCCGTGCCGTTGCCGAACTCGACGGCGTGCACCATCCCGTCGCCGTCGAACGGGTGGTAGCGACCGATCGACGGGTGCAACGGGTTCTCGGTGTTCCGGAGATACACGCCGTCGAGGTCGTCGGGAAGCTCACCGACGACCTCGCAATCGGTGACCGACCACTCGGTGAACGTCGGCTGCCAGGCACCCGTCCGGTAGCGATGATCGTCGTCGGCGGGCAACGTCGGTTCGTACCGGGCGACGACTCGCGTGATCGGGGACATGGCCCCTTTCGTAGTTCCTCGCCGCCCGGCTGGCAACACCCGGGCTAGGCCTGGCGGTTGGCTCGGTACCAGTCGATCAGGGCGTTGGTGGAGCTGTCGTGGACGCCGCGTTCGTCCCCGCTGAGCTCGGGTGTGATGCGGTTGGCGAGCTCCTTGCCCAGCTCGACGCCCCACTGGTCGAAGCTGTCGATGCCCCACACGGCGCCCTGGACGAACACGATGTGCTCGTACAGGGCGACGAGGTTGCCGAGCACGAACGGCGTGAGCTGGGGCGCGAGGATCGTCGTGGTGGGACGGTTGCCGGCGAACGAGCGCCACGGCTCGTCGGGCCGGTCGTAGCCGAAGGCCAGGGCCTCGGTCTGGGCGATCAGGTTGGCCACGAGCAGGTCGTGGTGGTTCCGGTGCGGGTGATGGGGATTGGCGAAGCCGATGAAGTCGGCGGGAACGATCTCGGTGCCCTGGTGGAGCAGCTGGTAGAAGGCGTGCTGGCCGTTGGTCCCCGGTTCGCCCCAGACGATGGGCCCCGTGTCGGTGGACACCGGTCGACCGTCGAGCCGAACGGACTTGCCGTTGGACTCCATGTCGAGCTGTTGGAGGTAGGCGGGGAAACGACCGAGCTCCTCCGCGTAGGGCAGGACCGCCTTGGTGGCGAAGCCCAGCACGTTGCGGTTGAGGACGCCGATGAGGCCGAGGACGACCGGCGCGTTCTGCTCGAGCGGGGCCGACACGAAATGTTCGTCGACGGCCCGGAACCCGGCGAGGAACTCGGTGAAGCCGGACGCACCGATCGCCACCATCAGCGACAGGCCGATCGCCGAGTCGACGGAGTAGCGACCGCCGACCCATTCCCAGAAGCCGAACATGTTGGCAGTGTCGATGCCGAACTTGGCCACCTCGGCCTCGTTCGTGCTGACGGCCACGAAGTGGCGGCCGACGGCCTTCTCGCCGAGGGCGGCCACGAGCCATGCCCTGGCCGTGTGGGCGTTGGTGAGCGTCTCGATCGTGGTGAACGTCTTCGACGAGACCACGAACAGGGTGCGGGCCGGGTCGAGGTCGGCCGTCGCCTGGGCGATCGCCGCGCCGTCAACGTTGGACACGAACCGGCACTCGATCTTCGGGTGGCGGAAGGCCTCCAGCGCGCGGTACGCCATGGCCGGTCCGAGGTCGGAGCCACCGATGCCGATGTTGACGACGGTGCGGATGCGCTTGCCCGTGGCCCCGCGCCAGGCACCCGACCTCACCCGCTCGGCGAACTTCCCCATTCGCTCGAGCACCTCGTGGACGTCGGGTTCGACGTTGACGGTGGTGCCGTCGGTCGTCCGCGGGCCCATCACCACGCCGGCGGGCGCCCGCAGCGCCGTGTGCAGCACGGCGCGACGTTCGGTCGCGTTGATCGGGTCCCCGGCGAACATGGCATCCCGGCGCGCCTCCACGCCCGCCGCCCGGGCGACGGCGAACAGGGCGTCGAGGGTGGCGTCGTCGACCCGCTGCTTCGAATAGTCGATGCGCAGGTCACCCGCCGTGACCACGTAGCGGTCGGCCCGGCCCGGGTCGTCGTGGAAGAGCGAGCGAAGATTGAGGTCTCGGGCGTGCCCGTCGACGAGGGCGGCCCACTCCTGCGTGCTGGCGATGTCGATCACATCCATCGGGTGCGACCGTAGCGCCGCGTTGGTTGGCTTGCGCTGGCGTCCCCCGGGGAACGAGAACAGCCGACCGCCCGCAGGCTCGGCCTTCGATCAGCGGCAGTGCCGGATGGTGGCGTACGCGCCCGGGCCGAGATAGTTGACCGCCGCGACGCGCATCCGCAGGCATTGCTCCGGAGAGGGAATGATTTTCGATTGAGTGGCCCGAGCGTCGGTGAGTTCCGCGATCACCCACGACGAGCCGTCCCAATACTCGACCGTGTACCCGAGGATGTCGAGGCCGCCGTCTTCCCATGGCTCGTTCCAAGCGATGATGAAGTTGAAGATGTTTCCGCTGCCGTAGTAGCCGTTACCCCACGTATTCCTCGGCACGCTCGGGGTTTCGAAGTAGCACGAGTCGTAGATCGTCGAGAACTGGCCACGACCGACGGCGTTGACGGCGGCGACGCGCATGTCGACGCATCCGTAGCCGGGAACGCCGATCCAGAGCGATGTGGACGTTGAGACGCCGTCGGGATATGTCCACCAGCCATCTGTCGAGTCGTACACCTGGACGACGTAGTCGTACGTGGGGTACCCGCCAAGGAACTCCGGAGCCGACCAGGTGAGATTGAGCCCTTCGTACGAGGCGTCGATGTCGAACCCGCGCGGAGCGGACGGCACGCGAGGCGTGAATGGCGCCGAGTGCGCGATGTTGCTGCCCGGGCCGGTGCCGACGGCGTTGCGGGCGTAGACCCGGAACCAGTAGCGGGTCCCGTTGGTGAGCCCGGTGACGGTGAACGATCGGCCCGTCGACGCCCCGTCGCTGATCGTCACCCAACCCGACGTGCCGTTGGGGGAACGCTGGATGACATAGTCGGAGATCGGCGAGCCGCCGTTCGACGACGGCGCCGTCCACGACAGCCGGATCTGGCCGGAGACGTACGTCGGTACCGCACTCAAGGCGGTCGGCGCCGTCGTGATCGTGCGCGCGGCCCCGGCGGCGACGTTGGACGCCGGGCCCGGGCCGACGGCGTTCGTGCTGATCACGCGGAACCAGTACCGCGTGCCATTGGCGAGGCCGGTCACCGTGTAGGCGTTGGCCACCGACACCCCGTCGTTGATCGTGGTCCAGCCCGACGTGCCGTTGGGCGATCGCTGGATCACGTAGTCCGTCACGGCCGAGCCGCCGTTCGACGCATGGGGCGACCATGTCAGCCGGACCTCGCCCGACCGGTTCGTCGGTGCCGCCACCAATGAGCGTGGCGCCGTCGGCGTCGTACGAGCGACCTGGTGGACGACGTTGCTCGCCGGCCCCGTGCCGACGCCGTTCCTCGCGAACACCCGGAACCAGTAGCGCGTCCCGTTGGTGAGGCCCGTCACGGTGTACGACCGCGCCGTCGAGACGCCGTCGTTGATCGTGACCCAACCCGTCGTGCCGTTCGGCGAACGCTGGATCGCATAGTCCGTGATGGGCGTGCCGCCAGTGGAGGCCGGGAGGGACCACCACAACCGCACCGACCGATCGCCGGACGACGCCACCAGCCCCAACGGCGCCGACGACGGTGTCAAGGCCGCGACCATCAACGCCGGCACCGCCAGGGCCGGCGAGGCCAACGGCACCGTCGACGAGACGGCCGGTGCCGTCGAGGCCGTTGCGACCGTGGTGGGCGGAGACGCCGGTTCCGTCGCGGGCGGGGCCGGTTGAGGCTCCGTCGAGCCGACCGACTCCGGCGCCGAGGACTCCGGCGCCGAGGAATCAGGCGCCGAGGAATCAGGCGCCGAGGAACCAGGCGCCGAGGAATCATGGACCGACGGCTCGGGCACGGAATCGCCCGGCTCCGAGGCCACCGAACTGGTTGGCACCGACGAGTCCACCGGATCATCGGCCACTGGGATGCGAGCCTCGTCCACCACATGCGCAGACGTCGCTCGGGACGACGGCCCGAGCGCCGAACCGGTTCCGATCAGCCCGATCACGAGCGATCCGACGAGTGCCGCGCGTCCACCAACCGTGCGAGACCTCATTCCACACCCCTTCCATCACGGACAGCTCGACCGCCGCCACTCGTGTTCCGCCTGCCCGGCAATCGCCACGCCGGCCGGAAACCTACACGCTCCAGAATCCGAATCTGAACGGGACGGATCGCCACCGTCGGAAAAGGCGCGTCCGGGACGATGAGGTGTCATGGAACTCGACGACATCAAGCAGGAGGCGGCTCGCCTGTCGCCGCTCGCTCACCTGGCCACGGTCGGCGCCGACGGCGCGCCCGACGTCAGTCCGATCCACCCGGCCTGGGAGGGCGACACCCTGTGGATCATGAGCTACACCAACTCGGTGAAGGTGAAGAACCTCGCCGCCAACCCGGCCGTGGCCCTGCACTGGCAGGTGAGCGAGGCCGGCGACGGGGTGGCCATGTGGGGCACGGGCAAGACGTTCGACGACCTCGAGACGAAGCAACGCCTCTGGAAGGGCGTGTTCGACTATGACCTCGATCTGTTCGCCCCGGGCGGTCCGACCACCGACGGCGTCGGGTTCATCGGGATCGAGCCCGAGCGGGCCCTCGTGCTGAAGCAGTACGGCCTCGCCGGCCGCGAGACCTGGCACCGCTGACTGTCACTCAGGCCGGGAAGGCCCGCTCGACGATCGCCGCGGCGTCGACGCCGTCGGGAAGGGTGCCGAACATCGCCCCGCCGGTCCGGGCCAGCCGAGATCCGCAGAAGGCATCGGCGACCTCGGCAGTCGAGTGGCGCAGCAAGAGCGATCCCTGGAGCGCGAGAGCAAGCCGTTCGGCGAGGCGGCGCGCGCCACGTTGGGCCTCGTCACCGGCCAGGGCCGGCAGCCCGGCGAGCTCGGCGTGCAGGTCGGCGACGAACCGGTCGAAGCGCGTGTCGGCGCCGGCCGCCAGCTCGATCTCGGCGAGCACGGCCGCCAGCGAGTCCGGCTCGCGAGCGACGGCGCGCATCACGTCGAGGGCGATGACGTTGCCGCTGCCCTCCCAGATGCCGTTCAGCGGACTCTCGCGGAACAGCCGCGCCATCGGGCCCTCCTCGACATAGCCGTTGCCGCCGAAGCACTCCAGCGCCTCGGCGGCGAACATCGGCGTCCGCTTGCAGCACCAATACTTGGCCACGGCCGTCGCCAGACGGGACATCGTCTCGTCTCCCGCGTCGTACGCCGCCGCCAGCCGCAGCATCGTCACCGTGGCGGCCTCGCTCTCGATGGCCAGGTCGGCGAGCACCTGATGCATCAATGGCTGATCGGCGAGCCGGCGACCGAACGCCGAGCGATGGCGCGTGTGGTGGATCGCCTGGATGAGGCCGGCGCGCATCTGCCCGGTCACACCGATGACGCAGTCGAGCCGGGTGTGGTTGACCATGCGGATGATCGTCGACACCCCGGCGCCGTCGCCGCCGAGTCGCCGGCCCCAGGCGCCCTCGAGCTCGATCTCGCTCGACGCGTTGGAGCGATTGCCGAGCTTGTCCTTCAGCCGCTCGACGCGGATGGCGTTGCGCGTGCCGTCCGGCAACCAGCGGGGCACGGCGAAGCAGGTCAGCCCGGCGTCGGTCTGCGCCAACATGAGGAACAGGTCGCTCATCGGCGCCGAGCAGAACCACTTGTGACCGGTCAGGGCGTAGCCGTCGCCGGCGGGCACGGCGCGGGTCGTGTTGGCCCGAACGTCGCTGCCGCCCTGCTTCTCGGTCATCGCCATACCGGCGAGCGCGCCGCCCTTCTCGCTCGCCGGCCGGTCATCGCCGTCGTACACCCGCGACGTCAGCCGGGGCTCCCACTCCGCGGCGAGGTCGGCGTCGGCACGCAGGGCCGGCACGATCGAGTAGGTCATCGAGACCGGGCAGCCGTGGCCGGCCTCCACCTGGGTCCACACGGCGAAGCGGGCCGCCCGCACCACGTGGGCGCCCGGCCGCCCGTCGGCCCACGGGGCGGCATGCAGGCCACCGCGCACGGCCTCGCCGATCAGCCGGTGATACGCCGGGTGATACTCGACCTGGTCGATCCGGTGGCCGAAACGGTCGTAGCGGTGCAGCTCGGGATGATGTTCGTTGGCCAGTTCGCCGGCTCGGATCCACTCGTGGTCGCCCGCCCGCCGACCGAGTTCGGCCAGCTCCTCGAGTCCCCACGCGCCGCCGTACCGTGCGACGCCGTCGATCAGCGCCACGTCGGTGGACGCTGCGTCGTGCCCCTCGAGCGGCACCGCCTGGTTGAGAACTTCATGCGTCGTGACCACGGCCCCACGCTAGGCGTGGCATCGTTGGGCCATGTCTGCCACCGCGTCGGCGAACGACGCCGAGCCGTTCGATGCGATCGTGATCGGGGCCGGCCAGGCCGGTCCCGGGGTCGCCACCCACCTGGTCGGACAGGGCAAGCGAGTCGCCCTCGTCGAGATGGACAAGGTCGGCGGCACGTGCCTCAACCGCGGCTGCCGCCCGACGAAGGCGTTGCGGGCGTCGGCACGCGTCGCCCACCTCGCCCGCACCGCAGCGCGCCACGGCGTCCACGCCGGGCCGGTCACCGTGGACTTCGCCGCCGTGATGGCGCGGAAGGACGTGCTGATCGACGGCTGGCAGCACGGCTATGCCGACTCCCTCGAGCACACCGACGGCCTCGACATGATCTACGGCACGGCGAGATTCGTGGGCACCGACGACGCCGGCGATGGTCGGCTCCGCCACGTCGTGGCCGTCGGTGATCGCAGCCTCGTCGCGCCGCACGTGTTCGTCAACGTCGGCACGCGGTCCACCGTGCCGGCCATCCTCGGACTCGATCCCGCGCTCGGCGACGTCGTGCCGTGGCTCGACAACGATCGCGTGCTCCATCTCGACTCGCTCCCCGAGCACCTGGTGATCCTCGGGGGCAGCTACATCGGTCTGGAGCTGGGCCAGCTGTTCGCCCGCCTCGGGAGCGCCGTCACCATCGTCGAGCGGGGTGAACGCATCGCATCGCGGGAGGACTCGGAGATCAGCGATGCGATCGCCCGGTTCCTGACCGACGAAGGCATCGACATCCGCACGGGTGCGGCGGTGGAACGGGTGTCGGTCACCGACGGCGTGATCCGCGTCGACATCTCCGCCGACCCGTCGACCCCGTCCCGAACCGGCGGCGAACACATCGCCGGGACCCACCTGCTCGTCGCCATCGGGCGCACGCCCAACACCGACACCCTCGACCTGGACGCCGTCGGCGTCGAGACCGACGGTCGTGGCTTCGTCCCGACCGACGGGGTGTTCCGCACCAACGTCGAGGGGATCTGGGCGCTCGGCGACATCAACGGACGCGGCGCGTTCACCCACACCAGCTATCAGGACTACGAGATCCTCGTCGACCACCTCGACGGCGGCTCACGGAGCGTCGACTCGCGGATTCCCACCTACGCGATGTTCACCGACCCGCCGCTCGGCCGCGTCGGGATGTCCGACCGCGAGGCCCGACGATCGGGACGCAACGTCCTCAAGGCGACATACCCGATGTCGGACGTCACCCGGGCGAAGCTCGACGGCGAGACGGCCGGCCTTGTCAACCTCCTCGTCGACGCCGATACGGAGCGCCTCCTCGGGGCCTCGGTGCTCGGGCTGAGCGGTGACGAGATCGTCCAGATCGTCAGCGCCCTCATGCACGCCGACGCCAGCTGTCACGTCCTCAAGGACATGCTCCCGATCCACCCCACCGTCGCCGAGTTCTTCCCGACGATCCTCGGCGCCCTCGAGCCGCTCACCCCGGACGAGGGCGCCGCCGCCGGCTGATCACGCCGGATCGACGGAGACGTACATCTCGGTCAACGCGACCGGGCCGAACTGCGTGACGAGGGCGACGTCGGCGGCGTCACGGCCGTAGGCGACGGCGACGCGGTTGCCCTTGGCGGACGGCTGGGTGGCGTCGAACGTGTACCAGCGGTCGCCGACGAACGCCTCGAACCAGGCGTGGGCGTCCATCGGCACCAACTCGTGGAGATAGCCGACCACCATGCGGGCCGGGATCTGCAGCGCCCGGCACAGGGCGATGCCGAGGTGGGCGAAGTCGCGGCACACCCCGGCGCGGCTCTCGATGGTGTCGAGCGCCGACGTCGTCGACGAGCTCGTCCCGTACTCGTAGCGGATCGTGGAGGCGATCCAGGCCCGGATCGCCTCCACCTGCGGGTAGCCGGGGAGGGCGCCGGCGGTGACCGTCGAGGCCAGGTCGTACAGCGTGTCCGACGGGCAGTAGCGGCTCGGCAGGCAGTATTCCAGCACCCAGTCGGGGATCGTCTCGAACTCCGACCGTGGGGCGGTGGGGTCGACGTCGATCTCGTCACCGACGTCCACCGTCGCCGCCGCCGCCACCGTGGTGCGGCCGGTGGGCAGCGTCAGTCGGTGACAGAGGTTGCCGAACGAATCGTGGTACGACCGAACGTGGGTCGCCGGATCGACCACGAGCTGCTCGGTCACCACGTTCTGAGCCTCGCCCGACTGGGGGGACACCATGAGCACGATTCCCGTCGGCCACGGCGCCTCGAACGTCAGTCGACAGCCGACATCGAGCCTCATCCGCGGTTGCCGATCCCGGCCGCGGCGTCGGTGAACACGACGGTACGCGTGGCGCGCAGCCGGGCGATCGGTGGAGCTGGCCCGTCGGCCGGGTCGAGCCACGACGCGAGGGCGGCGGCCTTGCCCGCACCCCGGGTGAGCACGACCCGCCCGGTTGCCGCGTTGACCACCCCTGGAGTCAGGGTCATGCGCACGTGCCCCTGGTAGGCCTGGGACAGGGCCACCGGTTCGGTCCGGTCGATCACCGGATCGCCGGGGGGCCACGAGGCGGTGTGGCCGTCATCGCCGAGGCCCAGGTGCACCACGTCGAACCGCTCCGGCAGCGTGCGGGCGTAGCGCTTGGCAGCCTTCACGAGGTCGGGGTCGGTGACCGGCATCAGACGATGGCGACCGGGGAAGCCGGCCAGCTGGTTGGCGTTGCGACTGTCATCACCGTCGGGTGCGACCCGCTCGTCCACCTGCCACACACCCACCTTCGGCCAGGGCACGTCGAGGGCGGCCAGGATCGCCAGCATCGGCGGCGCACTCGACCCCCCGGAGACCGCCAGCGTGGCCGAGCCCCGGCGCCGGATCGCCGCGTTGAGGCGCCGGGCGATCGACTGCGCGCACTCCGCATCGGGGTCATCGACCACCCTGACGACCGGACCGGAGCTCACGGCACCGAATGTACGGCCTGGGCGGCGCGCTCGCACGGGAAGAGATCGGCCTGGCGCGGTGTTGCACCATCGCGTGACCGACACGCTCACCTCCTCCGAGTCCCCCGTCGCCGATCTGCCCGGCGGGCCGTACGACATCGAATTCTTCTTCGATCCCGGTTGCCCGTTCGCGTGGCAGACCTCCGTGTGGATCCGCCGCGTCGCCGAACTGCGCGACGTCAAGGTCGGCTGGCGGTTCATCTCGTTGAAGTTCATCAACGAGGCGAACAACCCCCCGCCAGCCATGTCCGAGGCCCAGCAGCGCGGGCTGCGCTACCACCGCATCTGCGCCGCCGCCCGTGAGCGCCTCGGCAACGATGCCGTCGGCGCGCTGTACAAGGCGTTCGGCGACCGCTACTGGTACAAGGAGATCCCCGGCGACTTCGGCGAGAAGTTCGCCGCCGCGACGGCCAACGTCGAGCCCGGCGCGATCCTCGCCGAGCTCGGCCTCCCCGCCGATCTCCTGGCCGAAGCCGACAACGAGTCCTGGGACCCTCTCATCCGCGCCGAGAGCGACGAGGCCTTCCGCCGCACCGGCCCCGATGTCGGCACGCCGATCATCAGCTACTTCGAAGCCGACGGGACGCTGGGCAACTCGCTGTTCGGACCGGTGATCAGCGACGTGCCCGCCGACGACGAGACCACCGTGGCGTTGTACGACGCCCTGCGCGTGTTCGTCGACTACCCCGGCTTCGCCGAGCTCAAGCGCACCAAGCGCCCCCCGCTCGACCTGCCGCTCTTCTCCTAGGGCACGCCTCCGCCACGAATTGTGCCGGTGGCGCCGCCGCCGATCGGTACGGTCGTGGGCGATGACGCCCCTCACCACGGTCATCGAGCAGGCGAGGCGCCAGGCGTTCGTCGGACGCCGGTTCGAGCTGGCGCGGTTCGACGAACTGCTCGCCGGCACAAGCAGCTGGCGGGTGATGTACGTGTACGGTCCGGGCGGCATCGGCAAGACCGCGTTGCTCGCCGAGTTCGGGGCCCGCGCCACTGCTGCGGGACGGACCA
Organism: Desertimonas flava; assembly: GCF_003426815.1. Lineage (GTDB taxonomy): Bacteria > Actinomycetota > Acidimicrobiia > Acidimicrobiales > Ilumatobacteraceae > Desertimonas > Desertimonas flava. Next base: position 42,630 of record NZ_QKYK01000039.1, read on the forward strand.
CGGTCGCCGTCGATCTGCGCGACGTCGAGTGTTCCCCGGACGGGCTCCGGGCGTCGTACGACTGGGCCGCCACGCGAGCCGGAGGCGACCCCGAGGTCGTGCTCCTCGACGGGTACGAGCACTTCGCCGCCAACGACGCCTGGGTGCGCGACCAGTTCCTCCCCGGGTTGGTCGGCGACCCGATCGTCGTGCTCAGCGGTCAGGCCTCGCCGCGCGACCCGTGGGTCACCGATGCCGGATGGCGACAGGTCGTCAGCGTCCACCCGCTCGCCGCTCTCGACCTCGCCGACAGCCGCGAGCTCGTCCTCAAGGCGGCGACTCCCGCCGAGCACGTCGACGCGCTGACCGACCTCGGCTGCGGTCATCCCCTCACGCTCGCCCTCCTGGCCGAAGCGACGAAGACGGCCGGCGCCCCGCCCGGCGACCTCGCCGACGTCCCGGACCTCGTCGCCACGCTGGCGACCCGGGTGATCGGCTCGGTCCCGAGCGCCGCCCATGCCACCGGACTGGCCGTCTGTGCCCATGCCTGGCTGACGACCGAGGACCTGCTGCGCCGGATCGTCGGCGACGACGCCCCGAGCGTCTGGGCGTGGCTGGAGTCGCGCCCGTTCGTGGCGCGGGCACCTCACGGACTCCACCCCCACGCACTCGTCCGCGATGCCCTCGAGGCCGACCTGATCCGACGGTCGCCGGAGACCTACCGTCGGGTCCACCGGGCGGTGCACGGCCATGTCGCATCGGGTCTGCGCCGCGCCGACGGCTTCGACCGGCAGCTGCTGCTCGACCAGAACTTGTGGTTGCACCGTCACAGTCCACTGTCGGCGCTCTACCTGATGATGCGGGATCACGGCCCGACCACCCTGGTGCCGGGCGAGGAGACCGACCACCCGGCGGTACTCGCCATCATCGAGCAGTCCGACACGACCGCCGAGGTCGCGCGGGCCGCCCGCTGGTTGGCGGAGAAGCCCGAGAACCTGCGCGTGGTCCGGGTCGACGGAGAGGTTGCCGCCTTCGCCTACAACGTCCTGTGGCCGGCCGACGCCGAGCTCTGCGATGCCGACCCGGTCGCCAGGGAGATCCTCGAGTTCGCCGCGGCCACGTCGCCGGCTCGACCGGGCGAGGAGATCTGGCTCGGCCGGTTCGTCGGCGGCCGCGACGGCTACCAGCGCGATCCGCTCGCGGTCGTCGCCGCGGCGACGACGGCGACCGTCGACTGGGTCACCAGGCCCCTGGCGTGGGCGTTCGTGTCGGCCGTCGATGCCGAGTTCTGGGGACCGGCGATGGACTACATCGCGTTCACGCATCACCTCGACATCGGCCAACCGGTCCCGAGCCACGTGGTGTACGGCAACGACTGGCGGCGATTGTCGGTGGAGAGCTGGCAGGACGTGCTCGGCGAGCGCGAGCTGACCGGCGAGTCGGGGCCGGCCCCGGCGGCGATGCTGCGGCCCCCACCGCTCGCCCGGAGCGCGTTCGACGACGCGGTACGCGCCGCCCTACGGGACCTGCGCCGTCCCGATCGGCTCCGGGGCAACCTGCTGATGGGGTCGGCGCTCGCCGGCGGCGGCGACACAGCGAACGGCGGCGATGCCGAGCGCCTGGGCGCGGTCCTGACCGCGGCGATCGATGGGCTCGCGCACGAGCCCCGCGGCGAACGTCTCGTCAGGGTCCTCGACCGGACGTTCCGGCACGCCGTGCCGTCACAGGAAGCGGCGGCCGAGCTGCTCGGGTTGCCGTTCTCCACGTACCGCCGCCACCTGGGCCGGGCGATCGAGCGCCTCACCGACGTGCTCTGGGAGATCGAGACCGGGCAGCGGCGCGGCGACGAGCCGGCGACCTGGAACTGAGCAGCAACCGGCCTGGAAAGTGAGCAGTCCCCGGCCCGATCGTCGGGTCCATGACTGCCACTCCCAACGTGCACGGGCTGCGCGCCGCGCGCCGCATCGCCATCTCGGCGACCGTGCTGACCCTCGCCATCACGGGACCGCCGACGGCGATCGCGCAAGCCGCCACCGTTGCGCCGGGGCAGCCTCCCACCGCCGAGCGCGGCCCGATCACGGCGATCACGCCGGCGCGCTATTGGGACACCCGCGCCGGGACAGCGCCGACGGTCGACGGTCGGCTGCAGGACACCGGCCGGGTCGCCGCCGGAGGCCGGGTCGCCGTGCCGGTGGCCGGACGTGGCGATGTGCCGGCCGACGCCGTCGCAGCCATCGTCAACGTCACCGTCATCGACCCTGCGTCGACCGGCACCGCCGTGGTCTACCCCTGCGGTCGCCGCCCGCCTCCGGTGCCGCTGCTCACCGTCGCCACCGGCGACACCCGCTCGAACTCGGCGGTCGTCGCCCTCGGAGACGGCGGGGAGCTGTGCGTGCGCACCGACAACGACGCCGATGTCGCCCTCGACGTGACCGGGTACATCGTCGCCGGCTCCGCCGTCGGCGTGTTCGACGCCACCCGCATCCTCGACACCGCCGACCGGCTCCCCGCCACGTCGTTCGCGGCACGAGCGCCGGGCGCGCCGCGAATCGCCGCGGGGCAGATCGTCGAGATCGCGGTCGCCGGCCGTGGCCGCGTGCCCGCTGACGCGCGCGGAGTGTTCGTCAACGTCACCGCCTCGTCCGACGCCGCCGGCTCGGTCAGCGTCGTTCCGTGCGGCTCGCCGCCCGCCCTCCCGACCGTCGACGTCGCGGCGGGCGAGGTCGTGTCCAGCAGCACGGTCGTCGCCCTGACGCCCACCGGCACGATCTGTGTGTCGGCGACCGTGGACGCCGACCTCGCCGTCGACGTGCTCGGCGCCATCTCCGGTGACGTGTCCGGCCTCCTCCGCATCGCACCGCCGTCGACGATCACCGAGGGAACGACGCTCGGCGCCGGTGAGACGGTCGAGATCGACGTGGCCGGCCCCTCCGGAGGCCCGGCCACGGCGACCGCAGCGTTCGTGACGCTGCGCATCGACTCCGTCGACGGACCGGGCGACGTCACGATGTTCCCGTGCGGTGCCGCACCGGGGCCCCCGACCGTCACGCTCGGTTCGAGCACCGGCGCTCGCACGACCACCGTCTTGACGCCGCTGTCGCCTCGCGGCAGTCTCTGCCTGGTCGCGTCGACCGGCGTCGACGTCGCACTCGGACTGGCGAGTGCGGTCGCCAACCCCCCGCCGGCGACGACGAGCGACCCCGACGTCTCCGTCGGCCCGGCCCCGACGACTGGGCCGACCACGACGCCCGGTCCGACCACGACGCCCGGTCCGACCACGACGCCCGGTTCGACCACGACACCGGGCCCGTCGGAGAGTCCACTACCCGACGTCGCATCGCCGACAGCGCCGTCGACCGCCCCGGCAACCCGGCCACCGGACACGATTGCCGTGCCGTTGCCCACCACCGCACCCGCCACGACCACACCCGCCACGACCACACCAGGCGGTTCGGGCTGCTCCCGCTTCGACGCCGCGACAACGCCGATCAGCATCACCGGCTTCGTGCTCTATCCCGACGGCGTGCCGCCGAACCGGTCGCGCTTCTTCGACGGGCATCACTCTGCGCTGGCCACCTTGCGCAACCATGCGACGAACCCCGGGGGCATCTCCGCCGAGGCGTCGGTGAACGAGGCCGGCTTCTTCCTCCTCAACGCGAGCATCGCCTCGGAGCCCGAGTGCCCACGGAACTACACGATCGAGATCGACATCGAGCTTCCCTCGGGCCTCCAGATGTACGGCGAGCTCGACGTGACCGGACTGATGATCCCCTTGACACCCGGCGCCGACACGGTCGACGCCGACATCACGTCGACACCGATCCAGGTCGAGATCACCGACCGCCCGACGACCACCACCACCGTCGCACCGACCACCACCAGCGGCCCGCCGACGAGTCAGGCCCCGACCAGCGTCGACCCCGCCGACAACAGCGGCGAGCACGACACCGACGAACCCCGTCCCGACGAGCCCCGACCCGACCAACCCCCGACCGCGGCCCCACCGACGACCACCCCATCAACGACCACCGTCCCTCCCACGACCTCGGCCCCGCCCAGCGAGTCACCAACGAGCGAGCCACCAACCAGCGAGACGCCAACCAGCGAGGTGCCAACCGATGGAGACCGGTAGCAGGACGACCAAGGCGCCGGCGCCGAAGGGGGAGGTTTCGGAGGGGGATTCCCCCTCCGATTGCGGCGACCAGCGGAGCTTGCTGGGTGTTCATAATGGTGGTTGCCGGCCGGTCGGCCTGATCGGTCGGGTAGGCCATCGTCACTGGCGTTGCCATGGCTCTGGAGCTTGGTGTCGCG
>NZ_QKYK01000004.1 GCF_003426815.1 Desertimonas flava
CCAGCGCCAGCGCTGGGCGCAAGCCGCTGCGCCGCCCGCCGCCCCGGCCACCCCGCCGTCCGCTGCCCCGGCCACCCAGCCGGCGGCTGCGCCGCCGCCAACGCCGGCTCCGGCCGCGGACGTCGACGCCCAGCTGGCCCAGTTGACGCAGCTTGGCCAGCTTCGTGATGCCGGCGTGCTCACCGAGGCCGAGTTCGAGGCCAAGAAAGCACTGATCCTGGGCGGCTAGTGCCGTGACCACAAACGTTCCCACGCCACGACGGCCGGATGACGCCGCTGGCTGCGTTGCTGCTCCTCGTGGTTGGGCAAGGCAGGCACGTCGTCGCCGCGCCTTGCCAGCGACGCCCCCGACTCGCCGTGGACGAGGCGACCGTTCATGGCCACGGCACTAGTCGGCGATGTGGTGTGGTCAGACCCTGGGCACGGCCACGACGCCGGCGATCGCCAGGCCGAGAGCGTGGGCCCTGGCGATCACCGCGACGAGGGCCGCCTGGTCCACGGTGCGCAACACGAGCGAGCCGGCGGTCTCCGCGCTGGACACGACACCCGAGACCGACGACAACGCCTCTCGCGTCGCCGTCCGCACGGAACCCGCGAGTTCTAGATCGAACGGCATGGCTCACTCATTGCGCTCATATCCGTTCTCAAGTCAACACCGCGACGTCGATGACGCCGGATGCCGAGAATCTCGGTCTCGTGCACGGATCGCTCCTCCTCGCCTGGGCACGGCTCGCTCGTACCCGCAGACGGCCCGTCGGATTCGCATGACCGGGCGACCGCTGTGCTCCTAGTGTCGCGCCACGACGAGGCGGCGGTCGGTCCACCCGACGCGGTGACGGCGCGCTGGAAGGCGTTGGACCGGCTCGACGGAGCGTGGCGCGTAGCGCTCGTGGTGGCCCCGCCCGGGTCGGGCAAGACGGCGTCGGTCATCGGCTGGGCCCGGTCGACACCGCTGGCGGTGGTGTGGCGGGACGTGTCCGCCGATCCCCAGGATCGCCAGGGCATCTGGGCCGAGGTGATCGGCCGCGCCCGAAGATTCGGCGACGACACACGGCGCCCGCTTCGAACGCGACATGACGGCGGTGCGGTCGACGACCTGCTGGCCGACTTCGCGGCCGAGCGACGCGACGCTGACCCGATCGTCCTCGCGTTCGACCGGGCCGACGAGGTGGAGGACCCGTCGTTCTGGATCGACCTCGACACGCTCGTCGAGCGGGCCGGCGACGGACTGCGCACGATCGTGATCGCCCGCTCGGCCTCGTCGATCCCCGCCGGCCGTTGGCGGGCGAGCGGGGCGCTGCTCGACATCGGCCCCAACGACCTGCCGGCGCCTCCCGACGAGCCGCCCGGGGCGGGCGACGAGGCCGTCCAGGGTGCCGACCGCCTCGATGTGATCCTGCGGGGCGTCCACGCGGTCCACCGCCAGGTCGCCGCCCGCCTCGCCGTGCCCGATTGCTTCGACTCGGAACTGGCTGCGGCCGTCGCCGGCCCAGGCGCCGGCGACTCGGTCATCCAGCTCGCCCGGCGCGGCCTGCTGGAACGGACGGACGACGGCTCCGATCGGCGCCGCTTCGATCCTGCCCTCCGCCGTCTGTTGCTCGACGAGCTGCTCCGTGACGATCCCGCGCTCTACCGCTCGGTCCAGTTGGAGACGGCTCGGCACCTCGCCGCGACCGGAGAGCTGTCGGCGGCGTACCGCACGCTCACCGCCGCCGGCGAGACCGAGGCCGAGAACCGGCTCGCCGTCCAGCCGGTGCTCGAGCTCGCCCGTGCCGGAGACCAGGCCGGCGTCGACCGCGTGTTCGGTGCGCTCCCGGACCCGGCGGCCGTCGACGAGCCCCGGCTGGTGGTCGCCGTCGCCTCGGCGTGCCTGTTGTGCGGACGCCTCGCCCTCGCCGAGTCGTGGGCGGCCCGCCTCGGCGAACTGGGCCATCCAGACGACGACCGGTTCCGCCGGCGACGGCACCTGATGGTCGCCCATCTCCGTCTGTTGCAGGCGGACCTCGACGACGCCGAACGCGAGCTCGCCGGGCTCGGCGACGATCCACCGCTCTCCGGCCTCGAGCGCGCCGCCCTCGTCGGCGTCGGCACGCGCGTCGCCCTCGGCCGGCACCGGGTGAGCCAGGCCCGGCGCCTACTCAGCGATGCCCCCACCGATACGAGGCACCGCCGTCTCGAGCGCGAGGCGCTCACCGCCTGGGTCGAGCTCCTCGACGGCGACGTCGTCACGAGCCTCGGGCGGTTGGAGCCGCTGGTCGCCGGCCTCGAGCACCGACACGAGGTCCCCGACCAGGCGCTCCTCGACGCGACCATCACGGCGGCCTGGGCGGCGTACCTGGGCGGCGACCTGCCGGCGGCGAACCGACTGTCGGTCATCGCGCTCGGCGATGCCGACCGCCTGCGGTGCGACTGGAACCTGTTGCGGGCCGGAGCGGTGGCGGTCTGGACGCTGCTGCGCCTCAGCGGACCGGCGGCGGCCCGCAGCCTGCTCATCGAGACGCGGCTACGCCGGCGCAGCGAGCGCTCGCCGCTCGACGCCGCGCTCGACCTCGCCGAGGTGTCGATCCTGCGCGCCCAAGGCCGCGTCGATTCGGCGCGAGCGGTCCTCGACGGAATGGAGGACGGATCCTCGACCCGGCTGATGCTGGCGTCGTTGGAGATGGACAGCGGATCGCTCGCCAACGGCGAGCTCCTCGCCGAGCGCGACTCGTGGCCCGTTCCGCACCGCATCGCAGCCACCGTGCTCGCCTCGACCCGCGACCGCGACGGCCTCGTGCGAGCCGTGGAGGAAGCCTGCCACCTCGGCCTGGTGATGCCGCTCACGGGACACGGCTCGGCAGTCGACGCCGCCCTCGCCGCCCTGCCACTCGAGCGCCTCCATCCGCGGCTGGCCCATCATCTCGCCGCGCCGCTGACCGCCATGCCGGCGATCACCCGCGGTCCGGTCGAAGCCCTCACCGCCCGCGAACGCACGGTGCTGGCCTTGCTTCCGAGCCACCTGACCTACGACCAGATCGCCGACCGCCTGTCGCTGTCGGTGAACACCGTGAAGTCCAACATCAAGTCGATCTATCGCAAGCTGTCCGTGGCGTCCCGCTCCGACGCCGTCGACACGGCCCGGGCTGCCGGACTGGTCTGACGTGCCCCGGCGTCTCACGGTCGCGACGGCGCTGCTGGCGATCGTCCTCGGCCTCGGCGCGGTCTACGCCTGTTCGGCGCTGGTCGTCCGGCAGCGCATCCTCGCCCCGGCGACCTATACCTCGGCCCTCGCCGACAGCGACGCCACGCGGCGCGTGTACACCGATGTCATCCCCGACCCCGAGCTGTCCGGTCTCGTGCAGCGACAGCTCGGCAACCTCGGCGTCGATTCCGCGCTCGTCCCGCAGGCGACGGCGTTGGCGACCAACATCATGCGCTTCGTGCTGCCCCCGGACCGGATCGACGCCGGCGCCGACATCATCCTCGACTCGGCCATCGCCTACATCCGCGGCGATTCCGACGACCTGATCATCGAGATCGATCTCACCGAGGTCGTCGAGCGGTTCGACGAGGCCACGGTGATCTTCGCCCAGTCGCTGCTCGCCTCGGCGATCGAGGACACGAGCACAACGGTCTCCGGCTACACGGCGGCGGTCAAGGACTTCGTCGACGAGCTGGTGGCCGGCCGGGTGCCGGACGTCGTCCCAGTGCTCGGCGGCACCGAGTTCGATCCCGAGTCCGTGCTCGACGCCATCCTCGACGCGACCGGGGCGGGGGACGACCCCGACCTGCGTGAGCAGATCACGGCCAGCGTGCTCGTGCACGACGAGCGCAACGCGCTCATCGTCGCCGCCGCGGCGGCGGTGGAAGCCCGCGGCCTCGAGGCCGCCACCGAGCTCCGCAGGGCCAACGGCCAGGCGCTCGTCGACGTGATCGGCGAGATCGCCGACCGCGCCGGAATGTCGCGCGATCGGGTCACGTCGAGCCTCGACACCGCTCGCTCGGTCGCACGCTTCTTCGCTCCGGTCCCGGCCATCCTCGCTGCAGTGTTCGCCGTGCTCGCGGCGGTCGGTATCGCCGTCCTGCACCGGGACCGCTGGCGGGTGGCCGCCGCCTGGATCGCCGGGGCGCTCGGCGTGGCCACCACAGCGTTCCTCGTCCTCTGGCGCCTCGTCGGGTCGGCCCTCGACGCGCCGCTCGAGCGCCTGACCGGTAGCGGGCCTGGCACGTGGAACCTCCCCGCCGGCACCCGTGGCGTGCTCTCCGACGTCGCCCGCGACATCGGCGACGAGGTCGCCGGCCACGTGCTGTGGATCGCCGCCGTGCTCGGCGCACTCGCCTTCGCCGTGGCCGCCGTCGCAGCCATCGCGACCTGGAAGCCCCGCGTGCCCGCCGTGCGCGCCGGCGTGGCCGCCACCGCCGCCGCGCTGATCGTCGCCCTCCCGGTCGCCGGCCTGCGTGCCGAGCCGTCGCTCGCCGACCGGGCGTGCAACGGGGCGGCCGAGCTGTGCGACCGGCCCTACGACGAGGTCGCCTACGCGGCCACCCACAACTCGATGTCGAGCCCCCACGTGGTCCCGGTCTGGCCCGAGCACGACAGCCACCTCCGCGCCCAGCTCGACGCCGGCGTCCGCGCCCTGCTGATCGACACCAAGTACTGGGAACCCGTCGACGGGGCCGCCGCGCTGACCGGGCAGCTCGACCCCACGTCGCTGCCCATCCCGCGCTCGGTGGCCGACACGGTGGTCCGCCTCCTCGGCGACGCCATCGACGGGCGGCCCGGCACGTTCCTCTGCCACAACAGTTGCATGTTCGGCGCGCAGCCACTGGTCGACGGCCTGGCCGACGTCCGCGGGTTCCTCGAGGACAATCCCGACGAGGTGGTCAGCCTGATCATCCAGGACGAGATCAGCGTCGCCGACACCGAGACGGCGTTCGAGGACGCCGGCCTGATGTCGTACGTCTACCGGCACGACGACCGCGACTGGCCGACCCTCGGTGAGCTGATCGACAGCGGCGAACGTCTCGTGGTGTTCGCCGAGAACGAGGGACCGCCGCCCGACTGGTACGCCAACGCGTTCGAGTCGATGCAGGAGACGCCGTTCCTCGTGCTCGAACGCGATGCCTTCACGTGCGACCCCGCACGAGGCGACCCCGACGCCACGCTCTTCCAGCTCAACCACTGGGTGCAGCGGGTGGCGCCCGATCCAGCCGATGCCGCCGTGGTGAACTCGTACGACTTCCTGCTGGCCCGGGCCCGCGAGTGCCAGGAGGCCCGTGGCCTCTTGCCGAACTTCGTCGCCGTCAACTTCTACAGCATCGGCGACCTCTTCGCCGTCGTCGACACCCTGAACGGCCTCGACGCTTCGTGAGCGGCGGCCGGCCCCTGCCGCGGTGACCGGTGGGATCCCTCACCCGAACAGGGTGTGGTGCCGCGGCAACAGCGCGGCGTACGACTGAGGTGACACCGCTGTCCGCGGTGGCACGTCGCGCCGCGGGAGGCAAATCGGATGTCACGGACTGGCTCGCTGATCACACCGTCGTTCGAATGGGTGTCGGATCTGCCGCTCACCGTCACCGACGACGCCGGCGTAGCGGCGACGGCCGTCGGCGTCCCCGTCGCGTCGAGCGGCCCGGTGCCGGAACGTCTCGGCGTCGGCCGTGACGCCCTCTCCGCCGCCGGGTTCACCGGGGCGGTGGGGACCACGGCAATCATCCCGAGCGACTCGGGGCCGGTCCTCGTGGCGCTCGGCACCGGCGAGCCGGCGGCGTTCGGCACCGACGCCGCACGTCTCGCTGCCGCCGGATTCGCCCGGGCCACCCGGTCGCACGGGTCGCTCGCCCTGGCGGTCGACGACCTGCTCGGCGACGACGCGGCCACCGGGGTGCAGGCCGTGATCGAGGGGCTGTTGCTCGCCCGGTACTCGTTCGACGTGATGCGCAACGCCCGCCCGTCCACGCCGCTCACGGGCATCGAGCTCGTCACCGGCGGCGACGCCGCGTCGCTCGAAGGCGGCATCGCACGCGGTCGGGTGTACGCCCGAGCGACGCTGCTGGCCCGGGACCTGGCCAACTGCCCGCACAACTTCCTGAGCGCCTCGGACATGGCCGACGTCGCCGTCGGTCTCGCCGGCGACCCGCTCACCGTCGAGGTCTTCGACAAAGACGCCCTCGTCGAGATGGGCTGCGGCGGGTTGCTCGGCGTCAACGCCGGCAGCGCCGAGCCGCCGCGGATGGTCAAGCTGACGTACACGCCTGACGGCGAGCCGACGGGCCATCTCGCCCTGGTCGGCAAGGGCATCATGTACGACTCCGGCGGCATCGCCCTCAAGCCTGGCGACACGAGCCACTCCCAGATGAAGAACGACATGTCGGGCGCGGCCGCCGTGCTGGCGTCGATGACCACGCTCGCCGAACTGGGCTGTCGCGCCAAGGTGACCGGGTACCTGATGTGCACCGACAACATGCCGTCGGGGACGGCCACCGCCCTCGGTGACGTCGTCACCATCCGCGGTGGTACCACCGTCGAGGTCGTCAACACCGACGCCGAGGGGCGTCTGGTGATGTCGGACGCGCTCGTGCTCGCCACCGAGGACGGTGCCGACACGATCGTCGACATCGCCACCCTCACCGGGGCGTGCCTGCGAGCCCTCGGCACCCAGGTCGCCGGTGTGATGGGCAACGATCAGGGCGTCGTCGACCAGTTGCGCTCCGCGGCCGAAGCGACCGGTGAGTCGCTGTGGCAGCTCCCGCTCGAGCAGCGCTACCGGTCCGAGCTCGACACGCCGGTCGCCGACCTCAAGAACCTCGGCGGAGCGAATGCCGGCGCGATCACCGCCGGTCTCTTCCTCGCCGAGTTCGTCGGCGAGACGCCGTGGGCGCACGTCGACATCGCCGGTACGGCCCAGGCGGACGGCGACTCAGGCGTCAACACCCCCGGCTGCACCGGCTTCGGCGCCCGCCTGCTCGCCCACTTCGCCCTCGACTTCGCACCCGGCGCCGAACGGAGCAACGATGTCTGACGACACCCTCGACGAGCCCGCCACCAGCGACGAGACCGTCATCCCCGGCGAACCGAGCGGCGACGGCGCCGCCCCGTCGGGGGGCTTCGTCCAACGCCTGCTGAACGGCATCGAGACCGTCGGCAACAAGGTGCCCCACCCGGCGATCATCTTCCTCGGGCTCTGCGGCCTCGTCGTGCTCTTGTCGGTGATCCTGTCGGCGTTCGACGTGGGGGTGACCTACGACGTGATCGAACCGCCACCCATCGTCGTCGAGGAGCAGTACCAGACGGGATCGGTGGTGCCCGAGATCGCCCCGCAACTCGACGACTACCTCGGCGAGGACCTCGAGGTCCACCAGGAGACGACGTCGATCCGCAGCCTGCTCGGCGGCGACGGCATCCGCTTCATCTTCTCGTCGTTCGTCAACAACTTCGCCAACTTCAGCGTCGTCGCCGTGATCTTCGTGGCGATGATCGGCGTCGGGGTCGCCGAGGAGGCGGGCCTGATGGCGGCGCTGATCCGCAAGCTCGTCAAGGTCTCACCGCCGAACATGCTGTGCTTCATCATCGTGTTCGTCGGCGGCCTGTCGAACATCGCCACCGACGCCGGCTACCTGATCCTGATCCCCCTCGGCGCGGCCGCCTTCCTCAGCGTCGGGCGGCATCCGCTGGCCGGACTCGCCGCCGCCTACGCCGGCGTCAGTGCCGGCTTCGCCGTCAACGTGCTGATCACCCCGCTCGACGGCCTGTTGACCGAGGTGACCAACGAAGCGATCCACATCGCCGACCCCACCAAGTCGATCGACCTCACGGCCAACCTGTGGTTCTCGATCGTGTCGACGTTCTTCGTGGCCATCGTCGTGACGCTGGTGGCCCAGTGGATCACCGAGCGCACGCTCGGGACGTATGTCCCTGACACCGACGTCGAGGTGGTCGCCGAAGAGGGCCCGCCAGGCGAGGCCCGCGGGCTGCGGTTCGCCACGTTCGGCATGCTCGGCGTGCTGGCCGTGATCGTGCTGCTCACCGTGCTGCCCGATGCCCCGCTGCGCAACCCCGAGACGGGGGCGATCTTCAACGACTCGCCACTGATGGACAGCCTGATCTTCATCATCACGCTGATCTTCCTGGCCGCCGGCATCTGCTACGGCGTCGGGGCCAAGACGATCACCGGGAGCGTCGACGTGATCAACGCCATCGTCAAAACGTTCGCCGGTCTCAGCGGACTGATCTTCCTGCTGTTGTTGATCAGCCAGTTCATCGCCTGGTTCAACTTCTCCAACCTGCCGACGGTGATCGCCGTGAAGATGGCCGACGTGCTCGAGAGCGCCGACATCGGACCGCTGTGGCTGCTCATCGGCTTCATCGTCGTGATCATGATCCTCGACCTGATCATCCCCGGGTCGTTGCCCAAGTGGGCCATCTTCGCCCCGATCTTCGTGCCCCTGTTCCTGCGGCTCGACGTGGCGCCGCAGACCGTGCTCGCCGCCTACCGGCTGGGTGACTCGCCGGTGAACGTGATCACGCCGCTCATGGTGTACCTGCCCTTCATCGTGCTGGTCGCCCAGCGCTACAAGAAGGACGTCGGGATCGGCACGATCATCTCGCTGATGATTCCCTACACGATCATCGTCACCCTCACGTGGGGGGCGCTGTTCGTCATCTGGTACCTGATCGGCATCCCGCTCGGCCCCGGCTACCCCGTCCATCTCTGATCCACCGGATCAGCCGAGCGACCCGACTCGAGAGGAACGGCCCGCATGTCGGACATGACGATCAGCTTCTGCGTGCTCGCAGGAGTCGTCGTCCTGTTCGTCTCCAACCTGATCCCGGTCGAACTGGTCGCCATCGGCGCCGCCCTGACGCTGTACGCCACGGACGTGCTCACGCTGGACGAGACGATCGGCGGGTTCGGCGACTCGTCCGTCGTGTTCATCGCAACGCTGTTCGTGGTCAGCGAGGGACTCGACGCCACCGGGGTGACGGCGTGGGCCGGCCAGCAGATGATGAACCGCGTCGGCGACAGCCGCACCCGGCTGATGGTCGTGATGATGCTGCTCGTCGCCGTGCTGACGGCCCTGATCAGCGTCAACGGGGCGGTTGCCGCACTGCTGCCGATGGTCGCCGTGCTGGCAGTCCGGCTCGGACGGGCGCCGTCGCAGCTCCTCATGCCGCTCGCCTTCGCCGCCCACGCCGGCTCGATGCTGGCACTCACCGGCACGCCTGTGAGCGTCATCGTGTCGGAGGCGCTCGAGAACGCCGGGGCGGACGGTTTCGAGTACTTCGAGTTCGCCCTCGTGGGCGTCCCGCTCCTCGTCTGCACGATCGCCGTCGTCGTCCTCTTCGGCGAGCGGCTGCTGCCGACCCGGACCCCGAAGTCGATCCCGCCCGACCTGAGCGAGCACGCCCGCCTCCTCGTGCAGCACTACACGATCGACGACCGTGTCATCGAAGATCACCTTCCCCCCACGCTGATCACCCGCGACTACGGCATCGCCGAAGTCGTCATCGCCCCGCGCTCCGCCGCCATCGGATCGCCGGTGTTCCCGGGCATGGTCACCGATGACGGCGACTTGGTCGTGCTCGCCATCGAACGCAAGGGCGAGGCGCTCCAGGCCAAGGAGGCGACACTCGCCGCCGGCGACACCTTGTTGCTGCAGGGCCGCTGGACGGCGCTCGACGCCCGCATCGAGACGGACCCCGAACTCCTCGCCGTCGACGCGCCGGCGGCGATCCGACGCCAGGCGATCCCGCTCGGCGTCGGAGCGAAGCGGGCGATCGTCATCCTCGTGGCGATGGTCGTCGCCCTGGCGACCGGCATGATCCCTCCGGTCGTCGTGGGTCTGCTCGCCGCCGGCGCCCTCGTACTGTTCCGGGTCCTCTCCGTCGAGCAGGCCTACCGGAGCATCTCGTGGACCACGGTCGTACTCGTCGGCGCGATGATCTCGATGTCGGTGGCCATGCGGAACAGCGGCGCCGCCGAACGTGTCGCCGAGGAGCTGATCGGCGCCGTCGGTGACTCCAGCCCGTACGTGCTGGCGAGCGGGCTGTTCCTCATCACTGCGGTGCTCGGCCAGCTGATCAGCAACATGGCCACCGCTCTGATCGTGATACCGATCGCTCTTTCCGCGGCTGCCGAGACCGATGTGTCGGCCCGTCCGCTGCTGATGACCGTCAACGTCGCCGCCGCGGCGGCACTGCTCACGCCGGTCGCCACGCCGGTGAACCTGATGGTGATGGGTCCCGGCGGCTATCGCTTCGGCGACTACTGGAAGCTCGGGCTCCCGCTCCTCGTGGTGTTCTACGTCATCGCCGTCTTCCTCGTGCCCGTCTTCTGGCCCTACTGACCCCACCCGTCCCTCTCCTGACCCGCCTCCTGCACCGACCCAAAGCGAGACCCCACGTGAACGACCTACTGATCGGACTGGCCGCCGTGGCGATCGGAGCGCTGTTCTGCCTCCGCGGCTACGTGGCGATGCGCACCATCATCCCGCTGTGGGCGCTGTTCGGCGGCTTCATGTTCGGCGCCGGGCTGGTGGCGAGCGTGGGCGATGACGGATTCCTCCGGTCGGCGGCGGCGTGGATCGTCGGGATCGCCGTCGGCCTGCTGTTCGCGTCGGTGGCCTACCTGTACTTCGAAGTGTCGGTCGTCGTCGCCATGGCGACCGCCGGGTTCGCCCTCGGCACCGGGCTGCTCACCGCCCTCGGCGTGCGGTGGTCCTGGCTGGTCGTCCTCGGTGGCCTGGCGGCCGGCGTCCTGCTCGCCCTGCTCGCCATCGCCAGCGACCTGCCGGCGTTCCTCCTCATCGCGCTGACCGTGCTCGGCGGGGCCACCACGATCGTCTTCGGGCTGATGCTGCTCGTCGGGACGCTGCAGACCGATGAGCTGGACGACGCGTCGACCACCGAGCTCGTCGACGCGTCGTGGTGGTGGTACGCCGTCTACCTCGCCGCCGTCATCGCCGGATTCATCGCCCAGTCACGCCTCACGGCGTCGCTGCGCACGTCACCCCGCGACCAGTGGGCGGGCGCGCGGCACGCCCGATGAACGTCTTCGCCGGAGACGGCGACGAGCCTCGCGCCCGCCGCCCCAGCGACCTCGTCGAGCTGGGAGCCGCCGGCCTCACTCTCGTGCTGACGAGCATCTCGGCGTCGCCGACCCCGGCGTTCATCCAGTCGCTGACCGACCTCGTCGCCAGCCTGCCGGGCTTCGTGGACGGCCTCGGCCAGATCCTCGCCGACCTCGTCGCCCTCACGTCGCTGGTGGTTCTCGCCGCGGCCGTGCTGCAGAAGCGCTGGACGGTCCTGCGCGACCTCGCCGTGGCGGTGATCGCCGCCAGTGCGCTCTGGCTCGTCCTCGGACGGCTCGTGGAGGGATCGTGGCCTGCGGTCTGGGGATCGCTCCGCGAGGCCGGTCCGCCCACCTGGTACCCCGCGCCGCGCGTGGCGGTGCCCTGCTCGATCCTGTTGACGGCGGTGCCGTACCTCATCGCCCCGCTCCGCCGGTTGACCTGGTGGATCGTTGCCGCAGGCGCGACGGCCGTCGCCACGACAGGGGCGGCCACCGCACTCGACGCCGTCGCCGGCGTGCTGGTGGCGGTGATCGCCTCGGCCGCGGTGCACTTCGCCTTCGGGTCCAGCGCCGGACGCCCGAGCCTCGGCCAGGTGCGCGCAGCCCTCGAGCAGCTCGGGGTCGCCGTGGGTTCGCTCGGCGCCGCCGACCGCCAGCCGTCGGGCTACTTCCTCGTCCACGGCACCGATGCCGACGGCGAGCCGCTCGTGGTGAAGGTCTACGGCCGCGACGCCCACGACTCTGCCCTGGCCACCACCCTGTGGCGCACCGTCTGGTACCGCGAGGCGGGGTCACCGTTGCGGTTCGGCCGCCTCCAACAGGTGGAGCACGAGGCCCTGCTCACGCTGCTGTCGGCGCAGGCCGGCGTGGCGACCGACCGGGTGGTCGTCGCCGGCCTCACCGCGTCGGACGACGCCCTGCTCGTGGTCCGGCGCGAGTCGGTGCCACTGGCCGAAGCAGCCATCGCCGACATCGCCGACCGCGAACTGATCAGTGCGGTGTGGGACCTCGTCGCCCGCCTCCACCGGTCGGGGATCGCCCACGGCCAGATCGACGACCGGCACCTCACGATCCGGCCGGCCGACGGTGCCGTCGGCGCCGAGGCCGGCCTGCTCGACTTCCGCGGCGCGACCGTGGCGGCCACCGACACCCGGCTGCGGACCGACCAGGCGCAGGCACTGGTGACCACCGCGGTGCTCACCGACCCTTCGCTCGCCGTGGCCGGAGCCCTCGAGGCGCTCGGCCCCGCCGGCCTGGCTGCGGTCGTGCCGTTCCTCCAGGCCCCGGCCCTGACGCCTGCGCTCGGCCGCCGGCTGCGCGGTCCGAAGTCGCCACTGGCGATCGCCGACGAGGCAGAGGGGACCGCTCCCGAGCCGGTGGACGACGGTCGGCTCGACCTGACCGCACTCCGCGCGGCGAGCGCCGCCGCGGCGGGCATCGACGAGCCAGAGCTCCTCCAGCTGCGCCGCGCCAGCATCGGATCGATCCTGCGGCTCGCCCTGCCCGCCATCGCCGTCGTCGCCCTCGTGTCATCGTTGGCCGGGCTCGACTTCTCCGAGTTCCTCGACGAGTTGGCCGAGGCGTCGTGGGTTCTGGTCGGCGTCGGCTTCGTCGTCGGCCAACTCCCCCGGCTCAGCCAATCGATGTCGACCCTCGGTTCGTCTCCCGTCCCGTTGCCGCTCGGGCCGGTGTACGCCCTCCAGCTCGCCGTGTCGTACATCAACGTGGCGATCCCGGCGACCGCCGCGCGCGTCGCCGTGAACGTCCGCTTCTTCCAACGCCATGGCGTTCCGCCCGGGACGGCGATGGCCGCCGGAGCCCTCGACGCCTTCAGTGGCTTCCTCATGCAGATGGTCGCCCTGCTGGCCATCCTCGTCTTCTCGTCGGCATCACTCGACCTCGACCTCGGCAATGCCCTGGACTCGGCGACCGACCTCCTCGTGGTCGTCGGGGTCATCGTCGCCGTCGCCGCCGTGGTGCTCGTGTCGATCCGCCGGGTCCGGCGATTCGTCGTGTACTGGGTACGCCGCCTCGGGAGCGAGGCCGTCGGCGCGGTGCGCGGACTGCAGTCCCCGCGCCGGCTGGTGCTGCTGCTCGGCGGCAACCTGGCGACCGAGGTGCTCTTCGCCCTGTCGCTCGGCGTGTTCACCCGCGCCCTCGGTTATCCGGTCGGTCTCGGCGAGTTGCTCCTGATCAGCATTTCCGTGTCGCTCCTGGCCGGAGTCATTCCGGTTCCCGGTGGCGTCGGCGTCGCCGAGGGCGGGCTCACGTTCGGTCTCGTCCAGGCGGGCATGCCCGAGAGCATCGCCTTCGCCTCGGTGATCATGTACCGGCTGGCGACGTTCTACCTCCCGCCGGTCTGGGGGTACTTCGCGATGCACTGGCTGGAACGGAACGAGCACCTGTGATCGCCGGTCGGTTGCCCTCGGCCGACCCACCGAGCGACTGCGAGGCGATCGCGGGCGGGCTGTTCGAGCAGGGCGTCAACGCCTGGTCCTCGTTGGGCTACGTGGCGGTCGGGGCAGTCATCATCACGACGGCGGTCCGGCGCGGCATGCCACGCTCGTTCGTCCTCCTCGGCGTGGCCAGCGTCGCCGAAGGCATCGGCAGCCTGCTGTACCACGGCCGCTCGGGCGATGCCGCCCATGCGCTTCACGACGTGGCGCTGATCGCCACGCTCGGCTTCGTCGCCGGCTGGCAGATCGGGCGTCTGGCCGCCGCCAGTGCTGCGGCGAGCGTCATCGGCACGTCGATCGGTCTGGCAGGCGGGGCCGCTGCCTGGGCCACCGGGACCACGAACGTCGTCGTCGGCATCGGAGTCGCGGTCACCGTGGTGGGTGAGCTGCTCGCTCGTCACCGGCGCCTGCCTCCCGTCTGGACCACAGGGCTCGTCGTTGCCCTCGTCGTGGCCCTGGCGACGTGGGCCGCCGGATCGGCCGGCAGCCCGCTGTGCGCACCGGCGTCGCCGTGGCAGTGGCACGCGGTCTGGCACGTCGTGTCCGCCGTCGTGATCCTGTGGTGGGCCGACACCGCCGCCGGCACCGTCGTCTCACCTCCGCCCCGGCTGATGCGGCGGGGCCTCGATCGCGTGCTCGGTCTCACCGCCCGCCTGCTCGGGCACACGTTCTTCCGCTCCATCGAGATCGTCGATCAGGCCAACCTCCCTCGCCGCCGGCCGGTCCTGCTCGTCGTCAACCATCCCAACGGCTTCGTCGACCCGGTCGTCGTCGCCGCCGCGCTCGGTCGCATGCCCCGATTCCTGGCCAAGGCCGCGCTGTGGAAGGTCCTCCCGGCCCGCCCGCTGCTGGCCGCCGTCGGCGCCCTGCCCGTGTACCGCCGCGCCGACGGCGACACGCCGGATGCCAACGCCGACGTGTTCGCCGCGTGCCACCGAGCGCTCGCCGCCGGAAGCACGGTCGCCATCTTCCCGGAGGGGACCACGGCCGACCGGCCGACGCTCGACCGCATCAAGTCGGGGGCGGCCCGGATCGCCCTCGGTGCGGGCGAGGACGTCGTGATCGTTCCGGTCGGCGTGGCCTTCGAGAGCCGAACGGCCACCCGACCACGCGCCGTCCTCGTGGTCGGTGAGCCGATCGGCTTCGGCGACCTCGACCGTGCCGACCGGTCGGCCGTCGACGTGCTCACGTCCCGCATCACCTCGGCCCTGGCCGCCGTCTCACCGGAGTTCGAAACCGTCGAGCAGCGCGAGGTGCTACGTGCCGCGGCGGCGGTGGCGGGGTCCGACCGACACCGGCTCGGGCGCCCGTCGTTCGCCGAGGTCGAGTCGATCGCTCGACGCGTCGCCGCCGCCCCCGATGCGTCGCGCACCGCCGTCGACGTCGCCTTCCGTGACTACGCGACGCAGTTGCAGCTCGTCGGGCTCACCGAGGCGCAACTCGCCGGACGTCTCGACCGTCGATCGATCCTCGTCGCCGCCGTGGTCGCCGTGCTCGTCGGATCGGTCGTGGTCACCGCCACCGTGCTCCACCTCCCGGCGGTCGCCCTGATCCTCGTCGCCACGGCAGCCGTGCGGTCCACGGCGACCAAGGGCACGGTGCGCATTCTGGTCGGCCTGTCCGCGGGCGTCCTCACATGGGTGATCTTCGGCATGGTGACCGCCGACGGCTCGGCAGCCGTCGCCGCCGGCGTCGCTCTCGCTGTCGAGGGCCAGATCGCCCTGCTCATCTGGCCGGCCTTCGTCGCCCTCGTCGCCCGCTGCTGGGGATGGGCCCGAAGCCGCGACCGCGGCGAGTTGGTCGGTCCGGTCCTGGCCAGCCGAGCGGTGCTCGGTGCCGCCGTGCAGGACGCCGAACGGGCGGGCCGGTGACACTCCCCCTGACCGAGGCGGAGGAGCCGGTGGAACGGTCGGCCAAGGCCTCTCTGCTGTCGACCGTGCTGCGCATCGTCGCCATGGTCGGTGCGCTCGGGCTGTCGTTCTTCGTGCTGTTCAAGGCGTTCGACGACCTCGACGTGGACGCCATCGTCGACACGGTGACGTCGTTCGACGACGCCGAGATGGTCGGGCTGGCCAGCCTCTGGGTGATCTGGCTCGCCGCCCAGGGTCTGCAGACCGCGGCCCTCGTTCGTGACCTCCCGGTGCGCAGGGGTGTCCTCGCGTTCCTCGCCCCCGCCGCCATCGCCTCACTGATCCCCGGACCGAGCGACCTGCCGGTCCGCCATCGCATGTTGCGTTCCTGGGGTCGGACCACCACCGAGTCGACCGTCGCGGTGGCCGCCGGAGGACTCTTCAGCATCGGCATCAAGCTCGTGCTGCCGATCGTCGCGGCGATCGGCCTCGTCGTGTCCGACTCGCCGGTCGAGGGCTCGCTCCGCACGATCGTGACGATCGCCATGATCGCCGGCCTGGGTCTGGCAGCGGCGGCGTTCGTGTTCAGCTCCCCGTCCCGGACGGCAGTCGTCGGCCGGATGCTGGCGCCGGTGTGGACGCTCGTCCTCCGCCTGCTCCGCCGCTCCACCGACCGCGATCTCGCCGCCCAGCTGGTGACGATGCGCGAGCGCGCCGTCGACGCCCTGCGGGGCCGTTGGCTGGTGGCCACCTGGGGAACCGTCGCGACCGCGACCACCCGCTTCGGGCTGCTCCTCATGGCCCTGCGCTTCGCCGGGGTGGAGACGGACGCGGTGGGCGCCACACAGGTCTTCGTCGTCTACGCACTCGTGCAGGGGCTGACCGTCGTGCCGCTCACCGCGGGAGATGCCGGCATCAGCGAGCTCGCCTACATCTCGATGCTCACGGCGATCGCCGGGAGCGACCGCGTCAACGAGGTGACCGCCGGGGTGCTCGTGTTCCGCGTGCTCACGTGGCTGGCGATCATTCCCGCCGGACTCGTCGCCATGGCGGTGTGGCGCCTTTCGCTCCGCCGGCAGCGACGGGCTGACGCGACGCCGACATGAACACGTTGAGGCCGAGCCGTTCGGCCAGGAACTTCGTCAGCAGCTGACCGCGCACGCTGTTGCCGGCCAGGTCGAGCGGCGGGGCGAACGTCGCCAAGCCTCCCTTGCCTGGTGCCATTGTGACGATCCCGCCGCTCACCCCGCTCTTGCCCGGCAGACCGACCTCGTACAGCCAGTCACCCGACCGTTCGTACAGACCGGCGGTCGCTTGGACGGCGAGCACGTGCTGGCACGTCTCGGCGTCGACGACGCGCTCACCGGTCACCGGGTTCACGCCGCCGTCGGCCAACGTCGCGGCCATCACCGACAGGTCGTGGCACGTGACCGAGAGGGAGCACTGCTTCGTGTAGACGTCCGTGGCCTCGTCGGGGTCCCCTCCCAGCCGGCCGTAGCCGGCGAGGAGATGAGCGATCCCCTGGTTGCGCAGGTTGCTCGCCGCCTCGGACGCGTAGACGGCGAGATCGAGACTCAACGTCCGGCCGGCGAAGGCCGACAGCCCCGCCGAGATGCGCTCCCAGCGCTCGTCGGCGTTGGCCGCCGGTACGTAGCTGGTCGTGGCGATGGCACCCGGGTTGGCCATCGGATTGGTGAGCCGGTCCGGGTGCTGCTCGACGGCGATCACCGAGTCGAACGGCAGGCCGGTGTTGTTCACCCCGAGGCGCTCCCGCGCCGGCTCAACACCGAGCGCGTCGCAGACCAGAGCGAACACGAACACCTTCGAGATGCTCTGGATCGAGAAGGGCACCGCCGCATCGCCGACCGCGAACTGGTCGCCGGACACACTGGTGATGCACGCCCCGAACCAGCCCGGGTCGGCCGACGCCAGCGCCGGGATGTAGCTGGCCACCGAGCCCTCGCGCACCGACGCGTAGCGGGCGTGGGCTTCCTCGAGCACCGACCGGACGCGGTCCGCCGACGGAAGGTCGCCGGTCGACACGACCGGCGTGGTCGAGGCGGCCGGTGGGAGGGCACGGAAGAGAGGCTCCAACATCGCTCACTCCAGCCGGACACGGCGACCGCGCCGGCGGTCCCGTCATCATCGGTCGCCGGGCGGCGCCGCGCTACACCCTGTCCGGGTGATGACGCCGTCTCAGACGATTCCGGTGGCTCTGGCGACGTCGACGGCCTCGGCGCGCGCCGTGACCTCGAGCTTGCGATAGATCGACTTGAGGTTGCCCTTGACCGTGTTCACGGACAGGTCGAGTTGGAGGGCGATCTCGGCGTAGGTGAAGTGGCTCGGCAGGAGGTCGAGGATCGACCGCTCGCGCGCCGTGAGCGCAGCACAACGCCGACCGGGGACCGTGGTCTGATCGGGACGCCGGAGGTGGGCGATGAGCGCCGGGTGCACGGTCTCCAGCGAGAGCCGGAGGAGGGCGGCCTCCACGCGTTTCCCGCGCCGCAGGAAGGGCAGCATCAGCCCGGTCACGGACGAATCCTCCACCACAGCGGTGAGCCGTTCGTCGTCGCCGGTCGCCACGGCGAGCAACAGACCGGCCTCGATGCGGTCCGGCAGGAGCCACGTCTCGACGCCCTCGAGCAGTGCCAGAACGAGGTCGTCGTTGGACTCCTCGAGAGCCATCGACGCTCTGAGCAACCGGGCGTCCGGTCGGTCGGGACCGGCGTCGATCTGGGCGATCGCCGCCTCCCGCCGGCCCGACCGCCACATCGCCGCCGCCTCGACGACGAGTAGACCGGCCGCCAGCTCGGTCTCCGGGTCGGCGAGCCGCCGCCGGGCCACGGCGACGGCCGCCAGCGCGTCGTCCGGGCGCCCGGCGGCCAGCTGTACGTGGGCCGTGACCTCGGACGACCGCACGATGTTCCAGTCGTACCCGAGGAGGACGGCATCCGCGGACGCCCGCTCGGCGAGCTGCTCGGCCTTCGCCAGCTTGCCCATCCTGAGGTTCGCCCACGCGGCGGCGACGGTCGCGTCGAAGGCGCCGTGGTGCGGCGCGCATCCGAGTGCGTCGGCGCGCTCGAGGGCTCCGGACGCGCGATCGAGTGCTCGCTGGGTGAGACCGACGAGGCTGTCGTGCCACGCCTGCAGCCCGGGAATGGTCACGTCCCGAACGACGTCGGGGTTGGACCGGGCAGCAACGCCGTCGATCCAGTGCTGCGCCGTCACGACGTCGAGGCGGAGCAGGGCGAGCCGGGCCACCACCAGCGCGAACCTCACCTCGAGCGGGCCGCCCGGCTCGGTGCGCGAGCGCACGGCGAGGAACTGCTCGGCCTCGCGCGTCGCATCGGTGAGTCGGCCGTCCATCATGGCGAGGATGGCGCGCGTGGAGTGCGCCCGGGCGATGAGAGCGTCGTCGAGGCCCACGGTCTCGGCGCGCTCCACCCAGCGGAGGGCCAGGCGACGATCTCCGGCGAAGAACGACACGGTCGCCAGGTCGAGGGCGACCGCCGCGTCGTCGATCGAGCTGGTGCGGGGCAGCGCGGCGAGCATCCGTCCGAGGCCAGCACGATCGCCGCGATCGACGAGCGCCAGAGCCGGCTCGACGACCAGGTGGTGGACGGCATCGCGGTCCCGAAGCGAGCCGATGTGCCGGTAGGCCCGCTCCCAGTGTCCTCGCTGCAACCAGTGCTGCGCCGCCACTTGATGCAGTTCAGAGTGCAGACCTGGGTCGTGCCAACGGAGTTCGGCCTCCAGTAACTCTCGTACCAGGCGATGGAAGCGGACACCGGATTGCGACTCCGCCGACTCGACCAGGTGGTGCCGGCGAAGTGTGGCGATCACGGGTCGGGCGTCGTAGCCGATGAGTGCGGTGGCGAGCGTGTCGTCGAACCACTCCAACACCGACAGGGCAAGCGCCGCCTGGCGCGCCTGCGGTCCGAGTTGGTCGACGGCTGCCGCGACGAGGGCGTCGACGAGCGCGCCGGGGCCGCCGTCCTCGGACGACGGCTCGTCGCCCAGAGCCATCAGGGCCAGGGTGAAGGCGAGCGGCCAGCCGTCGACGCGGCGGTTCAGCTCGGTGACGGCGTCGTCGGCGACGTGGCGGCCGAGCGCGTCGGCCGCGGATCGGGCCTCGTCGTCGTTGAACCGCAGGTCGCTCGCGCGGAGCACCCGGACGATCCCGCCGGCTCGCCAGCGGACGATCGGAAGGGGGGGATCGACCTGACACATCACGACGATCCGGAGGGCCGGGCTCCCGCAGTCGGCCAGCTCGGTGAGCAGCTCCCAGATCGGCGAGTCGCCGAGCGGATGAGGGCAATCGACCACCAAGGCGCGTTCGGGTCCCTCGCCGCCGAGCGCCACGAGTGCGGCGGCGAGGCGTCGACCATCGCGCCGAAACGGGGCAGCGAGCCCGGGAAACAGCGAGTGAGCGGCCTTCAGCAGGCGATCGCGCGCGTCGTCGTCGGTGTGGCGGTCGACGGTCAACTGTGCGATGGGCGTGCCGGTCCGTTCCCCCCACGCCCGGACCACCGTGGACTTGCCGTAACCCGGCGGGGCGACCAGCACGGCGACGCGCCAGTCGGCGTCGAGCAGCGCGTCGAGACGGGGACGGGCGACGTACGACTCGCTCACGGTGCTCTCGCAGCGCGTCGGGACGGGCGGTGTCCGGCGCGTGTGACGACGTCTCTCACCACGAACCCTCTCCATCTCCGGCGCCCACATCGTCCGGCGTGCGGACAGTGTCGCACACACCGGGCCGCCGCCGACGCTTCTCAGTCGGGCGAGGCGAGGCTCCGCGGCGCCGCGTTGCACCCGCCGAGACCTCGACGGGGGCACGTCGAGGTCTCGGCGAGTCCGCATGGCGCGCCGTGTCGAATCACGTAGCGGCGGTGGTGGCGACCGCCTGCCGGAGCTCGTCCGACGACATCGACGAACGACCCTCCACGTTCGCCTGCCGGGCGACCTCCAGCAGCTGCTCCTTGGTGAGCTGAGCCAGCTCGTCATCGAGCACATTGGCATCGCGCTTGGCGGTGAGGAGCCGGGTGGACAGCTCCCCCAGCCGGTCGCTCGAGACGTTGGCGCGGAGCTTCGGGAAGGCCTCCTCCTCCTCGTCGGAGACGTGGTGGGAGATGCCGCCCTTGAGCATGTCGACGGCGGCGGCGAACCCGGGCTCGGTCAGCAACTCGCGCAGCTTCGTCAGGCCGTCGCGGGCCAGCGTGTGTTCGTTCTCGGCCTCTTCCTCGGCTTCCGCATCGAGCCGCTGGAGCAGGGGGTAGAGCTCGCGCTCCTCGAACTGCATGTGGAGCTCCAGGGAGGATTCGAGCTTGGCGACGAGCTGCTCGCGCTCGGGACCCGGTTCCGACGCCGACAACTCCTCCAACAGCCGCTCGACCACCCGATGGTCCGTCTCCAGCATGGTCAGCACGTCGCCCATGTCGACTCCTCCGTGATCGCCCAGGTCGGACTCCGACGCCGACCGACTGGAGCGAGCCGTACCCCACTGGCGCATCCACCATTCCCGGACGGAACGGCCGGCGAGCTCTCGATGAGATCGGCATGAATCGGTCGACCGGGCGGGTACCGGAGCGCCATGAGTTCATTTCTCGCCACGATCCTCGCCGACGGCATCTACATCGGCGGCGGCGTCGTCCTGCTCATCGTGATCATCCTGCTGGTCCTCCTCTTCCTGCGGCGCTGACCGGTGGACGCCGACCTGACCGAGGAGCTGCTCGATCTCGAACGCGCGGGGTGGGACTCGTTGTGCGACGGCTCGGGTGACGAGTTCTACGGCGCGCTGATGGCGCCGGACGGCTTGATGATCCTGGCCAACGGCCAGATCATGACGCGAGACGACGTCGTGGCCGCCCTCGCCGGCGCGCCGCCGTGGAGCTCGTACGAGATCACCAACGCGAGGACGATCGACCTCGGCGCTGGTGTCGCGGTGCTCGTCTACGTGGGGACCGGCCACCGGTCGGGCTCGAGCGATTTCGTCGGCGTGATGACCAGCGTCTATCGGCGTACGGCCGACGGCTGGCAGCTGGCGCTGTACCAGCAGACGGCGTCGGCAGTCGGCGGCTGATCCCCCGAGATCCCCGCCCCACGCAGCCGGGGCACCTCTCAACCGAAGCGCCGCGCGCGTCACCCGAAGCGCGGTGCGCGGTGCTCCCGATGCGACGCCAGTCCCTCGCGGACCTCAGGCCCGCCGAAGCCGTAGAACTCCAGGGCGAGCGAGGCGTCGAAGATCGAGCCCGCCACCTGGCGGTACCAGCCGTTGAGCGACATCTTCGTCCAGCGGATGGCGTTCGGGGCGCCTGCCGCCAGCTCGGCGGCGACCTCGCGTGCGGTGGCGAGGACCGCATCGTCGTCCACGCAGAGGGACACCAGCCCGATGCGTTCGGCCTCCTCGCCGTCGAGCGGCCGGCAGGTCATGAGGAAGTACTTGGCCTTCGCCATCCCGCACAGCAGCGGCCAGCAGATGGCGGCGTGGTCGCCGGCGGCGACCCCCAGTCGGGTGTGGCCGTCGATGATCTTGGCGTTCCGGCCGACGACCGAGACGTCGGCCAGGACACCGGCGACGAGGCCGGCGCCGACGGCTGGCCCGTGGATCGCCGAGACGATGGGTGTGGTGCAGTCGATCACGTTGTACACGAGGTCGCGCGCCTCCCGCATCGTCCGGGTGCGTGCCTCGAAGTCCGTCGACAGCTTCTCGATCAGGTCGAAGGAGCCACCGGCGGAGAACGCCCTCCCCTCGCCGCGAATGAGGATGCACCGCACGGCGGGGTCGGCGTCGAACTCTCGCCAGATGTCGGCGAGATCGGCGTGGGCGGCCTCCGACACGGCGTTCATCGGCGGCGCGTCGAAGACGAGCTCGATCACGCCGGCCTCGTCGGGCCCGTCCACACGGAGGGCGGCGAAGCGGGAATAGCGGGACGTGTCGGTCACCGCACCATCCTGCTCGGTCACGCCGAACGACGGGGCATCGGTCGTGCCGACGACGGGTACGTGACAGCCATGTCGGATCCCATCGTTCCGCCTCCGCCGATCGACCCCAACCCCGATCGGCCGATGCCCTCGCCGACGCCGATCGTTCCGCCGAACCCCGACGTCCCCGATCCGCCGATCCCCGAGCCACTGCCGCAGCGGTAGGCCCCCGGGTCACGGCGTTCAGACCCAGCAACCGCACATCGAGAGGAGACCGACGTGCCACAGCGTGCATGGAGCGCCAAGCGTGAGCGCCAATACGAACACATCAAGGAGAGCGCCAAGGACCGCGGCGAGAGCGAAGACGTCGCCGAGGAGATCGCCGCGCGGACCGTCAACAAGGAGCGGGCCCGCTCCGGAGAGGCCAAGGAGTCGAGCCGCAGCTCGACCGACGACATCTCATCGGGCCGGCGGGGCGGTCTCCGGTCGCACCGGGGTGCCGGCGGGCGGACCAAGGACCAGCTCTACAACGAAGCCCGGCACAAGGGCGTGAAGGGCCGATCGAAGATGAACAAGGCCGAGCTCGAGCGGGCCGTCGGCCGCTGACCGACCTCGGCCCCTCACGCGGCGGGCGCCGACGCCCCGATGGTCGTTCGGTGCAGCAGCCGGTCGAAGCCGTCGTAGCCGCCCGTCGCCCGGTGCAGGACTGAGCGGTTGTCCCACATGACGAGCATGTGGGGCTCCCACTCATGGCGGTAGACGAACTCGTCGCGCGTCTGCCACTGGTACATCTCGAACAGCAGCTCGCGAGCTTCGTCGTCGCCCATCCCGTCGATGCCGATGATGTAGCCGATGCACCCGAACAGCGCCAGGCGACCCGTCTCGGGATGGGGTCGGATCACCGGATGCAGCTGCGTCGCCAGCGCCTCGTCCGATGGGCGGATGTCCATGCTCCGCTGCGGCGCGTCGGCCTCGCCGTACATGCCGCTCGGGGCGTAGCCGCCACGAGCGGAGTGGACGGCCTGCCTGCCCTCGAGCCGCAGCCGCAGCCCGGCGGGCATGGCGTCGAGGGCGGTGTGCTGGTCTGCGTACAACGTGTCTCCCCCATGGGGCGGGATCGTCACGCCGTACAGGCACGTCCCTGCCGGTGGCTTCGCCTGGAAGCTCCAGTCGGTGTGCCAGTTCTCGGCGAACAGCGGCGACGTCTCATCGGCGTCGCGACGGATGGCGATCACGTGCTCGCGTCCGGGGATCGGGGCCACGAACGGGTCGTCGCCGAACGGGCCGAACGACAGCGTGAAGCGCTCGAGGTCGTCGTCGGACAGGTCCTGGTCGGGGAAGGCCAGCACGTGGTGTTCGAGCCAGGCCGCGCGGATCTCGTGGACGGTGCCGGCGTCGAGCGGACCGGTCAGATCGACCCCGGTGACCCGCGCCCCACACACCTGACCCGACGGCTCGACCGAGATCCCCATGGCGCCAGGGTAGAGCGAAGTCAGGGGTCGGGCATGTAGCCGCCCTGCGTCGTGACGCGCAGGTTGATCGTGCTCTCGGCCCACACCACGTCGGTGGCCGAGTCGAGCCCCAGCCAGGCGAGCAGCTGGTCCTGGTGTTCGACGGTCAGGCGGACGCACCCCTTGCTCGCCGGCGACAGCGGCACGTTGTTGGCGCCGTGGATGGCCTGGCCGTTGCTGAAGTACAGCGGCTTGTACATGTTGCCGTTGAGCGGGTTGTCGTAGGCCACCGGGAACTCGCTGCTGTCGTGCCAGCCGCCGTTGTCGAGCGCTGGGTCGAACCGGAAGGCCCTGACGCGTCCGACCGATCGCGTCTCGAATCCCTCGCTGCCGGTGGAGACGGGGAAGACGAACTGGATGCCGCTGGTGCCGTTGCCGGCGATGAGCACCTGGCAGGTCATGTCGACGAGCGCCCAGTGCTCGGCGTCGGACGGGGCCACAGGCGGGATCGGCAGCGACGGCAGGGCGAGCAGCTTGGCCTCCTCCTCGCTGCCGGCCGCCATGTCGCTGCGACTGATCGGCACCCCGAGGAAGGCCCGTGCCGCGCACAGCTGCTGGCGGGTGAGCTGCCCGGATCGCCCGTCGACCTCCAGCGGGTTCATGCCGAGGCCGGCGAACAGCTCGTTGAGCTTCTGCTGCTGGACCCTGATCGCGTCCCGGTCGTTGTCGGGCAGCAGCGTGGTGGGCGGGCGCAGTCGGCTGGCGCCGCTCACGTCGTCGACGTCGTTGCCGGGGCACACGTCGACGAGCTCGCCGGGACGGAGGATGAAGTCGTCGCCCAGCGCGTTCTCTTCGACGAGGGCGGTGATGCCGGCGCCGGTCCGGTCGGAGATCAGGCTGACCGAGTCGCCCTCCTGAACGATGCGCACGCACGCGGGGTTGTGCACCTCGCCGTCGAGCGGCACGTCGGGCGGCTGCCGGGGCTCGCCGGTGACGTCGTCGATCTCGTTGCCGGCGCAGATGTCGAGGAGGTCGCCGGGGCGGAGCACGTGCCCGTCGCCGATGCCGTTCTCCCTCTGGAGCACGCCGATCTCCACGCCGGTCTGATCGGAGATCAGGCTGATCGACTCGCCGGATTGCACCACCACGACACAGGCCGCATCGTGCACGGTGGCCGGCACGGTGAGCGGCGGTGCCGTCGTGGGCGCGGCAGTTGTCGGCACGGCGGTGGTCGGCGCCGGCGACGTGGGCGGGTCGGGAGGCGGCGCGCTCGCGTCGGACACCCCGCCGAACGACCCCATCACCGATCCCATCACGATCAACGGAACGGCAGCTCTCACGGCTGCGACGGTACCCCGCACCCCGCCGCGGGAGTCGTCGGCCGGCACGACCCGTTGATGGACGGGCGCGAGCTCTCAGCACTCCATCCGTTCCCCTGGGGCGTAGAGCTTCGCCACGGTGACCGTGACCGGTGGGCAATCCTCACGATCCCGGAACTCCCTGCGCAGCGCCTCGGCGTCGGCGAGGGCCGACGTCGCCGTCGGGTAGGGCCCGAAGTAGGTCGCGACGCCGCTGGACGTGTCGGCGACGACCACGATGTGGGGGTCGTCGATCTGGTCGGTGCCGACCACCACGGCGAGCAGTTGGTCGTCGGCCTTCCGGCGTCGCCGGCCCTCCAAGTTCATGCCTGACAGAAGTGCCGAGTGCCCCGGGACTGTCGCGGTCGGGGAAAAAGGCCTCGTGACCCTTTCGTGGGAGCAGAACGGTAAGAGTGCCGACAGGACGGGCTTGTCGAAGCCCGCTGGGTCGGCACTTCCTCCACAGCCACGCTTCCTCGCCACCTCCGCACGAGCGAGCCCGGCCGTATACGTTGTCGGCGATGACTCCGCCGACCCCTTCCGCGGCCATCGCGAGCGTGCAGAATCCGCAGGCCGTGCTGACCCCGCTGACGGCATCGGCCATCTTCCTCGTCGCCACGATCGCGGCGGGACGGGAGGACGACGTCCGCGCCGTGCTCGCCGACCTGAGCGGACTGCAGCGCACGGTCGCCTTCCGCGAGCAGAACGAGGGCCTCGCGCTCGTCACCGGGATCGGATCGGACGCATGGGACCGCCTCTTCAGTGGGCCCCGGCCCGCCGAATTGCACCCGTTCGTCGAGCTGCGGGGCGACCGCCACCACGCCGCGTCCACCCCGGGCGACCTGCTGTTCCACATCCGGGCCGAGCGCGCCGACCTCTGCTTCGAGCTCGCCACGCTGATCACCGATGCCCTCGGCGACGCGATCACCGTCGTCGACGAGGTCCACGGATTCAAGTACTTCGACGCCCGCGACCTGCTCGGCTTCGTCGACGGGACGGAGAATCCCGAGGGGGCCGCTGCTGAGGCTGCCGTCAGCATCGGTGACGAGGACCCCGACTTCGCCGGGTCGAGCTACGTCATCGTGCAGAAGTACCTCCACGACATGACGGCGTGGAACTCCATCAGCGTCGAGGAGCAAGAGCGCGTCATCGGCCGCCGGAAGCTGTCCAACGTCGAGCTGTCCGACGACGTCAAACCGGCCAATTCCCACGTGGCGCTCAACGTGATCACCGACGACGACGGCACGCAACGGCAGATCCTGCGCGAGAACATGCCGTTCGGCTCGGTCGGGGCGAAGGAGTTCGGCACCTACTTCATCGGCTACGCGTCGACGCCGAGCGTCATCGAACGGATGCTGCGGAACATGTTCCTCGGCGACCCGCCCGGCAACACCGACCGCATCTTGGACTTCTCCACGGCGATCACCGGCTCCCTCTTCTTCGTCCCGTGCGCCGACTTCCTCGACGACCCGCCCGGGCCCCCGGCGCCGGCCGCCGCGCCCGAGCCCGCCGCCTCCACCCGCAGCGGCGGTGACGGGTCGCTCGGCATCGGCAGCCTCCGCCCCACCACCGCGTCCACCACGAGCTCGACCAGCACCGTCAAGGAGAACCCTTCGTGAACAACCTGCACCGCAGCCTCGCCCCGATCTCTGACGTGGCGTGGGACCAGATCGAAGACGAGGCCCGCCGCACGTTCACGCGCAACCTCGCCGGCCGGCGCGTGGTCGACGTCGAGGGACCGTCAGGCGACACCCTCTCGGCCGTCGGCACGGGCCACCTCCGTGCGCTCGCCGAGACGTCCGACGGCGTGATCGCCCACGCGCACGAGGTCCAGCAGGTCGTGCGTCTGCGGGCGCCCTTCACCGTCACACGCGAAGCCGTCGACGCCGTGGAGCGGGGCGCCCAGGACTCCGACTGGCAGCCCGTCAAGGACGCTGCGCGCCAGATCGCCTTCGCCGAGGACCGGATGATCTTCAACGGATCCCCGGCGGCGGGCATCGAGGGACTGATCCCCTCCAGCTCGAACGCGCCGGTGGCCCTGCCGGGGAACGCCGCCGACGTACCCGACGCCGTCGCCAAGGCCATCAGCGAGCTGCGTTTGGCGGGCGTCGACGGCCCATACAGCCTGTTGCTGTCGGCCGACGCCTACACGGCGATCGCCGAAGCGACGGCGCACGGCTACCCGATCCTCAACCACGTCTCCCGCCTCCTCGGTGACGGCGAGACGGTGTGGGCCCCGGCCCTCGAGGGGGCCCTGCTCGTGTCCCGCCGCGGCGGCGACTATCAGCTGCACCTCGGTCAGGACCTCTCGATCGGCTACCTGTCGCACGACGCCGAGACGATCCAGCTCTACCTCCAGGAGTCGCTGACGTTCCTCGCCTTCACGGCCGAAGCGAGCGTTCCCCTGCCCACCGCCTGATCGGCAGCACGGGACTCGGCGCCCATCAGATGGCGCGCCACCGCCCGGGCGATCGGCTGACCGGTGTGGGCCTCGTAGTAGCTGTAGGCCGGGCTGGGATTGACCTCGAAGCAGAACGTGTCGCCATCGGGCGTGAACCGGAGATCGATCCCGGCGAACGCCAGGCCCAGGTCGGCGGCGAGCCGGCGGCAGCGCCCGGCCAGGTCGTCGCCGATGTCGTACGCCCGGAGAAGGGCGTCGTGACCGCGTTGTGACGCGTACCGGTAGTCGGTGTCCGGGGAGTCGATGCGCGTGGCGAACACCTCGTCACCGATCGTGTGGACGCGCACGTCGAACCCGGCGACGTGCTCCTGGAACTGGACGGGGCACGCCCCGAGGGCGTCGGCGCGCTCCAGGTCGTCGGCCGTCACGTCGGTCACGATCGACCGCACACCACTGATCGACTTGTACACCACCCGTCCGTGACGCGAGCAGAAGTCGCGAACCTGCGCCGCGTCGTTGCAGATCAGCGTGGCGGGCACGCGGAAGCCGTGGCGGGCGATCAGCTGTGCCTGGTAGGGCTTGGACCCGTTCGATCCCATGACCCGGACGCGGTTGACGACGCGCGCGTCGGCGACGTCCATCCACGCCACCAGCTGGTCGTGCAGCCGGCGACATCGGCGGCGGCGTGGCGAGTCGGCCGGATCGTCGTCGAGCTCGGGCAACAGGCGATCGTCCATCAGCCGGGCGTAGACGCCGGTGAACGCCTCCAGCTCGTAGCGGTGTCCGGAGACGCAGAGCCAGCCGGTGATCCGACCGCCGGCGACCGCCCAGACGAGCCGCGACGTCTCGAACTGCCGCTGGTTGAACACCACGGTGGGGGCGCCGAGGTCCTCCAGCTGATCGACGACGCGAGCCACCGGCGGCTCGGTCGGGATGCCACAGACGAGGATCACGACCCCGCCCGCCTCGCGCCCAACGTGTCGGCCAGGGCGGCGACGGTCTCGTCGCCCCCCGCGCGCAGATCGGGCAACGGCGTGACACCGTCCACGGCGTGGGTCCCGTCGGCGAACGCCACGCCGAGCAGCGGGCAGCCCGACAGCCGCGCCAACCGGCGGAAGGCGGCGACCTCCTCGGGGTCGAGGTCGTCACGGCAGAACACGGCGTCGCCGACGACGATCACGTCCTCGAGCAATGGGGCGTGGGGGCCGGCGGGCAGCCATCCACCGTCCCTTGTCACGTGGTCGGCATCGGAATCGACGTACACCGGCGCGCACGGCACGCCGGCCTCGGCGGCGAGTGACGCCCACTCCGCCGGCGAACGCCACGCACCACCGAGTCCCCTGGGGTCGGGAGGGTTCACGACGGCACCGGGGAGCGACGCCAGCCAGCTCATCACCAGGGCGGACATCTCCTGGAGGCCGTACAGGCGGTCGTCCGAGACGAGCGGCTCCACGATGGCCGGAGACAGGAAGCTGAGACGGTTGAGCGTCCCCCGGAGCTCGGCGCTGTCGATCGTGCGGCCGTCGACGAGCTCGAGGAGCGTCGTGACGCCATCGTCGTCGATGCGATGGGTCCACCGGGCGCCGACGAGGTCGACGTCCACCACGACCTGCAACGGCTCGAGCCCGAGGCCGACGAGACCCGCCGCGGCCCACCGGGCCGCCTCGTCGGCCTCGGGCGCGATCACCAACCACGCCATGGGCGCCGTCAGCCCGGGGCGCGATACATCGGGCGCCGGCCGCGGTTGCGGTCGGCCTCGCGGCCGAGGGGGCCACGACCGAGGTCGGGCCGCAGCGTTCGCGGGATGAAGTGCTCCGAGCCCGACTTGGCCGCCCGGTCGTCGCAGCCGCACCCGCCGCCACCGCCGCAGCCGCACTCGACGTCGGTGCAGCAACACAGCCCGAGCAGGATCGTCTCGTCCTGGGGGCAGACGATGCGCACGTAGGCGATGTCGGTCCCCTCGATCGTGAGCGTCTGCTCCACCATCTGCGTCGGTGTCATCGTCGCGGTGCCGGCGAGCGTGCCGTCGCTGTTGTAGGCCTCCATCGTGGCCGGCTGGGAGAAGTGCACGAGGGTCGCCTGCACGGTGGGACATCCGCGATCGAGCTTGATGTCGGTGGTCCAACCGGCGTTGAGGCCGGTGAACGGACCCCAGTTGACGATCTCGGTCGCCGGCAGCGAGGCGCCGTTGTAGTCCGACACGTGCACGGAGAAGGGCGGCGCCACCACCGGGTTGGCCCCCGGGCCCGGCATCAACGCCGTGAACTCCACGCACGGAGGGCGCCGGCGACGGCGGGCCCCAGCGCGCGCCGCGGCGGCACCGGCCCGCGTCCCGATCGGTCCCCGGGTGACGGGCGGCTGCCCGCCGAACACCGGCGGCTGTCCACCCCCGGCCACGGGTGGCTGCCCGCCGAACACCGGCGGTCCACCGCGCTCCCACGGATTGCGTTCCCACGGGTCGTAGCCCTCGAACTGGCCGAACTTCTCGTACGCCCACTCCTTCCACTCCTTGATGTACTCCTTCAGCCGCTCCTTGACCTCGAACTCCTTGGTCTCGAGCTTCTCGATCTTGAAGTGCTTCTCGTCGAGGAACTCCTTGACGATCTCCTTCTCCCACTTCTTGATGCCCGTGCAGATCGACACGTCGAGGGCGGACAGCACGGCGGCGATCTGGTTGGCCACGCCGACGGTGCCCGACGAGTTGCCGGCGAAGTAGAGGCCGACGACGTTGTTCGACGCGTCGACGACGACCGAGCCCGAGTCGCCCTTCTTGCCGAAGAAGGCGCTCTGTGCGGAGTCGTTGACGATGCGGATCTGGTCGGTGAAGGTGACCACGCCCAGGCCGTCGCCGTAGTCGACGTTCGTCGTGTAGTCCACGGCGGTGACGGTTCCGTGGGTGAGCTCGGTGGTCCGCCCTCGCTTCCGGACGGCCATCGAGTTGGTCGCCACGGCGGTCCCGTTGACGTCGCCGATCTCGAGGATCTCGCAGACGTGGGGACGGCCGGCGATCGACGAGACGGCCGCGTCGACGCTGGACGTGAGCTGGGCCCGGACCAACGCGCCCACCTGGTCGCCGGGGCAGCTCCCGCCATCCACCCTGCTCGGTTGCGCCATCGTGTTGCCGACCGCCCACGAGTCGTCGACGCACATCACGTGGAAGTTGCTGAGCATCATCGGATCGTTCGTCGCGTTGTCGCGGACGATGCACCCGAGCGTCCCGACGAACACGTAGTTGCCCGCCTCAGGCACATCGGGTGGCTCGAGGTGGATCGAGCGGCACGGGCCGATGCTCATCCCTCCCTCCAGCGTGGCGTACGTGGTGGCGTCGACGAGGGGGGCGATGTCTTCGAGTCGGATCGCGCCCATCAGCTGCATCGGCTCGATGACCTCTTCGATGACGTCGGTCGGGATGCCGTTGATATCGGCCGGGATCCGCTGCTTGGCCGGTACGTCCTTCTTCTCGCTGACGGTCACGACGATCGCGATCGTCCCCGTGTCGACGCCATCGGTGACCTTCGTGCCGGTGAAGACACCGGTGACGTTGGCCAGACCGAGCAGGTCCTGCTCGTTCTCCGCCTTGACCCGGCTGACTTCCTGGCGGCGCCGGTTCTGGTCCTCTGCCATGTGGGGCTCCCTCCCTCTCGAAGACGCCATCGTCCCCGGGTCGCGTCACCGGTGCGTCACGGCTCCTGGGTCACCGAGCGTCGCCAGCCACCGCTCGACGACGTCCAGGGCGGCCGCGGCACCGACGACGTTGACGGTCCGGCGCCGGCGCCGAGCGACGTCGGGTTGGAACTCGACCCGGATGCGGGCCGTCGCCGGATCGCCGGATCGATCGTCGGACCGCTCGAACGTGACGCTGAGGCAGCACACGGCAACGAGCGGCTCGCCGCCCCCCGCCGCAGGTGCATCGGCCGCGTTCACGCCCGCTCACCGTACGTCCGGGCGCGTCACCGTGGCGTCAAGCACCCCTCCATCAACCGCTGCAGCTCGGCACCAGGCGCCAGACCCAGTTCGGTCTCGATCAACCGCGAGTAGCGCCGATACTGGCGGATCGCCGTGGCGTGATCGCCACCGGCCAGGCTCGCCCGGACCAGCAGGGCGTTCGAGGACTCGCGCAGCGGGTCGCACTCGACGGCCGCCAGGGCGGCCATCACGGCGAGGTGGTGATCGCCCCGTTGCAGGGCGCCGGCGGCGAGGCGTCCGTAGAGGAGGACCAGTTCGGCGCGCACCCGCTCGCGCTCGAACACAAGCCACGAGTCCCAGCATCCTGGGAGCAGTTCGCCGCGGATGGTCTCGACCATCAGCGGGTCGGGCTCCTCACCGCTGTGGCGCAGGCGGCGGGCGGCGAGCTCGACCGAACGGACGTCGACGCCGACGTGGTCGTGCACGCCGAGGTGAC
The DNA here is from genome assembly GCF_003426815.1 of Desertimonas flava. Classification (GTDB taxonomy): domain Bacteria; phylum Actinomycetota; class Acidimicrobiia; order Acidimicrobiales; family Ilumatobacteraceae; genus Desertimonas; species Desertimonas flava. The sequence goes on from NZ_QKYK01000004.1 coordinate 31,891, forward strand.
CATGGACGATCTCGACCACGTCGTGTCCGGCGACGTGGAGCCGCCACAGCGCCGTTCGCAGGTTGGCCGCAGCCCGCTCGTCGGTGGTGTCGGGCCACAACGTCTCGGCGACGTACGAGCGCAAGAGGCGTCTGTCGTGCAGGGCGAGGAACGCGATCACCCGCTGGCTCGACGGAGCGACGTCGATCGTCTCGCCGCCGCGGCGCAGGTCGAAGCCTCCGAGCAATCGGACTTCGTACGCATCAGAGCACCGCGCCTGCGCCGCGCTCTGGACCGACAACGTCGCCATGACAGCCCCGTGCTCTCTTCGGACCCTCCTACGAGTCAGGAGTCGTCGCCGGGACCGCTGATACGCGCCCGTCAGATGTAGTGCTCGGCGAGCGGGGCGAAGCCGTTGAAGCCGACCGAGCTGTACGTCGTGGTGTACGCGCCGGCCGACATGATGTCGACCATATCGCCCTCGGCCAGTTCGAGCGGGAGCTGGTAGTCGGCCTTCTCGTAGAGTACGTCGGCCGAGTCGCACGTGGGACCGGCGATGGCCACCGGACCGACTGGGCCGCCGTCGCGATTCGTGCGCAGGCGATAGCGGATGGCCTCGTCCATCGTCTCGGCGAGACCGTGGAACTTGCCACAGTCGAGGTAGACCCAGCGCGGCTCGTCCGGCGCTCGCCGGGCGACCAGCACGACCTCGCTGCGCAGCACGCCGGCATCGGCGACGAGGTAGCGGCCCGGCTCGACCATCAGGTCGGGCAGCTGATCCCCGAACGCGCCGTCCAGCGCCTTGCCGATGGCCGTGCCGTACTCGCCGAGCGACGGCGCCGCTTCCCGGTAGGAGCCGGGGAGCCCACCGCCGAGGTTCACGAACGACGGTGCCGCGCCGCCATCACGCGCCCGGTCGAAGACGCCGGCGACCACGCCGAGCGGCTCGTCCCAGGCGGCGGCGTTGCGCTGCTGCGACCCGACGTGGAACGAGATGCCGCACTCCGAGCCGGCGTTCGTGGCGTCCACGAGCAGGCGGGCCGCCTCGTCAGGCGTGCAGCCGAACTTGCGAGTCAGCGGCCAGTCGGCCGTCGCCCCGTCGTACCGCACGCGGACGCAGACGGAACTGCCGGGGGCGACCGACAGCACCTTGTCGAGCTCCTCGGCGGCGTCGACGGTGTATCGGGTGACCCCCACCGACGCGGCGTAGGCGACGTCGCGCCGCTTCTTCACCGTGTTGCCGTAGGACAGGGACCCGGCGACGGCCCCGGCCTCGAGGCACAGGTCGATCTCGGCGGGGCTGGCGACGTCGAAGGACGACCCGACGGCGACGAGCCTGCGGAGCACGGCCGGCGCCGGGTTGGCCTTGACGGCGTAGTAGACGACGGCGGCCGGCAGGGCGGTGACGAGCTCGTGGTAGCGATCGGCCACGACGTCCACGTCGACCACGACGAACGGGGTCGGTGGGCGTTGCTCGTGGAGGAACTGGTCGAGCTTGGTCGTGGGCTTCACCACCTGGGTCGTCAACGGTCACCTCCCTGCACGGACGTGCGCGCGCCGTTCGCGCCCACGCTGCTCCATCGAGCGCGGCGACGGTATCGCCGCATCGGCGCGAAGTCGCGATGACCCCGCGAACCGGCGAGTCTGCCGTGGCCGCCCGTGCGGCGCGGCGAATTGTCCGGCGGCCTCGGCGTGCCGCCGGCCTCTCGTCACGAGCGACCGCTACCCGGCGCCGGAGATGGGTACCCCACTGCCATGACACATGCCAACTCACGGGCAACCAGGCGGTGGGGACGATGACCACCGCCGTGATCGTGGTGGCGATCGCCGTGACGATCGCCGTCGTCGCCTGGTTCCTGCTCAACCGCCAGCATCCCGAGACCGCGGCCGGTCACGACGAACCGGACCGCCACGGCTCGGCACAGTTCTTCGGCGACGTCAACGACCGTCCCGGTGATCCCGGCGCGGAAGCCGATGGCGTGGCCGGACCCGGCCAGCCCGCTCCTGGCGCCTCGGCGTCGGCCGTGGACTCCCCGCAGGGCACGGATCGGGCAGGAGGGCCTGTCGACCGGCGGTGATCCGTCGTAGAGGTCGTCGAGATCGTCGCGTGTCGACCGACGGCGACGGACCGCTCGAGTACGGCGGCGGATCGGTCCCGACCGGCGCCTTCGACGACCGCGATCGAACGGTGGGGCCGGGCCAGCTCAGCCGGGAAGTCCCGATCCCTCGCCCGGGTCGAGGTCCACGCTGGTGTCCTCGATGTCCACGTCGAGATCGCCGTCGCCGTCATCGTCATCTCCGCAGGCGGCGAACGCGAGCGGGGCGACAGCGATCGCGGCGAGGATGGTCAGTTGCTTGCGCATGAGGCCTCCGAGATGTGACGGCGCCGGCTCGTTCGCCGGCGTTGTGCATCCCGGGTACCCGGCGGAGCGACCACGCAGTCGTCTCCACCCCGGCCACCCACGCCCACGTCGTGGTCACATAACATGCTCCCGTGGCGTCCGAGCACTACCACGTCGAGGTGGAGCCGGCCGACGCGGCCGGGTCACCGGTGGTCACGGTGTCGGGGGAGCTCGACATCGCCTCGGCCGCCACGCTGCTCGGCACGTTCGAAGCGATGCGGCCGTTCCGGCATCCGGTGGTCCTCGACGTCTCCGGAGTGTCGTTCATCGACTCGTTCGGGCTGCGCACGCTCTTGGCGATCCGCGACGCGGGGGCCGAGGACGGCTACACCGTCACGCTGCGTGGGGCGGGGGCCGATTTCCGGTCCGTCCTGACGCTCGCCGGGCTCGTCGACGCCTTCGACCTCGGCGACTAGTGGTCTGTCGCCGGACGCCGAGACGGCGGTCCGAGCCGGCGCCGATGCTCGTCAAGACTGATTCGAGCCCAGACGCGCTTGCCGCGGCCGGTCGGGGTCCATCCCCAGTGCTCGGCCAGCTGCGCAACGATGCCCAGCCCGTAGCCACCCTCCGGACCTCCCCGGCGGCGGCGAGGCGGCGTCGAGTCGTCGTCGTCCACCCCTACGACCACGGCGTCCCCGTCGAGGCCGAGCGAGAGCGTCGGTGCGCTGACGGCATGAGTCACCGCATTGGCGACCAGCTCGGAGACGACGAGCACCACGTTCTGGCGCGACTCGCGAGCCACCTGCACGCCGTCGAGCCAACGCTCGACGTGGCGGCGGGCCCGGCCGCACGAGTTGGCCGCCAGCGGAAGGTCGGCAGTGCGGCGAGGGAACGTGATCATGGACTGCGGCATGTGAACCTCCGAGCGGCACGTACCCACCAGGCGCGTCAAGCGTGCGCGTTCAGCACGGGACAACTGTCTCGTCCTGACGGCGTTGGTGCGACCCGAGCTGGGACGGCCTTCCGAACGTGGCCAGACAGCCGTCGCGTCAGTTGGCGGTTGGCTCGTAGGTCGAGAGGAACCGGCCGAGCCGGTTGATCGACTCGGTGAGATCCTCGGCCCAGGGCAGCGTGACGATGCGGAGATGATCGGGACGGTGCCAGTTGAATCCCGTGCCCTGGACGACCAGGACGTGCTCGGCGCGAAGGAAGTCGAGCACGAGGCGACGGTCGTCGGTGATCGGGTAGACCTCCGGGTCGAGCCGTGGGAAGACGTAGAGGGCGCCCTTGGGCTCGACACACGAGACGCCGGGGATGGCACGCAGGGCGGCGATCGCCGCGTCGCGCTGAGCGCGCAGCCGCCCGCCCGGCAGCACCAGGTCGTTGATGCTCTGGCGACCGCCGACGGCCGTCTGGATTGCGTGCTGCGCCGGCACGTTGGCACACAGCCGCATGTTGGCGAGCAGGCTGATCCCCTCGAGATAGCTCTGGGCATGCGTCCGCGGACCCGTCACGACCATCCAGCCGGAACGGAACCCAGCGAGCCGGTAGGCCTTCGACAGCCCGTTGAACGTGAGCACGAGGACGTCGGGCGCGACGGCGGCCATGATCGTGTGCTGCGCGTCGTCGTAGAGGATGCGGTCGTAGATCTCGTCGGCCATCACCACGATCCGGTGGCGGGTGGCGATCTCGGCGATGCCGCGGAGCACCTCGGGCGAGTACACGGCGCCGGTGGGATTGTTCGGATTGATCACGACGATCGCCTTGGTGCGGGACGTCACCTTGGCCTCGATGTCGTCGAGGTCGGGCTGCCACCCCTCGCTCTCGTCGCAGAGGTAGTGCACCGCGCGGCCTCCGGCGAGCGTCGTCGCCGCAGTCCAGAGCGGATAGTCCGGCGCCGGGATCAGCACCTCGTCGCCGTCGTTGAGCAGCGCCTGCAGGGCGACCTGGATCAACTCGCTGACCCCGTTGCCCAGCCACACGTCGTCGGGGTCGGAGATGTCGAGGCCACGCGTCTGGTAGCTCTGCACGATGGCCGTGCGGGCCGACAGCAGCCCCTGCGAGTCGGCGTAACCCTGGGACTCGGGCAGCGTGCGCACGACGTCGACGAGGATCTCCTCGGGCGCCTCGAAGCCGAACGCCGCCGGGTTGCCGATGTTCAGCTTGGTGATGCGGTGTCCGAGACCCTCGAGCCGGCGTGCCTCGTCGAGCACCGGGCCGCGGATGTCGTACAGGACGTTCGCCAGCTTCTGCGACTGCTCGATCTCCATGACGCTTCAGTTTCCTCCGGCCCCGCATCAGGCAACGGGCGAGGCCGTTGCGACGCTACTGGCGCCACGTGCCGGCAGCCCACTCGCCTGGAGTTGACGGTCGCCTCGCAACCGACGGAGAACGCCAGATCGTCGGGGGCGTCAGCCGTCGCCGGGGCGGCGGGCCTCCGCGTCGCCGGCGTGGCGTTGTGGCTCGTCGCCCGAACGCGGCAGTGAGCTCTCCGAGAATTCGGCCGCGCCGCTGACGCCCGGTCGCCAGAATGCGGAGGTGGGACGGCGAGCACGACTGATCGAACAACTGCAGCCCTTGCTCGAGCCCGGCGAACGGATCTCGCATCTCTTCGTGGCGAACCACGGAGTGGCGCGGGCGAGCCGGGTGGCGATGATGGCGATCGCCGTCACCGACCGCAACATCGTGTCGATCCCCGTCAAACACATGTGGCGTTGGAAGCTGTCGGGAACGCACGTGACCCGGTGGCCTCGGGTCGCCTTCGACGACGTCCCCGACGCGCTCGTCGGGTTCGACCGGTGGAGCTGGAACGGCCTCGATCTGTGGCTCGATCGCCCCGGGCGCAACGAGGTCAAGGACGCCAACACCGCGTTGGCCGGCGCGCCCGCGGGCTGACCCGGCCGCAACCCCGGCCCGGCCCGGCCCGGCCCGGCTACATCGTGTCGTAGTAGATCTGCAGCTGCTGCATGGTCACGATGTGGGTGACCATGATGTCGTTGAGCACCTGGGCGTTCGACTGCGGCGTCACCGCCGGACCCTGGAGCTGGTCGAGCATCCCGTTCTCGTCGACGTCGGTGAACACGGTGTCCCACACCATGTCGCCGTCGGTGTCGACGGCGATGATGTCCACCACCCCGTTCCCTGACGAATCGGACGCGGTGGTCTCGAACGTCCCGTTGCGGTCGAAGTCGGCGATGAACCCTTCGAAGTAGCCGTTCTCGTCGATGTCGGCGCCGATCACGTCCGTGACCCCGTCGCCCGACGAATCGATGTGGTACTGGTCGCCGACACCGTTGCCGTCCTCGTCGTACCAGCCGTCGGCCGCGGCGGGCATCGCCGCGAGACTCAGCGCCGCGAACGTTGCGGCGATCGCCGTGACGCCTCCGGCGACCCCGAGCTGTGCCTTCCGTCTCTTCATGTCATCCCCCTCGTCGTGATCTGACGGCGGATGAGACGGAGCGAGGCGTCCATCGGTTCCGCCGCTGATCGACACCGTCGGCGCGATCCCCGCCGACCGGCTGACCGAAGCCGTCGAACGAGCCACGAACGAAAGGCTCGTGCGCCACCCCGCAACCGTCGACGACCCCGTCACCGCCACGCCCACCACACCGAGCGATCAGCTCCCCGAGCGCAGGATCTCCTGCAACGGCGGCCCGCTGCTCGCGCTGGCGGGAGTGTCGGCGATGAACGAGAGCAGCACGTCGACGAACCGATCCGGCGCCTCGGTGTGGGGGAAGTGCCCGACGCGACGGAGGATCTCCAGCCGGCTGCCGGCGATCGCCTCATGAGCTGTGTGGGCATGGGCGACCGGGATGATGCGGTCGTCCTCGCCCCACACGATCAACGTCGGCACGTGGGCTGCCATGTACAGACGGTCGAGGGCGCTGACCGTCTGACCGCCCGTGTCGATGACGGTCCGGATGGTGCGGACGAACGCCTTGCGGTCCTCGGCGCCGGCCAGCGAGCTGTAGGTACGCCACAGCTCACCGAGGCGGGGAGACCGCAGCCCGCGCCGGTTGAGGAAGCGGCTCACGTCGGTGCCCCTGTCGGCCACCCAGCGCGAAAACACCAAGGGCATCGCATACTCGGCGAACGGCAGCGTGCCGAGGCGGAGCAGCCAGCTCACGTCCCGGCCGAGCCCGCCGCTGTCGACGAGGACCAACCGGTCGCACACCTCGGGGTGCTGGTAGGCGACCTGCATCGCCACGCCACCGCCGAACGAGTGGCCCACGAGGGTGGCCGACTCGATGCCCAGCGTCACCAGCAGGTCGCGCAGGCCGCTCGCGTGGGCTCCCAGGGAGTAGTCGCCCATCGGCTTGGCGGAATTGCCGTGGCCGAGGAGGTCGGGCGCGATCACGTCGTGTGTCCGCGCCAGCCCCGGCATCACGTCCTTCCACGTTCGGGAACTGCCCGCGAGCCCGTGGATCAGGACCACCGCTTCTCCGGAACCGCCCCGTCGGTACACCACGTCGTGGCCGTGGATGGTCACGTGCTGCCGAGCGAAATCGCTCACGGTCTCGCCGGCCGGCCGTGCCGGATCCGCCGTCACACGGGCCCCCGGATGTGGTGGCGGACGTCGCTGGCGTAGTAGTCGGCGAGCCGGCGGTGCAGCTCGGCGGGGAGCGGGGCGAGGTCGCTGCTCGACGCGTTCTCGACCACCTGTTGCGGGCGGGTCGCGCCGGCGATGATCGTGGACACCGCCGGCTGGTCGAGGATCCAGCGCAGCGCCATCTGCGCCGGCGTGAGGCCCGCCGGCGTCATCGTGACCAGATCGTCGGCGATCGCCACCGCTCGCTCGAACGGCAGTCCCGAGAACGTCTCGCCGACGTTGAACGCAGCGCCGTCGCGATTGAAGTTCCGGTGATCGCTCGCGGCGAACTGCTGCGACGCGGTCATCTTCCCCGAAAGCACCCCCGACGCCAGAGGCAGCCGGACGATCACTCCCACGTCGTTGGCTGCCGCGGCCGGCAGCACGGCGTCGATCGCATCCTGGCGGACCAGGTTGAAGATGATCTGGATCGAGGTCAGCGCCGGGTGCTCCACGGCGAACAGTGCCTCGTCGACCGTCTCGACGCTGACGCCGAACTCGCGCAGCAGACCGGCGTCGCGGAACTCCTCGAGCCACGACAGCAGATCGCCTGCGTGCAAGACGTCGGCCGGCACGCAGTGCAGCTGGACGAGATCGAGCACCTCCACGCCCAGCCGTTGCAACGACCCTTCGAGGCAGCTGCGGACCTTGTCCTTCGTGTAGCCGTCCGGATACACCGATCCGTCACGCCCGACCTTGGTGGCGACGATCCGCTCCCCCGGGTAGGCGGCAACGTGGCGACCGATGCGGGTCTCGCTGAGTCCGCCGCCGTAGACGTCGGCGGTGTCCCAGAACGTGATCCCCTGGCTGTCGGCGGCGGCCAACACCGCGTCCGCCGTCTCGTCGCTCACGGGACCGAAGTCGTTGCCGAGCTGCCAGCAGCCCAAGCCGATCTCGGACACCCGATAGCCGCTCTTACCCAACGTCCGATAGTGCATCGTTCGACCTCTCTGGTGCACTCCCAATCCTACGGGCGCCGCCCGGCGGCGGATCAGGCGATCACGGTGACAGCGCGCGACCGCCCCCGGCGCCCGAGTCGGGGTTCGACCCCCTGTTCGGACAGCTCGGCGAGACGCCGGTACAGCTCGCCGACCGGGTGCGGTCGACGATCGAGTCCGACCAGCCCGCACGGGTTGACGATGCCGCGATCGCGGGTGAGCGCGCTGTCCCAGTCGACGTGGTCGATGAACCCGTACCAGCAGAAGCCGCGGATCGGGAGACCTCGCTCCTTCAGCGCCATCGCGTCGTTCCACACCTCCGCCAGCCATCCCGGCGCCAGCCGCCCCGCGATGTTGGTCTCGGAGAGCATGAACGGCAGTCGATAGCGGTCGTAGAAGTCGAGAGCGAGCGCCTGGAAACCGCGCCGGCGATCACCAGCCCGCGTGACCCGGCCGGCCGCATCGACCACTCGTTCGTTGCCCTTGTAGTAGTCGTGACCGATGATGCACCCTTGACTGCTGCCGTTCGCAGCGAACCAGTCGAGGCGCTCACCCGATATGCCGTTGGATCGCAACCAGTCGACGACGCGGCGGGTCGGCTCCCGCCCGTAGGAGAGGTCGTAGGCCACCCAGCTCCGTTCGGTGAGCAGCCGCGCCAGCTCGACGTTGTCCCTGTCGGAGGGGTCGGCCGGCGCGTAGGTGTCGCACGCATCGCTCTGGATGAAGATCGCATCCGGCCGTCGCTCGCTGATGAGGTGCATCCCGCGGACCGCGCAGTGAGCGACGTTGTCGATCGCCGCGACGAACGACACGTCGTCGCGGCGACGCTCGTTCCACAGGCCTTCCCTGGCCGAGAACCATGCCGTGACGTAGGGCTCGTTCACCGGTGTGTAGTAGCGGACCCACGGGTAGCGCTCGACCACCGCCTCCACGAAGCGCTCGTACCGCGGGATCAGTGCCGGGTCCCCCACCGCGCAGATGTCGTCGGGGAGGCCGAAGTGCAGCAGGTCGAGGATCGGCTCGATGCCTGCCGTCCGCAGTGCGCCCAGCGCCCGGTCGGTCCAGTCCCAGTCGAAGCGGGTGGGGTCGGGATCGTTGGCGACGACGTGGAACGGCACGCCGTATCGCAGGTAGCGGATCCCGAACGAGGCGACCAGCTCGAGGTCCTCGCGGTAGCGCTCCCAGTGGCCGGTCTTGCGCAACTCGTCCTGACGGATGCCGCCCGCGATCACAGGCGCGGAGCACTCGATCCCCGCGGCGACGACGAATCCCTCGTCGACCTCCAACACTGGCGGCGGCGTCATCGCCGCGGCTCGCCCGGCGCCGGTTGCGGGTCGGACGTCGGCCCGGCGATGATCGGCCGGCCAGCACGGAACTCGACACGGTCGATCCGCAAGGCGCGTACACCCGCGGGATAGCCGACGTCGGGACCGGTCCACGCGTGATAGGCCATCCACGGATCGCCGTCGGGACCCTCGACGATCATCTGGCCGCCGGGTCCCATGACTTCGGCGGTGAACTCGAGGATCGGTCCCTCCCCCGGCTTGCGGCACGGACCGGTCGCCGTGTCGCAGGTGGCGTAGCCGACGGCGTAGTCGACACTGTCCCACCGGTTCGCCGAGTAGAACAGGTAGTACTCGCCGTCGACCTCGACCATCGCCGGGTTCTCGATCAGCGGGATCTCCCACGGTTGGTCGCGCTCGATCAGTGCCACCGGTTCGCCGGAGAGCGTCAGCCCGTCGTCGGCGAGTCGCTGTGTCCACAGTTGGACAGGCTGCGCGCAACAGTTCCCGTCGTTCTTCCAGTAGAGGTAGAGCTGCCCGTCGACGTCCCGGTACGGATACGGGTCGATCGAGCCCCCGAGCGGCACCTGGCACACCAACGGCTCCTCGCTCTGATGGTCGAACGGGCCGTTCGGGGCGGCCGCGGTGGCGACACCGATGCATTGACGACCGGATTCGTCGTGCCGCGAGACGTAGTACAGCAGGAACCGGCCGGCGTGCTCGATGACGCCCGGCGCCCACGTGTCTCCGAACCCGAGGCGCGCCCACGCCGGCAGCGCCGGCAGGGCATCGCCCACCCGCTCCCACTCGACCATGTCGGTCGAGCGGATGACGGGGACGTTCGACGTCCCGGTGTTCGTGGAGTACGCGTAGTAGACGTCCTCGACACGCACGACGTGCGGGTCGGGAAAATCTCGCGGGTACACCGGGTTGGTGTACGTCGCTCCGCCAGGCTCCGACGTGGCGTCGGCTGCCGCCGTACCTGTCGGCGCCGGCACCGCCGCCGTCAGCAACACGAGTACCGCCGTGGCCGCCCTCATCCTTTCAACCCCGTGGTCGAGATGCTCCGCACGATGAACCGTTGGGCGCTGACGAAGAGGACCAACACGGGCAGCGTCAGCACCAGCGCGCCGGCCATCAGCTTGCCGTAGTCGAACGTGTACTGGCCCTGGAGCGTCGCCAAACCGACCGGAAGCGTCTGCATCTCGCGGTTGCCGCCGGTGACCAGCAGCGGCCAGAGGAAGTTGTTCCACGACTCGAGGAACGTGATCACCCCGAGCGTGGCGAGAGCACCATGTGAGAGCGGGAGCACGACCCGGATGAACGTCTGCCAGGTGTTGGCACCGTCGACGACGGCCGCTTCCTCCAGCTCGCGCGGCAGGCTGAGGAAGAACTGACGGAGGAAGAACACGCCGAACACTCCCGATAGGCCCGGGGCGATCACACCCTGATAGGTGCCCAGCCAGCCGAGGTTGGCGATCGTGATGTAGTTGGGGATCAAGAACATGATCTGGGGCATCACGAGCGTGGCGAGGAGCAGACCGAACAGCACCTTGCGGCCGCGGAACTCCATGCGGGCGTAGGCATAGGCCGCCATCGAGTCGAGGATCAGGGTCAGCAGCGTGAAAACGGTGGCGATGAGGAAGCTGTTGAGGAACCAGCGCCGTACCGGCAGCGTCGGGTCGCGGAAGATCGACGTGAAGTTCTCCCACGTGGGCGCATGGGGAATCCAGTTCGGATCGAGCCACTCGGCGGACGGTTTGAAGGCAGTGACCCCCATCCACAGCAGCGGCAGGACGAAGAACAGCCCGAACACCGACAGCAGGAGGTAGCGCAGCACCCCGTAGACGCGTCCGGCGTTCATGCGCCCTCCTTCCGTCCGAACACGCGGAAGTTGATCGAGGTGAGCACCAGGAGGGCGGCGGCCACGACCACGGACATGGCGGCGGCGCTGCCCATCTGATTGCGCTGGATCCCTTCGATGTAGATCCGGTAGATCATCGACTCCGTCCGCTGCAACGGACCACCGGCGGTCATGATGAACGGCTGGGCGAAGAGGTTGGCCGAGGCGATGAGCGTGATGGTGAGCACCAGCACCATGACCGGCCGCAGCATCGGCAGGGTGATCCGCGTGAACTGTTGGATCGGCGATGCCCCGTCGATCGATGCCGCCTCGTAGAGCACCGCTGGGATGTCCTGCAGGGCGGCGAGGAAGATGATCGTGTTGAAGCCGATCGTCCACCACACGGTGGCGATGGTGATCGCCGCCCAGGTCTCGGGCATGCTCGACAACCAGCTCGGCCCGTCGACACCGATGATCGACAGGATGTGGTTGAGCAGGCCACCGGTCGGTTGGAAGATCCACCACCAGAGCACGGCGGCAGCCGTCGCCGACAGCGCGTAGGGGGCGAAGAAGAGCGTGCGGAACACGTTGCGGCCCGGGTAGCGGCCGTTGAGCAGCACGGCCAGGAACAAGGCGACGATCACGAGCGGCGGCACGCTCCACAGCAGGAACTCGCCCGTGTTACGCATCGACCGCCAGAAGTCGTCGTACTGGACGCTGTTCGGGTCGATCAGGTTGTGGTAGTTGTCGAGCCCCACGAACGGCCGCCGCTCCGGTCGGAGGAAGTCGTACTCGAAGAGGCTGGTGTAGATCCCGCGGGCGAACGGCCACAGGAGGAACGCCGCGAAGAAGACGAAGTGCGGGAGGATGAACAGGTACGGCGTCGCCCTCGACCGAGGCCGGAAGACGGCGCCGTTCGCCGTCGTCCGGCCTGAACCGCGAGTCATTCGGCCGCGTACCGCTCGATGTTCTCGTCGATCACTTGCTGCGATTGGGCCTGCGCCTGCTCGAGCGCGGCCGCGACGTCGTCGGTCTCACCCATCAGGACCGCATCGACCACGGGCCCGAACTGGTTCCAGAGCGCGCCCTCGAGCTCGGGCACCTGCGGCAGGATGATCGCCCGGTCGACCACCGACGCGATCCGCGAGATCGGTGCCGCCACCTCGGCCAGCATGTCGCTCTCGCGAGCCGTGGTGCGCGCCGGGACCTGACCGGCGGCGGCCCACTCGACGGAGTTGTCGGACAGCCACTTGATCCAGCAGGCGGCGGCCGCCTGCTCGGCGGGATCCTCCGTCGTGAGGCCGAGCTGGTGCGAACCGGCCCAGACCGCGTACTCATCGCCGACCTGCGGCATCGGGGCGAAGCCGACGTAGTCGAGTTGCGACAGGTCGGCGATGTGCCATGGACCGTGCATCACGATCGCCGCCTGCTCCTGCTTGAAGAACGCCACCTCGGGGTCGTTGGCACCGGCGATGTCCGGCGAGTACTGCTGCTTGAGCTCGTTGACGTACTCGAGTGCCTGCACTCCGGCCTCGCTCGCATAGGTGGCTTCGGTACCCTCGTCGTTCGACACCGCACCGCCGAACTGGGCGATGAACGTCTGGAAGAGAGTGGCGCCCTGGAAGCCGGTGCCGATGGCGATCGGCTGCACGCCGGACGCTTCGAGGTCGGCGAGCATCGCTTCGAACGCCTCGCGGCTGAGCGGTTCGGCACCCGGCTCCTCCACGCCGGCCGCAGCCAGCATGTCCTTGTTGTAGTACATGACCAGGGTGTGGATGTCGAGTGGGATCGAGTATCGCTCACCCCCGTACTCGCCCCGCACCCAGACGTTCTCGGGGAAGTCCGCTCCGAAGTCCTCGCCGAGGATCGCCTGCGTCTCGTCGGTGAACGGTTGGAGCACGTGACGCGCCGCGAGCTCTCCCACGTTGATCACCCGTACCACGGTCATGGCCGGTAGCTGGCCGGCCGCGGCCGCGGCGTTGAGCTTCTGCACGTACTCGGGTTGCGCGACGTGTTCGACGGAGATGCCGAGACCGTTCTCGCTGCTGAAGCGCTCGGCCAGCGTGGTCATCGTCTCGCCGTCCGGCCCGGTCAACGGGCTCCACATCTCGATCGACTGACCCTCGGCGGACGCCGGGCACGACGACTCTGCCGACTCTGCCGGAACGGTGGTCGCGGCGGCTGCGGTCGGCACCGTCACCAGGGCCAGCATCGCGGCGAGCGGAACACCCGCCGATCGCCCTGCGAAGAACCGGCGGCGGGCGGAACGTGAATGTGATGTCATTGGTCGTCTCCTCATCGGTGGACTCGGTCGATTGGCTCGGTCGATTGGCTCGGTCGATCAGCTCGGTGTTCGTCGTGTTGGTCGGGGTTCAGGTGGCTCGATGGGTGAACCGCAGGAGGTGCCACGACGCCGGGGGGACGACGACGGTCAGTTGACCCTCCTGCGGTTCGGGGGCTGTCGTGGTGCAGGCCCGCACGGCATCGGGCTGCGCGGCCGAGTTGACGACGGCCGACGTGCCCGCCTCCACGACGAAGTGGGCGCCGGCACGCCACGAGCCCTTCGGCAGCGTGACCGCCGCGGCGACCGGCTCCGCCGGCGAACGATTGACGAGGATGACCGTGCACTCGCCCGCGTCGTCGTCGATCGTGGCCACCGCGTCCAGCGTCTCCACGTCGCCGAAGCGTGCTGTGTCGTGGCGCGGCGAGGTGATGGCCGGACGGAGAACATCGCCCGAGGCGTAGCGGGCGGTGAGCGCGAACGGGTCGAAGATCGCCTGCCGCCATGCGGGCCCGGAGGGTTCGGTCCGGATCGGGGCGATGACGTTGACGAGCTGGGCCAGGCAGGCGATCGTCACCCGGTCGCCATGGCGCAGCAGGCAGGCCAGCAGGCCACCGACGACCACCGCGTCGAGCGCCGAGTAGTCGTCCTCGATCAGGTGGCGCTGCTCGGCGAACTCGAGCTCCGCCTCACCAGGGAACCTCGACTGGTACCACACGTTCCACTCGTCGAACGACAGCTGGATTCGCCGGCGGCTCCGCAGCCGTGCGCCGACGGCGTCGGCGGTCGCCGCCACGCTGGTGATCATGTGGTCCATGTCGACCGCGCTCGCCAGGAAGCTGGCCACGTCGCCGCCGGCCGGCTCGTAGTAGGCGTGCAGCGAGACGAAATCGACGTGCTCGTAGGCGTGCCCGAGGACGGTGCGCTCCCACTCGCCGAACGTCGCCATGCCCGAGTTCGAGCTCCCGCAGGCCACCAGCTCGATGTCCGGGTCGATGCGCCGCATCGCGTGAGCGGTCTGGCGGGCCAGCCGACCGTACTCGTCCGCCGTCTTGTGACCGAGCTGCCACGGCCCGTCGAGCTCATTGCCGAGACACCACAGCCGTACGCCGTAGGGCTCGGCGTGGCCGTGCTCGGCCCGCAGGTCCGAAAGCGCCGTCCCACCCGCGATGTTGGTGTACTCGAGCAGATCGCAGGCGGCTTCGATCCCCCGCGTGCCCAGGTTGACCGCCAGCATCGGCTCGGCGCCGAGACGCCCGACCCACGCCAGGAAGTCGTCGGTGCCGACCCGGTTGCGCTCGATCGCCCGCCAGGCGAGATCGAGCCGGACCGGCCGTTCGCCGGGCGGTCCCACGCCGTCCTCCCAGCGGTAGCCGGACACGAAGTTGCCACCGGGGTACCGCACCACGGTGACCCCGAGCTCGGCGGCCAGCTCGACCACATCGCCACGGAAGCCGGTCGCGTCGGCTGTCGGGTGCCCGGGCTCGTGGATGCCGCCGTACACGCACCGACCCATGTGCTCGACGAACGAGCCGAACAGACGGCGCGGCACAGGGGCGACCGTGAAGCTGCGATGGAACGTGATCTGCGCCTCGAGCATGCGTCCCTTCCCCCTGGCGGTCAACGATGCGGCCCTGTCAGTTCTACAGCGTTGTAGATCACGCTGTAAAGACCTGATTGCGCGAGACTGCGACCGTGCCGGCGAGGACGCGCCCAGTGACGATGCGGGAGGTCGCCGAGGCGGCGGGCGTCTCGATGAAGACCGTGTCGAACGTCGTCAACGACTACCCGTTCATCAGACCCGAGACGCGCAGCCGCGTGCTGAAGGCGATCGACGCGCTCGGCTACCGCCCGAATCTCTCGGCCCGCAACCTCTCGCGCGGGCGCACGGGGCTGATCGCCCTCGCGCTGCCCGAGTTGGACGCCCCGTACTTCGCCGAGATGGCGCGCCTCGTCACCGCCGCCGCAGCAGCGCATTCGTGGACCGTTCTCATCGAACAGACCGATGGCCTTCGATCACGCGAGATGATGGCGCTCCAGGGTGTGCGCACCCACCTCGTCGACGGCGTGATCCTCAGCCCGCTGGCGCTCGGTCCCGAGGAACTGGGCGCCAGCGGGACGGCGCCGGTGGTCCTGCTCGGTGAACGGGTCTCGGGCATCCAGCTCGACCATGTCGCCATCGACAACGTCGCCGCCTCGTTCGAAGCGGTGCAACACCTCGCGGCAAGCGGTCGGCGGCGCATCGCGGCGGTCGGCGCCCAGGCCCGGGAGTCGGCCCAGACGGCGCACCAGCGGTTCACCGGGTACCGCGGCGCGCTGGAAGCGGCAGGCCTGCCCTATCGGCCCGAGCTCGTTCGCCCCGCCGGGGAATGGCACCGCGAGGCCGGCGCCGCCGCAGCCCACGAGCTCTTGCGCCTCCCCGAGCCGCCGGACGCGATCTTCTGCTTCAACGATCTCCTCGCTCTCGGCGCGCTGCGGGCGCTCTACGAGCATCGCGTCGACGTACCGGGCGAGATCGCCGTCGTCGGGTTCGACGACATCGAAGACGGGCGGTTCGGCAGGCCGTCGCTGACCACCGTCGCCCCCGACAAGCCCTACATCGCCACGACGAGTGTCGAGCTGCTCGCCACGCGCCTGCGTCGACACCCGCCTCCCCCACCGCCACAGGAGGTCACGGCGGGTCATCGACTCATCGTCCGGGAGAGCTCGTCGTCCGAGCACGTCTACGCGCCTCGCGAATTGCCGAGCTGAACGTCGGTCCTCGACGGGCGGTGACGCGTCAAGCTCGCTCGGGCGTGGCACCTGGGGGCACCGGCGCCGGCCGCTCGCAGCTGCTGGTGACGTCGACCGTGCCGCCGCTTCGCGTGGCTTCGAGGACACGGGCCATCACCTCGTTGACATGGAAGGCGAGCTCGGCGCTCTGGCGGTGCGGCTCGCCGGTGCGCAACGCGCGGGCGAGGTCGGCAACGCCGACGCCCCGGCCGGCGTTGCGGTACCCGGCGAGCTCGCCGACATCCTCGAACGCACCGTGTGGCACGCGGGCGATCCCGACCGTCCCGGCGAACCGGTTGGGATCCGCAACGGAGAGGCTGGCCTTCGTGCCGTACACCTCGATCGGTGGAAGCGCGGTGGAAACAGTGTCGAAGCTGACGACGAGCGTGGTGAGCGCGCCGGACGCATGGCGGAGCAGCGTCGAGACGAAGGTGTCGACCTCGACGTCGAGTTGTTCGCCGGCCCGCGGCGCCCCGTCCGGCACGAGCCGCGTCGCCCGAGCCCGCGAGCCCATCGCGGCGACGGCGGTGATCGGACCGAGCAGGGTGACGAGCGCCGTGAGGTAGTACACGCCCATGTCCAGCAGCGGCCCGCCGCCGGGCTGGTAGTAGAAGCCTGGGTTCGGGTGCCACAACTCGTGCCCCGGACTCAGCATGAAGGCGGTGGCCCCGATGGGAGCGCCGATCTCGCCATCGTCGACGAGCCGCCGGGCGGTCTGGACGGACGTGCCCAACACCGTGTCCGGCGCGCAGCCGATCCGCCGTCCGGCGGCCGCGGCGTCCTCCAGCATCGCCGCCGCCTCGTCGGCGCCGAGCGCGAACGGCTTCTCCTGGTACACGTGCTTGCCCGCGCGCAACGCCGCGATCGACACCGGCGCGTGCGCCTGCGGCGTGGTCAGGTTGACGACCACCTCGATCCCGGGGTCGGCGAGAACGTCCGCCAGCGGGCGGGCCGGCACGTCATGCTCGGCCGCGACCCGCGCAGCCGCCGCCTCCACCTCGTCGCAGACGGCGACCAGTCGCAGGTTGGGCAGTCTGCCGAACGAGTCGAGGTACTGGCCGGAGATGTTTCCGCACCCGACCATCGCGACCGTCACCGGCTCGCCGGTGACACCAGCGCTCACCGGCTCGCCCACAGCAGCCCTCGTCGGACGATCAGCTCGACGTTCGGATCGCGCAGGACGTCCACATCGTGCCCCGGCGTCGCCACGAACACCCGCCCGGCACCCCAACGCCTCGTCCACACCACCGGCGAGACGACCTCGCCGTGCCACGGATCGCCGGGTCGTCGGCGCTGCGTCGTCGTCGCCAGCACGTCGTTGTAGCCGTCGACGAACATCCAGTACTGCTCGGTCACCAGCTCGAAGTCGGGCACGCCCGACGTGATCGGGTGGGCGCGGTCGCTGATCGTGACGGTGTGGGCCACGAAGTTGTCGCCGGGCCCACCGGTCCACTCCTCGGGCGGTCGCCCAGGATGGGCGCCGAACTGCCCGCCCACGAGCTGCAGGTAGCTGGGCTCGTTGCGGAAGGAGTCGACGATCCCGCCGTGCCAACCGGCCAGACCCGTGCCCGCCTCCACCGCGGCCCGCAGCCCGGCGATCTCATCAGACCCGATCGATCCCATCGTCACGCACTGCACGACGAGGTCCACTCCGGCCATCAAGGCTCGGTCGGCGTAGCACGCGGGATCCTCATGCACATCGACGGCGAAGCCGTTCTCGATGAGGAACGGGATGAACAGCTCGGTCGTCTCCACCGGCTGATGTCCGTCCCAACCGCCGCGCACCACCAGCGCCCGTCTCGGCTGCGCCGCGTCGAAGTCCGGGAGGCTCGTCACAGTGGACGACATCCTGGCGCAGGGAGAGCCCGTTGCTCAAGAGCCTCCGGCGATCCCATGGCGATTCCGCTTCGACAAGAGATCAGCGGCCCGGAGAGCCGACCCTGTTGCCGTTGCGGATCATGTCGGCGGCCTTCTCGGCGATCATCACCACGGGCGATGCCGTGTTGCCCGACACGATCTTCGGCATGATCGACGCGTCGACCACTCGGAGCCGTTCCAGCCCGTGGACCCGGAGGTCGGGGCCGACGACCGCCCCCTCGTCGTTACCCATCCTGCAGGTGCCGACCGGATGGAAGATCGTCGTGCCGAGGTTGCCCGCCTCGCGCGCCAGGTCCTCGTCGGACTGCACGTCCACGCCGGGCCGCAGTTCCTCGGGGTGATACCGCTGCAGCGCTCTCGCCGCCATGATGCGACGGCCGAGGCGGACCGACGCCACCGCCACATGCCGGTCACGCTCGGCCGTCAGATAGTTCAACCGGATCTCGGGCTGGGTGGACAGGTCGCGGCTCGCGAGATGGGTCGAACCGACGCTGTCGGGGCGTAGGTTGACCGCCGAGACGGTGATCGCCGAGAAGCGGTGCAACGGATCGCCGAGCTTGTCGGTCGACAGCGGCTGCACGTGGTACTCGAGATCCGGTGTGGGCATCGACGGGTCCGACCGGGCGAACATCCCGAACTGGCTCGGCGCCATCGACATCGGCCCGGTGCGCGACCACGCGTACCGCAAACCGATGCGTGCCTTGCCGAACGGCGAGTTGACGATCGTGTTGAGGGTCTGGGCGCCGGTCACCTTGAACACCGTGCGGATCTGCAGATGGTCCTGGAGGTTCTCGCCGACCGCCGCGTTGCCGTGCACCACCGGGACACCGCGTTCGGCGAGGATCGCGGGCGACCCGACACCCGAGAGCTCGAGCAGCCGCGGCGAGTTGATCGATCCGGCGGCGACCAGCACCTCGGCGTCGGCACAGGCCGAACGCACGGCGTTGCCCTGTCGGTACCGCACGCCCGTGGCGCGCTTGCCGTCGAACAGGATCGCCTCGGTCGGCGCGTCCGTGAGCACCCGCAGGTTGGGGCGCTTCATCGCCGGCCGCAGGAAACCCTTGGCGGTGTTCCAGCGCCAGCCGTTGTGCTGGTTCACGTCGAAGAAGCCCGTCCCGTCGTTGTCACCCTGGTTGAAGTCGTCGCGGGGCATGATGCCGAGCTCAGCCGCCCCGGCCTGGACGGCACGGAGGATGTCCCAGGTCAAGCGTTGGCGCGCGACCTTCCACTCGCCGCCTGCGCCGTGGAACTCGGATGCGCCGCCGTGGTAATCCTCGGACTTCACGAAGTAGGGCAGGACGTCGTCCCACCCCCATCCGCAGTTCCCCAGCGCGCGCCAGTGGTCGTAGTCGTTCGCCTGGCCGCGCATGTAGATCATGCCGTTCACCGACGTGCAGCCGCCGAGCAGCTTGCCCAGCGGGTACGACAACGATCGCCCGTTGAGTCCCGGTTCGGCGCCCGTCGTCATCCGCCAGTCGGTGCGGGGGTTGCCGATGCAGTAGAGGTAGCCGACGGGGATGTGGACCCAGCGGTAGCGGTCGTCGCCGCCCGCCTCGAGCAGCAGCACCCGCGTGTCTGGGTCCTCCGTCAGGCGGTTGGCCAGCACGCAGCCGGCCGTGCCGGCCCCGACGATGATGTAGTCGTAGCGGCCTTCGAGCGCTGCGGCTCTGTTGCTCATTCCTTCCCCCGTCCTTCGTTTGTTCCTCGGGTGCCCCGTTGCTGCTGTTCGCTCCAGAAGTCGTGCAGCGCGTCGGCGAGGCGGCGGTAGGTCGCATACCGCTGGTCGTAGTGCGATGTCATCGCGGCGGTGGGCTCGAAGCGCCGGTGCGCTCGGGTCATCCGGCTGACGGCGCGTTCGTAGGTGTCGAAGATGCCCACGCCGACTCCGGCACCGAGCGCGGCACCGAGGGCACCGGTCTCTTCTGCCTCGGCGACATCGATCGGGACGCCCAGACAGTCCGCGAACATCTGCGGCCACAGGGCACTGCGGGCCCCGCCGCCGGACAACGTGGCCTCGCCGAACGTGGCACCCGCGGCACGCAGCACCTCCACGTGGCGCCGGTGCTCGAACACCACCCCTTCCATGAGCGCCCGCAGCAGATGGCCTTCGCCGTGCCATCCGGCGAGGCCGTAGAAGCCCGCGCGGGCGTGCGGGCCGCGGCCCGACCCGTAGAGAAACGGATGGAAGTACGGATCGTCGAGCCGAGGTTCGACGTCGGCCACGCGCTGCTGGCACCAACCGAACGGATCGTCATGATGCCCGCCGCGCTCGACGAACTCGCGGACGTACCACTCCAGATGCGCCGCCGAGGTGGCGCTGTTGTCCATGTTCACGAAGCGACCGCGCCCGAACCCCGACACCATGAAGAGCGAGCGATCCACGACCGGTTCGCGCGAGATGAACTGGTTGATCGACCACGTGCCGACGATGACCGACGCCGCTCCGGGCGCGACCACGCCGGAGCCCAGCGCACTGGCGACGACGTCGAAGAACCCGCCGATCACGGGCAGGCCCTCGGCCAGCCCCGTCTGCGCAGCGGCCGACGCGCTGATCCCCCCAACGATGTCGACAGGGTCGATGAGCGGAGGCAGGAGTCGATCGAGCCCGTCCAGGCCGTAGAGGGCGAGGAGCTCGTGGTCGTAGCGGCATTCGGGCATCCGCAGCAGCCCCGCCCCCGACATGTCGGACACGTCGCTCACCTTGCGCCCGGTCAACTTGAACGTGAGGTAGTCCTTGCACATCAGCAGCGTCTCGGCCTGCTCCAACGCCGCCGGCCGGTGACGGCGCAACCACGCCAGGAGCACCGGGGTCTGCGACGGCCAGGGTCGTTGGAGACACACGGCGTGGAGCGCGTCGCCGCGCTCGGCGGCCAGCTCCTCGGCCAGCGCAGCAGCGCGCGTGTCGATCGACTGGATGCCGATCAGAGGTCGATCGTCCCCGTCGAGCAGATACAGACCGTTGCCGTGTCCGGAGCAGCCGACCGCTCCGATGTGCCGGGGGTCCACGCCGGCATCGGCGAGGCAGCGGCCGATCGCTTCGCTCCCGTTGCGCCACAGCTCATCGAGGTCCCGTTCCACGTGCCCTGGTTCTGGCGTCGCCGAGTGCCCGTCGACCGCGTTGGCCGCGACGGCGCGACCGTCGAGGTCGAACAGCACGGACTTGATGACGGTGTTGCCGACATCGAGACCGAGCAGGTAGCGAATCGGCTCACCCACGCTGGTAGATCTCCCACGCCTCGTCACCCGATGCCCCATGGTGGATCATCGCCATCAACGCGTTGACGACCGCTGCCGGATTGTCGTGCTGGTACACGTTGCGGCCGTACACCAGGCCCCGGGCGCCCTGGGCCAGCAACGCCGCCGACCTGATCAGTACCGACCGCAGATCCTCCCTGCCGCCGCCGCGTACGAGGACGGGCACCCGGGCCGCCTCGACGACCCGGTGGAAGTCGTCGGGATCGTCGGTCGGGTCGGCCTTGATGATGTCGGCGCCCAGCTCGCTGGCGACCCGGACCAGGGTGACGATCTTGTCGGCGTCGCCATCCACCTGGTAACCGCCTCGCTCGTCGTTGGGCAACATCACGAGTGGTTCGATCATGAGCGGCATCCCGTAGAGGCTGCACGACGCCCGGACGCGGCTGATGTTCTCGACGCACTGCCGGAACAGGTCGGGCTCGTCGGGCAACATGAAGAGGTTGACGACCACACACGCCGCGTCCAGCTCGAGCGCGCCGATGATCGGCTCTCCGTGGTTCTGCAGCGTCGCCCACATCACCCGGTGCCGTTGGCTGTTGTACGGGTTGCCCAGGTCGATGCGCATCACGAGGGCGGGCTTGTCCCTGCCCGGTCGGCGCTGCAGGAGATCGGCCTGCCCATAGGCCAGTTGGATGGCGTCAGGCTTGGCGTCGACCAGCGTCCCCACCACCCGCTCCATGTCCTCCAGACCGGCAAGGAAGCTCGGTTCGTTGCACACACCGTGATCCACGGCGACATCGAGACAGCCCCCCTCCCCGAACAGGCGGTTGAGGCGGGCGAGGGTGTTCATCCGCACGTTGCGTTCCTTTCGTTCAGACGGCGGTCGAGCGTGTCCCTCCCGACGCCGTGATACCGCTCCAGATCCGCGACCAGTTGCTCGATCTCGGCTCGGACGCGTGACTCGTCCCAGCCGAGCTCGTCGCCGGCGACCGAGGCGACGGCCTCGATCAGTCCCGTATCGACGGTGCCGGTGATCGCCAGTGAGGTGCGGCGCAGGATCAGGTCGTCGAGCCGGACCGTGAGCTCGCTCCGGGCGAGGAAGCCGACCTCGGCCGCCGTCAGCTCGATACCGTCACCGAGCGGCTGGTCGTCGGGGCGCGCACCGCAAAAGGCCATCACCTCGGCGGCGCGCGTGCCGTAGACGCCGACGAGGTAGGCAGCTCGCTGCGCCGTCACGCCAAAGCTCCTGACGAGTTCGCTCTCCATGAGCGCTGCTCCGGCGTAGCCCTTCCCGCCGCCGATGGCGAGGTCCATCGTCCCGGTCGTGCGCGGCCTTCCGAGCTCCGCGAGCACTTCGTCGGCGGTGTGTTCGGCGAAGGAACGGAACGTCGTCCACTTGCCCCCGACCATGCAGAAGTGCGGGACGGCGGCATCGATCCGCCGCACGAAGTGGCCCCGGGTGATGCGACCGGGGAGGTGATGGTCGCTGGTCGGGAGGGGTCGGATCCCGCTGTACGAGAACACGACGTGGTCGGCGGACACCTCGATGGCGGGGTAGATCAGCCGGAGCGACTCGAGGATGTACGCGCACTCGTCGGCGTCGCATCGGACGCGCTCGGCTCGGTCCACCTTGATGTCCGTCGAGCCGGCAAGCACCTTGCCCAGGTAGCCGAAGACGATGCACACCCGTCCGTCCGAGTTCCCGAAGTACAGCATGTGCCCGTCGAGCGCATCGTGTAGCTGGCGGCTGTCGATGACCAGGTGAGAACCCTTGGTGCCCGACACGAGGCGTTCCGGTGCCTCGACCCGATCGACGAGCCCGGCCAGCGAGTCATCCACCCAGGCTCCGGTGGCGTTGACGACCGCTCGGGTCGTCAACGGATACCGGTTCCCCGTTTCGCGATCGGTCACCACGAAACCTGAGCCGTCCGGCGAGATCTCCGCGTAGTTCAGGGCGACGGCGCGGTCGGCCAGGCGATGGGTGTCGAGGATGAGCTCGAGGCCGAGCCGTTCAGGATGGCTGATCCACGCGTCGTGGTACACCGCCGAGAACCGCACCTGGGGGTTCAGCTCGGGCCAGCGCCGGAACGTCTCGCGGGCGCCGAGGAAGCGATGCTTGGGGAGGGCCCGATGCTTGCGGCTGACCCAGTCGTAGATGCTCAGACCGACCTTCACCGTGACCGCTCCGCGGTCGGCCGGCCTGCTCGCGCGGCCCAGGAAGTTGCCGACCCCGTTCAGCAGCCCCGACCACACCGACGTGATCGGAATCGTCGTCGCGAGGGGATGCACCAGATGCGGCGCGTTGCGGAGCAGCGCATCGCGCTCCCTGAGGGACTCGCGCACCAGGTCGAACTCGCCGTTCTCCAGATAGCGCAACCCACCGTGGATCATCCGTGACGGTGCTGCGCTGCAGCCGGAGCAGAAGTCCTGGCGCTCGACCAGCAGGACTCGTAGGCCCTGGAGCGCGAGGTCGCGGAACACGCCGATCCCGTTGATCCCACCGCCCACCACGACGACGTCGAACCCACCGTCTCGACGAAGCGTCTCGAAGAGACCGGCTCGGGTCTCAGGCATCGAGGTCCGTCAGGTTCGTCGCCACGGCCTCGCTGATCGCCGCCTCGTCGTCGGTCGACAGCTCGATCCGCCCGGCCCCGGCGTTCTCACGCGCTTGCGCGGCGGTGCGCGCGCCGCACAGGGCAAAGGTGATGCCGGGTTGCGCCAGCGTCCACGCGATCACCACCTGGGCCTTGGTCGCGTCGTGCGCGTCGGCGATCGGAGCGATCGCCTCCATGAGGCGGGCCACCTTCTCCCGATTGGCGATGGAGAAGCGGGGATTGTCCTGTCGCTGGTCGTCGCCGGAGAACGTCCGCTCCGGCCCTGTCGTGCCGGCGAGCAGGCCGAGCGCCAAGGACGAGTAGCTGAGTGTCGAGATGCCGTGAGTGGTGGCGATGGGCAAGAGCGTGGTCTCGATGTCACGCGCGACCATCGAGTACTCCTCTTGGATCGCGTCGAGCGCGCCGGTCGCCGCGTAGGTGCGCAGCTCGTCGGCCGACACGTTGCTCGCCCCGATCGACAGGATCTTGCCCTGATCCTTGAGGGCGAGCAACGTCTCCATCGTGTGCTCGATGGGAGTCGTCGGATCCTGCCAGTGCGTGAAGTAGAGGTCGATGTGATCGGTGCCGAGACGCCGGAGACTCTGTTCGAGCTCGTAGGCGATCGACTCACGGCCCAGGTACCGATGGGCCGGCCCGCTCTCGTAGTCGAAGAAGTGGTCGCCCTGCTGCGTGTGCCAGACGACGCCACACTTGGTGGCGAGCACCACGTCGTCACGACGCCCCTTGATCGCCCGGCCCACGATCTCCTCCGCCAGCCCTTGGCCGTAGGCCGGTGCGGTGTCGATCAGCGATACGCCCTCGTCGATCGAGGAGCGGATCGCCGCGACGGAGTCCGCCTCGTCGGTTCCGCCCCACATCCATCCGCCGATGGCCCAGGTACCCAGGCCGACGACCGACGCTTCGATCGTCGAGGAACCGATACAGCGAGTGTGCATCTCACCCATCCTTTCCGCCCGCTTCGAGCGACGCGAGCACCGACGACGCCGTCTCCTCGTCGACGATCAGGGAACTGACGAGACCCCCGGCGAGGGCGGCCCGGATCGGCTGCACCTTCTCTGGTCCGGCCGACACTCCGATCGTGCTCGGACAGTTCGACAGCTCGGCCGGGCTGAGCGCCACCAGCCGCGAGTTGAGCGGTAGGTCGGCCACCGAGCCGTCGTCGCGGATGAGGTGAGCGAGGAACTCACCCGTGGCACCGCCGGCGATCAACTGCTCGGGTTCGGCACCGGTCTCGGGGACCAGGTCGTAGTAGCTGGATTCGGGCGCGAGGATCGACCCGATGCCGACGAGCGCGACCTGGGCGCGGCGGGCGAGGTCGAACACCTTGCGGATCGAGCCGACTTCCATGAGCGTGTCCCGCTGCGCACGGCTCTCGGCGAACAACGGTGCATGCAGCATCATCGACGTGCCTCCGAGCCGAGTCGCGAGCTGCGTGGCGAGGTGGTTGACGTCCGTGTAGTACTTGCCCTGCACACCGCCCGTCAGCGGCACGACCGTGACGTCGAACGTCCGGTCCTGGGGAAGGCTGGCGACGACGGCACTCACCGCCTTGCCCCCGGTGATCGCGATGACGTCGCCGTCACGAATGGTGGCGAGCAGCTCGTCGGCGGCGGCGCGACCCACCTGCTGCAGGTTGGTGTCGGGGTTTCCCGCCACGGTCGGTGTCACCACCACCCTGCGCAGGCCGGCGGTGTCGGCCAGCCGGCGCTCGACGTCGACGATCCGCTGCAGCGGACTCTCGATGGCGATCTTGACCATCCCCAGTTCGCGGCCTTGCCTGATCAGCCGGTTGACCTTGGAGGTCGACAGGCCGAGCCGCTTGGCGATCTCCGATTGCGTCATCTCTTCGAGGAAGTGGAGCGTCAAGACCGTGTGGATCTGACGGATCGCCTCGTAGCCAAGTCTGTCGTCGGTCATCGTCGACCTGCCTATCTGACTCGACGCCTGGTCAGGTAGTGGTCGACGACCACGGCGGCGAGCAGGATCGACCCCCGGATGATGTCCTGCCAGTACACGGACACGTCGAGCAGCGCCAGCGAGCTCGAGACGACCGACAACAAGATCGTGCCGAGGATCGCACCGAGGATCGTGCCCGAGCCTCCCGAGAGGCTGGCCCCGCCGATGACGGCGGCCGCGATCACGTTGAGTTCCATGCCGACGCCGAACGTCGGTTGGGCCGAACCGAAGCGCGCCATGTAGAGGATGCCGGCGACGCCGCACAGGGCCGCGCACAAGGTGGTGGTGGCGAAGACGACGCGCTTGGTACGGATGCCGGAGTACGCAGCGGCCCGCTCGTTGCTTCCGGTGTAGAACACCTTCCGGCCCGCCGTCGTCCGCCGCAGCATGAAGTCGAACGCCGCCACGACCGCGACGAACGCGATGATGACGACGGGGATGGGACCGACCGAGCCCTGCCCGACAGCCTTGAAGCTCGCCGGCAGGGTGTAGAGGCCGAGGGGCCGGCCTCCGGTGGCGAGCAGGCACAGGCCGCGCGCGATCACCATGACCGACAGCGACACGATGAAGTGGTGGAGCCCCACCCGCGTGACGAGGAGCCCCATGATGGCCCCGATCGCCACCGTGGCCGCGATGGCGATGACCGACGCCACCCAGGGATCGACGCCGCGCAGGAAGAGCCACCCGGAGACCACCATGGCCAGCGCGGTGACCGAGCCGACCGACAAGTCGATACCCCCCGAGATCAGCAGGATCGTCATCCCGACGACGACGATCCCTTCGACGGCGAAGGCCATCGCCATCACCCTCATGTTCGTCCACGTCATGAAGTGCGGTGAGGCGAACGTCATCGCGATCACCAGCACGAGCAGGATCGACAGGAGCCCGGTCTCGCGCATCTTGATGAATCGGCCGGTGTAGTGGGCGGGCCCGCGTCGCCGGTCGGCGGTCCAACCGACGGGAGCCGACGGTTCGGTCAGTACCTCGTGGCTCATCAGACCGCCTCCTGCTGAAGTCCGCTGATCGACGCGCTGATCGACGCGAGGTGCATGATCTGCTCTTCGGTCATGTCGTCGCCGGTGACCTCCCCGCTGATCTCGCCGTCTCGGATCACCAGGACGCGATCGCACACGCCGATGAGCTCGGGCAGCTCCGACGAGATGACGACGAGCCCGATTCCGTCGCGCGCGAGCTGGCGCAAGATGCCGTGAATCTCGGCCTTGGCGCCGACGTCGACGCCGCGTGTCGGCTCGTCCAGGAAGATCATCTTCGGATCGACCGACAGGAGCTTGGTGAGCGCGACCTTCTGCTGGTTGCCTCCCGACAGCGTGGACACGTCGTCGCTGAGATGCCCGTACTTGAGCCGTAGCTCACGTCCGGTCCGCTCGGCGAGCTGCCGCTCGAGACGGTGGTTGATGAGGCCCCGGCGCGACACCTTGCCCAGCGACATCGCCGACACGTTGGCGGCGATCGACATGTCGAGGAACACGCCATCGCCCTTGCGGTCCTCCGAGAGGTAGACGATCCCTTCGGCGATCGAGTCCTGGTAGTGGCGGAGCTTGACGCGTCGCCCGTTGAGGTGAACCTCTCCGGTCACGTCGCCCTCCAGGCGGCAGATCGCCTTGGCGATCTCGCTGCGACCGGCTCCGATGAGCCCGGCCAGGCCGAGGATCTCGCCGCTTCTCACCTCGAACGAGATGTTGCGGAACCGCCGTCGCTCGGTGAGGTCGCGGACCGACAGGATCACCGCGGAGCCGTCCTCGTCGCCCTGCTTGTCCGGGTACTGGGAGTCGAGCACGCGGCCGACCATCGAGTTGACGAGCTCGGTCGGCGTGGTCTCGGCCACGTCGTGGGTGACGATGTGCTTGCCGTCGCGGAACACCGTGACGCGATCGCAGTGGCCGAAGATCTCGGCGAGGCGGTGCGAGATGTAGATGATGGAGATGCCCTGCGCTGCGAGGCTGCGCATGATGACGAAGAGCGCCTGGGCCTCGCGCTCGGTGAGCGCGGCGGTCGGTTCGTCGAGGATCATCACTCGGCAGTCGAGCGTCAATGCCTTGGCGATCTCGACCAGCTGTTGGTGGGAGATCGGCAGCCCACGGACCAGCGCCCCGGGGTCGACGTCACCGAGCTGACGCAGGACGTCGCGGGCGCGCCGCTCCAGTGCGGCGTAGTCCATCAGCCACTTCCGACTGGAGTTGGTGGCGGCCATGAAGATGTTCTCGGCAACGGTGACATCGGGACACAGCTCGATCTCCTGGTGCACGAATCCGATGCCCAGCCGCTGCGCCACGGCCGGCGACGTGATGTGGGCCGGCTCGCCGTCGATGAGGATCTCACCGCTGTCAGGCCGCACGATCCCGTCGATGATGTTCATCAACGTCGACTTGCCGGCACCGTTCTCGCCGACGATGGCATGGATCTCACCCCGGCGGAGGTCGAAGTCGACACCGTTCAGCGCCTGGACCGGCCCGAACGACTTGCTGATGTTCTTGAGCTCGAGGATGGTGTCGAATTCCATGGTGGTCTCGATGGGTCGCCGATCGGTGGCGTCTGCGCCGGGCGGTGCGTCCGCTCGCGTCGGCCTGCGGCGCAGGCGACGACGTGGGGTACGTCATCACCTGCCCGCGAGCCGGCACGCGAGGAACGGCGCACGTGCGCTCGATCCGGCGTGCGACGACGTCAGTCCGTGTCGCGTCCGTCCATGTAGGCGTCGAGGTCGAACGAGTCCGCGTTCTCGGCCGTGATCACGGAGAACCCGTTGTCGATGAAGGGCACCTGAGCCGGGTTGAACCCGGACGTCTGCCAGTCGTTGAACGGATCGATCAGATCGGAGTGGACCGCCATGAACAGCGTGAGGAAGCCCATGAAGCCCTGGATTCCCTGGTTCGGGTTGAGCGACATGTGAATGTTGCCGGCCTTGATGTGCTCGAGCGTCGTGGGGGTCACGTCGGCATGGATGATCAGCACGTCGGCACCGGCCTCGAGCACGGCCGCGACCGCCCCCTCGGCCGACCCCGCTTCGGGGATCCACATCGCGTCGAGGTCAGGGTTGGCCTGGAGAATCGAACCCGTGGCCTCGTAGGCCACGGTGGTGTCCTGGTTCGTGGCCTGGCGCCCGACCAGCTCCATCCCCGGGTAGTTCTCCTCCATGTACGAGATCAACGCCGTGACGCGCAGGTCGTGGTTGCTCTGGCCCGGGTTCTCGAGCACGGCGTAGGTGCCCTCCTCGCCCACCTGGGCGACGATCTCCTCGGCCGCGTACACGGCTTCGGCCACGTTGTCCGAGGTGACGTAGGAGGTGCGATTCGATTCGGGTGAGTCGGCGGCGAACGTGACCACCTCGACGCCACCGTCGATCGCGGCGTTGATGGGCTCGATGAACGGGTCCGACTGCATCGGATGCAGCAGGATGCCGGCCGGCTGCGTGACGAGATCCTGCTCGAACGAGGCGATCTGCTTGGTGATGTCGTAGTCGGGCGTTCCCGAGAAGGCGGTCTCGCACCCCATCGCCTCGGCGGCCTGCTTGAAGCCTTGGTACACCGGCACCCAGTACGGATGGGCGGAGACCATCACGTTCATGACGTAGGTCTCGCCCTCCTCGCACTGGAACCCGGTGCCGCTGGCCGGTGGCGAGCTCTGCGGCCCGTTCGCCGCCGATCCCGACATCGCCGGTAGCGCTACCGCCCCCGCCAGGGTCGCCGTCGCCAGCGCCGCGCCCAATCGATACGTCTTCATCAGTGTCCTCCCCCAGGTGGATGTTGCCGCGACTATGACACGAGGCCATGCCGTGTGCAACAGATTTCACGTGATGAAATTTATTGCAGTGCCCTGTTGTGGCAGGTGCCGGGGCGCGACAGACGTCTGTGCGTGTCAGGCGAGAGCGTCGCCGCCTTGGTCGCTGGAGTGGTGACTATCTAGTGTTAGGACTACTGAACAGTTCTCATTCGGAGGTCTAGGCATGAAACTCTTGAAAGCTCGCGCGATCGCGCTGGCGGTGGTCACCGCGGCCGGCGTCGCCGCACCCGCACTGTCGTCGGCGGCCGCATCGCAATCACCGGAGACGGATGCGGCCCAGTACCCGATCGTGATCGAGCACGCGCTCGGCACGACCACCATCGAGTCGAAGCCCGAGCGCGTGGCCACGGTGAACTGGGCCAATCACGAGGTGCCCCTCGCCCTCGGGGTCGTGCCGGTCGGCTTCGCCGCGGCGAACTTCGGCGACGACGACGGCGACGGGTTGCTGCCGTGGGTGTCCGAGCGGCTCGAGGAGCTCGGCGCCGAGGTCCCGGTGCTGTTCGACGAGACCGACGGCATCGACTTCGAGGCCGTCGCCGATACCGAGCCGGACGTCATCCTCGCCGCCTACTCGGGCCTGACCGAAGAGGACTACGAGACGTTGTCGGAGATCGCCCCGACCGTCGCCTACCCCGAAGCCGCGTGGGCGACGGGCTGGCGCGACATGATCGAGCTCAACAGCACGGCGATGGGCATGGCCGCCGAAGGCGCCGAACTGATCGCGTCGATCGAGGACGAGATCGCCGAGACCGTCGGCGCCTACCCCGAGCTCGAGGGGCGCACGACGATGTTCATGACCCACATCGACCCGACCGACCTCAGCGAGATCGGCTTCTACACCACCCACGACACTCGCGTGCAGTTCTTTACCGACCTCGGCCTGGCGATGCCGCCGAGCATCGACGAGCTCTCGGCCGGCACCGACCGCTTCGCGCTGTCGCAGAGCTCCGAGCAGATGGACGTGTTCGACGACGTCGACATCATCGTCACCTACGGCGACGAGAACGACGAGACGCTCGCCGAGGTCGCACACGATCCGCTGCTGTCGCAGATCCCCGCCATCGAGCGTGGCTCGGTCGTGACGCTGCCGGGTTCGTCGCCGCTCGGCACCGCGGCCAACCCCACGCCCCTGGCGATCTCATGGGTGCTCGAGGACTACGTCGCGCTCCTCGCCGAGGCGGCCGCCAAGGTCGGGTGACCACTCAGTCCGACACAGCTGCGGCGGGCGTCCGGATGCGACGCCCGCCGCGATGGCGCGCGGTGTGGCTGCTGGCCGTCGCCGTCGTCTTGTTGCTCCTGCTCATCGCCTCGGTGCGGATCGGCTCCCGCTCGGTCGGGTGGCACGACATCGTCGCCGCCCTCGGCGGCAGCACCGACACGCTCGAAGAGGCCGCCGTCGCCAAGCGCATCCCCCGCACCCTGCTGGCGGCGATCAGCGGCGCCGGGCTCGCCGTCGCCGGCGTGGTGATGCAGGGCGTGACGCGCAACCCGCTCGCCGATCCGGGCATCCTCGGCGTCAACATCGGCGCGTCACTCGCCGTCCTCGTGGGCATCGTGTGGCTGCAACTCGTGTCGGCCGATCAGTTCGTCTGGGTCGCCATCATCGGCGCCGGCTGCGCCGCAGTCTTCGTCTATGCCGTCGGGTCGCTCGGGCGCGGCGGGGCGACCCCGATGAAGGTGGCCCTCGCCGGCGCCGCTGTGTCGGCCGCCCTCGCGTCGTTCACCACCGCGGTGCTGCTCCCCCGCGCCGACATCGCCGGCACGTTCCAGTCGTGGCAGATCGGCGGCGTCGGCGGCGCCACCTACGACGCCCTGCGCCACGTGGGGCCGTTCGTCGCGGTGGGGTTCGCCGTGTCGATGCTGTCGGCGCGTGGGCTCAACTCGCTCGCACTGGGTGACGAGGTGGCGGCCGGACTCGGCCAGCGCGTCGCGCTGACCCGGGCCCTGGCTGCGCTCGGCGGCGTCGTGCTCTGCGGCGCCGTCACGGCCGTGACCGGACCGATCTCGTTCGTCGGTCTCGTGGTGCCGCACGCCTGCCGGCTGGTCATCGGCGTCGACCACCGGTGGCTCATCCCGCTGTCGGCGCTCGTCGGCGCCGCCCTGCTCACGGGTTCCGACGTGATCGGACGGGTCGTCGCTCGTCCCGAGGAGATCGACGTTGGCATCGTGACGGCGCTGATCGGAGCGCCGTTCTTCATCTACTTGGTGCGGCGCCAGAAGGTGCGCGACCTGTGACCGCGGCAGCCCTCACACCGAGCACGCTCGAGGTCGTGGTGCGCGGTCGACGGCGGCGCACGATCCGCCGGCGCCTCGTCGGCGCGGTGTTGGTGCTCGGCATCGTGGCGATAGCGGCGGTGAACATCATGATGGGGCACACCTCCTACGGGCCCGGCGTCGTGTGGCGGGTGATCCTCGGCGAGGACGTCCCCAAGGCCTCGTTCACCGTCGGGCGCCTGCGCCTGCCTCGAACCGCGTTGGCGTTCCTGTCGGGGGTCTGCTTCGGCATGGGCGGCGCGACGTTCCAGACCATGCTGCGCAACCCGCTGGCGAGCCCGGACGTGATCGGCATCAGCTCGGGCGCCAGTGCCGCGGCGGCGTTCGCCATCGTCGTGGCGTCGTGGTCGGGAGCGGCGGTGTCCGCCGCGGCGATCGTCGCCGGGCTGTCGATCGCGCTCGCGGTGTACGTGCTGTCGTTCCGCGACGGTGTCGCCGGCACCCGCTTGATCCTCGTCGGCATCGGTATCGCCGCCATGCTCAACAGCATCATCGCCTACATCCTGAGCACCGCCGGCCAGTGGGACCTGCAGCTCGTGCTGCGGTGGCTCACCGGCAGCCTCAACGGCACGAGGTGGTCCGAGGTCGTGCCGGTGCTCATCTCCATGGCGGTGCTGGTCCCGCTGCTGCTCGGCCAGGCCCGCAACCTCGGGCTCATGCGGATCGGTGACGACTCGGCGGCCGCCCTCGGCGTGCGAGTCGAGCGCACCCGCGTGCTCGCCATCGTCGCCGCCGTCGGCCTGGTGTGCTTCGCCACCGCGGCGTCGGGCCCGATCGCCTTCGTGGCGTTCCTGTCCGGTCCGATCGCCGCGCGGCTCTTCGGCCCTGGTGCCACCCTGCTCGTCCCCGCCGCCGGCGTCGGCGCCCTGCTGGTGCTCGTGGCCGACTTCGCCGGCCAGTACGCCTTCAGCCTGCGCTACCCGGTCGGCGTGGTCACCGGCCTGCTCGGCGCCCCGTACCTCGTCTACCTGATCGTCCGCAGCAACCGTGCCGGAGGCTCGATGTGACCGCCGCCCATTCGCTCGTCGCCGAGCAGCTCACCGTCGGCTACCGGGAGCGACTCGTCCTCGAGGGCCTCGACCTCACCGTGCCCGCCGGCCGTGTCACCGCCATCGTCGGCGCCAACGCCTGTGGCAAGTCGACCCTGCTGCGGGCGATGTCGCGCCTGCTCAAGCCGCGCCATGGCCACGTGCTGCTCGACGGCCACGCCGTGCACCGGCTCCCGGCCAAGGCGCTCGCCCGCTCGCTCGGCCTGCTCCCCCAGTCACCCACCGCACCTGATGGCATCACCGTGTCGGACCTCGTGGGACGCGGGCGGCATCCCCACCAGCGGCTCTTCGCCCGGTGGAGCAGCGAGGACGATCGGGCGGTGGCCGAGGCGCTCGATGCCACCCAGGTCGCCGACCTCGCCGACCGGCCGGTCGACGAGCTCTCCGGCGGCCAGCGCCAGCGCGTGTGGATCGCCATGGCGCTGGCCCAGGACACCGATGTCCTGCTGCTCGACGAGCCGACGACGTTCCTCGACGTGTGCCACCAGGTGGAGGTGCTCGATCTGCTCATCGATCTCAACGATCGTCGCGGCACGACGGTCGTGATGGTGCTCCACGACCTCAACCTGGCGGCCCGCTACGCCGACCACCTGATCGCCATGGTCGGCGGGGCCGTCCACGCTGCTGGCACGCCGGAGGAGGTCCTGATGCCCGACACCGTGAAGGCTGTCTTCGGGATCGAGAGCAGCGTCATCGTCGACCCGGTGTCGCAGCGTCCGCTGATGCTGCCGATCGGCCGCCACCGCGTCATCCGCACGGAGACCGTGTAGTCGATCACCGTGACCGCTCCGTGTCGACGTGATCGCGGCCGCGGTCACCGCTAGGCCTCGACTCGCACACCGAGGGCGCCGGCGAGGAAGGTGATGACCCGGTGCTCCCACTCGGCGGGTGAGACGGCCAGTCCCTCGGTGTGGGCGGCGCCCTCGACGTTCCAGGTCTCCACCCGGTCCGGCGCGGCGCCGGCGATGTAGGCGGCGGCGTGCGCCTCATCCGGCACGGCGCCGGCCGTGATGAGCAGGTACGGCGTGGTGCGCGACTCGCGCACCGCGGTGCGCAGTGAGGTCGGCGGGCTTGCCGCCGTCAAGACGTCGGTGAGCCAGTACTGCATGCGTTCGATCTGCTCCTGGAGCAGGCCGCGTACGCCGTACTGGTCCGACATCCAGCCCTTGTCGGCGGCCGTCCGTGCAGTCGCCCCCTCGGCGACCACGGCCCGGATGAGCCGGTTGGAGGCCGAGGCGCCGATCGCCTCCTCGCCGCCCATCGATGAACCGACGACCCCGATGCCGCCGGGCTCGACGTCGTCGCGCTCGGCGAGGAACGCGGTGGCTGCGGCGATGTCGGCATCGCCGTGCCATCCGAAGTCCATGGCCCGGCCGCCGCTCTCGCCGTGCCCGCGAGCATCGACGAGCAGCACCCCGAAACCGTGGCGGGCGAGGATCTCGGCCTCGGGAAGCACGTCGGAGCGCGTCGATCCGGCACCATGGAGCAGCACGACCGCCGCGCCGTTGACCGCCGGCACGAACCAGCCGGCGAGGTCGACGCCATCGGCGGTGCGCAGCGTCACGTCGTCGTAGGCCAGGCCGACGCTCGCCGGCGTGGCAGAGACCTCCGGCCGCGGAACGTTCGTCACCGCTACGGCCGGGCCGACGACGAACGTGACGATCGCTGCGGCGACCAGCGTGCCCAGCCCGGCCCCGGCTCGACGCAGCCGGCCCCTCCCGCGCGTCCGCGCGACCGTTCCCAGCACGACGAGGGACGCCCCGCTGACAACGGCGCCGATCGCCGCGACGGACCCGAGGGAAGCGGGCTTCTCGACGACGTAGGGCACGAAGCCGACTCCGGCGGGGAGCACGACGAGGCCGACCATCACCATCAGCCACCCGACCGACCGCTCGGGAAGGCGCGAGACGGTGACGAACGCAGCCGCCGCCAGGGCGCCGACGAGGACGACACGGACGAGCTGCCACAGCACGTCGCCGTCGCGGCCGACCATGATGGCGAGGGCGACGAATGCTGCCGCAAGGAGCGCCGTCGACCATCTCGCCGGCGGCGACGCGACGCGTGACGTCGTCACGTCCGTTGAGGAATCGTCGGTGGCGATGGCCATCACGGGCTCCGATCTCTCACTCGCGGAACTCTCTCGGCGGCGTCGGTCGCGGTGACGCCCAGCTCGCAGTCCGCCAACGTCACCAACCCGTTCTCGGCCTGGCTGATGACAGCGGTGTCGTGTTCATCGCGATCTCCTCGGGTCGCACGCAGCTCCGAGTTCAGCGTGCTCCGTTCGCGATCGCAGGGGTAGGGCCGATGGGCCTCGCGTCGCGCTGTCATTCGGAGTTGACGACACGCAATGCTTCGACGCGCGCGACCCGAGGTCGAAGATGGCACCGTCGCCTGGCGAGGCGCCCGCCGACCTCTCAGCGGGTCGAGTTGATCGGCTGGCGTTCCAGAGCCAGCGCTGAGCCCAAGCCAATGTCCGTCGGCATGGAGCGGGGCGCAGATGCACGAACTCGTCCCCGGGGACCGACGATCGAGGACACCGTGCCTGTCGTCGGATGACGGTGTTATCAGCTGGCCCGGCGGCGTCGCTCGGGTAAGCATTGGCACGACCAAGGGAGGTGCGCATGCCTGACGTGTACTCCGTGATCACCGAGGCGGACGACGCCGTCATCGAGCGAGTGGCCATGGCGATGGAGACCAGCGCCGCCGATCCCCAACACGAGGCGATGGTCGCCGACTACCTCAGCAGGCTCGACCCCTCCGACCGTTCGCGCGTCGTCGAGATCGGTTGTGGCACCGGTGCGATCGCTCGGATCATCACTCGGTTGATCGAGGTCGGTGAGTACGTCGGTACCGATCCGTCGGAGCCGCTGCTGGAGCGGGCCCGCCGCTTCGCGCCCGGCGGCAGGTTGCGGTTCGAACGCGCCGACGGCGCCGACCTGCCGTTCGACGACGCGTCCTTCGACGCCGCGATCATCCATCGCGTGTTGTCTCACGCCCCGGACCCGACGGCGGTCGTGACCGAGGCGGTTCGGGTGCTGCGCCCTGGAGGAGTCCTGGCGATCTGTGACGGGGACTACGCAACGACGACGGTGGCGCTGTCGGCCACCGACCCGCTGCAGTGTTGCGTCGCCGCGTTCACGCCGGCGTTCGTGAACGACGCGTGGGTGGTCCGTCGGCTCTCGCGGCTCGCGACCGAAGCAGGGGTCGAACGGCTGCAGGTCCGCAGCTACGGGTTCGTGCAGGTCCACGACGCTGACTACATGCTGTCGATCATCGAGCGCGGTGCCGCCCAGCTGGTGACGACCGGGACGATCGGCCCGCAGCTCGCCGCCGCCCTGACCGGCGAAGCGCAACGACGAGTCGACAACGGCATCTTCTTCGGGCACGTCGCCTACGGCAGCCTGACCGCAACGAAGCCCCGGATGCAGCCCAGGTCAGAGGCTGGAAAGCCTCAGCGCGCTCGGAGGGAGTCGAACCCCCGACCTTCTGATCCGTAGTGAGATGGCAATGCGTCCTGCCGGTGTCAACTTGTGTTTGCATCTGCCGATCTACCAGGCCCTTCCTCCTGCCGAGCGACACACCGATCACGCCGCGCGCCGGCCAACCATTCACCGACCACTACCGCGCGCAACCCAGCCCTCCCCCGACTCAGTCGATCCTGTCAACCACGGACGCAACCCGGACGGCCTCACGGCGCCGCCAGTGTGCACCATCTCCACGCTCCTGCTCGTCGGTATTCATCTCAGCCTCGCCGTCTACCGGGCGTACGGCGGTCAGGAGGCCGTGCGGGGCGACGTCTCCGAGACGATCACGCGAGTGGTGTCGTTCGGCGTACATACTCTGATTCGAGGAAGCGATCAGACGTCCCGCGGCCAACTCTGTCGAGTCCACCGCTGTACCTTCGGCGCCTCTGCGTGGGGTGAGGACACCGGTCTCCTCGATTCGCCAACGCGCGGGTCTGCCTACGGCCAGATCGAACACGGCCGCCACGATCAGGCCGAAAACCTCGGCGCAGCCGCGGGGCACTGACCACAACGAGATGGATCGGCACTTCGGCGATGCATCGGTCAGCGCGCGCCGAGCGTGGCTCCGTCGACCTCGATCACGGTGTCGATGCCGAGGCGCCCGAGGAAGGCGTCGTCGTGGCTGACCACCAGCAACGCGCCGCGGTAGGCGCCGAGCGCGTCGACAAGCTGCTCGACGGTCGCCACGTCGAGGTTGTTCGTCGGCTCGTCGAGAACCAGAAGCTGCGGTGGCGGATCGGCCAGCAGCAACCTCGCCAGGGCGACGCGGAACCGTTCGCCGCCCGACAGCGTGGCGACGGGCCGTTCGACATCGCTCCCGCGCAGCAGCAGACGGGCCAGTTGCCCGCGTAGCACGCCGGCAGGCGTGGAGGGGGCGGCGGCACGAACGTTTGTGAGGGCACTGGCGGAGTCGTCGAGGCCGTCAAGTCGCTGGGGGAGGTAGCCGACACGATCGGTGAAGAGCGTGGCCGATGGTCGACCGTCGACGCTCGGAACGCCATGGACGAGACGTTCCACCAAGGTCGACTTGCCAGCGCCGTTGGGCCCCACGAGCGCCACCCGCTGCGGCCCCTGGATCACCCATGCACGATCGGCGTCGCGCAGCTCGGCGATGCGGCGACGAGCGGGAACATCGGGATCGGGCAGTTCCAGGCGGATGTGCTCGTCATCACGGACGCGGGCCGACGCCAGGTCGAGCGCTGCCTGCGCAGCGCGGACCTTGGCGTCGAGGCCGGTTCGCATCGCGCCGGCAGACGCTTGGGCCCGGCTCGCCCGATTGCCGGCGAGGATCCGCGGAATGCCTCCGTCGCGCTGGGTCGCGCGAGCGGTCCGGTCCCGTCGAGCGAGCTTGGTCTCGGCCTCCACGCGCTGGCGCCGTTCCACCTTCAGCGCCTGCTCGGCGGCGCGAGCCGCCTGTTGGGCCGCAGCCTGACGCTGATCGGCGTGGTCGCGCCACTCGTGGTAGGGCCCGCCGAAGACGTCGAGGTGACCGTCGTGGAGCTCGGCGGTGCGCTCCATGCGGTCGAGCAGTTGGGTGTCGTGGCTCACCACGACCAGCGTCCCCGGCCACGAGTCGATCAGCTCGGCCACGCGGTGACGGGTCGGCCGATCGAGGTTGTTCGTCGGCTCGTCGAGCAGCGTGATCGACGTCCGGCGCAGCCGCAGTCCGGTGATCGCGATCAGCATCGTCTCGCCACCCGACAGCTGCTCGATCCGCCGGTCGAGGTCGGCGGCGCCGAACCCGATGGCACGAAGCGCCTCGTCGGCGCGGTGCTCGATGTCCCAGTCCTCGCCGACGGCATCGAAGTGGTGCTCTGCGACGTCGCCGGATTCGATCGCGCGGATGGCATGGAGGGTCTCGGCGATGCCGAGCAGGCCGGCACGGTGGCATCGCGCTGCAGCGTGAGCGACTGGGCGAGATGGCCCACGTCGCCGACGACGTCGACGTGGCCCGAGGTCGGAACGCACCGGCCCGACACGAGACGCAGCAGTGTGGATTTGCCGACGCCGTTGCGACCGACCAGCCCGGTGCGGCCGGTGCTGAGCGTGCCGTTGACGCGTGACAGGACGACACTGCCATCGGGCCATGCGAACGACAGGTCGCGGAATGTGACCGCAGGGGCGGGCGATGACGGAGAGATGGGTGGCAAGGAGTGCTCCTGGTCCGGCCGAGGGCCGTGAGGGCCGACACGTGACGCGTTCGAGCGGCAGGTCGGGCGGGGACGACAGCAACGTGAAGCGGCGGCGCGGAGCGCGTGACGGGCACACTCGATCCGGGCGGGGCGCCGCCTCGACGGACGGCTACGGTCTGTCGACCTCGATCAGCACGAATTTCACCATATCGGTGGACCGCCTCGAACGAACGCCGACGGCCCGCCGACGCGACACCACTGCGCTCGCCGCTGTCCTGGTCATCGCTTCATGCGACTGCCGGCCCAGTGAGCAGCCACGGCGCCATGATGCGCGGGGCACCACATGCGTCGACGACCACGGCGCGCCAGCTCGGGTATACTTCTGGTATGGCCGAGGTGACGACGATGAAGGTGTCCACCGAGACGCGGGACCGATTGCGTGCACTCGGCCGCAATGGCGAGTCACTCGAGGACGTCGTCGTCGCGGCCCTCGACGCGTACGAAGCCGAGCAGTTCTGGGCCGCTGCCGAGGCTGCGGCTGTCGCGGAGACGGCTGAAGAGCGAACCGAGCGCAAACGGATCGAGGCCGAGGTAGATGCCTGGATGGATGACGCACGTTGACGCCCTCGGCCGGCGAGTTCTGGCTCGCTGATCGCGGCGACGAGACGCGCCGGCTCGTCTTCGTCGTTTCCGACTCCAGGTTCCATCGCCTCGCCGAGCGAGCGGTCGTCGCCCCCGTGCTCGATGAGGCACCGGCGCAACTGCGCCCGTGGCACATCAGCATCGGTGAGGAACGGATCATCGCCGTCAACCTGGCCGGCACGGTGCCGACGGAGCGTCTGCTGGAACGCGCCGACGTCGTCGCCGGGGACGCACTCGTGCGCGTTCGCCGGGCAGCCCGAGCGATCATCGGCTGACCGGATCGCTCCCTGCTGGAGGCGCGCGGGTCGTTCCACCGTGGCGGCTGCTCATCCGGACCGTGCCGCACCGGTCCTCCAGTCACCGTCCTGAGCCGGACGGTCTGACCGGACCCCCGGATACCGTCAGTCCTGGTAGATCACATTTCTGGCTGGCGCGCTCGGAGGGAGTCGAACCCCCAACCTTCTGATCCGTAGTCAGATGCTCTATCCATTGAGCTACGAGCGCAGTTGTTGTGGCTCGATGAGTCTAGGCCGATTGCTGCCAGTTGCACCCGTCGATCTCGAGCAGGTCGCGCGCCACGACGCGGAGCCTCGGCGCCTACTGCCGGCCTGGTTCGGGCGCGCTACGTGGGCGTCACGGTGATCCTGCCGTCGGTGACGTGGACGGCCATCGGGTCGCTGATCCATCCCCCGAATCCGTGATCGTCGTGCTCGCGCCACGCCAGGGCGACGGGCCGGGCGGGGCGGTCGGTCGAGCTCGGCGGCGTCACCAGCTTCGCCCCGTACCACCCCTCATCGAGGATCAGATGGAGACGATCCCAGTCCCAGGGGCCGAGCGGACCGGCCGTCGAGGGCACCACGTACGTGCCGGGATCGGTCCCGGCGTGGCCCTCTGCCGGCACGGAGCCCCGGGCGCTCGAGAACAACAGGAACCAGCGCCCGTCCAGCTCGATGACGTCAGGAATCTCCAGATGGCCGAACGGGGTCGGCCCGCTCAGCGGGGGCCGCACTTCCCACGTCGTCAGGTCGGGCGAGGTCGCCCGACCGATCGTGCCGCGCTCACTCCTCTCGCCGGTCGGCAGACGCGCCGTGACCAGCGCGTTCCAGACACCGTCGACGTGCACCACCACCGGATCACGCCACGCCTGGTCGTGCCAGATCGACGTGTCCAGCGTCTCGTACCAACGGTCGTCGAGCTCGAAGGCCCGGCCGTCGCCGACACGCTCCCACGCGATCAGATCATCCGACACGGCGTGCCCCACGCGCTGGACCAGCCCGCTCTCGGCGCGCGAGGTGCCGGTGTACAGCAGATGCCACCGGTCGGGCCCGCGCACGACGTTGCCCGTCCAGACCGTGTAGTCGTCCCACGCCGGGCCGGGCGAGGGAGCGAGGGCATCGGGGAGCACCGTCCACCCGCGCAGGTCACGCGACACCGCGTGGCCGATCGACGAGTTCCAATGCCGCTGATCGGCATCACCGAGCGCGCGGTCAGCCTGCAGGTAGAAGAGATGCACGTCGGCGCCGTCGGCCACGCACCAGAAGTCCCAGACCCATCGATCGGCCAGTCGCAGCACGGAGACCTATCCCTTCACGCCGGTCGACGCGACGCCCCGGACGAACCAGCGCTGGAAGAGCACGAACACCGTCAGGACGGGCAACGTCATCAGCGTGGCGTAGGCCATGATGTCGCCCCACTGCACCGGCGGCGTCGTCTTGAACGTGCCGATGCCGAGCGGCAGGGGCCGCACGTCGATCCCCCTGGTCACCATCACCGGCCACAGGAACTGGCCCCACGAGAACAGGAAGCCGAGGATCGCCATCGTCGCGTACGCCGGTTTGGCGAGCGGCATCACGATCGACACGAACGTCCGGACGGGGCCGGCGCCGTCGACCTTCGCTGCCTCCTCCAGGGACTTCGGCACGTTGAGGAAGAACGTGTAGAAGAGGTACACGAACAGCGGGTTGGCGATGAACGGGACGATCTGCACCCGGTAGCTGTCGAGCCACCCGAGTTCGGCGGCGAGGTAGAGCAACGGAACGGCGAGGGCCTCGAACGGGATGATGATCAAGGCGATGACCGAGACGATGATCACGCTGCGTCCGCGGAACTTCAGGCGCGCCAGGGCGTAGCCGAACAGGCTGTTGACGACCAGCCCGACGATCACGATGCTGCCGGAGATCACCACGCTGTTGAGGAACGCCCGCGTCAACGACGCCCGGTCGACGGCGTCGCGGTAGTTCTCCAGACCGACGAACGGTGTGGGTGAGAACGCGCTCACCGAGTCGCCGCTCGACAGCACGGCCGAGTCCTCCTTGAACGACGAGGCCACCATGTAGACGAGCGGGAACAGGAAGAACGCCGCGGCGACGATCATGATGACGTACTGAACGGTCGCCATGCGCCGCCGGTCACGGCGCAGCGAACGGCCCTCGTGATCATCCGATGTGGCGGTCATGACTCCTGGCTCGCTTCCTTCACGAAGCGCCGCTGGACGATCGTGAGGCTCAGGACGAGCACGAAGAAGATGATGGCGATCGCCGACCCCCGACCGATCTGCTGGCGCCCGAACCCGGTCTCGACGAGATCGAGCATCATCGTGCGGGTCGAGTTGCGCGGCCCGCCCGGCGACCGGGGCATGAGCCACACCTGATCGAAGAGCCGGAACGACAGGATCGTCGTCACGGTGACGACGAAGAGCAGGCCGTTGCGGATCCCGGGCACGGTGACGTGGCGGAACTGCTCCCAGCGCGACGCACCGTCGATCGACGCCGCCTCGTAGAGGCTCGCCGGCACGTCCTGCAGCGCCGCCAGCAGGATGATCATCTGGAAGCCGACGCCCTGCCAGAGCGACACGATCATCACGGCGGGCAGGGCCCAGGTCGTGCTCTGCAGCCAGTCGGGGTGGAACGCGCCGAACGTCACCGTCTCGAGCACGGCGTTCACGAGCCCGTCCGGGTTGAACAGCAGCGTCCAGATCGTCGCCGCTGCGGCCATCACGGTGACGACGGGCATGAAGTAGATGGTGCGGAACACGACGCGGCCCCGCAGGTTCGTGTTCACCAGCAGGGCCAGCCCGAGCGCACCCGCTGTCTGCACGGGGACGATGACGGCGACGAAGATCAAGTTGTTCTTGAGCCCGCGCCAGAACGCTCCGTCGGTCAGGACGTCGCGGAAGTTCTCGAACCCGACGAACCTCGTGGGCAGCGGTGAGATCAGCCGGCGATTGGTCAGCGAGAACCAGCCGGCCAGGGCGAACGGGAGCGCGACGGTGGCGAGCAGCAGCACGATGGCCGGTGCCGAGAACAGCAATCCGGCGCGGGCTTCGGCGCGTTCGGCATTGGGTCGCCGCAGCGTGATCATGGTTCGGCCTCCACGGCTTCGACCTCCAGGCGGACCGGCAGCGGCCGCCGCGCCGGAACGTCGGCGGCCGCTGCGTGGGGGGATGGTTGCGTTCAGCCCGGAGCCGGATAGCCCTCGTTGGCCTCGATGTCGGCATCGATCTCGTCGACCGCGGCGTCCAGCTCAACCTGCACGTCGGCGCCCTGGATGATGTTGTCGATCAGCGTGCGGAACACGCTCGTGATCGTCGGGTACGCCGGCGTGACCGGCCGGGGCACAGCGACGTCGGGCGCCCCGTCGAGCTGCTCGACGAACAACTCCAGGTCGCCGCCCGGCTGATGGAGCGGCGACTGCTCGACCGCCGACCGGGTCCCCGGGATCGCCCCGTTCACGTCGGTGATCGCGAGGATCGTCTCGTCCGACATGAGGAACTCGATCACGGCCCAGGCGGCGTCGGGGTCGCCGGCGTTGGACGTCATGCCCCACGCCCACGAGCCCATCCCCGTACGGGTCCCGTTGCCGAAGTCCGGAAGCGGGAGCACGACCAGGTCGTCGCCGGCCGCCTCCTTGTACGGGACGTACATCCAGTGACCGACCCACGAGATCGGCGAACGCTGCTCGAGGAAGTTGGAGTCGTCGGCGGCATCGGCATCGATCAGCCCGTCGGTCACCCACGTCTGGAACTGGGTCAGCGCGGCGGCCACCTCGGGCGTGTTGAGCGCGCCGTCGGCGGTGGCGCCTGTTTCACGGTCGATGAGATCGCCGCCCGCCGACCAGACGATCGGGGCGAAGGCGTACGTCGACCACTCGCCCTGCACGCCGTACCAGAACTTGGTGTCGAGCGGGTGCTCGTAGCCGGCCTCCTGCAGGTCGCGGAGAATCTGTTCCAGCTCATCGGCCGTCCAGGCGTCATCGGCCCCGGCGGGGATCCGCGCTCCCACCTCCTCGAGCGCCGACGCCCAGGCGTACAGGCCGAGCCCGGAGTCGAAGCTGCCGAGACCGTAGAGCTCGCCGTTGTAGGTCCCCTGCTCGACGATCGAGGGCAGAAGGTTGTTGCGCACCTC
This sequence comes from Desertimonas flava, assembly GCF_003426815.1. Lineage (GTDB taxonomy): Bacteria > Actinomycetota > Acidimicrobiia > Acidimicrobiales > Ilumatobacteraceae > Desertimonas > Desertimonas flava. The sequence goes on from NZ_QKYK01000004.1 coordinate 75,383, forward strand.
GTCGGTCACGCACGACTCGAGCGACACGAGACTGCCAACCCAGGCGAGGTTCGCCATGTTGGGGCCGTCGAAGTCGAGCACCGCCGGCAGGTCGCCGGCGGCCGCCGCCGAGTTGATCTGGTCGGTGTACTGGCCCTCAGGGATGAGCGTCAGGTCGACCGAGACGCCGATGTCCGCTCCCGGTCCGGCGTTGAACGCTTCGATGGCCGCTGTGTAGGCGTCAGCCTCGCTGCCTTCGTGGGCGAACATCGACAGTGTTCCCTCGTCGATGGTGCCGTCGCAGCCGGTCGCGGCCGACCCGCTGGCCGGCAACGCCGAGGCCGTGGCCGTCGCGGTCGCCGCTATCGTCAGCGTCGCCGCGAGGCCGATCAGTGATCGCTTCTGCATGGGTGCTCCTCATCCGGTGGTGGTTGCTGGTTGCTGCACCGGCGCTGTTGGAGCAGCGCCGGTGCTCCGGCGCACGACGAGCTGCAGGGGCAGCGCGACGTGGCGCCGGGATGGTTTGTCGCCGCCCGCCAGCGACGTGATCAGCTGCGCGGCGCGGCGTCCCGACTCGGCGATCGGTTGTCGGATGGTCGTCAGGCCGGCGGACTCGGCGATCTCCACGTCGTCGAAGCCGACCACCGAGAGCTCGCCGGGGACGTCGATCCCCAGCTCCCGTGCCGCGGCGAGCACGCCGACGGCCTGCGTGTCCGAGGTCGTCACGATCCCGGTCGGCCGATCTCGCCCCGTCAGCAACTGCACGGCCAGCTCGCGGGCGACATCCTTGGAGTGCGGGCCGGTGAGGCAGTTGCGCAGCTCGAGCCCACGCTCGGCGAGCGCCGAGGTGACGCCCCGAAGCCGTTCGGCGGCCGAGGTGAAGCCGAAGCCACTGTGGGCCTCGTCGTCACCGATGAACGCGATCGCCTCGTGCCCCAGTGACAGCAGATGATCAGCGGCCAGCCGGCCACCTTCGGCGTTGTCGATGAACAAGCTGACGTGACCCTGCACCTTGGCGTCGATCCACACCACCGGGAAGTCGGCCTCGAGCAACCGCCGGCGCACGTCGCCGTCGGGCGTGAGCGACACGACGATCACCCCTTCGGGCCGCAGGCTGCCGAGCAGCATGAGGAACTGGCCACGGGCGTGTTCGGGGGTCTCGACGTCGAGGATCGACACGGGCGTGCCGCTCGGGCGGAGCCCTTCGATGATGCCCTGGACGCGCGTCACCGCCGAGGGATGGGTGACGAAGGGAACGACGACCACCACTGTGGCCAGCCGGCCCCGCGCCAGGCTCTGGGCGGCGTAGCTCGGGGCGTAGCCGAGGTCGGCGATCGCCGCCTCGACGCGCGAGCGGGTCGCGGCGCTGACATTGCCTCCGCCGTTGAGCACTCGCGAGACCGTGCCCTTGCCCACTCCGGCGTGCGAAGCGACGTCGTTGATCGTGACGTTCGCTGGCGACTGTTTCCCCATTCCCTGCACGGCTCCCCCTGCGCAGTCCGGACGCCGGCCGGTTTGGAACCGGTTCCATTTCCAGTATGCCTACGGCCCTCGCCGCGATGTCAAGAGTCACGACGGCTCGGGCGGCGCGCGACGGCCGGCGCACCGAACGGGGCGGCCGTCTCGGGGATCAGCGCGAGATGGCGTCGGAGGTGTGGTTCAACCGCGCCGGCCGCGGAAGTCGTCGAGGCGCCGGCGGTCGCGCTTTGTGGGGCGGCCGGTGCCGGCGTCCCGGCGGAAGAGCGGGGCGACGTACTCGCGAGGCGGAGGGGGCGGGCTGTGGTCGACGAGACACTCGGCGGCGAGCGGGGCCGAAACGCGCTTGTCGATGAGCTTGACGACCTCGAGGACGCGGTCGCGCTCGGCGATGTGGGCCTCGACCCGGTCCCCGACGCGCAGCGATGAGGCCGGCTTGGCCGAGCGGCCGTTGATGCTCACGTGGCCGCCCTTGCACGCGTCGGTCGCCAGCGATCGGGTCTTCACCAGACGGACGGCCCACATCCACACGTCGACACGCATCGTGTCGCCCGAGTCGCTCGCGTCCTTCGCCGCCGGTCGTGCCGTCACGTGGCCTGCCCCATGCGCGCATCGTAGGAGCCGCCGGGCGCGCCAGAATCGTCGGTATGGCCGATCAACGCCGCGCCGCCGAGGCGCTCGAACGTGTGCGGGAGATCTGCCTCGGGCTCCCCGAGGTGAGCGAGCGGCTCTCGCACGGCTCGCCGGCGTGGTTCGTGCGTGGGAAGAAGACGGTGGCGATGTTCGTCGACGATCACCACGGCGACGGCATCCTCGGCATCTGGTGCCCGGCGTTCCCGGGCGTGCAGGCCGAGATGGTTGAGGCCGAGCCCGAGCGCTTCTTCCGGCCGCCCTACGTCGGTCCGTCGGGCTGGCTCGGCGTCCGGCTCGACCGTGACGTCAGCTGGGACGAGGTGGCGTCGATCGTCACCGACAGCTTCCGCAAGGTGGCGCCCAAGACCCTCGTCGCCAAGCTCGACGCAACCGGCGACGCCGGCTGAGGTCGCCCCCGCCGACGTCTCTCTTATCCGAGTACTGAAGGTCACCCGAGTACCGAAGGGCCAGAATCTGCGCGCTCGGTACTCGGATGAAGCAACCCGTCACGCGTAGGGGCGGCGGGCGAACAGCGCGGCCAGGCCGCTGTAGAGCAGGTAGCAGCACGCGACGAACACCGTCCCGAGGGCGACGCCGGCGAAGTTGGCGGTGAGGTCGGAGGTTTCGACCTCCCGAGAGGTCGACACCGATCCCTGCAGCTTCTCGATCACCGCACTGGCGCCGAAGACGACGATCGATCCGACGATCAGGCCGATCCAGCTCCACAACGCCCAGCCCACGAACACGGTGGCGATCGCCCACACGGCGATGTGCACGATCGTGTCGCTGCGGGGTAGGCGGGGGTCGTTCAGCACGTCGGCACCTCGGCCGCCGAGGTCGATGCGATCGAACAGCCTCGTGATCGTCGCCCCGCCGACGCGCTTCAGATACCCGGGCGCTCGGTCGGAGAGCATCAGCACGGCGTTGAAGAGCATGGCGACGACGCCGACGAGCGCGACGAACGCCCGCAGGACGACTGGTGGCCGGCGACGGGGAGACGCCATCGGCTCAACCGTACGGGCCGGGCAGCGCCGGAACCCGTCGGGGGCGGCCACCGGAGTGTGGAATGCCCGGCATCGGGCCGTCCGACACTCGGGCGCGGTTCAACACTCGGACGGGTCGAGACGGGCGGGTGGACCGGGCGGGGTCAGCCGAGGGCCCAGGGTCCCCAGCCACCGGAGCGCTGGTACAGGTAGTACGCCGCCTGGATGTTGGTGCGGGCGTCGAACAGCTGGCTGACGGACGTGATGCCGTAGTCGGCGAGCCAGCTGAGGTGCTGCTCGTGGATCTGGAACACGCCGTGGCAGCAGCCGGTGCGCGACGTGACGTCGGGGCGATAGTTGCTCTCGCGCCAGGCGATCTGCAACGCCCGCTCCTCCTGGTCGTCGGGCCAGATCTCGCGGATCATCTGCTCGACCTCGCCGCCGCTCGGGACGGGCCCCGATGGCCGATCGTCGTCGTCCTCGTCGGGCGCCTGCGTCGTGGCGGGCGGGCTGGTGGTCTCGGGCGCCTCCGTGGTGGCCGGCTGCGTGGTGGCCACGGTGGTCTCCGGCGCGTCGGTCGCGGCCGGCGCCGCGGTCGTCGGGGCCGCGGTCGTGGGGGCCGGGCTCGGAGCGGCCGTGGTGGCCGGGGCCGCCGTGGTGGGCGGAGCGATCGACGTGCCGAGTGGGAGGCAGACGATCGAGCCCGGGTACAACGGCGTGTCGGAGGTCGCCTCGTTGTACTCCAGCAGCTGGGCGAGTGGGTAGTCGATCTTGTTGGCGATCCCCATCCAGTAGTCGCCGGAGGCCACCTCGTAGGGGTTGCCGCACTGTGCGGCGACACGGACGGCCGGAGCGGCGAGCACGCCGGACCCGGCACTCTCGCCATCGCTGGAGCCGCCACCGGATCCCGAGCCGGTCGACATCCCCCCGGTCTCGTCGGCGGGGGCGTCGCCGGCGCCGGCCGAGCGGCTGGAGCTGCCGGAATCGTCGTCGGCCGTCACCGGTGCGGTGATCACGACGGCCGTCGTGGTCGGCGCGAGCGTCGTCGCCGTGGTGGCGATGGTCGAGGTGGACGCGGCGGCCACCGAGCGGACGTCGTCGGGACTGTCCTTGTCGCCGAGCGCCCCGAACAGCGGAACGGCGAGGACGGCGGCGACCGACAGGGCGCCGACGCTGAGCAGTCGAGGATCGACGCTGCCGAGCAGTCCGGTGCGACGGCGGGACCGCCGACCGAGCCCGGGCCAGGCGCCGGTGGTGGGCTCGATCCAGACGGTGCCCGTGTCGTCGTCGCGCCCCGCCGGCTCGCCGTGGGTGCGCATGGCGCCGGTGCGGGGGACGCTGCCGGTGCGGGCGAGACCTCTCGTCGACGTCGGATCCTTCTCGACGACCCGGTGGGTCCGGGTTCGTTCCGGGGCTTTACGCACCCGGTTGAGCTGGATGGTGGGCTCGGAGCGCTTGGTCTCCCAGAAGCCTGTGTCGTCGTCGTCGAAGAAATCCGTCATTGGTTGGTTCCCCTCGCCGGGGGGTGAGCCAGGCGTGCGGTCGACGCCGCCGGCCGCACTGGTCTATCACGGGTCGTCATGAAACCGCAACATCGGCGTCATAAGCGACATCTCGGCGACACGAGAGCGCGACAAATCCCCCCTGTGTCATTCCCGCGGGGCCGTGGCGAGAGGCCACGACCGTCGTGGCGGTCGGCAGTGGTCCTGCCGGTGGGCGTCACGAGTTCCGGGCTTCTGATCCCGCGTCGACCGGATGGCTCGAGGGCCGTCCGTGACCCGGATCGGTTGGGGGCGCGGCGATGCGGCTCGCGGCGATAGCATCGGGCGACACATATTGGAGAGGTGGCGGAGCCCGGTCGAACGCGCCTTCCTGCTAAGAAGGTGGCTGCTTAACGGTAGCCCGTGGGTTCAAATCCCACCCTCTCCGCTGCGAACCAGGACGGTGCGTCACGCGTCGTGAACGACATCGAGACGTCGCCGGCTCAGCCTCGTTCCACGAAGGCGCCAGACTTCTGGGGGCCGGGATCGCGGAACGGCTCAGCCGGCGTTGCTTGCCGGATCGAGGGGGTTGGTCCCGCCGATGATCTCGTCGTTGTCGTACAGGCCGTCGCCGTCGGTGTCCTTGGCGCCGGCATCGGTACCGAGGTCCGCCTCCTCGCCATCGGTGAGGCCGTCGTCGTCGCTGTCGGGATCGGTGGGGTCCGAGTTGAAGGCGCCGGACGCTTCCTCGTAGTCGCTGAGCCCGTCACCGTCGGTGTCGGCCTTGTTGACGTCGGACCCGATGACGATCTCGTCCTCATCGCTGAGGCCGTCGCCGTCGGAGTCGAACTGCGCCGGTGCCACCGGCTCGGTGTTGTTCGGCACAGAGTTGTCCGGCACGGTCGTGCCTGTCGACGCGACGGTCGTCGCGGTCGACGCCGTCGTCGCTGGCGTCGTCACCGCAGCCACGGTGCGATCGCCGATCACCGCGACCACGACCACTGCCGGCCGGGTGGCGTCGTTGGCGAGCGACGTGCCACCCGCGACCTGGGACCCCGATCCGGCGGCGATGGCGGTGCCGCCGTCCGGGGTGACCGCACCGGCGGTGACGAGCACGAACTGCGGCAGGTCGCTCGCAACCGACAACACCTCGCCGGGTCCGAGCACATCGCGCACGAGGTTGACGTCGCGGACGCCGGCTCCGGGTTCGATGCCACCACCGGCGTCGGGCGACGACGTCAGCAGGATCGACCAATAGCCGGCTGGCCCGTCGATCGCCTGCAAGGTCACCGGCAACGAACGAGGGTCGAAGATCGCTTCGCCGGCCTCGAGGATGGCGCCGCGCCCGTCGCCGCTCGTGACGAGCATGCGTCCCGTGTCGCCGAGGACGAATTGCGACCCCGGCGCGTCGACCTGCGTGCCATCGGAGTCGGAGCTGCCCGCCGTGGCCGTCCAGGTGAAGCGACCGTCTGGGAAGTCGATCAGGCCCTGTGCAACCACCTGCGCATGGTCGGACTCGGTGCTCGCCGGACTCGCGGTCGTGACCGCTGACGGGGCGGTCGACGTCGGCGGCGTCGACGCCCTGCCGATGCCGGCCGGACCGACCACGATCACGCTCACCGCGGCTGCGAGCACCGGAATCGACACCAACGTCTTCGACATCATGACTGACCTGACATGACTGACCTGACCTTGTCACCTGTACGGCCCCGATGGCCGGCCGGGACGATACGCCCGGCGGTCTCGGCGATGCTGCCGAATTCTCCGGGTGGCCCCAACCGTGGGACTCGGGACCCGCTCCCCTGCGCCGGGCAGCGGACTCGGGACATGACGTTCGACATCCGGTGGCTCGTGCGCGCGTACCTCGAGATCTCCTTCACTGAGGCGGGCGAGGAAGCGAACAGATGGTGCCAGGCACCATCTGTTCCATTCGCTCCCGCATCACCTGCTCACTCGCGGTCACTCGAGCCAGCCAGCGTCGCGGGCGGCCCACGGGTTGCACTCGTACAGCGTCGGCATCACGTCGGCGACCGGGTCGAGGGACGGGTGGATGCCCCAGCCGAACCAGTTCGCCACGTTCTCGCTGGTGCCGTGCTCGCGCAGTTCGCCCGGCCGATCGCCGGCGCCCCCGTTGTTCTGGATGGCCTGATCGGTGAGCGTCTGATCGATGCTTCCCCGACCGTTGTTCGTGCCGTAGAACATGCCCGACAGGCACCAGGCCTGCAGCTCGAACTGGCGTGACAGCAGCTGGCCGGCGTCGCTGTCCCAACCAGCCGCCTGACGCCGCGCGGCATACGCGGCGATGACGCCGAACTGCTGCTGCAGATGGTGGCCGTACTCGTGCGACAGCACGGCGAGGGCGTAGCCAGGCCCGTACTCGGCGACCGGCAGCATCGTGTCGAACGGCAGGACGAGCGTCTGGTCGAGGTCGCAGTAAAAGGCCTCGCGGCCGAACGTGTTGCTCCCGCACGCCCCGTCGTACGCCGCGGTCTCCGCCCCCGCCCACAGCCCTGGCGACTCCAACTCGACACCGAAGTGAGCGAGGGTGCCGCGCCACGCGTCGTCGTGACAGACGATCAGCGCCTGGTACACCGCTTCCACGGAGGCCGGGTCGAGCGACCACGCGGGCAGCACGCAGTCGACCGCGGCGATTCCCACACCGACCTCGATGAACGCCGGGTTCGATCCCAGCCACGGGTCGGTGAGGACGGGCCCCGAAGTGTCGATCGGCGGTGCCGCCGAACCTGGCAACGGAGTGAGGGTGAGCGCGATGCCGGCCATCACCAGTCCGGCACCGGTTGTCGGGCGCTTCCAACCGGTCAGCATGGAATCGACCGTAACCGGGTGGACCGCAACGAGGTCAGCAGGGGGCGCCTACCGGGGTGACGACCGTTCGCGTCAGGCAGGGACGACTCGGTACGGAAGTACGTCGGCGACACCCTGCGATCCCTCGCGTTCCGAGTTCCCTGCGGCCTCGAGCCGTGCGGCCCCGCCGCCTTGGTGACGGGTGCGACACGGGCCCGGCTCGTCGGCGTCGAGCCGAGGCAAGCAGAATCGCGCCATGCCCGACGCATTCATCATCGACGCCGTCCGCACCCCTCGCGGAATCGGCAAGCAGGGCAAGGGTGCCCTCGCCCACCTCCACCCCCAGCACCTCGGCCGCACGGTCCTCGAAGCGCTCGTCGCCCGCAACGGGTTCGACACCGCCGACGTCGACGACATCACATGGGGCACCAGCGCCCAGGTCGTCGAGCAAGGCGGCGACATCGGTCGCATGTCGGCCCTCGACGCCGGCTACGACATCAAGGCGAGCGGGGTCACGCTCGACCGCTTCTGCGGCTCAGGAATCACGGCCACCAACATCGCCGCCAACTCGGTGATGGCCGGCATGGACAGCCTCGTCATCGCCGGCGGAACAGAGATGATGTCGCTGCCCAAGAAGGGCATGCTGCCGATGGGCGCCGGCAACGCCCATCTCCAGGAGCTTCACCCCCAGTCGCACCAGGGCGTGTGTGCCGATGCGATCGCCACGATCGAGGGCATCTCCCGCGAGGACCTCGACGCCCTCGCCGTCGAGTCGCAGCGTCGCGCCGAGATCGCCATCAAGGAGGGCCGGTTCGACAAGAGCCTCGTGCCGGTGCTCAACCTCGACGGCACCGTCGCCCTCGATCGTGAGGAGTTCCCCCGGCCGGGCACGACGCTCGAGTCGCTGGCCGCGCTCCCGCCGAGCTTCCCCGCCGTGGCCGACTATCGCCACGCCGAAGGCCTGCCGACGTTCCGCGAGCTGATCAACCAGCGCTATCCCGACGTCGACATCCAGCACGTCCACCACGCCGGCAACTCCTCGGGCGTCGTCGACGGCTCGGGTGCCATCTTGATGGCCAGCGCCGACTACGCCAAGGCCCACGGTCTCAAGCCCCGGGCCCGCGTCGTCGCCACCGCCACCATCGGCGACGACCCGACGCTGATGCTCAACGCCCCGGTGCCGGCCACCGAGAAGGTCCTCACCCGCGCCGGCATGACGCTCGACGACATCGACCTGTTCGAGGTCAACGAGGCGTTTGCCGTGGTCGCCGAGCGCTACATCCGCAAGCTCAACATCGACCGCGACAAGATCAACGTCAACGGCGGCGCGATGGCCCTCGGCCACCCGATCGGTGCGACCGGGGCGATGCTGATCGGCACCGTGCTCGACGAGCTCGAGCGCCGTGACCTGCAGGTCGGCCTCGTCACGATGTGCACGGGCGGCGGCATGGCCCCCGCCATCATCATCGAGCGCGTCTGACCGTCTCGATGCGCTCCGAGATAGTGCCTGGCACTATCTCGGAGCGCGGAAGTTGCGGCGGTAGGCCTGGGGCGTCACGCCGACCACCCGGGTGAAATGACGACGGAGGCGGGCGGCGTCGCGGAAGCCGGTCTGCTGGGCGATCTCCTCGATCGACGAACGCCCGGCCTCCAACAACCGCTGCGCCCGACGCACCCGCTCGCGCAAGAGCCACTGCAGCGGTGTCACACCGGTGCCCTCCGGGAAGCGGCGCACGAGCGTCCGGGTGCTCATGTTGGCGTGGGCGGCGATGTCGGCCAGTCGCAGCGGTTCGTGCAGGTGCTCCTGCATCCACGCCAGCACCGAGGCGAGCGAACCGCCACGGGCTGCGGTCTCCTCGTAGCGCACGAACTGGGCCTGGCCGCCCTCGCGGTTCGGCGCCATCACCGTGCGCCGCGCCGCGTAGGCCGCAACCTCGGCGCCGTGATCTCGGCGGATCATGTGGAGGCAGAGATCCATCCCGCTCGCCACGCCGGCCGACGTGAGGATGTCGCCATCGTCGATGAAGAGCACCGATGGATCGACATCGACGCCGGGATGCGCCGCTGTGAGCTCGTTGACATGGGCCCAATGCGTGGTGGCCCGGCGACCGTCGAGGAGACCGGCGGCCGCGAGCAGGAACGCCCCGGTGCAAATCGACGCGATGCGGATGTCGCGCCGATGGGCCGTGCGGAGCAGATCGAGCACCGCTGCCGGCTGGCCGCCGGCGCGTGACGACGCCGGCACGATGATCGTCTCGCAGTCGAGCGCGGCATCGAGCCGGTGGGGCGGGGTCATCCGGAAGATCTCGTCGCCGGCGGCCGTGACCTCCACGTGGGGCGCACCGCACACCCGGATGTCGTAGAGCCGCTCGTCGTCCGCGCCGGGGCGGCGGGCGGCACCGAGGATCTGGGCCGGCGTCGCCAGCTCGAACCCCACCACCCCGTCGATCGCCAGGACGGCGACGGTGTGCATGGCGTGAAAGTACCCGAAGTGTGTCGTTCTGGCCACTGGCGGCGATCATCCGACCGGGCGACGATCGCCGCATGCGAATCGAAGTCCTGATGTTCGACGGGATCGCCGAGGCCGACGCGTTGCTCGCCCACGCCGTGCTGATGAAGGCCCGACACGCAGGCGCCGACATCGAGCCGGTGCTGGTGACCGCCGACGGCCGGCCGGAGATCGTCGGTTGCTACGACACGCGGTTCGGCGGCCTGCAGCCGTCGGAGCCGGCGCGGGCGGCCGCACTCGTGGTCGCCGGAGGCTGGGTCGACGAGATCATCGCCGACGGCGAGCTCACTGCGTTCCTCGCCCGGGCGAAGGCGACGAATGCCGATCTCGTGCTCGCCGGGGTGTGCTCGGGGTCGCTCTTCCTCGCCGCCGCCGGCCTGCTCGAGGGCCGCACGGCGACCACGTACGACCGCGACGTCGACACTCTGAAGCAGTGGTGCGACGTGGTCGACGCCCGCATCGTCGACGACGGTGACATCGTCACCACGGGCAGCGGCTGGCTCTCCGGCCTGGACATCTCGCTGTACCTGATCGAACGCGAGGTGGAGCGGCCGGATCTCGCCATCGATATCGAGCGGCGCATCGGCCACGACCGCCGCGGCACCGTCTGGCGCACCGACCGCGCCTCATCGTGACGATCTGGGCGCGGATCCGTGACGCTGAGCGTCACGGATCGCGCCCAGAAGCGGAAGTGGCACGATTCGCGCCCAGAAGCTGACGGCACGACGGTCAGGCCATGGCGCCGGCGGCTTCCTCCATCGCGTCGGACAGGCCGGCACGCGGGCGGAGGGGGCGCTCGGGCAGGAGCACGGCGGCGATGAAGCCGACGACCATCACGCCTGCGCACACCAGATAGATGCGACCCACGCCGATCGCCAGCGAGTCGACGACGGCGGCCCGGCTGGCCGGCGGGAGGGCCTTGATGTCGTCGGGCTCGCGGATCAGTCCCGTGGCCGAACGCGGTGAGATGTCGAGGCGCTTGGGGATCTCGGACCGGATCGTCGAGTTGAGGATCGAGCCGAAGATCGCCAGCCCGAACGAGCCGCCGAGCGAGCGGAAGAACATGATCGTCGCCGTGGCCACCCCGAGGTCGTGGAACTCGACGGCGTTCTGCGTGGCGATCGACGTGGTGGTGAACACCGACGCGACACCGAAGCCCATAGCGACCATCGGCATGATCAGCCAGGCGTACGACGTCGATCCGGTGATGTGGCTGATGACGTACAGGCCGACGGCGCCGACCGCCGTGCCCACCACCGGGAACGCCTTGTAGCGACCGGTGCGGAGCACCAGTCGTCCGACGCCGAACGTGCCGAGCGTGACGCCGACCATCTGCGGAAGCATCCGCAACCCGGAAGCCGTCGGCGACACGAACAGGGAGTCCTGGAAGTACAGCGTGAGGAACTGCGAGCCGCCGAAGGCGATGATGCCTGCGCACATCCCGGCGACGATGGAGGCGAGCACCACCGGGTTGCGGAACAGCTGGAGCGGGATCATCGGTTCGACGGCGCGCCGCTCGACGGCGACGAACGCCACGACCGCGACAGCCGACCCGCCGAGCAGGAGCAGCACGATCGGCTTCGACCACCCGTTCGTACCTCCCTCCTCCAGGCCGACCATCACCGCACCGATGGCGATCGACAGCAGCACGGCGCCGGGGACGTCGATGCGTGCAGCGCGACGCGGGAAGGGAAGACGCAGGGCGCGGTAGCTGACGGCGCTGGCGATGGCGGCGAGCGGGATGTTGATGAAGAAGATCCACGGCCACGACCAGTGATCGATGATCACGCCGCCGATCAGCGGCCCGAGGAGCGCCGACCCGACGAACGCGACGGTGAAGTAGCCGATGTAGCGGCCGCGCTCCCGGGGCGGCAGGATGTCGCCGAGGATGGAGAACGCCAGGGCCTGGATGGCCCCGCCGCCGAGCCCCTGCAGCGCCCGGGCGGCGATCAGCTGGGTCATGTTCTGCGAGATGCCGCACAGGAACGACCCGACGATGAACAGGCCCATCGTCGCCTGGAATACGAGCCGCCGGCCGTAGAGGTCCGACAGCTTGCCCAGCAACGGTGTGCCGATCGCCGACGTGGCGATGTACGCCGTGCCGACCCAGGCGTAGCTCTCGAAGGCGTTGAACTCGCCGGCGATCGTCGGCAGGGCGGTGGCGATGATGGAGATCTCCATCGACGCCAACATGACGGCGAGGATGAGGGCGCCGAGGACGACCCACAGCTGCCGGTTGGAGAACCCCGGAACCGTCGACTCTGACACTGCCGCCACCGTACGCAGGGTTCCGCGAGCGGTTCGCACCGGAAGACCGGGCGAACGGCGCTCAGTCGGACGGGGCGTCCACGGTGTCGTCGCCTGCGGCGTCCGAGTCGTCCCCGTCGACCGAACCTGCCGCGGCGACCTCGTGCTCGCCGGTCGCCGTGCTCGGCGCCCAGTCCGGTGCCGTGCCGGTCTCCAACTCGATCAGCCTCGCCTTGGCCTCGCGCCACGCGGCGTCGGCTTCGTCGACGCCGGAGCGCTTGGCACGGGCCCTCTTGACGTTCTCGATCGCCCGGTCGAGGTGCCGTTGCGCCGCAACCAGGGCATCGGCGCGCGCTCGGGCGGCCTTGGCCTCCTCGGCGGCGTCGTGCTTGCGCTGCGCCTTGCGTTCCCGCTCGGCGCGCTCGCGCTCGGCCGACTCGCGCAGCATCACGCCGAAGCGTGACACGGGATCGTCCATGACCGGCTGCTCGGACTTGCCTCGGTGTCGTCGTCGTGCTGGCACCCCGACATCATGCCGCAGTCCGTGGCCGTCGGTGAGTCCGGTGAGTCCGGTGAGTCGGTCGAGTCAGTCAGTCGAGCGCGGTGCCGAGGGCCACGCTCAGCTCACGCGACACCGGCCAGGCGCCGTCGGTCCAGTTGGAGATCACCGTGTGGGTGAGATCGCGGCTGGGGTCGTGCACGCTCACGAACGACACGCCGGCGTCACCGCCGTGGATGCGCACCCACGGTCGAGCGTCCCGGGGGACCCAGAACCCCAGGCCGTAGCGCAGACGATCGGCGTCGCTCAGCGGCGTGTGCATCCGCTGCCGCCAGTCGTCGTCGACGATGGCCCCGGCGAACAAGGCCGTCCAGAACGACCGGATGTCGGCGACCGTCGAGTACAACCCGCCGTCTCCGCAGCCCCGAACCGGGAGGTGCAAGGTGTTCACGCGCAGCCGGTCGGGGTGGTCGTCGGGATGGATGTACCCGGTGGCGACGTCACCCGTCAGCCGGTCGAGACGCAGGAACCCCGACGCCGTCATGCCGGCGGGCTGCAGCACGAGCCGATCGACGAGGTCGTAGTACGACTCGCCTGCCGCCCGCTCGGCGAGCAGGGCGAGCAGCACGTAGCCGCCGTTGTTGTAGGCGAAGGCGCTCCCGGCGGGAAAGGCCGTCGGGTAGCCGTCGATGAGGGGCAGGTAGGTCTCGGGGTCGTAGAGCTGGTGGACCGGCCGCGACAGGACGGGTTCGGCGAAGTCCTCGATCTCGTCCTCGTCGAGGTAGTCGCCGATTCCCGACCGATGGGCCAGCAGCTGCTCGACCGTGACGTCGTCGGCGACGAGTGGGAGGTCGTCGCCGAGCAGCGAGCGAGCCGTGGTGTCGAGCGGCAGCACGCCGTCCTGGGCGAGGCGGACGACCGTCAGGGCCGTCACCGGCTTGGCCCCGCTGGCGAGGCCGAAGCGATGCCCGGCCGTGACGGGGATGTCGTGGGCCCGGTCGGCGAGCCCGTAGACGCGTTCGTGCACCTCCCCGTCGACGTCGACCCGGACGACGCCGCTGAACACCTGGTCGGCGACCACGGCACCGATCGTCTCGTCGAGGTCGATGATGTCTGCTCGGGTTCCCAGCTCCATGGGTTCGACAGTCTGGCCGTCCGCCGTCGACGGCGACAGCGCAATTCGCGACGGGGAGTGTGGCTACCACCACCTCCTGGACACCGGCTGGTGCACTCCCGGAGGTGGCGGCGGTCTGCGCACGATCGCCGCACGACGCCGCCGACGGCTGGCGTCGAACGGCTCACTGCACATGAACGAAGAGGAGATCGCCGTGTCCACCATCCTGTCCCCCCTCGGCGTCGCGGCCGACGCAACGCCCGAGACGCCCAGTCGGCGCGCTCGCTGGCCGTGGTTCGGCGTCGCCGCCGCGGCCGCCGGACTCGTCTCGTCGATGCTGACGATCAACGACCTCGACGAGGAGATCGTCGCCCAGGGCGTCGACGTGCTCGACCACCTCGATCGTGGCCGCTTCCACGTCGCGTTCGTCGTCGGGCTGATCGGCGTCGCGCTGCTCTTCGTGACGTCGACCGGATGGAAGCGCTGGGCCGAGACCCATGCGCCCGACGATCTGGCGGCCCGCACGATCGGTCCCGCCCTCGCCGCCACGGCGACGATCAACGTGATCTTCGTGTGCCTCACCGGGTCGATGGCGCTCTACATGCCCGGCGGCACGGATGAGGGTTGGTTGTCACGCGAGGCGATGTTCGTGAACTACACGCTGCTCGACTTCGGTCAGCTCCTCGGTTGGTGGGGTGGCATGGTCGCCGCCGGCTGTGTCGCCTCACTTGCGTTGCGGCGGATCAACGTCGTGCCCCGCTGGATGGGCATCGTCAGCGTGGTCCTCATGCTGCCGGCCGCGGCGATGGCCCTCGTCATGGGCCTGCCCGGGTTCCCCGGACTCGTCATGCCGATCTGGCTGGCCGTCATGAGCATCGGCCTCGTCGTCAGCCGCAAGATCCGGGCCTGACGCTGGTAGACGTAGCGTCGTCGCCATGGAACACCGCACCCTCGCTCCTGGCCTCGACGTCCCGGTCGTCGGGATGGGCACGTCGAAGACGTTCGACGTGCCCGAGGTGGATGCCGCTGGCCAGGCCGTGACCGACGCCGCCCTGTCGACCGGCGCCACGTTCGTCGACTCGTCCCCGATGTACGGCGAGGCCGAGCGCATCCTCGGCGCCACCCTCGGCGACCGCCGATCCGAGGCGATCGTGGCGACCAAGGTGTGGACGCCCGACGACGAGACGGCCGAGCGCCAGATCGACGCCTCGCTCGGCTACTTCGGCGGACGAGTCGACGTGTTCCAGGTGCACAACCTCGTCGAATGGCGAACGCGCCTCGATCAACTGGAGCGCCGGCGGGACGCCGGCGAGGTGGGCGTGGTCGCGGCGACCCACTGGAAGGTCGACGCCTTCGACGAGATGGAGGCGGTGATGCGCACGGGCCGCGTCGCCGCGGTTCAGCTGCCGTACAACCCGCTGGAGCGGGACGTCGAACAGCGTCTCCTCCCGCTCGCCGCCGACCTCGGCATCGGGGTGATCCTGATGCGCCCGTTCGCAGCCGGCGGGCTGGTCGGCCGCAGTCCCGGCCCGGCCGACCTCGCACCGCTCGCCGACTTCGGTGTCACCTCGTGGTCACAGGCGCTGTTGAAGTACGGGCTCAGCCACCCTGCCGTCACGGTGACGATCCCGGCGACCACGAGCCCCGAGCGGATGACATCCAACGCCGCGGCCGGTGACGGCCCGTGGTTCGGGCCCGAGGAGAAGGCCCTCGTCGAGCGTCTCGCCACCGCCTGACCGCCGTCCACGCGGCGACGTCGGCCTCAGCGCTCAAACGGGCGCGTCGGGGAGCTGCATGCAGTTGCCGGTGTCGTAGTCGGGTGCGCCGTCACCGTTCACATCGGCGATCTCGTGGGTGCCGATGGTGACCACGACGCAGATGGCGTTGGCGTCGGCAGGGCGATTGACCACGTCGAAGAAGACGTCGTCGACGCGCTCGGGCTGGTCCCACACGAGCCATTGCACCGTGCCGGGCATGCCGGCGGCCTCCGCCGGCGCCGAGTTCCAGTACAGGTGAACGTGCAGGTCGCCGCCGACGGCCGGCGCGAAGTTCTGCGTGGCGATCGTCGGGATGTAGCGCTGGCCGACCGTCTCGATGCTGACGATCTCCGCACGCGGGGTCGTCGGCGCGTCGACCCAGACCCGGACCTCGGCGAGCACGTTGTCACCGGCGAGGCCCACCCAGACGACGGCGCCGAGCGGCTGCAAGCCGAGCGGTCGGCGACCGACGTCGATCGTCTGCGTCACGGTCGCGGTCGTCCGGTCGACGAGGACCAAGGTGCCCGCCTCGGTGTCGATCACCCAGAGGCGATCGCCGTCGATGGCGAGCCCGGCCGGTGCGGTGCCGATGTTCACCTGGTTGGTCACCTGCTGGTAGATCGAGTCGAAGCGGGCGACCGTTCCCTCTCCGCGATTGGCGACCCACACGGCGCTGCCGTCGGCAACGATCGCGTCGGGACCGGTCCCGATCGGAAAACGCCCGAGCACCTGGTTCGAGGCGAGGTCGATCTTCACCAGCTCGTTGGTCGAGCTGGCCGTCACCCAGGCCGCGTTGCCGGCGATGGCGACCCCCTTGGCCCCGGGCACGTCGACGCTCGCCGTGACGGTGAACGAGACGGGATCGACGCGGTCGATCTGGCCTGTGTCGCCGACCACCCAGAGGCTGTCCGCCCCCAACGCGAGGAACGCCGGCTGATCGCCCACGGCGAGCCGTTCGACCTCGAGCGTCTCGGGGTTGATGCGTGCCAGCTGATCGGTCCCGGCCAGGGTGACGAACACGGCGTCAGGCGTCGACAGCACCGCGATCGGCTTGGAGCCCGGCTCGAGCGTGATCACCTCCTGCTGACCGGTCACTGGCTCGAGGCGCGTGACCCGGTCGCCGAACGACGCCGCCGTCCACAAACGGCCCGCGGCATCGGTCGCCACGCCGTCCGGGAACGCCCCGACCGGGACTCGGCGGCCGGTGCTGAGGGCGGCGACCTGCGCATTCGGCAGGGGCACGGTCGTCGGCGCTGCTGTCGTGGACGACGTGGACGTCGTCGTCGACGGAGGCGCCGTCGAGGTGGTGGCCGGCACCGTCGTCGATGTCGTCGTGGTCGTGGAGGTCGTGCTCGTGGTCGTGGAGGTCGACGTCGTTGCCACAGGCTCCGTCGTCAAGGCGGGCTCGGTCGTCTCGACGGGTTCGGTCGTCTCCACCACCGGTTCGGTCGTCGCCACCGGCTCCGTCGTCAAGACGGGCTCCGTCGTCTCGACGGGCTCGGTCGTCTCCACCGTTGGCTCCGTCGTCTCCACCGGCTCCGTCGTCAAGACGGGCTCCGTCGTCTCGACGGGCTCGGTCGTCTCCACCACCGGTTCGGTCGTCGCCACCGGCTCCGTCGTCTCCACAGGGTCGGTCGTCTCCGCCGGCTCCGTCGTCTCCACGGGTTCCGTCGTCTCCACGGCTCCGGTCGTCTCGACCACCTCCACGGCAGTGGTGATCGTCGCCGGCTCCGTCGTCGTCACGGCCGCCGGCTCGGTCGTCTCGACCGGCTCGGTCGTGGCCGCTGGCGGCTCGGTCGTCTCCACGGGTTCGGTCGAGGCGGTCACCGGTGCGGTCGTCTCCTCGACGACGGCATCCAGCGTCTGGACATCACCCAGCGGCGCGGTGGTGGCGTCATCCGGCGGAATCGTCGTACTCGTCGACGCGGCCGCCGCGTCCGAGTCGGCGGCGGCGTCCGTCTCCGGGCTCACCGCCGTCTCCGCCGGACCGTTCGTCGTCGACGTGATCGGCGACCCGGCCGTGGTGGACGATTCTGTGCTGTTGGTGGCGACGGCCTGGTTCGCGCCCTGGCCGTCGTCGCCATCACCGCCGCCACCGCCCCGAGAGGCGATGAGGATCGCGGCGACGACCACGATCACCAGCAGCGGGGCGCCGATGTAGAGCATCCGGCGCCAGTCGATCCCGCCGCCGGCACCACCGCCACCGTCACCGGCAGCACCGCCCTCGGCGTCGCCGTCGTCACCGCCTGGCCCGCCGGGGCCCGAGGGTGGCGGGAGCGGTGGAGGGGTCGCCATCGCCGACCGCACCGTCGGTCGCGACCGGCCGCTGGGCGGGCCGTCCGCAGGCGCCAGGTCGTCCGACGTCGGCGGCTCGGCGGGTGGGGGCGGCGTGGGCGGCGGCGTCGGGGAGTTCGGTGCGGCCAGGGGCGTGTTGCGGGGCGGGATGATCTCCGCCCCGGGAGGGAGGGAACGCCCACGTTCCCGGGCGAGACCGGCCTCGGCCTCCAGCGCCGTGCCGAGACTGACGGCATGCTTCGGGTGCGTGTCGACGGCGACGCGGCGGCCGAGCGCCTCGCTCACCAGGTCGGCCACCACGGGCATCCGCGACGTTCCGCCCACCAGCAACACGGCGTCGAGCTGATCGGGGGTCACCTGCGCCGATCGCAGCGCTCGCTCGAGGGCACCGATCGTCGCCGCCAGGGACGGGCGCACCAGCGCCTCGAGCTCGTCGCGGGTGATCCGGACCTCCCGCTGCACGTTGGGCAGCATCACGGGGATCACGGCTTCGGTGTCCGTCGAGAGCGCCTCTTTCGCTTCGACGCAGTCGCGGCGCAGGCGCGCGGCCCCGGCGGTCACGAGCGGGTCGTCGGGATCGAGGCCGTCGAGGGCTCCTCCCAGCTCGCGCGCCACCAACCCGAACACGGCCTCGTCGATGTCGATGCCGCCGAGGTGTTCGATGCCTTCCGGCGTGCCGAGGATCTCGAATCCGTCGGCGGTCGCCTCGAGGACGGCGGCGTCGAAGGTCCCGCCACCGAGGTCGTACACCACGACCGTGTCGCCGATGGCCAGCCGTTGCGTCGACGCGTAGTAGCGGGCGGCCGCCTCCGGCTCGGTGACGGTGGTCGCCGTCTCCAGGTCGGCCAGCCGCACGGCCTGTTCGAGCAGACCGAGCTTGTACGGGCCCCAGTTCGCCGGGTGGCTGACGGCCACGTGCTCCGGAGGCCCACCCTGTTCGGCGGTCACGAGGTCGATCACCCAGCGGAGCACGCTCGCCATCAACGCCTGGGGCGCCATCGGGGTGCCGCCGAGCAGCAGCGGAGCCGTGTCGCCCACGCGTCGCTTGAACTCCCGAGCGACCCGGGCCGGCGACGTGACCGCCCGCCGATTGGCCGTCTCACCGATCAGCAGCTGACCCTCCTCGGTGAGGAAGACGACGGTGGGCACGACCGAGGAGCGCAACCCGAGCTGGACGACCTCGGCGCGTCCGTCAGCGACGACCGCGGCGCTCGTGTAGGTCGTCCCGAGGTCGATCCCCAGCACGTAGCTCAATGTGGCCCACCCCCCTTCCTGCGCGAGACAGCTCCTCCGTCGAGATGGAAGGCCACAGAATAGGGACCACCCGCCGTGTCGTTCCCACCATTAAGCGGAGTCCGCCTGGCGCCTGACCTGACGGTTGGTGCCCGGCACCAACCGTCAGGTCGCGATCCGTCGCCTCGACGGCAAAGCGGTTGACGTTGCGGGCGGCGTTCGCGACGCTCCATCTCGTGGAAGCACCCGGGCTGGGTGGCCGGGCGGGGCCCGACGCACCGTTGATCGAGATCCGGGAGTGGGGTCGCCCGGCGCGCCGGTTCGCCCTCACCCAGCCGACGGAGTTCGGTCGGGACTGCGACGGTGAGCTGCTCGACGACTCCGAGGTGTCGCGCCGGCACCTCCGGCTGGTCGCCAGCCCGACGGCGCTGTCGGCCGTCGACCTCGGCAGCAGGAACGGGACGATGCTCAACGGGGTCGCGCTCCACGGGCGGGCCTCGCTGCGCACCGGTGACGTCATCCGCATCGGCCGCTCGGAGATCATCGTCCTCGACGCGCCGATCGATGGACCCCGCGACGACGACGCCGATCACGCCGACGAGTACGACGCGGCGCGGCAGACACTGCGCCCGGTCACGTCGGCACCGATACCACCGCCGCCGGCGAGCGCCGAGCGGCCCGCCTCGACGGCGATCGCCATCGCCACCCGGTTGCTGGACATCGAGCGCCGTGACGGAACCGACCCGTTCGCGGCATTCACCGAGCTGCCGTCACGGGTCCCGCGATGGCTGTGGCCCGTCGCTCGGGTGGTCAGCCTCGGCGCGTTCGTCACGCTCGCCGTCGCCCTGTTCGTCCGGCCGGTGGGCGGCCTGTTCGTGCTGTTCGGGGTCATCGTGCCACTGCTCCCTGTGCTGTTTCTGGGCGCCCCCGGCTTCTGGCGCAACGTCTGCCCGCTCGCCACGTGGAACCAACTTCCCCGGGTGCTCGGATTCGCTCGCGCCGGCAATCCGCCCGACGTGATCTACGGGCGCGGCTACCTGATCGCCGTCGCCTTGTTCTTCGGGATCGCCGGGTCGCGACTGGCCGGGCTCGACCGCACCGGCGCGGCGGCCGGCGTGGCGCTCGTCGGCGCGGGCTCGGCGGCGCTCGTCGGCGGCGTGTTCTACAAGGGCAAGAGCGGATGGTGCAGCAGCATCTGCCCGTTGTTCCCGCTGCAGCGGGCGTACGGGCAGACGCCGTTCGTCACCGTGCCCAACCGGCAGTGCCCCTCGTGCGTCGGCTGCGCGAAGAACTGCTACGACTTCCGACCGGTCGCGGCCTACCAGGCCGATCTCGTCGACACCGACCGGTCGTGGAGCGGGCCCCGCAAGCTGTTCGCCGCCGCCCTGCCCGGCTTCGTCCTCGGGTTCTTCAACCTCGCCGGTGACGCCGATCGTTCGCTGCCGGGCACGTACGCCCTCCTCGCCCTCGTCGTGCTCGTGGCGGTCGGCTCGTTCTTCGCCATCGAGGCGGTGACGCCGCTGAGCCCGTCGATGCTCACGGCCGGCTACGTCGCCGTCGCCCTCAACGGCTTCTACTGGTTCGCCGGCCCCGTGATCGCGGCGTCGGCGGCCGAGATCACCGGCGTCGAGATGGCGTGGGTGCGTTGGCCGATCAGCGCGGCGATCCTCCTCGCCTCGTCGCTCTGGCTCGCCCGGACCCGGGTGCGCGAGCTGCAGTTCGCCGTGGCGACCGGTGTGCGCACCGAGCCGGTGGCCCTGCCGTTCCCGAGACGGCGGCCCGACGCGGCGGCACCCGCACCGGCGGCGCAGGTGCGCTTCGGTGCCGAGGCACCGGCCGTCGCCGCCGACTCCGGCGCCAGCTTGCTCGAGGTGGCCGAACGGGTCGGCCTGCCGATCGAGGCCGGCTGCCGCATGGGCGTGTGCGGCGCCGACCCGGTCGCGGTGCTCGACGGGACGTCGTGCCTGTCGCCGCCCGACCAGGACGAGCGCAACACGCTCCGCCGGCTCGGCTTCGCCGCCAACACCCGCATGGCCTGTTGCGCCCGCCTCGATGCCGGGTCGGTGACCGTGTCGCTCACGCCGGAGCCCGGCGACGGTGCGGCCGGGCCCGGGGCTGCTGATCGGGCCGGCGTCGACCGCTCGATCGTCAGCGTGGTGGTGATCGGCAACGGCATCGCCGGGGTCACCGCCGCCGACTTCGTACGGCGCGGGCACCCCGACTGCGAGATCCACCTCGTCGGTCGCGAGCCACACGGTCTCTACAACCGCATGGGCATCTCCCGGCTCGTGTACGGCCGCTCGGCGATGCACGGGCTCTCGCTCCTGCCCGACGGCTGGTACGACGACCACGCCATCACCGCCTGGCTCAACACGCTCGTCACCAAGATCGACGTCGAGGCGCGACGCGTCCACCTCGGCACCGGCCAGGTGATCCCGTACGACCGGTTGATCCTCGCCATGGGTGCGGCCAGCGCGGTCCCGCCGATCCCCGGGTTGGACCGGCCGGGATGCTTCGTGTTGCGCGAGGCGGGCGACGCGATGCAGCTGCGTGCCTACGTCCAGCGGCACCGCGGCACGCGGGCGGTCGTCGCCGGCGCCGGTCTGCTCGGGCTCGAGGCGGCCTACGCGCTGCGGCAGCTCGGCCTGGGCGTGACGGTGCTCGAGCGCAACGATCGGCTGCTGCACCGCCAGGTCGACGCCCGTTGTTCGGAGATGGTGCGGCAGCACCTCCAGCGCCTCGGCATCGACGTGCAGTGCCGGTCGGAGGCGGCACAGATCGCGGGCGACCCCGCCGTCACCTCCGTCACGCTGGCCGACGGACGCGTGCTCGACTGCGACATCGTGCTGACCGCCGTGGGAATCCGGCCGAACGTCGATCTGGCGCGTGAGGCCGGCATCCCCGTCGGCAACGGTGTGCTGGTGGACGACCGGATGCAGACCAACGTGGCCGGCGTGTACGCGGCCGGGGATGTCGCCGAACACCGCGGCACGATCCACGGCCTGTGGCCGATCGCCGCCGAGCAGGCGCAGGCGGCGGCGGTGAACGCGCTCGGGGGCGACATGGAGATCGTCACCGAGACGCCGGCCACGATCCTCAAGGGCGTGGGTCTGGGGCTGTTCGCGATCGGCCGGACCGAGGCCAAGGCGGGCGACGACGTCATCACCGTCGAGGGCTCGGCCCCGCCGTCGTACCGACGGCTCGTCCTGATGGACGGCCGGGCGGTGGGCGCGGTGATCCTCGGTCCCCACCCCGCCGACCAGGCCGCCGTACACACCGTCGTCCGCAACCGGCTGGAGGTGCCCGTCGGTGTCCGCAGTGCCCTTCGCGCCGGCGACTGGTCGCCGCTCCATCACCTGGCGACGGCGGCAAGTCAGCCGGCGTGAGCGTCAGATGTCGTCGCGGAACGTGAACACGTGCGTGGCCACGCTGAGGCTCCAGCCCGAAGGCAGCTCGGTCGGCTCGGACCCCACCATCTCCCACGCGTCCGCCCCCGGGGCGGCGACGAAGGTTCCGGCGGGCGTGCCGGCGTCTCGCACCGACACCCTGCCGTCGACCACGGAGACGTGGGCGTGCACGCGCGACACCTGGTCGTCGCGGAGCACGATCGGTGAGGCGAGGCCCTGGCGAACCGACTCGTCGGACAGCGGCTCGCGGCCGATGACGTAGGAGCGATCGAGCGGATAGATGGCGCCGCCCTCGACGGCGGTCAGCGAGCCCACCCGGCGGGCGACCTCGACGGTCGGGTTGCCCGGCCGCGCGGCCGGCACCACACCAGGGGGTCGGGTGAGCCCCTCGTACACGAACGTGCGACGGCCGACGGCCCCGTGCTCCCCCGGCCGGATGACGCGTGGCTGACCCGGGATCAGACGGTCCCAGGCGCCGCTGGTCTCGTTCCAGAGGTGGGTGCCGTTCGTCGATCCACGGTCGATCAGATGGACCTCGGGGGCGGCCAGGCGCACTTCGGCGTGCACGCGCGACACCGTGTCGGCCGCGTCGTCGAGGGCGATCGGCCGAGCGCTCCCCGCCACGACCGACTCGTCGATCTCGGGCTCACGTCCGAGCACGTAGTCCTCGTCGAGCCCGAACGCCGACCCGTCGTCGAAGACGAGGAGGCCGAGCGACATCCGCTGATCGCGCGGATCCGGAGCCGGCAGCGCGGCCGGCTCGGCGGAGACCGCCTCCTCGACCGCCTCGGCCGGCTCGGCCGCTGCCGCTGCCACGCCGGACTCGTCGACGGCCGCCGGCGCACTGGCCGCCGGCCGTTCCACGCCGTCCACCGGGAGCGGAGGTCTGGGCTCGACGCCCTCGGCCGACAGGGGGAACAGTTCGAACTCCGTGGCGACCACCGGGGCGACCTGCCTGGCCGTCGCGGTGACGCGCAGCCAGCCGCCCGGGACGACGCCCGCTTCGAGCCGCAGCGGGCTGCTGCCCGGTCGTGCCGATCCGGCCGGGGTGATGAGCACGGCGTCGGCCGTCGCCGGGACGATCCGGTCGGTCCACGTGACCGACGAGGCGCCCGACAGCACCTCCTCGGTGCCGGCCGCCGTCACCGCGGCCTCGACCGGACCGTGCAGGAGCACGAGCCAGCCGTCGTCGAGCGCGGCGATCGCGCCGAAGGCCGGCGTCTCGTCGTCGCCGGTGACGAGCGCGGCGAGCCGCTGGGCCAGCGGGCGACCCGGTGGCCCGTCGGCCGCGGCCACGTCGCGCACCAGATCGACGAGCCGTTCGGCGGCGTCACCGTCGACCACGAACAGGGCGACGTCGCCGACAGCGGCCACGACTCCCGAGCCGCTGCCGAGCTCGATGGTCGGCCAGTCCCGGGGCATCAGCGCCTCACCACCGCGCGCGTGGTCATGTCGTCGCCGCCAGCCGGTCGAGTTCACCTGCGAGCAGTTCGGCCGTCGCCGGACGGTCGGCCCGTTCCGCGCTGAGGCACCACGAGATCAGCTCGGCCTCCTCGTCGCTCAGGCCGTCCGCCAGCGCCGGCGGGGTCTCCAACACATGGCGGAGGGCGGCGAACACACTCTCGGTGGGGAGCTCACCGAAGACCGACGCGGACGTCAGCGAGCGATGCAGCGTGACGGCGAGCGCCCAGATGTCCGATGCCCTGCCGGCCGGGCGGCCGAGCAGGGCCCCCGGTTCGGTGAACTCCATGGCGCCGACCGGGCCGATCCCCGTGACCGTTTGACCCGGGGCGAGGAGGTGGGCGAGACCGACGTCGGCGAGCTTGCCGCCCGCACCGTCGAGCATGACGTTGCTCGGCTTGATCGCGCGGTGGGCGATCCCGGCTTCGTGCAGGGCGTGGGCGCCGCGAGCCGCGTCGGCGACGGCGCGCAGGGTCTGGGCCCGCGTCGGCGCCGTGGCCGGCCGGGCCAGCGATCCACCGGCGCAGAGCTCGGTGACCGTGAAGATCGTCCCGTCCTGGTGACCGGCGTCGAGGAGGGCGACGAGCGAGGGAGCCTCGACCGAGGAGATCTGCCGCAGCTCGTCGGCCACGCGCCGGCGGGCGTCGGGGCCGGCCGCCGTGGCATGGACCTTGAGCACGACCCGGTCACCGGCGAGCCCGAGACGCGAAGGTGGGCGGGCGACGATGCACTCGCCGTGGCTCCCGCGACCGAGCTCCTCGATCGGCTCGTAGTCGGCGATCGGTCGCGAGGTGTCCAGCATGGCCGGGCGTCAACGAGTGCTGCGAGAGAGATCGGACAACAGGCCCTCGCACGTCCGCACGACGTCTCCGGCCGCAGCGGCGACCGCACGCGACGTCAGCGGGTGCTCGGCCCGGCGCTTCCAGCGCTCGATGACGGCCTCGGCAGCCGCGCGCAGTTCGTCGGCCGATGCGTCGGCCTCGAGCCCGAGGCGGTCGGCCGCCGTGGTGCCGGCGCCGCCGATCAGCCGCTCGACCTCGGCCTGGTCGTCGGGCGGCAACGTCAGCTCGCCGGATCGCAACTTGCGGAGGAGCGCCAGCTCGCGCAGCTCGTGGGCCGTCGACTCGGCGCGCTCGATCTCGCTGGCGAGGCGCCGGGCCTCGGTCGTGGTGGCGCGGCCGAGGAGGAGCCGCAGTTCCCGGAGGTGCTCCTGCCGGCTGTCCTCGGCGTTCTCGGCCACCGGCAGCAGCGTCGCCGGGTCGGCGGGCGGGGGCCCGACGGCACGCGTCACCCGCTCGGGACGAACGGGACCGCCGACCGAAGGCGGCGGGGTCACCGCGGCCACGTGCTCGGTGAGGGCGGCGACCTGACCGCCGAGCGACGCGCGCAATCCCGTGCGCGCCAACCAGCCGCGTCCGAATACGTCGGTCGCCCGCTCGGCCAGCTCCATGGCGAAGGCGTGGGCGGTCGGAGGCCGGTGCTCGGGATCGGTCATCAGCGCCCACATCACCAGTTCGGCGATGCGGTCGGGGACGGTCGGCGCGACGGACGGGAGCGGGGTCGGCGACGTGTGCACCCGCTGATAGAGCACGGCGAGCGCCGACTCCCCGCGGGGGAACGGCAGCGTGCCCGACAGCAGCTCGTAGAGCGTGACGCCGAGGGCGTAGACATCGGTCGCCGGCGTGACCGGTCCGCCGGTCGCCTGCTCGGGCGCCATGTAGGCCGGCGTCCCGAGCACCTCACCGGCCGCCGTGGCCATCGTCCGCCCACCGGCGATGACGCGGGCGATGCCGAAGTCGGCCACCTTCACCTGAGCAAGATCGCCGGTGAACAGCAGGTTCTCCGGCTTGATGTCGCGGTGCAGCACGCCGTGGCTGTGGGCGTACTCGAGCGCCACCGCCGTGCAGAGCACCATGCCGCACGTCGAGCGCGCATCGAGCCCCTCGGACGTGAACCGGGTCCACGCCGTGCCGCCCGACAGCTGCTCCATCACCAGCAGGCACAGGCCGTCGCGCTCGACGTAGTCGTACACCGGGACGATGTGCGGGTGGTCGAGCGACGCCAGCAGCCGGGCCTCGGCGGCGAACCGGGCGCGGACATCGGGGTCGCTGGCGAAGGCAGGGGGCAGCTGCTTGATCGCGACGTCACGGCCGAGGCGTGTGTGCCGCCCGGCCAACACGACGCCCCATCCCCCGCGGCCCAGCTCATCACCGATGTCGTAGCCCGGGAGGGCGGCGGCAACGGCGTCCCGATCGGTCATCGTCGCGAACAGTACTTGTGGTTGGGGCCGGGCCGTCCGGTTCAGTCGAGTCGGGAGCCGAGCCGGAGCAGCTGTCCGAACATCCCGGCGCTCTGTGGGCGGCGGTCGGGGTCCTTCGCCAGGGCCATGAGGATGGCGTGACCGAGATCGGCGGGAACGTCGGGGACGCGGGTGGACGGGTCCTCGGGAGCATCCTGGAGGTGGGCCCACAGCACCTTCATCCCCTTGCGGTCGGCGAAGGGCGGCGCCCCGGTGATGCAGGCGTAGGCCACACAGCCGAGGGCGTAGACGTCGGTGGCCGGCGTGACCGCGTCGCCGCGGATCTGTTCCGGCGAGATGTAGTCGATGGTGCCGAGCGCCTGTCCGGCGGCCGTCAGCAGCGTCCCATTGGTCTCCTTCACGAGACCGAAGTCGGCGATGTAGGCGGTGTCGGCTGGTCCGGCGTCGAGGAGGATGTTGGCCGGCTTGACGTCGCGGTGGACGATGCCGGCGGCGTGCATCGCGTCGAGCCCGCTGGCCACCTGGCGGCAGATCCGCACCGTCGTCGACGCGTCGAGGCGGCGCTCGCGCTCGATGCGCTGGGCGAGCGTGCCCCCGCCGATCAGCCGTTGCACCATGTAGGGCGTTCCGTCCTGCTCACCGGTGGCCAGCACGGGCACGACGTGGTCGTGTTCGATGCCCTGGGCGATGCGGGCCTCACGGTTGAAGCGGCGGCGGAACGTCATGTCGTCGGCGAGGTCCGGCTTGACCACCTTGAGCGCGACGGCACAGCCGGACTCGTCCTCGGCGCGGTAGACGAACCCGACCCCGCCTTCGCCGAGCAGTCCGGTGACCACGTAGTCGCCGAAGCGTTGGCCGACGCTCGCCGGGCTGTTCGGGTTTCCGGCGGGTCCGCTCATCGGTCGACTCCGAGCAGCGAGCGTGACGTGGAGCCGGGTGTGAGCTGGAGGTCCTGGAAGGCCTTGGCCGCGGCGCGCCAGTCGAACTCGGTGCCGGGCTCTCCGCGGCGGTGGACCTGGATGGCGTAGCCGATCGCCCCCAGCAGGCCCATCGTGGCGAAGGCGATCTGCACGCTGAGCTTGCCTTCCTCGGACCAGTAGACGTCGTCCAAGGACAGCAGGAGGGCGGCCTCGTCGAGCACGAGCGCGCTGCCGATGCCGAACGGGATCGCCAGCCAGCGGTTGCGCGAGTCGCGCGACAGGCTGATCGCCGAGCCGCCGCTGAGCAGGCTGAGCACCGTGCCGGGGACGAGGTGGTGGATGTGGCGACCGCCGGCGACGAGGTTGCGGATCGGGCCGAGTCCACCGCGGGCGCGGATGGCGTGGGTGATCCCGCGAGTGATGGCGAACGTGGTGACGAACGAGGCGACCATGTTCAAGATCGCGTTCTCGCGTGTAGAGCTGACCTTGTAGCCCTCGTAAAGGACGGCCGGCACCCGCCGCAGCGGGATGCGACCGTCGGTGTCGTCCTCGCCGTAGATCACCGGCATCTTGCCGAGGCGCCAGACGCGCACCGTCTCGGCGCCCAGGAGCACGCCGACCGTGCCCACGGACAATCCGCCGAGCGCCTTGGTGCCCCAGGCGATGCGATTCAGTCGCCGCGTGCTCACGCCGCCGGCTCCCGGCGTCGCGGCTTGCCGTACACCCGCCACAGCTCGCCGAGGAAGAGGCGATTGAAGCGCAGCAGCGCCCCGACGTTGCCGGCGGCACCGGCACCCCGCGCGCGGAACGTGGTGAGCTGTCGGGCGAAGGAGCGGGGGGTGATCCGCAGGATCCCCGAGGCGATGATCGGTGCGGCCTCGTCGCCATCGGCCTCCACGTGGCCCGACAGCAACCGCGTGAACAGCGTGGTCGTGTCGGGCCAGAGATCGAAGCCGGGATCGTCGGCGATCACCTTGTGGCCGACGAGCGTCAACGGCGACCCGACGCCGTCGCGGAAGTGGAGGCGGTAGCGCATGCGCCGCTCGCCCCGGCGCTCGGTGGCGACGAAGAGGTGGAAGCGACCCTGCTCGACGGGACGCTTGCCGCCGAGCGCCTCACAGCGGATCCAGCCGGTGGCCGCGGCCTCGTGGGTCGCATCGGCCACGAACTCGTCGATGGGCGGGGTCTCGATCGTCAGGTGGAACAGCAGCGAGGTCTTCGCTGCGACGCCGCGCTCGTGGCCGCGCTCGTAGTCCTCCTCGCCGAACGCGAGGTGACCCTGCATCTCCTCGGTGAACCGCACGCTGGCGGCCGTGGTCGTCGTCCCCGTCATCGAAGTCTCAGCTTGCCTTCTCCGCGAGGATGCCATCGGCAAAGCGGTCGGCGAGAGCCGCGATCGTCAACGACGGATTGGCCCCGACCGGACCGGGCATCACCGAGCCGTCGGCGACGTACAGGCCCGGGTACCCGAACACCCGGCCCCACGGGTCGACCACGCCATGCCGGGGATCGGTCGCCATCGAACACCCGCCGAGCGGATGGACGGTGATCACCCGCCGCATGAACCAGATCGGGTTGTCCCGCAGCGTCGCGCCGAGCTCGTCGGCGATCTGCTTGCTGATCCCGCGGGCGCGATCGAAGTAGGGCCCCGAACGGCCGCGCCGGCCGGCGCGCTTGGCGCTGCCCTTGCGCCAGTCGACCTGCAGGTGGTTGTCGCGCAGGTACATGCGGCCGTCGGCGACGTCGCGCCCCATCGAGAGCAGCGGCAGCAGGCTGCTGGACAGCTGGGCCGTGCCCATCAGGCCGGCGAAGGCGGCGCTGCGCCCGGTGTGCCGGTAGCCCGGCCGCATTCGTTCGCGGGCGAACCGGAACGCCTCGCGCCGCCAGCGCCACAGGTCACCGGGCCCTTCGGCGAGCTGGAGGAGCCACGTGGCGATGGCCGGGAAGCCGGCGTCCTCGACGTAGAGCCCGCGGCCCTCGCCGCCGTCGAGCTCGTCGGGGACGCGGGCCGCGCTGGTGATGACCGGGCCGAACGAGGGATCGATGCGCCGCTGCCGACGCGTCGTGCCGTCCGTGTGAGATGCCCCGTGAGCGAAGGTGAGCAGGTCGCCGTTCCCGCAGAAGCGGTTGCCCAGCTGATCGCTCATCAGTGGGAACGCGGCCCGGTTGCGCAACAGCAGACGGACGGTGCCCAACGTCCCGCCGGCGAGGATCACCCGGTCGGCGACGAGCTCATGGCGGAACACCTCCGGGTCGAAGATGTCGGTCGGGCGGCCCTCGCGCTCGTCGGCTTCGTCGTAGCGCACGTAGTTGACGCGGTAGCCACCACCAGGTTCGGGCGCCAGCTTGCGCACCTCGCAGCGGGTCCACAGCTCGGCGCCGAGCCGCTTCGCCTCGGTCAGGTAGTTGAAGTCGAGCGAGCTCTTGCTGCCGTAGTTACAGCCGATGTCGCACTCGCCGCAGAGTCGGCAGGTGTGGCGGGATCGGCCGTGCAGGTTCGGGTGCGCCTCGTGGACCCGCTCACCCGGCACGGGATCGTCGCCGTCGCTGGCGAAGGCCACCGCCAACGGCGGGCGGAACCAGGCGAGTCCGATCGCTTCCGTCGCCCGCCTGAACTCCTGGGTCTTCGGCGTCGAGGCGTAGGGCTCGTGCTCGAGCGGATAGAGCTGGGGGCGGATCATCGCCTCGACGCGGTCGTAGTGCGGGTCGAGGTCGTCCCGTGTCACCGGCCAGTGCTCGAAGCCGCCGTTGTCGAGATCCTCGGTGACGAACCAGCGCTCGTCCTTGCGCAGCAGCACGTTGGCGTAGATCAGCGAGCCGCCGCCGAGCCCGCTTGACACGAGCGCGTTGAGGCCATGAAAGGACCAGAGATCGAACAGTCCGTACAGCCCCTTGGTGGGGTCCCAGAAGTTCGTGCGCATCTGACTCGGCGTGCGGGCGAACGAGCCCGGCGGATACGCCCTGCCCCGCTCGAGCACACACACCCGCTTCCCCGCCTCGGCGAGTCGGTACGCGGTGACCGCCCCGCCGAAGCCGGAGCCGATCACGATCGCGTCGAAGCGCTCCGGCGACGCCGTCACCCGGTGGACCTCCCCCAGATCTCGGCCGTCTCCCGCTGGCGCCGAACGTGTTCGGGCGCGGCGAACCGCTCGTAGTACGGCAGCTCGACGTGTGAGAACTGTGCCCAGATGCCCGGCAGGTTCCAGGCGTCGGTGTGGGCCGGGAAGCGACCGTACGTGTCGTAGATGTACGAGCAGATCTCCTTGGTGTAGGCGACCGCTTCGCGCGGGTGCGGCGCCTGGAGGCGGAGATAGGCCTCGGCGTCGGCCCGATCGCGATAGCGCGTGGCGAACACCTCGGCGTCGGCGTAGGCGCCACCGTTGCCGTACTTCTCCTCGAGCACCATGTCGACCGCTTCGTCCATCGACGACACGTACGGGGGACAGAGCCCTTGGAGAACCCCGTCGATCCCGACGTAGTTGGGCTGGGACGCCGGTGTCGGCGGCCAGCGCCGCCACCGCGACAGCTTCGGGCCATGCTCGCGGAACCCGAGCCCGAGCAGCCCTGCCGACTCGTCGCGCTGCATCACGTACGGCGGCAGCGGG
This sequence comes from Desertimonas flava, assembly GCF_003426815.1. Taxonomy (GTDB): domain Bacteria; phylum Actinomycetota; class Acidimicrobiia; order Acidimicrobiales; family Ilumatobacteraceae; genus Desertimonas; species Desertimonas flava. The sequence goes on from NZ_QKYK01000004.1 coordinate 106,047, forward strand.
CACGAGTGGATCCAGCCGCCGAGGCCGAGCGCCTCACCCGTCAGCAGCAGGGTCTGCAGGCCGAGGAACGCCTCGTGGTCGGTACGGGCGCTGCCGACGAATCCGAGGGGCGCCGGGACGTCCTTGGTGAAGCGACCCTCGCGGACCCGCTTGACGCCGCCGATCGGTTGGTACGGGATGCGCTCGACGAGCCGCAGGTTCATCGCCGCCCAGGCGAGCCAGTCGGTGAGGGTGCGCGGATGGAACGTCCGGAAGTCGTCGATGAACAGCGGGGCCTTCCCGGCCGGCTCGCTCGCCAGGATCAACATGGCGTTGATGTACTGGCGGGTGTTGTCGACGACGGGCAGGAAGCACGTCGTGCCCGGTGCGTTCGAGTGCTGGGCGTTCCAGCCGAGGTAGTAGGGCCACTCCCGGGGGAACGACATGCGGTCGGCGTACACCCTGCGCTTCACGTGGTCGGCGGCGGCCACCCAGTCGGCCTCGGTGCGGTCGGCCCACCGCGCCGGGAAGTCGCGGAGGAAGTCGGCGGCCTCGCGGCCGCGCAGCCGGCGGATCAACCACACGCCCTCGTCGTTGATCATGAAGAAATGCGTCGCCTGGGCGTTGTCGGCGCTCGACGCCCCGCCGGCGACGACGTTGAGGAACGGGCTGCCCAGCTCGTCGGCGCCGCCCGGCTTCGTCAAAGGACCGTCGTGCAGCACGGCCCCGGTGGTCCCGATCGACGCGATCAGGATCGCCTCCTCGAGCGGGCTGAGCGGCTCGGGCTCGCTCGTACTGTGGTGACTGAGCGGCCCGGCCTCGATCGAGACGCCGCGGGCCACGCGCCGCGTGCGCCGCTCCCGGACGGCATCGATGAGGGGGTAGCTGAACAGGTCGCGGAGGCCGGCATGATCGGCCGCCCCGGCGGCGTCCGCAGTGTCGGTTCCCGCCTCGTCCACCCGCATGTCGTCCATCAGTTGAACCGTTCCAGCTCCTCGAGCGCGAGTGGGAACACGTCGACCGCCGCCCCCTCGCCGATCCAGCAGTCCATGTGCGCATAGCCCGGAATGACCGTCCGGCGGTAGAGGTCGTCACCGTTCACGGCCCGCAACGCGTCGTAGGTGAGCTCGGTGGAGCGCGGGATGAACATCCGGTTGTGCTCGCCGTGCAGGAACGTGATCGGGATCGCCACGCGGTCGAGGTGCGGCATGTAGACGTCCTGGCCGGCGGCATCGACGACGTGCCCCTTGCGGATCATCGCCGTGATGTGCTTGAACGCCGTCAGCCGCGTCTTGCCGAAGATGTGGACGATCGCGTCGTGGGTCGCCTCGTTCAGCTGATCGTGGTCGAAGACCTCGCCGTAGATGAACAGGATGCGATGGCAGACCTCGCTGTCACACTTCTCCCGCGTCGGCCAGTGCTTCATCACCCGTTCCAGTGCCCGGTCCTCGAACGCCGAGCTGTGAAACGTCGTGGTGAGCCGCTCGATCCCGACGCCGTGCAGCAGGGCGGCCATGCGGCTCTGCGCCTTCATGCGGTTGATCGCCACGGGGATCGGGTGCAGACCGAGCTGCGAGCACACTGCCGAGCGCACGCCCGACATGCCGGTCGTCATCGCCATCAGGAACGTCAGCGAGCCCATGCAGTGCGGCACCACCTGCACCGACTCGGCCCCGGTCACCTCGAGCACCTTGGCGATCGCCGCCGGCCAGTCCCGCGTCGCGATGTCGTCCATCGTGTAGTCGGTCGACGCGGCCGGCAGCATCGGGCTGGCGCGGTAGTCGAGCAGCCAGATGTCGTAGCCGTGCTCGGCGAGGTATTCGGGGAAGTTGGTCTCGACCGTGTCGATCGTCCAGGCGAGCGTCGACGTCCCGTACCCGGGCGCGAGCACGACCGGGCCCTTGTTGCCGGCCGGGAAGCGGGTCAGGCGAATGTCCCGACCGTCACTCGTGGTGACGTCGAAGATCGTCTCGCCATCGAGACGCAACGGCCGATGCGGAACAGGCAGGATCCCCGACGGCATGGGGGCGAACGTATCCCTCGCCGAGAGCCAGTGCATCCGAATTCCCCCTGCACCCGACGCTGCTGTGTGGATCGACCCCGGTCGACGGCCGCTAATTCGGCTGCACGCGAGCACTCGAACCACTAGACCGTCGGTCCGATGGGTGCGTACGCGACCCGGAAGCGGCGCCGGCGATGACGGCGATCGAAGGACCCGACACCACCGAGCGCGTCTGGAGCGCCCGGCGGGTCGGGCCGCTGACGATCGAGTGGCGCGGACAGCGCACGCTGGCCGGCTGGTCCGACGACGTCGTCACGGTCGGCATCGGCGCCATCGGCGCTGCGGCGATGTACTGGGACTCGTGGCGCCACAACGGCAAGGCGATCGCGAGCGACGGCTTCTGGAGCCCGCCGCACATCCTGCTGTACGTCGCGCTCGGCGCCGTCGGCTACTGGATCGGGCTCATCGTGCTGCGGCGTCAGCAGCCCGGGTTCAAGGCGCTCAATCTGGCTGCCATCCCTCGCGGCTACGGCATCGGCATGGTGGGGCTCGCCCTTGCCGGCGTCGGCGGCATCGGTGACTACATCTGGCATGCCATCTTCGGGTTCGAGGATCAGGTCAACGCCTTCTGGAGCCCGCCCCACCAGCTGCTGTTCCTCGGCGGGACGCTGGTGGTGACGGCGCCGCTCGTGTCGAGCTGGTATCGCCATGACGGTCCACTCGACGCCCGCAGCGCGGTGCCGGTCGTCGGGTCGCTGGCGCTCATCATGAGCACGGCCACCTATGCCCTGACGCACCTGTCGCCGCTGTGGAACAACCTCGCACCGACGCCGGCGTTCCAGCAGCAACTCACCCGCTTCGACGACGCCTATCCGGCCGGGGACCTCGGTCCGGGCCACGTCGGCCTCGACGTCGCCGTGCGCAACCTCGGCGACTCGAGCTTCCCGTACTACTTCCACACGCTGAACCACTCGGTGGCCTCGTTCCTGCTGCTGTCGATCACGCTCGTCGCGCCGGTGCTGTTCCTGGTTCGTCGGTGGTCCCCGCCGCCCGGCGCGGTTGCCGTGATCTTCGGCCTCTACGGCCTCGTGGCCAGCATCCCGACGGAGTTCCGCGACATCGAGCTCGTCGCCGGGCTCGTGGTGGCCGGCGCGGTGATCGACGTGCTGATCGCCCGGCTGCAACCGGCGTTGCCGTCACGTCCGTGGCAGTTCCGCGCCATCGGGGCATTGGTGCCGCCACTGTCGATCGGGGGGTATCTCCTCGCCCTCGAGGTGCTCGGCGCCGGCCTGGCCTGGGGCATCTCGATCTGGCTCGGCGTGATGATCACGGCGGGCATCATCGGACTGGGCCTGGCGTGCCTGATGGCCCCGCCCAGCACCGGCGCCCGATGAAGGCGACGACCCTCGTCAGCGTGGCCCGGCGCACGCCGCGACCGATCCTGCGCATGGCGACGCGACGGCCGGCGAGCGGCGCCGTGATCGGTCAGGTCTTCCGGCGCATGCCCGAGCTCCTCAGCCCCGCCGGCCGCAAGGCACGCGGGGTGATCCGCTTCGACATCCGGACCGGGTCGGCCGTCGAGACGTGGTACGCCACCTTCGGCGCCGGGACGTGCACCACCGGGCGCCGGGTCGACACCCGTCCCCGGGTGACGATCTCCCTCGAGGCCCTCGACTTCGTGCAGCTGGCCAGCGGCACCGACCCGATCGAGCTGTTTCGCGCCGGCCGGCTGCGCCTCGCCGGCGACACCTACTTCGGCGCATCGGTGGGCGAGCTGTTCGACCTCCGCCCCTGACGCGGGACGCCGCCGGTCGCTCGCGGTTACGACTTGCGCAGCTTCTCCGGCCGGCCGAACTTCTCGGACATGCGCAGCGTGAGCGACTGCGGCATCAGACGCTGCGCCCTGGTGAACCAGCGGATCGCCCCGCCAGGGACGATCGAGCCGGCGTCGCGGTCGTAGGCGCGCAGCGCCTGCTCCACCACCCGCTCGACGGGGATCTTGCCGACGAGCTTGATCCCGCCCACTCCGGCCGTCTCCTGGAACTCGGTGGCCACGGGTCCGGGACAGACGGCGAGCACGCGCACCCCAGACCCCTTCAGCTCGACGCGCAGGGCGGCGCTGAAGCTGAGCAGGAAGGCCTTCGACGCTCCGTACACCGCCTCGTACGGCATCGGCTGGAACCCGAAGATGGACGAGAGGTTGATGATGCCACCGGCGCCACGGTCGACCATCGCCGGGAGGAACGCTCTGCTGAGCGTGACGACGGCCTCGCAGTTGAGCCGCACCTGGGCGGCATCGCGGCCCTCCGGGATCTTCCAGAAGCGGTCGTGGTTGCCGAACCCGGCGTTGTTGACGAGCAGATCGACGTCCACGCCGAGCGCCTCGACACGCGCGGGAAGCGCCGCGGCGTCGGCGCCGAGATCGCACGGCAACACGTGCACCTTGGTCGGGAGTTCCGCCGCCAGGCGCTCGAGCCGGTCGGCCCGTCTCGCCACCAACACCAGATCGTGCCCGCGCGCCGCCAGTTGGCGCGCGAACTCCTCACCGATCCCCGACGAGGCTCCGGTGATCATCGCCACGTTGCTCATCCGCGCTCTCCTGTCTGTTCATCCACCGGTCGGCCCGATCACGTCCCGATGAGGTGCTTGACCAACCAGTCGCGGCTCGCCGCGCTCGTCAGGTCGAACGATTCCCGGTACGCGTCGTAGTGGTTCCCGGGCAGCAGCACAAGCTGTTTCGGCTCGAGCGCCCGGGCGTAGAACTCGATCGCATCGTCGGCGAGCGTGACGAGATCGTTGGTCATCACGATCATCTGCAGCGGCGTCGGACTCACCCGGTCGAGGAACATCCCCGCCTCGTACTCGCTCGCCATCTCGGCCGAGCGCAACGTCAGCTCGTTGCGCCAGGCGGGCGCCCGCTCGGCGTGGGTCGACGTGAAGAAGTCGTACGACTCCTGCTGCGGCAGCACGACGTAGGGGTCGAACGGCCGCTCGGCGACGAGCGGGATCATCTGGGGCGCGGCGCCGGCGAACCTCGCCCGCCGGTCGCCGTCGAACGCGGCACGGATCATCGGCGCCAAGTGCGGCTGGAGGAAGCGACGGAACTGCCGGTAGCCCGACACCATCGGGATCAGCGACACGACGCACTTGCACCGCCGGTCGAGCGCCGCGGCGACGATCGCGTTGCCGCCTCCGTAGCTGACCCCCCAGAACCCGATCCGGTCGTTGTCGACCTCTTCGAGCGTCTCGGCGAACGTGCAGGCGTTGCGATAGTCACGGATCTGCGCCCACGGGTCGAGCTCCTGGCGAGGCTCGCCGTCGCTCGCACCGAAGCAGCGGTTGTCGTAGACGACGCAGGCGAGACCGGCGGCGGCGAACACCCGGGCGAAGTCGTCGAGGTACATCTCCTTCACGCAGGAGATTCCGTGGGCCATGATCACCGTCGGGAACGGACCGGTCCCCTCGTCCGGCGTGAAGAGCCAGCCGCGCAGCGTCACTCCGTCGGCGTCGAACTCGACATCGCGTTGCATCGTGGTGGTACTCCTGCGTGGATCCGGCGACCCGGTGATGTTGTCGTCTCAGAGCCACCCGTGCACGGGATTTCGTGGTCGCGCTCCCCCGAGAGATCAGAGTCTGCCGGCGTCGATCCCGGGCACCTCGACGCTGACCGCGAGGAGTACCCCGTCGCGCCGGTCCGCCGTCTTCCCGTTGCCGAGTGGCGGACCGGCGCAGAGGTACAAGGTGCGCAGGTCCGGCCCGCCGAGCGTGACCGCGAACGCCGTCAGCTCGCCGAGGTCGACGACGTCGAGAACTGCGCCGCCGGGCGCCACCCGCATCGCGCCTCCGCCACCGGCGTCTGCAACCCAGACGGCACCCGACGCGTCGAGCGCGATCCCGTCGGGGAGCACGGCACCTCCGGCGATGGCGTCTCCCACGGTGGCCGCCGCCGCATCGTCGAACCGAGCCCACGTCCGACGGCCCGACAACGAGCCGCGAGCCGAGACATCGAACGCCGTGATGCGCGAGGCGAACGTCTCGGCGACGAGCAGCGTCGTTCCGTCCTGGGACAGGGCCATCCCGTTCGGGAAGACGAGATCGGTCGCCGCCAGGTCGACCGACCCGTCTCGCGACACCCGCCACAGGCCGGTGCTCGCCAGCGGGCTGGAGAGTTCGAGCGGGAAGCCGAAGCTGCCTACGAACGCGCCGGTCGGCGTGACCAGGAGATCGTTGAGGGGATGGTCGACGAGCGAGGACAGGTCGGCCGCGACCGCGAGGGCGTCACCTGCCCACCGGAGAACCCGCCGATCGGTCATCGACACCACCAGCAACGCCCCGTCGACGAATCCCAGGCCCGATGGTCGTCCTGCAAGTTGACACACGTCGACCACCGAGCCCTCGGGATCGAGGCGATGCACGAGCCCGGTGAACAGGTCCGAGAGCCAGAGCCGGCCGTCGTGCCATCTCGGCGATTCGAGGAACGAGAACCCGCTGGCGACGACGCGGACGCGCGAGTCGGTCATGGTTCGAGCGATGTCAGCGACGCCTCCATCCCCAGCCCGGTCGCGATCGGCTGTGGCGTCGTCGCCGTCTGGTCGTAGAGGTGACATCGGACGTGGCCGCCTCCGACCACTGGGGTCGCGACCGGAAAGGTGCTCCAGCAGGGTTCGAACGCGTAGGAGCATCGGGGCGCGAATGGACAGCCGTCGGCGGGCTCGGCCGCTCGCTGGGGTGCCGCCGCCAACAGACGGCGGCGCAGCTCGCGCCGGCGCGTCTGCACGACGGGATCAGGCACCGGGACCGACGCCACGAGCGCCTGCGTGTAGGGATGGGCGGGCTGATCGGCGACCCGTGCGGCACCGCCGTCCTCGACGACGCGCCCCCGGTACAGCGCAGCGATGCGATGGCTCAGGTGACGCACGACCGTGAGGTCGTGGGCGATGAAGAGGTAGCCGACGCCGGAGTCCGCTTGCACATCGGCGAGGAGGTTGATGACTTGGCTCTGGGTCGATACGTCCAGCGCACTGACCGGTTCGTCGAGCACCATCAGGGACGGCTCGCTCAACAACGCTCGGGCGATGCAGACCCGCTGCCGCTGACCACCAGAGAGCTCGTACGGATACCGCTCGAGATGACGTCGCTCGAGACCAACCCGCTCGAGCGCGTGCGCCGCTCGCTCTCGGCGCTCGCTGCGGCCGAGACCGAGATGGGTGACGAGGGGTTCGGCCACCAGGTCGGCGATCACCTTCGTCGGATCGAGCGACGAGTACGGATCCTGGAACACCGCTTGAATCGCTCGCCGGAGTTCGGCCGGCAGCCGGCCGCGGATGGCGGTCAGATCGCGGCCCGAGAACGTGATGGTGCCGGACCGGGGCCGAAGGAGGTGAAGGACCGCCCGACCGATCGTCGACTTACCCGAGCCCGACTCCCCCACCAGGCCGAGCGTCTCACCAGGAGCGATCTGGAACGAGACGTCGCGCACCGCGGCCACCACGTCGCGGCGACCGAGGGACCGTCTCGTGCGGAACTCCACCGAGAGCGCGTCGACGTCGAGGAGTGTCACGATGCGTCCCGCGTGGGGGCTGCGACGGGCTGGTCCGCGACGGCCCGCCAACAACGGGCCTGGTGGCGATCACCCAGGTCCACCAGCGACTGCGCGGCCTCACAACGGTCGGCGACCGAGGGGCAGCGGTCGAGGAACCGACACCCGGCACCCCAGGTCCCCGGAGCCGGAACGGACCCGGGGATCGCGGCCAGCCGTTCACCCTTGCGATCCCGCATCGGCCGCGACTCGATGAGCGCCGCCGTGTAGGGATGCCGTGGCGACCGGAGGAGCGTCGTGACATCGGCGGACTCGACCAGCTCTCCGGCATACATCACGGCCGCGCGATCACACGCGTCGGCCACCACACCGAGATCGTGCGTGATGAAGAGGATGCTCGTGCCGAGCTCGGCCTGGACCTCGCGGAGCAGGTCGATCACCTGACCTTGAACCGTCACGTCGAGGGCCGTGGTCGGCTCGTCGGCGATCAGCAGGCTCGGCCGGCACGACAGGGCCATGGCGATCATGACCCGCTGGGCCATACCGCCGGACAGCTCGTGGGGGTACGAGGCGAGCACGCGTGCCGGCCCCGGAATGTGGACCATCTCGGTGAGCTCGAGCGCGCGCGCCGAGGCCGCTCTCCGTGTCGTGTCCCCGTGCAGCCGGATCGCCTCACGAAGCTGCGCCCCGACCGTCAGAGCCGGATTCAAACTGCTCATGGGGTCCTGGAAGACCATCCCGATCTGGGCACCACGCACGCCACGCATCTCGCGCGCCGACAACGTGACCAGTTCCGTGCCTTGCAGGCTGACGCTCGCGGCGGTGGCCGTCGACCCAGCGGGCAACAGCCCTGCGATCGCCAACGCCGTGGCGCTCTTGCCACAGCCCGACTCTCCGACGAGTCCCAAGGTCTCACCCGGGCCGATGCTGAACGAGACGCCGCTGACCGCCGCGACGTCGTCGCCTCGCGGCGAGCGAAAGGTCACCCAGAGATCCCTGACGTCCAGAGTGGGGGTGGACTCGGACACGCGTTCATCGGGCGGCACTTCTGGGCCGGAGACGAGCGCCTGACCGCCTCCCCGCAGGCGCACCTGCACGGGACGGAGCGAACCGCCTTCGACCCCACGGCCCACCGAATCCCGAACCGCATCGCCGAGCACGTTGACCGACAGCACGGTGAAGGCGATCGCGAGCCCGGGCGGCAAGGGGATGAACCAGTTGCGGACGGCGAACGGTGCGCTCTCGGCGAGCATGCTCCCCCAGCTCGCCTGGGGTGGCTGGACACCGAGCCCGAGGAAGCTGAGACCGGCCTCGGCCAAGAGCGCGGCGCCGAACGCCAGGGTGACCTGGACGATCAGGGGCGCCGCGACGTTGGGCAGGACGTGACGGAACATGATCACCCGGTCCTTTGTCCCGATCACCTGGGACGTGACCACGTACAGGTGCTCGCGTGCGGCGAGGACTGCGGCCCTCGTGAGCCGGAGCAACGACATGGCGAACACGAGGCCGATGGCCAGCATGGCGTTGGTGAGGCCGGCGCCGAGGACGGCCAGCACACAGATCGCCAGCACCAGACCGGGGATGGCGACCACACCTTCGACGATCCGCATGACGATCCGATCCCACCATCCGCCCCGATATCCGATGAACATCCCGATGGGGATGCCGACACCGGCGGCGATCGCCACCGCTTCGAGCGACGAGGTCAGCGCAACTCGCGTTGCGGAGACCAGCCGGCTGAGGATGTCACGGCCGAGGTTGTCCGTCCCCAGCCAGTGCTCTCGGGAGGGGTACGAGAGCACGGCGCGCAGGTCCTGCTGGCCTGGATCATGAGCGACCAGGAACGGTCCGACGATGGAGACCGCAACGAGCGCGACGAGGAAGGCCGCGGCCACCGTGGCGTCCCGCCGGCTGAGCAGCCGACCGAGGGTGCGTCGGCGCGCCGAGAGTGCGGGCGCCGGCTCGATCTGCGCGACCGTCACAGGTCTGCTCCCCCGCGAGCGCATGCCGCCCGGCCGGACGTCATGCCACTCGCACCCGCGGGTCGAGCAGGCCGTAGCACACGTCGGTCAGCAGATTGACCACCACGACGACGAGCGCGGTGTACATGACGACGCCCTGCATCATCGTGACGTCGCTCTCTCGGACCGAGCGCACCGCGAGCGAACCCAATCCGGGCAGGTTGAAGACCTGTTCCACCACGAGTGCGCCACCGAGCAACGCCGTGAACTGGAACGCGACGACGGTGACCACCGGGATGCAGGCGTTCTTGAGGGCGTGACGGACGACGACACGGACCGGACCGGCACCCTTGGCGACGGCGGTGCGGGCATAATCGGACTGGAGGGCGGCGGCGAGTCCGCTGCGGGTCTGGCGAGCGACGACCGCGGCAGAGGACAGCCCGAGCGCGATGCACGGCAGCGCGATCGACCGGAACCACTGCCCCGGAGACTCCGTCAAGGCCGTGTAGCCCGTGGCGGGAAACCAGCCGAGCGTCAAGCTGAAGAGACGCACGAGCAGGATCGCCGCCCAGAAATGGGGCACGGCCAGCCCCACGGTGGCGCCGAAGGTGACGCCGCGGTCGACGGGCGAACCGGCGGTGGCACCGCCGATCACTCCGGCGCCGATGCCGACCACGATGCTGACCAGGATCGCACCGGTCGCGACCGACAGCGTCACCGGCATGCGAGCCCACACGGCCTCGCTCACCTCCTGACCGTTGGACAGCGAGATCCCGAAGTCGCCCCGGAGAGCCCCGCCCAGCCAACGGGCGTACTGCACCGGGACGGGACGGTCGAGGCCCAACTCCTTCTCGAGCGCCGCATACTGCTCAGCGGTGGCGTTCTCGGCCCCGAGCCGGACGAGCACCGGGTCGCCGGGCAGCAACTGGAGCGACAGGAACGCGACGATGCTGACGACGAACAGGAGCGGGACGATCGCCAGCAACCGGCGAACGACGAGCGCGGGCATGCCCGACGTCAGGTGCCGACCCCGATCCCGACAGGGTCTGGGAAGAACTCACCGGTGTGCCACACGACGTCCGAGACGTCGTCCGCGTACAGCGCGATCTGCTCACCGCGGACCACCGACACGATGATGCCGTCGCCCACCACCCTGCCGAACAGAACGTCGTACGCCGCCTGTCGCTCATCGGCGACGACCGGCGCCGCAGCCGCGTTCGCCATGTCCACCAACTCCTCGTCGACGACACCCCACGCCAGATTGTACGGAGCATCTTCGGTCCACAGCCAGAGGTGCCACTTCGAGGGGTCGGGAATGGGCGTCGGGGTGACGAACACCGGATACCCCCCGGAACGGACCTGTTCGGCCATCCCGCCCGCCTGGACGAGCTCGACACTGGTGTCGATGCCGATCTCGCTCCAGTAGTTGGCCAGGGCCTGGGCGAAGGTCTGCGTGGACGGGATGGCCGGCACGGTGAGCTCGAAGCCGTCGGCGTAGCCGGCTTCGGCGAGCAGGGCCCGTGCAGCATCGGGGTCGTAGGCGAGAGCGTCGTCGAGGGCCGCGACATGCCCGAGCTCACCATCGAGGTAGGGCTGCGTCGTCGGTTCGGCGTGACCGAAGAAGACACCTTCGGCGATGGCCTCCCGATCGATCGCCATCGCCATCGCCTGACGGACACGGGCGTCGGCGAGGGCCGGCAGCATGGTCCCGTCGCGGTCGAGGACCACGGCATACCAGACGAACCCGAGCGTGCTCGACGTCTCGAAGCCCTGGGAGATGAACTGATCGACCTGTGCCTCGCCGAGCACCGTCACGTCGACCTCGTCGTTCTGCAGGGCGTTGGCACGGGCGGCCTCATCCGTGATGGGAACGATCTCGAGCCGGGCCACGGTCTGTCGGCTCGCGTCCCAGTAGTTCTCGCTCGGCACGTAGACGAAGCGGTCACCAGCAGCGCTGGTCGAGGGATCGAGCACGTACGGGCCGGACGTCCCGCCCGGGCTGGTCTCGAACGTCGTCCCGTCGAACGATGACGGATTGACGAGCATCCCCGGTGCCTGGGCGAGGTCGACGAGCAGCGTCGGGGCCGGACCGTCGAACGTCAGCGTGACGGTGCGATCGTCCGTCGCCTCCACCGACGACAGCGTCGCGAACGCCGCGCCACCCACCGTCGCGAAACGTTCGATGTTGGCGACCACTGCTTCCGCGTCGATCGCCGTACCGTCGGCGAAGGCGGGCCCCTCGCGGAGGCTCAGGGTGGCCGTGGTCCCGTCCCACTCCCACGACTCGGCGACGCCGGGCTGGGGCGTGTTCTCCTCGTCGAGACGCAGCAGTGTGTCGTACACGGGTTGCAGGTAGAAGAGCTGCGCGTTCTGAACCCGCGCCGGATCGAACGTCTGGAGATTGGTGTTGGGGGCGACTCGCAGCGTGCCCGTCGGCTCGGTGGTCGCCGGCGACGCGGCGCCGGCAGTCATCCCGGCGGCGCCGCACGACGCAGCGAGAAGCGCCACTGCCGCAATCATGCGGCGGTGACGCGTGGCGAGATCAACAGACATTGGAAACAGACCCCCTCTGAGTGACTGGTTGCAGTCAACTCCTTCGGTCGCAGCCAGTGCAGTAGGGAGCCCCCAACACTTTGCTAGTGGTCTAGCGGCCCCACCGTGACTCAGATGTGCCCCGATCTCACGGCGATCGCCAGGTCGACGCGCGACGCGCAGCCGACCTTGCGGTAGAGCCGGCTCAGGTAGACCTCGACGGTCTTGTGGCTGAGATGGAGCTCGCCGGCGATCTGACGATTGGTGAGACCCCAACTGACCAGCTCGGCGAGCCGCCGTTCGGACGCTGTGAGCCCCGAGCCCGTGCGATCCGCGCGCGGGAGCCGACGGCCGAGGCGCCGCAGCAACAGCGCGACGTCGCGTTCGCGGGCGGGAACCCGCAGCCGCCGGAACACGTGCACCGCCTCCACGAGAGCGTCGGCGTCCGAGTCGAGCCTTCCGGCGACGACCAGGCCTCGCGCTCGTTCGAACTCGAAGCCGTGCTCCGCGGCGAGCGTCGCTGCGGTGCGCGCCGAGTCGACATCTTCATGTGCGGCGGCCACGGCGAGGGCGGTGAGCACCCGCTCGCGGGCGCTCGGCGTCGCCGGTTGGGCGGATCGGAGCTGGGCGACGACGCGCTGGGCGGCGTCCCGGCGGCCGGCGGCGAGCTCGATGTCCACGAGCAGTGAAGCGCTGCGCGCGAGGTCGCCGATCCGGCCGATGGCGAGTTGATGGCGCAGAGCCCGGCCGGCTTCGGCACGAGCCTGGTCGAGGTCACCCGCCATCAGGTGCACGTGGGCACATGCGGCCAGCGTCGTGCTCCGGAACACCGGCGCCACGCCGATCTCGTCGGTGACCCGCCGGGCGGCCGCCAGTTCCCCCCGCTCGGCGTGGACGTGCGCACTGGTCGACAGCAACAACGGACGAAGGGCGGCGTCGCACTCGCCGGCGACCTCGGCCTTCTCTGTGATCGCCAGAACCTCGTCCCAGGCGCCGGCCATGAAACGCTCGTGCACCCGGGCGACCACAATCGTTCCGGGCAGAACGTGCGCATCGTCGAGCTCCGACAGCCACGTCGCCGCTTCTCGCGGCTCGCCGTTGTACGCCGCCGCCGATGCCAACGCCACGAGGGAGCCCGTGGCGCGCAGACCTTGGGTCTCCCGCACGATGGCCTCGAGACGACTCGACACCTCCTGGGCCTCTGCCGTCCGGCCGGTCGTGAGGTACATGTTGAGCCGGGCGCCGTCGACCAGCGAGTCGCTCGTGTCACCGGCCATCTCACCGGCGCGCTCGAGACTCGTCTCGGCCTCGGCGAGACGATCGAACCAGAGCAGCAGTTGACCTCGCTGGGCGACGACCCGGGCCGTGAGCATCTCCTCCCCCACGTACTCGTCCACCAACTCGAGCGCGTCGGCGAACCGGCCGTCACGCTGCAGCGCGACGAAGAGCAGCTCGACCGTACGGGCGAACGTGGGGCCGGATGGGAGCAGGGCGAGCGCTTGCCGGGCCGCGTCAGCCGCCTCGCCATGCTGTGACGAGAGATGCAGCGCACGTGCGAGCCGGGAGAGCACCGCCCCGCGGTTGGGTGCGTCCGACGGCATCATGGTCAACGCGTCCCGATACCACTCGACGGCACCACGGGGCGCCTGGTCTGCCGCCTCGTCGCCCGCGGCCGCGAAGATCTGGCTCGTCGTGGGGTCGACCGTGCCCGCGAGGCGCAGGTGACGCGCGATGTCGGCGACCCTGACGTTGCGGCCGAGCTCGCGCTGGGCGATCCGGAGGTCAGCCACCGAGCGATGGAGGCGGCTGCGATCCGCCGGGCCCAACTGCTCGTAGATCGTGTCGCGCACGATCGGATGGGCGTATGCGTACCCGCCGTCGGCCGCCGCGAGGATTCCCGCCTCCACCAGCCGATCGAATGCCGTCTCGACAGCGGGTGCGTCGAGCCCGGTGATCTCCACCACCCACGGCAGGTCGGACACGTCCACGGTGGGCAGCACGGCGACGGTCCGGCTCACCACGACCGCGTCATCGCCGAGGCTGGCGACGCGACGGAGAACGGACACCGAGCCCGACGCGCTCATCGATGCGTCCGCGGTCGCGGTGAGCTCGCCGCCGTCGTCGCGCGTGAGCAGATCCTGCTCCTCGAGGGACCTGAGCAGCTCGACCGTGAAGAACGGGTTGCCGCGGGTGCGTTGCCAGATGCGGCTCGCCAACTCGCGGCTCGGTGCGGCCCCGCAGTGCGCGGCGATCAACGCCGCGTGCTCGTCGGCATCGAGCGGTTCGACGTCGATCACCGTGCTCGGCGACGCTGAGACGATCCGCTCGATCGCGCTCGCTGCCATCACGTCGACGTCCGGCGCGTGCCGCCGGGTGGTCATGGCGATGAGCAGTCGGGCGTCGACGTGTCGCCCCAGATATCCCAGTGCATCGAGGCTGTCGGCGTCAGCACTGTGCACATCGTCGATGGCGAGCAGCAGCGGAGCCCGGTCGGCCCAATCGTGCAGCACCTCAGCAAGGAGGGTCAGCAGCTCCGCGGGGCGGTGATCGCCGATCGCCAGCCGGCCTCCAGCGCTCAACAGCGCCAACAGTCGGGTGGTCGCGGGCCGCGCCCGGGGACTCTCCTCGACACGAAGTCCGGGACGAAGCGCCAGCGTGATCGGCGCCAACGGCACGCGCTTGTCGAACTCATCGGCGCGAGATGCCATGACCCTGACACGTTGGGTCCTGGCACGGGCGCGGAGCGTGTCGAGGAGTCGGGTCTTGCCGACTCCCGGATCGCCACGCAACAGCACGACATGTGGCTGACCGCTGCGCACAACGGCGAGCGCGTCGTCGAGTGCAGCCGTCTCTCGCTCCCGCCCGATGAGGCCATCGAACATGTCCGGCCTCGCCCGGAGCTCGCGACCTGTCGTCGGCAGGGCTCCCACGAGCTCAGACCTTAGTGTCGCGCCCCGTGGAAGCTGCGGCCCGGTCGACCGCTGTCGCCGCGACGAGTGTCGACGGTCGGCTCACCGTCGGGGAGTGCGGCAGAAGTAGGGGGGTTCCGACTGTGAGGGCCGGTGCGGGTTCCCTACGTTCGTCGGCGTGATCCCGAACGTTCCTGCGCCGCTCGTCGTGGAGCAGCACCTCGGCTGGACGCGCCTGTTGCTCTCACGGCCCGATTCGCGCAACGCGCTGGACCGTCACCTCATCAGCTCGCTGCGAGCGGCCATCGTCGCCGCAGACCGGGATCCGACGATTCACGCAATCGTGCTCGGCGGGGCCGGAGGTGCTTTCTGCTCGGGCCTCGATCTCGACGAGTTGCGCCGCGACCGTCACGACGTGGTGGAGCTGCTCGACGAGCTGCGCCGGCTGCATGTGGCGCTGCTGACCACGTCCACTCCGCTGATCGGCGCGTGTGAGAAGTTCGCCATCAACGCCGGGGTCGCCCTGGCACTCGCCTGCGATCTCTTGATCGCCGGCGACTCGACGTTCATCCAGGTGGGCGAGATCAGCCAAGGCATGGGGATCCCGATGAACGCCGCGTGGCTGCGGATCCGGACCACCGAGGCCACCGCGATGCGTCTCGCCCTCGGGGGGGACCGCATCCCAGCTCGGGAAGCTCACCGACTCGGCCTGTTCGCCGAGGTCGTCGACGACGACTCGGTGATGGACCGCGCCGTCCAACTGGCCGTTCGCCTGGCGGGGTTCCCGGCGGGTGGGCCCGCCCTGGTCAAACGGAGCGTCATGGCGACTCGAACGATCGACCCAGAGACCTGGCTGCCCGGACCGGATGAGATCGCCGCGGGCTTCATGGAGCGCGTTCGGTGAACCGCCCACCGACGACGCAGAGCGTGCCGACGGCGGGAACGTTCCTTCCCGCGGCGGCGAGCCGACCGGACGAGACCGCCATCGTGTGGAGCGACCAGTCCATCAGTTGGTCCCAGCTCGACGAACGGGCGAGGCGCTGGGCGAGCCGGCTCGGACGGCTCGGCATCGAGCGAGGCGACCGCCTGGCCGTGATGGCGAAGAACCGACCCGAATGGGTGATCGCGCTGGTCGGGAACCTGCTGGCCGGGGTTCGGCACGTGCCCATGAATTGGCACCTGACGGTGAGCGAGGTCGCGTACATCCTGCGCGACTCCGGAGCCCGGGTCCTCGTCGTCGACTCCGACCACGAGTCCGTCGGCCGCGACGCCGCCCGACACGCTGCAGTCGAGCACGTCGTCGTCGTCGACGAGACTGCCGACTGGCTGGACGACGTCCCTGTCGAGTGGCGTCCGACCGACCTCGCCGGAGCGCTGCTGCTCTACACGTCCGGGACGACCGGGCATCCCAAAGGGGTGTTGCGATCCGATCAGCCGCCGAGCCTCGACGAGATCATGCCGAGCTACCGCCGCCTCGCAGACGCGTGGAGGATGACCGAGGGTGGGACGCACCTGGTCGTGTGTCCCCTCTACCACGGCACACCGCAGGTGATGACGCTGATGTGTCTCGCGCTCGGCCAGTCGCTCGTCTTGATGCCGTCGTTCGACGCCGAGACGGTGCTCGCCGCGATCGAGCGTCATCGGGTGACGGCCACGCACCTCGTCCCGACACAACTCCTCCGACTGCTCCGGCTGCCCGACGGCGTGCGGCAGCGGTACGACCTGTCGAGCCTCGTCGGCCTGTGGCACGGTGCCGCACCCTGCCCCGCCTGGGTCAAACAGGCCATGATCGAATGGTTGGGGCCGGTCGTCATCGAGTACTTCGGATCGAGCGAGGGAACGGGACCGTTGATCGCTGACTCGAACGAGTGGCTCTCCCATCCCGGCACCGTTGGCCGCCCGCCCCCGTTTCTCGCGGTCGAAGCGGTGGACGACGAGGGCACGACGCTTCCGACCGGCGCTGTGGGCACGCTCTACTTCCGCCGACCCGAGGGTCCCCCCACGTACGTCGGAGCGCCCGAGAAGACGGCCGCGAGCAGGCTCTCCGACGGACGGTTCACGGTCGGCGATGTCGGCTGGCTCGACTCTGACGGGTTCGTCTACCTCGCGGACCGCAAGATCGACGTCATCATCTCCGGCGGCGTCAACATCTACCCATCGGAGATCGAAGCCGTCATCAGCGAGCACCCGGGGGTCGCAGATTGTGTCGTCTTCGGGATTCCCGACGACGAGTGGGGCGAACAGGTGAAGGCCGTCGTCGAGCTGCACCGGTCGTCCGAGACCACCGAGCGTGACCTGCTCGATTGGTGCCGCGAACGGCTTGCCGGCTTCAAGTGCCCGCGCACGATCGACCTCCACGACGCCTTGCCACGGGACGCCACCGGCAAGCTCAAGCGGCGCCTCTTCCGTGATCAGTACTGGGAGACGACGGGTCGCCGCATCTGAGGACAGCCGGCCGCGCCCGATCGCCAGTCGGCAACCCGGTACGTGGCGGCGCCGACCTCGTCGCCCGGGGCTATCGTGCCTGCCGGAACGGTGGCAGAGCGGACAAATGCACCCGCCTTGAAAGCGGGAGGGCGCAAGCCCCGGGGGTTCGAATCCCTCCCGTTCCGCTTGCAGGTGTTTTGTCTCTTCGGGAGTAACAGCCACTCCCAAGGAATATGACCCCTGAACAGGCAGTTTGTCCAACCGGTGGCAATGCGTGCCAAGCGGTTTCAAACAGCGTTACTCCCGGCGTAGCTCCCGGTTACTCCCGGCAGGGTGTACCGTTGAGGCATGCCGAGGACGTCACGCGGCAAGCGGGTCAAGGCCCCAGACGGCACGTTCACCGTCGCGTCGAAGTCGGCGAACGGTGAAGGCTCGATCTACCGCGAGGTCGACGGCGCCTGGCGAGCCACGTTCAAGGTCCCGGGTGAGAGCCGGCCTCGACGGGTGCGTGGCCGCACACGAGAAGAGGCGCTCCGACGTCGAGCCGAGGCGATCAAGAACGCCGTCGCTATGCGGCCACGTGCCGCCGACGCCTCATTCACGCCCAACAACACCGTCGCCGAGTTCGCAGCGTGGTGGCTCACCACGATCGCCGCATTGCGTGTGCGGCCGTCATCACTCGGCAAGTACTCCGATCGCATCGACCGCATCAACGCAACGCTCGGCGACGTGCGCCTCGGCAGCCTCCGGGCCGAACAGATCGCCACGTGGCAGTCGGAGCTGTTGACCACCCTGTCGGCGAGCACCGTCGCCGACACTCGAACCACGCTGCGTGCCATCCTCGCCGAAGCCGTCAACCTCGACATCATCGAGTCGAACCCCGCCGACAAGGTCCGCCCTCCGAAAGCCGGTCGATCCAGCAAACGAGCGCTCACAGCGGCCGAGGCCCGTGCGCTCGTTGGCGCGGCTGCCGACGATCGTCTCGCCGCCGCCATCGCCTTGCTCTTCATCCAAGGCTGGCGAGTGTCCGAGGTCCTCGGTCTGGCGTGGAGCGACCTCGATCTCGACGCCGGCAGCGCAACTGTCTCGCGAGCCAGCGTCTACGTCGACGGGGTCGGCATGGTCCTCGGGCCGCCCAAGACCGACGGTGCCGAAGGCCATCACCTTCTCACTCCCGTCGTGGTCGACTTCCTTCGTCGGCGCCGCGAGGCACAGGACGACGATCGACGCATCGCGGGCGAGGCGTGGCCGGCACACATCTACGGCAATCGACCCATCGATCTCGTCTTCACGACGACGACGGGCGGGCTGCTGCTGCGCCAGGCGGTTGCCAAGGCGGTCGCCGCCGCGGCCGAGCGCGTTGGCATCGACCCGAAGGGCCTGGGCACGCACAGCGGTCGGTCGACGGCGATCACCGCGCTCTACACCGAGGAAGGCCTCGACCTCGCCGACATCGCCCGATACGTCGGCCACGCCAGCCCAGCCACCACCGCCGGCTACGTCCGCCACCTCGGACGTCGACCCGCCGCCACCGCCTCAGCAGCCAGTCGTCTCCTCGATCCCTCCGTCAACCCATCGCCGTGCACCGTGAACGAGCGCTGAAGACTGCGGCCTGTCGCGGGGTCGCGATCGACGACCACGCGGTCTCCCGACACGCGCGGCCGCCTCTCGCGGCTGTCGCCCGCCAGTGGCATGGGACCACTTGAGTTGAGTTCCGCCAGCGTGATGGGACCACCTGTCCGCCAGTGGTGGGACCACCCTGGGGTCCGCCAGTTCGGTGCTGTCAGCGGGTGATCATCGCCGCTCCTGTTGACAGCTCGAGAGGCGGCGATGGCACTCCGGGAGGTTCCGATGTTCGAGGTTCGAGAAGTCCTTCGTCTGTGGGTGGGGAGGTGAGACGCTGCTGTCGCGTGCCCGGGTTTGGCGGGCCACCATGACACGCTGGTGGGGTGCATCTCGAGTCGGTGGAAGCTCACACGGAACACCTCAACGCGGTGATCGGCCTTGCCAAGCTCGCACGGGCGACGGTCGGGTTCTTGCCGGACTCTGCGTATCGCGACCGTGCTGACCAGGGCACCTTGCTCGCTGCTCGGATCGAAGCACAGGTCACCGGATACGTCCTTTACGACCTGCCCAGGGATGAAGTCAAAATCGTGCAACTGGTCGTCGACCCGGCCTACCGAGGGCGAGGAGTCGCTCGGGCACTTGTCGACGAGATGTGCGCCCGACACGCAGGTCGACGCGGTGTCGCGCTGAGTTGCCGCAACGACTTTCCCGCGCACAGCATGTGGCCGTCGCTCGGGTTCGTACCGCGCGGCGAGCGGATCGGCCGAAGCTTGGAGGGCAAGCCGCTGACCCGTTGGTGGCGGTCGTTCGGCAAGCCCGACTTGCTCACCTTGATCGAGGATGCCGACACCCGTCCAACCGCGATGCTCGACTCGTGCGTGTTCTTCGATGTCGTTGGTGATGCTCCGCCCGAAGACGTTCTCCAACTTCGTGCCGACTGGCTCGGCGACCATGTGCGTCTCGCGATCAGCGGTGAGGTTCTCGTCGAGATCTCGGCCGACAGGGACAATGCACGACGCGAGCGGCAGTACGGTGCTGCACAGCGACTCCCGCTTGCGGACCCACCGGACTCGCTCTGGCGTCCGCTCGTAGAGGAGATCTCGGGCGAGGGTAACCACGGTGACGCCAACGATGTTCGCCAAGTCGCTCGGGCCATGGCGGCAGGTGCGCGATGGCTGATCACCAGCGACAACGCTCTGCGGAGCAGGTACGCGCAATCTGCCTCGCGGCTTGGAGGCCTCTCGCTGGTGTCTCCTTCGGAGTTCGTCCGGCAACTCGATGAAGCGGCTCGCCGTGACTGGTACAACCCCGTGGAGCTCGCGCACACGTCCGTGACGATCCGAGAGGCCGATGGCACCGACCTCAGTAGCCTCGCTCGGCGATTCGTAAACCATCAGCATGGCGAAGCAATCGGTCCCTTCGACAGACGCATTCGCGATCTCGCAGCCGACCCGCACGCTGTCAGCCTTCGCATCATCGAGATCGACGGGGACCCCCGTGCTCTGCTTTGTCTCCGCGAGAGGGATCACGTCGTCGAGGTCGACATCTTGAGGGTCACCGGCGGGACGGGCGAAGGCGTGCTGGCGCGACATGTGCTCAGCGTTCTGCGAAGCGAGACCCGACGCCGCGGACTCCGGATCACCCGGATCACCGACCCGTTTCCCGCTGAGTGGGCACGGCGACACTATGGGGACGAAGGCTTCTTGCCACTCGGTCGGGGCGCCGTCGCAGTGTCGCTGACCGGCGTCGGAGAACTCGCGAGTATTGCGACGATGCTCGACGCAATACCGCTCGAAGACGAGGAGCGCGCCGGCCTACGAGCATTGCTCGTCGGCAACGATCTGGCGGCAAGCGCGGCGCGCGCCGAGACGTGGTTCGCACCGTTCCGAGTGACCGGTGCCGGCATCCCGACCTTCGTCGTGCCAATCAAAACCACGTGGGCGTCAGAACTCTTCGACTCGGCACTCGCCAGTGGTCAGCTTTTCCTGAGGACATGGCAGCTCGGTCTGCGACGCGAGCTCGTCTACTACCGGAGCCCGCTCAACAGCGGCGGCCTTCGGGCGCCGGCGCGCATCCTTTGGTACGTCTCGGGACGACCGAACGAACCGGGCGCCCGAGCAATCCGTGCAGTGTCGTCGCTGACGGAGGTGCTCGTTGCTCAGCCGACACACCTCTGGCACCGGTTCCAACGGCTCGGCGTCTACCGCGAGCAAGACATCTCGAAGTCGGCGAAACACGGCGAGGCGATGGCACTCAAGTTCGCCAATACGGAACTCCTCGAACGCCCCGTGTCGCTCGACGACTACCGGGAGGCAATGACGGGAGACCCCAAGTCGAAATCCGCACCGTTGCCGTCTCCCCAACTCATTAGTGAGCGAGTCTTTGTGGAGCTCCTCGGCCGAGGAACGCACAATGGGCGCTGAGCCGGACAGGTCCCACGTCCTCATATCACTCCGCCCCCGCTTTGCGAACCTGATCCTCGCCGGAGAAAAGACGACTGAAATACGACGCGGGCCGTCGCGACTACAAGCCGGCGCGACAGCGCTGGTCTACTCCTCATTACCTGTGCGCGCATTGATCGGGGCCGTGATGATCGCCGATGTGTACGTGCGCGCACCATCCACCGTGTGGCGAAAGTGGGGTTCAAGCACGGGACTCCGCAGACACGAGTTCGAACGGTACGTCGAGGGTTGCGAACAAGTCACTGCGATCCTGCTCGGTGCACACACGACATTCCCTCAGCCGGTGAGTCTCGACGAACTGAGACGTCGTGCCGGGACGTTCGTCGCGCCGCAGAGCTACCGGTACGTCGACTCTCTGGAACTCGGTGTCCTGCTCAACGGTGAGCGAACACTCGTCGATGGACTGCGGGCCTCTGAAAGGCCCACTGGAGGGTCTCCCCGACCCGTGCTGCCTGTAAGCAGGTCCTAAAGCGGGCGGGGCTCAGGAGGAAGAGACTTGACGAAGCCAAAGCGGTGAACGAGTGCGAACCGTCCTATCGCCGCGAGGAGAGAATGCCGACTACAACCCTGCCCTCCAGCACGGACCCGAATTACTGTCTTGCTACCCCACCGCCGAAGCTGGCCCACTCAGATTATCGCGCCGGAACGTCAGCATTCCCCTGCTCCGTAGTCAGAGGCGGAGGCGGAGGCGTGCAGGCCGTTGCATCAGATGTGTACTAATAGCAATCTATCAGGTGCTTCACTCCTCAACCTGGACGGGTTGTCACGTGGCGGAACGAGCTCGCACGCATCGTATTCATACATCCCGCATACCTCGGCCCGCCGCGAGGCCGAGCGAGCGCGGTCAGCCATCGGACTTTCGAGATAGACGTCGTCCTTTGACCGGGGCGGAAGGCGCAGGCCGTCGCACGGATGAACTCGGTCGCGCCGCCGCTTCGAAGGGCGACCTGCCCCGGTCCGCTGTGACCTCGGTGGCGGTGACCCGCTTCCGCCCCTCGGCCCTCGAGTGCTCATCGCCGCTCGTCCTCGGCTCGTCGCACGATCTGGTCGACCCACCCCGTCGAACACCGTCGCCCGCAAGCGACGAAGTCGACAGGTCCCAATTCGGCGAGACGGTCGGCCGTGGTCGTCTCCCGGCGGCAACACAATCGCAGTCGCCACCGATCGTGCCGGCCGTCGCCGGTGGCCCCGAGCCCGTCGTCATCTAGCGTCGCCATAGCCGGAGCAGAGCGTTCGGACTCGCTCCGCAAGCGACAGGAGCAAGCATGGATCGTCTGAGAGGGAAGGTCGCCGTGATCACCGGTGGAGCGGGTGGTATCGGGGCTGCCACCGTCCGCCGGTTCGTCGAGGAGGGCGCCCAGGTGACTATCGCCGACCTGGATCACTCCAAGGGCAGAGCGCTCGCTGAAGACCTCGGACCCGCTACGACGTTCGTGCCGACAGACGTCTCGAGAGAGGAGGACGTTGCCGCGATGGTGGCCGAGACGGAGAGTCGGTTCGGCCGTATCGACGTCCTGCTCAACAACGCCGGCTTCGGTGGAGCGCTCGGACCCATCGAGTCCACGAGCGTCGCCGACTACGACCTCACCATGGACGTGCTGCTGAAGAGCGTGTTCCTCGGAATGAAGCACGTCGCTCCTCGAATGAAAGCACAGGGGTCGGGCTCGATCATCTCCACGTCGAGCGTGGGAGGGCTCCGGGCGGGCTACGCACCCCACCTGTACAGCGTGGCGAAGTCTGCAGTGATCCATCTGACGCGCTCGGTGGCACTCGAGCTCGGCGAGCACGGCGTCCGCGTCAACGCCATCTGCCCCGGCCTCATCGCCACGCCCCTCGCGGCGGGAAGATCGGACGCCGACGCTACGCGGATCGAGCAGCTGCGCGTCGCGTCCGCTGCATCGCAGGTCCTCGGCCGGGTGGGCGAGCCCGACGACGTCGCCAACACGGCGCTGTTCCTCGCCGGCGACGAGTCTCAGTGGATCACCGGCCAGCACTTCGTCGTCGACGGGGGATTCGAAGCAGGACCGCCGTGGTCGCAGTGGCCGGAGTTCGCTCGCGTCAAGCGGCCGGTCCGGCACCATCGCCCACCGGGCCGTTGAGGCCTGGCCGCGTTCAGACTGATGCGGCGATGTCGGCGGTGCCCGAGTGCCGAACCCCCACGTCACCGCCGACATTGCACTTGTGGAGGTGGGGCAACACTTCTTGGCAGAAGAGGTCGACGTTGCGGTTCGCCTCCTCCTGCGACATGTCGCCGAACGAGAGGTCGACCAGCACCGCGCCTGCGTCGATCCGGTTGGAGTAGTCGAGGAGCTTCTCGGTCACGACGTCGGGTGTGCCCCACACCTGAAGATCGGCGAGGAAGGAATTGAAGGCGTCTTCACCGTGCTTCTCGATGTTCGCAGCCAGCTTGGCGTAGTACTCATAGCCCTCGACGTCAGCGAAGGACTTGTCGGCGAACTGGTAGTGCTCGGTGATCGACTGGGCGGTCGCCTGCAGATACACATCGCGAAGCCGCTGTGCTTCCGCGGCGCTTTCGTGCACGCCGACGAAGACGCAGATAATCGGCTTCGGGGCCTCCTCAGCGTTCTGACGGAGGAACTCCTCTCGGTACATGCGGATCTCCGCCTCGGTGGTCTCCCACGGCTTCTGGGCGATCACCATCAGACCGCAGCCGAGCTTGATCATGAGGTCCATCGACTCGGGTGACACGGCGCTGGCGAAGGTGCGGCCTTTGTAGGTCTGGAAGGGCGTGGGACGAATCTCGACCTCAGGTTGCTGATATAGGTCTCCGTCGTAGGCCATGACACCGGTCTCAAGCGCTTCGAGGACGGCATCGGCGTACTCGGTGAAGCGACGCCGCGACTCCCCGCGCTCCAGCCGTAGCCCGTCGAACTCCTTGCGGCCGAGGCCTCGCCCGATGCCGAGCATCGCACGGCCATCGGAGAGATGGTCGAGCAGCGAGAAGTTCTCGACGACGCGCACGGGATCGTGCCACGGGAGCACCGTGACCATCGTCCCGAGCCGCAGCTTGGTGGAGTGAGCGGCCGCCCACGCCAGCACCATCGGTACGTTGGGGGCCACGGTGTAGCCGGCGAAGTGGTGCTCGGGGATCCACACAGAGTCGAAGCCCCGCGCCTCTGCGCTCGCGATCAGGCCGAGGTCGCGGCGCATCATCGCTCGGTCGGCCGAGCGATGCCCGAGATTCTGGAAGATGACGCTTAGTCCGGTGTGCATGGGTCCATCTCCTGTGCAGTTTCTTCGACGATTCTAATCTAACTTTGGTTCGGTTTCCAGTAGTGCGGACAGCCGGGCCGCTCGCTCGGCTGAAGTCGCTGCCGATGGTGTGAGCGATGGGGACAACCCCACCGGCGTCGCCTCGCCGAGGGGGCGCCGAACACGTCGGCCACGTCGCGCTCAACTCCTCATCCGAGGCGGACCGTTAATCCGCGCGCAGCCCACGCCGTGCTCACGCGAAGCGAGGACCTAGCCCACCTCAGAGATGATCGGCCCAAAGCGATGCGCGACGGTACCGGCAGCGCGACCCTCGATCACTCGAGCTGGGTCGCCAGATGACAGCCCGAGCGAATCCTCCCGTGCTGGTCGTCGTTGCGCTGGCCCGCAGACGCCGATGCGATGAGGTTCTCGAAATTCCGCCGGTAAGTCTCGACGATCGCCCGCCTGAGGTCCGGGCGATCGATGAAGACCAATCCAGCGCTGCCCGTTGCTGCCGTTCGGCGCCTGAGATGCCACATCGAGACACGGCATCACCGCCGAGTTCCACCCGCGACGCCTGACAGCCACGAGGGATCGCGTCACGCGAATCCCGCCACTGCGCGGGACCATACACTGTCGTCCGGGTGCGCCCCCGGCGGACCTCACCCCCTTCGGTGTCGCGGGATCCGGCGCGGACCATTCTCTTGGCTGGCTCACCAGTCAAGGCTGTAACCGGCAGGTCAACACGGGTAGGGTTCGTTCCGATGGCAAGAGCCCGGAGCAGGTCGTCCGACGGGGTCGCGAAGTCCAAAGCGCGGGCGAAGGTGGGCGGATCCACAGGGCGACCGAAGCGTGGCCAAGGCCCCGGCGGGATCGGTGCTGACGACCCCCGGTCGCAGATCATCGCTGCCGCGAAGGCTTGCTTCGCCGATCACGGCTACAACAACACGACGAACAAGATGATCGCCGCTAGAGCCGGCGTGGTGCCTGGGCTGATCTACTACTACTTCGACTCGAAAGAGGACCTCTTTATCTCGGTCTTCGAGCACATGTATCAGCGCCGTGACGAGCGCTTGGCGGACTTCGACTTCACCGAGCACCCGCTCGGCGAGAATCTCGGGCGTATGCTCGACGACAGCGTGCATCTTGGCCTTGAGGACTCCTCGTTCGTGGAAGTCTTCGAGCTCAGCGGGCGCGAGGTGAGCCGCAACCCTGCACTCGCCAAGGCGTGGGAGGCGCACTGGCACCGCGTCGTGCACGTGTGGTCGCGCATCGTCGACGCCGCCGTCCAGCGAGGGGAGGTCGTGGCCTCACGGCGCGACGGCCTCATCGACGTCCTCGTGGCGTGGTTCGGCGGATTCTTGCTGTGGGTGTCACGCCAACAGCCCGACCAAGCGCGGATCGCCGCCGCGTCCGAGGAGTTTCTACGGATGGCCGACGCCTACGTCGGCGGCGACATCGCCCCCAGGAGCTGAGAGTTCCGAGGACGCACCGCCCCTCAGGCCGAGGCGCTCGGCGACGGCCTGCAACCGCTCGATCTTGGCGTCGGCATCCAGCGTGCGCCGCTCCTTGCTGGACCACAGCGACTCCCAAGGTACAACGATCCGATCGATGCCGAGCTCGACCAGGCGATCGACGTCGTACAGCGTGAAGTCGGGCGACAGGCGCACGTGGAGCTGGTAGCCGTCGAGCGTGCCCCGTTCCTCGACCACGATGTCGCGCACCTCGGCGACTCGGTTGAGATCGAGACCGGGCACGCCGTACCAACCATCACCCAGCTGCGCCGCGCGACGAACCGCCGGCTCACTGAGTCCGCCGAAGATGATCGGGAAGGGAGCAGGCTCATGAGTGGTCCGGATCGCCGGGAACTCGTAGTACCGCCCGGAGTAGCTGACCGGGCCGCCTGCTGCGAGCAGGCGGACGATCTCGACGATCTCGCTCAGCCGACCGAAACGGTTGCCGAACTCCATGCCGATCAGCTCGAACTCCTCCTCGAGCCACCCCGCGCCCACGCCGAGCTGGAACCGGCCGCCGCCGATGCGCGCCGCAGACACCGCGGCGAGCGCCGTGCTGGCGGGATGGCGGAGCGGCGCGATCAACACCCCCGGCGACACCCTCAGGGTCGTGGTCGCAGCGAGCACTGCTCCACACACGGTCCAGATGTCGGAGAGTTCGACGTCGTCGCGGACGATGTCTGCGCCGTGGTAGAGCCCCTCACGCTGATCGACAGGGGCTGCGATGTGCTCGCCGATCCACAGATCGCTCAGGCCGAGCTGCTCCGCGGCCACCCCGATGGCGACGTGCTGCTCAGCCGAGTGCCCGAACATCGCTATCCCGAACGATGGGCTCATCGGCCGCCCGGACCGCGATGGCTCATACCACGGACCGCTCGCGAAGGGACGCAACCTCCGACGGCGCTACCCCGAGCTCGTCGAGAATCTCGTCGGTGTGCTCGCCGAGTAGTGGGGGAGCGTGACGGATCTCGAACTCGGTGCCGGGCATCGTGAAGCCCAGCCGAAAGCCACGGACCTTGCCGTATGCCTCGTGTTGGGTCTCGACGATCATCCCCCGCTCGCGCAGGTGGTCACTCTCGAGCAGCTCGGCGTCGGTCATCATCACCGGGGACGCCGGGACGTCGTTGGCGAGAAACGCGGCCATCCACTCGTCGAGCGTGCGTGTGGCGAGCTCGGCCTGGATCAGCCCTCGCAGGTCGGTGTCGTAGTTGCCGTGGTCCATCGGCAGATCGAACCGCGCCCGCTCTATCCAGTCCTGCCGGCCGACCACGTTGCAGAAGTTCACCCAGAAGTGCCGCTCGATCGGACCGATGAAGATGACCTTTTGATCCTTGGTGCCGTACACGTTGTAGCGAGGAGAGTTGCGGACGTCGAGACCCTCCATCATCGGCGGGACGCCGTTGAGGCGGTCGGCCAGCTCGAGCGACTCGTGGATCGACTCATCCCAGAGCGATACCTCGAGATACTGGCCCGCCCCGGTCGTGGCCCGCCGGACGAGCGCGGCGAGGGTCGCCAGGGCCGCCGTGGTACCGAACGCGACGTTGCCGCGGATCCCGTTGTTCGAGCCAAGCTCGGGTCGGCCGTCGACCCACTCGACGTCGAGGTGGCGGCTGGTCGCCATCATGTTGTAGCCGTGAGCCGGCATCAGCCGCCATGGTCCGGTCTGCCCGAATGCGGAGATCTCCGTGTAGACGATGTCCTGACGGCGCCGGGCGATCGACTCGTAGTCGAGGCCGTGCCGGGCGAAGGTTCCCGGCTTGGACACCTGGATCAAGGCGTCGGCGGTGTCGAGCAGTCGCCAGAAGACCTCACGACCCTGCTCCGTGTTGACGTCGAGCGAGAGGCTTCGCTTGTTGCGGTTGATCGCCAGGTACGCCGCGCTGATGCCGTCCTTGAACGGCGGTAGGCCACGCAGGTAGTCGCCGGTGCCGGGCCGCTCGACCTTGATGACGTCAGCGCCAAGATCGGCGAGCAACTGCGTGACGTATCCGGCGTGGATGAGGCGGGTGAGGTCGAGGATCCGGACGCCGTCGAGCAGTCGGTACATCGATCAGAACTCCGGACCCACCGGCGGGGCGACGACGCAGACACCCGCCGCGACGAGGTCCGCTATTTCGGTGGCCTCATAGCCGAGCTCCTCGAGCAGCGCCTTCGTGTCCTGGCCGAGGATCGGTCCGTGGCCCTTGCGCACCCCGGGAGTGCGCGAGAGGTGCGATAGCAGTCCGATCTCACGGATCCACCCCCACGAGGGATGGTGCTGCTCGAGCACGCGTCCGGTCTCGTGCAGCCACTCGTCCCACAGAAGCTCGGGCATCCGCGGGTGGTCGACCGCCGCCTCGCAGGGGACGCCGGCCGCTGCCAGCCACGCCAACAGCTCCTCCACGGTCGACCCGGAGGACCTCTCCTCGAGCGCCTTGGCGACTTGCTGGGGGGCGGCGTCGTCGTCGAGTGCGACGAGCGAGCGCAACGCGGCGCGGGAGCGGTCGGTGCTCGCCGCCACCATCACCCAACCGTCAGTCGTGGGGAACAGCTGGTTGAGTGGTCCGGATCCCCGCTGGTCGCCGTCGATCGCCAGGGGCATGTGGAGACCGTCGTTGTCGAGGAAGTTGTGCGAGGTGGCAAACAAGGCCGAGCGCAGCTGCGCGCTCTCGATCGACTGAGCCCGGCCCGAGGATTCGCGGCACTCCAGCGCCATCAGCACGGCCACGGCGCCTGAGAGGCCGTTGTAGTAGTCCTCGTTGCCGATGACGCGGCGCACGGGCGGACGGCCGCTGCCTGCGCCCTCGTAAAAGTTGCCGACGAAGCCCGACAGCAGCGGGGCGAAGCTCTTCAGGCCGGACTTGGGCCCGCTCGACCCGAAGCCCGGGAGGTAGCAGTAGATGAGATCGGGCTTGATCGCGCGCAGCTCGTTCTCCCCGATGCCGAGGCGATCGGCTTTGCCGGGCCGGAAGTTGTGCATCACCACGTCCGCGGTCGCGACGAGGCGGTGCACGATCTGGAGACCGCGGGGCGATTTGAGATCAACCGCGATGGCACGCTTGCCGCGTTGGGCACCCTCGAAGGGATCGGGAAGCGGCCGCATCGGGTCGCCCTCGAGCGGTTCGATCTTGATGACGTCGGCGCCGAGGTCCGACAGCAGACGGGCGCCGTACGGCCCGGCGAAGTACGAGCTGAAGTCCAGTACCCGCAGACCGGCAAGCGGGCCATCGCCCGGCTCGGAGGCACTCGGCGCCGACGCGAGCGGTTCACGGGTGTCGAGTAGTTGCCGAACCGCTTCGGCGTATTCGCCGGGTCGAGGGGCCGGTCGGATCGCGGCGGGGTCGGCGGAGGAGAACGTGATGCACCGCCCGACCTGGCGGAGATGGCGGCCCGCCGACGTCTCGAACCGCTCCACGACTCGGTCGTACTTGACCTGCTCATCGTCGAACACCTCGGTCGGACGCAGGACAGGCAGCGCCGCGAGGTCGGCGGCGTGGAAGCGACGCAACCACTCGTGGCGGGGCTGCGCCGCGAATGCCTTGGGGGCGAGGACCCGGGCCGCGTGGTACTCGTCGTCGTCGAGCGGCACCGAGGTCTCGACGCCGGGGATCGTGCGCACGTTCTCCCCCACGCCCAAGATGTCGAGTGCGCGCTTGAACCCACCGGTCCCGCCGGTGTGGATGACGATCCACTCGCCGTCGGCACACTCGAAGAGGTCGGTGATGATGCGGCTCCGCCCGAAACCGAGGTCGGTGCCCGACCGGGCGAGGTAGGAGACGTCTTTCTCGTTCCACCACCAGTTCATGGTGCTGAGGGCCAAGATGCCGTCGAGGAACGACGCGTCGACGCGCTGTCCGGTGCCGATCGCCCGGCGCGCCCGCAGTGCTGCGAGCGTGCCGATCACGATGAGGAGCGCGGTCGCATAGGTGGTGCTGGGATGCCCCAGGTAGTGAGGGCGCGTACTTGGCCCGTCCTGCTCGGCCATCACGCCCAAGCGTGCTTCCACCAGTGCCGGGATCGGCTCGATCGAGCCCCACGGGCTCTGATCGCCGAACGCCGTGGTCCGCGCGTAGACGAGCTGCGGCCACCGCTGAGCGATCTCATCGTTCGACCAGCGGGGTTGTCCGTCGGGGGTGGACGGCGCACCGATCAGTATGTCGGCCCGTGCCAGCAAAGCTTCGAGATCGTCCGGGTCGGCGGCCAGCTTGTTGCGGTCCCATACCTCCAACACGTCGGATCCGGGGGCGCCACCTTTCTCGACGCCGCTCGCATGGCCGCGCCCGGCGATGACCACGGTGGCGCCGTAGTCGGCGTAGATCATCCCGGCCAGGGCATCGGCGCCGACTTCGGACGCGTCGACGACGAGGAGGTGTTCAAGAGGACCCCGCATGATCTCTCTGGCTCAACCTGCGCTCGTACCGGCGGGCTGGGGGCCGACCAGCTGGTGGTGGAAGAGCTGCTCGGCGTTGCGATGCGTGATCAGGTCGATCTCGTCCTGGGGCACTCCGGCGAACACTTCGCTGGCGTTCTCCTGGGTGTTCGGGAACGGGGTGTCGGCGTGCGGGTAATCGGATTCCCACAGGATGTGGTCGATCTCGAAGTCGTGCCGGTACTTGATGCCGACCGGCTCCTCGATCATGCAGAACCACATGTTCCGCCGGCACACCTCGGATGGCATCAGGTCGTTCGAGGCGTGTGACCAAAGGTGTCGGGCGTACTGCCGGTCGGCGCGCTCCATCGCCGCGGGCACCCAGCCGATGCCACCCTCGGACCACACGAGCTTGATGTTCGGGAAGCGCCGCGGCACCGGCGACATCATCATGTTGATCGACGCCAGCGCGGCGCCGGCGAACGCGACCGACGCGAACGTGACGATCATCGGTGTCTTCGGGTCGGGGACCGAGCTCGAACCCGAGCTCCCGATGTGCATGCAGACCGGGAGCTCGGCCTCCTCGCACAGCCCGAAGATCGGGTCCCAGTGCGACTCGTCGTGGAGCGAAGGCAGTCCGAGCGGCGTCGTGTTCTCGACGAAGCAGACCGCTTTGGCCCCCTTTTCGATGCACCGCTGGATCTCCTCGGCGGCGAGCTCGGGATCCCAGAGCTGCACGATGACCATCGGCACGAACATGTCGGGATCTGCGGCGCACCACTCGTCAATGAGAAAGTCGTTCCACGCCCGCACGCAGTGGTGGGCAAGGACCTTGTCCTTGAAGCCGGCGAACAGCGCGCCGCCAAACCGGGGCAGCGTGGGAAAGTTGACGCTTGCGAAGATGCCTTGCGATCGCAGGTCGGCTGCTCGGAGCACCGGGTCGTAGCACGCCCTGCGCATATCATCGAAGCTGATCGGCTCGACGCTCCATTCATCGGGAGGCTTGCCAACCACCGCGTTGGTGCCCATCGTGGTGATCCGCTGGTCTTCGAACTCCCAGAACTGGCGGTCGCCCTCTTCGACGACGTGCGGGGCGACGTCTCGATACTTGGCCGGCACACGGCTGGTCCAGACGTCGGCCGGCTCGATGATGTGATCGTCGACGCTGAAGAAACGGAACATGGAGCCCCTCCGATCAGGCGAAAGCTGCGGCATCACGCGCCATTTGGGGCGGTCTGCCCCCTCGGATGCGAATGCAGAGTATCTATTGTTTGACTGGCCAGTCAAGTAATCCTGCAGTAGCGTGTGCCCCTACGATGTCGTGTCCATGTCCCCGTCCGAACGGCGCTCCGCGCTGGAGCCGAAGGCGATGCGAACCAGGCAGCGCATCCTCGAGGCCGCGGCCGAGCTGTTCCGCGATCGCGGCTATTCGAATACCCGGCTCACCGACATCGCCGAGCGTGCAGGCGTCCAGACAGGCAGCCTCTACTACCACTTCGCGTCGCGCGAGGCGCTCGTGGGCGAGATCCTGCACATCGGCATGGGCACCGCGTGGCGGCACGTCCACCAAGCGGTCGACTCGCTCGCTTCCGACGCCGCTCCGATCGAACGCGTCGCCGCGGCGATCAAGGCCCACCTACTCGTCGTGCTCGATATCAGCACAATCGCGTCCGCTCAGAGCCGCGTCGTCAACGAGGTGCCCGACGACGTCCGCGCCGCCCATCTCGACGAGCAGCGAGCCTACGGCAACTACTGGCGCAGCCTCCTCGAAGATGCCCAGCGGGCCGGCGAGCTCGATCCCGGTCTCGACCTCTACGTCTTCGGAGTCGCCTTGTTCGGGATGATGAACGCGACGACGGCCCTGCAACCCGAGCGGGTCGGCGACGCCGAGGCAGTGGCCAGCATCATCGTCGGGCTCGTCCTCGATGGTGTGCGGGTCGGTCGGCCGAAAAGGAGGGCACGATGACGCCGACCGACAGTCCCGCCGCTGCCGGTCGTCAAGCGAACCTCGACGTGCTCGAGCGCGCCTTCGCGGCGGCGAGCCGCGCCGACGCCGACGAGCAGCTCCAGTACTACTGCGACGACGCGGTGCTCGAGGTCGTGTTCGCCTCACCACCACTGTGTTTTGAGGGCCGCGAACAACTGTCCGAGCTCCTCACCCGCGCCTACGACCTCAATCACCTCGTCCTCACGATCGACGAGGTGGTGCCGTGTGCGGATCCCGATCAGCTCGTGGTCGAGTTCCACGCACAGGGCCGCGTGCACGAAACCGGCCACGAGTTCGACAAGCAGTACATCGGACGGTTCTGGTTCCGCGATGGTCGGATCGCTCGCCAGCGCGAGTTCGCTATCACCCGGTGACCGGGCACGACAGAGACGGATGTAAGGAGGAGATATGAACGACATCAACCAGGTCGGCAAGCGGTACCTGTGCGCGCAGTGCGGCCTCACGGTGATGTGTGCCAAGGGTGGGAGCGGCCGCATCACATGCCACGGCGAGCCGATGGAACTGCAGACCACCAAACCACTCCCCTCGTCGGATTGACGAGGGCCCTGGAGCGACCGATGATCCCACCGACGACCAAATCAGGGACCCGCCTGCGGTGCGACGGGTGCAACGCTGAGTTCATCGTGGTCACCGCCGCTGAGGCCGACCTGCGCTGCTGCAACCAGCCGCCATCGGTGATCGTGCCCGGCCGAAAGACCTCGTGAGGCGCGCTGATCCGACGCCAACCGCGCTCAGCCGATCGTCGGGCTCACAGTAGTCACTCCGTCCGTCAGGCCCATCGATTCGAGGAGCGCACCCTCCTCGTGGAACGGGATCAGGGTCAGCGGCACCCCGTGAAGTCCCGGACGGCCGTAGAACACCTCGAGCAGGCCACCCGGTGTCGTGAACTCATGGGTGACCTCGGCACCCAGCTCGCGCATCCGTTCGCGGGAGTGGTCCAGATCATGCACCTGCACGGCGTAGCCAGCGACGGTGCCGTGCCACGATGTCTCGATGTCGATCACGGGGTCGAGCCGCGAGATGAACTCGATGCCCTGCTCGCCGATGGCTACGCAGATGCGCATGTTGTCCACGTCGAACGCGTTGAGCTCGACGCCGAGTACCTCCTTGAGCAAGCCCGACGCGGCGCGGGCGTCATCGACCACGAGCACCGCTCGGTCGAACCGCGCCGTCGCGGCATCGCTTGGCCCATCGGCGGCCGCCGGAGCGGTCACCACCATGGGTAGGCCGTGGAGCTCGAAGGCGTGACGCGGTCGGCTGCCGTCGCCCACCCGGCGGACGTCATGGCCGGCGGCAGCCAGTCGCGCCGCCGCGGCATGGCAGTCGCCGACCTCGAACTCCACCTCGAGCAGGGGGCCGCGGGTGGCCGGCACGCTGTGCGACGCCACGAGTGTGACGATCGGACTCACCGCCGACTCGACGCCGAACGTCGGGTGGGGCACGCGCTCGAAGCTCGTGCCGAGCGCAGACGCAAAGTCGCGGGCCGCGACCTCGAGGTCGTCGACGCGCATCGTCGTGGATCGGACTCGGGTCACGGGTGCTCTCCTCTGCGGGGTGCGGCGTTGTAGTCATCGGGGATATCGCGGCCGAGCCACACGGTGGCAGCCGCGAGGGCGGTCGTGGCCGACATCTCGTGGCGGCGCGCCGCGAGCTGGGCAATCACGTCTTGGGCATCGTCAGTGTCGAAGCGGTAGATGGTGAGAAGGCTGGCCGGCGCTTCGGCGCCGGGATCCGCAACCGGCCGGTACTGCGTCGCCGACGCGATGCCGGGCACGTCGAGCATTTCGGGGAGGTGCCGCTCGGCGTACCAGCGGGCGAGCTCGCCGAGCCGGCCGGGTTCGGCCTCAGCGAGCACGAACATCGCGGGATGCGTCATCGCGACGTCTCTCGCGTGTCGGTACGGCGGCGGAGCACGTTGCTCAGGGTGTTCAGGGCCAGCACGGTTGCCACCAGCGCCGTTCCCGGCACGAACACCAGATGCGGGTTGTCACGGAAGCTGTCCTGGCCGGCCGCGATCATGTTCCCCCACGTCGGCTCGGGTCGCTGGATGCCGAGGCCGAGATAGCTCAGGGACGCCTCCGCCACGATGGCGCTGGCGAGCACGACCACCGCATACGCACCGACGGGCGGCACCACGCACGGGAAGATCTCGTGGGCGAGGATGCGGCGCCGCGTCGCGCCGATGACCTCGGCGGCACGTACGAAGTCGCGCTCGGCACAGGTGAGCGTGTTCAGCTTGGCGATCCGCACGTAGATCGGAACCATCAGCACGCCGAGGGCGACGGCGAGGTTGAACATGCTCGGCGACACGATGCTCACCATCGCCAACAGCAGGATGACCGGCGGGAACGCGAGCATCACGTTCGTGACGAAGTCGATCGCGGTCTCGTACCGACGCCGAAAGTAGCCGGCGGCGATGCCGATCGGCACACCGATCACGAGGCCGAGCGCGACCGCTCCGAAGCCGACGGTGAGTGAGACGCGCGCGCCGTACACGACTCCACCGAGCATGTCGAGGGCGGCTCGGTCGGTACCCAGCGGATGTGACGACAACAGGTCGGGCCGGAGCAAGATCGGGTCGGCCAGAGTCTTCGACGGCTCGCGTGCTTCGCGGAGCGGGAGCACGTCGGCGAATATCGCCGCGCCGGCCACGAGGGACAGCCAACCCAGGCTCAACCAGAGCCCGAGCTGCTGGCCGCTCCAGCGGTGACGCAGCAGGCGCCATGCGGCGACGCCGGTGACGGCGAGCGAGACGACGGTGACGCCGACGCGACCTCCGCCGGCGACTCCGAGCCAGGAGTAGCACCCCACCACAAAGCCGGCGAGGCCAGCGACGAGCAGCGCGGCGTCGACGGCGAGCGGCTCCTGTGGCCCACTCCTCCGCGCCAGCGGCGGCACGGTCCCGACAGCGACAACCATCGCCTCAACCATCGCTGATCCTCGGGTCGATGTAGCGGGCAGCAGCGTCGACGACGGCATTCATCGCCACGTAGAAGGCCGCCACGACGAGCACCGCCCCCTGCACCATGCGGAAGTCCTTGTTCGCCACCGCGTTGACGATGAGGCTCCCCATGCCGGGAAGACCGAAGATCGTCTCGACGATAACGGCCCCGCCGAGGAGCCGACCGACGCTGACGCCAGCGATCGCGAGGAACGTCATCATCGACGGCTTTAGAACGTGGCGCCGCATGATGTAGCCGGTCGACAGGCCTCGTGACCGGGCGAAGCGCACGTAGTCTTGCTGCAACGTCGCGATCGCATCGGATCGGACCGCTGTGGTGAGCACGGGAATCTCCACCAGCGCCAGCGTCATCGCCGGGAGAGCCACTGAGCGCAGGTTCTCGAGGACTCCCCGCTCCGCGGTGAGCCGCGAGAAGCCCTGCCGGGGAAGCTGGGGCCAGAAGCGCCACAGGATGAGTGTCGCCGCAAGGACGACCGCGCCGGAAACGAGACGCGAGCGCGTCCGCGGCGCGCGGTCAGTGCGTGGACGTCGTCGCTCACGCAGCGCCGTCGCTGCGAGTCCGGCTGCGATCAGCAACCCACCGACCAGGGTCGCCGTCCGCGTACCGTCGGCGTGGAGGACGAACGCGTAGATGAGTAACAGGCCCATCAGGAACGCCGCAATCGACACGGTGATGATGACCACTGCGTTGACGAAGGCGTCCATCGGCTCCCCTTCACGCAGAGCCGCGAGCAGGCCGAGCGGGATCGACACGAGCGTCGCGATGAGCATCGCCGCGATCGCGAGCTCGAACGTGACCGGCAACCTGGACGCGATCGCCTCGGCCACCGATTGCTCAGGAGGCACGTAGGAGCGGCCGAGGTCGCCGGTCAGGGCGCCGCTGAGCCAGGAGATGTAGCGCTGCGGGGCCGGCTGATCGAGGTTGAGCTCGTCCCGCACGATCTCGAGCTGCTCGGGCGTGGCATTCGCGCCCAGCACGATCGCCGCAGGATCTCCGGGGACCAGGTCGATCAGGAAGAACGTCGCCAAGCTCACACCAAACAGGACGGGCACGAGCGTGAGCAACCGTCGCGAGAAGAGCCGGACGAACCTCATGGGAGAACGAGCATGTCAGTCCACGGTGTGCCGCCCCGGAGCGGGCGGCACACCCTCGAGGCGCGCGAGCTCAGCTGCTCGTCGCCTGGTCGTACAGGATGATCGTGTCAGCGGTGGGCACAAGGCCGCTCACGCCCTGCGCGTAGCCCACGAAGTTCGTCGCGGCGCCGAGCACGATGTGGGGGACGGTATCGGTCCACGCCGCCTGGAGGTCGGCGAGTGCCGCCTTCTCCTCGTCGAGGGTGGCGGCGATCCGGAGCGCTGCGAGCGCGGCGTCCATGTTCGGGTCGTTGTAGCCGTAGTAGTTGCTTGCCTCGACACTGCCCAGACCCTTCAGGCCACCCCAGACGTTCGAGTCGAAGACGTTGAACCCCCAGCAGGAGATGTCGAAGTCGCCTTCGCCGACGACCTTGGTGACCATGTCGCCGATCGTCGCCGTGGTGGTCATCTCGACCGTGAACCCGACCGCTTCGAGCATCGCCGACGCGGCGAGCGCCTGCTCGCTCTGGAGCGGATCCGGCGAGCACTGGAACCGGACGGAGCCGTCCCACTCCCCTTCGGCCTTGACCTCCTCGACGAGCGAGGCGGCGAGTTCAGGATCGTACGCAGGGCCAGGGAGGTCCTGGTAGAGCAGCGAACCGGGCGCGATCGCGAGGCTGGTCGGGATGCCGTCACCGTCCTCGGCCCGCTCGTTGACGATGTTCACGTCGATGGCGGCCGCGATCGCTCGGCGGATGCGCACGTCTGCGGTCGGCGGGGTGCTCCCCTGCGCGCCGCTGTTGAGCGCGAACAGCCAGCCGGAGCTCACGATGTAGTCGAAGCCCTCGAGCCCATCGGACTTCGCTTGCGCGATCACGCGGGAGTCACGGTTGATCATGACGTCGAGCTCGCCGTTCACCATTGCGTCGTAGGTCGCCTGACCACCAGAGACCGCGATGAACCGCAGGCTCGACGGGCACACGACGCCACCCCAGTAGTCGTCGCGCGGCGTCAGCACGACCTCCTCGTTCGGAGCGAAGCGCTCGAGGTCGAACGGACCCACGCCCGCTCCCACCGGATTGCTGACGAAGTTCTCGCCGTGCTCCTGGACGACCCGGGGATTGGTGATCATGCCGGGACCGAGGGTCAGCGCGTACGGGAACTTCGGCCACGTCTCGGACAGCGTGAACTCGACGGTGAGATCGTCGACCACCGTCATTTCGCTGATGATGGTGACGAGGCTCTTGAACGTCGACGTACTGTCCTCGGCAAGGTGGCGCTCGATGCTCGCCTTTACATCCTGCGCGGTCAACTGGTCGCCGTTGCCGAATGTCACGCCGTTTCGGAGCACGAGCGTCCAGACCGTGAAGTCCTCGTTGGGCTCGAGCGACTCGGCGACGCGAGGCTCGAACGCCCCGGTCTCCGGGTCGAAGCGAATCAAGGTGTCATAGATCGCCGCCAACTCGGAAGCACCGAGGAGGCCGTTCGAGCCGGCGATAGTTGGATCGAGCGACTGCGTGAAACTGTACGCGCCGACCGTGATGTCACCTCCTTCTCCGACCGTGGAACACGCCCGGTCGGCCGACGCTACATCGGGAGGGCTCGTGGCGGCCGGTGCCGACCCAGGCGCCGCGAAGGCGACGAGCGCCAAGGTCAGCGGGACGGCGAGGAGATGGCGACGCGGGGTTCGGTTCATGAGATTTCTCCAGACGTGTAGAAGGCAGGTTGGGACGAATCGCTGGTCGAGTGGTCGGGATGGGTGCTCACCACGTGGAAGACCATGCGGCACGGGCCGACGCCGTCGTTGCGCCAGGCGTGGTACGCGCCGAGTTGAACGAGGAAGTCACCCGCTCGGAGCGCCACCTCGGCCTCGTCCAGCACGAGGGTGATCTCTCCCTCGACGACGTAGCCGAGGTCGACGGTCGCGCTCACGTGACGGTCGACCTCGGAGCCGGGGCCGAACTCGATACAGACCCAGCGTGACTCGCCGGCGCCGAGGTCGAGGCCGAACTCGACGTCACCGGTCGTGTCGGCGACGCGCGGGTCGGGGACATCGTCGGC
This sequence comes from Desertimonas flava, assembly GCF_003426815.1. Classification (GTDB taxonomy): domain Bacteria; phylum Actinomycetota; class Acidimicrobiia; order Acidimicrobiales; family Ilumatobacteraceae; genus Desertimonas; species Desertimonas flava. Next base: position 144,604 of record NZ_QKYK01000004.1, read on the forward strand.
GGTGAGGCGCCAGAGCACTGTGGCGACGCTCGCGCCGAAGTCGTGGCGGGCCGGCGGTTCACCGTCCTTCACGACGTAGGACCGCGAACGTGCATCGTTCGCGGTGACGATTCTGCGCAACACTCCCCCTCCCCGCCGCAATTGCACCAGCCGACGACGATTGGGGTTAACGTATCCGGTGTTGGCTGTCCAGTCAATCAAATGCTGATACCGGCACGAACGGGCCCGACGGGAAGAGGTCCGCAATGCTGCCGGCTAATTTTGTGGGGGTTTCGGGTTGAGGGAGTTCGACGGGCGAGTCGTCGTCGTTACGGGCGGCGCCCGGGGCCAGGGCGCGGCGATCGCGTCGCGGCTGGCGCGCGACGGCGCGTCCGTGGTCGTCGGCGACATCCTCGCCGACGAGGCTCGGGCGATCGTCGCCTCGATCGGCGACGCTGCGATGTTCGTGCCACTCGACGTCGGCGACGAGGACGCCTGGAGACATCTGCGAGATGCCGCCATGGAGCGCTTCGGCCACATCGACGGACTCGTCAACAACGCCGGCTTGCTCCGGCCGGGAACGATCACCGACGCCGAAGTCGGTGACCTGCGGGCCATGATCGACGTGAACCTGCTGGGCCCAATCCTTGGTATCAAGCACATCGCCCCGGCGATCGCGGAGGCGGGCGGCGGGGCGATCGTCAACACGAGCTCCGTCGCCGGCGCTGCGGGAATCACCGGACTCACCGGCTATGCCGCGACCAAGTTTGCGATCCGGGGCGTGACGCGCGTTGCGGCGCTCGAGCTCGCCTCGGCGGCAATCCGGGTGAACTGCGTGCTCCCCGGCCGCGTCGACTCCGACATGTCCGACATCGCCGGCTCGCGCCGCGATGCGCGGGGGATCCCTCTCGGCCGCGTCGCCGAGCTCGACGACGTGGCGCGGGTCGTCACCTGGCTGCTCTCGGATGCGGCGAGCTACTGCACTGGAACCGACATCGTCGTCGACGGCGGCGTCCTGGCGGGATTCGGAGGTCGCCGCGCGTGAACGACACCAGCTCCCTCTCCATCGACTCCTTCTCCACCGACCTGACCGGACACATTGCGCTGGTCACCGGCGCGAGCTCGGGGCTCGGCTACCGATTCGCCCAGGTACTCGCGAAGCATGGCGCACAGGTCGCGATCGCGGCTCGCCGTGTCGACCGTCTCGATGAGCTAGCATCGGTCATTCGAGGTGCCGGCGGCGAATGCCTCCCGATCGAGCTCGACGTGCGCGACGCCGACGGGCTCGCCGCGGCGGTCGATGCCATCGAGCGCGCGTACGGTGCCGTCACGATCCTGGTGAACAACGCAGGAGTGCCCGACGCAACCTTCGCCACCCGGATGTCGGTCGAGCTCGTCGACACCGTACTCGACACCAACGTCCGCGCCCCGTTCCTCCTGTCGTGCGAGATCGCTCGGCGTCTCATCGCTGCGAAGTTGCCGGGGCGCATCGTCAACGTGTCATCGATCGGTGCGTTCATCTACACAGGCGTCGGCGCCGCGCTCTACTCGATCTCCAAGGCTGCGCTGAACCGCATGACCGAAGCGTTGGCTGTGGAGTGGGCCCGATTCGGGATCAACGTGACGGCGATGGCGCCCGGAGCCGTGTCGAGCGAGATGACCGACATGATGCTCGAACGGATGCCAGGCCTCGAGGAGACGTTCCCTCGCAAGCGAGTGGGCCGGCCGAGCGACCTCGACTCGACGTTGCTGTACCTCGTCTCGCCCTCGAGCTCGTTCGTGACCGGGACCGTGATCAAGGTGGACGATGGGCAGCAGCCGCGCTGACCGACCTGGTGGGACACCAGCGATGTTCACCGTCGAGCGAATCGTGCCGGCGGCGCCGGACCCCTGCCACTGGGGGATGCTCCTGGTGCCCAACGGTCCCGCGGGTGCGCAGCCCCTGCCCGACGACGCCATGCAGGTCTACGCACGGCTGCGATGGCGGGTGCCCGTCGACGCGCTTCGCGGCCGGCGCCTGCGCGTCGCGACGTCGCGTCGGTGGGTCTCGGTCGGCCCGTCGAATACCGAGGTCGCCGACGTCGTGATCGCCCACGATGGCTACGCCGAGGTGGCGTCGGCGCTTCTTGTGAGCCGGACGATCTGCGGCGTGCCCGATCCGCCTCAGGGCGTAAGAGCGCTCCCGCCGTCGCCCGCAGTCCCCGAGGAGGTGGCCGACGTTGACCTCACCGTCTGTCGGGCCCGGGTCACGACGTTCGCGACGGTGAGCGGGATCACTCATCCGCTCCACTGCGATCGCGAGCGCTGCCGCCGCGCCGGCTTCGCCGATCTCGTCGTGCAAGGACTGGAACTGCTCGACGACGTCGTGCGTGCGGCCGGGCCGGCCGCACACGAGTCTGCGGCGTGGTTCCGCCGCCCCGTTGTCGCAGGCGAGCGGTTGACCCTGCTCACCAGCGCAGGCAACACCTGGGCGATCCGGGCTGCCGACGGCGAGCTCGCGATGCTGGCACGGACCGAGAGCGGCACCGACAACGAGGCCAGCAGATGACGGCATCGAACAACGCCGGCCCGGGCCCACTGCTCGAGGTTCGCGACTACCGCACCCACTTCCGTACACGCGCGGGTGCGATCACCGCCGTCGACGGGGTCGATCTCACGATCGATCGAGGCGAGACGTTGGGAATCGTGGGCGAGTCCGGATCCGGCAAGACCGTCCTCGCCCGTTCGATCATGGGACTGCTCGACGGGCCAGGGGTGGTGCGGGACGGTTCTGTCCGGTTCAAGGGCGTCGAGCTGGTCGGCGGGCGTCGCGACGACCTCCAGCGGGTCCTCGGCACCGAGATGGCGATGATCTTCCAGGACCCGCTGACCGCTTTGAATCCGGTGGTCAGGATCGGGCGGCAGCTCACCGAGGGCTTGAGGATCCGCCTCGGGCGATCGAGCAGGCAGGCACGTGATCTCGCCGTCGAGCTCATACGGGCCGTGGGCATCTCCGAGCCGGAGCGACGACTCCAGCAATACCCCCACGAGCTCTCCGGTGGCATGCGGCAACGGATCGTGATCGCGATCGCACTGTCGTGCGGTCCCGAGCTCCTGTTCGCCGACGAGCCCACCACCGCACTCGACGTGACCGTTCAGGCGCAGATCCTCAACCTGCTCGCCGACGAGCAGGCCAAGAGACGCATGGCGATGGTGATGATCACCCACGACCTCGGTGTAATGGCTGGCCGCAGCGACCGGATCGCGGTGATGTACGCCGGCCAGGTGGTCGAGCAGGCCCCGACACCCGAACTTTTCGCCAACGTCCGGATGCCCTACACCGAGGCGCTCCTCGCCGCCATCCCACGGATGGAGGGCGAGACGCACGTGCGTCTCAGGAGCATTGCCGGACGACCACCGAACCTGGGGGCGATGCCGCCTGGCTGCCGCTTCGCACCTCGCTGCCAGTATGCGAGGCACCGCTGCTCGACCGAGCCGCCACCGCTGGTGGTTGACGAGACCACGGCGCACGCCTACCGCTGCTGGTACCCCCTGGACGAGCCGCAGCGCCGTGACGGCGCCAGCGCAGCCGGCCTCGGTGCCGGGGGTGCCGTCGCCGGACGGCTCGGGCAGCCGACGGGAGCGGCATGAGTCCCACGGTGCGCGCGCCCACGTTGCTCGTCGACGGCCTCACGGTGGAGTATCCGGTGCGACACGGCACGGTGCGCGCGGTCTCGGACGTGAGCTTTGAAGTGGCTCGGGGCCAGACGCTCGGGCTCGTCGGCGAGTCGGGGTGCGGCAAGTCCACGACCGGCAAGGCGATCGTCCAAATCGTCCGGCCGACCGCCGGTCGCGTGGTGTTCGATGGTGTCGACCTCTGCGGACTGAGCGGGACGGAGCTACGCCGCGCCCGCACCGGCATCCAAATCATTTTTCAGGACCCGATCTCGTCGCTCAATCCGATGCACACGGTGCGCGACATCGTCGCCGAGCCGCTCCACGTCTGGAGCCGTGGTACCAAGGCCCAGCGCGCCGACATCGTCGCCGCCACACTCGAAGCCGTCGGTCTCGATCCCGCAGCGGCGATGGATCGGCGCCCGCACCAGTTCTCTGGTGGCCAGTGCCAACGCATCTCGATCGCCCGCGCATTGGTGCTCGAACCGAAGGTGCTCATCTGCGACGAGCCGGTCTCCGCGCTCGATGTGTCCGTCCAGGCGCAGATCTGCAACCTGCTCGAGGACATGAAGGCGCGGTTCGACCTGACGATCGTCTTCATCGCACACGACCTCGCCGTCGTGCGGAACGTGAGCGATCGAGTGGCGGTGATGTACCTCGGCAAACTCTGCGAGGTCGGGCGACCCGAGGTCCTGTACTCCTCGCCGGCTCACCACTACACCGACGCGTTACTGAAGTCGGTGCCCGTGCCCGATCCCGGGGTCGCGCCGCTGCGCAGCGGACTGGTGACCGGTGAGCCACCGTCCCCGCTCGACCCCCCGTCGGGATGCCGCTTCCGGACGCGTTGCCCACGCGCCGAGTCGATCTGCGCCATCGAGGAGCCAGCACTCCGCTCGATCGGCGATGGCCACAGCGTCGCCTGCCATTTCCCCCTCGTCTCAGACGAATCCTCGACCCAGGACCTGACATATGCTCGCTAATCCCCGCGCCGTCGACCAGTCCGACGTACTCGACGCCGTCGTCGACGGCCTCCGCTCGTTCCTCCGAGCTGAGGTGATCGTGCGTCATCGCCAGCGTCCCCACCTCAGCGAGACCAAGCATCAGTTCGAACGGTCCGGTCGCTTCACGTCCGAGGTCCTCGACGAGATTCGCGCCGTCCGCCAGGCCTCGGCCGAAGCAGGCTACTACGCGATGCTGACTCCGGTGGAGCTCGGCGGAGGCGGCCTCGGGTACGAGGCGCTCTACCGCGTGTGGGAGGCGATCTACCGCGAGTGCGGATCGCTCAACTGGCTCGGGTACTGGTCGGTCGCGCACTGGGCACGCGGCCCGAGCCAGGTGCTGCTGCAGGCGACGGACCACGTCCGCTCTACCATCGTGCCTGCACTGCTGGCCGGCACCCAGTCCATGTGCTTCGCGATGTCCGAGCCCGACGCCGGCTCCGACGCCTGGATGATGGCATCGACTGCCGAGCGCACCGACGGCGGATGGGTGCTGTCGGGCACGAAGCAGTGGGTCACCAACGGACCCTACGCCGATTACGCGCTGGTTTTCGCCGTGATCGACCGCGAAGCGGCGCGCTCTCGACGTGGCGGTGTGGGAGCGTTCCTCGTCCCCACCAACAGCCACGGCTTTCGGGTGGACAGCGTGATCGAGATGTTCGGGCATCCCGGTGGCGACGAGGCGATCCTCAGCCTCGACCAAGTCTTCGTTCCGGACGACTTCGTCGTTGGCGAGATCGGCGACGGCATGCGCATCGCGATGTCGGGAGTGTCGTCCGGGCGCCTGTACAACTCGGCCCGCTCGGTCGGCTTGGCTCGGTGGGCGGTCGCGATGGCGGCCGAGTACGCCGAGCAGCGCAAGGCGTTCGGTCGTTCGATCATCGAGTTCCAGGCCGTGTCGCACCGCCTGGCCGATGCCGTGATGGAGATCAGCGCGGCGCGTCTCCTCGGCATCGAGTGCGCCCGGCGTCTCGATCGCGGCGCGACCGGCCGCACCGATCTGGCGATCGCCAAGGCGTACTCGACCGAGATGGCCGCGCGGGCGATCGACACCGCCGTCCAGGCTCACGGCGCGATGGGATTCACGAACGAGCTCGGCCTCGCCGAGGCCTGGCAGCAGGTACGGCGCATCCGCGTGGCGGACGGCTCCGCCGAGATCCTGCGCGAGCAGATCGTGAAAGGCATCCGGCGCGGAGAGCTGGAGCTTTGAGGTCGACATGATCCGTACGTTCCTCGACGACGACGAGATCGCGTTCCTCGATGAGGTGGACGAGTTCTTCGCGACGACGACCACCGACCCCTTCGGCTTCTACCACGGACGCGGCGGCGACGTCCGACGCCTGTACCGGGAGCTCGGCGCCCGCGGCTGGCTGAGCCTCGGTTGGCCGGTCGAAGTCGGCGGCGCTGCGAAGCCGCCGACCTACGACTTCCTGTTGTGGAACACGGCTGCCCGGCACCGTGCGGCCCGGCCGGATCTCGGGCCGGGAATCATCGCCCACGTGCTCACCACGCACGGCACTGACACGCAGCAGGCGCGCTACCTCCCGGGCCTCTCGATCGGCTCGACGTGCTTTGCGCTCGGCTACTCCGAGCCCGAGGCGGGCAGCGATCTGTCCGGGCTGCGAACCCGGGCGGTGGTCGACGGTGACAGCTACGTCGTGTCGGGTGAGAAGTGCTGGACGTCCGACGCCCACCACGCGGACTACCTGTGGTTACTGTGCCGCACGGGTGCGCTCGAGGACCGCGGTCGAGGGTTGACGCTCCTGATCGTCGACATGGCTGCGCCTGGGATCACTGTCGCTCCGATCGAGACCATCGACGGGCACCGGTTGAACCAGGTCTTCCTCGACGGTGTCGTGGTTCCGAAAGTGGACCGGGTCGGAGGCGAGGGTGCGGCGTGGTCGATCATCCGCGAGGCCCTCGCGGTGGAGCGCCATCTCCAGCTGCTGCCCGGCCGCGTCGAGCGCGACCTCGCCGATCTGCGCCGCCTCCTCGAGCGCAGCGGTCGCCTCGGCGATCCGCGGGGAGCCGCCGTATTCGCCGAGCTCACGGCCCGGTACAGGCAGGTCGAGGCCAGTTCGATGGTGACGCTCGCCGAGCTGTGCTCCGGGCGCCCGGCAGTAGAGGCCGCGGCGCGCACCAAGTTCCTCGGCACGCGCCTGGCGCAGGCGATCCCACGGGCGGCGCTTGATCTGTGCGGCGCCGAGGCGCTCGACGTGGCCGAACCGATGCCATTTCTCTGGAGGCAGTCGTTCATGGAGACGATCGCGGGCGGGACCAGCGAGGTGATGCTGTCCATCATGGCCCGGGGCCAGCTCCGTTTGGGCGCACGGGCATGAGCCGGGTTGCACCGGACAAGAGGAGGCGCGGATGCGTAGCCTGAGCCTGTCAGCTGAGCAGGAGGAGTTCGCAGCGACGGTGACGGCCACCGTCGAGCGCTTCGGCGGGGGCATGACAACGGGTGGGGACCGGCTGTGGCGCGAGCTGGGCGACACGGGGCTGCTGGGGCTCGGTACGTCCGACGTCGGGGGCGATGCCATCGACCTGATCTCAGGGATGCGGGCGGCCGGCGCCGCCGGCTGCCAGGGACCGTTCCTCGGTGCGATCCTTGGTTCGCGCATCCTGCCTGATCTCGCGACGGCAGTCGTCGCGGGCGCTGTCCACGTGTCACTCGTCGCTGACGGCGTGGCGGCGTGGGCCGCAGGCGCCGACGCCTTCGTCGAGGTGGCCGGCGGCGGTGCCAGCTTGGTCGAAGTCGTTTCGGCACGCCCGTTCGAGACGCTCGCTCGTGAGCCGTGGGCCCGAGTCGAGGTGCGTCCAATCGAGCGGCTGACTCTCGCACCGCCTGATCTCGCGGTCGTCCAACTCGCCCGGGCCGCGTGGATCGTCGGCGCAGGCCGTGCCGCGATCGATCGGTCCGCTGCGCACGCTCGCAATCGACGCCAGTTCGGCCGAGCGATCGGCGACTTCCAGGCGGTCGCCCATCAGCTCGCCGAGGCAGCGGCCGAGATCGGCGCGGCCTGGGATGTGGTCGTCGTCGCCGCGTGGCGTCTGGAGCTCAACGCCGATACCAGGGCGGCCGACGCGGCCGCCGACGCGGCCACCCGGGCGGGGCTCATCGCGGCGTACGCGAGCCATCAGGTGCACGGCGCTCTCGGGTTCACCCTCGAGGCCGGCCTCGATCGCCTCAGCACCGGGATTCGGCAGATGTCTCTCCACCCGCCGTCCCCGGCCGCCCGGACCGAAGCCGGCCCGATCATGACCGGGGGTCGGCTATGACGGTGAGTCGCACGTTCGAATCCGTAGGCGGAGTCCCGCTCGACGGACTGCGCTACGAGAAGCGCGGGACGACGGCGATCCTGACGCTCGATCGCCCCGCGAGCGGCAACGCGCTCACGTCTGCGATGCGCGACGGCGTGGTCGCCGTCTGGCACGACGTGGCCCGCGACCCCGAGGTGCGTGCGGTCGTCGTGACGGGCGCCGGCGACCGCCACTTCTGCACCGGGACCGACGTGGAGCGGGCCGCGGCAACGGGCCGCACCGTCGCCGGTGACGGACTGGCCCGCGACGAGATCGGGTGGTCCCCGCACAACGTCGGGGTGTGGAAACCGGTCATCTGCGCGCTCAACGGGCTCGTCGCGGGCGGGGGCCTTCACTTCGTCGCCGACGCCGACATCGTCCTGGCCGCCGAGCACGTGGAGCTCCTCGACACGCACACGACGGTCGGGCTGGTGGGCGCCGTCGAGAACGTCGGGCTCACCCACCGCCTACCGCTCGGGTCGGTCCTGCGAATGACGCTGTGGGGCCGCCACTACCGTATGAGCGCAGCACGCGCGCACCAGCTCGGCCTGGTCGACGAGCTCTGCCCGCGAGGAGGAGCCCTCGACCTGGCCCTCGCTCTCGCCGACCAGGTCGCGCAAAACTCGCCGACGGCGGTCGCCCGCTCGAAGCAGGGTCTGTGGCACTCCCTCGGCCGCCGAAGGGAGGACGCCGAGGAGTTCGCCTGGGCGCTGGCCCGCCTCCAGATGAAGCACCCGGACTTCACCGAGGGCACCAGTGCGTTCGCCGAGAAGCGCCCTCCCCACTGGGCGCCGCCAGAGTGATCGTCGCCGGTCAGCGGGGTCGTAGACCGAGCTGTCGCGCAATGGTCTGGCGTTGCATCTGCGACGTGCCTGCGGTGATCGTGGCACCTCGCGCAGCGCGCCAGTGTCGCTGCATCGACACCTCGAGGGTGTATCCGTAGCCGCCCAGGATCTGCATACCGCAGTTCGAGACGTGCTGGAAGCGCTCGGAGCCGAACAGCTTCGCCATACAGATCTCCATCAACGCATCGTTGCCGCGCTCGAGCATCCAGGCGGCCCGATACGTCATCAGCGCAGCGGCCTCGACATCGGTCGCCATGTCTGCGAGCATGTGGGCGATCACCTGCGCGTTGCCGATCGGAGCGCCGAACTGTTCGCGTTGCTTGGCGTAGGTGAGCGCTTCGTCGACGACGGTCCGTGCATTGCCGACATAGGCCGCGGACGTGACCAGCCGCTCGAGTCGCAACCCCGACAGCAGGATAGTCCAGCCGCCCCCGACCGGTCCGAGAACGCGCTCGTCGGCGACGAACACATCGTCGAGCAACACCTGGGTGGTGGGGAACATGTGTCGACCGACTGTGCGCACCCGCCGGATCTCGAGACCGGGTGCCGTGTTGTCGACCAGGAAGCAGGTGATTCCGGACTGCGGACGCGACGCTCGGCTCGTCCGTGCGTACACGCATATGATGGTGTCGTCGAGGTCGGCACCACTCGTGAAGATCTTCTCGCCGTTGAGGACGTAGCCGCCGTCGACTCGGGTGGCCGCAGCGCGCAACGCTGCGGCGTCAGAGCCCGCTCCTGGTTCCGTGATCGAGATGCTGAAGCGGACGCGACCCCCGATCAGGGCGGGGATCAGCTCGGCGCGTTGAGCGTCGGTGCCGTGTTCGAGGATGTTGAGACCGTTGAAGATCGGTGTCCCGTACAAGCCAGCCAGGTCGTAGCCGCGCCGGCCGATCTCTTCCGCGACGACGACGAAGTCCATGATCGACCCAGCCATGCCGCCGAACTCCTCCGGGAACGGCAATCCGATGAGGCCCATCTCGACCCATCGGGCGTACAGCTCGTACGGGTAGGCCTCCTGCTCGTCTAGCTCCCGCAGACGGTCGTCGGTCGCCTCACGGCTCATCAAGTGGCGAACGGTGTCACGCAGTTGTGTTTGCTCAACGCTGAGGTCGAAGTCCATGTCGTGAGCCACCGTCGCATTGTTTGACCAGCCAGTCAAGCCTACGTGTCAGCGATCGCTCGACCGGTTCGTGGCGACCGGTTCGCCTTGCCAACCTCCATGAGGCGCGCAGCCGGCACGGACAGGAGACCAGCTATCGGGCCGGGTCAGCCGGCAAGCCGTGCGACAACGATCGGCCAAGACCAGGGACCATGATTCCCGCCGTCGACACATGATCAGCGCCAGCACCTCGTGTACGACCGAATCTGTACGGACCACGACCCTCGGCGCGGACCTGGCGAGGCGCCCGTCGCACGGAGCTCGCTCCGGCTCGCCGATCAGATCGCAGCGAGATCGGACGCGAAGGCGGACTCTAGAGCAGTGGTATCGACGTGCTCAGCCGCGCGGAGGTAGCCACCTCGTGTCTGGAAATCAGCGAGCATCTCGTCCGCCACCTGCCGACTCGAGAGGGACGCTGGGGTCGGCCCGATTCGATGGCCAACCTCAGCAAGCGCAGTTTGGTCGAGGCCATAGCACTCGATCGCGTTTCCGCCGAGAATCGCCCGCACGTCGAGTTCGTCGACCCCGCGGAGGGCGTGTGCGAGCCAGTCGAGCGTGTTCGGCCAGGTCCCCTCGGGATGGGGATAGTCGCGACCGAACATCATGTTCTCCGTCCCGATGTCGGTCCGCATCTCGACTTCGGCGAGGTGGATGAACGACAGTCCGACAAAGCAATGTTCTTGCCAGTATTCGCTCGGCTTGCGGCGTATCGACGTGTCGCCAACCGCGTGCCGGGAGTCGAGCCATGCCAGCGTCGCTGGAATCCAATCCCCCCGAACTTCGGTGAGAGCGAATCGCAACGCTGGAAACCGGTCAAAGACGTGGGCGAGCATCAATTCCCACAGCACCCGCCGCGGGCGCAAGTCGAATGACGAGAAGACCGAGTCCTTCTCTGCGTTGAGTGCCGTGAGTGCCGCCTCACGATCGCCGCCGCCGGTGAGCGCTGCGACGCGATCGAGAAAGCGCAGTGTCTCACCCTGCGGGCGGCCATGTCCGGCGTGCACCGATAGGACAAACCCGTGATCGGCACACGCCGCCCAGAACCGATCGAAGTACGGATCGGCGAGCGGTGGGCGGTCGCTATCAAGCACGAGGTCGGGCACCGGGACAGAGCTGAATCCGTGGTCGGCGAGCCAGTCGAGCTCGCGCAGCACAGCCTCCATGTCGCGCGAGGGGCCTGGATACCCGACAGCGAAGAGACGCCCATCGCCCTCTGCGAGGCAGTCGGCGATCCATCGGTTGTAAGCCCGCGCACCTGCCGCCTGGAGCTCGTGTGAGTGAGGCCGGTTCACCGTGGTGAAGAATGGCATCGTGTTCAGCTGCGAGTTGGAGATGATCAGCTCGGCGGCGATGCCCTCACGGTCCATCTCGCGCAGCCGGCGAGCTACGTCATGGGCGCCGCGTAGGCCGCCGCTTCGGATCGCGCCAGTACCGTCGACCAGCTCTAGATAGCCGTCGTCGAGTGGATAGAGGGCCTCGAACACGGATCGGTGCTCGGCATCCTCGCGAACGAGATCGTCATAGCGATCCCTGAGTGCGGCGTCCAAGTACGGGCGGTACACCTCGGGCGGCGCGCTGGCGTGTCCATCGGCTGAAACGATGACGAGCGGATCTGGACCGCTCATGTTTCGGAGTCCATCGGAGCGAAAAACCACGCGCAGGTGTGGTCGATGTCAAGGACGTCATCGAGGGGCAGCAGCCCCGCAGCGGTGGCCGCCGCCAGGCTCGCGCGAGCGGCGTCGGCGGACTCGGCGTCCCAGTCGTAGAGCGTCAGGTAGGTGTAAGGGCACGACTTGTCATCTCCGGCCAGGCGATAGCGCCTCGCCCCGACAGCACCATCGACAGCGAGCACGTCGGGAAGGTGCACTGCGTCGTACCAGCTGTTGAACTCATCGTCGCGGTCGTCGGTCGCCCGGGTCAGTACGACGAATTTGAATCGAGCCATGCCCTACGCACCCCCGTCCATCACCTGGTGCACTTCAACGACGGTGCCGGCCGGGTCGTAGAAGAAGATCTGGTACCACCCCCTCACCGCCCACTCCCCGCAGTCGGCGAACGGGATGTGGTGACGCCGAAGGCGCGCTTTGAACGCCTCGATGTCCTCGCAACGGAACGCGACGTGGCCCTTGCCGACCGGGTTCGCGACCATTCCGCCAGCCCCGCCAATGTACGGGTTTCGTAAGCACAGGTGCAGCTGAAGGTCCTCGCCGCGGCCGGCGGCGAGGAAGTCCGCCGGCACTCCGGTTGCGCCGGCAGCAGTGGGTCGGCTGTATCCCTCGATGGGGTTGAACACCGACACGCCTGAGCGGTCACGCGGACCCGTCATCTGCTCCAGGCCGAGCACATTGACATAGAACTCGGTCAACCCGGGGAGGTTCTCCGAAACGAGCGCCACGTGGTGAAGGTTGAGCGTTCCCGTGTCGCTCATGGCTGCTGAAGGTGGCCTGTGGCCAAGTCGACGTCGACGGCAACGGTACCCATAGCGGCTGGGAAGGTGATCTCGAGCAGCTCGAAATCACTCGACATCGCGACCTCGTTGTGGATCGTGCCACCAGGAATCGTGATCGAGGTGCCCTGCTCGAGCCGTTCCACACGCCCGTCGGCAAAGGCGATCTCCACCCAGCCACGCAGTACGAACCCGAACTGGTACTCGCACTCGTGGTAATGAAAGCCGGTCGTCTCCATGATTCCGACGGCTTTGTACTGCGAGCCATTGAGTGTGCCCCTGGACCCCTCGTTCAGTCCAAGGTCGCGGTAGCGAAAGAAGGTTCGTCGTCCTTTGGCGTCGAAGCTGTCGTCATCCATACGGCGGATGGTGACAGCGTCGGACGTCGTTGTGGGTTCGTCCATGTGATCAACTCCTAATCTTGGCTGGCCCGTCCGGCGGATCGGGACTTGGTCGGGTTGTGGGTGTTCGAAGGAGTGCCACAAGTGCTCACCGCCGGTTCGGCATCCGTGCCGGATCGAGCCGTACATCGATGAGTAACGGGCGCCGTGAAGGGTCGGCGAGAGCGGTATCGATGAGGGTGAGATCGGCAGCGGTGTTCACGGTGACGCCGTGCGCGCCAAGGGCCGTCGCGACGGCGGCGAAACTCGGGCGGGTGAACAGCGACAGTCCCGGGTCGAGCCCGCGATCCACGAACTGGACATATTCGGCCCCGTAGCTGCCGTCGTTGCAGATGACCATGACGAGGTCGAGTTGTTCTCGCACGGCCGTGTCAAGTTCAGTGAGGCCACCGAGCAGGAACCCGCCGTCGCCGCAGACGACGACGCACGTTCGGTCGGGCGAGCCGATCGCTGAGCCGATCGCTGTCGCCACACCGAGCCCGATAGAGCCGAAGTTCAGCGCGACGTGCAGCGCTCTCGGCTCGGGCACGTGGAGTAGCCGCAATGGCTCGTAGCAGAACCGGCCGGCGTCGAACACGAGCGTTCGATCCGTCGGGAGGGCTCGCTCGAGATAGTTGCTGAGGGAGGTCACGTCGATGGGTCCGACGCTCGACGCTGGGACCGGCGGATCGGAGTTCGCCAGACGAGCGGCGAGCTCCGATGAGCGGAACGTCGTGGGCTCGATACCGGCCTCGTCGAGCCAGGCCACCATCGACGTGGCGATTCGACTGGCATCACCGACCACGCCACAGTCAACCGCGGTCAGTCGTCCCAGCTGCGTGGCGTCGATGTCGCACTGCACGACGCGCTTGGAACGAAGGAGTGCGCCGTCGACGGTCGTGCGCCGTGTGAGGGCGGCACCGAACGCCACGACGCAATCGCTGGCGGCGATCGCGTCGAGGGCGACGTCGGAGGCCAGGGTGCCAAAGATGCCCAGATCCCACGGATCTCCGCGGAACAGGTCGCGGGCCTTCAGGGTTGTCGCGACCGGGGCCCCGATTCGCTCGGCCAGAGCGACAAGTGCATCGCGAGCAGCGGGCGACGTGGCTCCGCGGCCAGCGAGGATGATTGGGCGACGAGCACTGGCGACGATCCCCACGGCCTGGTCGAGGCGGTCCAGATCGGGCGCCGTCGCTTGGGTTCCGATTGGTTCGGGCGCGACTGCCTCGGCCGAGGTCTCGGCCCATTGGAGATCCGCAGGGACGTTCAACACGATTGGCCGGCGTTCGACCCAGGCACGACGGACGGCTACGGAGAGGTCGATGCTCACCGACGCGACCGATCTCACCGGTTCAAAGCCGGCGCCGGTTGCATTGACGAAGGCACGCTGGTCGATGTCCTGGAGATGCTCCCGATCCGACGCCGCCGTGTCACCGGCGATCAGGACGAGAGGCGTGCCGTCGCGAACTGCCTCGATCAGCGCAGTTGCGGTATTGGTGAGTGCCGGACCGTGGGTCACCGTCGCAACTCCGAGGCGGCCGCTACTGCGAGCGTATCCGGTGGCCATGAGCACCGAGCCTGCCTCAGCGGCGGCGGCCACGTACCGGCCGCCACCATCCCGTACGAAGTGGTCGACCCAGTACAGGTTGGCATCGCCGATCAATCCGAAGACGACTTCGACTCCGTGAGCAGTGACGCTGCGAGAAAGGAGCTCGAAGCCTCTCATACGTTCCCCAGATAGGCCTGGCGGATGGACGGGTCGTTGCGAAGCTCTGCAGCAGAGCCGGCAGCGACGATCTCCCCCAGCTTCATCACGATCCCACGATCGGCGAGTCCGAGTGCTTTGTCGGCGAGCTGCTCGACGAGCAGCACGGTCGTCCCGTGCTGATGAAGCTGATGGATGTGCTCGAGAACACGCTCCACCAGCACAGGTGCCAGGCCGAGCGACGGCTCGTCGAGCACGAGCAGTCGGGGCCTGGCCATCAGGCCCATGGAGATCGTTAACATTTGTTGCTCCCCACCCGAGAGAGCACCGGCACGCTGGCTGCTGCGCTCGGCGAGGATGGGGAACATCTCGAGCGCAGCGTCGATGTCGGCGGCGAGCTCGGCACGATGGCGTCGGCGGACATAGCCGCCGAGGCGAAGGTTCTCCATCACCGTGCTGGCGGGGAACAGCCGACGGTTCTCTGGCACCTGAACGAGACCAGCGGCGACGATACGCGCCGGCGACCACCTCGTGATGTCGACCCCGTCGAACTGGATCGACCCAGCCATCGCCCGCCGCAACCCGGACAGCGCCTTGAGCAATGTCGACTTACCTGCACCGTTGGCGCCGACTATCGTCAGTAGCTCACCCCCCACCAAGTCGAACGACACGCCGTGAAGCACCGGCACCCCGTCGTAGCCAACGACGAGATCACGGATGCTGAGCAATGGCGTCATGGCTGAGGCGCTGCCTCGAGCGTGCCCACCTGGGACTCGGCCTTGTCGGGGTCCGCGACGTCATCGTGTGCGTGCGAGTCGCCCAGGTATGCGCGCCGCACTGCCGGGTCGGCCCCGATCGATTCTGGGAGGCCATGAGCGATGACCCGTCCGAAGTCGATCACGGTGACGACATCGGCAAGCCGAAGCACCATGTCGACGTGGTGCTCGACCAACAGAGTCGCGATACCGCGGCTCCGCAGCACCGCAATCATTGCCTCGAGGTGGTCGACCTCGGGGCCCGTCAGACCGGCGGCCGGCTCGTCCATGAGGATGAACCGCGGGCGGAGGGCGATGACCCGGGCCAGTTCCAGCAGGCGTCGTTCCCCCGGGGTGAGCGCCCCAGCCGGATCTGTCACGCGATGTTCGAGTCCGACGGCGGTGAGAATCGACACGGCCTCGTCGTAGAGCCGTCGCTCCTCACGCCGTGCCGCCGGCATGCGCAGTGCCTGACGGATGAGGCCGGTGGTGCGGTCCTGGTCGAGGGCGGCGAGCACGTTCTCGGCGGTCGACATCGTGCCGAAGACGAACGGCGTCTGGAAGGTACGGGTCAGTCCCGCAGTTGCACGCCCGTGGGCTGGACGGTCAAGCAGTGAACGCCCGAGGAATGTGATCGAGCCACGGTCGGGCGTCACGTACCCGGACACCGTGTTGAGGAACGTCGTCTTGCCAGAACCGTTCGGCCCGAGGAGAGCGTGAATCTCCCCGGCGCGCACCTCGAGGTTGAGTCCAGCGAGCGCTTGTACACCGCCGAGGTTTACATGCACGTCCTGGGCGACGAAGATCGTTTCGGCAGCGTGGTCTGTGAGGTCGTCGAGCGCATCCCCGAAGCGCTGCAGCGCCTGACGCCGATGCGCATCGGCTTCGGCGTCGTGACGATCTGCCGCCACAGCAGGCGTGTCCGAGAGCCGCGGATCGGGGGACCCGATACGGCGCAGGCGGGCGGACACCCATGAGCGCAATGCGTGAACGCCGACGACGACACCGCCGGGGCTGATCCAGACGAGCAAGAGGAGCGCACCCCCGTAGACCAACAGGGTCGCCGGACCGGGCGAGCTGCTGACCCGCTCGACCTCGATCGGTACCCGGAACAGCACGACGGCCCCGATGAGGGGTCCGGCGAGCGTACCGGCCCCGCCGAAGATGACCATGAGCAAGAAGAGCACGGCGAGGTCGAAGTGAAAGGTGTCGGGAGCAATGAAGCCAATCAGGGGTGCGTAGAGGGCTCCAGCGGCGGCTGCGAACGCCGATGAGACGGCGAAACTGCGGACTTTGACCCGCTGGACGTGAATGCCCATCGACTGAGCAGCCACAGGGCTTGTCTCAACGGCTCTCGAGTTGCGCCCGAATGACGACCGCAGGAGATTGTGGGCCAGGACATACGCCAACACGACGACCACGACCAGCACCCAGTAGAAGGAGTCGAGGTCGTCGAACCCAGCAGGGAATTTGATCCTGCGGAAGCCGGTCCCACCGCCCGTCAGGGACGTCCACTGCAGAGCTAGCTTCTGCGTTGTCAGGGTATACGCCAGCGTGACCATGGCGAAGGTGAACAGTCCGAGACGTGTGCCGGGCAGTCCGAGCACGAAACCGACGAGGGCGGATCCGACGGTGACCACGATGAGTGCCGGCCAGTAACTCCACCCGTACGTCACGGTGAGGATTGATGATCCGTACGCACCTATGGCGAAGAAGGCCGTGTGTCCCATCGAGATGAGTCCCGATTGAGTCAGTAGATTGAGGCCGATCGCGGCGATCAAGTAGGTCAACAGCAAGCTTGTGTTGAACACCTCGTACTGATTGCTCGCAATATGCAGTTGCTGTGAGAGCGGCCACGTGATGACGCTGCTGACACCGCTGACTATTTCTGAGAAGAGGCGCGGACCAAGTAGCAATGCTCCGAGCAGTACCGCGTGGGCAATCCAACTGCGCCGACCGCCCGTGACAGAGGTGACAGGTTCCATCAGACAGCCCTCGCGGCTCGTCCGGTCAGCCCACCCGGCCGCGCGACCAAGAACACGATGAGTACCGTGAACACGATTGGCTCCTGATAGCCCCCGCCGTTGGGGATGATGTCGGCACCGGCTGATTCGACGACACCGAGCAATAGTCCGCCAACCAGAGTCCCGCGGATCGAGGGGATGCCGCCTACCGCGCAGGCGATGAACCCCTTCAAAGCGAACAACAGGCCGATCGTCGCGAAAGCGCTGGTGATGGGTGCTGTGATGAACCCGAATGCTCCGGCCAGCGCCGAACCGAGCGCGAAGGCGAACATCGAGTACCGCTCGACGGGAATCGCCCGCAGTCGGGCCGCCTCGCGGTCCTGTGCAATCGCCATCAGCGCCTGCCCGGCGAGGCGGCGGCTGTAGAAGGCGCCCAGCGACAATGCGGCTGCAATTGCTGAGGCCAGCAGCAACAACCGCTGCGGCTCCAGCCGCAGACCGCCGATCTCGCTCACTCCCCAGAAGTCGGGATCGATGATCGGCGGCATCCGACGTACGTCCGACCCCATCGTCAATGAAAAGGCAGATCGCAAGATGATCGCTGCACCCAGCGTTGACAGCAGCCAGCCATGTTGGCTCGAGAGACCGCCTCCCGACCTCGCCGTCCGGCGCAATGCCGGCCGTACCGCGAGACGCTCCTCGACGGCACCGATCAGGCCGGTCGCAAGAATGACCAACGGGAACGCCACGTACAGTGGCAGGCCGAAGCTGACGACGAACAGCGCCCCGAGCATGCCGCCGGCCATGAACATCTCGCCTTGGGCGAAGTTCATGACATGAGTGGTAGCGAAGATGATGTTGTAGCCCATTCCGAGCGCCGCATAGACGGCGCCTTGGCACAGGCCGGCGATGATCAAGTTGATCCAGTGCACAGTGTCTCTCGTGGGTGCTTGCGGAAGAGAAGGGCCGATCGGACCGCGCCGACCCGTCCGGTCCCGCCTCGTGGGCGGGACCGGACGACGTCTCCGAGATCTGGGACGGTCAGTTCCTGGTGGACCGACTCACGAACTCGCCGTGAGCACACCGTCGGACTGAGACGCAGCGAGGACCATCGTCAGGTACTCGGGGAGCACCCCGAGGTGCGACTCAGGACTGAACTGCAGTGTGCCGACGATTGCCTCGACAGGGTTGGCCTCCAGCCACGCCTTGACATCGTCGGGATCGAGTGAGTTCGCCTCGTTCGCAGCGATGATCATCGGAATCGTCGCGTCGTAGGCCAGCGATGCGTTGGCGAGATTGAGCGTCAACGGGTCCTCGCCGACAAACTCCTTAAGCGCGGCGTGGAACGCAGCGCACAGCTCGCCTCGCGGGGGACCGTCCTCGCCCGTACGCGTGCAGCTCTTGATGGCCTGACCCGCGTAGACGTTCTCTAGGCCAGCCTCACCGACGGCGTCGAGGACGCCCTGCGTCGCCGTGCCGATGAACGAGATCGCCGGGAGGTCTGTCATTCGCAGTGCTTCGCGTGCGTGCAGCGCTGCGATGAGATCAGCGCCTGTCGCCAGTACCAACATCGCGTCGGGATCGGCGTCCTGCAGCCGCTGCATCGCCGCGGTCATGTCGGTCGTACCAGGTTCCACTACCTCGACCGCGGCGACCTCGAACAGGTCGTTGTTGATGATGGCGTCGCGGCTCTCGAGTCCGAGTTGGAAGTTGATCACGAGCAACGCGGGCCGCTCCGACCCGAGTTCCTGGAGATAGTCGACCCACGTCGGAGCAAGCCGGTTGATCGTCACTGCCGGAACAAAGGTGTAGGGGTAGGTCTCCGGGTCGTCGCCGGCGGCATCGAGTCCGGCCGGGACGAATTGAATCACTCCCTCGTTGTTGACGATGTCGAGCGAACCGCCGACTGTCGACGAACTCGATGGTCCCACGACGAAATCAACCTCGTTCTCGTAGACCAGCTGCCGGACGACCTGGGCCGCCTGGGTGGGGTCGCCAGCGTCATCTTTGACGATCAGCTCGAGGCAACGGCCGAGGATTCCCGAGCTGCCAGGGTAGGCCGGGATGGTGCCGGTGTTGGCCTGCTCGATGGCGAGCTCGATGGCCGGCACGAAGGTATCCCCGTAGCTGGCGATCGGGCCGGTCAGAGGCACCGACACGCCCACCTTGACCGGATCGTTGTCGTCGCAGGCGCCGGGAGGTGCCGACGCGAACGATGCGGCCGTACCCCCCGTCACAATGGCGCCGCACACCACTAGTGCACTTCCGAGTGAGAACGCTGTGCGTCCCGTAGTCATGTCATTCCCCCTTGTATCGATGTGAGATTTCGAGCCGGATCTGGCCGTGGTTGTGTGGCCGGTACGGACCGGCTGACTGCGTGGGTTCTCCTCCCGCGTCCGAGCAGTGCTCGCGAGTGCTCGTCTTGGCACCGTGGACCGGGTCCGCGGAACGGGAGGCCCGCGTCGGCGCGCGGGCCATTCAGCGTTGACGACGTCGAAGGCCTCGCGAAACGCCTGCGAGCGCCCGCCGACGCCGAGCAACGGACCCTCGAGTGGCCACGCAAGCCTGATCCGAACATTTCGGTGACGATCAAGGACTTGCCGCGCGGCCTGACGTCCCTCATCGCTCCACCTGGGGCTGCTGCACTCTCGCTCGGAGTCCGAGCGGCAAGACGACCGAGCACTCGCGGATTCCCGCGCTGAACCTGGCAATGTCCGACTCGATCGCGAATCCGAGCGCTCCGTGGACTTGGTGGACGGCGAACGCCGCTCGCATCGCCGCACGGCTGGCCACGATGCGGGCCTGCGCAGCGAGGAGCCCGAGCTTCTCTGGCCCCTCGGTAACGGCGGCGAGGCGGGTCAGGTCGCGCGCCGCGCCAACTTCGGCAGCAGCCGCGGCGAGCGGATGCGATACCGCGTGGAAGCGGCCGATGGGTCCGCCGAACTGGCGCCGCTCGCGGGCATGAACCGCACCTCGCTCGAGCAGATGAGTGGCGGCGCCGGTGACCCAGGCAGCGACCGTGAGATCACCGTACCGGTAGCCCTCAAGAGCGTTGTCGAGCTCCACTTTGCGTCGCGTCGTGCCACGTGCCCACGGCCGGTCGGCCAGCGTCGTGAACGGCTCGAGCGGTCCGTCTGCCTCGACGAGCCAAGCGTTGGTCCCGTCAACCTCGATGAGGATGTCGGCGCGCTGACCCCAGCTGACCAGGCCATCAACAACCAAGCCGACCATTGCACCCGACGTCGCCGCCTCGTGAAGGGGGCCGGTAAGAACCTGCGCGGCGAACGCGGCGGCGACGAGCGGCCCGGGGTGGCCGACCGCGCCGAGCGCCTCCATCGCCGCGATCATGTCGGGCGCCGCGCCGTAACCGGCGGAGCCGAGGGCGAGCACTCCGATCTCGGCGAGCACGCCCCAGCGCGGCGCCGCCATCGCATCCTCGGGGTCAGCGCACGCCGCAGCCACAGACTGCGCGAGCGCGACTTGCTCGGCCGAAGGTTCGAGGCTCAACATGACGCCAGCACCTCCATGAGGGCAGCGCGGTCGAGCTTCATGTTCGGTGTGTACGGCAGGGCCTCGACTGCGAGGATCCTCTTCGGCACCTTGAATCGCGCGAGGTTGGCACGGCAGTGTTCCACGAGGTCCGAGACTGTTGTCGTCGAGGCCTCGGTGAGTACGACCGCGGCCTCCACTCTTTCGCCCCATTCCGGATCGGGCCGGCCGACAACGGCGGCCTCGGCGACCGCTGGATGGGTGAGCAGCGCGTCCTCGACCTCGGCTGGGAACACGGCTTCGCCCCCCGTCTTGATCAACTCCTTGCGACGACCCGCAAGATGCAAATAGCCGTCGCGATCAAGCAGGCCGAGATCTCCCGATCGAATGAAGCCATCGACGGTGAAGGGTTCATCCGCTGCGGCACCAGCCAGGTAGCCGTCCATCTGCCACGGCGACGAGACCATGATCTCGCCGACAGTTCCGGCAGACTGTTCGGCGCCGGAGTCATCGACGATCTTCAGCCGGACACCCGAAACCGGCCGCCCCACGCCGCGCCCATCGTTGATCTCCTCGGGGAACACTCGTGTGACCGCACCGAACTCAGTGGCGCCGTAACCCGTGAACACCTGCGCGGCCGGAAACGCGGTCAGCAGTGTCTTCGCAAAGTCGGCCGAGCTGCGCGCGGCACCGAAGATCAGCGTCGGGCGGGCGGCAGGATGTGGCCCCGGACCCGCCATCGCGAGAACCCGTGCCATCACCGTCGGCGTGGCAAAGACACGGCTCGGTCTCGGCGAGAGCAGTGTTGCCACCGCGTCGTCGTCGACCTGGCGATGCAACGATGCAGTCCCGCCGACAAGCAGAGTCGTCAGGAGCCCCGTCACCATCGTCACGTGGAAGAACGGTGACAGGTACACCTCACGGTGCTGCGGGGTCACCCTGAGGTTTTGGGCCGACGACAGAAGAGCGAGCACGAGTGAGCGGTGGCTCCAACGAGCAGCCTTCGGAGTCCCGGTGGTACCGCCGGTGGGAAAGGCGATCGCCAGGTCGTCCTCGTTGGCTGTATCCGGGTTGACGTCGCCGTCAGATCCGGAAGCGAGCAGCTCGTCGAAGTGGCGCCACGATGGGTCTCCACCGGTGGTGTCGACGAACGCGACGGCCGCACCGATGCGACCTACATACGTCTGCTGCTCCCGCGACGTCAGGTGAGGGTTGAGCGGCGCGACGACCATCCCTGCTCGCAGAATCCCAACAATCACGCATACGTGGTCGACTGAGCCAGAGGCGGCCACCGCGACGAGGTCACCCGGGGTGTAGCCGTCGTCACGTAGCTGGTCGCGAACCGAGGTCGACCGGTCCCACAACTCGGCGTACGTCAATGTCCTCGACTGGTCAGTGATCGCCGGCAGCCGGCCGCGATGGACACTGTGAGCTCGGAGGACCTCCGACAGTAGGAGCGGGGATCTATTCATCTCGCCCTCGCCAGGCCCAACTCTTGCTCGGCGATGATCGACAGCATGATCTCCACCGACCCGCCAGCGATTGTCTCCATGAACGACTGACGCCACAGAAACGCGCACGGCTCGGCAGCATCCATCCCGTGCACCCCGGCAAGATCGAGGGCAGCGCGCGGGATGTCCTGAGCGAGGATGCTGCCCAGGTACTTGGTGCGTGCCGCCTCGACGACGGCGGGACGCCCTGCCACCATCGCCGCCAAGGTCGCCAGCGAACTCGCTTCGACCTGACGGACGCGAGCAGCGAATTCGTCGACCACAGCGAGCGAGTCGCCGTTCCCCCCGAGACGAGCGCAGAGCGCCCCGAGGTCGGCGACGTCGCGGCGGAGGCGTCCGGGAAGCACCTGGAGGTGCCGCTCGACAGCGAGGGCTTCACGGATCATGTCCCACGCTTCGTTCTCGTCGCCGATACGAGCGTCGGCAGAGACCACCACATCGTCTAAGAACACGCTGTTGAGTCGGTGGCCGTCCATCGTCTCGATCGGCGTCACCGTGATGCCATCGCTGTTCATCGGCACCACGAGAAGTGTCAATCCGCGAGCTCTGCTGGCCGGCTCCCCGGTGCGGCAGAGCAGCCAGAGGTAGTCGGCGTGCTGGGCGTCCGAGGTCCAGCACTTCTCCCCAACGACGCGGTACAGCTCGCCGTCGCGCATGGCGCGGGTTCGAACGCCCCGGAGATCGCTCCCTGCGTCCGGCTCCGAGTAGCCGAGTGCATAGCAGACCGTGCCGGAGCGAAGCTCAGGCAGATAACGCGCTCGTTGCTCGGCCGTGCCGTGGTTGGCGATGGCATGCGCTACGATGCCGGGGCCGAGATCGGGACGGGCGGCACGAAATTCGGCGAGCGTGTCCCAGAGAAGGTAGTCGTAGGTGATCGGGCGACCACCACCCCCGAGCTCTATCGGCCACGACAGACTGAGCCACCCGCGCTCCCCCAGCTCCTGGTACAGCAGACGAGTGTCACCACCTCGCCCCCGAAAGTACTGCCACGGCCCGAGAGTTCGCGACCGCAGCAGATCTGCGACCTCCTCGCGGAAAGCCAACTCGGCGGCGTCAAAGACTGCCATTATGACTCCATCCACTGGGGTTGACGGCGTTCGGTGAACGCAGCAGCCCCCTCCGCGACGTCCGGGTGCGCGAACTGCGACCGTGCAAGCGCCCACGCGTACTCGGCTGAGTCGGCGCGCGACCGGCCGATGCTTTCCCAGATTGTTCGCTTGGAAACCCGCACGGCGCTTGGGGAGTTCTCGCAGATCTGGGATGCGATGGCCATCGCTGTCGGCATCAGCTCGGTGCGGTCGACGACTTCGTCGACGAGGCCGAGCTGGTGCGCGCGTTCGGCAGGCATCCGGTAGTGCCTGCCGCACAGCGTCATCCGCAGCGCCGCCCCGAGCGGCATGCGATGGCTCAATCCGACGCTTTCAACGGCACCGGCCATGCCGATCGAGACGTGGGGGTCAAGGAGCTCGACATGCGACGCAGCCACGACGATGTCGGCGTCGGCAACGAAATGGAGGCCGCCACCGGCGACGAGACCGTTAAGAGCGCACACGACCGGCTTCCAGACCGGACCGCTGAACGGTGACCATACGATCTCCTCAGCCGCGGGACCGTCGCCGGCAGTGCCCCGCCCCGTCTTGGCGACCTCGGCGACGTCAACGCCGGTGCAGAAGTGCCGGTCACCTGTCCCGGTCACGACGACACAGCGGATCGAGTCGTCCGTACGTACGAGCGTCCACGCGTCGACCATCATCGCTCGCATCGAACTTGTGAAGGCGTTGCCTCTCGCCGGCCGATTCAGAACGATCACAGCGGTGTGACCCCCTGGACCGGCGCGCTCGACACGCAGCGGGGCGGACATGTCGAGCGTCACCGCCAGCCCTCAGGTCGGTCGCCGTCGCGCAGCAGCTTCAGCACCTGCCGGCGCATCATCTCGGCCGAGCCGTCGGCCACGCAGATTCGGCGAACCTGCTGCCACGCCTCGGCAAGTCCGAGCTCGTTGGTGAATCCCATCGCTCCGTGCACCTGCATCGCTGTATCGATCGTCGCCACCGCTGTCTCCGTGGACAATGCCTTGGCAGCCGCCACCTCGAGGCGCGCAGGCCGTCCTGCGTCGAGGAGGCGTGCCGCGTGGAGCCCCGCGAGGCGGGCGGCGTGAACGCGCATCGCCGCCTCGGCGAGGGGAAAGCCGATTCCCTGGTTGTCGATGATCGGCCGGCCGAAAGCGACGCGGTCCGACGCGTACCGGAGCGCTTTGTCGAGCGCCCATCGAGCGAGGCCCACTGATCGAGCACAGTTGTACAGCCGGCCGGTCGAGACCCCGGACATTGCCAGTCCCAGGCCGGCCCCGCGCTCACCGAGCAGGTACTCGCTGCCCACGACCACTCGGTCGAGCGACACGATGCCTTCGTCACCGCCGACGTGGCCGAACATGCGGATCACGCTGTCGACGCTGAATCCGGGTCGGTCGACGGGGACGACGAACGCGGAAAGTCCCCCGCTCCGGGCTCTGAACGCCGCGTGGTCGTCGACCGCGAACACGATCGCGTAGTCCGCGTACGGCGCGTTCGTGATCCACTGCTTCGTGCCGGACAGCTCCCACCCACCGGCGACTGGCGTGGCCGCGGTCCGCATCCTCCAGACATCGGAGCCAGCGTCTGGTTCGGACATTGCGAAGCACAGCGTCGTCTCTCCCCGGAGGAGCGGGCCGAGCAACGCGTCACGGATCTTGGCCGAGGCCTTGGCGAGCAGGGGGCTCGGGCCGCGGGACCAGTGTGCGACGGCGTGGTAGCCGAGCCAGGCTTCGGCACCGCAGACCCGGTAGACGGTCTCCCAAGCCCTGTAGAGGGCCACGGCACCAAGGCCGCCACCGCCGAGCTCGGTCGGGACGAGCATCGTGTAGAAGCCGGCCGCCGCCGAACGTTCGCGGACTTCCCGGAGTAACCGCAGCACCTCTGGGGTGAATCGACCGTCAGGCCCGAACGTCACGGGATGCCCATCGCCAGCGATCAACTGCTGGGTGCGCGGGAACACCTCGGCCCGGAGGAAGTCACCGAGACCGTCAACGAGATCCTCGATCGTGGTGTCATCAACACGCTCTACGACGTTCATCGCCCACCACCACGGAGCTCGCGGGCCCGGTCGAGAGCGAGCGGGCTGACTGCGGCCGAGCGAACTGTCTGCTGAGACGTCCGCGACAGCGCTGCGTTCTGCGAGGCGGCGACGTGTTCACGGGCAAGAGCCATGGCCGCGTCCGCGTCACCTGCGTCGATCAACTCGATGAGCCGTGCGTGCGCAGCCGTACCCACGCGCCGTTGAGCAGCAGTGGGGCGACCGACCTCTCCGTGGCAGGCCCACTCACTCTCGTGTCCCGACCAGAGAGCGATCAGTGCTCCGACGAGGACCTTGAGCGTCTGGTTGCCGCACTCAGCGGCGAGAACCTCGTGGAACCGTCGTGCCGCTTCGGTGAATCGTTCGTCACTGTCAGACAATTCGACTGCCGCCTCATGAACCTTCCGCAGCGCCGGCACGACGGTCTCACGGCGATCGGGGCGCAGCGCGCAATACCTGACACACAGAGGCTCGATGTCCTGCAACGCCGTGGCAACATCTACCAGCGACGTCTCGGCCGACTCGAGCACTAGACCGAGCGTGTAGGCGATCGTCTCGCCTCGAGGCGAGCGGACGACGGCACCGCCGCGGCTGCCCCGGTGAACCACGATCAAGCCCTCCGACTCCAGAATTCGGATCGCCTCCCGCAGCGTCGGCATGCTCACGTCGAACTCGGCTTGCATTCGTTCGAACGTCGGCAACGCAGTCGCGTCGGGGAGGTCGCCCGACAGGATGCGAGCACGGAGCTCCCCGGCGAGAGTCCTAGCGATGCCCTGCGCCACTGACGCCACCCCTTCTCATGGCACGTCCGAGCCGGATGCCCACGCCTGCCCCCTGGAATTCCAACCTCAATGCCCCCCTTGCACGGCCTCCGTCGAACCGTCTCTCTGGCGTGCCGAGGAGACTCTCTAAAGATATGGAGGTTTAGAGGATCATACGCTGCGACTACCGACATGCGCAAGCACCGGTCTCGGCCACGCCGGGCGGTGCCGCTCTGTTCCAGAGCGGATCCGCGCGGCCTGCAATCGGTTGGCTGTTGGAGGTGCTCGAACGCGCTCAGATCTGCACATCGACACAAGCCAGGGGCACGCCGAAGCGAACGGGCGACCAGGACTGTCAGTTGGCCGCTGCCAGAGTCCCGTTCAGCGCCGGCCGGGCGGCAGGTTCCATCGCTCCGGAGTTGGTGCTGCCGTTGCGTCCGCCGCAGGCGGCGTCGGTGGTCGCCAACCCGACACCAGGCCGTTCATGCGGTACTTGCTGCGCATAGGTCAGTGGGGTGGGTGCTCGGGAGAAGTCGCCTCAAGCACTCATCGGAAACTCGCGGTTGAGTCCGGGGGTTCCGGGTTGGCGTCGGCGGGTTAGCGGTCGTGGTTGGTGGCCGCGATTTCGAGTCCACTGTGCTCGCGCAGACGCCAGCTGGGGCCGCGGATGTTGACACGATGGCTGATGCATCGACGGCGGAAGCTGGACCCCGATCGCCCGTGGGGTCACGGTGCCTGACGACTGCGAACTGGGCGACGGATGCCCGCACCTTCGCTCGCGAATCGGAGGTTTGAACGCCTTGCTGCGGGCGACGATCACGTTGCGGTGGCCCGACCAGGTCGTCGTGTATCAGCTCGTCCCGAACGGCGACCGAATGATCGCCTCGGTCGAGGAACCGACCCAGCGGAAGTTCCACTACGACAGCGAGACGCAGTCCTTCCTCGCCATCTTCCCCGATCGCCCAACGCCAGGTACCGTTCGGAACTGCTCCTCACGCTCACCAGCGGGACCAACGATTTCCGTGACGGTCCTCTACGGCGCCTGACCGGGCTCGACCCAGCACCGGTCGAGCGCAACGGCGAGGCCGGGGTGGGAAGGCCTCGCCGCCGCACGAACGCGAAACTACGAGCGACGCGGCACACCGACGCCGGCGGCGGTGCCACGGTGTCGGTCCGGCGGTATCCGTCGAAGTAGCGCAGCCTGACAGGGTGACCGGGTCTCGCAGCCAGCTGGCCGACGGGACCGCACCCGCCGGCTGAGCGGCGGGGCGAGGACGGTCTGTGGGGCCGAACGCCCGGCTGCCGACCTCGGCGACCCCGACGCCGGGGCTTGGCCCGATCGGGCCACCGGCGGTTCGGGTCACGCCGCACGACCGCCACAGTCGTACGGCACGGGTCGACCCGAACCACCAGGTCAAGGGCCAGATCGGGTCAGATCTGCATCGAACGGGCACGGTGACCCGATACCGCACCCGGTGACCCGAACCACCAGGTCAACGGCCAGATCGGGTCACTCCGGAGCCGAGCCCTCGGAACCGGCACCCCGCCCCCGTCACGAGAACTTTCGCCCGATTCCGATGTCGCCTTCGGAGCGTCCGGCGGCGCTTTAAGTCGACATGAGCGACGCCTCCGACCCCGGGATCGGCCTTCAAGAGCTACGACCACCCACCCGCCTGCAGCTGATCTCGCTGCTGCGAACCGTCGAGCAGCGCTGGGCTCTGGTCGACCCGTACGTCGAGCTGGTGTGGATCGAGCCGCTCGGCGTGACCGCCGTGGCCGTCGCCCGACGCCTCGCCCTGCTCGCCGCGGCGACCGCCGCCGTGGCCTGCGGTCGACCAGTGCGACCCAGCCGATGTTCCTGGCCGGCTCGGAGCCGTCGGGCCGCTGTGGCGACCGGGGAGCGGCTGCTGCGTGCCGGGTCGGAGGCCGTGTCTGGCGGTGTGGACTCCGCCCGCCTGGCACTCGCGTGGCCCGCGATGTTCCGGGTCCGAGGGTTCGGGTCGGCCCGATTCTCCGAGCGAGGCACCTTTGCAGGTTCCCCTCCGGGGAACCTGCGGTCGGACGCTTCGGCAGCGGACCCGAACATCTGGTTCGAGTGCAAATGCCGGCTGAGCATCCAGGTCAAGTCGTCGTTCCGCTTGGCGTAGCGTCGTCGCATCCGTGTTCCCTGGCCTGCGCTCACTTCACACCGGGCCGACAAGGCCTTCGCGCTGTGGTCCGGCCGGCTTCAGATCGAGTTCGGCGAGCAGGTAGCCGAGGGTCCAGCCCAGGTCCAGTTCTCTTTTCGGCCGTCTCCTCGCATCCGCTATCGCTTCGCAAGCCATTCCCCGGGCGTCGCGGCGATGCGCAGCTACACAACCGTTGAACGGCACGTTCGTTTCCCCCACTTCGAGGCGGTGCCAATTCCACTCTCTGCTCATCTATGGCGGTCCTCGCAGCCGGGAGCGAGGTACACGTTCCAGACGTCGGGAGACGTGGAGCGCCAAACCATCGGCGATCCGCGCCGCATCAGCGCAGTAGCTCTGGGGCTGATCAACTTCGTCAACGACTCGCTCGATGGCTGGACCACGCTCGAAGGCGAAGAGGAGCCGCGGACGGTTAGCGAACTCGACGTCGATGCCTGGCATCTCACGTTCTGGGGTCGTCAGCCCCTGCGCAAGGGGCTGCTATGGGGAGAGGCGTCCGAGCAGGCTGGTTCCTACGCGTTCACCCACGCCGTCGAAATATGCCGCAGGGACGAGCAGGTCTTCGATCTCGCTGACGCCGACGCGCTTCGCGACGCTCTGTTCCATGTCCTGTCGTTTGCGAAAGGCCGGTTAGTCGGACTCGCTTTACCGACCGCGTACGACGAAGCTGGCGCTGCGGTCGCGGTGCGCTGGGAAACGACGATCGCCGACCCGTGGACCCAGCCGCTGTCGTGGTTCGAGGGCTCCCTCTTCGGTGGCTTGGCGGGTCTCCTCGATCGCTACGTCCGTCTTTCCGGCGACGAGTTCTGGCGCCTGGTTCTCAGGCGACTCGTCCGCATGGTGATCAGCGCCAACGAACCGAACCCTGTCGATGTATCCATTGCGACCGCCGTCGCAGCGCTGGAGCTACTCGCCTGGTCGGCCGAGAGCGCAGGATTCGTACCCGCATTGCCCTCAGACGCAAGCGCGGCCGACCGCATCCGGCGCTTTCTGGAGTGGGCCGGAATCAGCCTCGCCGTCCCCGTCGAGCTTCAAGCTCTCGCCGATCGCGCTGCAACCCGGCACGACCCCGCTGACGCGCCTGCCGTGCTCGCCGGGTTACGAAATCGGCTCGTGCACCCTCCGAAGAAGCCCCGCCAGTTGGACTGGCCCGACGGCGCGGTGATGCGAGAAGCATGGCGACTTGCTCTCGAGTTCGCTGAACTGGGCATCCTGCGACTACTCGACTATCAGGGCAACTACCGCCACCGACGACATTTTCGCGGCCAATGGGTCGGCGCGACGGAGCCGGTTCCGTGGGCGAGATTCTGAATAGTCGGCACTCACGTCAACCCCAATCTCATCACTGACAGGCACTGCGCTGCTCGGCGGCTGATGCTGTCCGACCGTCACGTTTGAATGTGCAATGCTCGTCGGTGCCTCAGGGGTGGGCCCTGAGTGAGGGAGTGGGACAGTGGAAGAGAACTGGCAACAGGCGCGCCTGATTCCGACCAGCGGGATCAACGGCGCGGAAGAGGCCGAGCGTCGCGCAACATCGGCGCTCCTCGCGGTGATGAGTTCGGTGCGTGACTTTGCCCAGACAATCGTCAAGCCGTTGGGCGCTCCAGCAGGACAATTGGCGACGTTCATCGAGGTGCCGTTCGCGCTCGGCGAGCAACGCGTGTATCCGGACGGACTGCTACGAGCCGCTCGAGGCGGACGGACATGGACGTGCCTCGTCGAGGTAAAGACCGGACCGAACGAACTCGCCCGTCCGCAGGTTGAGGCGTACCTCGACGTCGCACGAGAACAGGACTTCGACTGTGTGCTGACGATCTCGAACCAGATCGCGCCCGCCCCGGGCGTCCATCCCATCGACGTCGACCGCCGCAAGACGAAGAGAGTCGCTCTCCACCATCTGTCGTGGGCCGAGGTAACAGCGTTCGCCGTACAGCACCGCGTTCACCGCGGCGTGTCCGATCCGGAGCAGGCGTGGATTCTCGGAGAACTCATCCGCTACCTCGAGCATCCGAAATCCGGGGCGATGGACTTCACGGACATGGGCGCAGCGTGGGTCACTGTGCGCGAGTCCGTCGGAGCCGGCACTCTTCGCGCCACCGACAAAGGCATCGCCGAGGTCGTCTCCCGATGGGAACAGCTCCTCCGCTACACGGCCCTCCGGCTCGGACGAGAACTCGGCAGCGACGTGCAGGTGCAGCTCTCCCGCAAGGAACTTGCCGACCCGACACTCCGATTCTCATCGCAAGCGCAGTCCTTGGTCGAACGCGGGGCGCTCTACGGCCAGCTCCGCATCCCGGACGCCGTCGCGCCAATCGACGTCACCGCCGACCTCCGCGCGAATCGGATCACCGCCTCAGCCGACATCGACGCCCCGCGCGACGGACGCGCCACTACTCGCGTCAACTGGCTGATCCGTCAACTCGCTGACGCGCCCGACGGTCTGAGGGTCGACGCCTTCGTCGCCAATGCCCGTACGTCGACGAGTGAGCTGCTGCGACTCGTACGACAAGACCCCAACGTCCTGATCACCGACCCAAAGAAGGACCTTCGAACCTTCCGAGTCGCGATCGCGAGCGCACTCGGCCCGAAGCGAGGAACGGGACGAGGCGGCTTCATCGACAGCGTGCTGACCGCCGTCGACGGCTTCTACGCCCATGTACTGCAATCCGTCCGCCCCTGGTCGCCCCGCGCTCCACAGCTCTCCAAGTCGAGCAACGCCGTGGAAGAAGCGGGCATCGACATCACCCCACCGGCCAAGGACCTCGAAGAACTCGAATCCGAAGACCGCCCACCGACAGGGCCCTCATCTCCGCCGGACGCAGTCCGCGTCGGGGTCGCTGATTCTCCGGCCGACGAATCGGAGATCCCCGACCCGACGGACAGCGGTGAACTCGTCACGTGGGACGATGCGCAAGACCGGCTCGATCGAGAGCGATCGTTCGACAGCGTGGACACGCACAACACCAACGAGGACCCAGCGAAGGAGACACCGGCCGACGAGTCCCGAGGCAGGGCCGCCGAACTCGACGCCGACCGGGCACCGCACCACGAGAGGGACGACGACGGGTTGGATACGCCTAGAGAGCGCTTGCGCGACAGTCTGGATCCCGAATCGTCCGCTCCTCAGCAAGCACAAGACAATCCGGCCGAGGTTTCGAAGCGGGCGGTCACCGCGCAAGCCGGCGGCTGGCCGAACACAAGCACCTAACCGACCACGACGCAGGAGCACGCGCCGCTTCGATGCTCGATGACGAGCAGGACTCGGAGACTGACGGAGACGTCGCACACTTCGATGGTTCCGCCTCGACGGCCAGCGGCCACGGGTGGGCACGCCACCTCCGTGGAGCGCCCGTGCGACTCATGTGCCGCGGCGCAGCGCCGACACGTTCACCCGACCCCGCCAACCAGCCCCAGGTTCGCCAGTGGGCTGACCGGTTACTCCCGCCGTTACTCCCGGCGACGGCATCACAGCCCGTCTAGCTGGTAGTTTGCGCGCCAGCACCGGCTCACGCGGAACCCCTCCCGTTCCGCTTTCAGGTGTGTCTTGCGTCTCCGGGAGCAACGAGCGCTTCCGACGCATTCCACTTCTGAACAGGCACGTTGTCCGGCTGGCGAGTCGGGTTTCGTGGATGACCCCCGTCGCCCGACGTCGCGCGGTCGTCCCGTCGGGATACGGTTGATCCCACGGGGCAGTTCTCCGGTGCGATCGTCGCCCGGTTGACGCTCTGGGCCAGTTTCTGGCGAGGAGTCGAACATGTCTACCCGGGCACCAGTGCTGGCCTTGATGGATGTTCCTCTCGGGAGCGCCACTCGGCCCCTGTGGCGGGGTCGACTTCACCTGTTCGGCCTCGTTGCCGCG
The DNA here is from genome assembly GCF_003426815.1 of Desertimonas flava. Lineage (GTDB taxonomy): Bacteria > Actinomycetota > Acidimicrobiia > Acidimicrobiales > Ilumatobacteraceae > Desertimonas > Desertimonas flava. Next base: position 176,706 of record NZ_QKYK01000004.1, read on the forward strand.
GTGCCGCTGCTCGTGGTGCTCGCGATCCTGGCCGGCGGAGCGCGGGCTCGTGGTGGGGTCATCGTGTACGCCGTCGGCCTGTGCGCGATGCTCGCCGTCTCGGTCACGTACCACCGCTGGGTACACACGGTTCGCGCACGCGCCGGATGGCGCCGCGCGGATCACGCGACGATCTACGCCGCGATTGGCGGAACGTTCACGCCGCTCACGCTCATGGCCTTCGGAACCTCGGTCAGCGTGGTGATGTTGATCATCGTGTGGGGAGCGGCGGCTACCGGCGCTGGCCTCAAGATCGTTGACTGGCGACACGCCGACCGAGTCGGGGTGTTCCTGTACCTCGGTATCGGCTGGGCGGGCGTGCTGCTCGTCCCGGCGCTGTGGCAACAGGGCGGCGTCGCTTGTGTCGCGCTGGTGTCTGCCGGCGGGGTGGCCTACACGGTGGGGGCGATCGGATTCGGTCGCCGCTGGCCGACGCTCGGGCCGAGTGTGTTCTCGTACCACGAGGTGTGGCATGTGTTCACGTTGCTCGCGGCTGGCAGCCATCTTGGCGCGGTGTGGATCGTCGCGACCTGATCGGTTACGGAGGCTCCGGTGTGTCGCCGCAACGTGATCAGCGGCGCGCCAGCACGCCTCGGTACACGTCGACGTACCGGTCGACCATTGTCGCGATGCCGAATCGGCCGCTGGTCGTGGCGTGGATCGTTGGCCGATCGAGGCCGCCGGCGGCTCCGACTGCCCGTACGGCGTCATCGGCGCCGGTGACGAGGAAGCCGGTGACGGCGTCGTGGATCAGTTCGGGCATCGATCCTCGGGCGTTGGCGATGACCGGCGTGCCGCAGGCCATCGCCTCGACGACGCTGTATCCGAACGGCTCGTCGAATTCGATCAGGTGGAGCAGCGCGTGTGCTGCGCCGAGGACCTCGGCCCGGTCGCCGGCCTCGACCGGGCCGAGGTATCGCACGTGCGTCTCGTCGATGTGGGGGGCGACGGCGTCGCGGAAGTAGTCGGCGTCTTGGATGATTCCGGCGATGTCGAGACGGCGGCCGGTTCGGCGGGCGACCTCGATCGCGTGGTGCGTCCCCTTGTGGGGATGGATGCGGCCGAAGAACACGAGGTGATCGCCGGGGTCGGGGTGGACGCGGAACCCTTCGACGTCGATGCCGTGGTGGATCGTCGCTGCGTAATGCAGCGCCGGGTGGCGATCGGCGTCGCTGATCGCCACGTATGTCGTGGTCGCGTCGTACCGCTCGTAGACGGGGACGATCACCGGCGACGAAAAGCCGTGGATGGTGGTGACGACCGGCGTCGCCACGAGGCCGCTGTAGGTGAGAGGGAGGAAGTCGAAGCCGTTGTGGATCACGTCGAAGTCGGCTGCTCGCTCGAACACGGCGGCGATGTGGAGGCACTCGGCGACCTTGGGGTCGATCGACGGGTCGTCGGACCAGCCGTGGCGGGACGTCCCGTGCAGCTCGGCTGACGTCAGCGAGTCTGCCGTCGCGAACAAGGTCACCTCATGCCCGGCGGCGACCAGCCCGTCGGCGAGCAACGACGCGAAGAGTTCCCAGGGACCATAGTGACGCGGCGGTGTGCGCCAGGCGATGGGTGCGAGTACCGCGACTCGCAGCGGCGACGTGGCGGACACGCCGTGCCGGGGGAGAGAGATACCCGAAGGCTACCGACCACCTGCGCCAGCGCCGGGGTACAGTGGACATCACCTCTTGGAAGAGTCGCCTCGCTTGGGCTGGACGGCCATTGTGGCTCTGTCGCCCTTCGCAGGCCCGACGCCTCGACCGAGCCGATCTCAGGAGCTCAGTCGTGTACACCATCAACACCGTCCCGTCGCTCGAGCCGGCGGGTGCGCCGGTGCGCACGTTCGGACTCCTCTCGACCTTCCCACCGACGCCGTGTGGCATTGCCACGTTCGCAGCGGCGCTCGCGTCAGCGCTCACCGCGCAGGGTGCTTCGGTGAGCGTCGTTCGCTGTGGGCCGTCTCCTGCGCTGGAGGACCCGGTCGTGACCGTTGCCCTCGTCGACGGGTCGCCCGAGCAACTCGAGAGCGCCGCAGCGGCCCTGAATGCCACCGACGTTGCCATCGTTCAGCATGAATACGGGCTGTACGACGGCCCCGACGGCGAGTCCGTGCTGGCACTCATCGACCGTATCGACATCCCGGTCGTGGTCGTCGCGCACACCGTGCTCGCCGAGCCGACCACGAACCAGCGCCGCGTGTTGGCCGGCGTCTGTGAGAGGGCACGGCTGATCGTCGTGATGACCGAGACGGCGCGCGATCGCCTCATCGCTCTGTACGACCTCGCCGGCCCCAAGGTGGTCACGATTCCGCATGGCGCGGCCACGCCAGGCGCGGCCCCGGTCGTCCGCTCGTCGGTATCCCTGTCGCCGCGGGTGCTCACGTGGGGCCTGCTCGGTCCGGGGAAGGGCATCGAATGGGCAATCGACGCGATGTGCCTCCTCGCCGATCTCTGGCCCACCCCGAACTATCTCGTGGCCGGGGCCACCCATCCCAAGGTGCTCGAACGGTCCGGCGAGACATACCGGCAGATGCTCGTCCGGCGCGTCGAAGCGGCACCCCGGCGACCCTGGGTGTCGTTCGACGACACCTACCGAGACCTGGCGGGCCTCAACGCGCTGATCCAATCGGCCGACGTCGTGGTGCTGCCCTACGACTCCGCAGATCAGGTGACGTCCGGCGTGCTCGTCGACGCCGTCGCCGCCGGCCGGCCCGTCGTCGCCACGGCCTTTCCACACGCGATCGAGCTGCTCTCGACCGGCGCCGGCATCGTGGTGCCCCAGCGCGACCCCGCCGCACTCGCCGACGCGATCCGCACCGTGATCACCGAGCCCGGCGCCGCCGCCGCCATGGCCGCCGAGGCGCGGCGGCTGGCCCCGCAACTGTCGTGGTCGTCCGTCGCCCGCCGCTACGACGACGTCGCCCGGCGGCTCGTCTCCACGCGTCAGGTCCCGCTGCGATGACGGGACCTCCACTCGACCACCTGCTCGCAATGAGCGATGGCATCGGCCTGTTCGAGCACGCCGAGTTCACCGAACCGCGCGCGACGCACGGGTACTGCACCGACGACGTCGCCCGCCTGCTGGTCGTGATGCTTCGACAATCGCCAGACGACGCCACAGCGCGAGTGCTCGCGCGGCTCGCGTTCCGGTTCCTCGCCGACTCGCAAGGCACCACCGGCCGAACCCGCAACCGTCGCGCCGCCGGCGGTCGGTGGCGTGGACGCCACGGTGTGGAGGACTGCTGGGGACGCAGCCTCTGGGCGTTCGGGTCGGCAGCCCGCCGCGCCCCCGAGCAGTGGATGCGCCAGGGCGGTATGTCGTACTTCGGTCACGGCGCGGCCCGTCGCTCGCCACATCGACGGGCGATGGCGTTCGCCGCACTGGGCGCTGCGGAGGTCGTGGCAGTGTTCCCGCGACACGTCCCGTCCCGTCGGCTCTTGGCTGACGCCGTCGTCGCCATCGGTCGACCGTCAGCCGACGTTGTTTGGCCGTGGCCGGAAGAGCGGCTCCGCTACGCGAACGCCGCGCTGCCGGAGGCCCTGATCGCGGCCGGCGACGCGCTCGGGCGGACCGACGTCATCGACGACGGGCTGTCCCTGCTCGCGTGGCTGCTGGACCACGAGACGCTCGACGGTCATCTGTCGCCGACCCCCGTCGGCGGGCGCGGCCCCGGCGACGCGGCCCCGGCGTTCGACCAACAGCCGATCGAGGTGGCAGCGATGGCAGACGCATGCGCCAGGGCGGCCACGGTGACCGGTGACCCGATGTGGATCCGTGGCGTGGACATGGCGGTGCTCTGGTTCGAGGGCGACAACGACGCGAGCGCGGTGATGTGGGACCCCATCACGGGCGGAGGGTTCGACGGGCTCGAGGCAACCGGCGTCAACCGCAATCAAGGGGCCGAGTCGACGCTCGCCCTCGTCTCGACGATGCAGTACGCGGTAAGTCCGAGGGACGGCACGGACGCCGTCGAGGAGGAAGTGTCATGCTGAGGCTCGAGTGGAACGCCCTGCGGCCTGGAGACCGCGTGGCGGTCCACGATGACGACGCCGTCGGTTTTCCGCTGTGCGACGGCGTCGTCGCGATCGTTCAACCGACTCGCGGAGCGAACGATGTCGGCATCCGTCTCGAACGTGACGGACCGACCTCTGCCGTCGTGCGACCCCGCCGCCTGGCCGTGCACCTCGCGCCGATCGACCCGATGCGGTGGTGCTGGCGCTGCGATGTGACGGATCGACGGGATCCCCCGGTCCTCGCGCAGGGCGTTCGACGATGAGCGTCGAGCGTTGGGAGTATCTCATCGTCTCATTGCCGGTACTGGGCGCTGCCAAGCTGGCCCCCGGCGGCTCGGCCGCCGTCGCCGTGCTGAATCGAGAGGGAGCCCAAGGCTGGGATGCCGTGAGCACCGAACTCCTGGCGGACGGGACGATCGCCGTGCTCTTGAAGCGGCCACTTCTCGACACCCCCGTCACCGTCGGCCGATGAACCAGCCGCCGGTCCCGATCACCGACAGCAACATTGAACTCGAGCCGGACCCCAACCGCGTCATCCTGCGCTTCTTCGCGCCCGGCCTCGAAGACGCCGGACCGGGCGATTCACGCGCCGCACAGGTGATCGCCCGCATCCGTGCGCTCAGCGATATCGACGCCGCCGACGCCATGCGATCGCTCGAAGAGCGCTTCTCCGCACGCCACACCGACTTGACCGAGACGTTCGACCGACACGCCACCCTCGCCGGTTGTCGCAGCGCGACCGATCCCTCACCGCAGCGCAGCCGGCTCCTCGGAGCCACGTTCACGCACGAGTACGCGATCGAGGCGGCCGCCCTCTGCAACCCGTCGATCGTCGCCCATCCCCTCCAGCCGGACAACGGCGAGGTCGCCTTCGTCCTCAGCACTCGCGGGATCGGGGAGGGTCACCGATCGTCGATCGGATTCAGGACCGGCGCGATCGCCACAGATGGACGGATCCGCATCGACCCACCGGGCCCACGGCCCCGGACGGCGGACGCCGAGCCGACGACCCACCACCGCGGGGTGCTCCATCGAAAACTGCGGGCACTGAACGACGACCACGAGAACGCTGCATTCGTCCTCAATTCCCTTCCCGAACACTTCAGCGACGACCAACTCCGCCAGCGACTCGCCGCACTCGCCGCCGACGCCGCCACGCGCCGACACACGACGACCACGATCGCCAACCTCGAGCTGCTCGCCCAGTGCTCCTACCGCGTCGAATTCCCGCCGTCGAGCGACTTGTCCGAGCGAGTGCTCTGGCCGCAGTCTCCGGTCGAGACACACGGCATGGAAGACGCCCGCTTCGTCGAGATCACCGACGGCAGCGCTCCGCGCTACTGCGCGACCTACACGGCGTACGACGGGTCGACGATCAACCAGAACCTTCTGACGACCGAGGACTTCGTATCCTTCGAGATGTCGCCGATGGCAGGACCGGCGGCCCACGGTAAAGGCCTGGCACTCTTCCCGCGACGCGTCGGCGGCCGCTTCGTCGCCCTGTCGCGCGCCGATCGCGAAACCAACTCGATCGCCTACTCCGACGACCTGCGATGCTGGGACTCGGCCACGACCATCCAGACCCCGCGACGGGCCTGGGAGGCGCTACAGCTCGGCAACTGCGGCTCGCCGATCGAGACAGCCGAAGGCTGGTTGGTCCTGACCCACGGCGTCGGCCCGATGCGGACCTACTCGATCGCAGCGATCCTGCTCGACCTTCACGAGCCACACCGTGTGCTCGGCTCACTCGAGCAGCCGCTCCTCACCCCGCCCGCCGACCGACCAGGCGGCTACGTCCCCAACGTCGTGTACACGTGCGGTGCCCTCGCGGTCGGGGACCTCCTCGTGATCCCACACGGCATCGGCGACCGCACGATCGCCGTGGCCACGCTCTCGCTCAGCGCCCTCCTCGGTGCGATTCAACCGCCGCCACACACCCAGACCTAGTCCGCTCAGACTCACCATCCTCGCAAGTTGCCTCCTCGTTCGGGCGCCGAAGCAGCCCCTAGGCAGAGGCGTGGGCACCACGACAACCCTTCCCGCTTGTTCTCCCAGCCGTCGTCGCCTTGCACGGCGTGAAGAGGCGGCTTCGCCATCGAATCCCTCTCCCAAGAGCGCCGACCCACCGATCGCGACGCGGAGTCACCCGCCCGACCGGACACTCAAGCGGCCGTTGCGTTCAGGCGGTGCCGCAATCGCCGGTGCCCGATGACACGCCGATTCGGCGAGCACGACGGCCCTCCGGCATGGGATCATGTGCGACGTCGCCCTCGACCCCCGGTTCCCCCACCGGTGCGGGTCGGGGGCGACCAAACCGTTCCCGCACCCGAGACCGGCAGGGCGGAAGCTTCCGCTCCACGTGCCCTGCCGTCTCGTCCCGCCAACCCCCTGCGGCGGGAAGGACCGAACGTTACTCGATCCGGGTGACCTCGGAATCCACGACGGGAACGGCCCCCTCGATCGTCCACTCGACTCGTCGAGCCGGAACTCTGCTCGACGACTGGACCGCCCTCAACGCCGACCACATCCGGATCCAACGGCGGCTGATCGCCGACCACCGCGCGCCGCTCGAAGGACGAACGAGACCACGCACGCGAGCACCACCAAGCCGACCGGCAGGCGCACGCCACCCCGCAGTGAGGTCCTTGCGGCGTCAGCGCTCGTGGCGTTGGCGGTTCAGGCCGGCGACGCCCAGCAGGCCGGCACCCGCCATCAGGATGAGGGCGGCGATCAGGGTGACCCCGGTGCTGGGGACGCCGGTGGCGGGTAGGGCACCGGCAGGGGTCGTGGTCGGCGTGCCGCCGGTCGTCGTGGATGGTGAGTCGGGGGTCGGCGCAGCGGACCGGACGGTCACCGTGAACGTGCCGGTGGTGACATTGCCCGGTCCGGGATCGATCTGTGAGATCGCCCGGACGTAGCCGTAGAACCCGGCCGGGACGACAGGGTTGTCGGTCGCGGTGCACGTGACCACGGTCGTACCGACGGGGAACAGACTGCCGGACGGCGGCTGGCAATCGACCGGCACGTCACCGCCGACCGAGTCCTGCGCGGTCGCTTCGTAGGTGACCACGGCGCCGTCGGGACCGGATGCCGTGACCTCGATGTCGTCAGGCAGATCGAGGGTCGGGCCGGTCGAGTCCGTGACGGTGACGGAGAACTCGCCCGATCCCGTGTTGCCGGCTGCGTCGGTAGCGGTGCAGTGCACCGTCGTGGTGCCGACGGCGAATTCGTCACCCGAGGGCGGGGTGCACGCAACGACCGGATCAGGGTCGACGGCGTCGGCTGCGGTGACGTCGAACTCGACCGATGCACCTGTCGGTGCGGACGCTTCAACCGTGATGTCATCGGGCAGATCCAGGGTCGGTGCGGTGGAGTCGGCAACGGTCACGTTGAACGTGCCGGCCGTTGCGTTGTCGTCGTTGTCGGTTGCCGTGCAACTGACGTCCGTCGACCCGAGCGGGAACAGGTCGCCGGACGCGGGCGTGCAGACGACCGACGGGTCCGGATCGACGTCGTCGGTGGCGGTGGCGTCGAACGGGACGGTCGCGCCGGCGGCCCCGGTGGCTTCGACGACGAGATCATCGGGGAGGACGAGCAGTGGGTCGCCCTCGTCGAGCACGGTCACGACGAATGACCCTGTGGAAGTGTTGCCACTGGAGTCCGTGCTCGAGCAGTTCACCGTCGTCGAACCCAACGGAAACGTCGAGCCGCTGGGCGGCACACACGTGACCGTACGATCTCCATCGACGGCGTCGGTCGCCGTCGGAGTGAACGTGACCGCGGCGCCGTCGGGCCCGATGGCGGTCTCGGAGATGTCACCGGGCAGACCGAGAAGCGGCCCTTCCGTATCGGCCACGTTGATGCTGAACGAAGCGGAACCGGTGTTGCCAGCCATGTCGGTCGCTGCGCAGCTGACCGTCGTCGTGCCCAACGAGAACGTCGACCCCGACGACGGTGAGCACACCGGCGTCACTGACCCGCTGACCGCATCAGTCGACGTCGCGCCCGAGTACGTGACGACCGCACCCGACGGTCCGGTGGCTTCTGCGGTGACATCGCTCGGCGCGGTCACCTGCGGCGCCGTCGTGTCCACCACCGTCACCGTGAACGAACCACTGCCGGTGTTACCCGCCGTGTCGGTGGCCGAGCAGGTGACCGTCGTCGAACCGAGCGCGAACGTCGAGCCCGACGCTGGCGAGCACACCGGCGTCACGGACCCGCTGACCGCATCGGTCGACGACGCGCCCGAGTAGGTCACGACCGCACCCGAGGGTCCCGTGGCCTCAGCGGTGATATTGCTGGGCACGGTGACCTGCGGCGCCGTCGTGTCCACCACCGTCACCGTGAACGAACCGTTCGCAGTGTTACCTGCAGCGTCGCTGGCCGAACAGCTGACGGTCGTCGTGGCGATGGGGAACACGGAGCCGCTGACGGGTGAGCACGAAACTGGCCGACTTCCACTGACGGCGTCGTTGGCCGACGCCGAGAAACTGACCGTGGCACCCGACGCCGAGGAGGCTTCGACGGTCTGGTTGCTCGGCAGGCTCAGCACCGGTGGCGTGGTGTCGGGGGGATTTGTCGGTGTGGTCACCCCCTGAGCCGACACCGCCGTGTTCGAGGAGTCGAACGTGATCGTGAACGTGCCCGTGTCGGACGCGGAGGAGCCAGCGACCACCACGGTCCACACCTGCAACGTGGCCCCGCAACACAACGCGTTCGAGGAGAACGACGTCGATCCGGTGCCGAAGCTGAAGCAGCCGATGTCGGACTGATTCGGCAAGAAGCCCCCTTGGTGGAGATACACGACCGGCGTGAATCCCTGCGCCGACACCGACGCCGTCAACGTCGTCGCGGCTGCGCCCTCCTGATGGAAGATCGCATATGCGTACGGCCGGGTCGCACCACCAGACACGCAGTTCGGCCCGTTCGGCGTCGTATAACTCCCGCCGATGGACCCACTCGCACTGATCGACGCCGCCGACACCGGCACCGCCGATATCCCCACACCCACCGTCACCGACGCCAGCATCGCCACGAACGCGGCGACGACACGCCCAACCCACCTCATGCCCATACGCCGACCTTACCTCGACCGACCGCCAAGCGGCGACCCACGCGCCGCGAGAACCATGTCGGCGACGCCGCACCCGTCACGCTCGAACCGCCGTGCGTCGTCGGCGTCATCGTCCGAGGACGGCCTCGACGCGCACATGGGTGCTGTTCGGCGGTGCTGCCACGAGGTTGCCGTCGATCCTGCTGCCGTCGACGGTGAGCGAGCGGATGCCGTGAGCGACACCGTCGGGGTTGCGGACCTCGATCTCGTAGTCGACGCCGCGGAAGCGGCGGTGGATCGTGAATCCGGGCCACGACGGCGGGATACACGGGTCGATGCGCAGTCCGGCGTGGTCGGGCTGCACGCCGAGGATCCCCTGGGTGGCCACGACGAACGTCCACGCCGCAGTCCCGGTGAGCCAGGAGTTCTTCGCCTCGCCCGACGTGGGCGAGTCGGGTCCGGCGATCGCCTGCGCGTAGACGTACGGCTCGCAGCGGTAGGTCTCGATCTGGTCCTGCTTCGCGGATGGGCAAATCGACAGGTAGCCCGCCAGCGCGCGGTCGCCGTCGCCGGCGCGGCACCAGGCGAGGTGGATCCACGTGTTGCTGTGGCAGAAGATGCCGGCGTTCTCCTTGACGCCGGGTGGATACGACGTGATCTCGCCGAGCTCGAGGTGGTAGCGGGTGTATGCGGGTTGCTGCAGCACGATGCCGTTCGGCGTGGTGAGTTGCGCCTCGACCGCATCGAGTGCCTGCCGGGCGCGTCCATCGGTGCCGGCGCCGCCGAGCGCACACCACGCCTGGCTCTCCACGAAGATCTGGCCCTCTTCGTTCCGCGACGAACCGACCGGCCGGCTCTCGGCGTCGTAGGCACGAAGCCACCACTCGCCATCCCACCCGTGCGTCTCGACCGCGGCGAGTATCTCGGCTCGCCACCGGCGAATCCGCGCCGCGTCGTCGGGTCGTTCGAGATGGTCGTAGAGCGCGCCCATCTCGTTGGCTGCGGCAAGGAAGAGTCCCCCGATCATGACTGACTCGGCCTGCGAGCCGACCACGTCGCCGGCGGTCTGGAACGACTCGTTCGGCTCGGTGGAGAAGCAGTTGAGGTTCAGGCAGTCGTTCCAGTCGGCGTGCCCGATCAGTGGCAGGCCGTGCGGCCCACGATTCGCCATCGTGTAGGCGAGCGAGGTCTCGAGGTGGTGCAGCAGGCTTTCGCGCTCGCCGTCGTCGGTGTAGGTCCGGTCGGCGTAGCCGCACGGCGCGTCGAGCACGCCGAGGTCGGCGGTCTCTTTGACGTACGCGCACGTCGCCAGCACGAGCCACAGGTGGTCGTCGTAGAAGTCGCCGCCGACGTCGGCGTTGCCCTGCTTGGTGAGCGGCTGGTACTGGTGGAAGCACGTGCCGTCGGACAGCTGTGTGGCGGCGAGGTCGAGCAGCCGCCTGCGTGCCCGGCTCGGGACCATGTGGACGAAGCCGAGCAAGTCCTGGTTGGAGTCGCGGAACCCCATGCCGCGCCCGATGCCCGTCTCGAACATCGACGCCGAGCGCGACAGGTTGAACGTCGCCATGCACTGGTACTGATTCCAGGTGTTCACCATCCGGCCGAGGTGCTCGTCGGGACAGGTCACCTGGACGCCGCCCAGCAAGCGATCCCAGGACGACGCGAGCGCAGCGAACGCGGTGTCGACGACGCCCGGCGCCGACCACCGCTCGAGGATCGCCCGACCCTGGCTCGTGTCGAACGAGCCCGTCGCGGTGAACTTGGCCGCGCCGTGCTGCACGAACGCGAGCACGAACGCCAACTCGCACCGCTCGGCGGGCGCGAGGTCGAGCGTCACCTCGTGTGCCCCGATCGGGTTCCAGCCGTGGGCGATCGAGCCGGTGGCGCCGCCGGCAAAGGGAACGCGTGCCTCGTGGAGACCCTCGTGCACGCCGACGAACGCGTCGCGCGACGTGTCGAAGCCGGAGACCGGCGCCGTGCAGGCGAACATCGTCGAGTGGTCGCGGCGTTCACGGAACTCAGTCACGTGGTGAATCGCGCTGCCCTCCACCACGACCTCGCCGATCGAGTAGGTCCGCTGGTAGTTCGTCATGTCGTTGAGCGCGTCGTAGAACGCGAACTCGACGAACGAGTACAAGCGGGGCTGCTTGCGCTCGCCCGACGTGTTGCGGACGGTGACCTTCCACAACTCGACGTCCTCGTTGGGCGGAATGAACATCAACTGCTCCACCTCGAGCCCGTCCTTCGCCCCGGTGATGCGCGTGTAACCGAGCCCGACCCGGCACTCGTAGTGGTCGAGCCTGGCCTTCACCGGTTTCCAGCCCGGATTCCACACCGACCCGGCGTCATGCACGTACAGGTAGCGACCACCCGTGTCGAGCGGGACGTTGTTGTAGCGGTAGCGGGTGAGCCGTCGAAGCTTCGCGTCTCGCCAGAAGGTGTAGCCGCCCGCAGTGTTCGTGCAGAGGCCGAACAGGTCGTCCTGACCGAGGTAGTTCAACCACGGCAGCGGAGTGTCGGGCCGCGTCACCACGTATTCACGCTGAACGTCGTCGAAATAGCCGAAACGATTCACCATCTTCGACATCGAATCACCTCGCCGGGCGACAGCAAGACACGCCCTCGAGTGGCCGGTTCTGCCGCTCAGTGAGCCCGCCCAGCGCCCGATCGGTGATCGTCAGGGCAGGAAGGCTTTGCCGTACCAGTCGCCCACCTCGGCGAGACCGGGCGGGACGGCGAAGATGCCTGAGCTGGTGTGGCGGATGTACTCGTTGAGCAGGTCGTTCACGCCGAGCGCGCGCTGCACCGGGATGAAGTGCGTGGCCGGATTGCGGACGAACGCGATGAAGAACAACCCGGCGTCGAGCCGGCCGGTCACGGGATCCATGCCGTCGGTGAAGTTGTAACCCCGACGAAGCATCTTGAGCCCACCGAAGTTCGTGGGACTGGCGAGGCGGATGTGGGCCAGCGGGTCGATCAGCGGCGCGCCGTCGTCGCCGGCGGCCTCGAGGTCGACTGCGTCGAACTCGTCGGCCCCGCCGAGAGGGGCGCCGTTGTCCTTGGTCCGGCCGATGACCCGCTCCTGCTCGCGCAGCGACGTGTTGTCCCAGGTCTCGATCAGGTTCCGGATCCGCCGCGTGATCAAGTACGTGCCGCCGACCATCCAGTCTTGGTCGGATTCGTCGCCGACCCACACGAACTCGTCGAAGTCGCCTGGTGCCTCGTGCTTGATGTTGTTGGTGCCGTCTCGGAACCCGAGCAGGTTGCGCGGCGTCGCCTGTGTGGTGGTGGTCGATGACGTGCGCCCGAACCCGAGCTGCGACCACTTCATCGCCACGTCGCCTCGGCCGATGCGGGCGAAGTTGCGAACGACGTGGAATGCGACCTGGGGGTCGTTCGAGCATGCCTGCACGCAGATGTCGCCACCGCTGATCGCCGGGTCGATGACGTCGTTGCGGAAGACCGGCAGGTCGACGAGCAGTTCCGGCCGCCTGGCGGCCAGGTCGAACTTGTCGAAGAACGACGGCCCGAACCCGACGGTGATCGTGAGGTTGGCCGGCTCGAGGTCGAAGGCCTCGCCGGTGTCGATCGGTGGCCGTTCGGGATGGGTCTCCGTCGCTCCGATCGGCAGGCCTTGAGTCAGGCGGGCGCCCGCGGCGGCCCACGTGCCGAGCATCGCCTTGAGGTCGTCGATGTTCGCCGTGGTGACGTCGAACGCGGCGAACGCCAGGCGGTCCTGCGCCGGCGTGTCGATGCCCGCCTGGTGAGCGCCGTAGAAGTCGACGACTCCCGGTGTGGCATCCGCCGCGCCGGCCTCGCCCGCCGGCTCCGACGACGGCGGCACGGTCGCGCCCGCGCGGTCCGCGCCACCGACGGCTGTCGTCGCGGCCACCACGCCGGCGCCACTGACCGCGGCCCGGCGCAGCATCTCGCGACGGCTGAGATCCGATGCACTCATGAGATCATTGAACCGTGCCGCTGGCCCGTGCGATGAGAGACGGGCACGTCGAGCGTCCTCATCTCTCATCGCGGTCGGGTCGTCAGGCGTTGATGACCTTCTCGGCCACATGGGACAGCGGTTCGGCGACCGACTGGAGCGCGTTCGACAGCCCGGTGATCTGCTCCTCGGTCACGTCGTCGTAGAGGATGAACCCGCTCGGCTGTTCTGGATCGGCCAGCGCGTCGACCGCCTCTTGCAGCGCCACGAAACGCTCCTTGATCGTCGCCACGAGGTCCGGATCGATCTGAGCCAGGCCCTCCTCGAGGTAGGCGAACGCCTGCTGCGAGCCCTCGACGTTGGCCGCCATGTCGAGCAGGTCGATGTGCGAGTATCGCTCCTCCTCGCCGGTGATCTTTCCGCTCGCCGCCTCGTCGAGAAGGCCGACGGCACCGTTGGCGAGGTCGTAGGGCTGCAGGCTCTCGAGTTCGCCGACGAGCTGGCCGAGCAACCCGACGTCGGTGGCGAGCTGGGCCGACACGTCGGCCAGGCCGTCGGTCGACTCGTCGACCCACAGGCCGTACTCGATGCGGTGGAAGCCCTCCAGCTCGGTCGGCTCCACATCGTCGGCGCGCAGGTCGATCGCCGCGTCGAGGTTGCGGTCGTCGAGCACGAATGACTCGGCCACCGGCTCGATCCGCTCGTAGAACGGGCGGGCCTGGATGTACGCCAGCTTGGCGGCCTCGAGATCGCCCGCCTGGAGCGCCTCGTCGAGCGCGGCGACGGCGCCGGTCAGTTCGTCGACCTGGGTGCGTACATAGCCGAGGTAGCCGTCGGCGCCCTGCTGAAGGATCGCGCCGGTGTCGGTGGGTGTCGCCTCCAGTTCCTCGCCGGTGACGACGAACTCGGTCCGCTCGGTCGCCGCGCCCGGGCAGTACAGCGTGTAGGTACCGGGGCCCAGCTCGATCGAGAACGACCCGCTGAACCCGGGCGGCAGGTTCTCCTTCTCGGCGAGGATGCGATCGCCCGACAGCACCTCGAACTCGGTGACACCGGTGCCCGATACATTCTCGACGTCGAACGTGAACGCGCCCGAGTCGTAGGTACCGTCCGGCGCCGGGCAACCGTCATCGGTGACCTGGATCGCCACGGTCGTGATGTCGACCGTAGCGTCGCCGCCGGGCGGCTCCGACGCCGGGGGCTCGGTGGTGGCGCCGGTGCTCTGGGCGAAGCCGACGACGGCGACGGCCGCCGCTGCGACGGCCACGGCCCGACGCCGGGCCGGCGGTGCGGTGAGATTCATTGGTGTCTGCTTTCTGGTGGTATGGGTCGGCCACATGGGCGGGTCAAACGGCGCTCAGCCTGCGGAACGGCGGACGGGGACCGGCCGATGCACCGGTCCCGCGGCGATCAGGTCGGCGACGCGGGCTACGCCGCGGCGAACTCCGCGTCGTGGCCGACGGGCGGTCCCCGCTCGGGCGACGTCGGCTCATTGCCGGCGCGCGATCGGCCGGCAAGCCACGCCACCAGGCCGCACAGCGCGGCCGCCGCGGCGATCGCCGCAAGCAGCCGCTCCCACGCCTCGAAGCGCTCGATATCGTCGCCGATCTGTTCGTCGGCCTCGGCGACCGCTGCCCGCATCGCGAGCCCGTCCTCGGTCGCCGACACGTCGGTCGATTGGGGCTGACCGAGCGGCAACGGGCCGGCCGACAGCTCGGCGATCGTCAGCTCGGTCGTCGCCACCTCGGCGTCGAGCACCACGCCCGTCGCGGCGTCGGTCCAGACGGTGACCTCTCGGCGTAGCGACGTGACGACTGTGATGTCGCCGGGATCGGTGTCGGCGTTGACGCCGAGGGGCAGGCGGCCGCCGTTGAGCTCGGCGACGTCGCGCAGCGACGCGACCGCCGTGCCGCCGTCCAGCGGGGTCATGACGGGTTGGGCCGTCACGAAGGCGACGGCGGGCCGCCCGGCCCGGTCCTCCGTCCCCGGGTTCGACAGCGAGACTGCGAGCCGCTCGGCACCGTCACCGAGGGCGGCACCGGAGAGCGCTGCGGTCGCCGCGCTGCCATCGCCCTCGCCGTCGAACACCACCCGGAGCACCCCGGCCGGCGTGACGAGCTCGACAGGTGCCGCTACATCGGGCTCCGCGGGCTGGGTGGCGACGAGTACGAGCGCGGAGACCGCGGCGCCGACCGCCACCACCGCCGAACCGGCGATGAAGGCACGTCGCGGGAACTGGCGCCGGGCCGGCCACAGCACGAACGTCAGCACCGGCACGAGGAACAGCAGCCACGCGGCCACCTCGACCGCCGTCGGCTCCGGTTGCAGGCCGAGCAAGCCGGTGAGCAGCGAGGACTGCACCGACCCGCGCTCGACGAGCCACGTCAGGTCGAACGCCCGCTGCTGTCCGAACGTGATCCAGCCGGCCTCGTGAGCGCTGTGCACCGCCGACGCGACGAGACCCGCTGCGACGAACACGAGAACGACGCCGGTGAACCGGAAGAACCGCGCCAGGTTGATGCGCAGGCCACCCTGATAGATGCTCCAGCCGATTGCGCAAGCGATGACGATGCCGATCAGCGCTCCGGTCGCGGCCGTGCGAGGATCGGCGCTCTCGTTGAAGGCGGCGACGAGGAACACGGCTGTCTCGAACCCCTCGCGCACGACGGCGAGGAACGCCATGCCGACGAGCGCCCACGCCGACCCGTTGGCCAGTGCGGCGCCGGCCGCCCCCTCGAGCTGGGCCTTCATGGTGCCGGCGTGACGCCGCATCCACACGACCATGTAGGTCACCATCGCCACGGCGACGAGAGCGATGACAGTCTCGAGACCCTCTTGCTGGCGGTAGGGCAGGTTCTCCGACGCCACCTCGAGGGCGATGCCGACGCCCAGGCACAGCGCGACGGCGGCGACCACGCCGGTCCACACACACTTGAGCAGGTCGGGCCGGCCGTTGGCCCGCAAGAACGCCGCCACGATGCCGACGATGAGCGCGGCCTCGAGCCCTTCGCGCAGCCCGATGACGATGGTCGGCAACATCGAGCGGCAGCATAGTAGGGCCCCCTAACAAACGCCTCCAGACGGTGAGAGCCCGCGATCGCCGCAGCGGCGCCTGCTCTCCCTCGCGCCACGGTAGAAGCGCACGACGGATGTCGTCGCCCCGCCCGAGGTGATCCAGATCCTCATGGAAGCAGTGACATTTGCCGTGGGATCACCTACATGACAGGAGACTGGGCATCTGGTCGTCCCCGCCAGCCCGAGCCGATGGGCGACGGCCGCCGGAGCGATACGGCAGGCTGACGCGTCTGGCCCCTCCCCTCACCATGCTCTGCGCCGGGACTTCTACGTTCGAAGGTTTCGGGGTAGTGAGAGGTCCGGCTTGGAACGAGCAGGAGCACACGAATGGGCACTCGCCGCGTACGAATCCTCCAGTTCAACGTGTCCGACGACGGAACCGTGGACCTTCCTGAGGAGAGCACGATCATCTCGATCGAGCTGGACAGCAAAGGCCCTTTCGGACAAGGACCGATTCGCCCGACAAGTGTGTGGGCCGAAGTCCCCGACGACACCCCCGCCTGAGCACGTCTCCGAGACCGCCACCTCGAAGAGTTCGAGAAATCGGCGCGCGCGTTGCTGTCGGACCGCCACCGAGTCGCGAGGTCGCTGACGTTGACGATCGCTCTCTCGGGGTCGTACCGTCCGCGAGCGAGCCAGGGAAGGGGCGAACATGTCCGACGTCGACCTGTACGAGGCGATGAGCACGCTGCGTGCGGTTCGCAGACTGCGCCCCGATCCGATCCCCGACGACGTGATGGAGCGCCTGCTCCAGGCCGCCGCGTGGGCCCCGTCAGGTGGCAACCAGCAGCCGTGGCGCGTCGTGGTCGTCACCGATCCCGCGTTGAAGCAGGGACTCGCCAACCTCTACGCCCCCGAATGGGCCCGCTTCGCCGTCGGCTACGAGCAGCGCGGAGCCGACCTCCCCGCCGACAGCAAGGCCGCGCTGATGCGGACCCTCGACGCCGGCAACCACCTCGCCGCCCACCTCCACGAAGCACCGGCGATCCTCATGTTCTGCTTCGACGTCCGTCGCATGGCGATCACCGACGCCGACCTCGACCGTGTCAGCGTGATCGGCGGCGCATCGATCTACCCCGCCGTCCAGAACCTGATGCTGGCGTGCGTGGCCGAGGGCATCGGCTGCACCCTCACCACCCTGCACTGCTTCCGCGAGGTCGAGGTCAAAGAGCTCCTCGCCATCCCGGACCCGTGGGCAACGGCAGCGATGGTGCCGATCGGCTACCCGGTCGCACGAGGCCACGGACCGATCAACCGCCGCGGCCCGGACGACCTGGCCCACCGCGACCGCTTCGGCACCCCCTGGCCCTAGTGGGCCGGCGAGCAGTGCTCGTCGAGGTGCTGTCTGCCGACCACACTGGTGCGTGATGGATGAGGACGCCGTGTGGATCCAACGGCTTCGGCGCGATCTGCCCCACCACGCCGCGATCATCGACGGCCTGGCGCAAGCGGTCAGCGCTGACGTGCGCTGGCGGTTCCTCTCCGTGAGCTGCTCGCTCGGTCGAGGCAACGCCGACAGATTCTCGGACATCGACGCCGGCATCGGATTCGACGGACCGATCGACGCCGGCGACCTCGAGCGCGATGCCGTCCGTCTCGCCGAGTCGGCCGGCGACCTCCTCGACGCCCTCGTCCACCACTGGCCCGGGTTGGCCGACGACGAGCGTCGGATCGCCGCCGAGTACCGATCCGGCGTGCAGCTCGACCTCGTGTTCCACGCAGCGAGCCGTCGCACCGGTCGGCTGCCCGACGAGGAGTACGCCGTCGTCGACAAGGACGGCCGGCTCGACGACGTGCCGAGGGCGCGCCTCGCCGCCCGCGCCGCGTTGGTTCCAGGCCGGTGTCGAGAGTGGAATTTCCTCGGGTGGTGGGCGGTGTCCGACACCGCCAAGTACCTGCGTCGAGGGTCGCTGTTCGAAGCGGCGACGCGTTTGGAGACCATCCGTGAGCACGCTTTGCGACTGTTCGCGGCAGCGCAGGGCATCCGATTCCCCGACTACGGCCTGACCAGCCTGCTCGACTACCCGCCTGGGAAACTGCCGGTTGGTCTGGCCGCCACCTACGCCCGACCCGACGACCGCGCCGCGCTCGCCCAGGCAGCGCTCGCGGCCGCCGATCTTCTCGAACGATGTGCAGCACGCGCCGCGTCGGCACTCGGCATCGACCTCGACACGCCGATGGCCAGCGCTGTGCGGCAACGGCTCGCCGACGCCGTCGCCTCGATCAACGACAGGTGCCAGACGCCACGGCGGCCCTCCTGACGCCCTCTGGTCACGGACGCCGTCTTGTCACGGATGGCCGTCCTGTCCCGTCAGCACGGATACATCAACTAGGCGGTCGTCGGACCGGCGTGCTCGAGACCGGCCCGCACAGGGCGCCCGCCGGCCCGTCAACGCGGTGCGAACCTCAACGACGTCTCGCCGGCACGGCCACGACGACTGCCCACATGACCGCCGCGGCCAGCGCCGCTGTGAGAACGTCGCCTCCTGTGCTGGTACCGAGCACGGCGCCCCGCAGCGCGTCGGTGGCATGGCTGACCGGGTTGCCGTTGGCGAGCACGCGCATCCAGCGCGGCATCGTGTCGAGCGGCGCGAACGCGCTGGACACGAACATCAGCGGCATCATCAGCATCATCCCGGCGAACTGGACGACGTCGGGACGGCGCAGATGATCACCGATCCTTCCGAACAGGGCGCTCATCGCTCCGGCCAGAGCGACGAGCACGACGAGTGCTGACGCGGCATCCAGGGCGTCGCCGTGGAACCGGAAGCCGAGCAGCAACGCGGCCGCGCCGACGAGCAACACGGCGCGGGCGATCGTGAACAGCACCTCGTTGATGGTGCGGGCGATGCCCGGCAGCGCTCGGGGCATGGCCAGTGTGCGGAATCGGTCGTGGAGGCCGTTGGTGTGGTCGATGGCCGCGGCGACGCCGACGTTGGTCCCGGCCATCACCGTGGCGACTGCGAGCATCGCCGGCGTGATGAAGTCGATGTACGCGACACCGGCCGGGAAGTCGGGCGCTGCCTCCACGCTGCGGAAGACCTGGCTGAACAGCACCAGCATCGCCAGCGGCATCGTCAGCGAGAACATCAGGAGCTGGGGCACCCGCGCCGTCGTTCGCAGACTTCGCCCGACGAGCGCGATGAGCTGGACAACGGTGGAGGCTTGATCGGTCGGCACGACCGGCACCGAGCTCCGTTGGACGGTGAGAGCAGACATCAGCTGACTCCTTGCGTGGTGAGGTGGGTGAAGACGTCATCGAGGGTGGGTGACGAGACCTCGAGATCGTCGATCGCGACGCCGTCGTGCTCGAGTTGGGCGACGACAGCCGCAGCGACGACCGCGTCGGGCGTCGAGTACGACACGCGGCTCCGTGCCGCGGCGATCGACTCGGTGTCGTCGGGCTGTCTCGACAGTCGATCGAGGTGCTGACTGGGCAGGGTCGCGGACACGACCTTGCCGCCGACGAGCCGTTTGAGTTCAGCGGGTGTGCCGCGGGCCGCGATCTGACCGTGGTCGAGCACAACGATGTGATCGGCGAGTCGATCGGCCTCCTTCAGGTACTGCGTGGTGAGCACGACGGTGGTGCCGCGGTCGGTCAGGTCGCCAACGAGGTCCCACAGCGCGCCACGGGCCGCGGGGTCGAGACCGGTGGTCGGTTCGTCGAGGAAGAGGACCGACGGTTCGGCGATGAGGCTGGCGGCGATGTCGATCCGGCGACGGGAGCCGCCCGACAACGTGCCGACACGACGGTCGGCGATGTCGGCCAGCCCCAGGGCCGCGACGATGTCGTCGGCGCGGGTGCTCGCGCTGATGCCGAGGCCGCTCAGCCGGCCGACGAGCTCGAGGTTCTCGCGGCCGGTGAGGAAGTCGTCGAGACCGGCGTACTGACCGGTGACTCCAATTCGGCGCCGCACGAGATCGGCATCGACGACCACGTCGAACCCGTCGATCACGACCCGTCCGACGTCCGGCCGGATCAGCGTGGTCAACGTCTTGATCAGTGTCGTCTTGCCGGCGCCATTGTGGCCGAGCACGCCGAGCGTCGTGCCAGGCGCGACCTCCAAGTCGACGCCGGCGAGGGCGTGCACGTCGCCGAGAAGCACGTGCACGCCCTCCATGAGCACCGCCGCAGACATCACGATGCCGTCGGGCTCGGACCGGCGCAGCACGGCGTGGCGTCGGCACTGGAGTTGGACGCGCAGCACTGGCTCGGTGCGGAGGCGGCATCGTCGGCGGTGTCGTCGGCCAGGACCGTGTAGACCTCCCAGCCGCCGAGCGGGACGTCGGGCGCGTCGACCCACACCTTGTCCTGGACCGCGTGGCAACAGCGGTCAGACTCCATCATCCGGTGGGAGAGCCCAGCGGCGGCGAACCGCTCCGCCGCCGCGACGACCTCGGTCGTCGACCCCACCTCGACACCGAGGTGATTCAGGGCCGACGTCGCCCCGGGGTGCTCGAACAGCACGAGCTTCAGCGGTGGCTCGGCGATCTCGAAGTTGGCGTAGCCGGCCCGCTGTTTGGCCGGTTCGACGCCGAACAGGTCCGTGTAGAAGCGAACGGCGGCCTCGATGTCGCTCACGTTCAACGCGAGCTGGATGCGACTGGTCTGCATGGGAACTTCCTCCTCGGGGTCTCCCGCCTGGTGCAGGAGTCGACCGGGATGACGAGCGGGCGTCGACATGGGCGCACCGCGGAGGAAATTTGCGTCCGTTTCCGCTCGTCGTCGTCTAGAGAGGAGGAGGGAACCCGAGATGCACATCAACGCCACACTCGCAGCCGACCGCCGCGTCGCCTTGGACGCGAGTTGGTCCGAGACCGTGGACCGGCTGCGCGCCTTCGTCGCATCGCGTGTCGCTGATCCGGAGCTGGCGTCCGACATCACCCAGGACGTCATCGTGCGGAGCATCGCGTCGGGTGCTCTCGATCGCGTCGACAACGCCGCCG
This sequence comes from Desertimonas flava, assembly GCF_003426815.1. Classification (GTDB taxonomy): domain Bacteria; phylum Actinomycetota; class Acidimicrobiia; order Acidimicrobiales; family Ilumatobacteraceae; genus Desertimonas; species Desertimonas flava. Next base: position 197,761 of record NZ_QKYK01000004.1, read on the forward strand.
CGTGGCTCTACCGGTCGGCGCGCAACGCGGTGATCGACCGCTACCGGACACGCCGCACCCATCTTCCGATCGACGAGCTCGCCGCCTGGCCTGAACAGCCCACGGAGAACCGCCCGAACGACGCCACCCGCGAGCTGTCGCGGTGTCTCCAGCCGCTCCTCGCTCACCTCTCTCCGGCCGCGCGCGACGCGCTCGAGCGCGTCGACGTCAACGGCGAGACCCACCAGCACGCGGCCAGCGACATCGGAGTCTCGCTGTCGGGGATGAAGTCACGGGTCCAGCGCGCTCGACGCGAGCTCAGGCAACTGCTCGAGCGATGCTGCACCGTCGCGCTCGACACCACCGGGTCGATTACCGATTACCACCGCACCGGCGACTGCGGCTGCAGCACCGACTCCGGCTGCTGACCCCCTGGACACGCCAACGCCGCAAGCTCGCCCTGATGACGATGGCCTGCGCGTGTGTCAGAGGCGCTTGCTGCGTCGCTCGAGGAGCAGCGTGTCGCGCCAGACGCCGTCGAGCTGTCCGATGCGTTCGCGACGGCCGATGACGCGAAACCCGGCCCGCTCGTGGACGGCGATACTTGCGGTGTTCTCGGGGAAGATGCCGGTCTGGATCGTCCAGTAGCCGGCGCGTTCAGCTTCGGCGACCAGTGCGTCGAGCAACGTGGTGCCGACGTGCCGGCCCCGCTGGTCGGGATGGACGTAGATGCTGTTCTCGGCGACCCCGGCGTAGGCGCAGCGGTCCGACACCGGGCTGAGTGCCGCCCAACCGATGACGATGTCGTCGGCGGTGGCGACGAGGCGATGGTCGGGGAGGTGGGTGCGGTCCCACCCCTCCCAGCTCGGCGCACTGGTCTCGAAGGTCGCGTTCCCCGTGGCGATCCCGGCCGCGTAGATGTCCCGCACCTGCGGCCAGTCCGACGCGCGCATCGGCCGGATCGTCACGGCGGGTTTGATCGCCTGGACGATCGCGTTGGACAGCCCACCGCCGAGCGGGTCCGTGAGCACGATCTTGACGAGCACGAACCCGACGCGGCGCAGGTCGTCCTCATATCGTTCGACACTGCTCGCGGTGTCGGCGCAGTCGACCGGGGCGAGGCTGGTTGCGGCCGGATCGACGCTGACGATGTCGCTGATGCCGACCCGGCCGCCGGGCCGCAACACCCGGGCGATCTCGCTGAGGACGGCGTGCTTGTCGTGGGCGAGCACGATGACACAGTTGGAGATCACCACGTCGACCGACGCGTCAGGCAGCGGGGTTCGGGTGATGTCGCCGTGGAGGAACTCGACGTTGGTGACGCCTGCCTCGGCGGCGTTGCGTCGAGCAAGTTCGATCATCTCGCCGGTCGCGTCGATCCCGTAGACGAAACCGCCGGGTCCGACGCGACGGGCCGACAGAAGGACGTCGAGCCCTCCTCCCGAACCGAGGTCCAGCACGGTGTCGCCGGGTTCGAGGTCGACGACGGCCACCGGGTTGCCGCACCCCATGCTGGAGCGGGAGGCGGCTGCCGGCAGATCGTCGAGCTCGTCGACGCCGCCGTAGTGGCCGCGTCCGAACAGGGCGGGCGACTCGGAACAGGAGCAGTCGTCGCCGGCCGTCGCCCGACGGGCCGCGACCGCGTAGCGCTCGAGCCCCCCGGGCGACGTGCCGGGGGTCATCGCCCCACCCCTGCGGCGATCGTCGCATCGTCGATCCATGGCGCTTCGAGGGGAAGTCGGCCCATCACCAGCTCGGCAGCGGATGGGAAGCACGACAGGCAGCGCTCGTTGATCCGCCACCGGCTACTGGTGCCCGCGCGTTCGACATGCACGAAGCACGTGTTGGCCAGGATCCGCAGATGGTGGGACACCGTCGACTGGCCGACGTCCATCGCCTCGACGATCTCACCGACCGTCATCGGTCGGCCGGTCGTGGCCAACAGGTGGAGAACGAGGATGCGTGTCGGGTCGCCGAGCGCTTTGAACCACTCGGCCCACGTGGCCGCCTGGTCACGGGAGATGTTCATCGATGATCGACGCTAGTCGATGAATGTGACGCCGGCAAGCGCTCTTCTGCGTCAGCGCGTGACACCTCCGGTGACGCCGAGGGAGGCAAGGAGACCCTCGACACGTCTACGGATCTCGTCACGGACCGGCCGCACGGCCTCGACGCCGAGCCCGGCCGGATCGTCGAGGACCCAGTCCTCGTAGCGCTTGCCCGGGAAGAGCGGGCACGTGTCGCCGCAGCCCATCGTGATCACGACGTCGGCCGCGCGCACGATCTCGTCGGTCCACGGTTTCGGGAACTCACCGGCGATGTCGATGCCGACCTCGGCCATCGCCTGCACCGCGGCAGGATTGACGTCGGTGCCGGGATCAGAACCGCCGGACCATGCGATGGCCCGGTCGCCGGCGAGATGGTTGAACCAGCCGAGCGCCATCTGCGATCGGCCGGCATTGTGCACACAGAGGAACAGCACGACCGGTGTGCCCTCGTCTCCCCGGCCCTCGACTCTGGCCAGCGCTCGCAGGCGCTGACGGGCGAATCGCTCGGCCATCAACGGGAGAAAGTTCGCCAACCTCGATCGCTCGGCGAATTGGTCGAAGCTGGCCTGCAGGACCTGTTCGACGGTCTCGGGAGAGAATGTTCCGGCGAACTCGTCCTGCAGCGTGGTGGCTGCGCCGCGCAAGGCAACCTGTTGGTCGATCGAGAGGCTGTTGAGGTCGGGCATGAGACTCCTGTCAGGTAGTCGGGGGATGGAGGAACCGGATCAAGGGCAGGCCGGTGCCGAGAGCCTCGACGACCAGTCGCCGCTGCAGGTCTCGCTGCGCCGACGCGGCGCTCACGGTCCCGGCTGACGTCGCGGTCACGCCGCGCTCCGCACGAAGTCGTCGATCCGAGCCGCGATCTCATCGCGAACCTGGTCGAACGCCGCGTCCGAACCAACCGGCACGGGATCAGGGATCGACCAATGCAGCCACCCCGCCCGGTCGCCGAGCTCCTCGTGGGCACGATCACAGACGGTGACGACGATCGCCGGCACGACCTCGACCGCCGCCAGCGAACGCGGCGTGACATCGGTCAGATCGAGTCCGGCCCGCGCCGCCGCGGCCACCGCACCCGGATGGACCCGCTCGGCGGGACGTGTGCCAGCCGAGCTTGCCGGCACGCCCGCAGCGTGACGCCACAGCACCGCCGCCAGCTGCGATCGCGCCGAGTTGTGCGTGCAGACGAACAACGCGTCGGCGAGGACCGGGCGAGGGCCCGGCATCAGTGAGCCGAGTGCGTCGCGATTCAGATGGACGTAACGGCGCCGGCCGTCGCCCGATGAACGATGACGGCTGATCAGCCCCACCTGATCGAGAACGTCCAGGTGATGGGCGAGCAGGTTGGACTCGATGCGCAGCATCGCGCGCAGCTCGATCGGCGCCCGGTCCGACGAGGTCAACTCGTCGACGATGGCCAGCCGGACGGGGTCACCGAGCGCGGCGTGGAGCGCAGCGCGGTCGAACGTCGAAGTCACGAGACCATCTATATCAAAAAACATTGAGTCAAGTCACGATGAGTGACTGTCGCTTCGACAGTTATCGATATGATCTCTGCATGACGAGCACACGGTCCGCGGCCGACACGATCTGCTGTCCTCCGATGTTCCGGTCGCCGATCACGGAGGAGCAGGCGATCGATCTCGCCGACGTCCTCAAGGCGATGGCCGACCCCGCCCGCCTCCGGCTGATCTCGATGATCGCGTCGGCACCGGATGGCGAGGCGTGCGCATGCGATCTGGCCGAACCTCTCGGTCGATCACAGCCGACGGTGAGCCATCATCTCAGCCAGCTCGTCAAGGCCGGATTGATCACGCGCGAGCAGCGCGGCAAGTGGGCCTGGTTCCGTCTGAACGCCGAGCGGGTCGCCGAGCTCTGCGACTGCCTTGCCCTCTCGGCCTCCTGAACGCATTGACATCCATCGATGTGATTGCTAACGTATCGACCATCGTCAATACATGACGTGACACCGAACGGAGAACTCCATGCGTCTGCAACTCGCCCTCAACGTCCCCGATCTCGCCGAGGCCGTCGACTTCTACAGCAAGATGTTCGGCACCGGGCCGGCCAAGACCAAGCCCGGCTACGCCAACTTCGCCATCGCCGATCCGCCGCTCAAGCTGGTCCTGTTCGAGGGCGGCGACGGCAACACGATCAACCACCTCGGCGTCGAGACCGAGACGGCCGACCAAGTCGAAGCCGCCGAGGCCCGCATCACTGATGCAGGGCTACAGACCACCGGCGTCACCGACACCGTGTGCTGCTACGCCCAGAAGACCGAGACCTGGCTGGCCGGCCCCGACGAGACACGGTGGGAGTGGTACGTCAAGCACGGCGACGTCGACGAGTTCGGCACGAACTCCCCCGACCCGACGAGCATCCCGGTCGCCGCCACCGGCGGCAACTGCTGCGGCGGGGAGTGACTCGGCTCGACACCTCGCGGTCGATCGGACCACCTCCCGTTCCACTCATCACGGCGGCTACCCGCGGTCGTTCGACGTGGGCCGAATGAACGCGCCACGGTCGACCGATATGTAGGTGGATGTCGCTGTGGCGTAGGGCTCCGTCCGCGATCCCTCCGCGTCGGTGAGCTCGGCCGATACCGAAACCTTGCGTCCCTCGACGTTCGTAACGCGCGCTCGACAGACGAGTGGCCGGCCGATCGGGGTGGCAGCGGCGTACCGCACCCGCAACTCACCGGTGAACGCAGCGATCTGGGGGATCCCCAGGGAGATCCCCATCAGATCGTCGAACAGTGCGGCAACGACCCCTCCGTGCGCGGCTCCGGGGGCCCCCTCGTGGGCCGACTGCAATGTGAGCAGGGCGACGACGTCATCACCCTCACGGGTCATCGAGAGTTCGAGCCCCCACGGGCTGGAACGGCCTGATACAGGACGTTCGTCGTAACTCGACACCGCCCCGCCGTCGGGCCAGGTTTCGTCGTATCGGGCTCCGAACTCGAGCCCCGTCCGTCGGCGGATTGGGCTCGCCTCCAGCGTCGCGACGGCGGCGTCGACATGGACCAGCGCCTCCTCGAAGGCCGCGGCGTCCGCGTCACGCCCGACGAGAGCGTGGCCAGCCGACCGGATCCGTTGGGCCAAGGCTGCCCGAGCGTCGTCAACCCCGGACATCCGCCCCTCCCGCGAAGAACTCGTACGAGCCGTCGTCGGGCCCGTTCTGGCCCATCGGCAGATGCGTCGGGTCGAAGCCCATCGTCTCCCAGTAGGGGGCGGTCGTCGCTTCGGAACGACTCCAGTCCCAGAGCAGCAGCCGGTGCACGATGGCCCACCGACCGTTGCGGTGTTCGAAGCGATCGAGATAGCGCCCGCCGACCCGCATGTCGAAACGCCGATCGGCGTCGAGCTCCACGCCTTCGGCCGCCAAGACGTACGTCTCGGCCGCCGCGGTGACGCCGTCGACCTCGATCAGCGGCGGGAAGACCGCGTGCCACATCGCTTTGCGGGGGCCGTCCTGCGTCAACGGGGACTGCTGCAGGTACTCCTCCACCGGACCGACGAAGCCGGCGTGGTCCTCGGTGGCACCAGGGTGATAGCACGACAGCGCGAGGTCGAGGTCGCGGCGGTCTGCTGCCCGAGCCCGGCGCCGAATGACGTCGCCGATCTCCTGTTTGGCCAGCAACGACCACAACGGCTCGTCGTCAGGGGTGTAGCGGTTGATGGTGGCGGAGGTCATGGCCTTCCTCTCCGTCCTCAGCCCTCGAAGCTGAGTGGGAAGTAGTCGATGATGTTGGCGGGCGGGGCGACGAAGCCCTGCAGCTCCGACACCATTCCCCAGCTCTGCACGTCGTACAGCAGCGGTGTGATGCACTGATCCTGGTCGATCGCGATGGCGTGGATCTCGTGGTAGAGCGCGTCGCTCGTCGCCTCGTCCTCGGCCGCGATCGCCTGGTCGTTGAGCTCGTCGATGCCAGGCGAGTTGCAGTACTTCGTGATCGAGTCGGACGTCAAGAATCCCTCGACGAACACCTTGGGATGCGGGAAGACCGGCACGATCGGGTACAGGATCAGCCCGTCCATCGTCCCGCCGACGAACTCGGTCTGGAGCTGCGCGAAGTCCATCGGGTTGCGCTCGACAGTGATACCGACCTCCTCGAGCATGCCGGCGACCGCTTCGGCGATCGCCTCGGTGCTCGCCGACTGATTGGGGCCGTAGCTGATGGTCACCGTCGGATCGTCGAGTGTCTCGACGATCGCCCGCGCGGCGTCGGGATCGGCGGCGGGCACGTCCTGCTCCTCGGGTGCGAAGTAGAGCGGGGCGAGGATGTTCGAAGCGGGCACCCCGCCCTCACCCTCGAGTACGTAGTCGACGAGGGCTTGACGGTCGACGGCGAGGGCGATGGCCGAGCGCAACTCGGGATCGGTCAACTGTTCCTTGTTGGTGACCTGGAAGAGGGAGAACTCGGCCAGGCTCTGCTTCTCCACGGTGGTCGTCCCGTCGCCGTCGCGCAGGTCGTCTCGCAACTGGACCGGAACGGAGATCACGAGGTCGGCCTCACCGCTCTGCAGCAGCGACACACGGGTCGCGCCATCTCCGGCGAACGTGTACTCGATCCCGGCGAGACCGGGAGCCCCACGCCAGTACTCCGGATTGGCGGTGACCGTCACTCGGGTGCCGGGCTCCCACGACTCGAACACGAAGGGCCCGGCTCCGACCGGGTCCTGACCGAAGGCGTCCTCGCCGACCTCGGTGTAGTACACCGGCGGCAGAGCCCGCAGCGCCGTCAACACGGCCGGGATGGAGAGGTCGGGCGATTCGGTGGTGACATCGACCGTGAGCGAGTCGACGACCGTCACCGCGGTGATCCCGAGCGTGTACGCACGCATCGGCGACGACTCGCCGGCCTGATACGTCTCGATCGTGAACTTGACGGCCTCGGCGTCGAAGGGCTCGCCGTTGTGGAACGTGACGTCCGGCCGCAGGGTGAACCGCCAGGTGTCGGGCTCCGTCCGCTCCCACGCGGTGATCATCCCCGTGTCGGACGGACGACCGTCGGCGTCGAGTGCGATCATCCCGGCCTCGAACATCGATCCCCAGACCAGACCGGTGCTCTGACTGCCGTTCAGCGGGTTGAGCGACGGCGGCTCGAGCGGCACGACGACACGTAGCGTGCGGTCGGCGTCGGGGGACTGAGTCGTTCCGACCAGTTCGGCCGAGGCGATCGCCTGGCCGGCGGCCAACGGGACGGTCAGGAGCGCCGCGGCCGCGACGACCAGCGTGCGACGGCGGAGACGGGACGAAGCGAACTGCATGATTGACCCCTGGGTTGCCGGGCCCCCGCCCGATGCGACGGCCACCAACATGTGCAGGACGACAGTAAACATCAACGCTGACGAAATCAAACTGGACGCAGCTGCGGGCCTACTACTGGACGAGAACACCGTTCGACTGCGAACGAGAATCGCGTCAACTACTACGATGACGCAAATGTCGGGATCTCCGGGACGGGAGCGGTCGTGATCGGGTCTGTGTCCGACGCGGTGCTCACCGTGGACGACCTCGTCGTTCACCACCGATCGCCGCGCCGTCGGGATGCCTCGCCGCCGGCGGTCGACGGCGTCAGTCTCCATGTCTCCCCTGACGAGATCGTCGGGCTCGTCGGCGAGTCCGGATCAGGCAAGAGCACCATCGCCTTGTCGGTGTGCGGCCTCGGGCCGGTCTCGAGCGGCACCGTCAGGGCCGGCGGACACGACTTCTCGATGTTGCGGGGGGCCGAACGCCGGCGGGCCCACGCCGACGTACAGATGGTGTTCCAGGACCCGCACGGCTCGCTCGATCCCCGTCAGTCGGTCGCCGGCGGGTTCGCCGAGCTGCGCAGGGTCAACCGTTGGCGCGACGTGATCGCGGCCGACGGCGAACTGCTCGAGATGGTCGGCCTCGGACCGGAGGTCCTGCGGCGGCTCCCCCACCAGCTGAGCGGTGGACAGGCACAGCGGGTCTCGATCGCCCGGGCCCTGCTGCTCCGACCGAAGTTGCTGGTCGCCGACGAGCCGACGTCCGGGCTCGACGTGTCCGTCCAAGCCCATGTACTCGCCCTGTTCGAGCGGTTGCGCACCTCGGAGCACCTCGCCGTGCTGTTCATCAGCCACGACCTCGCGGTGGTGCGCCGACTGTGCGACCGGGCCTACGTGCTGCACCGTGGTCGCGTGGTCGAGCACGGTCATCCTGCCGAGATGTTCGAGCGCCCTCGCGATCCCTACACCCGGCGCCTCGTCGAGGCGGTTCCCGGTGCGACGACGAGATTCACGATGGTCGAAGCGGGACCGATGGAGCAGGGGCGGGCATGACCTTCGTCGGCTTCGCCGGCCGCAAGGTGATCGGTGCGTTCGTGACGCTGTTCGTCGCCGTGACGATGGCGTTCTTTATCACCCGCCTCGCCGGAGACCCGACCGAGCAGATCCTCGGCGGCTTCGCGACCGCCGACCAGGTCGCGGCCAAGCGGCACGAGCTCGGCCTCGACCGGCCCCTCATCGAGCAGTACCTGTCCTTCCTCGGTGATCTCGCGCGCGGTGACCTCGGCCAGTCGCTCCGGTTCAACCGGAGCAACACCGAACTGATCGGAAGCCGGATCTTCGCCTCGGCGAAGCTCACCGCCGTCGCACTCGTGATCGCGATCGTCATCGGCGTGCCGTTGGGGCTCTTCGCCGCACGGCGCGAGGGGCGTCTCGGCGACCGGATGAGCTCGATCGTTGCCCTGCTCGGCCAGTCGGTGCCCGTCTACTGGCTGGGGATGATGGCGGTGATCGTCTTCGCCGTGAACCTCCAGTGGCTCCCCGCCGGCCAGGACCGGTCGCTGGCGAGTCTGGTGCTGCCGTCGTTGGTCTTGTCGACGATCCCGCTCGCCCGGGTCACCCGACTCACGCGATCAGCGATGACCGAGGTCCTCGAGGAGCCCTTCGTCGCCGCCGCTCGCGCCCGCGGCCTGAGTGAGCGGCGGGTGCTCTACCGTCATGGGCTGCGCAACGCCGCGCTGCCGATCATCACGCTGCTCGGCCTCCAGGCCGGCATGCTGTTGTCGGGCGCGGTCACGGTCGAGGCGGTGTTCGCCTGGCCGGGTCTCGGCTCGTTGGCCGTGCAGGCGGTCGAGTTCCGCGACGCACCGCTCGTGCTCGCTCTCGTCGTGTTCGGTGCGCTCGCGTTCGTCGCCATCAACCTCACCGTCGACATCGCGTACGGCATCGTCGACCCCCGGGTCAGGGACGCCCGATGACCGAGTCCGTTGCGGTCACCGAGCTCGTACCGTCGACCGGACATCGGGTCGTGGCACCGGGACGGCGCAGTCGCGGAACCGAGATCGTGCTCGCCGTCATTGCCGCGTTCATCCTGTTCGTCGCCGTGATCGGCCCGCTCCTGCCGCTGCCGAATCCCAACAAGCAGGTGCTGACGAACCGGCTGCTGCCTCCGATCGGCTGGGGCGGCGCCCAGTGGAAGCACCCGCTCGGCACCGACCAGCACGGTCGCGACATGTTGTCGCGCCTCGTGGCCGGCACTCGGCTCACCGTCGTGATCGCCATTGTCTCGGTGCTGCTCGGCGCCGTGGTCGGCTCGATGCTCGGCGTCGTCGCCGGCTTCCGGCGACGTGCGACCGACGCCGTGATCTCCCGGCTCACCGACGCCCAGTTGGCGCTCCCGTTCATCCTGCTCGCCATCGCGATCGTCACCTCGCGAGGCCGCTCGATCAGCACCATCATCCTCGTGCTCGCCATCGTGGGCTGGGCCCAGTACGTGCGGGTGGTGCGCGCCGAGACGCTGATCGTGCGGGAGCGCCCGTTCATCAAGAGCCTCCGCATCGGCGGGATGTCCGACACCAGGATCATCCTGCGACACGTCGTGCCGAACGTGTCGGGCACGGTGTTGACGCTGTCGACGCTCGAGGTCGGCACGATGATCCTCGCCGAGTCGGCCATGAGCTTCCTCGGGCTCGGGGTGGTGACCCCCGACATCAGCTGGGGTGCCCTCCTCGCGACCGGGCGCGAGACGATGCGCGATGCGTGGTGGCCCGTCGCGCTGCCCGGTCTCGCCATCGTGTTGATGGTGCTGTACGTCAACATCGCCGGCGACGTGCTGCGAGCGCGCTACGACGTCCGCAAACGGATGCACCGATGACGTCGCCATTGCTCGAGTTGGAGCAGCTGCAGATCGAGGCGGCCTGCGCATCGGGTCGCATCGTGGCCGTCGACGGCATCGACCTCTCCGTCGGTCATGGTGAGGTGGTCGGCCTGATCGGCGAGTCGGGGTCGGGCAAGACCACGATCGTGCGGTCGGTCGTCGATCTGCTGGAGCGCAACGTCGAGATCACCGACGGCCGGATGCGCTTCGACGGTGAGCCGAGGTTCGACCGCTCGGCGGGAGTCGACCGCCGGGCGGGCTTGCGCGGAGCAGGGATCGGGATGATCTTTCAGCAGCCGAGGGCGTCGCTGGACCCGGTGCTGCGGATCGAGACGCAGTTGCGCGAGGTGATCGGCGCCAACGAGGGCCGGGTCGCTCGTCGCGTCGCCCGCGAACGTAGCTGCGATGTGCTCGCCGCCACCGGCCTCGATCCGGTGCGAGTCCTGAGGGCCTATCCCCACCAGCTATCGGGCGGCATGTGCCAGCGCGTCGCCATCGCCCTGGCCGTCGTCTCGTCGCCACGGCTCCTGATCGCCGACGAGTGCACCTCGGCGCTCGACGTCACCACGCAGCGAGAGGTGGTGCTTCTGCTCCGGCGGCTCGTCGCCGAGCGGAGCATGAGCATGGTGTTCGTCACGCACGACCTGATGCTCGCCTCCGAGGTCTGCGACCGGATCGTCGTCCTCCGCAGCGGTCGGGTCGTCGAACAGGGACCGGTCGCCGACGTGTTCGGTGCGCCAGCGGTCGAGTACACCAGGCAGTTGCTCGCCGCCGTGCCGCGCTGGGCCGCCGACTCCGGCGCCGTGAGGACCTGACCAACCGAACTGTCGATCGCCGGCGTCGACTCGACCGCGGCAGGTCCGGTTGTTCTCTACGTCAGCGTTGACGTTAATCTTGACCCATTCTCCCCCCGCTCGAGTCGCTTGGAGCTGACATGACGACCCTTCGCCCGATGCGCTTCGGCGTGTTCGCCGCCCCCTTCCACCATGTGTCGGAGAACCCGACGTGGGCGTTCGCTCGCGACATCGAACTGGCCGTGCATGCCGATCGTCTCGGGTTCGAGGAGTGCTGGTACGGCGAACACCACTCGGGAGGAACCGAGCTCATCAACGCTCCAGAGCTGATGATCGCGGCGGCCGCCCAGGTGACGAACCGCATCCGCCTCGGCACCGGCGTCTCGTCGCTGCCGTACCACAACCCCTTCATGCTCGCCGACCGGTTCGTGCAGCTCGACCACATGACGATGGGCCGCGTGATGCTCGGCGTGGGGCCCGGCGCCCTGCCCGGCGACGCCTACATGATGGGCATCAACCCGTCGCAGCAGCGCCCGCGCATGGAGGAGTGCCTCGAGGCCGTGCTCGCCCTCTGGCGCGGCGACGAACCGGTCAACATGGAGACCGAGTGGTTCACGCTCCGCGACGCGCAGCTCCAGTACCCAGCCTTCCAGCCCGGTGGCATCGAGGTCGCCGTGGCGGCCACGTTCTCGCCGTCGGGGCCGCGTCTGGCTGGCCGCTTCGGCACCGGGCTCCTGTCGATCTCGGCGACCCAGCCCCAGGCGTTCGAGGCGCTCGCCCGCCACTGGCAGACCGCCCAGGAAGTGGCCGCGGCCCACGGCACGACGGTCGAGCGTTCGGGATGGCGCATGGTCGGACCGATGCACCTCGCGCCGACGATGGAGCAAGCTCGCCACGAGGTCGAGCACGGACTGAAGGAATGGGTCGACTACTTCTTGAAGGTCGGGGCCATCCCGATCCTCGGTGAGCTGGACACGAGCGGGGACCTGGTGGACGCCGTCAACGACTCCGGCGTAGGCGTGATCGGCACCCCTGAGATGGCGGTCGAGCAGATCAAGCGCCTCGAGGAGCAGTCCGAGGGCTTCGGCACCTACATGTTGATGATGCACGAATGGGCCGATCGTGAGGCCACGCTGCGTTCGCTCGAGCTCTTCTCGCGCTGGGTGATGCCGACGTTCCGCGGCACGACCGAGTGGATGGGCCGCAGCCGCGACTACACCGTCGAGAACCGCGAGGTCTTCCTCGGCGAGGTGCGCGCCGCCCTGCGCACGGCGACCGACAACTACCGGGCCGAGCGCAACGAGCGCCGCGAGGCAACGGCCAAGGAACAGGGCTGAGCGACCACCTCCACACGACGATCATGAGCGACACAGCGAACCAGACCAATCCCGCAGGCGAGCCGGCCGACGATCTGGCCGACCGTGCCGTGTACATCGGCCAGTGGGCCGCCCTGCGCCCCGATCACCCGGCCGTCGTCGTCGGTGACGGCGAGATCGTGCTCACCTACCGTCAGCTCGACGAACGGTCGAACCAGGTGGCCCACGCCCTGCGCAGCCTCGGCGCCGGCGCGGGCAGCAGCATCGGATACCTGCTCGACAACGACGAGCACGTGCTCGAGGTCTGGTGGGGCGGAATGCGCTCGGGGGTGCACATCACCCCGATCAACTTCCACCTCACCGCTCCAGAGGTCGACTACATCGTGCGCGACTCCGGCGTGCGCGTGCTGTTCTTCAGCTCCCGGCTCGCCGGCGTGGTGGCACGGGCTCTGGCCGAACGCCCCGACGTCGCACTCGTCTCCGTCGGCGTGACCGCGCCCGACGAGTCGTCCGCGTCTCCAGTCCCCGGCCAGCTCGACTACGAGACCCTGCTCGCCGCTCAGCCCGTCGCTCCGGTCGATCCCGAGATCGCCGGCGGTGTGATGTTCTACTCGTCGGGCACCACGGGCTACCCGAAAGGCATCAAGGCCGCACTCAGCGGCGGTGGGCCCGACGACGGCACCTCGCTGATGAAGTACTGCGCCACGCACTACCGGCTGCGCCGGGGCGCGGTGCTGTTGTCGCCCGGCCCCCTCTACCACGCAGCGCCGGTGGCCTGGACGGCTGCCATGCAGACCGTCGGCGGCACGTCGGTGATCGCCCGCCGGTTCGACGCCGAGCAGACGCTGGCGATGATCCAGAACCAGCGGGTGACGCACCTCCAGCTGGTGCCGACGATGATCAAGCGCATTCTCGACCTCCCTGCCGAGACGCTGGCTCGCTTCGACCTGAGCAGCCTCGAGATGATCTGGCACGCCGCTGCGCCCTGTCCCATCCCCCTCAAGCAGCGGGCCATCGAGTACTTCGGCCCGATCATCTGGGAGTACTACTCCGGCAGCGAGGGTGGCGGCACGATGATCAGCTCGGCCGAATGGCTCGAGCGCCCCGGATCGGTCGGCCGCCACTGGTCGGGCGGCACGGTGCGTGTGCTCGACCCGACGACCCACGAGGAGCTGCCTGCGGGCGAGGCCGGCCTGATCTACTTCGAGCCGATCTCGGTCCATCGCTTCGCCTATCACAACGACCAGGCCAAGACGGACGAGGCATTCCACAACGGTCTGTTCACCCTCGGCGACATCGGGTACCTCGACGCCGACGGGTACGTGTTCCTCACCGATCGCAAGAGCAACACGATCAACTCGGGCGGGGTCAACATCTACCCCCAAGAGATCGAGAACGTGTTGTCCGAGCACCCGAAGGTGCACGACGTCGCCGTCTTCGGAATCCCCCACGAGGAGATGGGCGAGCAGGTCATCGCGGTGATCGAGCTCACTGACGGCGTCGCCGGGAGCGAGGCCCTGAAGGCGGAGTTCACCGAGTTCTGCCGTCAGTCGCTCGCCGGCTACAAGGTGCCTCGCCGCATCGAGTTCGAGGCGTCGCTGCCGCGCGACGCCAATGGCAAGCTCTACAAGCGCCGTCTGCGTGACCCGTACTGGGTCGGCCACGCCTCGAAGGTGATCTGACCCGATGCGATTCGACGGAATGTTGATTCCCGCCTTCGGGTGGCCGGACCTCGTCGAGCGGGCCCGACAGCTCGAGCGTCTCGGGTTCGGCACGGTCTGGATCGACGACCACATCGCCAACCCGGTCGCCGTGGGGGCGCCGTGGTTCGAGGCGTGGGCGGCGTTGGCCGGGCTCGCAGCCTCCACAGAGACCATCCGCATCGGGCCGATGGCCGGCAACGTCGTGTTGCGCCACCCGACGCTGCTCGCCCGCCAGGCGATCACCGTCGACCACGCGTCCGGTGGCCGGCTCTCACTGACGATCGGGTCGGGCTACGCCGAACCCGATCACGCCCTCGTGCAGACGCCCATGTGGGATGACGACGAACGACAGGGTCGCTTCCGCGACGCCGTCGTGCTGCTCGATTGCGTGCTCCGCGGCGATCAGGCCCCGGCCTCCGACGACTCGGTCTGGGTGGACGAACCGTTCCAGATACGCCCTCGTTCCAAGCAGTCCCCGCGTCCTCCGCTGATCGTCGCCGCCCACGGCCCCAAGGCGATCGAGCTCGCCGGCGAGCGCGGCGACGGTTGGTGCTCCTACGGCGGTTACGGCCTCGGAGCAGCCGGCGTCGAGGCGATCACCCGCCAGCGGGTGGCCATGCTGGAAGACGCCGCCGTGCGCCACGGCCGCGATCCGGGCTCGATCGAGCGGTTGATGCTCGTCGGCAACACCGCCGTGAGCGACGAGCCGATGTGGGCCAGCACCGACGCGTTCGAGGACCTCGTCGGTCGCTACACCGAGGTGGGGATCACCACACTGGTCCTCTACAACCCCCCGAGCGTGGTCGCTCCCGGGATCGACGACTCCGTGGTGGAGGCCGTGTTCGAGGAGGTCGTGCCGCGCCTGATGGCGCTCCACACGGCCGGGACGAGCAGCTGACTCAGCGGGGCAGGCCGAGCACGCGCTCGGCCAGCGTGTTGCGCTGGATCTCGTCGGTGCCGCCGGCGATCCGCAGGCCTGGGGCGCTGCACACGAAGTCGGCCCAGGAGTAGGTGCCCCACGCACCGCCGTCCGCGGTCATCGCCGGCCCGAGGAGTTGCCCGGCCAGCTGGCCGAGCTCGCGCAGCTGCGTGGTGTGCAACAGTTTCGAGATCGACCCCTCGGGGCCGGGCGGCCGGCCGGCCATCGCAGCCTGACGCTGACGATCGCCGAGCAGGTGCAACAACCGCGACCGCATGTGCAGATCGGCGAGTGCGAGCCGTACCGTCGGCCGTTCGACGTCGCCGGAAGCGCGTGCGATGTCGACGAGCCGGCGAATGGCTTCGTCGCCGAGCGCGGCGTGCCCTCCGATCGAGTGTCGCTCGCTCATCAACGTGGTCAGCGTCGCCGCCCAACCGCCACCGACGTCGCCGACGCGGTGATCGTCGGGGATGCGCACGTCGTCGAGGAACACCTCGTTGAACTCGGCGTCACCGGTCATCTGACGGAGTGGCCGCACCTCGATTCCCGCGGTCTCCATCGGGAGCAGGAACATCGACAGTCCGCGATGTTTCGGAGCGTCCGGATCGGTCCGCACCAGCAGCTGGCCGAGCTGTGCCAGGTGGGCGTTCGAGCTCCACACCTTCTGCCCGTTCACGACCCACCCGTCACCGTCGCGAACGGCGGTCGTGCGGAGCGACGCCAGATCGCTGCCCGCCTCGGGCTCGCTCAGGAGCTGGCAGCAGATGATGTCGCCGCGGTGGATGCCTCGCAGGTACCGCTCACGCAACCACGGCGATCCATGGGCGACGACCGCGGGAGAGACCATGCTCCGACCGACCTCGAACAGGCCCTGGTCGGGCACGTCGAAGCGGTGCTCGACCTCACTCAGTGCCCACTCGAAGAGCGGATGGCGCCCAGCGCCACCGGCGTCGGTCGGCCCGCTCAGCCATCCGAGCCCGCCGTCGAAGAGAGCTCGACGGTAGGCGCGGCTGCGCTCACGACTCGCCTCGCTCGGCGCGGCGTCACCGCCGAGCACCGGCAGGCGGTCGCTCCGCCGGTGCTCGTGGTGGGGGTCGAGTGCTCCGGCGGCGACGAGCTCGCCGACGACGCGGGCCGCCTCGTCGGCGAAACGGTCGAGTTCCTCCGAGCTCGGGAGTAGTTCGGGCCGTGCGGAGCTCATTCCTCGATGCCGGCCGACCGCAGGGCGATCTGCTTGGCCCGGTCCATGTCGTAGTGCTTGCGAGTCACGAGCCGCTGTGCGAACAGACCGCCACCGGACTGGATGTTGGTGACGAACCGCCACCCGCCGTAGGCGTCGGCCGTGAGGTCGCGGATGAGATGGAACAGCCGGGCGCGGTACTCACCGTCCACACCGTCCATCGTGCTCATGTACTTGCGCAGGGACGGCCCGGTGTCGGGATTGTCGAAGTCCGAGAGCGCCGGCGCCGTCAGGACGGCGCCGCCGGCGATGTCGTGAAGGTGCCTCACCATGAGGTTGTACTGCGCCGCGCCCTGGAACTTCGCGGCGTTGGTGAACAGCTCGTTGGGATAGAAGTAGCCCTCCGGCGTCCGCTCGGCGTGAGTGATCGCCGACTCGAGCCCGGCCCGCAGCATCGTGGCGTGGATGACCAGCTCGCTGATCTTCTCCTGGATGTGCGCGATGCCGGCGGTGCCATTGGCCTCGGCGATCAGTTGCGCCGCCCCGACCATCTCGTCGGCCTCCTCGACCATGAAGGCGATGCCGCCAAGGCGCTCCCAGAGCCCCAGGGAGTGAGCGAACACAGCGGCGTAGCGCCCTTGGCCGTCGAGGAAGATGCGCTCGTTCGGGACGAACACGTCGTCGAAGACGACGAAGCCGTCGGGGATGGCGTTGCGCGAGCTCACCGGGAAGTGCCTGGCGTCTGCGACTCGCGGCGCGTAGGTGGTGTTGACGATGCGGACGCCCGGTGCGTTGACGGGAACGGCACACGCGATCGCGTACTCCTCCTCGCCGGCCTTCATGTTCTTGGTCGGCATCACCATCAGGTCGTGGCCGAGCGAGGCACCCGTGATGTGCAACTTGGCGCCACGGATCACCACGCCGTCACGCTGGCGATCGACGACATGGACATAGGCGTCGGGGTCGGTCTGTCGCGACGGCGGGTTGGCGCGGTTGCCCTTGGCGTCGGTGATGCACTCGGTGATGCGGATGTCCCTGGCCCGGGCGTCGTCGACGTAGGCGTGCATCCGCTCGATGAACTCCTCCGATCCCTCGGCCATCCGGCCACCCACCGTGAACAGCGTCATCAGCGACTGGTACGTGACGTTGGTCAGCACGTCGACGGCATGCAGCATCGGGATGCGATCGCGCAGTTCCTCGATCGAGCGGGGCGCCTCCATCAGCGGATTGCGCGCGTCGGGGCCGGCGGCGTAGTGCCGGTCGTACCCAGCGGCAACGCTCCGAACGGCGATGTCCAGCGCCGGCTCGGCACCGATGTCCTCGACGCGCCGGCCTTCGAAGAACGTCTCGCGTCCGTCGAGGAGGGACTTGCGGTAGTCGTCACCCGTGAGCATTCGAGATCAACCTTTCTGGGGGGTGTTACTGCTTCGACCGAGGAACGCCTCGTCGAGCGCGGGATGGTCGTGCAGTTCGGCGGCCGGGGCCGAGCCGAGGATCTGCCCGTTGGCGAGGACGTAGCCGACGTCACCGATGGACAGTGCGGCGTCGACGGCCTGTTCGACGAGCAGCACCGTGTGGCCATCGTCGCCCAGCGCCCGCAACGAGGCGAAGAGCGACAGGATGATCGCCGGCGCGAGGCCGAGGGAGGGTTCGTCGAGGATCAACAGGCGCGGCCGGCGAACGAGTACCTGACCGAGCGCGAGCATCTGTTGCTGGCCTCCGCTGAGTAGGCCGGCCCGCCGCCCGATGAACTCGCCGAGGATGGGGAACATGGCACAGGCGGCGTCGATCCGCTCGCGCCGTTCCGCTCGCGACAGCTTGAGGCCGAACATGCCGAGATCGAGGTTGGAGGCGACCGTCTGGTTGCGGAAGAGCTGCCGGCCGGCGGGGACGAATCCGATGCCCGCGCGCACGATGGTCGCGGCCGATGCACCGGTGAGGTCGTCGCCACCGAACCGCACGGTCCCCGACTGCACGTCGGCCAGTCCGGTCAGCGAGCGCAGCAGCGTCGTCTTGCCCGCCCCGTTGGGGCCGAGCAGCACGGTCACCTTGCCCTCCTCGACCGTCATGTCGACACTGCGGACGATCTCCAGCCGGCCGTAGCCGGCCCGCAGTCCGGCGAGTTCGAGCAGGCTCACGACGCCGACTCGGCTCCCAGGTAGGCCCGACGAACGGCCGGGTCGGCGAACACCTCGTCGGGCCCTCCCGCCGCGAGCACGCGACCCTGGTCGAGGACGATCACCCGGTCGGCGAGATCCCGTACCAGCTGCACATGGTGTTCGACGAGGACGACCGCGATCCCCGCGGTGGTGAGTGCCCGCACGAGCTTGCTGAACTCCCTGAGCTCGCTCTCGTCGAGACCGGCGGCCGGCTCGTCCAGGAGGACGGCGACCGACGAGCCGATGGCGACCCTGGCCATCTCGACTAGCCGCTGCTGGCCGTGCGGCACGTCATCGGGACGCAGTCCGGCGAGGTGACCCAACCCGAGTTCGGCCAGCGCACGCGCGGCCGCCCCATCGGCTTCGCGGTTGTCCTTGCTCCCGCGAGGCAGGCGAAGCATGAGCTCGGCCAGGTTCGCCCGGCCGAGGTGATGCACGCCGAGACGCACGTTGTCCTGCACGCTCAGCGAGTTGGTGAGCTGCGGCTGCTGGAACGTGCGGGTCAGGCCGGCCCTGGCGATCTCGTGGGTCGAGCGACCGGTCACGTCGATCTCGCCGAGCGTCACCGAGCCCCGGTCGGCTGTGTACACACCCGACACGCAGTTCAGCAGTGTGGTCTTGCCGGATCCGTTGGGCCCCACGATGGCCACGACCTCACCAGGCGACACGTCGAAGTCGACGTCGTCGAGCACGGTCAACGTGTCGAACGACTTGCCGATGCCACGCGCCGACAGCACCGGACCGGTCGACACTGCTGCGCGAGCGTGGCCCAGCTTCCAACCGCCCGTGCCCGCAGGCACCACCGTCGCCGTCGCGTCAGGCCGCGGCGCGAGCCGATCGACGAGGCGACGGATGAGGCCCGCCAACCCATCGGGGGCGAAGACCACGAGCACGAGCAGGGCGACGGCGAAGGCGATCACCCGCCACTCCTCCAGCCACGACAGGACGTCGGGCGACAGGAAGAACACCGCGGCGCCGATCACCGGTCCGGCGAGGCTCCCGGCGCCGCCGATGACGACGGCGATCAGCATGAAGATCGAGAGCGCTGAGGTGAAATCGTCCGGTGTGAGCACCGACTTCTGGATCGCGAAGAGCGACCCGCCGAGTCCGGCCACAGCCGCCGACAACATAAACACGCCGAATCGGGTGGCGAACGGACTCACCCCGTTGCTGCGGGCCGCGACCTCGACGTCACGGGCGCTCACCAGTGCGATGCCGATCCGTGACTGCACGAGGTTGCGCACCAACGCGTAGGTCACGATGAGCAGTACGAGCGCGAGCGCGAGCACCCCTTGGTCGTCGAGCCTCGAACCGAACAGCGATGGTCTCGGGATGCCGAGCAGCCCGGCGTGACCACCGGTCCAACCGCGCATCTCGACCATCAGGGTCTCCAGCATCTCGGCGAACGCGAGGCTGATGATGGCGAAGTACCAACGCGACAGGCGGAGCGAAGGCAGCGCCATGATCGATCCGACGGCAGCGGTCACGACCATCGCGACGGGGGCGGCCAGCCAGTACGAGAGGTCGTACCTCGTCATGAGCACACCGGTCGTGTACGCGCCGACTCCGACGAGGGCTCCGTGGCCGAGTGACACCACACCGCCATAGCCGTAGAGCAGGTTGAGCCCCATCGTGTTGAGGGCGATCACCGTGGCGAACGCGATCACGAAGGCCCAATAGCTGCTGCTGATCAGCTGGGGCACGACCAGGGCCGCGACGAGCGCCGCGATCAAGAGCGGCCACACCGGACGCGTCCGCGCGCTCCGGTCCCCCGAGCTGGTTGCGGTCGCGATCGGCGCACCCGCGTCGGGCTCGGTCGCCGCGCGTCCGAGCAGGTCAGACACGTACCGCTCCCGCCGTCGACATCAGGCCTTGGGGCCGCACCATCAGCACCGCCAACAACAGCGCGAAGGTGATCACCGACTGGTAGCCGGGGGAGAAGTAGGTCGCGGTGACCGCCTCGGCGAGCGCGATCAACAGACCCCCGATCAGGCCGCCGCGCGGGTTGCCGATCCCTCCGATGCCGGCTGCCATGAAGCCCTTGATGAGCATCATCGGACCGAGGGCGATCGAGGCATAGAGGATCGGCGAGATCAACAGGCCGGCCAGGCCGCCGACGACGCTGCCGCCGATGAGGGCCAAGCGCCCGACGAGTTGGGGCCGGATCCCGCGCAACATGGCAGCTTCCCGGTTCTCGGCGACGGCGAGCGTCGCCCGCCCCCACCGAGAACGGTCGAAGAGGTCGATGCCGATCAGGATCAGCACGATGAACACCATCATCGCAACGGCGTACTGACTTAAGCCGAGCGGCCAATCACCCCGGGTCGACAGGCCGAGCGGCGGGTTGGTGAAGCGGGGGTCGGTGTCCCAGTACTTGCCGGCGATGTCGCCGATGAGGAGCGAGACGGCGAGAGTCGAGATCACCCACATGTGTGACTGCGGATCGCGGCGCTGCACCGGCCGGATCGCAGCGGCGTCGGTCAGCAGACCGATCGCCGCCACGCCGACCAGTGCGAGCGCTCCCGCGATCAGGACGTTGCCATGGATGCTGACGAGGAACTGCGCCGTCAGCATGCCGCCGAGCATCACCAACTCGCCTTGGGCGAAGTTGAAGACGTTGGTGGCCCGGTACACGATGCTGAAGCTCGAGGCCAGGAGCCCGTAGAAGACTCCGTACAGCAGGGTCTGGGCGATGACGTCGTTGAGCACGGGGTGACCTCGGCGTCGGCCGGATTGTCAGGCTTCGATGGCCTGGAGGTAGATGCCTTCGGACTCGGCGTCGTTGATGCTCGCGATCGAGGCGATCGTCAGGGCATCGGCATCGACGCCGGCGTGCGACTCGGCGCTGAACGAGAACGTCGCGCTGAGGCCCTCGTACGCCGTCGTGGCCTCGAGCGCGTCGCGGATGGCATCGACGTCGTAGGCGCCGATCTCTTCGATCACCTTGGCGAGCAGGGTCAGGTAGTCGTAGTTGCCGTTGCCGGCCACGGCGAGCTCGCGCCCCGCCGTCCCCTCGATGGCGCTGAGCTTGGCGATGAAGTCGCGCTGGGCCTCCCCGACTGGCTCGTCACCCTGGCGGGTCCAGTTCTTGAACTGGATCGTGTAGAGCTGCGGCAGGAGCTCGTCGCTCGCCGTCTTTAACACGGTGTCGAGGGCGATGTGGAGGGCGGACCCGACGATGGGCGGTGCCCAGCCGAGGTTGTCGAGGCCCTGGAGCGTCGCGGCGATGTTCGGACCGCTCGACTGGATCGAGACGATGCCCTCGGCGCCGGAATCCTGGAGTGTGCGCAGGTACGGGCGGAAGTCGGACGCGTCGAGCGGGTGCTTCTCCGAGGCGACGAGCTCGACGCCGAGGGTCTCGGCGATCTCAGGTGCGATCTCGGTGACCTCCTGTCCGAGGGCCGAGTCCTCGGCGAGGATCGCCACCTTGGTGAGACCGAGCGACTGGGCGCCGGCGAGGAGGACTTCGGCGAGCGTCACCGCCGTGTAGTTGAACGTGAAGTTGTAGGGGTACGTCGCAGCGTCCGTGAGCGCCGTCGCGTTGGCGTTGGCGAACGTGATGACCTTGAGCTCCGTCGCTACCGGCACGCCGGCCAGCGCCGCCGACGACCCCGTCGGTCCGCAGACGAAGCTCACGCCGTCCTCGGACACCTTGCGGAACACGGCCGGCTGGCGGGCGGGGTTGGCCTCGTCGTCGTACTCGATGACCTCGATCGGCGCGCCGAGCACACCGCCGGCGGCGTTGAGGTCGTCGACGGCGACCTGGGCGCTGGCGTAGATCGGCTTGAACGAGCTGGCCAGCGCGCCCGTGGTCGGCAGCACCCATCCGAGCTTCATCGCTCCGGCGGGCGGCGCCGACGCAGCCCGGCCGGCGGCCGCAGCGAGCCGGGACCTTGCCGCGGCCGAGGCGGCGGACGGCGCCAATGCGCCCAGTCCCACTGCCGCACCGATGGCACCAGCAGCGCCGAGAAGGGCGCGCCGGCCGATCAGTCCCGCTGGTGCACCCTCGTTCGACCTGTCGAGGTCATGGTCATGGTCGGTCATGGAGTTCCCCCTGGATTGGTGTCCGTGGCCGGTCGGCCTGCCGAGAGAGTAAACGTCAACGCTGACGCAAATCAAGCCGAGCCAGGGACGGGTCCAAGAGACGTTTGAGGACCTTGCCGCTCGCGTTGAGCGGGAACTCGTCGACCACGTGATAGGCCACCGGACGCTTGTAGGAAGCGAGTCGTTCGGCGCAGAACTGCCCGAGCGCGACCGGATCGATCACCACGCCGTCGTGCGGGATGACGTAGGCGTGAACCACCTCGCCCCAGTGCTCATCGGGCGCCCCGACCACGGCGACCGACCGGACGTCCGCGTGCTCGGCGAGCGTCGCCTCGATCTCCGAGGGGTAGACGTTCTCGCCACCGCGGATGATCATGTCGGAGCGACGGCCGGCGAGGAACAGGTAGCCGGTCTCGTCCATCCACGCGAGGTCACCGGCGCGGAACCATCCGTCGACCATGGCTGCGGCCGACTCCTCGGGCATGTCGAGATAGCCCGACATGACCGTCTCCGAGCGGGTGACGATCTCGCCGACCTCACCCCGGGGCACGTCGTTGAGCTGCTCGTCGCAGAGCCGGAGTTCCACCCCGAAGCCGGGCCGGCCGATCGAGCCGAGCAGCTCAGGGCGCGTCGTCAGAGCGAGTTGGTGGTCGGCATGCGTGAGTACCGATTGCCCGCCGGCCTCCGTTCCGGCGCCGAAGGATTGGATCACTTGACAATCGAACCGATCCAGGGCGCGCCGCAACAGCTCCGGGGTGATCGGCGCCGCCCCGTACAAAACGGAGCGCAGGGCCCCGAAGTCGATCTCCGCGGCCCGCGGGTGGTCGAGCAACGACGAGATCATCGTCGGCACGAGAAACATGCCGGTCAGCGCCCGTTCCTCGACCAGAACGTCGACGAGTGCGTCGATGTCGAACTGTGGGAGCAGCAGGCTCGGATAGCCGAGCGCGATACCCGTGAAGATGAACACGGCGCCGGCGACGTGGAACAGCGGCGACGAGGCGTAGCGGAACTCGTCGGCGCGCAGACCTTGGTCGATGATGACCGACTTGGTCATGTTGGCGATCATTCGATAGCTCTGCTGGACGCCCTTCGGGCGCCCAGTCGTGCCGCTGGTGAACGACAACGAGATGACCGTCTCTGGGTCACCGGTGAACTCGATGCCGGTGGGCTCGTGCGAGCGGACCAAACCCTCGTAACTGGTCTCACCCTGGTCGACATCGAACTCGATGAGAGACTCCAGACCGGCCACAGCGTTCAGGAGGTGACCACCGACAGCTGAGTAGCGATCGCTGACGAACAGCAGCCGCGCGTCCGAGCGCTCCACCAGCAACTCGAGCTCAGCCGGCGCGAGGCGGAAGTTGAGTGGGACGTAGACGATTTCGGCCTTCATGCAGGCGAGGATCGTCTCGACGTAGCGGTGCCCGTCGGTGGCGAGGATGGCGACCCGATCTCCGGGAGCGCAGCGGCGGCGCAGGGCTGTGGCGAGCCGTTCGACGCGGTCGTTGACCTCGGCGAACGTGAGCGTCCGTCTCGAACCCGCATCGACGAGGCAGGGCTGTTGAGGAATGCGCGAGGCGTTGATCCGGATCCAGTCCCCCGGACCCACGAACGTCGGAGCGGCCACTTTCGAACTTCCCTTCCGTCACGGCAGCGCCAATGCGATGCTCGTCGCCGATGTCGGGCGGCATGCTAACGTCAACGACAATGCTGACGGGAGTCCGATGATCCCTCGGCAACGCGCCGACGTCGAACGTTTACAGTTCCGGATCGGTGAGAACGCCGAGCCACAACCCCGAGGTCAGGATGCCGAAACCGAGACAGACGGCGCGATTCGCGCAACCCGAGAGCGACATCGCCCGCCGCCGGAGCGAACGCCGCCGGGCTGTTGGACGACGCAGTGACGATCGGTGGCGGGCCATCCTCGACGCCTCGTCACGAGTGTTCCGCCGCCTCGGGTATGCGCAGACCACGCTCGAGGATGTCGCCGAGGAGGTCGGTGTCACGCGGGCGTCGCTCTACTACTACGTCGGCACCAAAGAGGAGCTGCTGATCGCACTGCTGTATCAGCCGATGCATCAGATGACCGCCAACCTCAAGGCCATCGTCGAATCGACCGAGTCGGCGACCGAGCAGCTGCGGCGGGCCCTACGTCGCTACACACAGGACATGAGCGACACGCCGGAGATCGGCATCTTCCTCGCCAACAACATCCATCAGCTGCTCTCGGGGCGAGAGGCCGACGACATCGCTCGAAACGCCGACGAGTATGGCCGAGTGCTGCAGGGAATCATCGAGGCGGGCATCGATGCCGGTGAGTTCCGCGTCGACCTGGAACCACACATGACCATGTTGTGGATTCTCGGCGCCTTCAACTGGACTCATCGATGGTGGAACCCGAAAGGGTCGATGTCTCTGCAAGACGTCGGCGAGGCGTTCGCCGAACTTGCCCTCGCGACGGTCAAGGCCTGATCACACGCCGCTGGTGGCGGCTCCCCAGACGGTGCCATAGTCCGTGGCGAGCAACCTTGCACCGTTGGGCCGCTCCAAGCGGTCGAACGTGAGCTCGCCCAGCGCCGCGACGACTTGGCGAGGGCTGACCGCGTTCACGCGCTCCTCCTCGCTCAGCACGTTCACGACACCGGGCGTCGCCACGATGGCGCCTGGGCAGAGAAGGCTCACGAGGACGCCTTCGGCGTCGAACTCCGGCGCGACGCCGACGACCCAGCGATCGAGTGCAGCCTTGCTCGCCCCGTAGGCGGCGAAACCACGCTGGAACTCTGATGCCGCAAGCTTCACCAACGCTGCCGCCGACGTCAGGAACACGATCGTGGAACGGCCACCCGTCGGTCCACGTCCGGACCGGGCGACAAGGGCGGAACGCGCCGCCAGCGTGCAGCCGACGGCGCCGAGGAAGTTCACCGCGTGCACCCTTGCGACATGGTCGAGACTGACTTCGTCGAGCCGGGCCCGAGGAAAGATGCCGGCCGAGTTGACCAACACGTCGAGGCCGCCCGACTCCGAGATCGGACCGAACGCCGCGGCGATCGACTGCTGGTCGGTCACGTCGATGACCACTGTGTGGAGAAGGCCATCTGGCACCTGGCTCGCCAACGATCGCAGGGCTGCCTCATCGCGATCGAGGGCCCAGACCTCGTCCCCGGCGCGAATGGCTGCCAGCGCTGCAGCCAGTCCGATTCCGCTCGCCGCTCCGGTGATGGCGATGCGACGACCACCCGGGCTGGACCAGGAGTCGGGGCGATCGGTCGTATCGCGGGTCGCCGCGTTCTTGCTCATGGAGGGAACATTAACGCCAGCGTTGATATCTCCCGTGGTCACTGGTGTGTGGTCACGCGATACACCGCTGCCGCCTCCGGGGCCAGATCGATGGTGGCGCCGGTGAAGCCGGGGGCATCGAGGCAGGGGGAGAGCCCCAACGACGCCGCGCCGGA
The DNA here is from genome assembly GCF_003426815.1 of Desertimonas flava. Classification (GTDB taxonomy): domain Bacteria; phylum Actinomycetota; class Acidimicrobiia; order Acidimicrobiales; family Ilumatobacteraceae; genus Desertimonas; species Desertimonas flava. The sequence continues at coordinate 223,482 of NZ_QKYK01000004.1, forward strand.
GCCGTCGACCAGTTCGAGCATCCTGGCGGAGGGGCCGAGGGCCAGCGACGCGACGGGGAGCCGTATCTCCAGCCGGCGACCGAGTCGGGAATCGCCGAACTCCCCGGTCTCGAGGTTGCCGATGAGGACATGATCGACGCCGCCGCTGCGCCAGGCATGCCACGCGACGGGTAGCGGACGAGCCGGGGCGACGGCGTGGATCACCCCCGCCTCGCGGGCGAGCTCGTGGAGCACGGTGGCTACTTGGAACGCCGGGAACGTCGAGCCGACCTGGTACTTGGGGACGAACTGGTTGAAAGGCTCGGACCAGTCGGTGGGCTGCCACCACAGGCGCCGCCCGCGTCGCGTCATCAGCGCCGTGTCGCGGGTGCGGTAGAGCACCGTCGCATCCTCGGCGACCTCCACGACGCAGTGCTCAGGGACGTAGGGACGATCGAACGTGGGCGTGTCTGGGTGGTCGCCGGTGCTGACCCAGAAGTCGGCACCGCGACGCTCGCCAGTCAGGGCGATGCCGAGCTCGTTGCGAACGGGCTCGGCGATGACGTCGGCCCGGCCGAAGACCGCCAAGCCGTCCGCCGACAACAGTGCGGACTCCCCATCCGGATCGGACGGCGTCTGGGCGATCAACACGCCGTCGGTGCCGGCACCGGCGGCGAGCCACTCGGGCCGGGTGGCCGACAGCACCGGGACCGCCCACTTCATGACGAGCGCGGCCTGATCGTCGATCCACTCCCCCACGTTGTCCGCGGGGTTCGACGCGGCGAGCGCGGCCATCGACTGCCGGTCGTAGACGATCGCCGGCCCGTGCACGTGCTCGAGCGCCGCTGCGCTCGCCTCGGTGCGATCGAGCAACCCACCGACGAAGGCGATGTCGTCGCTCGACAGCAACTCCATGTGTCCGTTGTTGAGCCAGGACACGTAGGCGCCGTCACTCGGACGCGGGCCGGCCGGTGTGGCGGCGCTGGCATGGGCGAAGGCCCACGCTCCCCAGGTGAGCTTGCCGGGCACCTGGTGGATGGTGTCCCAGTGCTCCCAGCCGTCCCACGTCTCGACGAGGTGGTAAAGCGCGCACGGACGGGACCGCTGCTCGTTGGCCCGGGCGATCATCGCTCCCCGGGTCAGCAGGTTGGCCGTCTGGAACGTCCAGCCCTTCCACAGCTGATGCCACCAGTCCTGCCACGCACCGGCCCAGGTCTGCTCGATCCAGGCGTCGATGTGGCCGTCGGCGACGAGGGCCTCGAAGTCGACGCAGCCGACACGCCAGTCGGCCACCGGACTGATCGCGCTCGAGTAGCCGACGACGGTCCGGTCCGGCGCCGCCTCCTTGACGGCGCGGAAGAGGTGGCGCACGGCGTCCGAGAACGCCGCGACCACGGCCGGATCGTCGGGCGCCGTCGTGCCGTACGGGCCGTTGCGCGTGTAGATCATCGGCCCGCAGAAGCCGTCGCGCAGCAAGATGGCGTCGAACCCGGTCGCGGCGGCGAAGGCAGCCCATTGGGCACCGAAGAAGTCGCCGAAGCTGGTCCCTTCGGCGATGCCGTCGGGCGCCGTCGCGTACGGGTAGTCGTCGGCATGGAGCCGGTTCACGGGATGGAGATCGGGCATGCCGATGAACGAACGAGCCGGCTCGTAGAGCTCGGGGTGCCGCTCGTACCAGTCGCTGTCGAAGTCGTAGATCTTCAGCTCCGGCGGCCACACGACGTGCGCCCACTCCACGAACAGGATCCCGCAGCCGGCGCCGTCGAGGCCGTGGCGAGCGGTCGCCTCGCGATAGTCGGCGACGAACTCGGCGAGCCTGCGATACCCCACGGCGGCCCAGGGCGCGGTACGTCGGCTCCGGGTCGGGATCGGCTGGTCGAGATCCCCGGTCCACTCGGTGACGAGGTCGACGAGCCACCCGAGGTTGAAGAAGATGCCCCGCCGACCGCGTACCCCGGCGAGGAGCGGTCCGATCCGGTCGAACAAGGCGTCGAGTTGCGGGCCGAACGGGCCCGCCGGATCGAACCACGTGAGGTCCATCTCCAACCACCGGTCGCCCGACCGTGCCGTACTCGTCATCGCAACGTCCCGCTGACGAGCTCGGCGGCACGCTCGCCCGACCGGACCGCACCCTCGACACAGGGCTGGACGAGCCAATCGCCGGCGAAGAACACCGGCGGTCGCTGATGGAAGGCGTCGAGGCGGGCGTGATAGCCCGGGCGGACGTCGGGCACGGCGTGCGGCCACCGGATCAGTTGCACGACGTCGGCTCGGTCGAGTGGGAACACGCGCGGGTCGATGCGCCGGGCCTCCGCCCATATGCGGTCCTGGACCTCCTCGGCTGGGGCGTCGAGCAGCGGCCCGCTGGACGCCGCGGGCGCGCAGGCGAGCGCCCAGGCCCACTCGTCGGGAACCTGGCCCCAGGCGCCGAACCGCCCGGCGCCGAGCTCGACGGTGGCGACCAGGTCGTTGGGAAAGACGTGGATCCCGCTGCGCGCCGGGCCCGCTCCGCGGCGGGCGGCGTACAGGCGGACGTGGGGCACGTAGCCGATCTCGGAGAGGATCGCCGGACGATCATCCGGCGTCAGGAGCTCGGCGGCGACCGGAGCCGGGATCGCCAGGACGACGGCGTCGTAGCGATCGGCCGACCCGTCGATGTGGACGGCTGCGCCCCCGTCCCTCGTCGTCTCCACACCAGTGACGGTGACGCCGGTGCGGGCGCCGAGCAGGTCGGCCAGGGCCCGCCACGGAGCGTCCATGCCGCCGGCGACGTGGAAGAACGTGCCGACCGAGAGGACCCGGAGCCACGATCGCACGAGCGCCCCGGACATCTGCTCGAGCCGGGCGAAGAAGGGACCTTCGAAGTTGGGTCGCACGATGCGTTCCCGCGCTGCCGTACCGAAGCCGGCGAGGGCGTCGAGCGCAGTCTCGCCGTCATGGTCGAGGTCGATCGCCAGGTCGCCGCGCTGGGTGGCGAACAGCCTCGCCATGGCGACGAAGAAGCGCCCTTTGTCGAGTGGGCCGAGCAGCGACGAGCCGAGGATGCGCCCGACGGAGTTGGGGGTCGGCACGAGGCGCCCGTCGAGCAGGAGATCGCCGCCACCGCGCAGCGGCATGGGCGAGAGCCGGTGTCGCTGTCCGATCTCGTCGAGCAGTGCGAGGGTGCTGGGGTAGAAGCTCGCCAGCCACCCCGCACCGGTGTCCACCCAGTGGCCGTCGCCGTGGTGCTCGGTGTGCGTGCGTCCACCGGCCTCCGCCTCGCGTTCGAGCACGTCGACGTGGAAGCCGCGCTCGACGAGCCGGTAGGCGGCGGTCAGCCCGGCCGGCCCGGCGCCGACGACGGCGACCCGGCGGGTCACGCCGGCGCCTCGTCGGGCGGTGCGGGCACGACGGTCACGTCCACCCCGAGCTGGCGGATCGCATCGAGCTCGGCCTCGTCGGCACGATCATCGGTGATCAGTTCGTCGACCTCCTCGATGGCACACACCCGGGCGAGCTCGACGACGCCGACCTTGCGGCCCTCGGCCACCACGATGCGGGTACGGGCGGCCGCGACCATGCGCTGCTTGATCTCGGCCTCGGGCAGGTTGACGTTGGTGATGCCGCCACGATGGTCCACCCCGTTGCAGCCGATGAAGGCGATGGTCGCACTGATGCCGTCAAGCAGGGTGGCGCCCAGTGGGTTGACCAGCGAATGCTGCATCGGTCGCAACGTTCCGCCGGTGACGACCACGCTGACGCGCGGCGCGGCCGCCTCCAGTTCGAGGGCGATGGTCAGACCATTGGTGAAGACGGAGACGTCGGTGAGGTCGGCTCGGGCCACGAGGGCCCGGGCGAGCGCCGTCGTCGTCGTGCCGACGTCGACCAGCACGGCGTCGCCGCTGCGCACCCTCTCCGCAGCCGCGAGACCGAGGTGTCGCCGGGCGGCGACGAGGTGGTCCTGGGCGAGATCGAACGGCTGCTCCACGCTGTGCACGCGACGCGCGACGGCGCCACCGTGCACCCTGCGAACGTGTCCGCGTTCGGCGAGCGCCGTGAGGTCGGCCCGGACGGTCACCTCCGAGACGGCGAACTGCTCGGAGATGTCGCTGACACGGACGAAGTCGCGGTCGTTGACGTACGAACGGATGCGCTCCTGGCGAAGCTCCGCGGGCAGCGTGCTGCGGTGGTGGGGCCGTGCGCCGGTCACTCGGAACCCTTCGAGCGTCCGACGCCGCTGATCAGGTGGAGAATCTCACTCCGATCGGTGCTGGCGGTCTCGCGGAGCGCGGTGAGCCGGCCCAGGCGCATGACGGCGATGCGGGTCGACAGCTGGAACACGTGGTCGAGGTTGTGGCTGACGATCAGCTGGGTGAGGCCGCGCTCGGCCAAGCGCTCGACGAGGCTGATCACGCGCCCCTGTTCCTGCAGGCCGAGCGCGGCCATCGGCTCGTCCATCACCAGGATGGTCGCTCCCTGGTGCACCGCCCGGGCGATGGCCACGCCCTGGCGCTGACCGCCCGACAGTGTGCGAACTTCGCGATCGACGTTGGGGACGCGCACCTTCAGCTCGTCGAGGGCGGCGACCGCGCCGCGGCGCATCTCGGCGCGGCGCAGGATCCGCAGCGGGCCGACCCGGCGGATCAGCTCGCTGCCGAGGTAGAGGTTCTCGGCGACGTCGCGATGGTCGGCCAGGGCGAGATCCTGGTACACGGTGGCGATGCCGAGCTCGCGTGCCGCGGCCGGACGCGGGATGCGCACTTCGTCGCCGTCGATCTCCAAGGTCCCGGAGTCGGGCCGGAGCGCGCCGCTCAGCATCTTGACGAGCGTCGACTTACCGGCGCCGTTGTCGCCGACGATGGCGGTGACCGTGCCCGACGGGAACTCGATCGTCACGTCGCTCACCGCGGCGATCCCGCCGTAGTGCTTGGTCAGGTTGCGGCCGGCGAAGCGCGGCACGCCGTCGGTGAAAGAGTGCGCACTCACAGCTCAGTCCCGGAGCCGATCGAGTGACACGGCAGCCACGAGGACGCCGCCTTGCACGACGCGCTGCACGTCGCTCGGCACGCCGAGCAGGATCAGCCCGTTGGTGATGGCGGCGAGGAACACCGACGCGATCAGCGTGTTGATCATCCTGCCCCGTCCACCCTGGAGGCTGACGCCGCCGAGGATCACCGCCGTGAGCACGGGGAACAGCGAGTCGGCGCCCATCGTCGCCTGCGCCCGCCCGATGCGGGCCGCCTGCATCAGGCCGCCGAAGCCGGCGAGAGCACCGGCGACCACGAACACGACGAGGCGGATCCGCTGGACCGGGATGCCGGCACGATACGCAGCCTCGCGGTTGTCGCCCGTGGCATAGAGGTGGGCCCCGAACTGGGTCCGGGTGGTGACCGCCCAGGCGACGAGGTAGCACCCGAAGGCGATGACGACCGACACCGGGATACCGACCACCTTGTCCTGAGCGAGGAAGGAGATGCGCTGGAGGTTCTCGCCGAAGATGCTCGACCCGCCGGTGTAGAGCATGGCCAGTCCCTCGACGGCGCCGAGCGTGCCGAGCGTCGCCACGACGGACGGGATGCGTGCGTAGTTGACGAGCACGCCGTTGACGGTGCCCACGGCGGCGCCGATGCCGAGGGCGATGGCGATGCCGACGATCGGGTGATGCCCACCGACGATCCATGCTGCGCCGATGCAGCCGGACAGGGCGAGGATGGCGCCGAACGAGATGTCGAGCTCGCCGAGGATCGCGACCATCGTCGTGCCGATGCCGATGATCGAGAACACGGCCGCCTGGCGCAACAGGATGAGGATGTTCGCCTGCGTGAAGAAGGTGTCGGTGGCGATCGTCAGGTACAGCGCCCACAGGACGAAGATGACGATGAACCCTTCGCGGGCGAGGAACTCGACAATGCGGTCACGGACGCTGGCGACACCGTCGAGTGCGCCGGTCGGACCGACGGGTGGCAGCGCCGTGTCCGTCACGACGCCACCACCTCGACCGTGCCGCCGGCCTCCGACACGCTGGCGACCACGCATCGCTCCGCCGGGACGTCGAAGCGAAGGGTGATCTCGTCGATGCGCACGGCTGCGGACCGTGGGGTCCGCGAGTCGCCGAGCCAGCCGGTCTCCAGGTTGCCGAGCAGCAGCGTGCGGCCGCCCGCCGATTCCCACCACTGCACGGTCAGCGGCTCGTGGATCGCCCGATCCTCCACGGCGACCGGCGCCGGTTGCCGCGACCACCACCGGGCGACGGCCCGTGCGGCGGCGACGCTCCCGTACTGCGAGCGAGGCAGCAGCGGGTTGGACGGATCGGCGAGCTCGGGCGGTTGCCACCACGCCGTCGCCGACGGCGTCGAGCCCTCGCCGTCGCGATCGCTGGCGACCAGTGTCGGCCACTCGTCGGCCTCCGCCAGGACCTCGACGTCATCGCCGGAGATCTCCACGCACGCATCTCCGGCCAGGTGGATCCATCCGTTCGACGCCTCGCCGTCGAACGCGATCCGCTCACGGTGGTAGCCGGACCGCCGGGTCTCGCCGCTGCACGTGGCGCCGGCCGCGGCGAGCAGCTCGGGCGACACGGCATCGGCCCGGCCGACCACGACGAGTGGCGCCGCGGGCCGGCCGGTGACGGTCGTGCCGAGCTGCACCACCGCCCCGCCGTCGGTCCGGACGCGATCGAGCCACTCGCCAGCCGTCGCCGCCAGCACGGGGAGCCCCCACTTCATGGCGAGGGCCACGGCGTCTTCGATGTGCTCACCGCTGTTGCGTCGCGGCGTCCACGCGTGCACCGCAGCCACCGCGTCGTGATCGAACACCAGCAGTGGTCCACCGACGGCGTGCATGCCGGCGGCATCGTCCTCCGCGGCGTCGAGCTCTCGCGACACGAACGAGACCGCGTCGGCGTCGAGCAGATGGTGCTGTCGGTCGTTCATCCACGACACATAGGTCCCGTCGGGAACCTCGAGCCCCTCGGGCGTCACGACCGCGGCGTGCGACCATGCCCACATCGCCCAGCGCAGCTTGCCCGGCACGTCGTGGACCGTGTCGAAGGGCTCCCAACCGTCCCATGTTTCGATCAGCTTGTAGTGCCGGACCGGCCGGCCGCTGCGGCGCACGGCGACGCCGTGGGAGAGCAGGTTGGTGTGCTGGTTCGTCCAGCCCTTCCACCAGTCGTCCCACCAGTCCTGCCAGGCACCGCCCCACGTCTGGTCGATGAGGACGTCGACACCGCCGCCCCGCAGGACCTCGGCGGTGTCGATGCATCCCGAGCGCCACTCCGCCGTCGCGCCGATTCCCGACGTGTAGGCCATCACCATGGCCGTCGGCCGCGCCCGCTTGACGGCGGCGAAGAGATCGCGCACGGCGATCGTCCACGACTCGTTCTCGGCGGGGTCCGTCGATGGCGTCACGCCGTAGGGGCCGCGCCGCGTGTAGAGCATCGGTCCCCAGAAGCCGTCGCGGAGATGGATGACGTCGAGGCCGCATGCCTCGGCGACCGCGGCCCACTGCGCCGCGAGGACGTCGGCGAAGCGGGTGCCCTCGTCGATCCCCTCCGGGAAGGCGGCGTAGCGGTGGCCGTCGGCGCGCAGCGGAACGCGCGGGTCCAGGTCCGGTCCCGGCAGCGGCGACAGGTCGAAGGGATAGAGCTCGGGATGTCGATCGCACCAGTCGCTCTCCAGGTCGTAGATGTCCGATCCGGTGATCACCCGGCCGACGCCGGCGACGAACAAGCCGACCCGCAGGCCGGGCACGCCCGCTCGCGTGGCCTCGGCACGGAGGTCCGCGGCCAGCCGTCCGAGGTCTGCGTAGGTCGCATCACGCCAGCGCACGTATCGGGCCGTGCGCATCGGGAGCCGCTGGTCGAGCTCACCGCCGAACTCGGTCACGACGTCGACGAGGAACGCCGGATTGAGGATCACGCCGCACTCGCCGCGCCGGCCTCGCCACAGGGGCGCGGTGCGTTCGACGAACTCCGCCACCGTGGCCTGTTGCGCCGACCCGTGCGGCTCGAACCAGTCCAGGTCGATCTCGACGTAGCGGTCGGGCCGCAGCCCGTCGGTCCTCGGTACCCGCATCGCGGACGGTGTCGGCGCGCCCTCTCGGTCGCTCAGCCCTCGGTGCCCTCGGGAGCAGCGGTGCCGGCCTCGGTCCCAGCGGACGCCTCGGTTCCAGCTGACGCCTCAGTAGCACTGGCCGCCTCGGTGCCCGCTCCGTCGGGACCGCTGCCCGGGCCGGTGTAGACGAACACAGGGACCTCGATGATGCCCGGAACCGTGCCGCCGCTGAGCCACGAGGCGAACGCGTCGAGGGCCAGCTGGCCGGTACCGACGGGGTTGGTGTTCACGCAACCCTTGTACATCGTGCCCTCGTCGATCAGCTCGACGGCCTGCGGTTCGCAGTCGATGCCGAAGATGAAGACGTCGTCGGCGGTCTTCCCGGCGTTCACCAGCGCCTGGTAGGCGCCGAGGTTGCCGGCGTCGTTGATGCCGAGCACGCCCGTGATGTCGGGGTTGGCCTGCAGCGCGGTCTCCATCGACGTCACGCCGTTCTCCGCCGTGCCGCCAAGGATCCTCGCCAGGAAGTTGCCGTTCGGGTACTCGGCGAGGAACGACGCCTCGATCATGTCGGCCCGGGCGACGAGCGACTCGATCGACGGGTAGTCGGTGATGACCATGTCGATCTCCTCGTCGCCGTAGACCTCGGCGGCGTACAGCCCGGCGGCCGTTCCGGCGGCCGTGGCGATGTCCTCCTCCTCGACGCTCACGGTCACGGCACCGACCTCGTTGAGGTCGCGGCCGGCGACCTGCACGACGAAGATGCCGGCGTCGGCCGCCTCCTGGGCCGCCGGGCCGATCGACTCACCGCCGAGTCCGGTGACGATGATGGCGGCCGCTCCCTTGGACACGAAGCCTTCGATCCCCTGGAGCTGTTGGCTCGGGTCCTCACGCGAGTCGAAGATCTCGGCGTCGAAGCCGAGCTCCTCGGCCCGAGCCTGGATCGACTCGTTCAACGACTTGTGGTAGTCGGTGGCCATCGTGGCCGCGACGATGCCGACGAGCTGGCCCGGCGCGAGGTCGGCCAGCGCAGCGAGTTGATCGTCGCTGAGCTCGATGGCGTCAGCCCGCTCGTCGGCGGCGATCGTGCCGGTGTCCCCGCTGACGGGCGCGGAGCCGGCATCGGCACCGGATGCGATGCCGACAAGGCTGCTGGCGAACGCGGCGCCGACCGCGACAACAGAACGAAGTCTCACAGTTCCCCCCGGATGTGTTCCCCCAAGCGTGACCGTACGCACGGTCACACGCCCTTTCGTTTCGCATCTAAATGGTTTCGTTTGGTTTCGTCAAGCTCGCTCCCGCTCGCGGGCTCGAGGGGTTGGGGAGTCCGTCGCTGGGGTAGTTGGGCGGGACCGACGGCCACCGGTGACCGGACGTCGACGTCGGTGAGCTCGCAAAGAGGAGAGACGAATGACGACTGTGGTGACCAAGGTCCTGGGTGGAACCGCCAAGCCCGTTGGGATTCTGTACATCGAGCCCGACCTACAGGTCGAGGACGCCGGAACCGGGACGGGTCTCGACGGCGGGCTGAATGCGCCGTTCGTCGCCGACCTGCTCAGCGCGTGCCTCGCCCACGAACGCTGCGGCGTTCATCTGTATCGGTCCATCGCCGGGCGTTCGACGATGCCCGACCTGCGCGAACGGTACGAGGCACTCCGCACCGAGACGGAGACGCACGTCGCTCTCCTCGAAGCGCTCATCTCCGACACCGGCGGCAACCCGATGTACGTCAGCCCGGCCGCTCGGGCGACGGAAGGAGCGGCTGCCAGGCTCGTCGAGACCACCTGGGTGCTCGACGGCTCACTCGACACCGTGACCGCCGAGCTGGCGATGCTCGAAGCCGTGCTGCTGGCCGAGACGAAGAACCACGACAACTGGGAGCTGCTCGGCGAACTGGCCGACGCCATGACTGCCGGCAGCTGGCGTGACTCGCTGCAGGCGGCCGTCGACCAGGTCCTGAATCAGGAGGACGATCCGTTGGGGTGGGCCCGCGAGACCCGACGACGGATGCTGTACGTGGCCGCGACCGGAAGCGAGCCGCCGGCGGCAACGCCGGCCCACCGGGACGAGGCGGCCGACGACGCTGCGGTCACCCCCGACAGCGCCACGGTCACCAAAGAGGAGCTCTACCACGAGGCCAAGGACCTCGACGTCCCTGGCCGGGGCGCGATGACCAAGGACGAACTGGCCGCAGCGGTCGCCGCGGCCAAGGAAGGAGACCAGTCGTGAATCCGCTGGAACAGCCGGGCATCCCGGTCGAGGAGCAGCTGCGCAGCTGGTCCGAATTGAACGTCGAACCGTTCGACAAGCTCGACGTCGACCCCTACACCCGCACCCGCGTCATCCTGATGAACGGGAGCGAAGTCGAGTCGATCCTCTTCTCGCACCAGTTCGCGCGGAACACCGACAACCTCGAGATCCGCCAGGCTCTCGCGCTGTCACGCCGTGTCGAGGCGCAACAGCAGAAGGCCGTCAACGGCCTCAACCCCGGCGATCAGACGCCGCTGGAGACCACCATCGGCTACGAGCAGGTCGCCGTCGACCTGACCGCGTGGCTGGCCCGGCACGAGCCCGACCCCATGCTCAAGCAAGCGCTCGACTTCGCCCTGCTCGAGGACTTCGACCATCTCTACCGCTACGCCAACCTCTACGAGCTCATCGATGGCAAGGACGCCACTGCGCTCACCGACCACCTCACCGAGATCACGCCAGGCCGCCCGACCGCTGTCGAACATCGTCATCCCCATGACGACGTCCGCGGCCACTTCGAGACCCACACCGTCGACCCCTTGTCCCGCCTGCACGTCATGACGATCGTCGGCGCCGAGCAACAGACGATGAACTTCTACATGAACCACGGCACCGACTGGATCGAGCCGATCGCTCGCGGCCTGTACTCGGAGATCGCCCTCATCGAGGAACAGCACGTCACGCACTACGAATCGCTCCTCGATCCACTCGACTCGTGGCTCAAGCAGCTCGTGTTCCACGAGTACAACGAGGTGTACCTCTACTGGTCGATGCTGCAGAACGAGAGCGACCGCCGCATCGCCGCACTCTGGGAGCTCCACCTCGACATGGAGCTCGGCCAGCTCGCTGCGGCGGGCGAGCTCCTCCGCAAGTTCGAGGGCATCGATCCCGCCGAACTGCTCCCGCCGGAGCTGCCCGACACGCCACTCACGTTCGAACCGAACAAGGACTACGTGCGAGCCGTCCTGGCCGAGCAGATCGATCTCCGGACCGACGGCCTCGACTACGTCGACGTCTCGGAACTGACGGCAGATCACCGGTCGATCGAGTACCGCGAACGCGTCAACGCCGGCGGTGTCCCGAGCGAGATGGTCATCGACATGAACCGGGAGCACTCCGGTCGCGAGTACCGCGACGAGACCGAGGGCGACCATCCCGTCGCCGACCTCGTCGCCACCGACGCCGGGAGTGGTTCCTCATGACGACCGAGAGCCGCTCGATCGTCGAGATGATCACCGAGCAGCACGCGACCATCCGCCAGCTCTTCGCCGACCTCGAGGCGGCGGCACCGGACGAGCGAGGCGAGGCGTTCGAGCCGCTGGTGCGACTCCTCGCCGTGCATGAGACCGCCGAGGAAGAGATCGTCTACCCGATCGTGAACCAGCTCGGTGACGACGCCAAGGCGATCGTCGACGCTCGCAAACATGAAGAGGACGCCGCCAAGAAGGCGTTGGCCGACCTCGAGGACATGGACACCGCCAGTGCGGAGTTCGCGGCGGCGTTGGCGCTGTTCCGCGGCGACGTGCAGGCCCACGCAAGCAGCGAGGAAGCCGAGATCCTGCCGCTGCTCGCGACGATGGATGCGGAGCGACTCGAGATCATCGGCAAGTGGTTCGCGGCCGCCGAGGCGATGGCTCCCACGCATGCTCACCGCATGGCGCCCGAGAGCGCCATCGGCAACCTGATCGTCGGGCCGTTCGTCTCCATGGTCGACCGGGTCCGCGACGCCATACGCGACGCAGGACGACGGTAAGGGCCGCTGGGGTCGACGGGGCACCTCGGGCCTCGTCGACCCCCTCAGTCAGCGGCCGCTTCGCCGAACAGAGCGTGCACGACGTCGATCGCGGCCGGCGGTGCGATGACCTCGAGGGCGACCCCTCGGGCGTCGACGGTGATCGCGAACGACAGGAACTGGCAACAGGCCTGCTCCGCTGCGGTGAGTCGCATCACCTCGTCGAGCGGCACGGTCGAGCCGAACACGGCTCGGACCCCGCGGTCGAGGGGCTGCCGCGCGACCACGTGCGTGAGCAGGGCCTGCCAGTCGTCGACGCGGCCACGCAGCGAGCTGCCGGCGAGCGTGCAGGCGATCGGGTGATCGCCTGGCTCGCTCGCCCGCCTCGCACCGCGGGCGACCGCCCGCTCGAGAACGGCCATCCCGGCGGTACTGGTGTCGGACACACAGCCGCAGGTGTCGTCGCACGGCCCGTCGGGTCGGGGCCGCTCCAACGCAGTCGCCGCCCGGCGCAGGTCCTCTGCGAGCACCGTCAATTCGACGATCCGGCGCTGCGCGTCCGTGAGCTTCTCGGCGACCTTCGCGCGGAGCCGGTCCTGGACCGGACCGCACCGTCCACTGTCCCATGCCGCAGCGAGATCGTTGATCTCACCCAGCGCACAGCCGAGCTGCTTGGCGCGACCGATGAACGCCAACCGTTCCAACGTCGAGTCGTCGTACAGCCGGTAGCCGGCCGCCGAACGCTCGGCAGCGGGAAGCAGGCCGATGTCCTCGTAGTAGCGCAACGTCGCCGTGCTGAATCCGCTGCGGTCGGCCACGTCCTTGATCTTGTACATCGTCGACCTCACAGCATCGACGATAAACGTTCATGTCGACTTGAAGGTCAAGAGAGATCGGTGGACGACGGCCAGTCGGTCCGGCTGCCCAGCGCCGTTGCTGGGCAGCCGGGCCGAGATCTCGCTCAGCCGGCGGGCAGCGTCACCGGAAGATCGGGGACGGTCGCGTCGGGCAGCTGGTCGACGACGGAGTCGACCGGAACCTGCTCGGTGATCGAGTCGACGGGCAGTTGATCGACGACGGAGTCGGTCGGCAGCTCGGGCAATGCGCCTTCGGGGGTGATCGCGTCGGCCGCCGCCGCGGCATCGCAGGGCGACGCGCCGTCGGCCAGCCGGGACACGAGGACGGCGACGGTCACGTCGCACACGTTGGCGGCGATGGCGATCGGCGCCTGGACGACCACGTCGGTGACATTGACGTTCACGAGGCCTTCTTGAGCGACCGGGCCGCCGTCCTGCGTGGCCACGACCGCCTCGGAGTTCGAGCTGGCGTCGCACGGCGCGGACCCGTCGTCGAGCTCGTTCACCAACACGTCCACCGTGACATCGCACAGGTCGGCGGCGAGGGCGATCGGCAACTGCACCGTCACGCCGGTCAGATTGAGATTGACGAGGCCCTCCTGCTCGACTGGTGTCTCCCCGGGCGCACCGGATTCGGTCGCTGTGATCGCCTCCGCTGTGCCGGTGGCATCGCAGGGCGACGCGCCGTCGGCGAGACGCGACACGAGGACGGCGACGGTGACGTCGCACACGTTCGCCACCACGGAGATCGGCGCCCGGACCGCGACGTCGGTGACGTTGACGTTGACGAGGCCGGCCTGCGACACGGGCCCACCATCCTCGGTGGCGACCACGGCGTCGGCGTTGGAGCTCGCGGTGCACGGCGCCGAGCCGTCGTCGAGCTCACTCACCAGCGCTCCCACCGTGACGTCGCACAGATTGGCCGCGAGGTCGATGGGCAGCTGCGCGGTGACACCGGTGAGGTTCAGGTTGACGAGACCCTCCTGGACCACTCCCGGTGGAGTGCTGGCGTGGACGCCGGCTCCGGTCGTCGCTACCACTCCCGCCACGGCGGCGAGACCGCCGATGACGGCCTTCATGATCGGCTTCATGTGCATCTCCTGATTGATCGTTGAGTCCACCGGTGCCACGCCGTACCCGCCGCGACCGCACCCACAAACACCGAATCGAGGAAGATTCTGGAGCTACACTCGCACCTCGCGACCCGCCGGCTCGAACGGTGCATCTCCGACGAGACACGGCTCACGGCTGCGTGCCTGACGGCGGCGGGAGGCTCGTGGTCTGGCCTGCGGCGGTCGTTCCCGGCGGCGCAGTGGTGGCGGTGGTCGAACTGGCCGACGTCGGCGGCGACGACGTCGGGGCCGCCGTCGTCGAGGGTGTCGGGACCGCCACGGTCGTCGATGTCGGGCTCGACGTGGTGGGGACCGCCGGGGAGGTCGTGGACGCAGCGGCGCTCGACGTGGCGGCGATCGGCGCCGTCGGCGGCGTCGGCGATGGGGCCACCGGCCTCGCCGTCGAAGTCAGGGACACGAGCGGCTCGGCCGTCGGCGTCGACGGCGGGGACGTGGTCGACGTGGCCGTCGCTGCGGCCTCCGGTGTCGACGACGTCGACGTCGTCGACGTGGAACTGGACGATGGCGTCGAGGTCGTCCGGGGCGCCGTCCAGACACCCGGCGCGTCCGGCCTCCACTCGGGCGCCAGCACGGTCGGCGGCGCGCCGGACCAGACGACAGACACCGGAGTGATGGTCGATGTGGTCGCCCGTGCCGTTGGCGGCGTCGTCATCCTCGGTGCGGTGGTGGACGCCGACACCCCGTCAGCGTCCGGCGTCCGGCTGCGGCCCGCACTGCGTCCGGCGAACACGCTGAAGATGACGGCGACACAGACGAGCGCGACGAGTAGACCCGTCGCGACGCTCACGATCCTCGCGGGCTGCAGCCACCCCCTCTCGGGGAGTTCTTCGTACTCGAGGGGAACGGTGGCGTCCCAGTCCTCGTCGGGGGGAATGAAGTCGTCCGGCAGCGGTGCAGACGATGGCTCAGGCGGGGGCCACATTCGGGCTCGGCCCGATCAGACATCTGTCCACGTCAGCCTCCGTACCCACCGGTGCGATGTTCAGACGGAAGTCGATCGACAGGCTCATCTCGACAGGTGATGCTGCGCACATGCGCGACATCATCAACACGCCAGACGCTCCTCGGTCTGCCCTGTACAGCCAGGGAGTGAAGGCTGGTGGCCACATCTACATCTCGGGCCTCGTCGGAGTCGATGTCGCCACCGGACAGGTGGAAGGCCCGACCATTCAGCTGCAGACCCGCCGCGCGCTCGCCAACTGCGAGGCCGTCCTGAAGGCCGCCGGTGCGTCCCTCGCGGACGTCGTCGAGGTCGGGGTCCTGCTCCATGACCCGGACGACTTCGCGGGAATGAACGAGGAGTGGGCGGCGTGGTTCCCGGAGAACCCGCCGGCGCGCTATGCGGCAAAGCTGGGTGCCACGATTCCCGGCATCCTCGTGTCGATCCGGATGACGGCGTTCCACCCGTAGGTCGCCGGACTTGCCCGGACCTCCACTCACCCGGTCGTCGTCGAGGACTGCGCCTCGTGCACCCGATCCTCGGACTGCAGAGAAGTCTCCGGCAACTTCCACTCCTCTCCCGGCTCGTCCGGGGCGTCGTCGGGCAGGATGCCGAGGTGCTCCTCGATGCGCCGCAGCGAGGCCTCGAGCTTCTCGGTCCCGTCCTTGGACTCCGCGCTGCCCTTGTGGATGTACAACGCCGACAGGCTGATGAACGCGAACAGCTGCAGGAACTCTGACTGCCAGTTCTCCAGCGTCGCCTGCCCGAACTGCGCCACGAAGTCACCCAGCTTGGTGGAGGCCCCTTGCGCCGACTGCTCGTCGGTGTACTCCTGCCACTGGGTGATGAGGTGGCCGATCCACGAGGCGAAGAAGAGCGTGATGAGCGCGAAGCTCAGCCCGAACTCCCGGAACGCGCTGCGACCGGCGGTTCGTTCGTTACGGATGCTGCGGACGGTTGCCGACAACAACCACCCCAGCGAGGCCACCACGATCAGCCACGACACCACCATCATCACTGCGCCCATCACAACCTCCTGGCGGACACCCCTCCGTACCCGCATAGAAGCTGCGCGAGTCAGCCCCGAACGTGGGAGATCGCCTGCCACGTCGACCACGCGGACGGCCAGACCCACGTCGGACACACCCCGATCCGGATCGCCGGCGGGGCGAACTCGGGTTCGGATGACAGGGCCCGGCGAGCGCAGTACCTTGGGGATCGCTCGGGCTCGCGGCGGGAACATCACCCACAGGAGGAACCGATGCATCAGGACTGGGGGAGGCCGGTCGTCGATTGGACGGCGCGGTTGAACGACTGCCTGGAACTGCGCTGCGTCCGGTTCGCCCACAACGCACCAGGCACGCTGCTGCTGACCGGCGAACTCGACACCTCTGCCGAATCCCTGCTCGAATCGCTGCTCTTGACGCTGGCCCGGTGCCGGCCCGTGCTGTGTCTCGACCTGAGTGAGGTGACCTTCGTCGACATGGGAGGTCTGCGGGCGCTCCGACGCGTCGCGGCCGCTCTACGGCATCGGGGAGGCCGGCTGGTGATCGAGCATCCGAGCGACGCCGTCTGCCAACTCACCCGGCTCGTCGGCGCGCTCGAACATCGCCACGATCCTGCGATGGCGGCCGGCGCTCATTCCGTCGAGCGCATCGTCGCCACGGCCTGACCCCTGACGAGCGCACAACAAACGGTGGACGCGACATTGGCCGGGTCCGACGTCCCCTGAGATCAGCAGTGATTGGAGAGGCGCGTCCGAGGGTAGGCAATGCGACCACTCAGGAGGTCAGTCATGGAAACTCGCCGCGCACGACCAGTCCAGGATTCCCCAGGTGATCGGGAGCGCATGCTGTCGCTCGCCGGAGGCGTACTCGGCCTCGTGATGTTCCTGCTCGGGTTCCTCCGTTGGCTCAACGTCGGCGACGGATCGGACCAGCTCGAGTACTCGGGCTACGCGTTCCAGATGCCCACGACGGCCGTCATCGGGTTCTCGATCGCGGCAGGCCTCGCCGCCGTGCTCGGCGCCACGGAACGCCGGCCCGGCCGCGGCGTTGCGAGCGCCGTCCCTGCGGCGCTGGCCGGTACGAGCCTGCTCCTCGCTCTCGGCATCCTGCTCGGCAAGGGCTCGATCGCACCCGACATCGGCTCTGACGTCGGCGTGGAGATCGGCCTCGTCCTCGGCCTGCTCACTGCGCTCCTGCAGACGGCGGTACTGGGCATGGTCCTCGCCAGCCGCAACGTCGATCTCGACCGAGAGCGCGACGACGAACTGCGCTGAGTCGCGCGCCGTCTCGCGAGGACCCCACGTCGCTCCTCCACGGGATGCGCGCGCTGGCGTGGCGATACCGACCCGATGAGAATGATCGTCACCGACCATCTCTGCCCGGTCCGGACCATCACGCCACCCTGGGGATCAACCACGCATGAGACCGCTTCGGTACTCGATCAACATCACACTCGATGGCTGCTGCCATCACGAAGCGGGGATCCCGCCCGACGAGGAGTCGATGCGCTACTGGGCCGCCGAGATGGAGCGAGCCGATGCGCTGCTCCTCGGCCGCGTGACCTACGAGATGATGGAGTCGGCGTGGCGGCGGCCCGGCGACGGCACGTGGCCCGGCTGGATGGGCGAGTGGGAGATCCCGTTTGCCGAGGCCATCGACGGGGCGAAGAAGTACGTCGTGTCGAGCACGCTGAGCGACCCCGATTGGAATGCCGAGCTGGTGCGTGGCGACCTGGGGCAGGCCGTGCTGCAGCTCAAGCAGATGCCCGGCGGGACCCTCTGGGTGGGCGGCGTGACGCTGCCGTCGGCCCTGGCCGATCTGGGCCTGATCGACGAGTACGAGTTCGTGGTCCAGCCGGTACTCGCCGGATACGGGCCGACGTTGCTGGCCGGCCTGCATGAGCGGATTCAGCTCGAGCTCGTCGATCGCCACGAGTTCCGATCGGGGGCGGTGGCCGTTCGCTACCGACCCACATACTCAACGGCGTGAGCGGGAGCGAACTTGGACCGGGAGCGACCAGGTCGTCGGCTGGGAGCACACGCTCGACGCTCTCGCGACCGAGGCTCTCTTCACGAGGGCGCACTACCTCGACAGCTCGTCGCATCCCGCGACGAAGAGGCACCCATGCCCAAGTCCACAACTACTTCCCCGCGATGCACGAGTACTAAGAAAGGCTCAGCCCGGTTCCCGAGCCCTGACACACGGCATCCACGTCGTCGCCACGCGGAGCGGCTGACGAGCGATGCTCCTCACGGGGAGGTGCGTCGAACGATCAGGGCGACATCGATCGGTTCGGCCGATCGGGGCGCCCGCTCCGAGGGCGCCCGATCCTCAACGGTCCCATCGGCAGCATGCAGAACGTGGTCCGCCGCAGCCTGTCGCGCCCGCTCCCGTCCGGCGCGAACGGCCTCGTCACGGGTGGAATGCGGGTCGCGAGCACGGGGCCACGTGTCGCACTCGTTCGTCCACCCGTCGGGGCGGCGAACCGTGTGGATCGGACTCACGCGCACCACTCAGCGCCTCAGCAGCATCAGGATGACGATGACCACCAAGATGAGGAGAAGGACACCGCCGCCGATGTAGATGCCGTCGGCGATGATCGCTGCGAGGGTAGGGCTCATACGCCGGTCTCTACCCGTCCTCTCGGCCTCAGATACCTCGGTCGAGTAGCGACCCTACCGACCAGCGCGAACGCCAGATCGATACCGGCCGACACACGCACAGCCGTCTGCCACGGAGTGGGCCTGAGGCCCCCGGCCTGAGCTGTTGTGAGGGCTCGTAGACTGCGGTGTCGCGGGGGCGTCATCTCACCAGCGATCGGAGCAGCATGACTGACGAGCCCGAACCAACGGTCGACCCGAGGTACAGCGTGCACGAAGCGCCGCCCGTCTCGTGGAGCGACGCGGAGCAGACGCTCGGCTCGGCGGGGACGTACTGGATCTCGACGGTACGCAGCGACGGACGTCCTCACGTCACTCCGCTGATCGCCATGTGGCAGAACGGCGCGTTGTACTTCAGCACAGGGCGCTCCGAGCAGAAGTACAAGAACCTCGACACGAATCCGCAGTGCGTGCTCACGACGGGAAGCAATCAGCTGGACCAAGGTCTCGACGTCGTCGTCGAAGGTGAGGCGGTTCGGATCACCGACCCCGCCAGGCTGCAGCAGCTTGCGCAGGCGTGGCGTCGCAAGTACGGCGATGACTGGCCCCTCGGAGGCGGCGCTGACAGTGACGACGTCGTCTTCGAAGTCACACCGACGAAAGTGTTCGGATTCCGGAAGGAGTTCGGTGACGGGGGGCGGGGCAGCCAGACGCGTTGGCGCTGGGTCCCCTCCTGACCGCGACTCCATCCGAGCGCAACACCGGTTCGCCTCCTCGCTCGACGGCAGGAGGCGCGCATCCCATTCAATACCTGTAGAAGACAACACTTGTAGTGTGCACAGGTGTGACGCCACGTGACGAGGAACTGGAGCAGGTCACCGACGCGGTGCTGATGGCGTCTCGCGTGCTCGTCGCCGTCGCGTCTCGTTCGATCGCCGCGGTCGATGACTCCGTCACGCTCCCCCAGTTCCGGGCGCTCGTCGTTCTCGAGCAGGCGCCGCGGACCGCGGGCGACCTGGCCCATGAGTTGCGTGTCCAGCCCTCCACGGCGACACGGCTCTGTGACCGGCTGGTGAGCAAGCGCCTCGTCGTCCGGACGACCGACCCGTCGAATCGCCGCGAAGTGACGGTTCGCCTCTCCGCTTCCGGGAGACGGCTGGTGAACGCCGCCACCGCCCGGCGCCGCACAGAGATCGCCCGCATCATGGAGCGGGTCCCGGCACGGCACCGCGCCGCCATCGTCAAGGCCCTCGACGCCTTCCGAGCCGCGGCCGGCGAAGAGCCGGCCGCGTCACCGGTGCCGTGGTGATCGGGCGACGGCCGCGGCTCGTCTACGTCGACTCGATCGAGGCCCGTCGCCGAGCCGGCGCGCTGGCCCGTCGCTTCCACATCACGCTGCTACTCGCTGCGGTCATCGGGGTGCTCACGGGTCTCGCCGTCGCCGGCTTCGACGTCGCCGTCTCGGAAACCCTCGAGTTCGTGCTCGACCAACCGCTGATCGTGGTCGCGCTGGTACCGCCACTCGGGCTGATCGGCGTCAATGTGCTCAACCGCGTCTGTCGCGACGACGATGCCGCGACGACCGACGCCTACATGCGCGCCTACCACGAGCGCGGCGGGCGGCTGTCGCTGCGGCAGCTGTGGCGCAAGCTGATCGGCTCGGCGCTGACGCTCGGCTCGGGCAACGCGTTCGGCTTCGAGGGTCCGTCGATCCTCCTCGGCAGCACGATCGGTACGAACGTGGAGGAGCGCTTCGGCTCACGCGAGGGACGCGACGACGCCAAGGTGTTGATGGTCGCCGGGGCCGCGGCCGGGGTCGCTGCCGTCTTCAAGGCGCCCCTCACCGGCGTCGTGTTCGCCCTCGAGGTGCCCTATCGCGCCGACGTCGCGCGCCGCGCCCTACTGCCCAGCCTCGTCGCGGCCGGGACGTCGTACGTGACGTTCGCCGCGCTGCTCGGCACCGAGCCGCTGTTGGCCACCGGCGGATCGGCCCCCTTCGATCTCCGCGACCTCGGCGGCGGCCTGCTCCTCGGCATCGTCTGCGGGGTGCTCGCCCGCCTCGGCGCCGCGGCCATCGGCCGAGCGAAGCGTCTCCAGCTCTCTCGAACCCTCCGTGTCGCCCTCGCGGCCGGCGCCCTCGCCGCCCTCGCACCCGTCGGCCAGTGGTGGTTCGACGGCCCGTTCCATCTCGGGCCGAGCTACGAGACGATCGAGTGGGCCAGTCACCCCGACCGCACCGTCGCCGTCCTCGCCGGCGTGTTCGCGTTGCGGGCGATCGCCACCTGGTTGGGCGTCGCCGCCGGCGGGATCGGCGGCCTGTTCATCCCGCTCGTCACGCAGGGCGCGATCGTCGGCGCGCTCTGCCAGCACATCCTCGATGCGCCGAACCCGCTGCTCTTCCCGACCGTGGGGATCGCCGCCTTCCTCGGGGCCGGCTACCGCACTCCGCTCGCCGGCGTCGCGTTCGTGGCCGAGGCGACGGGCCAGCCGGGATTCCTGGTGCCCGCGCTGCTCGCCGCCGCGGCGTCGCAGCTGACGATGGGCCGGCAGAGCTTCAGTCCGTATCAGCGCCACGAGCGAGCCGCCGACATCGGGCCGCTGACGACATTGGCGGTGGCGGACATCATGAATCCCAACGCCGACACGGTCGACGTCTCCCTGGCGCTCGGCGACGCCCTCACGGTGATGCTGTCGCAGAACCGGCGCTGGGCACCCGCCGTCGACGGCGGCGCCTACGCCGGCCTGCTCGCCGTCACCGACATCGTCGGCGTGCCGCGCGACGAGTGGTCGTCCCGCACGGTCGGCGACGTGATCCGGTCCGACGTCCTGCCGGCATCGGCCCGCGAAACGGTGGCGTCGGTGAGCGAACGACTTCGTGCTGCCGGCGTCCGGGCCGTCGCGGTCACCGACGGTGATCGTGTGGTCGGCGTCGTGACGCAGCGAGATCTCGACAACGTCGAGGTCCTGCTCGACCACCTCGCCAACACGGCGGAAGGCTGACCACCGTTCCCCAGTGCTTCTGGGCGCGTTCCGTGACGGTGGGCGTCACAGAACGCACCCGGAAGCGGAATTGGCACGATTCGCGCCCAGAAGCGGGGTCAGCCGGTGGTGTCGGCCGGCATCATCGCCTCGTCCATCTCGGTCGTCATCGAGTCGGTCGCCATCGCCCCCATGGCGTCGGTGCCCGACGACATCTCGGTGGACATCGACTCGGTGGCCATGGCGTCGGTGGACATCGACTCGGTGGACATCGCCTCGGTCATCATCGACGTGGAGTCGGCCGGGGCCGGGTCGTCGTCATCGTCGTCGCCGCACGCGGCGAGCGTCACCGGGACGGCGGCGGCCAGGACGATGGCGGCGGCTCGGCGAAGCGGGTGCCGATGGCGCGGGCTCGGTGGACGGGTCATGGATCCTCCTGATGGGGGTTGGGGTGGGAACGGGAGTCGGGGGTCAGGCCACGGTGACGTCGCGGAAGTGCCAGCCGGTGGCACCGTCGGGGGCCGGGTCCGCCCTCACCGCGGTCTGCGTGTATCCGGTCGCGTCAGTGGCTCGGACCTGGATCCGGTGACGACCCGGCGTGGCGTCCCAGGCGAGGTGCCACTGCACCCAGGTGTCGTCGCTGGCGGTCCGGCCGAGCTCGGCCTCGATCCAACCACCGTCGTCGACCTGGACCTCGATGCGCTCGATCCCGATGTTCGGCGCCCACGCGACGCCGGCGATCGGCTGCGGCCCGGCGACGAGCTCGGCGTCGTTCGACGGCACGTCGATGCGCGACATCGTCTTGATCGGCCCCTCCTTCGACCAGCCGCGCGGCACCCAGTAGCCGTCGAAGTCCTCCCACGTGGTGAGCTCGATGGACTCCAGCCACTTCGTCGCCGACACGTAGCCGTAGAGCCCCGACACGACGAGCCGGGCGGGGAAGCCGTGATCGGCCGGGAGCGGCTCGCCGTTCATCGCGTAGGCGACGAGAGCGGTCCGGCCGTCGAGGGCGGCGGCAGTGGGGAAGCCGGCGGTGAAGCCGTCGACGGACCGCCCGACGATCTGGGTGGCCCCGTCACGGACGCCAGCACGATCGAGCAGCGCGGACAGCGGCACGCCCTGCCAGACGGCGTTGCCCACGAGGTGCCCGCCGACCTCGTTGGACACGCACTGGATCGTCACCGTCTCCTCGACGCTCTCCATCGCCAGCAGTTCGTCGTAGGTGATCGAGAACGGCGAGTCGACCATCCCCTTCAGCGAGAGGATCCAGCCGGCCGGGTCCACCTGGGGTGTGAGCAGTGCGGTGTCGATCCGGTAGAAGTCATCGGTGGCGGTCACGTACGGCGTGAGTCCCGGCGCGTCGAAGGGCTGCGACGCGGGCGGGAGGGTCGAGCGACGCGGCCGCGGCAGCACCGTGCTGCGTCGCACGGCGGCGACGGTGTCAGCCGAGCGAACCCGGCGCGACCAAGCCGTCGCCGAGCCGGCCACCACCGCCAGACCGGCGGTCCCGGCGAGGAAGGCGCGACGGTCGACGATGGTCTGGCGGATGCGCGCCGGCGTGCCGACGGGTGTGGCTGAGGGAGAGGGATCCTGTGGCGGCCGGATGCTGATTGCCGATGGGCGGGCCAGCCGCCACAGGAGACCGAAGGCGGCGACCCCGGACAACACCGCGGCGGCGGCACAGATCACGGCGTCGCTCGTGGTGCCCTGAGGATCGGTGCTCATCGCCCAGGCGCCGACGGCACCGAACGCGGCGAACCCGAGCGGCGCGGCGATCCAACGGCGCCGCGCCGCCAGACCGAGAACGATGCCGAGGATCAACGAGACGACCACGATGCCCGTGACGAGCGCCTTCTTGTCGTTGGTGCCGAAGAGCCGCACGGCGAGTTCCTTGAGGCGAGCGGCGAAGCGGTCGATGAACTCGGATCCGACCGCTGTCACCGGCGACTGCGCCGAGTCGACGGCGGCGGCCGCCAGCTCACCGGCCGCGAGCGCCACGCCCGCGGCGACGAAGCCGGACATCGCCGCCGCGCGGCGGCTGATCGTGGGCGAGGGAACTTCGGTGGGGCGCCCCGTCGTGGGCGGCTGCATGACGAGCACGGGGCCAGGCTCGCGACCCGGTCGAACAGGGCGCGAACACCGATCTCAACAATCGCGAAACTCTCGATCCCGTCGCGCCCCGGTCGGGTGGCCCGGCCTACGCTCGCCGTCGTGGCCACCACCACACCCCAGGTCCTCGTCGTCGACGACGAGCCGATGGTGCGCGAGGTGGTGGCGCGGTATCTGCAGCGTGACGGCGTCCGCGTCCACGAGCTCGACGACGGCGCGGCCGCCCTGGCCTGGCTCGAGGGCAACCGACCCGATCTCGTGGTGCTCGACATCATGCTGCCGGGCGTCGACGGCCTGGCGATCCTCCGCAGCATCCGGGCGAGCGGCGACGTCCCCGTCGTGCTGCTCACGGCCCGCACCGACGAGGTCGACCGCGTCGTGGGGCTCGAGCTGGGTGCCGACGATTACGTCGTCAAGCCGTTCTCGCCGCGCGAGCTGGCCGCCCGGGTGCGCAACATGCTGCGCCGGGCCAGCACCTCGCCGGTGCAGCCCGGCTCGGGCGTCCTCGACTTCGGAACGCTGCGGATCGACCCGGCGGCCCGGGAGGCGACAGTCGGCGGGGTGCCGGTCACCCTCACGCCGAAGGAGTTCGACCTCCTCCACGTCCTCGCCCGATCGCCGCGGCAGGTGTTCAGCCGCAGCCAGCTGCTCGAGCTCGTCTGGGAGTCGTCGGCCGACTTCCAGGACCCGGCGACCGTGACGGTGCACGTCGGCCGCCTGCGCCAGAAGATCGAACCCGACCCCGACCGGCCGCGCTGGATCGTCACCGCCTGGGGCGTCGGCTACCGGTTCGAGCCGTGATGCTCGCCTCCTCCTGGTCCGACACGGTCCGCGACCGGCCGGCGGCGTCCGTGGTCGCTGCGCTGGCCGTGCTCGCCGCGGCGGGTCTGGCGGGGCTCGGGCTGCGGGTCGTCACCGGACGGACGCGCCAGCTGCGCACGCTCGTCCTGGCCATCGCCATCGCGTCCCTGGGTGTCGGGGCGATCGCCGCCGTGGCCCTCGGCCGGCTGATGGTGCTCGACGCCGGCGAGGCCCGCTCGGCCCTCGGCGTCCTCGCCGTGACTGCGGTGGTGGCCGGCGTGCTCACCGTCATCGCCTCGTCGCCGCTCGGTCGCGATGCCGCCCGGCTCGAAGAGGCGGTGCGGCGCCTCGAGGCCGGCGACCGCACGGCCCGAACGGGCGTCGACCGCCGCGACGAACTGGGCCACGTGGCCCGGGCGCTCGACGAGCTCACCGAACGCCTCGACTCCCTGGAGCGGGAACGAGCGGCGATCGAGGACGAGCGACGGCGGACGTTCACGAGTGTCGGCCACGATCTGCGCACGCCACTCAGCGCGCTGCGCGCCGCCGTCGAGGCGCTCGCCGACGGGGTCGCTCCCGACCCGGAGCGCTACCTGCGCTCGATGGCCCGCGACGTCGAGGCCCTCGGCGCGCTCATCGACGACGTGTTCCTCCTCGCCACCATCGAGTCGGGGCGACTCGACCTCGCACGTGAACCCGTCGACCTCGGTGAGCTGGCCGACGAAGCGGTCGAGGCGTTGACGCCCGCAGCCAACGTCAAGCACGTCACGCTCGGGCTGCGTTCGCCGGGATCGGTCCGCGTCGACGGCAACGCCAAGGCGATCTCACGCGTGCTGCGCAACCTCGTCGACAACGCGATCCGCCACTCGCCGCCGGGCGGTGCCGTCGACGTGGTCGTGACCGTCGACCCCACGCCCACGGTGTCGGTGGTCGACACCGGCGCGGGGTTCTCCACCGAGTTCGCCAGCCACGCCTTCGAGCCGTTCGCACGCGCCGACGCCAGCCGGACGAGAGCGACCGGTGGGGCCGGCCTCGGGCTCGTGATCGCCCGCGGTCTCATCGAGGCGCACGGCGGGCGGATCTGGATCGAGCCCTCCGAACCCGACGTTTGCGGCGGCCGGGTCACCTTCGCTCTGCCGGCACTGGCGACCGACGGCCCCGCCGTCTCCTGACGCCGTCAGCGGCTCGCGGCCGGGCGGACCGCCACGCAGCGACGCTCGTGGACGTGCACGTCTTCCATCCGATTCGAGCTGATTCCGTCCGAATCGCATGAAACAAGATGGAAACAGTGCGTATAACTCCAGGAAATGCTGCTCCTCTAAGGTCCGCATGCGGCAGGCGAGTCAGCGCGGACGGTTCTGCTTCTGTGACCAAGATCGAGGAGGACCTCATGCGCCAACGTGCGCTTCGAATTATTTCTGGGCTGGGCGGTACTGCCGCCCTGATCTATGCCTTGCCATCAGTGGCGGGGGCGCAGACTGATGGCCCCGACTCCGCTGCAGTACAGGCGGTGCTCGACAACATATGGGTGTTCATCGCCGGCTGCCTGGTGTTCTTCATGCAAGCCGGATTCGCACTGGTCGAGGCCGGATTGACCCGTTCGAAGAACGTGGTCAACATCTTCGCCAAGAACCTCTCGGACGCACTCATCGGCATCATCGCCTTCTTCGCCGTGGGCTTCGCCTTTGCCTTCGGCCCCGGCGGCGGCGATTTCATCGGCAGCGACATGTTCTTCCTGTCGGGCGCCGATCTCACGATCCCGGCCGAGGGCGGGCTGAGTGTCGCCACGACGTTCTTCTTCCAGGCGGTGTTCGCCGCCACGGCCGTCACGATCGCCTCCGGCGCGATGGCGGAACGGACGAAGTTCGTCTCCTACCTCATCATCAGCGCGGTGATGACCGCCTTCATCTACCCGGTCGTGGTCCACTGGACGTGGGGCGGCGGGATGATCGCCGGGTGGAACATCGGCGACGCCGTGTACTCCGACTTCGCCGGATCCGGCATCGTGCACATGTCCGGCGGTCTGCTCGGGCTCGTCGGCACGCTGTTCCTCGGCCCCCGCATCGGCAAGTACGACAGCAACGGCAAGCCCCGTGCCATCCCCGGCCACAACATCCCGTTCGTGGTGCTCGGCACGTTCATCCTCTGGCTCGGCTGGTTCGGCTTCAACCCCGGCTCCGAGCTGGCGGCGGACTCGTACGTGATCACCGTGGCCGTCAACACGATGCTCGCCGCTGCCGCCGGCGGCGTGGCGACGACGATCACGATCTGGGTGTGGAAGGGCAAGCCTGACCTCGGGATGATCTGCAACGGCGTGCTCGCCGGCCTCGTCGCCATCACCGCTCCGTGCGGCGCGGTCAACGGCGGCATGTCGCTCATCATCGGCGCCGTCGGTGGCGTCCTGGTCGTGGCGGCGGTCCTCTTCCTCGATCGGATCAAGGTCGACGATCCCGTCGGCGCGGTCAGCGTCCACGGCGTCTGTGGCCTCTGGGGTCTGTTGTCGATCGGCTTGTTCGCCCAGTACGACGATGCCTTCCTCGGGCGGGAGGATGCCGGCCTGTTCTACGGCGGCGGCTTCGAGCAGCTCGCCATGCAAGCGGTCATGGCCGCGATGATCATCCTCTGGGTCGGTGGCACCGCGTCGATCCTGATGTTCATCCTCAAGAAGACCATCGGACTGCGTGTCACGGCCGAGGAGGAGACCGAAGGCCTCGACGAGCTCGAGCACGGAATTCCGGGGTACCCGGCCGACGTGAGCTTCAGTTGAGTCGGGACAATCAGGAAAGCGAGATCTCATGAAGCTGATCACTGCCATCGTCAAGCCGTTCAAAGTCGACGACATCAAAGCCGCCCTCAAGGCGGAAGGTATTACGGGAATGACCGTTGCCGAGGTGCGCGGGTTCGGCCGTCAAGGCGGCCACACCGAGGTGTATCGAGGTGCTGAGTACTCGGTCGACTTCCTGCCCAAGGCGAGCGTGTCCGTCGCCGTCGACGACGAGCTCGCCGATCGCGTCGTCGATGCCATCGTCGAGGCCGCCCGCACCGGTGAGATCGGTGACGGCAAGGTCTGGGTCACGGCCGTCGACCGTCTGGTTCGGATCCGCACCGGCGAGGAGGGTGTGGAGGCCCTCTGAGGATCGGACGGGTCCGAGCCGCACGGTGCGGACCCGTCACGGCCGGATCGCCGGAGGCCGCAAAGGAGCTCGCCCGTGACCCTCAGGCATTCCACGCAGAGCCCTGAGCTCACCGATGCCGTGGTGGCCGTCGCCAGATCGCGTCGCTCGCCCGACACCGCCGTGGCCGACGCACTGGCGGCCGCCGGCGCCGACGTGAGGCTGTTCCGGGTGAGTCGTACGATCGCCGATCAGCTCACGACCGACCCACCCGACGTGGTCGTGATCGACCATTCGAACGACGATTTCAACGTGACGCGGCTCTGCGCTTCGGTCCACGACGCCGTTCCGGCGCCGATCCTCGTGTACACCGCGGCCAACAACTCCAGCGACGAGGAGATGGTGGAGCTGCTCGACTGCGGAGCCAACGCCGTCGTCACCAGCGAGGTGTCGCCGGCGCGGTTGCTCGCCCAGGTCGGCGCCATCCTCCGCCTCGCCGAACCGAGGGAGCGGCGGATCGAGCCGCTCTCCATCGGCGACGTGACGCTGGACGAGGAGAACCACCGGTTGATGATCGGCGAGTCGGTCGTGCCCTGCTCGCCGTTGCTCCGGCGACTGTTCGCCGTGCTCGCCGAGTCGCCCGACCGGGCGGTCTCGCAGAGCACCCTGTTGAGCCGGGTGTGGGGTCTCGACGCCTCGACCCGCACACACCGTGTCCGCTTCGCGATCGGGTCTCTGCGCAAGGTGCTCGGTTCGGGACCGCAGCGGCCACGCATCGAGACGGTGCCGATGGGCTATCGGCTGGCGACCCCCAAGTAGACACTCCCCAACCGTGTACCCTGACCACCTGGTGTGCCGGGAAGTCTGGTCGGCGTGATCACGCCCCGACCCCCGAGGACCACCGTGCCGACCATCCACATCCGATGACCGTGGCGATGCTGTTCGTCCTGCTCGCCTTCCATGCCCTCGCCGGCCTCGGCGTCCTGTCCTTCGGGGCGCGCCTCGGGCGCTGGGCACTCGCCATCGGGGTGTTGCCGCTGCTCGCCGTGTGGGTCTGGGTGGGCGCACGCACCTCGACGTTGCTCGACGGTGCGGTCTCCGACCGGCTCGAATGGGTCCCGCAGCTCGGGCTCGCCCTCGACATCCGCGTCGACGCCTTCAGCGTGCTGATGATCGTGCTCGTCTGCGGGATCGGCGCCCTCGTCTACGCCTACGCCTGGCAGTACTTCGGCCGCTCACCCAAGCTGCCTCGCGTCGCCGGGCTGCTCACGCTGTTCGCGGGAGCGATGCTCGGCGTCGTCGTCGCCGACAACGTGCTCTTCCTGTACGTCTGCTGGGAGCTCACGTCGGTGACGTCGTACCTGCTGATCGGCGTCGACGACGATAATCCGCAGGTCCGGGCCAGCGCCCTGCACGCGTTGCTCGTCACGGGTCTCGGCGGTCTCGTGATGCTCGCCGGCCTCGTCATGCTCGCCCAGCAGGCAGGTACCTGGTCGATCTCCGCGTTGGTCGCCGACCCCCCGTCGGGGACGATGACGGCGGTCGCCGTGGTGCTCGTGCTGGTCGGTGCGTTCACCAAGTCGGCGCAGTATCCGTTCCACAGCTGGCTGCCGGATGCCATGGCCGCGCCGACGCCGATCAGCGCCTACCTGCACTCCGCGGCGATGGTGAAGGCCGGCGTGTATCTCGTGGCCCGGCTCGCCCCGGCGTTCGCCGACACCGGCATCTGGCGGCCACTCGTCGTGACCGTCGGCCTGACGACGATGATCGCCGGCGGCCTCCGGGCCATGCGCCCGTTCGACCTGAAGCGACTGCTCGCCTTTGGCACGATCAGTCAGCTCGGGTTCCTGATGGTGCTCTTCGGCATCGGTCGTCCGGAGGCGACGGCGGCCGGATGCGCACTGCTCCTCGCCCACGCCCTGTTCAAGGCGGCACTTTTCATGGTCGTGGGCATCGTCGATCACCAGACCCACACCCGTGACCTCCGGGAGCTCCCGACGCTCGGCGCCGGATGGACGGCGACCAAGACCGTGGCCGTCGCCAGCGCAGCCTCGATGGCGGCCATACCCCCGCTGGCGGGGTTCGTCGCCAAGGAGCAGGCCTACGCTGCCCTCGTCGACGGGTCGTCCGGTGATCGGTTGGTATTGGTCGGCATCGTGGCCGGCTCCGTGTTCACGGTCGCCTACAGCACGCGTCTGCTCGTCGGCCTGCTGCGACCGACGGCGGGCGGGGCCGACTCGGACCGGATCGATGCCACGGTCCGCCCGCCGGCGTGGCCGTTCGTCGCCCCGGCGGCGCTCCTGGCCGTCGCCACGGCCGCGTTCGGAGTGGCGCCGACGATCTGGTCGGGCTTGATCGATGACGCCGCCCAGGCCCTCGACGACGACGCGCATGCCCACCTCACCCTTTGGCACGGTTTCAACACGCCGCTCGTCCTGTCGCTGTGCACGATCGCCGCCGGGCTCGGCATCTTCCTCGCTCGTCGCCCCTTCGACAAGCTGCAGGCCGCCATCGCGCCGGTCACCACCGGGGCGGCGGTCTACGACTCGATCGTCCGGGCGGTCCTGCGTTTCGCCGCGTGGGTCACTCGCGTCGTCCAGTCCGGCTCGCTGCGGATCTACGCCACGGTGATCATGACGACCGCCGCCGTCGCCCCGCTCGTGGCCCTGACCACCGGGAACTGGTGGCCGGGCTGGCCCGACGCCGTCGGTAGGGCCGGACACCTACCGATCGCCGCCCTGCTCGGCGGGGCCGGGCTCGCCGCCACACTCGCCCGGCGGCGCTTCGCCGCTGCCCTGCTCCTCGGTGTCGTCGGCTACGGGATGGCCATCCTCTTCGTCGCCCAGGGCGCGCCCGACCTGGCCCTCACCCAGTTCTCGATCGAGACGCTGTCGACGGTCGTCTTCCTCCTCGTCCTGCGTCAGCTTCCCGACCGCTTCGACCGTCCCGCTCCGCTCCTGAGCCGGGCCCTCCGTCTGACGGTCGCCGGTGCGGTCGGCGTCTTCGTCAGCCTGATGGCGATCGCCGCGGCCGGCTCACGGACCGCCCGCCCGGTGTCGCTCGAGATGTCCGAGCAGGCACTCCCCGAGGGTTACGGCCGAAACATCGTCAATGTGATCCTCGTCGACATCCGTGGCATGGACACGATGGGCGAGATCACCGTGCTCGTCGCCGCGGGCCTCGGCATCGTGTCGATCGCCCGCCTCGGCCGACGCCCCCGACGGTGGACGACGGGCCGCCCCGGCGGTCGGCGGCGAACCTTCATCGGGCGGCGCCGCCCGACGGTGCGGGAGTCGTGATGCGCCGATCGCTCATCTTCGACACCGTGGTACGCCTGGTGTTCGACGTCGCCATGGTGTTGTCGGTGTACCTGCTGTTCGTCGGCCACAACCAGCCCGGCGGTGGTTTCGTGGGCGGCCTCGTCGCTGCCGCGGCGATCGCCCTGCGCTACATCGCCGGCGGAATCGACGACGTCCTGTCGTCGTTGCGGATCCGACCCTGGACGTTTCCGGCCGTCGGGCTGGGCCTCGCCGCCGGTACCGCTCTCTGGTCGGTGCTGTCGGGAGGACCACCGCTCGACCACTCGGCTTACGAGTGGCACCTCTGGGTGCTCGGTGAGGTGCACTTCGCGACCGCCACGTTGTTCGACACCGGCGTGTACCTGATCGTCGTCGGCCTGATCCTCATGATCTTCGAGGGGCTCGGCGACGACGCCGACGAGCCCCGGGGCGAGGGCCCCGACGAGGTGGCGCAGTGACCGTTCTGCTCATCGTCGTCGCCGGCTGGCTCTGTGCGTGCGGGACCTACCTGCTGCTCGGGCGCCAGCTCAGCCGTGTCGTCATCGGCATCGGCCTGCTCGGCCACGGGGTCAACATCCTCCTCGTGCTCTCGGGCGGCGACGGTGGAGACCCGGCCTTCGCCGGCGGCGACGCCAGCGGCTTCGCCGACCCGCTCCCGCAGGCATTCGTGCTCACGGCGATCGTGATCACGTTCGGGGTGATCGCGTTCCTCCTCGCGCTGGCCTACCGGAGCTGGCGACTCACCGCCGACGACGAGGTGGAAGACGACGTCGAGGACCGACGGATCGCCCGGCTCGAGACGACTGCCAACAGCGAACGGGGCGAGCCGTGAGCTTCCTCGTGACGGGCCCGATTCTGCTGCCCCTCCTCGCCGCCGCGGCGTCGATCGGTCTCGGCCGGTGGCGCAACGTCCAGCGACTCATCGGCGTGCTGACCCTCTCGGCGGTGACGGCGATGTCGATCGTCCTGCTCGCCAGGGTGGACACGGATGGCATCACCGCGGTCGACGCCGGACGCTGGGCAGCTCCGGTGGGGATCACGTTCGTCGCCGACCGTCTCGCCGCGATCATGCTCCTCATCGCCGCGGCGATGCTGCTCGCCGTGCTGGTCTACGCGATCGGCCAACCAGGAGCCGAGGACCACCACGTCGCGTTCCATCCGTTGTACCTCATCCTCGCGGCCGGTGTGTCCGCGGCGTTCCTCACGGGCGACCTGTTCAACCTCTTCGTGGCGTTCGAAGTGATGCTCATGGCCAGCTATGTGCTGATCACCCTCGGCGGCCGGGCCGACCAGGTCCGATCGGGCATGACCTACGTCGTGATCAGCCTCATCGCCTCGACCCTCTTTCTCGTCAGCCTGGCCTTCGTCTACGCGGCGACCGGGACGGTCAACATGGCCGACCTCAGCGGCAAGATCGCCGAGTTGCCCGACGGCGTTCGCAGCGCCCTCGCCGTGCTGCTGATCGTCGTGTTCGGCATCAAGGCGGCGATCTTCCCGCTGTTCTTCTGGCTTCCCGACAGCTACCCGACCGCGCCGACACCGGTCACCGCCGTGTTCGCCGGGTTGCTCACGAAGGTCGGGGTCTATGCGTTGATGCGGACCCAGACCCTGCTCTTCCCGTCCGACACCAGGCCGGGCACGCTGCTGCTGGTCGTCGCCGGATTGACGATGACCGTCGGGGTCCTCGGGGCGATCACGCAGGACGACATCAAGCGCATCTTGTCGTTCCACATCGTCAGCCAGATCGGCTACATGATCATGGGCCTCGGGCTCTTCGATCTGGCGGGCCTCGCCGCCGCCACGCTGTACATCGTCCACCACATCGTCGTGAAGACCACGCTGTTCCTCGTCGCCGGGCTGGTGGAGCACCGTGCCCACACCAGCCAACTGGCCAAGCTCACCGGCCTGGCCCGCCTCGAGCCGGTGCTCGCCGTGCTCTTCCTGCTCCCGGCGCTGAGCCTCGCCGGAATTCCTCCCTTCTCCGGGTTCGTGGCCAAGTTGGCCCTCGTCGAGGCAGGACTCGACGCCGGGCAGTACGTGATCGTCGCTGTCAGCTTGGCCGTGAGCCTCCTCACCCTGTTCTCGATGACCAAGATCTGGGCCAACGCCTTCTGGGGATCCGCCCCGGAACCGGAGGAGACACCTGCTCGGGTCGGAGGAGGCCGGACGCTGCTGATGGCCGGATCGACCACGATCCTCGTCGTCCTCAGCCTCGTCATCACCGTCGCCGCCGGACCGCTGTACCGGCTCGCCGAGCGCGCCGCCGTCGACCTGGTCGATCCGGCCGGCTACATCCGGGCGGTGCTCGGGTCATGATCCGCCTGACCCGCATCGTGTGCCTGACTGCCGTGTGGCTGGCGCTGTGGTCGGACGTCTCCGTCGCCAACGTCGTGACGGGCCTTCTCGTGGCGGCGGCGATCGTCGGAGCCTTCGACACGTGGCGCCGGGGCCGGTTCGTGATCCGGCCCCTGCCGCTGGTCCGCCTCGCGTGCTACTTCCTGGGCGCCCTCGTGAAATCCAGCATCGCCGTCGCCCGCGCGACGTTGTCGCCCCACTACCGCGTCCACACCGGCATCATCGCCCTTCCGCTCACCGGTTGCTCGGACTCCGTCGTCACGGTGATCGCCAACGCGATCTCCCTCACGCCCGGCACCCTGACGCTGGAAGTCCGCCAGGACCCACTCACGCTCTACGTCCACGCCTTCGACGTCCGCGACCTCGAGCAGGTCCGGCAGGACCTGCGCCGCTTCGAGGTCCTCGCCGTGCACGCCTTCGGGGACACCGATGCCATCGCCGGTCTCGCCGTCGACGACTCGTCCGTCTGGAGGGAACGATGACCGTCGCCGCCCTGGTGCTGCTGGTCGCCGCCGGCGCCTGCTTCCTCACCCGCGTCGTACGGGGGCCGTCGCTCGCCGACCGCGTGATCGCCGTCGACGGCCTGATCGTCACCATCGTCGCGGCGATCATCGTCAACTCGATCCGGATCGATGCGCCGTGGTACCTCGACGCCGCCGTCGTCGTGGCCGTCGTGGGCTTCGTCGGAACGAGCGCCGGGGCCCGTTTCATCGAACGACGGGGCGGATGAGACGGATGAGCCACAGGTGGTCACCAGCGTGAACGACACCATCGTCGGCGTGATCGCCGTGGTCGGCGCGGCGTTCATCTTCGTCGCCGGGATCGGCGTCGTCCGCTTCCCCGACCTCTACACCCGCATGCACGCGGCGACGAAGGCGAGCACCGTCGGCATCGGGCTGATCTGTGCTGCCGGCGCGATGGCGATCGACCACGGCACGGCCAAGATCGTCCTGGCTGCAGTGGCCATCTTCGTCACCGCGCCCACGGCGGCTCACCTCATCGGCCGCGCCGCCTATCACGACGAGCACGTCGACATGCGCCTCGACGGCGTCGACGACCTCGCCGCGCTGCTCGCCGACGACCACGACGGGGCGGAGCCCGACCCACGAGAGGGATGACGCCGGACCGGACCGCGCCGATGCCCGCTCCTATACTTTTCCGGTGTCGCCGCTCCCCCTCACGCACCGCCGTGACGCGGATGCCGGCGATGACCGGGCACGCCTCGTCGTGTGCATCGAGGACGAGCCCCATCACCTCCGGACGTTGGCCGGCGCCCTCTGCGGGGACGGCTACCGGGTCGAGGCGGCGGTCTCGGCATCGGACGCCCGGGACCTCCTGGAGCACACCACTCCGGACCTCGTCGTCCTAGACCTCGGCCTCCCCGACATGGACGGCGTCGAGCTCTGCCGGCGGCTCGTCGTGTGGCCGGCAGCTCCGGTCATCGTCGTCAGCGCCGATCACGACGACCGGACCATCGTCGCCGCGCTCGACGCCGGGGCCAGTGACTACATCACCAAGCCGTTCGCGTCGTCGGTGTTGCTGGCCCGGGTTCGGGTGGCCCTCCGCCCGACGGCGATCACGCCGGGTGGCCGCGACGACGTCGTCAGCGTCGGTGATCTCACCCTCGACCCCGCGGCACACCGGGTCGTCGCGGACGGTCGCGAGGTCGAGCTGCGGCCCAGCGAGTTCGACCTGCTCGAGCGGCTGATGCGCCACTGCGGAGCCCTGGTCACGCACGGGTCGCTGGTCGGCCGTTCGCGCGGTGACGATCCGTCCGCGACCGAGCTCAACTCCCTGCGGATCGCCGTCAGCCGCTTGCGGCGCCAGCTGGGCGTCGGGCCTCGGCGTCCGACGATCGTGACGGAGGCCGGCTACGGATACCGACTCGTCCCGCCCGAGGCCTGAGATGGTCACCGGCCGGCCGGCCGGCAACCGCTCGGCGACTCTCGATGCCCTGGCGATCGGACTCCTGGGCACGACCGTCATCCTCGTGTGCTTCCTCGCCATCGATGCCGACGTCACGGTCGCCGCCCTCGTGCTGCTCGTCCCGATCGCCGTCTCCAGCGCCCGGGGCGGGTACGGCGTGGCGACCATCGTGGCGATCTATGCGGCAGTCGGCTATGCCCTCTGGTTCCTCCCGCCGATCGGACACGTGCGGATCGGCCCGACGCGCGACGTCGCCACGCTGCTGACGTTCCTCGCCGTCGGGCTCCTCGTCGGGCTGCTGTCGGGACGGCGCCCGGCGGGCGCTGACCCGGCGGTGCTCGACGAACGCCGCGCCTCGCTCCTGCGCACCGTGTCCCACGATCTGCGGTCCCCGCTGCACACCATCCAGACCGTCACGACGGAACTCCTGAGCACCGGTGACCTCGACGAACAGACGCTGGTGTCGCTGCGCGACGTCGCCGACGAGGCCACCCGCCTCGACCGGATCGTCGCCAATCTGCTCAGCGCCGGGCGAATCCAGGCCGGTGCCCTGCTCCCGTCCCGGTCGCCCGAGTACCTGCCGGCGCTGGTCCGCACCACCGCCGCCCGGTTCCAGCGAGCGCACGTCCATCCCGTCGACCTCGATGTCCCCGATGTCCCCGACGTCCTGGTCGATCCCGTGCAGATCGACCAGGTGCTGTACAACCTGCTGGACAACGCCACGCGCCACTCGCCCGCCGGCGTCCCGGTCACCGTGCGTGCACGACTCGCCGGGGACCGGGTCGAGGTGACCGTCACCGACCGGGGACCCGGGTTCGACACCGAGTTGCTGCAGCAGGGTCCACGGCTCTACGGATCCGGTGCCGCCTCGGGAATCGGTCTCGGCCTGATCGTCTGCGACGGCATCGTCGCCGCCCATGGCGGCAGCTTGCGCCTCCGCAACGGACGCGATGGTGGAGCGAGGGCGACGTTCGATCTACCGCTCGCGGCGCCCGCGCCGCCCCGCCCCGTCCAGGGCCAGGCCAGCTCCGGCACCTCCTGACACCCGCCCGCCGTGCATCGACCTCGATGCCGCGCGGCCGCACGCGGTGGGTGACGGCGGCGTCCCACCACTCCGTTGCGGTGGGCCTGACGAGCCGGGTCTCCATTCCGTCCAGGAGAGGAACTGCCGTCGGGCGGCGAGGCGCGCCCGGGCCCCGTGACTTCCCCAGGCCCGGGTGGGTCGCTGGCGTTGGCGGGCGTCGTGGTCCATGACGCGGCTACACCAGGATGCTCGGCACCACGGTGCCGAGGTCGGCCTTGGCGTTGTGCTCGGTGCTCATCCCGTTCACCGACACGTGGCCGTGCAGGGCCAGGGCGTCTCGCCGGCAGCGGCCGAGGACGGCGCCGGGGCTGATCCACGCGGTCCCGCTCAGCTCGCACGCCAGCTCGACGGCGCGGGTCGCCAACCGGTCGGCGGTGACGTTGGCCCGATGCAGGGCGACGCGGGTCTCGGGCGACAGCTCCTCGAGAAGCGTCGCCTCGGCCCACATCGAGTCCAGCTCTCGTTCGACGACGGCAACGGCGGCCTGCCAGAGGCCCTCGGCCTCCACCAGTTGCCGCTGTACGGCGCCGGAGTCGGCGAGCCGCACGAAGTCGGGCGGCGGCGCCTTGGTGGCGACGACCGTGCGTGCCTCGTCGAGCGCCCGGCGGGCGTTGCCGATCTGGACGGCGGCGATCGACGTGGCGATCGGCCAGTTGCCGTTACCGACGAGGCAGCGATGGGCACCACGATCGTTGTCGGTCGGCGCGTACGGGTTGAACGTCCAGGCCATCGGGATCTCCTGATCGTCCACGACGGTGCTGTGGCTGCCCGTCCCGCGCATGCCGATCGGGTCCCAGTCCTCGGCGATCGTCGCCCGGTCAGCGGGGACCCAGCCCCAGCGGACGACCGGGGAACCGCCCTCGCGTCGCTCGCCGTCGACGAGGGCGATGCCCCCGATCCACGTCGCGTTCGGGCTGCCCGTGTTGAAGGCCCAGCGCCCGCTGAAGCGAGCGTGATCGCCGTCCACGGCGAGCCGGCCGAGACCGGCGACCGTCGATGCCGACGTGCCGAGGGGGTCGGCCAACACCTCGGCAGCCCACTCCGGGTCGGCACCGGCGGAGATCCAGCCGAGCTCGGCGGCACCCTGCGTCACGACCCACGCCAGCGATGCCTCGTGCCGGGCGAGGGCCATCCCGGTTCGGAACCACTCGACGGGTGGTCGGCCGGTACCGCCGAGGGCGGGGGCCACCAGTTGGCGGAACAACCCGGCGGACGCTGCGGCGTCGTGCAAATCTTGGGGTATCCGCCGGGCGCGGTCGAGCTCGTGCCAGCGGGCATCGGCCGCGGCGCCGAGCTCGTCGATCGTCAGCGGGGCGTGGGGTGCGATGTTCGTCGTTGTCACGAGCGCCGATCTTGAGGGCCCGGCGACACCGCCACTAGTCCGCGAACTGAACCGCCCGGTCGGCCGAGCGATCCGACGCTCACCCCTCCGGCGAGAGCACGACGACGGGAATCTCCCGGTCGGTCTGAAGGGCGTAGTCCGCGTACAACGGGAAGTTGTCCACCATCTGGGCCCACAGCGTCGGACGCTCCGACGGGGTCGCGCGGCGGGCCCTGCAGGTGACACGCCGGCTGCCGACCTGCACGCCGACGCGAGGATCGGCTGCGAGGTTCTTGAACCAATCGGGATCGTCGTCGGAGCCACCCTTGGACGCCACGACCACGAAGTCGTTGCCCGAGGTGCCGTAGATCAGGCAGGTACGCCGCGGCCGGCCGCTGCTGCGCCCCGTGGTGACGAGCACGAGCTTCCGCACCCCGTCGTTCTCATGTCCGTCTGTGCCACCCGAGGCGAGGTAGGCGCGGGTCTGCTCGGCGACCCAGTCCCACTGCGAGTCGGACGCCCGGTCGAGATCGTCGGCGACGGCCATGTCAGCTGTCCCCCTCGGGCTCGGATGGGACGTGAGCGTTGGAGCGGGATGTTGCGGGCATGACCAGCAGCTTGCTGCTCCTCGATCCATGCGTCCAATGTCGAATGTCGAACCGAACCATAGATATGGTTGATGAATGCTCGACGTGACCCGACTGCGGGTCCTCGAGGCCGTCGCCCGCCTCGGATCGGTCACGGCGGCCGCTCGTGAACTGGCGTACTCCCAGCCGTCGGTGAGCCATCACCTGTCGCGGCTCGAGGCCGAGACCGGGGCCCGGCTCGTGCAGAAGGCAGGCCGCGGCATCCGGTTGACGCAGGCAGGCCGACTCCTCGCCGACCGGGCCGCCGAGATCATCGGACGCCTCGACGCGGCCGACGCCGAGCTGGCTGCGCATGTCGGTCTCACCGCAGGGCGGGTCCGCGTCGCCGGGTTCGGGTCGGCCATCGCCTCACTGGTGCCGCGAGCGGCCGCGACCTTGGCCCGCCTGCACCCCGGCCTGCAGGTCGGCTCGATCGACACCCACCCGCCCGAGGCTCTGGAACTACTTCGCACAGGACGCGTCGAGGTGGCGATCGTCTTTCACCACGACGAGGCCGGCGAGGTCCCGAGCGGCGTCCGCCTTCGACCCCTGCTCGACGATCCGATGTACCTCCTGTCCAGCCGACCGACACGCGGACTGGGGAGCCTGAAGGAGGCCACCTGGATCGCCGGGTGCGAGCGTTGCCGCAGCCACCTCATCGCCCTCTGTGGCGAGGCCGGCTTCGAGCCGCGTATCGGCTACGAATCCGACGACATGGTGCTCATCCAGACACTCGTGGCCTCGGGGCTGTGCGTGGCGACGCTCCCCGGCCTCGCCCTGCGCGCCCATCACGCCGACGGCGTCGTTGCCCGCAAGCTGCCCGATCTGCCACGGCGCGTCTACGTCGCGACGTACGGCGACGGGCCCGACCCGCCGGCGGTCTCCGCACTGGTGTCGGCGCTCGAGGCTGCGGCGACCGCTGAAGCCGGTCGGTGACGAGCGACGCGAGCACTCGGCGAGCCAGGCGACGGCCCGCTCACGAACCGCCGAGCGGTTGGGCGAGGCCGAGGAGGATGCCTTCGGGGCCGCGGACGTAACAGAGGCGATACACGCCCTCGTAGTTCACGATCTCGCTGCTGACGAGCTGCGCACCGTGGCGGGCCAGGCGCTCGAGGGTGTCGTCGAGGTCGTCCACCGAGAACATCACGCGGAGGTAGCCGAGGGCGTTCACCGGCGCCGTCCGGTGATCGGCGACCACCTGCGGTTCGAGGAAGCGCGAGAGCTCGAGCCTGCCCTGCCCGTCCGGAGTGCGCATCATCGCCACCTCGACGCGCTGATCTCCGAGGCCGGTGACGGCCCCCGCCCACTCGCCCTCGATGACGCCCTGCCCCTCGAGCTCGAGGCCGAGCTCACGGAAGAAGTCGATCACCGTACCGAGGTCCTCGACGACGATCCCCATGTTGTCCATCTTGAGCGCCATGCGACGACATTAGAGACGCCCACGGCGCGTCGAGCGTCGCCCGCTCCACCGACCGTCAGCGACCGACCGATTCGTTTCGGCCGGTCGCGGGGTCGACAAGACATGACCTCTGTGTCCCATCCCCCGCTGCGCACCTCCGATGCCTTCGAGGCGGTGTTCGAGCGTCACCGTTCCGCTCTCCTGCGCTACTGCTACCGGATGCTCGGCTCGTCGGCCGACGCCGACGACGCCGTCCAGGAGACGATGGTGCGGGCGTGGCGTGGCCTGGACGCGTTCGAGGGCCGGGCGCCGGTGGAGGCCTGGCTGTACCGCATCGCCACGAACGTGTGTCTCAACCTGCTGCGGGGGCGGCGTCGCCGTGCCCTGCCGATGGACCTGGCGTCTCCGTCGGCGCCGTCGGCGGTGCTCGGGCCCGAGCTCTCGTCCGAGGTGTGGGTCGACCCGTTCGCCGACACCGGCGAGGACCACGGTGCGGACCCCGCCGACGCGGCGGCACGCCGGGAGTCCGTCCGGCTGGCATTCGTCGCCGCTCTCCAACACCTGCCACCTCGTCAGCGAGCCGTGTTGATCCTGCGGGACGTACTGCGATGGAGGACCGGCGAGGTGGCCGAGCTCACGGGGATGACCCAGGTGAGCGTGAAGAGCGCCCTGCAGCGGGCCAGGGCGACCCTGTCGTCCCATCCTCCGGCGGCCGGCGGACCGGTGGACCAGGAACTGCTCGATCGCTACGTCGACGCGTTCGGTCGCTACGACATGGACGCGCTCGTCCGCCTGCTGCGCGACGACGCGGTCTTGACGATGCCACCGCTGGAGTTCTGGGTCGCCGGCGCCGCCGCGATCGGAACGCTGTGGACGCGACTCGCCGAGGAGTGTCACGGCGGCTCGCAGTTCCGGACGATCGCAGTGAGCGGAACAATGGGCTTCGTGCAGTTCCTGCCACCATCGCCTGGAGCCATCCCCGAGCCGTTCGCCGTGCACGTGCTCGAGGCGATCGACGGGGCCATCTCGGCGATCCACGTGTTCCGCGATCCGGTCATCGCGGCACGCCTGGCCGGCTGAGGATCCGCCCGGCTCGTTCGCGGAGGTCGGCGAGCGCCTGACGCTGGAACCGTGGTCCGAACGACACCCGGCTGACCCCGGCCGCGGTCATGTCGGCGATCGTGCCGGTGCCGGCGACGTTGCCGTTGATGGGCGCTCCGAGTGCCTCGACGAGCTGACCCGCCCTCACAGGGTCGGTCAGGCCGATCGGGTACAGGCAGTCGGCGCCGGCCTCCAGATAGGCATGGCCGCGGCGGATGATCTCGGCGGTCGCCGCGTCGCGCGCGGCACCTGCATGCAGGTAGGCGTCGATGCGCGCGTTGATCACGATCGGCACCCCGTACTCGTCGGCGGCGCGTCGCACGGCCGCCAGCCGGCCCGCCGCCACGTCGACATCGAGCAGCGTCCCCGGACGGTCGTGGTCACTGTCTTCGAGGTTGCAGCCGACCGCGCCCGCCGCGAGGAGGGCCCCGACGAGCTCGCTCCCGTCGAGGCCGTAGCCGCCTTCGACATCGGCCGTCACCGGCACGGGGACCGATCCGGCGATGCGCTTGATCGCCCCGAACGCCAGGCAGATCGGCATCGAATTGGTGTCCGGCTCGCCGAAGACAGCGGCGATCGCCGCACTCGACGTGCCGATCGCTGCGGCACCGGCGGCATGCACCTCGACGGCACTGGCCACGTCCCAGACGTTGACGAGCACGAGGGGATCACCAGCGACGTGGAGCGAGCGGAGGTGATCGGCGGCGGCGACCAGCGGCTCGTCACCGAGCGGGCAGGTGTTCGGGAGGGCGGTCGGATCGTTCATGCCACCCACGACCCCGTGAGACCGCCAAACCGATCGGTCCTCCGGTGAATCCGGCGCCGGCTTCTCCGATCCGGTCCATTTCCGTCGCCGGCGGGGTCGAGAGAGCGAACACCCATCACCCCGGCCATACCGTCCGGGCCACGACGAACGGAGCCTCCGATGCCCACCACCCCGACCGCCCTTCGCCGATCCGCCGGGCCGGGCGCCGTCCTCGCCCTCGCGTGCGCGGCCCAGTTCGTCGTCATCCTCGATCTGGCGATCGTCAACGTCGCCTTGCCGTCGATCCAGGCCGACCTCGGAGCCAGCGAGTCCTCGCTGCAGTGGGTCGTCATCACCTACGGCCTCACGCTCGGCGGATGCCTCCTCCTCGGCGGCCGGCTCGCCGACCTGTTCGGCCGGCGGCTCGTGCTGGCGACAGGGCTCGTCGTGTTCGCCCTCGCCTCACTTGCCGGCGGGCTCGCCGGCTCGCTGGGTGTGCTGATCGCCGCCCGCGCCGTGCAGGGAGTGGGGGGCGCGCTGGCGCTTCCGGCGGCGTTGGCGATCGTCAGTGCGACGTTTCCCGAGGGTCCGGCCCGCAACAAGGCCCTCGGGATCTTCGGCGCCGTGGGTGGGAGCGCGGGAT
This sequence comes from Desertimonas flava, assembly GCF_003426815.1. GTDB lineage: Bacteria > Actinomycetota > Acidimicrobiia > Acidimicrobiales > Ilumatobacteraceae > Desertimonas > Desertimonas flava. Next base: position 265,514 of record NZ_QKYK01000004.1, read on the forward strand.
CGATCGGCGTCATCGCCGGCGGCGTGCTCACCAGCGGTCCCGGCTGGCAGTGGGTGTTCCTGATCAACGTTCCCATCGGCCTGGTCTTCGCCCTGCTGGCGGGGACGGTGATCCCCCGGACTCCGCCCGACACGGACGGGGCGCTGGACGTCGCCGGGGCCGCCTCGGTCACGGGCGGCCTGATGGCGATCGTCTTCGGGATCAACAAGAGCGTGGAGTACGGCTGGTCGTCGCCGGTCGTCGTCGGGTTCCTCATCGGCGGTGCTGCGCTGCTGGGGATCTTCGTGCTGGTCGAGTCGCGGGTCGACTCGCCGCTGGTGCCCCTCGACGTGTTCCGTCATCGTCGCCTGACGGCGGCGGTCGCCGTCTCACTCCTGCTGTCGGGATCCTTCTTCGCGGTCATCTTCAACGGCACGCTGTTCATGCAGCAAGGTCTCGGGTTCTCGGCCATCCGGACGGGCGGCGCCTGGCTGGCGGCCACGGTGAGTTCGGTGCTCGCTGCCGGAGTGGTCGCACCACGTCTCGTCGGCCGGATCGCGCCGGCGCGGACGCTTGTGCTCGGACAGATCGTGATGGGCGTGGCCATGCTGCGCCTGGGCTGGACACCGTCTGACGCGAGCTACTGGAGCGACCTGTTCCCGTCGTACCTGGGCATGGGCGTCGGGATGGGGATCTCGTTGGTCTCGCTGCAGATCGCCGCGTTCAGCGGCATCGACACGTCGATCGGTGGTCTGGCCGGCGGCTTGGTCGAGACGTCTCGCGAAGTCGGCGGGGCCATCGGCGTGGCCGCCGTCGCGACGTTCGCCGCCGGTCGCGTCCAGTCCGTGCTCGACCGCGGCGGCGACCAACTGGACGCCATCACCGCCGGCTACCGGCGGGCGTCGATCGCCTCGGCCGTGCTCAGCCTGGCCAGCGCATTGGTGTCGGCGCTGCTCCTGCGCCGGGCCGAACAGACCCGGCCTCCGGCGGCGTCGACGAGCATGCCGAGCGAATTGGTCACGGTCGACGCTCCGTGAGCTGTCCGCAACGCAGTGGTCAGACCGTGCGCCAGGCGTCGGAACGAAGATGGGACCCCGCCTGCGGGCCCATCTGCAGGATGCCCCCATCGACCGCCCAGGACGCGCCGGTGACGTAGCTCGCCTCACCCGACGCGAGGAATCCGACCACGGCGGCCACCTCGCGGGCGTCTCCGGGACGCCGCAGCGGGACGCCGGGTCGCACCGTTCCCGACGGCTCCTGGTCCTCCTGACCGGTCATCGGCGTGGCGATCTCGCCGGGAGCCACCGAGTTGGCCGTGATGCCATGGGCGCCGAGCTCGAGCGCCACCGTCTTCACCAGCCCGCCGAGACCGTGCTTGGCCGCATCGTACGCCGCCGACCCGACGCGCGGCTGGTGCTCGTGCACGCTGGTGATGGCGATGATCCGGCCGCCGCGGCCTGTGGCGACCATGCGACGGGCGGCCCGCTGGATGCACACGAACGCACCGTCGAGGTCGACGGCGACGACGTGGCGCCAGCCGTCGAGCGTCTCGTCGAGAAACGGGGTGGAACTGCCGGTTCCGGCATTGTTGACGAAGACGTCGACGCCGCCGAGCTCGTCGGCGAGGGTGTCGATCACCGATCCACAGTGCTCCAGGTCGCCGGTGTCGAGGCGAGCCACCACCGCGCGGCGTCCGAGCGTCCGCACCTCGTCGGCGGTCTCGGTGGCCCCGGCCTCGTCGCTGTGCCAGGTGATCCCGACGTCGCAGCCGCGCTCCGCCAGCTCGACGGCGCACGCGCGCCCGATTCCTGAATCGGCGGCGGTCACGATCGCCGTCGTCGGCGTGAATCTCGATTGAACCTCGGAGCGTGGCATCGGGTCGATCCCTTCGGTGGCCGGTCGGGGTGAACCGTCCGTCCGTACCCACGCGCCGCCGGAGCCAACGTGGTGAGCCCCTGAACCGGCCCGGAGAGCGTGAGACGCCGCCTACCGATGAACGGGTTTCCGGTGAGCGATCGGTGGGTACGTAGCCGGCATGATCAAGACAGCCATCTTCGCCGCCGGCGTCGCGTGCGGCTGCATGCTCGGCTCGAGCATGACCCCCGAGCAGCGCCGCAAGCTCGCCGAGCCGATGCGCCGCCTCGCCGGATCGGGCCCCTCCCAGCGACTCGGCGGTTCGGTGCGCCATGTCGCCGACACCGCCGCCGAACTCGCCGCGTCCAAGGTGGACGACCTCGCCTCGGCCATCCAGCCGAACGGCGACGGGCACGAGCAGGCATCCTCGATCCCGTCCGGCACCAGTCCCTGACAGCGCCCTGCCAGGACGACCGGGGGAGAGTGCCTGGCGCTCTCCCCCGGTCCGGCCGCGCTTGGGTGCGTGACCGCCCATTTGCCAGGCTTGATGGTGTGTTCGACACCTCACGGCCCGGTCCGTTCTACGAAGACTTCGTCGTCGGCGCCACGCTGCCGCCGCTGCCTCCCGTCACCCTCTCGGAGGCCGACAACGTCGTGTACCGAGCGGTCACCGGCGACCAGCACCTGTTGACGGCCGACGCCTCGGCCTACGGTGCAGCGTCCGGCAGCAGCGGGTGCCTCGCCAACCCGGGTCTGGTGATGCAGTACTCGATCGGCCAGACGACGATGGCGACCCGGCAGGCAATCGCCAACCTCTACTACCGGTCGGTGCGGATCCTGCGGCCGGTCGAGCTGGGCGAGACCCTCCGCACGACCACCACGGTGCTCGGCCTCAAGGACTCGGCGGCCAAGGGCGGGCAGTATCGCGGCAAGGTGTGGCTGGGTATCCAGACCGTGGGCGACAACGGTCCCATCGTCGAATACGAGCGGTGCGCCCTGGTGCGCGGCCAGGCACCGAGCCCGGGCCACGACGACGACATCCCCGGGCCGAGCGAGCAGACACCGCTCGATGCCCTCGCCGACACGCTGCCGTCGTGGGACCTGTCCGGGCTACCGGCCGGGCCGTGGGAGATCGGTGAGTCGCTCGTCGATCCGCTCCGCGACCACGTCGACCTGGCGGCTCCGCTCGCCCGGATGACGTTCAACCAGGCCGCCGTGCACCGCGACCACACGGTCACCGCCGACGGCCGCCGCCTCGTCTACGGCGGCCACGTCCAGGGTCTGGCCCAGGCCTCGCTCACGCGGATGCTGCCCGGACTCGCCATGATCGTGGCCTGGGACGGTTGCGACCACCTCGGGCCGGCCCACGAGGGCGACCTGCTCGAGTTCACGCACACGCTGATGGAGCGGGCCGCGGCCGGTGGCGGAGAGTTGCTGCGCTTCGAGGTGACGGGCACGACGCCGGACGACGACAACACGACCGTGTTGCGCTGGACGCCGATCGTGTGGGCTCCCGCGGCGAGCTGACCGCGACGAGGTGACCGCGACGAGGTGACCGCGATGAGCGATGAGGCCGCCACGTGGCCTCATCGCTCATCGCGACGGGCGGGTCACCCGGCGCGAGTCGGGCCAGTGACGACACCGCCGTCGAACAGCTCTGCGATCTCCTTGGTCCCGAGGCCGAGATCGTCGGCGAGGATCTGCTCGGTGTGCTCGCCGAGGACGGGCGCCGGCGTCGGCGCCCCGCGCGGGATCGAACTCGACGTCACCGGTGAACCCGGCATGCGGACGGTCCCGACCCCGGGCTGTTCGACGTCGGCGAACATCGGGTTGGCAGGAGCGCAGCGCTCGTCCTCGTCGACGAGCTGGGCGAACGTCTGGTAGGGACCCCAACACACACCCAGGGCGTTGAACGTCTCGGCGATCTGAGCGAGCGGCCGGGCCTCGATCCAGGGGCGGATCAGCGCTGCGAGGGCGTCGCGGCCACGGAAGCGATCTCCCTCCTTGGCGAAGTCGAGGCCGAGGGCGAGCTCCATGGCCGGCAGGTGCGGCTCGATCTCGGTGGCCCTGGCCAGCGACTGCCACTGCTTGCGGCTGATCGCCACGACCATCACGCGGCGACCGTCGGCCGTCTCGAAATCACGGCCGAACGCCCCGTACATGTCGTTGCCGATCGGCGGGCGGGCCTCGCCGAGCACCTGCGCCTGGGCGATGTAGCCGAGGTTGGCGACCATGGCGAACGCCACGTCGGCCAACGAGATGGTGATCAAGGTGCCCTCCCCGCGCCGCGTCCGGTAGCGCTCGGCGCCGAGCAGGCTGGTCGCCGCCGTGAGGCCGGTGGCGATGTCCCACGCCGGCAGCACGTGATTCGTCGGCATCACCGAGCCCGCCGGCCCGGTGGCGTAAGCGAACCCCGACGAGGGGTTCACCGTGTAGTCCACGGCCGTGGAACCGTCGGGATTGCCGATGATGTTGACGTAGATCAGATCGTCACGACGCGCCCGCAGGCGATCGTCCGCCAACCAGCCGGACGCCGGGAAGTTGGACAGGAAGATCCCCCGGTGGTCGCCCTCCTGGCAGATCAGCGCGGTGAGCAGCTCCTGGGCACGAGGGTCGCGGACGTTGGCGGCGATCGACCGCTTGCCCTTGTTCATACCGGCCCAGAACAGGCTCGTCCCGTCGGGCGTGACCGGCCAGCGCTGGAAGTCGATCCCGCCGCCGATCGCGTCGAACCGAATCACGTCGGCGCCGAGTTGGGCCAGCGTCATCCCGCCGAGCGGAGCGGCGACGAACGCCGATCCCTCGACGATCCGCAATCCTTCGAGCAAGTTGGTCGTCATCGTTCCTCTTTCCTGCGGCTCCCTCGACGCCGGCGTGTCGAGGCAGGCACGCTCCCTTCCCCGCAGTGTTGATACAGCTCGGCCGGTGGTCCAAGTTGACGAGCACAAGTCACACGAGTGTGAATTCGTGGCGGTCACGCGGCCCATTTGCAGCCATGTTGCAGCCCGCATGGTGAATACTGGCGGCGGGTGGAAATCGTCAGCACCCAGGGTGAGGAGTGTTGTCATGCAGAACTGTCCACTGGCCGCCACCGGAGCGTCATCGACCGGGCTCGCCGTGGTGGCGCTGCTCTTGATCGTCACCGGTGTGCTCGCCGCCTGGCTCGGCCGGCACCGGGCATTGCCCGCCGTTCTCGTCGTCTGCACAGGGGTCGGCGTCGCGGCGATCTCGTGGCACTCGCCGGCCGGTGCGGCAACGAGCTGCCCGACCACCACGCCGTCACCGGCCATCACCGTGGCAACCACGGACGTGCTCCCAATCGACGGAGCGTCCAGCGTTCCGGCGGACGGATCGGAGTCCGTCTCGACGACCGTCCCGGACCAGGCGCCGTCCGACACGTCCGCCACCTCCGTGCCGGCGGCGGGATCACCCGCGGCGCCGACCACCGAGGCGCAGTCCGGGGACAGCGGAGGATCGACGGGTAGTGGTGGTGTCGTCGGGGGTGAGGGCGGCACCGGAGGTACCGGTGCACCCGGCGGCAGCGGCGGCCTCATCCCAGTCGACGGTGGCAACGGTGGCAACGGTGGCAACGGTGGCAACGGAGGTGTCGGAGGCGACGGAGGCAGCGGCGGCATTCCCATCGGCAGCGGCGGGACCGGCGGTACCGGCGGCGTCGGCGGTACCGGCGGCGTCGGTGGGACCGGCGGCGACGGAGGCAGCGGCGGCACCGGCGGCAACGGAGGCAGCGGCGGCATTCTCATCGGCAGCGGCGGGACCGGCGGGACCGGCGGCGTCGGTGGGACCGGCGGCGACGGAGGCAGCGGAGGTACCGGCGGCAACGGAGGCAACGGAGGCAGCGGCGGCATTCTCATCGGCAGCGGCGGGACCGGCGGTACCGGCGGCGTCGGTGGGACCGGCGGCGACGGAGGCAGCGGAGGTACGGGCGGCGACGGAGGCAGCGGCGGCAACGGAGGCAGCGGAGGTACCGGCGGCGACGGAGGCAGCGGCGGCATTCTCATCGGCAGCGGCGGCGCGGGCGGCCGGGGCGGTATGGCCGGTTCGGAGTAGCGCGCGGCGCTGATCTCATCGGCACGCTGCGCCGTTGCCTGCCGAACAGGGCCTGCTGCCCAACTCACGCGACGTGTGCTCGCGGCTGCAGCACTCACCCCGCCGATCACTTTCGGTCGGTCGAGGGGTCTGCACGTTCCTGACGACAAGGAGCGAGCATGACCGCCACGAACCGCCCGGACTGGGCCCCCGAGCTCATCGTGACCGTCGACGATGTCGACCTGTGCGTGCAGACGGTCGGCGAATCCGACGACCCCGCCCTGCTCCTGATCGGTGCGTCGATGCTCACGTGGGACGACGAGTTCTGCGAGCACCTCGCCGCGGGGCATCGCTTCGTGATCCGCTACGACCTGCGCGACACGGGCCGATCAACGACGGTCGACCCGGAAGCACCGCAGTACTCGCTACGCGACCTCGTCGCCGATGCCGCCGGGCTGCTCGACGCGATGGGCGTCCACCGGGCACACGTGGTGGGATTCGCCACCGGAGGATGGATCGGCCAGTTGCTCGCCCTCGACCACGCCGAGCATGTCGATTCGCTGACGTTGATCAGCACCCGGCCGACGGCACCCGGGCCCAACGATCCTGATCTCCCTGAACATGCGCCGGCGGTGATGACGCACCTGTCGGCCGCCACCGACCCCGACTGGACCGACCTCGAGGCCGTGATGGATGCCGTGGTCGATTGGGCCCGGTGCCTCGCCGGCGACGGCGGCTTCGACGAGGTCGAGGTCCGTGATCGTGCGCGACGGATCGCCGATCGCACGGTGGCCACGCGAGGTCCCGACGTCGACGAGGGCGCCAGCCACCGGGCGAACCAGATGGCGATCATGTTCGCCCATCTCGACTCCGGGCCGAGGTGGCGCGAGCGACTCGGCACGATCACGGCGCCGACGCTCGTCGTTCACGGCAGCGACGACCCGTTCTTCCCCATCGGCAACGCCGAGGCGCTCGTCCGAGAGATCCCCCATGCCCGGTTGCTCAGCCTGCCCGGGGTCGGCCACGACCTGCCCCGGCGCGTCTGGAACACCGTCGTCCCGGCGATCCTTCGGCACACCGAGCCGACCTGAGCGCCGCCGACTCAGGCCGCTCCGATACCCGCTGCGCGATCGAGTCTCTGGAGGAGATCGTGCGCGGCCAGCTCGATCGCTTTGTGACGCCACTCGGAGGCTCGGTAGACGCAGGCGATCAACCCGCTGCGATGGACGCGCCGGAAGTCTCCGAACACGAAGGCATAGCGCCCTTTCGTCTCATCGGCAGCACCCTCGGTGAGACCGAGGTGCCACGCCGCGTAGTCGTCCCACGAATGACGCTCGAGGTACGCGTTCTGCGCCTCGGCGTTCGGCTGAACGGCGCCCCAGTCGCTGTCGAGGACATACTGCCGGGCCTCGATCAGTTCACGGGCGCGGCGGACACCGCGCTCGTTGACGGCATAGGAGGCCACGCGTCAGCGACCGGGGCGCCGCATCGTCACCAGCCGAAGGGCCCGTAGTAGTCGTTGAAGGACTGCCTGGTCGGCTCTTCCGTCCACCACAGGTCGCGCCAATCGGGGGCGTCCTTCACCTGGTCCTTCGTCATCGAGATGTACACCGTCTCGTTCTCGGCGTCGATCCGCTCGATCACCCCGACCGGGATGACCCGCTTCTTGCCGAAGATCCAGAACCCGGTGTCCACCACCAGGCTGGCGGCGTCAGATTCGGCGGTCAGGTCGTCGACCTTGCCGATGTGGCCGTCGGTGGCTTCGACGTCGAAGCCGATCAGTGCGACGTCGGACATGACGTCGGCTCGGTAGTTCCAGATGTTCGTCATCGTCTTCTCCTTGTGTGTGCCTGCAGCGGGCGGATGATCAGGCCGTCTGTCGGCGAGTCACGTGGTCAGTGGTGTCGACCTCGGGCGTTTCGGTTGCTTCCTCGTGGTGTCGAGTTCGCCACAACACCAACGCGACAAGGCCCACCGCGAGCCCTCCAATCGCGATCAGCAGCGCCAGCTTCAAGTCCACGCGGCGCCTGCGCCGTCGAGACCGTGGGTCGTGCCGGCTCACGAAGTCGGCCACGTCGTGGGCGACGTCCTGCAGCGTCGGCAGGTCGGGCAGCGACGGCAGGTCGTGGATGGACGGCAGATCGTGCTTGAGGTCCTCGATCGAGCGCATGTCAGCTCCGTACCCACTTCTCGCTGCGAGCTTGCCCGGGAAATCTGTAGTGGCGTCGGAGGACTCCTCAGACGATGCAGAGAGCGGCATTTCAAGATTTGAGGTGTCCGTCATTTGGTGGTTGATCGTGCCGGTTTCTGCGGTCAGATCGTCGAGAATCTCTTTTGTGTCAGAACATCTGTTGCATTGTCTGCGGATCTCGACTAGCGTTTCGTCATGGCCCCCGGCAACCGCCCCGACCTCGAGCAGCTCCACGCTGCCGTCGACGCCCTCGGCACCGCGTTCGCCGACCTCGCCGTCGAAACGTTCACCACCGACACCCTCAAACACGCCAGCATCGAAGTGACACGAGCGGCCAACATGATCGACGGCATCCGCGCCGACCTCGCCCGCAAAGAACGCGACCTCCGCCCACCCGCCGGCACCATCCCACCCCCACCCAGCCGCTCCCTCGACCCCCGAGGACAACGCCCCCACCGCCAACCCGAACGCGATTCAGCACGCTCCGACCTGTTCGACCAGCTACCCCCACTCGGCGACGCCACCCGCCGCGGTGACCTCTCCGGCGCCTACGCCGACACCGTCAGCAACGCCACCAACCGCCTCTCACCCGACGAACGAACCGCGTTCTACCAGCAGTACCGCAACGACCTCACCACCCACGCGTTGACCAACGATCTGCACAGCTTCCGGGTCCACGTCCGCGGCCTCGTCGACGACTTCGACCGGGCCCGCGACCTCGAACGCTTCCAACAACAACGCGCCAACCGCACCGCCAACACCTGGATCGATCACGCCACCGGCATGACCAACCTGTACGCCCGCTTCGATCCCGAAACCGGCGCCCGCGTCCGCGCCGCCATCGACCAAGAGATCGACCGGCTCTACCGAGCCAAGCGCGACGACCCCACCGACACCCGCACCCACCCCCAAGTCGTCGCCGACGCCATCGCCAACCTCATCACCGGCACCCGCACCAACGACCAACACGCCACCGACCTCGTCGTCCTCATCGACCTCCACACTCTCATCACCCACGACCCCGCAAAGCCGGCCACCGAGACGACCCCAGACACCACGCCCACCACGGCCACCGGAGCCAACACAGCGGCCACCACGACAGCGGCCACCACGACAGCGGCGCCAACCGCGGCCGCCGCGACGACGGCTACGACGGCAGCGAACCCGGGACGTTGCTGCGAAACCTCCGACGGCACACCCCTGCCCGTCGAAACGATCCGCCGGCTCGCCTGCAACGCCGGCATCATCCCCGCCGTCTTCAACAGCCACGGCGTCATCCTCGACCTCGGCCGAACCCGACGGCTCGCCACCAACGACCAACGCCAAGCACTCCGCACGATGTACCCGACCTGTGCGTTCAACGACTGCACCACCCCGTTCGACCGCTGCGAAATCCACCACGTCGACCCGTTCGGACCACCCACCAACGGCACCACCAACCTCGACAAACTCATCCCCACCTGTCAACACCACCACCACCGCATCCACGACCACCACCT
>NZ_QKYK01000040.1 GCF_003426815.1 Desertimonas flava
GGGTGCTGCCACGGCCGGCAGGTCGCGGGCCGGGGCCCGCCAGCCAGCGTCGGCCCAGGTCCCGCCGCCAGGCCCGCCCCAGTCGGCCGCGCCGGTGGACGACGGTGGCGGTGGCGGGCCGGCGCTGGTCCCTGCCTCGAGCGGCGCGGCCGCCGATCCGGCGAGTTGGTCGACGCCTTGTCGCCCGGCGGTGTCGAGCACGTTGGCGGTCCAGTTCGTGCCGTCGAACCAGCGACGATCGGCATGCCGGAGCGGGTCGGGGTACCAGCCGGGCTGCTGTGTGCTCATCGCCGCGTCACCTCCACGATCGACTGACCGTCGGCCAAGCCGACGCCAAGCTCGAGGGTCGCACCCGACGAGTGGCTGAGCGCGTACAGCTCACCCACGCCCGTGCCGTCGTCGATCGCCTCGGTCAGGACGAACGTGTACCCGGCACCGATGAGGGCAGGAAGGTAGGCGTCGCGTACCGCCTGCCAGTCGGTCCCGGGCACGGTCCACGTGCGGATCCCGGCACCGTCGGGCGGGACCTCGGTCGCTCCGGCCGGTACAGGCAACAGAGCGATCAGAGAATCCTGCATGCCGACTGCGGCCTCGTACTCGGCGGCGTCGCCTCCGGCTGAGCTCGGATCGGCGGCGGCCACGGCGGGTCCGGCGGTCGCAGCAGCGTCGGCAGGGGCGGTGGTCACGGCGGCGACAGGCGAGTCGCTCTCGGCCGACGACATGCCGGCCGACCCGGAGAGGGAGGGATCGGTGAGTGAGCCGCCCGGACCGCCGGGAACCGTACCGCCGGGGCCGGCCACGGCCGGTGGATCGCCGCCGTCCCAGATCACAAGTCCGACGACGCCCGCGACGGCGACACCGGCGATGATCAGGGTGTCACGGAAGGTCGAGCCGGCTCGTGAACGAGGTCGGGGCGCGGCGGGACGAGGGGTAGATCGGGCGCTCATGGTCTGTTCGACGGTCGTGCGGCCCGATCGGTTCGTCAGCGATCATCACCGGAGGGCGCGGCGGCCCACCGAGGTCGGCGGGGCAGGACAGCTCAGTGGTCCCCGTCCAGCCACGGCGCGCACAGGCCCTCGACGTCACGCACCTGGATCCGGTCGCGGTTCGCGTAGGTGACCTGGTTCGCCGGATCGGGGCGCAGGTTGAACGTGCGCAGCGTCATGTCGGTGGTATCGATGGTGAGGATGCGCCCGATCAGCGGCTCACCGAGACCGAGCAGCACCTTGATCGCCTCCAACGCCTGGATCGAGCCGACGATGCCAGGCAGCACGCCGAGCACCCCGGCTTCGGCGCAGCTCGGCGCCAGCTCGGCGGGCGGCGGCTCGGGGACCATGTCGCGGTACGTCGGTCCTGCGGTCGGGTGGAACACGCTGACCATGCCCTCGAAGCGGAAGATCGAGCCGTGCACCACGGGGATGCCGAGCTTCACGCTGGCGTCGTTGAGCAGGTAGCGGGACGGGAAGTTGTCGGCGCCGTCGATGATGATGTCGTAGCCCGAGATGATCTCGACGATGTTGTCGGCCGACAGGCGCGTGTCGTAGGTGACGACGTTGACGTCGGGGTTGAGGGCGACGAGCGTCTTCTTCGCCGAGTCCACCTTGCGGTCGCCGACGCGGTCGAGGTTGTGGAGGATCTGGCGCTGCAGGTTGGAGGCGTCCACCTCGTCCATGTCGACGATGCCGAGGGTGCCCACACCGGCGGCGGCCAGATAGAGAGCGGCCGGCGATCCGAGACCGCCGGCGCCGAGCAGCAACACCTTCGAATCGAGCAGCTTGGCCTGGCCTTCCACACCGACCTCGGGGAGCAGGAGGTGGCGCTGATAGCGGACCTTCTGGTCGGCGCTCAGCGTGACCGGCGTCTTCCAGGGCCGGCCTTCGTCCTTCCAGCGGCCGAATCCACCGTCCATCGACACGACGTCGGTGTAGCCGAGCTCACCCAGCGTGCGCGCGGCGAAGGCCGACCGCACACCGCCGGCGCAGTAGACGACGACCGGCGCGTCCTTGTCGGTCAGGCGGCTCTCCACCTGGGCCTCGAGGTGGCCACGGGGAATGTGGATCGCACCGGCCAGGGCACCCTGGTCGAACTCGTCGGGTTCGCGTACGTCGAGGACGACGGCGCCGGCCGCGATGCGGTCGGCGGCGCCCTGGGTGTCGACCTCGGAGATGGTGGCCTTGGCCGCCGACAGCAGATCACGGAACGTCGCCATGCCGAAAGCCTACCAAGTCGCTCGGGTATCAACCCGCCCGAGATAGTGCCTGGCACTATCTCGGAGTCACCAGTCCTGGTCGTCGGGCGGGGCCGTCCACGACCAACCGTCGGCGGCATACGACGGCACCCGCGCCGGCACGGGGATCCACTCCCCCGCCCGGACCGAACCGACCGGCTCGAGGGCGAGCGGGCTGTCGACCACCTCGTGACCGTCGCTCACCGGGTAGGGGCCGTCGTCGAGCAGGCGCATGACGCTGATGTCGGCGCGACGGCCCGGTGCCAGCGCGCCGAGCACGTCGCTGCGCTTGATCGCCTCGGCCGGGTTCACCGTCGCCGTGGCGATGACGTCGATGAGCGACATCTCGAGGGCGAGCAGCTTGGTGAGCGTCTCGGTCAGCGAGAACACCGGTCCGTTGACGTTGAACAGGTTGAGGTCGGTCGAGGCCGTGTCGGGCATGATGCCGCGGTCGAACAGCTGGCGGGCCTCACGGAACCGGAAGTCGGTGCCGCTGTGGCCGATGTCGAGGATCACACCTCGGTCGACGGCGTCGAGCAGCTCGGGCACGACGTCGCCGTCGGGCCCGCGCATCCCGCCGCCGCCACGGAACGCATGCGTGACGATGTCGCCCGTGCGCAGCGCCTCGAGCAACGTCCGGGGCGGGATGACCGGCGTGTGGGGGAAGCGCCCGAGGTGCACCATGATCGGGAGGTTGGGCAGGGCCTTGTGGGCGCCGTCGAGGAAGGGGCTGTGGCGGGGATCGCCGGTGTGACACGCCCGCACCTTGCAGCCGACGACGACGTCGGCGTTGCGTTCGGCGCATGCCGCCAGCTCGTCGAGGTCGAGGTTGCCCTCGTGGTCGGCGATGTGCAGGCGGTGCGCGATGAAGTCCTTGGTGGCGAGGTAGAGCTGGTTGGCGTCGATGAAGGCGAGCACGTTGGTGCGGGTGTCGGGATGGTCGATCACGGCCCGCCTGCTGATGTCGAACGTGGCCGTGCCCGACGTGCCGCCGTCGACGACCGTGGGGACGCCACGATCGACGCCGGCCTCATCGGGCTCGACGCAGAAGTTGCCGAGCCCGGCCATGATGTGCACGTGCAGGTCGATCAGGCCGGGCGTCACCAGCAGCCCGGCGCAGTCGACCACGCCGGCCTCGGGCAGACCGGCTGCGAGATCGGCCCCGACCGCAGCGACCACGCCATCGGTCACCACCACGTCGAGCACGGCATCGGTGCCCGAGGCAGGGTCGACGACGCGGCCGCCGGCCAGCACCGTGGTGGTCGTCGCCGGAGCGGTCATCGTGGCGGTCACGGCGCCGTCCCAGGGACCGACGAACCGGGCACGGACGATCCCGGCAGCGTCCCCGGCGCCGCGATGGGCAGGGGCGGCAGGGCGTCCACGACGGCCGTCGTGAACAGATCCTCGCCCACCTCGACACCGGCCAGGGCGAGGGTGGCGATGTTGGCGGCGATGTCGTTGGGTGACATCGACAGCAGCCCGTGCTCGGTCGTCCACGGCGTCACCATCACCGTCGCCAGCGCCTGGCTCTGATACAGCTGCTGCTCCGGGTCGAGGTCGAGATCGGCGCCGAACTCGTTGACGGTGAGGTCTCGCCCGATCGTCGGGTCGGCGAGGTTGGTCATGAACCCGGCCCGCTCGCCGGCGAGGAAGTTGACCAACGTGTCGAACTCGGAGTCGATGGTCTCCTCGGTCGCGAAGTAGCAGCCGGCGAAGATCGAGAAGCCGTAGTCGGCCATCAGCAGCACATGGGTGTCGAAGCCCTGGACCTGGAGCTGACCGGGCTCGTTGATGGCGAACACGACCTGACCGTCGACCTCGCCGTTGGCGGTCGGCGACGGGTCGAACTGCACGGGCACGACGTTGACGTCACCGGGGTCGATGCCGACGATCTGGAGGAACACGTCCCACGACGGCTGGTTGCCCTGGGCGACGCCGATCGTCTTGCCGATCAGCTCCTCGGGCGTGGTGATCGGCGTGTCGGCAAGGCTCATCACGCACATCGGGTTCTTCTGCAGGCGGGCGCCGAAGATCTTCACCGGCGCACCCTCGACGCGGGCGGCGCCGATGCTCTCGGCGCCGTCGCCGCCGATGAGGGCCTGGCCGCCGACGATGATGGCGGAGTTCTGCGTCGTCGGACCGCCGGGGATCGGGGTCACGGCGAGGCCGAGGCTCTCGAACGTGCCGTCGGTGATCGAGATGTAGGTGCCGCAGTGCTCGGTGGTCGGCAGCCACGACAGCTGGTACGGCACCGCGATGAGGTCCCCGCTCGCCGGGCGGCTCCCGGCGGCGACGACGCCTCCTGACAAGAGCCGGCCGGCCGGGCCGGCGACGGCGAGCCCGCCAGCGACCTGCAGGCCGCGCCGGATCACCTCTCTGCGTCCAAAGGTGGGCTTCATTCCGATCTCCTTGCTGTGACGATGTGGGTGGGGGGACGTGGTCGGTGTGGGGCGCGTCGGTGTCATCGGCGGCCGTGGAAGCGGCGGATGACGGTGCGCTCGACGCTCGAGGCGATGCCGTAGACGGCGAGGGATGCCGCGGTGAGCAGGGCGATCGAGGCCCACAGCTCGGTGTACCTGGACAGCGCGAGGGCCACCATCATGTGGCTGCCGATGCCCTGGCCGGTCGCCAGCCACTCGGCGAGCGTGGCGCCGATCAGCGCTTGTGGCCCGGCGATGCGGATCGACGCGAACAGCGCCGGCAAGGCGTAGGGCAGGCGCACGCGGAACAGCTGCTGCACCGGCCCACCGCCGAACGATCTGACGGCGTCGGACGCGAGAGGTGGGGCGTTGCGCAGCCCGTCGACCACGTGCACCAGGGTCGGGAAGAACGTCACCATGCCGGCGATCAGCAGGACACAGAGCAGACCCCGCCCGACGACGAGGGCGACCAGCGGGGTCATCGCCACGAGGGGCACCGAGCGGACTCCGATCGCCACCGGCATCACCGCCTGCTGGACGACGCGGTTGCCGGCTACCGCCACGGCGAGCACGACGGCGCCGGACACGCCGCCGGCGAGGCCGAGCGTCGCGTTGCGGAGGGTCGTGCCGAGGGCGCGGAACACCTCGCGGCGAGCGTCGGCCTCCGACGGATCGGTGAGGAACGACCAGACGTCGCCGGGCGACTTGGCGAAGAAGGAGTTGAGGTCGAAGACGCGGATCGCGCCCCACCAGACGGCGAGGATGAGCCCGACCGACAGCGCCAGATATCCGGCCGCGCTGATGACGCGACGGGGCACGCTCGACGACACGGTGGTCGTGTCCGGCTCGGCGACGCCCGTCGACGTGGCCGCCCACGGGGCGAGGCGGCGACCGATCCAACCGGTGACGACGAAGGCCGAGGCCGACAGAGCGGTGAGGAGGATCGCCAACCCCCACGTCCGGGTCACGTCGAACGCCTGCTGGCTGGCGATCATCGCCACGCCGATCCCGCGCTGGCCGCCGATGAACTCGCCGATGACGGCCCCGAGGAGCGCGGCCGGGGCGGCGACCTTGAGCGAGGCGAAGATCGACGGCACGGCCGAGCGCACCCGGACCCGCACGAGCTGTTGAAGACGCCCCCCGCCGCTGACCCGGACGGCGTCGAGCAGGAGCTGTTCCGACGAGCGGAGCCCGAGCACCACGCCGACGACGGTGGTGAAGAAGACGGCCTGGGCGGCCACGGCGATCTTCGCCCGGTCGCCGCCCAGAATCAGCTGGAGGATCGGTGCCGTCGCCACGAACGGCAGGCAGTACACGGCGACGACGAGGCGCACGGCGACGCGCTCGACGACGCCGAAGAGGACGAACACGACACCGACGACGAGGGCGGCGAGGACGCCCCACAGATACCCCCACGCCGCCTCGCCGAGCGTCTGGCGCACGTGCGGTCCGTAGAACGCGAGGTCGTCGACCATCGCCCGGGCCACCGACCACGGCGCCGGAAGTGCCGTCTCCGAGCGCATCACGAGCCCGGCGGCGACGGCCCACGCCGCGAGCAGGACACCGAACCCGGCGATCGACGGGACGATGCTGCCCGCAGCGCGGCGCGCCGGGCGCGGGGTGACGGCAGCGGTCACTGATCCATCCCGCGATACAGGACGCCGGCGAGGTGATCGACGAGTTCGTGGAAGTGCGGCGTGCGCATCACGTCGGGCGTGCGCGGCCGCGGCAGATCGATGTCCAGTCGCTCGACGACGCGGCTCGGCTGACCGCTCATCACGACGACGGTGTCCGACAGGAACACCGCCTCGGCGATCGAGTGGGTGACCATCAGGGTCGTGCAGCGCCGCTCGGTCCAGATCCGCTGCAACTCAACGTTGAGCCGGGTGCGCGTCATCTCGTCGAGCGCGCCGAACGGCTCGTCGAGCAGGAGCAGATCGGGTTCGACCACCAGTGCTCTGGCGATCGCCACGCGTTGACGCATGCCGCCCGACAGCTGGGCGGGCCGGGCCTTCTCGAAGCCCTTCAGGCCCACGAGGGCGACGAGGTCGGCGACGGATCCGTCCGCCACTGGGCGGCCGCCGCGCCGCCGGGCGACCTGCAGGGGTAGGCGGATGTTGTCGACCACGGACCGCCACGGCAGCAGGGCCCCTTCCTGGAACGCCACGCCGATGCCACCCGCACCACGCAACACGCCAGGCGTCGTGCCGTGCACCGTCACCCGCCCGCTCGTCGGGGTCTCGAGATCGGCGAGGATCCGCAACACGGTGGACTTGCCGCAACCCGACGGTCCGAGCAGCGAGACGAACGAGCCGGCGGAGACGTCGAGATCGAAGCTCTCGAGCACCTGCACGTCGTCGCGACCGATCCGGAATCGTTTGGCGAGACCGGTCACGTCGATGCCCAGTGCCTGCGCGGCGTCGCCGTTCGCCGGCGTTCCCTGGTCGGTGGTCGCCGGATCGGTGGCCCCCGCGTCGAGCTCCGTCGCCGTCATCCGGGCAAGCGTGGATCAGCACCGTGTCGGGCGGGTTTCCGGGTCGTGAAGATCACGTCATCGCCCCGAAACGGGCCGGAAACGTGGTCCGTCCACGCTGGACAGATGCCCGATCAGCTCGTCGAGCTCCCCGCCTTCGACCCCGGAGACGCCGCCGTCCTCGCCGACCCGTACCCGGTCTACGACCGGCTGCGCCCGGGACGGGTCGCTCGCGATCCCCTGGGGATGTCGGTCTTCTCGTACCGCGACGCCGAAGCGGCGTTCCACGACCCCCACCTCCGCCCGGGGATCGGCGTGGTCGCCGAGCAGCAGGGAACGGGCGCCGCGTGGGGCGTTCCCGGCCGGTCGCTCACCGACAGCGACGGCGCCCCACACCAGCGCCTGCGGCGGGCCGTCAGCCCGTGGTTCTCGGCCCGCCGGGTCGGCATGCTGCGCGACCGGACCCGTGCCCTCGTCGACGAGATCCTCGACGACGTCCTGGCGGAGCAACGCCCGCTCGACGCGATGACCGAGCTCGCCGACATCATTCCGGCCCGACTGTTCTGCTGGATGATCGGCGCGCCCGATGCCGATGCCGCACTCGTCGCCGAGCTGTCCAAGGACCTCCTGCTCGTGTTCGCCGCTGACCCGCGCCACGGACCGACGATCGCCGCGGCGAGGGTACGCCTCGCCGACTATGTGGCCGAGGTCGCCGCGCGGGCCCGGCGTCAGCCGGGGGACGACCTGACGACGATGCTGCAGCACGGCGTGGCCAACGGCTCGCTGGACCCCGGTGACGACCTCTGCCTGCTCGAGGAGCTGGTGAGCGCGGCGGTCGACAACACCGCCGCCACCGCAGCGCTGGCGCTCAAGGTGCTCGCCGAGCACCCCGCCGTCTGGAGGCTGCTGCACGACCATCCCGACCTGATCGCCCCGGCCGTCGAGGAGTGTGGCCGACTCGAGCCCTCGATCCGCACGATCGTCAAGGTGGCCACGGCGCCCACGACGGTGGGCGGCGTCGACGTCGACACCGGCACGTTCGTCACGCTCCGCGTGCCCGCGACCCACCGCGATCCCGACGTGTTCGACGAACCGGCGACGTTCCGGCTCGGCCGCGCCACCCAACCGGGCCAGCTCTCGTTCGGGCTCGGTCGCCACTACTGCCTCGGCGCCTCGCTCGGCCGCATGGAGGTCACCGAGATCGTCGGCGGGCTCGTCCGGCGGGCCCCCGCCGCCGAACTGCTACCCGGCGCCGAGCTCGACATCAATGGCTTCGGGGTGGTCCACCACCTCCCGCTGCGCCTCGTCCCCGAGGCGGTGCTGCGATGAGCTGGACGCGGCCCGTGCCGCACCATTCGTCCGATCCGTGGACGACGCGCACGACCATCCACGGGCTGCCGAGCGACGAGGTGCGTTCGGCCCTCCAGAAGCACGTGCGGCGGGGGCGGCGCGAACAGGCGGTGTTGTGCGCGCTCGAGCTCGCCCGCACCGACGACGCGCACGACGAACTGCTGTGGAGCCGCCTGATGGCGATCGCCGCCGAGGACGTGGGGATGGGAACACCGGAGGCGGCGTCGGTCGTGTGGGCGCTGCGCTGCGGCGCGGCGGAGGCGCCGGCCGGTTCCGTGGACCGCCTGCTGTTCGCGGCCCAGGCCGCCGGCTATCTGGCGTTGTGCATCAAGGACCCGGTGCACAGCGAGATCGTCCAGGTCGCATTGCTGACCGACGCCGCGCCGGACATCCCCGACGAGGCTCGGTGCGTCCACACCCGCGCGGGGCAGGAGGCCGGCCGCACGATGTACGACTGGTTCGTGACCGGATCAGCGGTCGAGCCGGAGTCGGCCGAGCGCAACCTCTCGTGGCGAGCACGGTTGACGGACCTGTATCTGCAGCTCGACCCCCCGGCACCGTCGGAGGCTTGATCACCCGACCAGACGCGGCAGGATCTCGCCGATCTGACCGCGCAGGACCGCGTCGGCCACGAGATCCATCTCGGTCGGCTGGGCGTTGACGATGGCGATGCGGGCGCCGGCCCGGGCGGCGATCGGCACGCAGCTGGCCGCCGGGTAGACGCTCAGGGTGGAGCCGACGGCGAGCATCACGTCGCACTTCCGGCTCACCTCGAAGGCCCGGTCGATCACCTCCTCCACCAGCTGCTGGCCGAAGCTGATCGTGTCGCTCTTGAGCACACCACCGCAGACCAGGCACGGCGGGTCGGCCTCCCCGGCCCGGACCCGGGCGAGTGTCTCGATCATCGGCCGGCGGTCGCCGCACGACCAGCAGCGTGTCCACCGCATGGTGCCGTGCACCTCGATCACCCGATCGGGATCGTTGCCGGCCTCCTGGTGCAACTCGTCGACGTTCTGGGTGACGACGGCGAGGAGCTTGCTGCGTCGCTGCAGCCGGACGATCGCCCGATGACCGCTGTTCGGCTCCGCCGTCCAGGCCGGCGAGTCGAGTCGATCGAGCCACGCCATGCGCCGCACCTCGGGATCGGCGAGATAGTTCTGCAACGTCGCTGTCTTCTCGGCCGCCGGGTTCCGGGTCCACACGCCCTTGGGGCCGCGGAAGTCGGGAATCCCCGAATCGGTGCTGATCCCCGCGCCCGTGAGCACGACGACGCGCTCGGCCTCGTCGATCCACCCGGCGACCCTGCCGATGTCGTGGGTCAGCGCGGCGTCGTCACGGTCGTCGGCGTCGGTCATGCCCCCAGTCTCGTCGGTCGATCGGTGCCGGCGGACTCAGTTGCACAGCAGGCGGGCGACGGTGCTCAGCGACCGCTCCAGATCGGCCAGGCTGCGCTGTTCGTTGCGCACCCAGAACGCCACCTGCTCGGCCGAGAGCATGGCCAGCAGTGCTTCGGCCCGCAGGTCGGGGTCGGGCGCGCCGCCTTCGGCGAGCAGGCTCGTGCAGTACAGCACCCATGCCCCGTGGACGCCGGTGCTCTGACGGGCGAGCGGTGCGTTGGTCTCGGACATGAGCAGCAGGTCGAGCTGGGCGACGGCCAGCCGGAGGTAGGCGACGACGAAGGCCTCCAGGCGGTGGGCCGGCGGCGTTCGCCGGTCGAACGGCTTCCGGCCGCTCAGCAGCCGCTCCTGCAACTCGCGCTCGCGAGCGTCCAGCAGGGCGACGGCGAGGCCGCCCTTGTCGCCGAACCCGCGGTAGAGGGTGCCCTTGCCGACGCCGGCCCGAGCGGCGACGGCATCCATCGTGACCGCGCCCACGCCGAGCTCGGCGAACAGCTCCTCGGCGGCGGCGAGCACACGCTCGCGGTTCCGTGCGGCATCCGCGCGCTGTCGCCCCCGCCGGGCACCGGCCGTCACGAAGTCGACGGGTGAGCCGTCGGCGGTGTCGGGCATGGCAACTCCTGGTTGATAAGCGGACTGTGGTCCGTTATGGTACCAAAGCGGACTTCAGTCCGCTTACACTCCTCCGATATCGATCCGATATCCATCCGAAAGGAACCGTCGTGAACCGACTTCTGCACATCTCCGCCTCGCCTCGCAGCGAGGCGTCCGTGACCCTCACCCTCGCCCGCTCGTTCCTCGATGGGGTGGCCGCGGCGAACCCCGACGTCGAGATCGAGACGTGGGACCTGTGGGACGGCACCTTGCCGGCCTTCGGGCCCGCCGCCGCGGCATCGAAGATGACGGTGATCGCCGGACGGACGCCAACCGGCGACGAGGCCGCCGCGTGGGAGGCGGCGCTCGCCGCGTTCGACCGGTTCGAACGCGCCGACACGTATCTGTTCAGCGTGCCGATGTGGAACATGACCGTGCCGTACATCCTCAAGCAGTTCATCGACGTCGTCTCCCAGCCCGGACGGCTGTTCACGTTCGACCCGGAGGCCGGCTACACGGGCCTGTTGTCGGGCAAGCGGGCCGCGGTCATCACGACGAGTGCCGTGTGGGGGCCAGGCCGAGGACCCGAGTTCGGCGCCAACCATCTGCACGACTACTTCCAAGGGTGGCTCGAGTGGGCCGGCATCAGCGAGGTCTCGACGTTCGGGTTCCACCCGAACATGGCGACCGCCGACGCCGAAGCGGCGTTGAAGCAAGCGCTCGTGGACGTCGGCGAGTTCTCCGCCCGATTCGCCGCCACCCGGCAGCCCCAACTCACCTGAACCGCGCACCACGCAGATTTCTTTTCCGTTTTGCCACCCCCGCCGCGCCCCGGGGAGGCAACCGGGCATCCCCCTCCGAACGACCAGTCCGACGGAGGAGCCATGCAGCCAACCCCATCGATCACCGCGAGCGCGCCGACCGGCGGGCGGCGCCTCGCCATTCCCCCACCCCCGACCCGCCGTCCCCTCGCCCCGGGCGAGCAACCCGCCGCGCCAGAGCCGCAGGGCCCGCTGGCGGCGGCTCCCGACTGCGTCACGATCACCCCGTGGATCGATCCGGTCGTCGACGAGTCCGGCCACGATCCGCGTTCGAGCTACGTCGAGCGCTTCTGGCTGTCCACGCTCGGACCGACCGCCACCTGGCTGTTGCGCCGGCTCGTCGACGGATTCGACGAGCATCCCGACGGCTACATCCTCGACCTCGCGGTCACGGCGCAGTCGCTCGGGCTCACCTACAGCCGGGGTCAGTCGAGCCCCTTCGCCAAGGCGTTCCACCGCTGCGTGATGTTCGGGCTCGCCCATCACTGCTCCACCGGCTACGTCGTCCGGCGGCGGGTACCGGACGTGGCCCGGCGCCACCTCCTCCGCATGCCCGACGAGCTGCGCCTGGCCCACGAGGCGTGGCTCGCCGAGTCGGCGACGTGCCCGGCGGGTGTGTCGGCCCTCGACACGGGCTGAGTCGGCATAGTCAGGTCTCGCTATGCGCCGTTCGCTGCGGCCGGAGCCAAAGGCTCGATGTGGTCATGCGTGCCACCGACGATCTCCGTACGTTCGAACGCATGACTCGGTTCAGGCACTTCTCGGCCACCACTACCGCCCGTCGTGGACCGGTGGCACTGCTGGCGATCTCCGGACTGGCGTTGACGCCTGCACGGGCGGTCCAGACGACAGCTCCCCCGCCCGAACCGGCGGCATCACCGGATGTGGCGACGGTGGCGACGTTCGGAAGCGGGCTGGGATCGGGCAGTGCGATCGGACCGGACGGCGCGATCTACGTCACGGATGGGAACGCCGGCACCGTGGAACGCATCGATCCGGCGACCGGGACGGTCACGCGTGTGGGGAGCGGTCTTCCACCCCAGGTCCTCGGCATCGGCGGGGCGATGGACGTCGCGTTCATCGACGACACCGCCTACGTGCTCGTCACGATGGTCGGTGGCGACATCGTGGACGGCGACCCCATCGGCGACGACGTCGTCGGCATCTACCGCCTCGACGACGACGGGACGTTCAGCGTGGTGGCCGACATCGGTGCGTGGTCGGTCGAGCATCCCCCGACCACCGACTTCTTCATCACGACCGGGGTCCAGTACGCCCTGCAGCCGACCCCTGACGGCTTCCTCGTCACCGACGGCCATCACAACCGTGTGCTGCGGGTCGGACTCGACGGCGCGGTCGACGAGATCGCCACGTTCGGCAATGTCGTGCCGACGGGCCTCGCCAGCGCTCACGACACGGTCTTCGTCGGGCTGGCCGGACCGCTCCCCCACCTCCCCGAGGATGGCCAGGTGCTCGAGCTGCCTGCGGACAGCGCTGCCGAACCGTCGACCGTCGCGAGCGGGGCGAGCATGATCGTCGATGTCGAGGCTGACGGCGAGCAGCTGTACGCCCTGTCGCAGGGAGCGTGGGACGACGTCCAGGAAGGCTCGCCCGCCGAGCCCGACACCGGTCGGCTCGTGATCGTCGGTTCCGACGGGACGATGACGCCGGTCTCGGACTCGGCCGGCGCCGAGATCGTGCTCGACCGGCCCACGTCATTGGAGTTGGTCGACGGTACGGCCTACGTCGTCACCCTCGCCGGCGAACTGCTGTCGATCCAGATACGAGGATGAGGTGACGGTCCCCCTCCCGCCGATCCTGACGCTCGCGGGAGTCGTACCCTTCGTCCCGCGTCCCGACCCCTGGTCCATGCGCCGCTCGCGTTCGTCAGGTGTAGAGGTCGCCGTTGAGGTACTTCATGCCCGAGTCGGGTTGCACGGTGAGTACCCGCCGACCGGGCCCGAGCCGCTCGGCGACGCGGACGGCGGCAACGAGGTTGGCGCCGCCGGAGGGCCCGCCCCAGATCCCCTCCTCGTCAGCCGCGCGGCGGGCCATCTCGAAGGCATCGGCGGTCGACACCGCGACGACCTCGTCGAACGGAACGGTCCCCTGCTGGTCGGGCTGGAGGTGCGGCGGGACGAAGCCGACGCCACCACCCTCGATCCGGTGCGTGCCGGGTGCACCTCCGGAGAGCACCGCCGACTCGGCCGGCTCGACGGCGACTCGGCGTGCGTCGGGCCACCGCGTGGCGATTCCCTCCGACGTGCCGACGAGGCACCCGCCGACACCCACGTACACGCACACGGCGTCGATCCGCCCGTCGATTTGATCGATGGCCTCGCGTCCGATCCCCCGATAGCCGACGAGCGCGTCACGGTTGTGGAACTGGTCGGTGGCGTACCCGCCCTCGCTCGCGAGGATCTCGGCCGCTCGGGCCCGCATCGCCGGGATCAGGCCCGGATGGATGCCGTCGGGGCTGTCGATGATGTCGAGTTCGGCGCCGAACGCGGCCATCGTGCGCAGCTTCTCTTGCGCGAAGGCGTTCGACGTGACGATGCGCAGCCGGTATCCCTTCACCGAACAGACGAGCGCCAGTGAGCTTCCCGTCGAGCCACCGGTGTACTCGACCACGGTGTCTCCTGGCCGGAGATCGCCTCGCGACTCCGCCCCCTCCATCATTGCCAGGGCCATCCGGTCCTTGTAGGAGCCGGTCGGGTTCGCCGCCTCGAGCTTGACCCAGACCTCGGCCGCTCCGGGCGGGACCAGCTTCTCCAAGCGCACGATCGGCGTGTTGCCGATCCCCGCCAGCGCCCCCGGTCGATTCGTCATGGCGGAACGGTAGCCGAGCGTGTGTCGGGTCAGACGGCGACGGTCGCGCCGGTCGCCAGCGACTCGGCGGCGGCGAGAGCGACGACCAGGGGAGCCCGCCCATCACCGCCCGGCACCGGTGACGGCCCGCCATCGCGGACGGCGGCGACGAACGCCGCCCACTGGCGCAGGTACGACTGCTCGTAGCGCTCGAGGAAGAACGTGCCGATGGGTGGGCCGGCCAGGCCCGTGGCGTCGCGACGCCACGTGGTGTTGACCGGCGGATTGTCCGACGCGGCCACGCCGGACGAGCCGAACGCCTCGACCCGCTGGTCGTAGCCGTACACCGCCCGGCGGCTGTTGTCGATCGTGGTGAGGCAACCCGACTCGTGGCGCAGCACGATGGCGGCGGTGTCGATGTCGCCGGCCGCGCCGATCGCCGCGTCGACGAGCGCAGCGCCCGTGGCGAACACCGACACGACCTCGCTGCCCGTGACGTAGCGCGCCATGTCGAAGTCGTGGATCGTCATGTCACAGAACAGGCCACCGGACCGCCGCACGTACTCGATCGGCGGAGGGGCCGGATCGCGGCTGGTGATGCGGACGAGGTGCAGGTCACCGAGCTCCCCCCGAGCCGCGGCGTCACGCACCGCCTGGTGCGACGGGTCGAAGCGACGGTTGAACCCGACATGGAGCAACGTCCCAGCGGCATCGACGGCCGCCAGCGCCCGATCGACGTCATCGAGCGACAGCGAGATCGGCTTCTCGCAGAACACCGCGACACCCAAAGCGGCGGCCCCGGCGATCAGATCGGCGTGGGTGTCGGTGCTGGTGCAGATGGCCACGGCATCGACGCCCCGGTCGTACAGCTCGTCGACCGAACCGGCTTGTGGCACGTCCAACCGCGCGGCCATCTCGGTGGCGAGCTCGGTGACGATGTCGTACACCCCGGCCAGCTCGGCCCCCCCGACGCGGCGGGCGAGCATCTCGGCGTGCATCCTCCCGATCCGCCCGCAGCCGAGGACCGCGACGCGAACGCTCATCAGATGCCCTTGCGCTGCGTCTGCTTGGCGGCGTCCATCGCCTCGCGGGCCGCGACGATGCCGGGGACGCCGGACACCTCGGGCACACCGACCTCCCACCACGCTCCGCCCTCGGTCCACGTGTGCGGATCGGTCTCGATGACGATGACCGACGTGCGGTCGTCGTCGCGGGCCGCGACGAAGGCGTCGCTCAGCTCGGCGATCGTGGTCGCCCGGCGGGCGACGCACCCGAGCGACGCGGCATGGGCGACGAAGTCCACCCGCGGGGGCTCGTCGCCGGCGTGCCGGGAGTCGGCGAACAGGTTGTTGAACGACTCGCCTCCCTGGTTCACCTGCAGCCGGTCGATCACGGCGAACCCCCCGTTGTCGCACACCACGACGATCATCTTGTGGCCGGCGAACACCGACGAGTAGAGGTCGGAGTTGAGCATGAGGTACGACCCGTCACCGACGAACACGACGGTGTCCCCGTCCGGCGTCAGCTGCGCCCGGGCCATCGCCGCGCCCCAGCCGCCAGAGATCTCGTAGCCCATGCACGAGAAGCCGTACTCGCAGTCGAACGTGGCGACGGCCTGCGATCGCCAGCCGGCGTTGAGCTCACCGGGGAAGCCTCCCGACGCGGTCAACACGTAGTCGTCGGCGGTGGCGAGCGCTCCGATCGCCGCGATCACCTGGGCGTACGTCGGCAGTCCCGACGGCGACGTGGCGGTGGGCGAGCCGATCTCGTCGAGGTACGCCCCGAGCGCCGAGGCCGCGGGCACCGTCCGCGCGGACCACGCCGCCGGAGCCCGCCACTCGCCGAGTGCGGCACCAATCTCGGCCAGTACCTCACGGGCGTCGCCCACCACGGGTGCACCGAGGTGCTTGTCGGCGTCGAAACGGGCGGTGTTGATGCCGATGAGACGCATCTGCGGGTTGCCGAACACGGACCAGGAGCCGGTGGCGAAGTCGCCGAGGCGGGTCCCCACGGCGATCACCACGTCGGCCTCGGCCGCGAGCGCGTTGGCCCCCTCGGCGCCGATCACGCCGATGGGCCCGGCGTAGCTCGGATGACCGGCGACGAGGCTGGACTTGCCGGCCACCGTCTCGACGACGGGGATGCCGTGCCGCTCGGCGAAGTCCGCCAGCTCGGCCTCAGCCAGCGAGTAGTGCACACCGCCGCCGGCGACGAGGAGCGGGCGCCCCGCGTTCCGGAGGAGCGCGGCGGCCGCGGCGACCTGCCCGCGGTCGGCGCGGGGCCGGGCGATCTGGTGCACGACCGGGTCGAACAGCCGGTCGGGGAAGTCGAACGTCTCGGCCTGCACGTCCTGGGGCAGGCCGACGAACGCCGGCCCGCAGTCGGCGGGATCGAGCAGCGTGGCGACCGCCTGGGGCAACGACGTGATCACCTGCTCGGGCCGGGTGATCCGGTCCCAGTAGCGCACGACCGGCCGGAAGGCGTCGTTGACCGTCGTCGACGGCTCGCCGAAGCGCTCGACCTGCTGCAGCACCGGATCGGGGAACCGGCTCTGGAACGTGTCGCCCGAGAGCAGCAGCACGGGCAGGCGGTTGGCCATCGCCACGCCGGCCGCAGTGACGAGGTTCAGCGCGCCGGGCCCGATCGACGTGGTGGCCACCATGAACTGGCGGCGGCGCATCGCCTTGGCGTAGCCGATGGCGGCGAGGGCCATGCCCTGCTCGTTCTGGCCCCGCCAGGTGGGGAGGGCGTCGCCGGCAGCGTGTAGGGCCGGGCCGAGACAGGTGACGTTCCCGTGCCCGAAGATGGCGAACACGCCCGGCACGAGCGGCTCCTCGCGTCCGTCGATCATCGTCCGCTGGGCGATCAGGAAGCGCACCATCGCGTCCGCCGTCGTCATCACCGTCATGTCGTCGTCACCTTCTCCCACGTCCGGGTGTCCCACGAGTGCAACAACGCCTCCTGCACGTCGACGTAGGCGACCGCCGCGTCGAAACCAGGGTCGAACGGCGCACCAGCCGCCACCGCAGTGGCGAAGTGGTGGTCCTCGATCGTCACGAGATCCTCGAACCCGATCGGGTTCGCCCGTCCCGGCACGAAGGCGCCGTGATGGCCATAGGCCTCGCCGCCGAACACGGTCGTGTACCCCGTGGCCGGCGAGTCGGCCAGGTAGACCTGCAGCTCGTTCATGCGCTCGAGGTTCCAGGCCAGCGACCCGCCGGTGCCGTGCACCTCGAAGGCGTTCTGGCTCTCGGGCCCCACCATCGTGCGCGAGGTCTCGAACGTCCCGACGGCTCCGGACTCGAACCGGGCGATGGCACCGAACCAGTCCTCGTTGGTCACCGCACCGGTGGGACCTCCGGCGACGCCACGGTCGTAGTGCGTGCCCGATTGCGTTCCACGGCCACGCAGGCCGGCGAGAGCAGGCAGCGGACGCTCGCGGACGAACGTCTCCCCCAGCCCGACCACCTCGGTGATCGGGCCGACGAGGAAGTGGGCCAGGTCGATCGTGTGGCTGAGCAGATCGGACGTGACGCCGTAGCCGCCCTCATCGACGAGGTAGCGCCAGCTGAGCGAGCCGAGCGGGTCGGCGCCGTAACAGGACAGGAAGCGGCCGCGATAGTTGGTGACGGTGCCAATCCGGCCCGATCGGATCAGCTCAGCGGCGTGCTGCACCAGCGGGGCCCAGCGGTAGTTGTACCCGACGCCGGTGGTGACGCCGGCTGCCGCTGCCGCGTGGGCGGCGGTGCGTGCCTGGGCCGGCGTGCCGCCGACGGGCTTCTCGCAGAACACCGCCTTGCCGGCGGCGGCCGCCGCCACGGCGATGTCGACGTGGAGCATGTTGGGCGCGGTGATGACGACGACGTCGACCGCGGAGTCGTCGACGACCCGCCGCCAGTCGTCGGTCGCCGACGCGAACCCGAACCCCGACACGGCCCACTCGCGGCGCTCGGCCACGGGATCGGCACAGACGACCAGTTCGGGCTCGTAGGTCCGGTCGGGAAACAGCGCCGGGATGCGCCGGAAGCTGCGGCTGTGGGCCTGTCCCATCCAGCCCAGCCCGACCGTGCCGATCCCGAGGCGGCGTCGCGTCGCCGTCGCCGTCGCCGTCATGCGGTCACCGGGCCGGCGGCCGAGGTCATCGGGCAGCGGGGGTCGCTCGGCATCGACGACCACGTGTCGCGCACCCAGTGGTGGGCGGGATCGTCGCAGAACGCCATCGATCGCTCGCCGCCGGGGCCGGCGAGGACGTTGAGGTAGTAGAGCGGATACCCCGGCGAGGCGACGCAGGGCCCGTGGTAGCCGCGTGGGATCACGAACACGTCGCCGTCATGCACGGCGACGTTGACGTCGACCTCGTCGGTGTACGTGCGATGCATGGCGAAGCCGTCGGGGGCGTAGTCGGTGCGGCCCGACCCGTCGAGTCGGCCGATCCGGAAGTAGTAGATCTCCTCGTTGTTGACCGGGCACTCGGCGCTGTCGTCGTGGCGATGCGGTGGATAGCTCGACCAGTTCCCGTCCGGCGTCAGCAGCTCGACGCACATCAGCTTGTCGGCACCGTCGAACGCGTCGGGCGACATGAAGTTGGTGACCTGCCGCGTGGCCGGGCCGGCGCCGCGCACCTCGACCGAGACGTCGCCGGCGGCGACGTGCGCGGGTTCGAATCGTCGCGTGGCCCGGGCCGAGGGTAGGGCGACCTCGGCACCCGACGGTGCCGACAACCGCACCTCGGCATCGATCGGCAGGTACGCCCAGTCGGTCACCCGCGCGAAGACCGAGGATCGTCCCTCCAGGTCGAACCGGCGGCCTTCCACCTCGACGACGACCGGGCCGCCCGACAGCGGCAACACCGCCAGCTCCTCGTCACCTGTGGTGCAGGTGACCGCTTCGCCCGGTTGCAGCGTGGCGATCCGCAGGCCGCTGTAGGTCCAGCCGGCGAGCTCGGGCGTGACCGTGTCGACGCGGCCGAGCAAGCGGGGCTGCGCGGTCATGCCGGCACCCGCCGGGACGTGGAGGCGGTCACCAGATCGGCGGCCCGGGCGACGGCGGACTCGACGTCGCCGTCGGCGGGATACAGCAGGGCGCGGCCGACGACGAGCCCGCGAACCGTCGGCTCGGCCAACGCGCGGGCCCACGATGCGAACGTGGCGTCGGGATCCGGTCCCGGCGATCCACCGAGGATCAACAGCGGCTGCGTGGTCATCGCCGCCACCGCCGCGATGTCCGCCGTGGCCTGGATCTTCAACCAGGTGTAGGCCGACGAGCCCGACAGCCCGGCGCACACGCCGACCGCCTGCAGGAGGGCGTCGGGGTCGCCGGCCCACACGGCCTTGCCGGCGGCGTCCTTGGTGTACGGGATCGGCTCGACCATCGCCAGCATGCGGCGATCGTTGAGCTCGCCGACCGCGGCCGCGCAGGCGGCCAGCGTCGGCACCGTCCCGGCGTCGTCGGGATCGATGCGCAGCAGCATCTTGCCGGCGTCGAGGTTGGACCGCGCGAGGTGGTCGGCGTCGTACGCGGTGAAGCGGTCGTCCAGCTCCCAGCTGGCACCGGCCAGCCCGCCACGGTTCATCGTGCCCACCGCCACCCGATCGTCCAGCGCACCGAGCACGACGAGGTCCTCGAGGATGTCCGCACTGGCCAGCACGCCGTCCACGCGGGGGTTCCGCATCGCCAGCAGCAGGCGGTCGAGCATCGATCGACGATCGACCATCGCGTGCGGGTCGCCGGGCACGCCGATCATGCCGCGCGCGGTGTGGTCGGCGGCGACGATGAACAGGGCGCCGTCGACCGTCATCCGTTCACGCCGCCGCCGGGCGGCCATCGCGGCGGCGATCCTCCCCGGATCCTCGACGCGCACGTCGACCAGCGTGGCGAACTGCTCGTCGGTCAGCAGCGGTCTCATGGAGTCCCTCCCTCGATCACGGCGGTGATCTCGTCGAGCGTGGGCATGGCGTCGGCGCACAGCAGCCGGCCGGCCACGATCGCCCCGGCGGCATTGGCGAACTCCACGGTCCGCACCGGTGGCCAGCCGAGCAGCAGACCGTGCACGAGCGCGCCTCCGAACGCGTCGCCGGCACCGAGGCCGCACACCACCTTCACCGGTCGCGGCGGCACCACCGTGCGGCCGTCACGCGTGGCCACCAGCACGCCGTCGCCGCCCATCTTGACCACGGCGAGCTCGATCTGGTCGTGCTCGAGGATCGCCGTCGCCGCGTCGTCGGGATCGTCCGTTCCCACGGCGACTCGGCACTCGGCGCGGTTGCCGAGCACCACCGTGGCGATCACGAGCGCCCGGCCAATCACGGCCGACGCCTCACGCTCGCTGGTCCACAGGGGCGCCCGGTAGTCGAGGTCGAGCACCGTGTGGCGGCGGAGGGCGCGGGTCCGCGTGATCTCGACGATCGTGTGCCGAGCCGGGTCGTCGGCGAGCGCCGATCCGGCGAGCCACAGCACGTCGACGTCGCGGATCGTGTCGTCATCGACGTCACCGATCTCGAGCTGCATGTCGGGCGCCGACGGCTCGCGGTAGAAGAGCAGTTCGGGGTCCTCGGGCGGTGTCAGCGCGGCGAAGGCCAGGGGGGTGCGCAGGCGCGCGTGCCGCCCGACGAACCGGGTGTCGACGCCGAAAGACTCCAGCTTCGCCACGACGTAGTCGCCGAACGGGTCGGCACCGACCTTGGTGAGCACCGCGGCCCGGTGACCGAGGCGGGCGGCGGCGACCGCGACGTTGGTCGCCGTCCCGCCGATCGACTTGGAGAAGTGCTGGGGATCGGTGAACGCCGCGCCCGGCTCGTCGGCGTAGAGATCGACGCTGACCCGGCCGATCGTGAGGACTTCGGGCGCGACCATCGTCAGAGGGCGTCGGGTGCGACGACGGACTCGATCTCGTGGCTGAGCTCCTCGAGCTCGGCGCCGCCGGCCATCAGCGCCGTCAACTCGTCACGGGTGATCTCGCTCTTGGCGAAGTTGCCGAGGCTCTGGCCGCGCTTGAGGATGACGAAGCGGTCGCCCACCGGGTAGGCGTGGTGCGGGTTGTGGGTGATGAAGATCACGCCGAGGCCACGGTCGCGCGCGGCGACGATGTACCGCAACACGACGCCCGACTGCTTCACGCCGAGGGCGGCGGTCGGCTCGTCGAGGATCAGCACCTTGGCCCCGAAGTACACGGCCCGGGCGATCGCCACGCACTGCCGCTCGCCGCCCGACAACGTGCCGACGGGTTGCTCGGGGTCGCGCACGTCGATGCCCATCTTGGCCATCTCCTCGACGGCGATCCGCTTGGCCCTGCGCATGTCGATCATGCCGAAGCGGGTGGGCTCGGAGCCGAGCCAGAAGTTGCGCCAGATCGACATCAGCGGGGCCAGCGCCAGGTCCTGGTACACGGTGGCGATGCCGGCCGCCTTCGCCTCGCGAGGCGAGTGGAAGTGCACCTCGCGTCCTTCCATCAGGAACGTTCCCTGGTCGTGACCGTGCACGCCGGCGAGGATCTTGATGAACGTCGACTTGCCGGCGCCGTTGTCGCCGAGCACGCACGTCACCTCGCCGGCGCGCACGCTGGTGGTCACGTTCTGCAGCGCCAAGACGTTCCCGAAGAACTTCGACACGCGCTGCAGCTCGATCAGTGCGTGTCCCCCATCGACGCCCACGTCACGGCCCACGGGCTGCACCAGTCCTTCCTCGATCGCGATGCCGGTCACGGCAGCTCTCCCTCGCGGACCATCGCCTGGGTGGCCGCCGCCATTTGGGCTCCCTCCTTCGCCGACGCCTCGACGTCGGACGGTGGCGGCTTCGAGGCTGTGCGCGCCCAGCGCCGGATCGCCTCGTTCGAGAACGCCGCGATGAGGAGGATGATGCCGAGGAACAGGTAGTACAGGTTGTTGTCCCAGCCGGCCAGCGGGATGCCCTGCTGCGTCATGCCGAGGATCAGGCAGCCGAGGGCGGCGCCGATCACCGAGCCGAGGCCGCCGCTCAACAGGCAGCCGCCCAACACGCAGGCGATGATGAAGTAGAACTCCACCCCGACACCTTCGGTGACGTTCGAGCGGCCGGTGTCGAAGAGATAGACCATGCCGCGCAGCCAGCCGCAGATCGACACGGCCATGAACAGACCGATCTTGGTGGCAGTGGCCGGCACCCCGACCATACGGGCGGCGTCCTTGTTGCCGCCGACGGCGAAGATCCAGTTGCCCACCCTCGTCCTCGTGAGGACGAACGCCCCCACCAGGGCGAGCACGACGAACCACAGGATCGCCACCTTGAAGGCCGCCCGGCCGAGGTGGAAGAGATCCGAGGCGAACAGCCAGCGCCCGAACTCGAAGCCGGGCTCCTCTCGGATGCCCTCGACGTTCGTCACACCGGTGACCCGTTTGGTCAACCAGAGGTTGAAGCCCTGGAGGGCGAAGAACATGCCGAGCGTGACGATGAAGCTCGGCAGGCCAGACCGGATCACCATAAAGCCGTTGGCGAAGCCGATCGCCGCGGCGATGGCCAACGACAGCAGCACGGCGAGCGGTACAGGCATCCCGCTGTGCACGGCGAAGATCGCCGCGAACATACCCGTCGTTCCCGTCAGCACGCCGGCCGACAGGTCGAACTCGCCCCCGATCATCAGCAGGGCGACGGCCAGTGCGGTGAGTCCGTAACGCGCCGACACCTCCACGTAGTTGGCGGTTCCGAGCCAGGACAGCCAGGTGCCGCGGGCCTGAGAGAAGAACAACAGCCAGACGACGACGGCGCCCACCAGGGCCCCGAACTCGGGACGGATGAGCAGCTTGCGGGCGATCGACGTCTGGCCGAGCCGTTCGTCCCTCGGTCGAACGCCCGGTGCCGGAAGTGCGACGGTCACGGTGATCTCCTCTCGAGTTGCGCCGGTGTGGGAGGGGGTTTGCCCCTCCCACACCCAGGCGGGGTCAGCGGGAGCCGTCCGCCGTGAGCTGCTGGACCTGCTCGGCGTTCTCGGCCGTGACGAACCCGGGACCGGTGAGCACCGGCTGCCCGCCGCCGACGGTGTTGAGGTTGTCGGCGTAGAGCTTGAGCATGACGATCGGCAGGTAGCCCTGCAGGTACTGCTGCTGGTCGACGGCGAACAGCATGTTGCCGTCGACGATCGCCTGGATCACGTCGGCGCTGAGGTCGAACGTGGCGATCGTCATTTCACCCAGCACACCGAGCTCGTCGAGGGCGGCCAGCGCGGGCGACGCAGCCGTCGGCCCGAGGGCCAAGACGGCGTCGATCGTGTCGTCGGCCTGCAGCGTCGAGCTGACCGTGCTGGTGATGCCGGCGGCGTCGTTGAGGTCGACCTGCACCACCTCGAGGGTGCCGCCGGCCTCTTCGATCGCCGCCGCTGCCCCGTCGCACCGGGCGTCGAGGCCCTGGTTGCCGACCTCGTGGTGCACGCAGAGCACATGGGTGGCTCCGGCCTCGGCGAGGCGGGCACCGGCAGCCTCACCGGCGATGAACTCGTCCTGGCCGACGTGGGTGATCGCCCCGATCTCCTGGTAGTTGTCCGAGCCCGAGTTGACGGTGATGATCGGGATGCCGGCCTCGTGGGCCGCCGCCAGCGACTCCTGGAGCGCACCGAAGTCCGGCACCGACACGACCAGGCCGTCGGGCGCCTTGGCCACCGCGGCGTCGATGAGGGAGGCCATCTCGGCCATGTCACCCGACGCCGGCGCCGAGTAGTTGGCGGTCACACCCATCTGGGCGGCCGCGTCGTCGACGCCACGCTTGAACACCGACCAGAACGGATCGGAGGCCTGGCCGTGGGTCACGACCTCGATCGTGACGTCGCCTCCCTCGGCACTGCTTGGAGCCTGCGCCGACGCGGTGGCGGTCGAGCCGGCCAAGACGGCTGCTGCGGCGACGACGCCGAAGCGGAGCTTTCCTCTCATGGTTCCCCCTGTTTCCAGCCGGCCTCCTCGGCCGGGATTGAAGTCCGGCCGTGACGACCGGGTGGTTTGTCGGAACGGGTGACGTGGCTGCATCCCCTGGCAGCGTGCGTCAGGACGGCGGCGGGGCCGTCAGCGAGCGAACATAGTCCAGGCTGCGACGGGCCGATTCGAGCGGCCCGGCTCCCTGGGCCGGGGCGACGGGACCGAGGTCCTCGTCCTGCTCGAGCACGTACCAACCTGAGTACCCGGCGCGCTCGAGGGTCGCGATGGTGCCGGCGACCGGCGCGCCGCCGTCGCCGAGCGGGAGGAAGAGACCACGCCCGACCCCCTCCTGGATCGTCAGGGCACCGCGCCGGACCTCGGCGGCCACGGTGACGTCGATGTCCTTGAGGTGGACATGAGCGACCCGATCGGCCGCATCGGCGGCGAACTCGGCCGGGTCGTAGCCTCCGATGGCGAGATGTCCGGTGTCGAGGCACCAGCGGACCGCGCTGCGATCGAGCACCGTGCGCACGTCGGCGGCGGTCTCGACCAGCGTTCCGACGTGCGGGTGGAGCGCCTGGATCAAGCCGTACTCGGCGCACAGATCGTCGAGCTCACCGAGCATGCCGACGAGGTGGTCCCACTCGCTGTCGGCGAGGGGGCGTCGCGGACTCCATGCCTCGTCGACGACGACCGCCGACACGAACATCGTCGCGCCGGCGGCGCAGAACAGCTGGGCCGTGGCCCGAGCCTCGGCCAGGGTGCGCTGGCGCGCCGACGGGTCGTGCAGCACGACCGGGACGAACCCGCCGATCAACGACAGGCCATGCGGCTCGAGCAAGGCGCGCAAGGCGTCGGGGTCGCGGGGCAGGAATCCCGGTGCTCCGAGCTCGGTGCCCGACAGGCCGAGCGAGCGCATCTCGGCCAGCACCCTGTCGGCCGGCAACATGACACCCCAGCCGGGCACCTCGCACACGCCCCACGTGATCGGCGCGCCGCCGATGCGATCCGCGCTGACGAGCGGTTCGCCGGCGGCCGGTGAGTGATGGGCAGCGGTGGACACGATGCTCATCAGCGTGTCTTGTTAAAGTCCTAATGTCAAGACAAAGCGTGCGACCGTGCGAGAACTCACGCGCGACGACGGCCCAGAGGGGCTCACAGCGGGAGGTGAGATGACCGGAGCGACCGGAGCGATCGGAACGATGGTGCTGCGACGCGACTCCCCCGTGCCGCTGTACCACCAGGTGGCCGAGCATCTCCGGGAACTGATCGGCTCCGGCGAGCTGGCGACAGGCACGCTACTGCCCAACGAGATCGACCTCGCCCAGAGGTTCTCGCTGTCCCGGCCGACCATGCGCCAGGCGCTCGACGAGCTCGTCCGCGACGGCTTGATCAGCCGGCGGCGCGGGATCGGCACCATCGTGACACCGCGCGAGTTCCATCGCGGCGCGCACCTCACGAGCGTGCACGACGACCTCGTCGCCGCCGGTCGCCGGCCGGCGACGGAGGTGTTGTCGATCGTCGTCGAACCCCGCTGCGCCGACGTCGCCGCCGCATACGACGACGACACCGACATCGTCGCCATCACCAGGCTGCGGTCGGCCGACGACGAGCCGTTGGTCGTGATGCGCAACTGGCTGCCGCTGCGCTACGCCGATCTCACCGCGGCGATGCTCGAGACGGGCGGGTTGTACGGCGTGATGCGCCAGCGCGGCGACGTCCCGGTGACGGCACGCAAGGAGATCAGTGCGGTCGGGGCGGCGACGTTCGAGGCCAGGTTGCTCGGCGTCCGCCGCGGCACCCCGCTGCTGCGCGTCCGTCACGTCGGGTACGACGCGGCCCGTCGCGTCATCGACGTCGGCGACCACCTCTACCGCGGCGACGCCTACACGGTCGACGTCCCCGTCACCTGAGCCGGCGGAGGGCCGCACGGGCGGCGTTGGCGCCACCCATCCCGTGCACTCCGGCGCCCGGCGGCGTCGCCGCAGAGCACACGTACACGCCGGGCACACCGGTGAAGTACGGGTCGACCGCGACGCGGGGACGGAAGAGGGTCTGACGCGGATCGCTGGCGCCGGTGGCGATGTCTCCGCCCACGTAGTTGGCGTTGTAGGCCTCGAGCCCGGCCGGCCCGATCGCCACCCGGGCGACGATGCGCTCGCGGACGCCCGGGGCGAAGCGTTCGATCTGACGGAGGATCGCCTCGGATGCGTCTCCGGTGTAGCCGTTGGGAACGTGGGCGTAGGCCCAGACCGGATGGATCGTCCCCGACGACCGCGTCGGATCGGCCAGGTATTGCTGGCACACCAGCATGAACGGATCGTCGACCATCGTCCCCCGGGACACGGCGCGTTCCGACGCGACAATCTGCTCGAGCGTGCCGCCCACGTGCACCGTCCCGGCTCGACGGCACGCCTCGTTGGTCCACGGGATGCCGCCGTCGACGGCGAGGTCGAGCTTGAACGCCGCCGGGCCCTGCTTGTACCGGCGGTACGCCCGCGCGACGTGCCTGGGCAGTCGGTCGCCGACGATGTCGGCGGCCGCCTGGGGACTCGTGTCGAGCATCACCACGTCGACACCCGCGAGCTCGTCGATCGACGAGACGCGGCGGCCGGTCGTGATCCTGCCGCCGGCGTCGGCGAGCACCCCGGCGAGCGCCGCGGCGATCTTCTGAGACCCGCCCTCGGCGACCGGCCATCCGTGGGCATGACCGTTGGCCGTCAGCATCAGCCCGACCGAGGCGCTCAGCGGGCGCGTGAGCGGCTGGATGATGTGGGCGGCGGCGCCGGCGAACAGTGCTCGCGCCTCGTCGCTGCGCCATCGGCGCGCCACCCAGGTCGCCGGGCGGAGTGCTTCGAGCCCGAACCCGGCGAGGCGGATCGGATGCGCCGGCACATGGAGGATCGGCCGGAACGCATCGGTCACCAGTTCGGCGAAGTGGTCGGTCAGCGGCCCGAACGTGCGGCGCCACGCTCCCCCGTCCTTGCCGAGCCCGGCGCAGGTCTCGTCGAGGGAGCGGACCATCACCCCGGCGCGGCCCCCGTCGAGCGGGTGGGCGATGTCCACCGCCGGCCATCTCCACCGCAGGCCGTGGCGCTCGAGATCGGGCGCGAGCTCCTGGAGCGCCGGCGAGGCCAAGGCGGTCGGATGGGTCGCCGAGCACACGTCGTGCAGCACCCCGGGCACGGTCAGCTCGGCCGAGCGCATGCCCCCGCCGATCGTCGCCGATGCCTCGATCACCTCCACGTCCAGCCCGGCGCGCGCCAGCACGATGGCTGCCATCAACCCGTTGGGGCCCGACCCGACGACGATGCCGTTGCTCACGGGAACCGGCACGCCATGATGGTCACGGTGGTTCGCACGCTCTCCATCCTGCTTGCATTCGCACTGCAAACCTCGTCGGTGGGAGCGTCGTCCGACCCCAGCGACCCGCCGCCGGACTCCGCGGCCCACGCAGTGGCCACCACGACCGTCCCCCCGGCGAGCCCGCCGCTGGTCGACGCCGAGTCCTGGGCGGTGTTCGACCAGATCGTCAGCAACCGACTCGTCGACCGCGGCGACCTGGCGGCCGGCGTCGCCGTGTCCGTGGACGGTCGGCTCGTGCACGTCGCCGCCTACGGCCGGCGCACGCCGGTCGACCCCATCGACTACACGGTGCCGACCGATCGCTTCCGGATCGCCAGCATCTCCAAGCTCCTCACCGCGGTCACGGTGCTGCGCCTCGTCGAGGCGGGCCACATCGGCCTCGACGAACCCGTGGCGGCACGGATCGCCGCGTCGCTCGGCGTCAGCCCGAACGACGGGTGGTCGACGGTGACCGTCCGCCAACTGCTGTCCCACACAGGCGGCGTCCCGAAGTACCGCGGGCAGTTCTTCGGTGGGGACTTCACCACGTGTGAAGGGGCGGCGATCTACGGACTGTCAAACGGTCTCGACCGGAGCCCGGGCACGGCGCACGTCTACAGCAATCTCAACTTCTGCCTGCTCGGTCTGCTGATCGCCGACATCACCGGACGCAGCTACGAGGAGTCGGTCAACGACCTGGTCCTGCGCCCACTCGGCATCCGCGGCGCCCGCACCGTCGGCACGTACGGCGCCAACATCTCCGAGGTCGTCCACCCGTCCGCGCCCGGCCGGGCCTACATGGAGGCCCTCGGCGGGGCCGGGGCCTGGGTGGCGACGCCCGCCGATCTCGTGAGGCTCGTCGACTCGCTCGACACCACACGTCCCGGCTGGCACCCGCTCTCGGCCGAACTGGCCGCCCTGATGCCCATCCCGATGGCCGGCGTGTCGTTCCCCGATCCCGGCCAGCGCCTCTACGGGCTGGGCACCATCGTGTGGCCCGACGGTTCCTGGGGGCACACCGGCACGGTCGAGGCCACCCACGCCATGGTCGCCCACCGGCCCGACGGCGTGACGTGGTCGATCCTCGTCAGCGGCGAGACACCCGCCGAGACCGAGTCGCTCCGCGACGTGTTCGCCGACGCCCTCGCCGGGGCCGGCATCACCCTCACTGCGCCGCTGGCCTGATCTCGCCCGATCGTCGCGGGGCGTTTGCCCGGTCGCGATGACTTTGCCGCGGCCGAATCGTCTCTGGCTCCAACGCATCGGCGACGCCTCCGTCGTCTCGACCTTGGGAGATTCAATGGGCAACGTGATCGCACAGGCGATGATGTCGGTCGACGGGTACATCGCCAAGGACGACAACACCATCGGACGACTCTTCGACTGGCTCCAGAACGGTGACGTCGAGCTCGTCTCGCCCCGAGGGGACACAACCCTCCACGTGACGGCGCAGAGCGCTGCCCACATGCAGTCGTGGATCGCCACGTTCGGGGTGCTCGTGTGCGGTCGAACCCTCTTCGACTTCACCGACGGGTGGAACGGCAGGCATGACTTCGACGTCCCCGTCGTCGTGGTGACGCACAGCGTTCCGACGGAGTGGGTGGCCGCTCATCCCGATGCCCCGTTCACCTTCGTGACCGACGGGGTCGGGGCGGCGATCGAACGGGCGCAGAAGATCGCCGGTGATCTCGCCGTCAACGTGACGGCCGGCGTGCTCGCCGGTCAATGTCTCGAGCTCGGGCTGCTCGACGAGGTGGCGATCGACTTGGTGCCCGTCGTCATGGGCGGCGGTCGACGGTTTTTCGGGAACGCCGCCGTCGAGGACGTTCCGCTCGGCAACCCGACCATCTGCGTCCAAGGCGATCAGGTCACCCACCTCAGGTTCCCGGTCATCCGCTGATCGCAATCCGTTGTGAACGGGGTCGGACGCTCGTCAGCCGGACGCGTACGTGCCGCGGCGAGGTGCCCGGGGAATCAGGTCACCCAGCCGGGCACGGCTCGACTCGCCGCCCGGCTCGCACGCGATGACCGTCAGCTCCGGCCCGGCGAGCTCGAGGGCGACCTGGAGGCATGCGCCACACGGAAAGGTCAGCCGACCCGACGTGCGTTCGGAGACGATCGCCAGCGTCGTCGGCACCAACCCGAGCGCCACCGTGGCGAACAACGCCGAGCGCTCGGCGCACATCGCCAGGCCGAGCGAGACGTTCTCGACCAATGCCCCCGGCACGATCGTCCCGTCGGCGCACCGCACGGCTGCGCCCATCCGAAAGCTGCTGTACGGAACGTACGAACGGTCGCGGGCCAGGGTCGCGGCCTCGATCAGGCCGCCTTTGTCGTCACTCATGGCGCTCGTGTACCCGCACGCGCGGATCCGAGAACAATCGGCCACACCCTTGCCCTCTGGCCTGCATGGGTCGAGACTGGAGAGGTCAGGAGCCCAGCCTGACGAGAGGGGGACCCGATGCCCACCATCTTGATCGTTGCCAACCAGACGCTCGGAGGGGAGGCCCTGACCGAGTGCATCGAGAAGCGGCGCCGGCTCGGCCCGTGCTCGTTCTACGTCGTCGTGCCGGCCACTCCACCGAAGGAGCACCTGACGTGGACGGAGGGCGAGGCGCGAGCGATCGCCGCCCAACGGCTCGAAGGCTGTCTGGATCAGCTCAGGGCCACCGGCGCCGACGTCGAGGGGGAGGTGGGCGACGCCAACCCGATGCTGGCCGTCGCCGACGCGATGAACCATCACGAATTCGACGCCGTCATCGTGGCAACCCTGCCGGCAGGGTTGTCGCGGTGGCTGAAGCTCAGCCTGCCGGACCGAATCGCCCGGCGCTACGGGCTCCCGGTCGATCACGTCGTCGTCGCACCGTCCCACGTGTGACGGGCCCGCCGCGGGTCAGGCGGACGAGCGCGCGTAGCTGGTGACGAGGTCGATCAGCAGCCTCGTGCCCACGCCACTGGCGCCCTTGGTCCGCCACGAGTCGTCGGCGTCGAACTTCATCGGGCCGGCGATGTCGAGGTGCGCCCACGGGATGTCGCCGACGAACTCGGAGAGGAAAACCGCAGCCGTGATCGCCCCGCCATAGGGACCACCGACGTTCTTGAGGTCGGCGACGTCGGAATCGAGCAGCTTGCGGTAGCGATCCTTGGCGAGCGGGAGTTGCCACACGGGTTCGTCGGTTGCATCGGCCGCCCCCCGGATGGCGTCGACGAGCCCCTGATCGTTGCCGAGCACGCCGGCGTACGACGTGCCGAGGGCGACCACGCACGCACCGGTCAGGGTGGCGATGTCGATGATCGCGTCGGGCGACTCCTCGGCGGCCAGCGCCAGGCCGTCGGCCAACACCAGGCGGCCTTCGGCATCGGTGTTGAGCACCTCGACGGTGGTGCCGCCGTGGATGTGCAGGACGTCGCCCAGCTTCATGGCCGACCCCGACGGCATGTTGTCGGTGCACATCAGGTAGGCGCTCACGTGGTTGGGGCACCCCAAGGCGGTCAGCGCCGACATCACGGCGAGCACGTTGCCGGCGCCGGACATGTCCATCTTCATGACGAGGTGCATGCCGTCACTCGGCTTCAGGCTGATGCCGCCAGAGTCGTACATGACGCCCTTGCCGACGAGCGCGATGTGCGCGGCCGTGGGCTTGGCCCGCTTCGGCCGGTAGGTCAGCTTCACCAACCGCGCCGGCTCGGCGCTCCCGGCGTTCACACCGAGGAGACCACCGCAGCCGAGGAGCGTCAGCTCCTCGGGGCCGAACACCTCGACACCGAGACCGGTCTCGGCACCGATCTGCACGGCGAGCTCGGCGATCCGGGTGGCCGTGAGATGGCTCGGCGGCGTGTTCGCCAGGTCGCGGGCGAGGCAGGCGGCAGCAGCGGTGGCCCGGCCCTTCGTCGCCCCGCGCTCGACCGCGGCGACATCGTTGCCGGCGAGGAGGGCGATCGCCGAGACCGGCGTCGTGGACGAGGAGTTCCTCAACGCCCCGTAGCGGTAGCGAGCCAGCACGATCCCCTCGACGACCGCCGCTGCGGCGTCGGCCGCCGAGCCGCTCGCCGATGTGTGCAACGCAGTGGCGAGGGAGCCGTGCTTGCCCGCCGCCCGGGCGAAGGCGGCGGCCGCGTCGCGGAGCTGGCTCGTCGACAGGTTGCCCTCGCCGACACCGATCGCCACCAGCGCCGCCGCACCCTGACGGGGTACGACGTGCGTCTGGCCGAGCTTGCCCTCGAAACCGGCGGCGGCGAGCGTGGCCCGGTCGAGGCCGAGCGAACGAGGGACCGCCCCCTTCTCCCCGACGGGGAGACCGATCGCTCCGGCCGCGGCCGGAGCCGAACGGGTGACCACCACGTCGATCGTCGTCGATCGCGACGGAGCGGGATCGAACGTCCGGCGATCCTTGGCCACGTCGGCCAGGCTGATCGTCGGCGCGGCCGTCTCGGCGCCGGTGGTCGTCGAATCCTTCTTGGCCGAATCGTTCCGGACGGGGTCCTTCGTGGGGGGCATCGGACCAGTCTTGCGCGCCGCCACCGTCAAACCGACATGGCCCGGAGAGGAGGCACTAGCCTGACGGCTTGTCCCCTCGTGTGCTCTTCCAGCTGAGCGGCTCGATCGCCGCCTACAAGGCGTGCCACGCCATCTCCCGGCTCACCCAGGCCGGCTGCGAGGTGCAGACCGTCGCCACGGACGCCGCCTTGAAGTTCGTCGGCGCGGCCACCCTCGAGGGCCTGTCGGGCCGCCCGGTGGCGACCGACACGTTCCAGCCCGGTTCGCAGATGGATCACATCCACCTCGTGCGCTGGGCCGACGTGATCGTGCTGTGCCCGGCGACGGCCAACACGCTCAATCGTCTCGCCGCCGGAATCGCCGACGATCTCGTCGGCACGATGTTCCTGGCCCATGACTTCAGCGGGTCGACATCGGGCGGCCGCCCGAAGCCCTACCTCGTCGCCCCGGCGATGAACACGGCGATGTTCCGGCATCCGGCCACCCAGGAATCGATCGCCCGGCTGCGGGGGTGGGGCGTCGAGTTCCTCGAACCCGACGCCGGGGCGTTGGCATGCGGGGAGATCGGGGCCGGCCGCCTCGCCGACCCCGACGTCGTGGTCGCCGAGGTGCTCCGCCGACTTCCGGCCGGCACCGGTCATGAGGCGGCTCCCGAGTCGCTGCGCGTCGCCGTCACCTCCGGCGGTACGAAAGTGCCGATCGATGGTGTGCGGGCGATCACCAACACCAGCACCGGATCCACCGGCGCCACCATCGCCACGCACCTCGCCGCGAGTGGCCATCACGTCACGCTGATCCACGCCGCCGACGCCGTCGTGCCGGCTGCCTCCGCCGGCGTCGAGCTCGTCCCCTACGAGACGTTCGCCGATCTCGACGCGGTGCTGCGCGCCACCCTGCCCGGCGGCCACTTCGACGCCGTGATCCACCTGGCCGCGGTCAGCGACTACGACATCGATCATCTCGAGGTCGACGGCCGACGCGTCGCCGCGGCCACGGGCGGCAAGATCGACTCGGGCGGCGCCTTGTCGATCCACCTTCGGCGCAACCCGAAGCTGCTCACCACGCTCAAGCAGCTCGCCGGCGACCAGGCGACCATCGTGGGCTTCAAGCTCACCAACGACGCCGAGCCGCAGGCGCGCCGCGAGGCGGTGCGCAAGGTAGCCGAGTGCGACGGTGTCGACCTCGTCGTGCACAACGACCTCACGGAGATGGGTCCCGGCCGGCACGGAGCCACGATCTACCGGGGCGACGACGTCGTGGCCACCGCCGGCGACAACGAGCAGTTGGCGGCGGCGATCGAAGCGCTGCTCTCCTCGCGCGTCAGCGGCTGAGGATTGCCAGGCGGTCGGCGATCTCGGGCTCGCGGAGCCGGGCGAGCGTCGAGGCCTGAACCTGTTCGATCACGGCCGGGGCCTTCGACGGGTCCATCGTGTTCCCGGACATCTGGGCGAGGTCGTCCGCCGTGGGTTGGAAGGCCACGGTCTCCACACCCCGGTCCCGCAGCCCGATCAGCTCTCCCGCCAGCCAGCGCCGGGCCATCTGACGCACGGCCGAACGGGGCGAGAGCTCCGGCCCGGCCCGTTCGGGCGACATCGGGGCACTGACGATGACCAGGTCCGGTGCCTCCGGCTCCACCGGTTCCGCCGACGCCGGATGGGTGCGCGGCACGGGGACCAGGTGGGCGGCGAGATCGGCG
The DNA here is from genome assembly GCF_003426815.1 of Desertimonas flava. Taxonomy (GTDB): domain Bacteria; phylum Actinomycetota; class Acidimicrobiia; order Acidimicrobiales; family Ilumatobacteraceae; genus Desertimonas; species Desertimonas flava. The sequence goes on from NZ_QKYK01000040.1 coordinate 33,505, forward strand.
TTCGTGGTCGAGTGCACCCCTCCGTCCACGTACCGCTCGCCGTCGATCTTGACGGGGGCGAAGTAGCCGGGCACGGCGCACGACGCCTGCACGGCCCGGCCGACGGTCACCGGGCCGGCGCTGGCGCCCTCGTCGCGGCCGAAGACGACCCGGTTGCCGACGTCGAGCTTGACGGCGACGATCCACAGCGACGACGACGGCCACTCCGACCCGAACAGCGCGTCGTAGGGCGCACCGAGCGAGTCGGTGGGGCGTCGGCCCGGCGGCACCATCGCCGAGAAGAGCGAGCCGGGGGTGACCCGCCAGGGCTCGCGCAGCGCACGCAGGACGCGCTCGGGCGACGCCATGCGCATCTGCCGGACTCGCGTCGCGAGCTCGGCGACGCCGTCGAGGGGACCGTCGGCGCCCGGGCTCTCGTCCACGGCGGCATCCGGGTCGGCCTCCGCCGGCTGGTCGGCGGCCGCGAGCTGGGCGATGGCCGCCTCGCCGGTGCGCACGATGCGACGCCCAGCAGGCGACAACGGCCGCCCGAGCGCCCTGGCACGCATGTCGAGCGGGCCGAGGCCGGCCCGCAGACCGGCGCCCACGATCGATCCCGCCGACGTGCCGACGATCAGCTCGGCGGACCGGGCATCCCAGCCCAGCTCCTCGGCCAGGCTGCTGAGCACACCGACATGGAACGCGTGGCCGACCGAGCCGCCGGCACCGAGCACCAGAGCCACCCGCGGGGACCTCATCTCACGCACATTATGGGCGCCGTCCGGCGTTCGCGGCCGTGACGGTGGGTCCCCCAGCAGTAGCCTGCCGGCCATGAGTGTGCTCGTGACGGGCGGTGCGGGATACATCGGATCGCACACGGTGCGCCGGCTCCACGCCGACGGGGCCGACGTGGTGGTGCTCGACACCCTCGAGCTCGGCTACCCACAGGCCATCCCGGGGATCCCCCTCGTGCGGGCGTCGATCGACGACGTCGACGCCGTCACCGCGGCCTGCAAGGAGCACCGCGTCACCCAGGTCATCCACTTCGCCGGCTACAAGAGCGTCGGCGAGTCGATGGAGCTCCCGACGAAGTACTGGATCAACAACGTCGCCGGAACCGCCACACTCGTCGACACGATGCTCGGCCTCGGTGTCGACCAGATCGTCTTCTCGTCGTCGTGCTCGGTGAACGGGACGCCCGACTCCGTCCCCGTCGCCGAGGACGCGGCGATCCGCCCCGAATCGGTCTACGCCGCCTCGAAGGCGATGGTCGAACAGGTCCTCGGCTGGTACGGCGTGACCCACGGCCTCCGCTCGGTGAGCCTGCGGTATTTCAACGCCGCCGGCGCCGAAGCAGACGGCCGGCACGGCGAGGTCTGGGACCGCAGCATCAACCTCGTCCCGGTCGCCATGAAGGCAGCCCTCGGCCGCCGCCCACCGCTCCAGGTGTTCGCCGACGACTACCCCACGCCGGACGGCACCTGCATCCGCGACTACATCCACGTCGACGACCTCGCCGACGCTCACGTCCGGGCGCTCGCCTACCTCGCCGGCGGTGGTGCGAGCATCGCACTGAACGTCGGCACGGGCATCGGGAGCTCGGTGCTCGACGTCATCAAGGCCACCGAGCGTGCGGCCGGCCGCCCCGTCCCCCACGACATCGTCGGCCGGCGCGCCGGAGACCCCGTCGCCACGTACGCCGACCCCACGCTGATCAACGCGACGCTCGGATGGACGGCGACCAAGACGCTCGACGACATCGTCGAGACGGCCTGGCGCTGGCACAGCACCCACCTCGACGGCTACGGCTGAGCCCGGCGGCCCGACCCCCCATCGCCGCCGAATGACCGCCGACGACGTCGCCGCCCGCTGGACCTCGCGAGTCGTCCTGGGCGACGGCGAGGCCGCCGTCGTGCGGCCGATGACCCCGGCCGACGCTCCGGCGCTCCTCGCCTTCCACGAGCGCCAGTCAGCCGACAGCCTGTACCGGCGCTTCTTCTCGCCGAAACCGACCCTCTCGGAGGCCGAGCTCGAACACTTCACCAACGTCGACTTCGTCGATCGCGCCGCCCTCGTCGTCGAGAGCCATGGCGAGTTCCTCGCCTGGGCGAGCTACGAACGGTGGCCCGGCCGGGACGACGCCGACACGGCCTTCATGGTCGACGACGCCCACCACGGCAAGGGCATCGCCACGCTGCTGCTCGAGCACCTCGCGGCGATCGCCACCTCCAACGGCATCGACCACTTCACGGCCGAGGTGCTCGCTGACAACCGGCCGATGCTCGCCGTGTTCAGCCGGGCCGGCTGGCCGCTGGAACGCCACTACGACAGCGGCGTCATCGAGGTCGACTTCGCCCTCGACGAGACGGCGCAGTTCCTCGACTCGATGGCCAAGCGCGAGCAGCGCGCCGACAGCCGGGCGATGGCCCGCCTCCTGATGCCGCGCACGATCGCGGTCGTCGGCGCCACCGACCGCCCCGGCACCGTCGGCGACGCGTTGTGGCGCAACGTGTCCAGCGCGGCGACCGGCCCGGTGTACGCGGTGAACCCCAACCGGGCGACCGTCGGCGACACGCCCACCTACGCCAGGCTCGCCGACATCCCCGACGACGTGTGGCTGGCGGTCGTCGCCGTGCCGGCCGCGGCGCTCGCCGACGTGCTCGCCGACTGTGCCGCGGCACGCGTCCGCGGCGCCGTCATCGCCACGGTCGTCGACAACACCGACGTCGACATCACGGCCCTCGTCGCCGACGCCAACCGCGCCGGGGTGCGCATCATCGGCCCGTCCAGCATGGGCGTGGCGTCCTCGCGCCCGGAGATCGGCCTGCAGGCCTCGCTCGTGCCCGTCCGCCTCACCCCGGGACCGATCGCCCTGTCGCTGCAGTCGGGCTCGCTCGGTTCGTCGGTGCTGCGACGTCTCGAGCAGCTGCACCTCGGGCTGTCGTGGTTCGTGTCCATCGGGGACCGCTCCGACGTCTCCGGCAACGACCTCCTGCAGTTCTGGGACGACGACGAGAACACCAAGGTGATCGGCCTCTACACCGAGACGCTGGGCAACCCCCGGCGGTTCGCCCGCATCGCTCGCCGCGTGTCGCAACGCCGCCCGATCGTCGCGGTCCGCACGGGGACGGCGGCTTCGGGACCGTCGGGAGGCGCGCTCTATCAGCGATCTGGGCTGATCGAGGTTCCCACGGTCGCCGCCCTTCTGGACACGCTGCGGGTGCTCGCCACCCAGCCCGTGTTGCACGGCCGCAACGTCGCGGTGCTGTCCAACTCCCGGAGTCCCCGCACGCTCGCCGAGGCTGCCCTCGTGTCAGCAGGTCTGCGCCCCGTGGCGGCACCCCGGCCGCTCGACTGGCGGTCGACGCCTGCCGACTACACCGATGCGGTCCGGGCTGCGCTCGACGACGACGGCGTCGACGGCGTCATGGTCATCCACGCGCCGCCGCTCCAGGCCGCCATCGGCGCACCCGTGGCCGAGATCGACGCCGCCGTCGAGGGTGCGACCAAGCCGGTGACCGCCGTCCTCCTCGGCGCCACCGACGGCCCGATCAGGCGAGGGTCGTCGGTCCCGGGCTTCGCGTTCCCCGAATCGGCCGCTGCCGTGCTCGGACGCTCGTACGCTTACGGCCATTGGCTCGACACCGAAGCGGCGGCTGCGCCGGTCACCATCGACGGCGTCGACGACGACGCGGTCGACGCCGTCATCGCCGACGCCTTGGCGCGCGGTCCGGTGTCCGGCGACGGCCGCACACTCGATGTCGCCGAGACGGACGCGATCCTTCGCGCCTACGGCATCACCATGCCGCCGAGGATGTTCGTGCCGGCCGACGACGCCGTCGACGCCGCTGCCGAGGTGGGCTATCCCGTCGCCATCAAAGCCCGCCACCGCCACCCCGGACGATCCGTCGACGCAGGAGTGGCGCTCGACCTCGCCGACCGCGTCGACGTGGTGTCGTCGGTGCAGCGGATGCGGAGCGCGCTCGGCGATCACGCCGACTTCGTCGTCGTCCAGGCGATGACCGCGCCGGGCGTCGACCTGCGCATCCGCGTGGTGGCCGACGAACGGGCCGGACCGCTCGTCACGGTGGGCATCGGGGGCAGCCAGGCCGATCTCGTGGACGAGACGCCGCGCCTCGCCCCGCTGTCGTTGGAGAGCGCCATCGCCCTGCTCGAGGAGTCGCGGGCGGGAATGGCCCTGCAGCGCGCCGAAGTGGGCTCGGGCTTCGTCATCGACATCATCCTGCGGGCCGCCCAGCTGGCCGCCGAGCACCCCGAGATCGTCACGCTCGACCTCAACCCGGTCATCGCCACCCAGGACCGGTGCTGCGTCACCGACGCCGTCATCCGCGTCGCTCCGCTTCGCTACCCCGGAGCGACGCTGCGCCGTCTGTGAGCCCGCGACGGAGTCCTCTGCACGCTGGTCGCCGGGCCAGAATGCACGGATGGAAACTCAGGTCACCCACGACGAGGCAGGTTCCCGCTACGTGATCTTCGCCGGAGATGCCGAGATCGGATTCGCCGAGTACCGCCTGCTCCGGAGCGACGACGGCGACGTCGCCGAGTTCCACCACACCCTCATCGAACCGGCCCGCCGCGGTCAGGGCCACGCCGAGCGCCTCGTCAAGGCGGCGCTCGACGACGTGCGATCGCGCCAGCTCAAGGTCCGCCCGACGTGCTGGTACGTCGACCAGTTCATCGTCGAGCACCCGGGGTACGCCGACCTCCGCGTGTGAATCGTGCGCCTGACGGGATGTGCCTGACACATCCCGTCAGGCGTCAGGTGAGGAGGTGCTTGGCGAGGCCGTGCCAGTAGTCGGTGGAGAGGCCGAGCGACTCGGTGTCGATGCGCTCGTCGTTGCCGTGGAATCGCTGACCGAAGCTCTCCAGCGACATCCCCGGGGCGAACAGGGCGGCGCCGTACGCGATCGAGCCCCGCTCGCGGAAGAACCGGGCATCGGTGCCACCGACCATCAGACCCGGCTGGAGCTTGGCGCCGGGGAAGGCCACCTGGGTGCGTGCCGCCAGTGCGTCCCACAGCGGCGAGTCGAGCGATGAGCGGGTCGCGTCGGCCCGCTGGATCGGTGAGACCTCGACGCGGTCGCGAAGCTCGCCGAGGGCGTCACGAAAGATCGCCTCGACCGCCTCGTCGCTCTCACCGGGAAGGAGGCGGATGTCCACGTCGATGTCCACCACGTCGGGGATGGTGTTGGTCTTCTGCCCGCCGTGGGCGACGTTGGGCGAGATCGTGGTGTGGGTGCACGCATTGGCCCGGCGGGCCACCGCCGGGTCGAGACCGGCGATCACGTCGTCGATCCGCGCCGGGTCGTCGAGCGCGGCGAGCACGTCGTCGGGCAGGTCCAGGCCTTCCAGTTGGGCCTTCCACAGGTCGTCGAGCTGCGGGATCGTGCGGTACTGGGACAGGCGCCGCACGACCTCGGCCGCGGTGACGAGGGCGTTGTCGGAGCCGTACGGCATCGACCCGTGGCCCGGCGTGCCCTTCACGCGCAGGCGCAGCCAGGCGATGCCCTTCTCGGCGACGCTGACCGCGACACGCCGAATGCCGTCGTTGCCGACCGACGACCAGCCGCCCGTCTCGGTGAGCACGTAGTCGGCACCGACGACGTCCCAGTGGTTGTCCACCATGTACTCGGCCCCCCACGTGCCGCCGGCCTCCTCGTCGGCGACGCCGAAGTAGATCAGCGTGCCCTTCGGGCGGAAGCCCTCGTCGGCGAGCCGGCGCACCGCCACCGCCATCGACGACGTGATGTTCAACATGTCGATGGCGCCCCGGCCCCAGACCTCGGGCCGTCCGTCGGGGGCGGTGATGATCTCGCCGCCGAACGGATCGTGCGACCAGCCGTCGGGGTTGACCGGCACGACGTCGGTGTGCCCCATCAGGCAGAGCGACGGCGCCGTGGGGTCGGAACCCTCGATGCGGGCGACCATCGACGCCCGGCCCGGCCGCGATTCGAAGCGCTGCACGGCGAGCCCGGCACCCTCGAGGTACGTGGTGAGCAGATCGGCGTTGCGGATCTCGCCGCCGCTGTCGGGTGTGCCGTCATTGACACAGGCGTTGCGGATCAACGACTGCAACAGCTCGGTGGTCGGTCCGGTGAACGCCTCGGCCGACGCCGCCTGAGTGGTCATGGGGCGACCCTACTGACCGGTCAGCGAAACAGGTCGCGGGACGGGTCGCGAAGCAGCATCTGGGCGGTCGCCGACTCGTCGGGCTCCCAATCGAAGCCGCGCACGACGGCCACCGGCACCCGCGACACGTTGCCCTTCACCAGTTCGGCGGCGGCCGTCAGCTCGTCGGCGACGCACAGCTCCTGCACGCGGAACTCGTGACCGTGGGGATCGCGTTGGCCGATGTAGCTGGTGATCGGCGACATCCCGGCGATGCCGATGGCGACGTCGGTCTGTCCCTCCCGCCAGGGCCGGCCGAACGTGTCGCTGACGATGACGGCGATGTCGAGGCCGGCGGAACGGAATCCGTCGCGCAGCCGGCGGGCCGAGCCGTCGGGATCCTTGGGCAGCACGACGACGCGGCCGGCGCCGCCGCTGGACGACTGGTCGACGCCGCTGTTGGCACAGATGAAGCCGTGGTGGGTCTCGGTGATCAGCACCGGGCCGCTCATGCGCACGACGCGCCTGGATTCGGCGAGCACGACCTCGACGACGCGGGGATCCTTGTCCCACTGCTCGGCCCAGGCCGCGGCAAAGGGCGAGGGGTGCACGCCGGCTAGGTCGATCACGGCACCTTCGGCTTTCGACACCACCTTCGAGGTGACGATCACCACGTCGCCGTCGTGGAGGTCGGTCGCCGCGGTGATCATCGCCGAGAGATCGTCACCCGCGGCGATCTCGGGCAAGCCACCGACGCCGAACACCTGGATCGAGGAGGCCTGGGTGGAAGCCATCGCTCGGCACGGTAGCGGCCATGATGTCGACATGGCGTCCAACAGCGCGAACGGCGTGTCCGACATCTTCGATCCCGAGCGGTGGACCCCCGTCCCCGGCTTCGATTTCACCGACATCACCTACCACCGAGCGGTCGAGCACGGGACGGTGCGCATCGCCTTCGACCGGCCGGAGGTGCGCAACGCGTTCCGGCCCCACACCGTCGACGAGCTGTACACGGCCCTCGAGCACGCTCGCACCTCGAGCGATGTCGGTTGCGTCCTGCTCACGGGGAACGGCCCGTCGCCGCGCGACGGCGGCTGGGCGTTCTGCTCCGGCGGCGACCAGCGCATCCGCGGCAAGCAGGGCTACCAGTACACGGTCGCCGGTGACGACGGCGCGCCCGGTGAATCGGCGGCCTCCGTCGATCCCGGTCGCCTGGGGCGGTTGCACATCCTCGAGTGCCAGCGGCTGATCCGCTTCATGCCGAAGGTGGTGATCTGCGTGGTCCCGGGCTGGGCAGCGGGCGGCGGCCACAGCCTGCACGTGGTGTGCGATCTCACGTTGGCCAGCGCCGAGCATGCCCGGTTCAAGCAGACCGACTCCGCCGTCGCCAGCTTCGACGGCGGATACGGCTCCGCCTACCTCGCCCGCCAGGTGGGCCAGAAGTTCGCCCGTGAGATCTTCTTCCTCGGTCGGGAGTACTCGGCCGAGGACTACCACCGCATGGGCGCCGTCAACGCCGTGGTGCCCCACGCCGAGCTGGAGGCGACGGCGCTTCAATGGGGGGCGGAGATCAACGCCAAGAGCCCGACCGCGCAGAAGATGCTCAAGTACGCGTTCAACCTGCTCGACGACGGGCTCGTCGGCCAGCAGCTGTTCGCCGGCGAGGCGACCAGGCTCGCCTACGGCACCGACGAGGCGGCCGAGGGTCGCGACTCGTTCCTCGAGAAGCGGGACCCGGACTGGTCGCCGTATCCCTGGCTCTACTGATCGGACTCACCGGTCACACGACGGGGGCTCCGGCGCGACGCTTCAAGACACGCCGGAGCCCTCCGTCGGGTGGCAACCGTGATGGGAACTGCAACCGGCGTCAGCTGGCCGGTCCGCCCGGATCGGGAAGCGGGAAGGTCGACAGCTGGATCTCCACCTGGCTGTGCTCGTCGCCGGCGTCACCGTGCTGGCGGTCGGAGGCGAGCTGGTGCCAGCGCATGATGACCGCTTCGAGCTCGCTGTTCAGGGTCTCGAGCTCCCCCGCGCTGAGGCGCAGGTGGAACGTTCCTTGCTTGCTGGCGTCCTGCCACTCCCGGGGCCAGTCGTCGAACGTCTCACGCCAGTGCTCCTGGCGCCGGAGCCGTCCGCGGTTGAACTCGTTGAGCACGAGTGTTGTCGCTTCCCGGGTGGCGGCGTCCTCCTGGAGGTCGGGTGTGTTGATCTGCAGCCCGCCGGGAACTCGCCGCCACCAGCGCTCGCGCCCCGAGCCGCGTCCGGGGTCCTCCTCGACGAATCCGTAACGCTCGAGCTGACG
>NZ_QKYK01000041.1 GCF_003426815.1 Desertimonas flava
GAGTGGGACCCTGCCCGAGACGGGTTCACCCACGCTGCTGATCGCCGCCCTCGCCGGGCTGCTGACGGCCAGCGGTGCGACCCTGCTCGCCATCCGCGGCAAGTCGGAGCGGTAGCCGGAGGCCCACTCACGCCGGTCGTGCACAACCGGAGGGTATGTACCGGACGGAAGCGTCAGGTAGATACCCTCCGGTCGCCGCGGTGGGTACGTACCCTCCCGTCGGTCGCGGGGCCGCGGTGAGGCGAGCCGCCGGTACCCTCGATGGGCCGTGCGTCTGGCGTCGTTACCCCCCCTGCTACGCGATGAACCGGCGCTGACGCGCGCCCTCGGCGACCCGGGTGCCCGCCTCGCCATCGGCGAGGTCGCCCGGCCGATCTCGATCGCCGCCCTCGCCAACCTCTCCAACCGCACGCCGCTCGTGGTGGCGTGCCCGACCGGCACGATGGCCGGTCAGCTCGCCGACGACCTCGTCCAGTTCCTGGGCGAGCCGAACGTCTCGGTGCTGCCGGCGTGGGAGACCCTGCCGTTCGAGCGCGTCAGCCCATCGGTCGAGACGATGGGCCGGCGGCTCGAGCTGCTGTGGCGTCTCCGTCAACCGGAGCGGATGCCGAAGGTCATCGTCGCCGGCGTGCGGGCCCTGTTGCAGCGCCTCGGGCCGGAGGCGGTGGAGGTCGAGCCGATCGCCGTGCACAAGGGCGACATCGTCGACCCCGACGACCTCGCTCGCACACTCGCCAACTTCGGCTACCGACGCGAGGAGCTGGTCGAGCACCGTGGTGAGTTCGCCCGCCGAGGGGCGATCATCGACGTCTACCCGTCCACCGGCGACGCCCCGATCCGGATCGACCTGTGGGGCGACGAGGTCGACCGCCTCACGACGTTCAGCCCGAGCGATCAGCGCTCGGTCGACGACATCGCCGAGGGTCTGATCTTCCCGGCCCGCGAGCTGATCCCCACCGACGAGGTCCGGCAGCGGGCCGCCAAGCTGGTGGCCACCGAGCCGTGGGGGCGCGAGCAGTGGGAGCGGCTGTCGGAGGGGGCCCTGTTCGACGGCATGGAGAGCTGGCTGCCGTGGCTCGTGGACACCGGGCCGAGCGGCGATCTGCTGCTCACCGACGTCCTGCCCGACACGGCCAAGGTCGTGCTCGTCGAGCCCCGGCGGATCCGCGACCGGGCCGCCGACCTCATCGCCGAGGAGGACGACCTCGCCAAGGCCCTGGCGTCGACGTGGGAGCGTCCGGCCGACGTGCCCTTCCCCCGTCTGCACGCCGAACCCGACCGCCTGCTCGCCAACACGGGATCGTTCTGGTCGATCGACAGCGCGCCCGAATCGCCCGACACGCCGGTCGTCGAGGCGTCGGGCTGGGGCCCGGTCGCCGGCGACGGGTCGGGCTTCGCGGCGCGCCTGTCGCAGTTGCTCGGCCAGGGCTATCGCGTCGTCGTGGCGGCCGACGGCGAGGGCTCGGCGGCGCGACTGCGCGACCACCTGCTCGACAGCGGTCTCGACTTCCCGGTTCTCACCTCCGCCGACGGCGACCTCACCGCCAGGGGCGGGCGCATCGTCGTCGCCCCGCTGCACCATGGCGTGACGATCGGCGCGGCGCGAGTGGCCGTCATCGCCGAGGCCGACCTCACCGGTCGTCGCCGGGCCCACCGCCGGCCGCGGCCTCGTCGCCGCGACGCGGGCGGCGTGTTCGAGGACCTCAAGCCGGGCATGTACGTGGTGCACTTCCACCACGGCGTCGGCCAGTACGAGGGCATGGCCAAGCGCACGATCGGTGGCGTCGAACGCGACTACCTCCTGCTCGCCTACAAGGGCGGCGACAAGCTCTACGTCCCGTCCGACCAGATCGACACGCTGCGCCAGTACGTCGGCGGTGAGGCGCCGACGCTGCACCGCCTCGGCGGCTCGGACTTCGCCAAGGCCAAGAGCCGGGTGCGGTCGGCGGTGCGGGAGATCGCCCAGGAGCTCGTCGTGCTCTACCAGAAGCGTGTGACGGCCGAGGGGTTCGCCTTCCGGCCCGACACGCCCTGGCAGGCCGAGATGGAGGACGCCTTCCCGTTCGTGGAGACGCCCGACCAGAAGGCAGCCATCGCGGCGACCAAGGACGACATGGAGCGGCGCTATCCGATGGATCGCCTCGTGTGCGGTGACGTCGGCTTCGGCAAGACCGAGATCGCCGTGCGGGCCGCGTTCAAGGCCATCCAGGACGGCAAGCAGGTCGCCGTGCTCGTCCCCACCACCCTGTTGGCCTCGCAGCACGGCCAGACGTTCGCCGACCGTTTCGCCGGCTACCCGATCCGCGTCGAGACGCTGAGCCGCTTCCTCACGCCGGGCCAGGCCCGCCAGGTGGTGGCCGGGCTGGCCTCCGGCGAGGTCGATTGCGTGGTCGGCACCCACCGCCTGCTCGCCGACGGCGTGAAGTTCAAGGACCTCGGCCTCCTCGTCGTCGACGAGGAGCAGCGCTTCGGCGTGCAGCACAAGGAGGCGATGAAGCAGTTGAAGACGAACGTCGACGTGCTCACGCTGACCGCCACACCCATCCCGCGCACGCTCGAGATGAGTCTCGTCGGCATCCGCGACCTGTCGCTGCTCAACACGCCCCCGGCCGATCGCCAGCCGATCCTCACCTATGTCGGTGGCTACGACGAGCGGGTGGCCGTCGAATCGATCCGTCGCGAGCTGCTCCGCGAGGGCCAGGTCTTCTGGGTGCACAACCGCGTGAGCTCGATCGAGCACGCCGCCGCCCGCCTGCGCGAGCTCGTGCCCGAGGCCCGTGTCGCCGTGGCGCACGGTCAGATGGACGAGGGCACGCTGGAGCAGGTGGTCGTCGACTTCTGGGACGGCCGGTACGACGTGCTCGTCTGCACGACGATCATCGAGTCGGGCATCGACATGCCGGCGGTCAACACGCTCGTCGTCGAGCGCGCCGATCTGCTCGGTCTCGGCCAGCTCCACCAGCTGCGCGGCCGTGTCGGCCGCAGCGGTCAGCGGGCCTACGCCTACCTCTTCCATCCCCCGGAGGTGGCCCTCAGCGAGGAGGCCTATGAGCGGCTCAAGACGATTGGCGAGGCCACCGAACTGGGCAGTGGCTTCAAGATCGCCATGCGCGACCTGGAGATCCGCGGCGCCGGCAACCTGCTCGGTCAGGCCCAGTCAGGGCACATCGCCGCCGTCGGCTACGACCTCTACTGCCAGATGGTCACGGAGGCGGTCGCCGAGATGAAGGGCGAGGCGCCGCCGAACGAACCGGGTGAGATCCGCCTCGACGTGCCCACCGATGCCAACCTGCCGCGCGACTACGTGTCGAGCGAGGCGTCGCGGCTCGAGGCGTATCGCCGGCTGGCCGCCGTCACCACGCCCGAGCAGGTCGACGACATCGCCGCCGAGTGGACCGACCGGTACGGCCCGATCCCCGAGCCGGCCGCGGCGTTGCTCAACGTCGCCCGCCTGCGGGCCGAGTGCCATCGGCTCGAACTGCACGACATCTCGATCGCCGCCGGGTCGCCCGGCCGGCCGGGCGAGGCGCGCCTCGCGCCGCTCGATCTCAAGCTCAGCCAGTCGACCCGCCTGCGCCGCCTGAGCCGTGACGCCAAGTGGAAGGAGGACGCCCGTCAGTTGGTCGTCCCGATCCCGCGAACGCGTCGGGGCGAGAACGGCCCGGTCAAAGTGGACCCGGCCGAGTTCCTGGTGGGCTTCCTGCGAGAGCTGATCCCGCCCGAGACCGCCGCGTAGCGCCCCACGCGTGGGGTGCGCGGGATGTCGCCGGGGTAGCTTCGACGTCCGTGAAGCTTCGCTCCCGTGCCCTGATCGTGGTCGCTGCGGCGGTCGTCGTCGCTCCCGGGGGCGGCGCGCCGGCCAGCGCCGCCGACGTCGCCGCCACCGTCAACGGCACCGACATCACCGTCGACGACTTCGAGGCCACCTTGCTGTCGCTCGGAGCGCCCGACGTGGCCCCGGCCGACCAGGTGCGCACCGTACTGACCGAGGAGATCGTCAACCTCGTGATCGTCGACGCCCTCGAGGCTGCCGGAGTCGACCCCGACGAGGGCGCCGAGGACGACGAGACGTTCGACGCCCGGTCGGCCCGCTACCGGTCGCTGCTCGCCGACGCCGGCCTGGTCGACGTCGCCGAGCGGCAGGAGGCCTACGAGGAGGCGGGTGAGGTCGACGGCGTCATGTGCCTCGGTCTGGTCGCGGTCGACGAGGCCGACGACGACGCGCTCGACGCACTCCGCGACGCCCTCGAGGCGGGCGACGACTTCGGTGCTGCCGCCACCGACGCCGGGTTCTCGCCGCTTGCCGTCGGTCAGTCGGGGCCGTGCTTCGCCGTGTCGACGATTCCCGAGTCGCTGTCCGAGCCGCTCGCCGAGGCCGTCGCCGACGCCGGCGTGGGCGAGCTGTCCGAGCCGATCGAGCTGGAGGGCAGCGAGTACGTCGTGTTCGCCCAGCCGTTCGAGGACGTCGCCTCCCTGCTCACCCGGGACCTCGCCGAGGCGGCGGTCGCCGACCTGCTCGACGGGGTCGAGGTGACGGTGAACTCGCGGTACGGACGCTGGGACCCGGCGACGTCGAGCGTCGTCGCCCTCGACGCTCCCGACGCCGCCGAGTCCACCGACGTCGCCGTCGCCAACTGAGCGTCAGGGCCGAGACGTGCCGTCCATCACCATCGTCGGGCTCGGCCCGGGCGGCGACGAGCACGTGACGGCAGTGACGGTCGCGGCGATCGCCGCTCACGAACACCGCTACCTGCGGACGGCGCGGCACCCGAGTGCCCATCTGCTCCTCGACCAGCCCGGCGGCGCCGAGGCGCTCGACCGCTTCTACGAGTCCGCCGACACGTTCGAGGACGTCTACGCGGCGATCGTCGACCACCTCGTCGCCGCAGCCGGCGAGCACGGCGAGATCCTCTACGCCGTTCCCGGCTCACCACTCGTGCTCGAGCGGACGGTCCGGGCGCTGCTCGCCGACGATCGGACCACGTGCCGCGTGCTCCCGGCGATGTCGTTCCTCGACGTCGCCTGGGCCCGACTCGGCATCGATCCGGTCGAGGCCGGCGTCCGCCTCGTCGACGGCCACGAGTTCGCCACTGCCGCGCGGGGTGAGCGTGGCCCGCTGCTGATCGCCCACACCCACGCCAACTGGGTGCTGTCGGACATCAAGCTCGCCGTCGACGAGGCATCGGGAGACGAGCCGGTCACCATCCTCCAGCGCCTCGGGACCCCCGACGAGGCGGTCGTCGAGACGACGTGGAGCGAGCTCGACCGCACCGTCGAGGCCGACCACCTCACGTGCGTCTTCGTGCCGCGGCTGGCCACGCCGATCGGCGACCACTACGTGCGCTTCCACGAGCTCACGCGCACGCTGCGCGAGCAGTGCCCGTGGGACCGCGAGCAGACCCATCAGACACTGGCGCCGTACCTGGTGGAGGAGGCGTTCGAGCTGGTCGACGCCCTCCAGGCGCAACGCAACGACGAGCCGGCGAGCGACACGGACGTGATCGAGGAGCTCGGCGACCTGCTCTATCACATCGAGTTCCACGCCGCCATCGCCGAGGAGGAGGGTCGCTTCTCCATCGTCGACATCACCGACAACGTCCACGACAAGCTGGTCCGTCGCCACCCGCACGTCTTCGCCCCTCCCGGATCGGCACGTGTCGACGCGGCCGACTCGGCCTCGGTCGAGGCCAACTGGGAGGAGATCAAGCGCGCCGAGAAGCAGCGGGACTCCCTGTTCGACGGGGTGGCGATGTCCCAGCCGTCGCTCGCCTACTCCCAGCAACTCGGCCGCAAGGTGGCCAAGGTCGGGTTCGACTGGACCGACGCCGACCACGCGATGACCGACGTGTCCGACGAGCTGGCCGAGCTGGCCGAGGCCCGTGCGGGAGGGGATGCGGCCGAGATCGCCGACGAGTTCGGCGACGTCCTCTTCGCCCTCGTCAACGTCGCCCGGCACCTCGGTGTCGACGCCGAGCTCGCCCTGCGCGCATCGGCCGGCAAGTTCCGCCGTCGTTTCGAGGCGATCGAGGCGCTGTGCGCGGAGCGAGGCGTCGACATCCGCACCGCCGGACTCGAGGCGCTCGACGCCATGTGGGACGAGGTCAAGGCTCTCGAACGCTCCCGCTGACGGGAGGTGGCTTCCGACACGTGGGATTCTGTACGTAGGATTTCGATCTGCTCATCTGATAAATTTGTCAGATCGTGAAATCATCATCTGGCGACCCATCACCTGACGACCCTTCATCTGACGATCCGTTCGCCGCCGCCGAACGGCCCCTCTCGGAGATCAAGGCCGATCTCTTCAAGGCCCTCGGGCATCCAGGTCGCGTCCGCATCCTCGAGCTGCTCCGTGACGGGGAACGGGCCGTCGCCGATCTCGTCCCCCTCGTCGGCCTGGAGTCGTCGCACCTGTCGCAGCAGCTCGGTGTGCTGCGTCGTTCCGGCGTCGTCGTGTCCCGGCGTGACGGCTCGAACGTGCTCTACCGCATCGCCGATGCCGCGGTGGTCGATCTGCTCGACGCTGCTCGTCGCTTCCTCATCAACACCTTGAGCGTCAACGAGGAACTCGTCGTCGCGCTCCGCAGCGACCGCGGCGCGCACCGATGAAGCGTCTGCTCCCTCGCGCCGCTGACTACGCCGGTCTGCGCCAGGGTTGGCGCAGTGACCTCGTCGCCGGGCTCACCGTCGGCGTCGTCGCCCTGCCGCTCGCCCTGGCGTTCGGCATCACCACCGGACTCGGCGCCCAGGCCGGTCTGATCACGGCGATCGTCGCTGGGCTCGTCGCCGCCGTCTTCGGCGGCTCGAGCGTCCAGGTGTCCGGGCCGACGGGCGCGATGACCGTGGTGCTCGTGCCCATCGTCGAGCGCAACGGTACCGACGCGGTGCTCGTCGTCGGGATCATGGCCGGCGTCCTGGTCGTCGCCGCCGCGTTCGCCAAGGTCGGGCGCTACTTGGCGTACGTGCCGTGGCCCGTCATCGAGGGCTTCACCGTCGGCATCGCCATCTTGATCTTCCTCCAGCAGGTGCCGTCTGCGCTCGGGGTCCCCAAACCCGAGGGTGAGAACAGCGCGGCCATCGCGTTCCGTGCGGTGCGAGCGGCTCTGGAGGGCGACGGTGTGGCGAGCGCCTCGGTCCTCGTCGTCGTGGTGATCGGCGTCATGCTCGTGGTCCCTCGTATCCGCCGCACGTTGCCGGCCTCGCTGATCGCTGTCGCGGCCGCGACCATCGTCGCCAAGCTCTTCGACCTGGACGCCGCACGGATCGGGGAACTGCCGAACTCCCTCCCGCTCCCGTCGCTGCCCAGCACTTCATTCGGTGAGATGTCCGACCTCGCGTCGGCGGCCGTCGCCGTCGCCCTGCTCGCGGCGATCGAGAGCCTGTTGTCGGCGAAGGTGGCCGACGGCATGACCGACACCGTCCCCCACGACCCCGATCGGGAGCTCTTCGGGCAGGGGCTGGCCAACGTCGTGTCGCCGCTCTTCGGCGGCATGCCGGCCACCGGCGCGATCGCCCGCACCGCGGTCAACGTCCGTAGCGGCGCGCGGACACGCGTCGCAGCGATCATCCACGCCCTCGTGCTCGTCCTCGTCGTCCTCTTCGGGAGCGACGTGGTCGCCGACATCCCGCTCGCCGCGCTGGCCGGCGTGCTGATCGTCACCGCCTTCCGCATGGTCGAGGTGCACAACGTCCGCGCCGTCGTGCGGTCGACCCGGTCCGACGCCATCACGCTCGTGCTGACCACGGCGGCGACGGTCGCCTTCGACCTCATCGTCGCCATCGAGGTCGGCGTGGCGGTCGCCGCGCTGTTCGCCCTGCGTCACATCGCCCGCAACGCCGAAGCGGTCCGTGAGCGGCTCCCGGTGCTCTACGCCCGCCGCGACTCCGACGGCGACGCCGAACGCATCAGTCCCGACGACGAGGCCGACCTGCTGCACGACCACATCCTCGTGTACCGGCTCGACGGGGCCCTGTTCTTCGGTGCCGCGCAGCGCTTCCTCACCGAGCTGACCGCCGTCACCGACGCCCAGGTCGTCATCCTGCGCATGTCCCAGGTGCAGGTGCTCGACGCCACGGGCGCGCAGGCGCTGGGGGAGATCGTCCGCGAGCTGGAGAGCCGTGGCATCACCGTGCTGATCAAGGGCGTGCAGCCCCGGCACCTGAAGATCCTCGCCGCGGTCGGCACCCTGGCACGGCTGCGCCACGAGAACCATCTGTTCGACACGCTGGACGACGCCGTCACCCACGCCCGGCGCCACGTCACCGGGGCTGCGCAGGAGCCGTTGGCCCACGCGTGATACTGGCGGGGTGCGCATGCAGCTCGCCGACCCCGCCGACCACCCGCGCGTCGGGCTGCTGCCGTTCGCCACCGACCTCGCCGACTGGGACCTGCCGTACATCCGCGACGTGCTCGGCCTGCACCGCCACGTCGTGCGCCTCGTCGAGCTCGGCGACGAGGTCGAGCGGGTGTCCTATGTCGTCAAGGAACTCCCGGACCACCTCGTGCTGCGGGAGTACCGCCTGCTGCGAGGGCTGGCCGAGGACGGGCTGCCGACCGCCGAGGTGGTCGCCGCGGTCACCGAGCGCGCCGGTGGTCGCGACGGGATGCTCGTCACCCGCCACCTCGACTACTCCCTGCCCTACCGCACGCTGCTGTCCGATCGTGGCCTGTCGATCCCGTATCTCGGCGAGCGGCTCCTCGACGCCCTCGTCGGCCTGCTCGTGCGGCTGCACCTCGTCGGGTTCTTCTGGGGGGACTGCTCGCTGTCCAACACACTCTTCCGCCGCGACGCCGGGGCGCTGTCGGCCTACATCATCGACGTCGAGACGTCGGAGCGGTACTCCTCGCTCACGTCCGGCCAGCGGCAGATGGATCTCGACATCGCCACCGAGAACGTCGCCGGCGGCCTCCTCGACCTCCAGGCCGGCGACCGCCTGGTCGGGGGGATCGACCCGTGGGAGCTGGCCGCCAACCTCGAAGGGCGGTACAACGACCTGTGGAACGAGCTCACGGCCGAGCAGGAGTTCCAGTACGGCGAGACGTGGCGGATGGAGCAGCGCATCGACCGGCTCCACGACCTCGGGTTCGACGTCGCCGAGATGGAGATGATCGCCGACGAGGCCGGGCACAAGATGAAGATCGTCCCGCGGGTGGTGGAGAGCGGGTACCACCAGGAGCGCCTGATGTCGCTGACCGGCCTCAAGGCCGGGGAGAACCAGGCCCGCCGGCTGCTCGGCGACATCCGCAGCTTCGCCGCCGAGGTCCAGCAGGCAACGGGCCGCACGCTGCCGGAGAACGTGGCCGCCGTGCGCTGGCTCGACCAGCGGTTCGAGCCGGCGATCGCGGCGATTCCCGGCCCGCTGATCGGCAAGCTGCAGGCCGCCGAGATCTACCACCAGATTCTCGAACACCGCTGGTTCCTCTCGGAGCGTGCCGAGCGGGACGTGCCGATCCGCGAGGCGATCGACGCCTACATCACCGACATCCTCGAGCACACGCCGAGCGAGCAGCTCCGCCTCGACGCCACCGCCGAGCTGATGCTCAGCGACATCGCCTCGTATCTCGAGGCCGCCCCGCCCGACTCCTGAACGCGCGGCACGTCGGCCCACTACGTTGGTCCTCGATGTCTGAGATCGTCGAAACCATCGGCCGTGAGATCCTCGATTCCCGCGGCAACCCCACCGTCGAGGTCGAAGTCGTGCTCGATTCCGGCGCCCGTGGTCGAGCGGCCGTCCCCAGCGGGGCGTCCACCGGAGAGCACGAGGCGGTCGAGCTGCGCGACGGTGGCGACCGCTACGGCGGCAAGGGCGTCGCCACGGCGGTCGGCTACGTCAACGGCGAGATCGCCGAGGCCATCGAGGGCCTCGACGCCACGTCGCAGCGCGCCATCGATGCGCTGCTCATCGAGCTCGATGGCACCGAGAACAAGGGTCGTCTCGGCGCCAACGCGATCCTCGGCGCCAGCCTGGCCGTCGCCAAGGCGGCGGCCGACGAGCTGGACGTGCCGCTGTACCGCTACGTCGGCGGCCCCAACGCCCACGTCCTGCCGGTGCCGATGATGAACGTCATCAACGGGGGCGTCCACGCCGACAACACGATCGACCTCCAGGAGTTCATGATCATGCCGGTCGGCGCCCCGAGCTTCTCGGAGGCGTTGCGATGGGGGACCCAGACGTATCACACGCTGAAGAAGCTGCTCCACGACCGCGGCATGTCCACGGCGGTCGGCGACGAGGGGGGATTCGCCCCCGACCTGGCGACCAACGAGGACGCCATCGTGTTCCTCGTCGAGGCGATCACGGCGGCCGGCTTCACGCCCGGCGACGACATCGCCATCGCCCTCGACCCGGCGACGAGCGAGCTCTACCGCGACGGCGCCTATCACCTCACCGGCGAGGGCAAGGTGCTCTCCTCGGACGACTTCGTCGCCTACTGGGACCGCCTCGTCGGCGCCTATCCGATCGTGTCGATCGAGGACGGTATGGCCGAGGACGACTGGGACGGCTGGGCCGCCCTCACCGCCGCTGTCGGCGGCAAGGTGCAGCTCGTCGGCGACGACCTCTTCGTCACCAACACCAAGCGGTTGCGCCAGGGCATCGATCGCAAGGTGGCCAACTCGGTGCTCGTGAAGGTGAACCAGATCGGTTCGCTCACCGAGACGCTCGACACCGTCGAGCTCGCCACCCGCTCGGGCTACACGTCGGTCATGAGCCACCGCAGCGGCGAGACCGAGGACGCCACCATCTCCGACCTCGCCGTCGCCACCAACTGCGGCCAGATCAAGACCGGCGCGCCGGCCCGCTCCGACCGCGTGGCCAAGTACAACCAGCTGCTGCGCATCGAGGCCGACCTCGGCGAAGCCGCCGCCTACCGCGGCCGCTCCGCCCTCAACCCCTGAGGCCGCCGCACCCGCAGCCCGCTCACCCCAGCCCGCAGCCAGCCTCAACGGTCGGAGATCGCCGCGTCCGGCGCGCCGATCTCCGACCGTTGGCGCGCCGCGAGGCTACGACGCCAGGGCGACCGCCTCGCGGAGCCGGGCGAGCACCCAGTCGGGGCGGTCACGCACGTCGTTGTAGGTGAACGTGATCACCCGGTAGCCAGCGAGGACCAGCTTCGTTCGCCGCTCCTCGTCGTGTTGCCGCTGGCGTCGAAGGGAATGGGTGGCGTGCCCCTCGAGTTCGATCACCAAGCCGCCTGGGAACAGGGCGTCGAGGCGAGCGGCCCAGCCGCGCTCGGCGCGGACGACGACTCGCATCTCCGGTCGAGCGAGACCACCGCGACGGACGATGGCGAGGAACCAGCGTTCGAGGCGGCTCTCACCGCCGGCATCGACCAGTGCCTCGCGGAGCTGCTCGCCCGCGACTCCGGGCCGGAGCGATTCGATGACCGCGGCGCGCAGACGATCCTCCGAGACGCGCCGGCTCCGCACGGCCGAGTCGATGGCGTTCTCGGTCTCGGCCACGGTGAAGCCGAACAGTGGCGACTCGACGATGAGCCGTTCGGCCGACAGACAGCGGATGCCCTGGATGGTGACGGTGTCGCGAGGCCCCAAGGCGCGACTGGTGGTGTGGACCACCCACGGGACATGGCAGCTGCGATGCTCCCTGCGGACGAGGACCTCCGGAATGTCCGGGACCGACGCGAACCCGTCGAGCCGATGCAGGCGGGCGGCGGTCCGGCCTGCCACGAAGCCACGCCCCGCCACGTCGGCGGCAGCAGCCCACGCCTGACGCTGCCATGTGTCCGTCGATCCACCGACGTAGTACGAACGAGGTCCGGCTCGATGCAGGAGTCCGCTTTGGATCCAGCGGTAGCGCAGGCTCTTGCCGACCCCGAGTCGATCGAGCTGGATCGACGCGACGGCGCCGTGCTGGCGGCCTGCAAGCCAGGCGACGTCCTTGAACAGCGACGACATGAGGCCATTGTTGCGGTGGGGTGTCACAGTCGGTCGCGGGCCGGTCAACGGTCGGAGGAGGTCGCGCTCGACGCGTCGATCTCCGACGGCTGGCGGTGGCCGGACCGGCCCGGCGCAGGACGGTTCGGGTACCTGCCGCGAATCGTCGGGTCGCGGCTGCGAGAATGGCTGGTCGTGGATGACGAGGAGGACATCGGGCCCGACGCCCGAGAGGCGGACGACGAGCGCAGCAGCGGACGGTTGACGACCATCATCCCGCGGCCCGCCGACCGCAGGGCGTCCGACGCCGGGCGTTCCCGGCTCGGCTCCCGGCGCCGGCGTTCCTCGGACCGCATCGCCAGTCGCCGCTCGGGCTGGGTCTTCGGCCTCGCCGCCCTCGTCGTGGCGGGAGCGATCGCCGCGGCGCTGTTCGTGCTCCCCGTGCGGACGTGGTTCGAGCAGGACAAGCAGATCGACGCGTTGGAGAACGAGCTCGACGAGATGCGGGCCGTGAACGACGACCTCACCGGCGAGGTCGACCGGCTGCAGACCGACGAGGGCATCATCGAGGCCGCCCGCGAGGAGCTGGGCCAGATCCAGGCCAACGAGCATCGTCAGACGATGCTCGCCCACCCCGACCTGCCTCGCGACATGCCCGACGGGTGGCCGTACACGCAGGTCGACCAGATCCTCCTCGCTCACGCCAACGCCGTCACGGCCGCAGCCGCGGCCGCGGCCGGCGAGGCATCGACCGACGGCGGTGGCCCTGCCGTCGGCAACGGCGGGGCCGGCGGCTTCCAGCCGGTCACGGGCGCGACGGCGACGACGGGTGCGCCGGCGGCGCCGGCCACCACGACGACGGCTCCGCCCGCCGCCAGCACCAGCACCAGCACCAGCACCAGCACCACCGTCACACCAACGGCGGCGGGCGGTTGACGCCCGCGGCCGCGCCCAACGATCCGCATCGGTCGTCGGAGTCGGGGTGGCTCCCGCATAGCCTTGCGACAATGAGGTCTCGCCAGCTCTTGCCGGTGCTGGTGATGCTGGTTCTCGTCGGGGTGGTGGCCTGCGGCGACGAGGGGAACAAGTCCGCCGAGCGAGCCGTGGCCGTCGTCGAGGCGACGATCCGCCACGTCGCGTCCGAGCACCCGCCGGCCGAGGGCGCCGAGGCCGGCGATCTGCCGGTGGTCTACGTCGTGAGCGTGGGCGAGGAGACGCTGTCGGCGGGGATCCAGGCCGAGGTCGTGTCGAACCTTCGTGACGAGATCGAGGTGCGCTTCGCCGACGCCCGGGAGGAAGCGATCGACGAGACGGCGCCGACGGCGCCGGTCAAGGACGGGGGAGTGCTCGTCGTCCTGGGAGAGATCCCCAAGCTCGGCAATCCGGCGGTCGTGCCGGTCGAGATCTACACCGCCCGGCACGAGCACATCAAGATGGTGTACTCGTTCGTGCCGGCGGGCGACGTGTGGAACATCACGTCGACGTCCGAGGTGCCGCTCGACGCAATCTGAGGCGGGACCAACGGGACTCGCCCGATGCTCGCCGTTCGGGGTGCTCGTCGCCCGTGGGCTCGGCCCCAGCCGGCTCGATCATCGCCCGTTCGATGTCGGCGAGCAGCGCACGCATGGCGTCGACGGCGGCATCGAGCTCCTCGGCGTCGGGCTCGGCGCCGGGGCGCATGGCTTCGCGACGGAGCCGCTCGATCCGGGCGGAGAGGCCGTGGTCGATGTCGTGGCCGGCGGCGCGGGTGAGATCGGCGACGCTGCCCAGCTCGATCGCCACGGTGCGAGAGTGCTCGCCGTGCTCGGGCACGGTGAGCTGCTCGACGCGCCGGCTGGCGATGCCGAGCGGGTCGAACGGGTGCGTGACACCTGCCCGGCGGGCCTCGATCATGTTCCTCGCGTAGAACACCGCGGTGGGCACGACGCAGATGACGATCGTGATCATGGCGACCCGCACCGACATTCCCGATGCCGTGGCGGCGATCGCGCCGATCACCCAGCCGAGTTGGAACTGGGTTTCGAAGCGGGCGAACGCGCTGCCCCGCCTGGTGTGCGGCGACCTCGACTGGAGGAGGGCGTCGAACCCCTGCCGGCCGACGGACGCGGCCACCCCGAGGGTGGCCGCGACGAGCATCAGCGTCAGGCGCGACGGCCCGAGGGCGCAGATCGACGCGGCCACGGCCAGGCCCATCAGCGAGTAGGTGGTGAGGCGGTCCTCCGACGTGTACCTCCGGAGAATCGGGGCCAGCGCGTTGCCGGCGAACGATCCGAGACCCCACGCGGCAGCGGCTGCCCCGTAGACGATGGCCGGTGCGCTGTCGCGGCGGAGGGCGAACACGACGCCGAAGACGAAGAAGCCGACGGCGCTCCGGATGAGCAGGAACGCCCACGCCGTTGCCGTGACGATCGATGTCTGCAGCTGCACGAGCTGGACGTCGGCGGACAGCTCGACATCGGCGTCGGTCTCGCGCTGATCGGGCAGCCGGGTGGAGAAGAAGGCGGCGAGCAGGAAGCCGGCACAGCCGAGTGCGAGCGTGACCTTCTCGGACGCGAACGTGACGATGAGCGCGGCCGACGGGGCGACGATCGAGCCGACGATGGCGCTGATACGGGCCAGGCTCGAATTGGCCGAGACGAGGTGGGCCGGGTCATCCACCAGGCTCGGGACGAGCGCCTGTTTGATCACACCGGTCGCCTTGCCGACGACGAGCAGGGCGAGGGCGAAGAAGTAGAACGCCAGATCGAACAGCGTGAAGGCCAGTCCGACCACCAGCACGGCGCGGATCAAGAACACCGTCGTGGCGATGAAGCGGTGGCTGCGCGGGAAGCGGTCGATCGCCGGGCCGATCAGCGGAGCGAGGAACGTGAACGGCACGAGGTTGATGATCAGGTACAGCAGGACCTGCTGCCGTGAGGCATCGGCGCTGATGCTGAAGAAGAGGGAGCTGGCGAGCGACACGTCGACGAGGGCGTCGGCGCCCACGCCCAGGGCGTGCGCCCTGGCGAAGCGGCGCAGCCCTTCGGTCCAGTGAGGGGGGCGCCGCGTGAGATGACGCACGCGCTCGCCGATCGCTGTCACGCCTCCCATGTTGGCGCGCAATGTACTCGGCGGCGAGCCGGCAGGGTTAGGGTCGGCGTTGCACGTCATGCCCGCCCCGGCCTGGGTGGGCCAACGAAGGGGAGTTGCGATGCGAGGAACGAAGGCCAGGGGCCTCGTCGCCGTGGCGGCGGTCACCATCGGGCTGCTCGGCGCGGCGAGCACGATGGCCGGGGCGTCCAGCGATCCGGCGCCCGAGTGGACCGAGATCGTGCCGGGTGGCGACTGCCAGTGTGCCGACGGTGCCGACTTCTCGTTCTTCGCGCGCGAGGCCGATCCGACGAAGGTGATGTTCTTCCTCGAGGGAGGCGGCGCCTGCTTCGACCCGGTCACCTGCGCCTTCACGTCCGACCCGTCCACCACCTACGACTGGGACATCGGCGACGACGACGACCCGGCCACGATGGGCGGGATCTTCGACTTCGACCACCCCGGCAACCCCTTTGCCGACTACTCGGTGGTCTACGTGCCGTACTGCACCGGAGACATCCACCTCGGCAACACGACGCACGAGTTCTCGCCCGAGCTGAGTGTGCAGTTCAAGGGTGCGGTCAACGGGGCGGCAGCCGTGGAGTACCTCGCCGGGAACTTCGCCGACGCCGAGCAGGTGGTGGTGGTCGGTGAGAGCGCCGGTTCGGCCGCCGCACCGCTCTACAGCGGGCTCATCTCGGACGCCATGGACAGCCCTCGGATCACGGTGTTCGCCGACGGGTCCGGTGCCTATCCCGACGAACCGGCCCTCAATGCCGCCGTCGGCGGCCTCTGGGGGACGATGAACGCGGTGCCCGACTGGGAAGGCACCGAGGACATGACGGTCGAAGAGTGGAGCCTCCCCGGGCTTTGGGTGCAGGCCGGCACGCACGACCCCGACATCGTCATGGCCCGGTTCGACTTCGCCTACGACGCCACGCAGTCGTTCTTCGCCGGCTTGGTGGGGGTCCCCGCCGACGACCTCCTCTCGTTCATCGACGCCAACGAGGCGACGGTCGAGGCCGCCGGGGTCGAACAGTGGAGCTACACCGCCCCGGGCAGCGATCACACACTCGTCCGCAACGACGCGTTCTACGAGATGGAGGTGGAGGGGGTCACCCTCGTCGACTGGGTGTCCGCGCTCGTCGCCGGGGAAGAGATCGCCGACGTCCATTGCGAGGAGTGCGAGCCGCCGGCGCCGGCCGGCTCGGATCCCGCCGATGACGGCGCGGCTGCCGGGACGGACGTGACGTCCAGCACCGGTTGACCGGGAACCTGCGGCGCGCCGTCGTCGTCGCAACCGGTCGTGAATCGCCACCGTTCCATCGTCGCCACCCTCGTGGTCGGCGGCGCCCTGATCGCCGGTGCTCCCGCAGCCACGTCGGCGTCGACCGGCACACCGGCCGACCCGCTCGGCTGCACCAGTGAGGTGTTCGATCCGTCCGCCCTGCTCGACGACCGTGTCGACACGGCCGTCGAGCAGGCCGAACGGTCGCTGGGCGCCGACGTTCGCGTCCGGGCCGAGCGCAGCGTCGACGGAGGGCTGGACGCCCGGATCGACCAGCTCGTCGCCCAGTGCGACGGCTGGGCGGCGCCGGACGGTGAACTGGCCGACGACATGGTGGTCGTGCTGTTCTCCGAGGTGGAGCGCGAGGCGTCGGTGTACTACGGCGCCGATCTCGGTCCCGACCTGGAGTACCGGTGGTCGGACGCCGTCGACGACATGACCGCCGAGTTCCCCGACGACTATTCCGCCGGTGTCGTCGCCGCGCTGCGCACGCTGCGCGTCGGCTCGTTCGGCTCGACGTCGTCACCCTCGCTCGCTGACACCTCCTCGAACGCCTCGGGCCCCCTCATCGGGCTGTTCGTGATCGGGGCGTTGATCGTGCTCGGTGTCGTCTCGTTCGTCCGCTGGGACGGGTTGGAGGGGCACTCGTGGGCCGGCACCTACGGTGACGACGACTCGAGCGGAGGTTGGTCGTGGTCGAGCGGTTCGAGCCGGCGCCGATCGTCGTTCCGGAGCTTCGGGTCGAGCTCGCGCTCACGTTCGTCCGGATCTCGCCGCTCGTCGTCGTCGAGAGGGTCACGCCGCGCCGGCGGCGGTACGAAGAAGTGGTGACCGCAGCGCCCCCTATCGTTGGACCCGTGGCTCGGTCCGTCGGTCCCTTCGTCGTCGTTCCGGCCCGGCCCGGACCGCTGGTGGTCGTCGGCGCCGATCGCCCCCGCGACGACATCGACGTGGCGCTCGACGACGTGTTCGGCGCCCCCGATGATCGTGGTCCGGGTACCGCAGATGCCGTCCTCGTCGCCGGCGGTGGCGGTGTTGTGCTCGCCGGGCTGCTGGCCTCGTGGCCGGCCATCGCCGTCGTCGCAGGTGGCGCCGCCGTCGGGCTCGGGCTGATCCTGCCCGTCCGTTCGTCGTGGCGCCGGGTCACGGCGCGCCGCCGCGACGGGGCACGGATCGCCCGGCGGGCAGACGGGACGTTGTTGCGGGCCGACGGCGAACTCGTCGGCGCGCTCGTCACCCAGCACGAACTCGTTCGAGATCGGGCGGCCACGCTCTCGACGGTCGAGCGGCTTCGCGTCGAGTCGGTCGCCCACGCGGCCCTCCGTGAGGTCGCCACGCTGCTCGGTGATCGGGAGCCGACGGGCGCCGCTGAGGTGGAGTACGTCTCGGCCCGGCTCACCGCCCTCACCGCGCTGGCCCAGGCGGCCGCCGCGTCTGGCACAGACCGGGCGACCAACGTGGCGGCGCGCCACGAGGTGGAACAGCTCGGCGGATCGTCCCTCGACGATGCCGCCGCGCTGGTGAACGAACTGGGTGGCGATGACCTCCGCTGACGTCGCCGCCGTCGACGCGGGAGATGACCGGCTGGAGGGTTCGTCACCGTCGATGCCGGAGTCGGTGATGCCCGAGCAGACCGCCGAGATCGCCGCTCCGGAGAGCGACGCTCCGCTCGGCCTCGTCGGAAAGCTCGTCGCCGTCCCCCTCGCCCCGTTCGTGGCCCTGTGGGAAGCCGGCCGGGCGTTGGTCACGAAGGTGCTCCCGGCGCTGTTCGGCCGGGCCGGTCGGGCCCTGCGCCGGATCGTCGAACTGATCGTCGCGCCGTTCCGCTTCGTCGGTCGGCTCCTCGCGACCGCCCTCCGACGCATCGCGGCCCTCGTCGTCGCCCCGTTCCGCGTGCTCGCCCGGGCCGTCGCGGCTGCCGGCCGCCGCCTGGCCGCCCTGGTCCGCGCCGTGCTGCGCCCCGTCGTCGCCGTGCTGCGAAGGCTCGGCGTGCTCGCCAGCGGGCTCGGGCGCGCCGTCGCCGGGTTCCTCCGCCGGATCGGCGTCGTCGTGCGGTCGGCGTTCCGGTCGGCCCTCCGGGCGGTTGTCGGTGTGTTCCGCCGCCTCGGCCTCGCCTTGCGAGGAGGCCTTCGGGCGATGCTGGTCACGAGCCGTGGCCTGTTCCCCCGCGTCGGAGCCGTGCTGCGAGGCGTCGCCCGACGCGTGTGGGCGCCGTGCCGCGAGGTCCTCGCCGCACTGGGCCGCGTCGGTCGAATGGTGATGGCGACCCTCCGCAACGTCGCGGCGACCGTGGCCGCGGTCGTCCGCCGCGTCGTGGCTGCGGTCCTGGCACCGTTACGGGCTGTCGGACGTCTCGTCAGCAGGTTGGCCGGCGCCGTCGGCACCGTGGTCACGTCGGTGACCAGCGCCGTCGGCAAGGTGGTGCGGTCGGTGACCGGTACCGCCGGTCGTGTCATCAGCGCGGCGACCGGCGCCGTGAGCGCCGTCGTCCGGTCGGCGGCCCAGGCCGTCAGCCGCCTCGCCACCGTGGTCCTCGCACCCATTCGCGCCGCCCTGCGGACCGGGCGTTCGATGCTGCGAGCGAGCGGCCGGTCGGCGAGTCGTGTGCTCGCCGGGGTGTTGCGGGTGCTTCGCCGGGTTCGTGCGGCCATCGTCACGGCGAGCCGTCGCGTGCGGACCGCCGTGGTCGCGCCGTTCGCCGCCGCCGGCTGGACGACCCGCACCGCCATCAGGAGCGCGTCGGCCTCGGCCCGGCGCGCGCTCGCCCCGGTGTCACAGGGCGTGCGGTCGACCCGCCAGGCGACCCGACGGATCGCCGCCGACGTGCGGCGGGCGTTGCGAATCCGCCGCTGACCATCTCGACCGCAGCTGACCGTCGCTGGTTTACACGTTGAAGCGGAACGTCGGAGAGCGCTCGATTCATGGCAGCTGACCTGCGGCGCTGCAGTTCAGTCGCGTGGCGGAGTTCGCAGAAGGTACGCAGCTCGTTGGGTAGACCGCTTGCCCGCTCAGGTCAGCCTGACCGTTTGCGGCGCCGTCGCGAGTGTCAGCTCGCTTCGCGGAGCCGCTCGATGGGCTGTCCGGTGACTTCGGCGATGAGCTCGAAGTCCTTGTCCACGTGCAGCACCGTGAGCTGTGCCAGTTCTGCCACGGCGGCGATGAGTAGATCGGGAATCGAGGGTGCCCGGTGCTGGCCTCGCTCGGCGAGGATGGCTTGGACCTCGATGGCGCGATCTTCGATCTTCGGCGTGAAGTACTCCACGGGCATCGAGCGCAGCGGGGCGGAGCCGAGAGCGTGCCGAAGGTCGCCGGCCGAGCGAGCCGAGAAGCCGACTTCGAGCAACGTCACGCTCGTGACATGGACGAGTCCCCGCTCGATGCGGTTGGCCCACGCGGTTGCATCAGGACTGGCCCCCAGACGGACCAGCGCAGACTTGTCGATGAGCCAGTCGGTCATCGCCAAGCGCGGTCGATGACTCCGGGGTCAGCGAGGTCAGCGAACGTGTCGGCAAAGGTGGTGAGGTCGGCCACCGAGACCGCGGCGGGCACCACGTCGCGCTCGCGGGCAAGAGTGCGCCGCAGGTACTCGGTGCGCGAGAGGCCGAGCCGCTGGGCCTTCGTGTCGATGGCAGCGATGACGTCTTCGGGGACGTCGCGAATCAGGATGTCAGTCACGGTACCTCCTTCGATATCAGACGATATCACCGCCGCTACAGGTCACAGCGTTCGCGTCACGCGAGCGCCGCCCGCGAACTCTGCTACACGTTGAAGCGGAACTCCATCACGTCGCCGTCCTGCACGATGTAGTCCTTGCCCTCGAGGCGGATCTTGCCCAGTTCCTTGGCCTTGGTCCAGCTGCCGATGTCGAGCAACTCGTCCCAGCGGATGACCTCGGCCTTGATGAACCCGCGCTGGAAGTCGGTGTGGATCCGGCCCGCAGCCTGCGGCGCGGTGGATCCCTCGTGGAACGTCCAGGCCCGCGACTCCTTGTCGCCGGTGGTCAGGAACGTCCGCAGCCCGAGCAGGTGATAGGCGCTGCGCACCATGCGGAAGAGGGCTCCCTCGCCGAGACCGAAGCCCTCGAGCATCTCAGCCCGCTCGACCGGGTCGGTGATGGCCGCAGCCTCCGCCTCGAGCTGGACGCACATGCCGATCACCTCGACGTTGTCGCCGGCATCGTTGAACTCGGCGGCCACCTTGGCCTCGGCCTCGGGGATCGAGTCGAGCTCGTTCTCGCCGACGTTGACCACGGCCAGCACGCGCCGCGACGTCAGCAGGAAGTGCGGCGCCAACTGCTCGCGCTGATCGGCGGTGAGCCCCGCCCGGTACAGCGGCCGGCCCTCGCTGAGCGCGGCGTTGGCGGCGCGGAGGGCGTCGACCTCGTCGCCGAGCCCCTTGTTCAGCTTCGACTGGCGCTCGGCCTGGGCGAGGCGCTTCTCGACGGTCTCCAGGTCGGCGAGCGCCAGCTCGATCTCGACGACACGGAGGTGCTCGAGCGGGTCGGAGGGGCCCGGGACGTCGTCGTCCTCGAACGCTCGGAGCACGAACACCACGGCGTCGACCTCGCGGATGTTGGCGAGGAACCGGTTGCCGAGGCCCTCGCCCTTGCTCGCCCCCTCGACGAGGCCACCGATGTCGACCACCTCGACCGCGGCGTGCACGACGTTGCGGCTCTTCGACATCTCGGCGAGTCGGTCGAGGCGATCGTCGGGCACCTTGGCGACGCCGATGTTGGGGTCCTTGGTGGCGAACGCGTAGGGCGCGGCGAGGGCGCCGCCACCGGTGAGGGCGTTGTACAGGGAGCTCTTCCCGGCATTCGGTAGGCCGACGAGTCCGAAGCGTTCCATCGGGCCGACGATACGGGCCAGGCGTCGAGAAATTCGCCGCGCCGCTTGGTGCAGTTTCCTAGCTTCTGGCGCGCCAGGCGATCCCCGGGAGGCTTCACAGATGTCTGACAACTTTCGGCGCAGCCGGGACACGGCCGATGACGGCCCCCCCGACGCGGACGATGGGCTGTCCGACGAGTTCGACATCGAGGCGCTGAGGGGCGGCGGGGCGGCGGACGTCGGGGGAGAGGACCCGTGGTCGACCGACGACGCCGTGTCGTTCGACGACGAACCGGGTCTCTTCGATGACGGCGTCCTCGGTGGGGTCGACGGACGGCTCGACGAGTCCTTCCACGACAGCCCCGACGACGGCCCCGACGGCGGCTGGGCCAGCGACGCTTCGATCTGAACGGCTCGTGCCGGCCCGCAGGTCTCAGACCCGGCTGAACACGAGATCGACGGCTTCGGTCCCCAGGCGGGCGGCGACCCACGCCGCGGCGGCCACGCCGAGCACCTCCGGGGCCCGTCGTGCGCCGGCCAGTCGGAGAGCCCACGCCAGTACGACGGCGCCGATCGCCAACTCGACGGCGGCGACGCCGCGCAGCGTGTCGACACCGACCCACCAGAGCAGGTGCATCGCCTCGGCGACCAGCACCCCGCCCACCAGGGCCACGGCGGCCGGCCGCCCACGCGGCGAGTGGCGCGCCCAGAAGCCGGCGGCGCCGAACACGGGACCGGCCACCACGCCGGCCGCGGACCAGATCAACGCCCCGCGGGGGCCGGAGCTGACCTGCTCGAAGAGGTCGACGGCCTCGTAGTACGTGAACGAGGCGGCGACCAGCGTCGCCGCTCCGGCGGTCGCCGCGCGCCCGGCGCTCGACATCAGCGCCCCGACGACGAAGGCGGCCACGAGCCACGCCCCACCCGAGTTCGCCAACAAGGAGGCGGCGTCGTCGGGCAGGGCGCCCTGCCCGATCTGGGTGAGGATGCCGAGGATCACGCCAGCGGCGACGCCCGTCAGCAGGGCCGGAGCCACCCCGTTGGAGGGGACGGTGGTCGGGGGAGTGGTCGCCGGATGAGTCACGGGGTCGACGGTACGAAGCGATGGTCCTCGCGGCATCGACCGGACGGCGGAACCTCGGACCCCGGCCTCCACCACATGGCCGAGGTTCGTAGTCTGGAGCCGTGACCCCGCTCGAAGCGCTCGACCGTGTCGTCCACTGCCTCGACCGGGCCCACGTGGGCGGCTTCAAGGCCAAGGCCTTCGTCAGGGCGCGAGACGTGGTCCGCAACACCCCGGCCGACGAGATCGCCGAACGGGCGGCCAAGGGCACGCTCACGGCGCTCGACGGCATCGGCGACTCGACGGCGAAGGTGATCACCGAAGCGCTCGCCGGCGGCACCCCGTCGTATCTCACCAAGCTCGAGGCCGAGACGCAGCTCGAGCTGAGCGACGCCGCCCGCCCCTACCGTGAGGCGCTCCGGGGCGACTGCCACCTGCACTCCACGTGGAGCGACGGCGGTGCCACGATCGACGCGATGGCCGAGACGGCGATCGCCCTCGGCCACGAGTACATGGTGCTCACCGACCACTCCGCGCGACTCACGATCGCCCACGGGCTCGACCGCGACCGCCTGCTCCAGCAGCTCGACGTCATCGCCGGCCTCAACGCCGAGCTGGCCCCGTTCCGCATCCTCACGGGGATGGAGGTCGACATCAACGAAGACGGGTCGCTCGACCTCGAGGACGACCTGCTGGAGGGGCTCGACGTCGTCGTGGCGAGCGTCCACTCCAAGTTGCGGTCACCGGCGCCCGAGATGACGCTGCGGATGGTCCGCGCCGTCATCTCGCCTCACGTCGACATCCTCGGTCATTGCACCGGTCGGCTGATCGAGAAGCGCCCACCGTCGGTCTTCGACGCCGCCGCCGTCTTCGACGCGTGTGCCGAGTTCGGCACGGCAGTCGAGATCAACTCCCGTCCGGAGCGGCTCGACCCGCCCTACGAGCTCCTCGAGCGGGCGATCGCCGCCGGCTGCTGGTTCTCGATCGACAGCGACGCTCATGCCACGGGTCAGCTCGAATGGCAGCCCAACGGCTGTGAGCGGGCGGCTCACTGCGAGGTGCCGATCGACCGCATCGTCAACACGATGAGCGCCGACGACCTGCTGGAGTGGACCCGCAACTGAGCGGGCGGCGTCAACCGGCGCCGAGGAGGGCGCCGTACGTCGCGAGCAGCAGGCCCATGCCGCGATCGTCGCCGAGCGTGCCGCCGGCCATCCTGTTCATCACGTAGCTGAACGTCATCCGGGCGTCGATGTCGATCACGGTGATCGACCCGCCCCAGCCGCCCCAGAAGCACGAGCGGGGGTTCGGCAGCGGCACGAACTCGCTCGGCAATCCGAACCCGATGCCGTGCCGCATGGGAATGCCGAACACCTGATCGGTCCAGTTCCACTGCTCGTCGAACACCGGGTCGGCACCGGTCGGCGAGAGCAGCTTCACGCCGCGGAGCGTCCCGCCGCACGCCATCGGGGCGTGGATCTGGGCCAGCGAGCGAGCGTTGCCGTGACCGCCCGCCGCCGGGATCTCGGCCCGGCGCCACGGCGCCGTGTTGGCCTGCTCGGCCTCGAGCTTCACGCCACCGATCGCGCGGAACGCGATCGAGGTCGGGTCGGCCGGTGGGACGAAGGGCTCCCTGGGCGGGATCACGTGTCCGATGCGGTGGTGGTGCTCGTCGGGGGTGCCGATGTGGAAGTCGACACCGAGCGGGCCGGTGATCTCGGCCCGCACGAACTCGCCGATCGTCTGCCCGGTGACCCGGCGCACCAGCTCCCCCTCGAGATAGCCCTGGGTCAGCGCGTGGTAGCCCGAGGCCGTGCCCGGCTCCCACCACGGGGTCATCGCCGCCAGCACGCCGGTCGCCTTGTCCCAGTCGTAGAGCTCCTCGGGATCGATCGGGGGGTCCCAGGTCGGCAAGCCGGCGCTGTGGGCCATCACGTGACGCACGAGCACGCCGGATTTGTCGTTCACGGCGAACTCCGGCCACACCTTGGCGACCGGCGCGTAGAGGTCGATCTCGTTCTGGTCGGCGAGCATCAACAGGGCGAGGGCGGAGACGGTCTTGGTGTTCGACCAGACGTTGACGATGGTGTCGGCCTGCCACGGCGCGCCGGTGTCGTTGCCGGTGTTCGCCGCGTCGGTGTCGACGGTGCCGCCCCAGAGGTCGACGACGAGCTCGCCCTCGATCGTCACGGCGACCGAGGCGCCGACGTCGGCGATCGCCCGCTCGGGGTCGAAGTTGTTCTCGAACGCGCCGCGCACGGCATCGAATCGGCTGTCGCAGGTTCCCCCGAGCTCCATGCGCCGACGTTACGCGGTGGCGTGCCGGTGCGGCATGCTGGAGCCATGACGATCTATGAGCACCCGGTCAACACGCTGGCCGGCGAGCCGTCGAGCCTGGCCCAGTTCGAGGGGCAGCCGTTCCTCGTCGTGAACGTGGCATCGAAGTGCGGCCTGACGCCGCAATACACCGGCCTCGAGTCGCTGCACGAGCAGTACCACGACCGGGGGTTCAACGTCGTCGGGTTCCCCTGCAACCAGTTCGGCGGCCAGGAGCCCGGAACCGCCGAGGAGATCCAGACGTTCTGCTCCACCACCTACGGCGTGACGTTCCCGATGTTCGAGAAGGTCGACGTCAACGGCGACGACCGCCATCCGATCTACGCCGAGCTCACCGAGACGGCCGATGCCGAGGGGCACTCCGGCGACATCCGGTGGAACTTCGAGAAGTTCCTCGTCGGGCGGGACGGGAGCGTCACGCGCTTCTCACCGATGGTCACGCCAGAGGATCCCGCCCTCGTTGCCGCCATCGAAGCCGCCCTCGGCTGACGGCCTGCCCGGCGCCGCCGCGACGGTCGCCCATGCGGGCGACTCTCGTCGAGTTGGGGCAGTCGAGGAGGCACCCACTAGCTTCCGCCCATCCGGGCGCACCGTGTGTTCGGGTGGGAACAGAACGAGGTGCGACAGTGGAGAACTGTCCTGTATTGCCGGCGACCGGCATGTCCGCGACCGCCTTGGTGGTGCTCGCAGCCATTGCCCTGCTCACCGGCATCGTGCTGATCAACCTGACACGGCGACGGAGCATCGTCGCCGTGCTCGCTGTCGCCACGATGTCCGTCATCGGCGCTGGCCCCGTCGACGCCGCGACGAGTTGTCCACCGTCCACGACGTCCACGACGTCCACCTCCATCTCCACCTCCACCTCCACCTCCAGCACGGTGCCGCTGCCGGTCGTCGTGCCGACGAGCGAGGTGGCGACCACGTCGCCGCCACCATCCACCGTCGCGACCACGGCTCCGACGACGACGACGACGAGCCCAGCGTCGACGACGTCGACCTCAACGTCGACCTCGACGTCGACCACGTCGACCTCGACGAGTTCCACATCGACGACAACGATTCCGCTCAGCCGGGAGGTCACGGTCTCGTTCCGGCCCACCGCGACGGCACCGTTCTGCTCGGTGATCGTCACGATGGCCGGGTTCGCTCCGGACACGGACTACACCGTGACGGTCGACAACGACTCCGATGTCGGCCCGTTTCCCGGCTCCCCGTGGGCCTATTCCGTCACGACGGACGGTGCCGGCGCTGCCGAGTTGACGACGGTCATCTACTCCGAGGCGGACCCGTACCACGACGTCTTCCGCGCAACCGTGGACGGGGGCAGCTCCGCTTGGGTCCCGATCAGCTGCTGATTCGATCGTCCCCGCTGTGACGCCGACGGCGACGCCGTTCACCGTTCTCCCAGTTCGGGACGACCGGTACACCGTTAGGCTGGTCCGCTATGTCGAAGAAGACCAAGAAGAAGAAGGCCAAGCTGCGCCGCACCAAGGCGAACCACGGCAAGCGCCCCAACATGGGCCGCGGCTGACGCCACGCTCCACGACGTGACCGGGCGGCTGTGACTGGGTCGACGAACGTCCCGCCCTCGCGGCGTGAGGACGTCGTCGACGACTATCACGGCACCCCGGTCGCCGACCCGTACCGCTGGTTGGAGGCCGGCGACGCCGCCGAGGTGACCGACTGGGTGGAGCGACAGAACGCCCTCACCCGCGGCGTGCTCGACGACCCCGCCGGTCTCGGTGCCGATCGCGCCGTCTGGCACGGGCGGCTCGTCGACCTGATGCAGCTCCCCGTCGTGATGGGCGCCGTACGCCGCGACGACACGCTGTTCACGTGGGAGCGACCGTCCGGCTCCGAGCAGTTCGTCCTCGCCCGCCGTTCGGCCGTCGACGCGGCGCTCGCTCCGGTCACCCTCGTCGATCCCGCCAGTCGGAGCGCCGACGCGGCGACGGCGATCGACTGGTTCGAGCCGAGTGACGACGGCGGCCTCGTCGCCATCGGCACCAGCGAGGGCGGCACCGAGAACTCGACGCTGCGCGTCGTCAGCGGATCCGACGGCAGCTCGGCCGGAACGCCCGGGGCCGACGAGATCCCCAACACGAGGGCGTGCAGCGTCGCGTGGGAGCCGGACGGTGCCGGATTCTTCTACACCCGCTACCCCGAAGGCGACCAGTACCACCGGACCGTGCACCACCATCGCCTCGGTGCCGCCTGGGCCGACGACCCGGTGGTCTGGGCCGAGCACCCCGACCCGCAGGCGTGGCCGTCCGTCGACCTGTCACCGGACGGTCGCTGGCTGGTCGTCTCGGTGAGCGTCGGGTGGAGCCGTACCGATGTCCACGTGCTCGACCGCAGCACGGACCAGTGGACCACCGTCGTCGCCGGGGTCGAGGCCAACACCTATCTCGGGTTCAGCGCCGACGCTTCGGCCCTCGTCGGCACCACCACCATCGACGCGCCCCGCAACCGCGTCGTGCGCATCACGCTCGATCCGGAGACGCTCGGCGCCGGCCCGGAGTCGTGGGAGACCCTTGTCACCGAGCGCGACGACGTCATCGGCGCCGTGGGGTCCACCGCCGCCGGCCTCGTGATGGTCACCAGCCGGGCCGCAGTCGACTCCGTGTGGCGGCTCGACCACGACGGCGTACCGCTCGCCGACCGACCGATCGACCTCGGCGGCATCGTCACGGTCGACGGGGTCACCGTCAGCCGCCGCCACGACGACTTCTTCGTGCTCGCCAACTCCTTCACCGCACCGCCGTCGCTGCGTCGCTGGACGCCCGACGGCAGTGTCGTCACGTGGGCACCGGATGTGCCCGACGCCTCGCTCGTCCCCGACCTGGTGGTGTCCCAGACGACCTACCCATCGCGCGACGGCACGGAGATCGGGCTGTTCCTCATCCATCGGGCCGATGTGGAACCGAACCCCGAGACCCCGACCATCCTCAACGGCTACGGCGGCTTCGCCATCTCG
This sequence comes from Desertimonas flava, assembly GCF_003426815.1. Taxonomy (GTDB): domain Bacteria; phylum Actinomycetota; class Acidimicrobiia; order Acidimicrobiales; family Ilumatobacteraceae; genus Desertimonas; species Desertimonas flava. The sequence continues at coordinate 27,452 of NZ_QKYK01000041.1, forward strand.
CTCGGACCGGCCTGGCAGCCGCGCATCGCCGCGTGGTGTGCCGCCGGCGGCGTCTACGCCGTCGCCGGGCTGCGCGGCGGCCTCGAGCACGGCGAGGCGTGGCACGAGGCCGGCAAGGGCCCCAACAAGCAGAACGTCTTCGACGACTTCCACGCTGCGGCCGACACCCTCGTCCACCGGGGGGTGACGAGCCGGGAGCACCTCGCCGTCTACGGCGGGTCGAACGGCGGACTGTTGATGGGCGTCGTGCTCACCCAGCGTCCCGACCTGTGCGCGGCCGTCCTCTGTGCCGTCCCGCTGCTCGACATGGTGCGCTTCCCGAAGTTCCTCATCGCCCGCCTCTGGACGAGCGAGTACGGCGACCCCGACGTGGCCGAGGAGTTCGGCTGGATCTTCCCGTACTCGCCCTACCATCACGTCACGCCGGGCACCGAGTACCCGGCCACCCTGATCCAGACGGCGGAGGGGGACACCCGGGTCGACCCCCTGCACGCCCGCAAGATGACCGCGCTGCTGCAGTGGGCGTCTCCTGCCCTCGACCGCAGGCCGATCCTGCTGTTCCAGGAGGATCGGGCCGGTCACGGCGTGGGCAAGCCCGTCGCCAAGCAGGCGGACTCGATCGCCGACGGGCTCGCCTTCCTCGGCGCCCACACGGGGCTCCACCCCTGAGGGCGGCAATACTGGGGGCATGACAGAGCAGCCAACCGGTTCGGACGACGAGCACCTGGAGCGCACCGTCGCCAACTCGGCACCGGGGTCGGCCATCAACCCGACCCCGGACGAGAAAGAAGCCCTGCTCGACGCCTACGACCTCGACGAGGACGGCAAGGTGTCGCTCGTCGAGGAAGCCCGCTCGGCGCTCGGTGTCGTCGACGCCCGGCTCGAGGAGTTCGCCGAGGAGCACGAGGGAGTCGTCGGCAAGCTCGCCGACGCCGCCCACAAGGTCGTCGACAAGCTCGACAACGACTGAGCGCCGGTGACCGTCTCGATCCCGTGGCTCGTGGTCGGGGGCCCGCTCGCGCGATGGACGGCGCTCGGACTCGTCGCTGACGAGTCGACCGGGCGGATCCCCTTCTTCGGCACCGGTCTCGAGATCACCGACCTCGGCGAGCCGGGCATGATCGGCTGGGTGATGTCGGGCGTCGAGGGCGCGCTGGACGCCGAGTTCGACGTCGACGGCGTGCCGACGAGACTCGCCGACCCGGCACCTCCGATGTTCGCCGACCACCCGCTGGGGGTCGACCGCATCGACCACGTCGTGGTCAGCACTGACGATCTCGTGCGCACCTGCGGTGCCATCGCCGACGTCACGGGCGAACCGCTCAAGCGGGTGCGCGAAGCCGGCGCCATCCGCCAGGGGTTCCACCGCGTCGATGGTCTCATCGTCGAGGTCGTCGAGCGGGCGGGTCAGGACCCCGGGCCGGCGACGCTCTGGGGGTTCGTCCTCACCGTCGCCGACCTCGACGCGTCGGTCGCCCTGCTCGGCGAGGACGTGATCGGTGAACCCCGCGATGCCGTGCAGCCGGGCCGGCGGATCGCCACCGTCCGCAGCTCGGCCGGCCTCGGCGTCCCGCTGGCGCTGATGTCACCCCACGTGCGCTGACGGCGACGCGGTCAGGGTTCGTCGCCGTCAGGGTCGTCGACGGCGGCGAGGTGGGCGCGGCCCTCGGCGCACTCGGCTCGCAGCGGGCACCAGCGGCACGCCACGCCGGGTGACCGTGACGGCTCCCGATCCTCGAATCGCACCTCGACCATGCGGTCGATGGCGTCGAGCGTGCGCCGGAGCGTCGACCGCAGCAGGGCCTCGGTCACGACCTCGGTCTCGGCGGTGCCCGAGTCGAGCGAGTAGGTGGCGAGCAGGCGAGGCGGCAGGCGTCGCGTCAGCGTCTCGACGAGGGCGTAGAAGCGCAGGTCGTGGCGGTGGCGGGGGTGCGGCCGACCGGTCTTCACGTCGACGATCACCTTGGTGCTCTCGTTGCCGCGGGGAGGGCCGATCATCAGGTCGACCTGGGCGCGCAGGGCGATCGGCCCGCTCGGCGGGAAGGACGCCCTGGCTTCGGTGACCGGCCGCCACGTGCGGTCCAGCGGCGGGAAGCACTCGAGGAACTTGGTGACGTGCTCGACGGTGCGCGACCGGAGATCGGCGTGGTCGGCGGGGTCACAGTCGGCGAGCCACTCGCCGATGCCTCGTTCCTCGTCGATCACCCTGGCGATCGCTTCTTCGACGAGTGTGGCCGGCACCGGCTCGGCCGGCCAGTGCACCGACAGCTGGATGGCCCGGTGGGCGATCGTGCCGCGCGCCGTCGCCGGCGACCAGGCGAAGTCGTCGGGCGCCGCCCACGCCGCCTCGCAGGCGAGGACCGAGTCGATCGAACGCTTGGTGACCACCAGCTCGGCGCGATCGCCCGACGGTTCACCGACCCGCTCCGCCAGCTCGCCGAGCCCCGTCTCGAAGTCGTCGCGAAGCTCGGCCACGAACGCCGCGTCGAACACGACCGGGTCGCCCCGACGCCCGAGCAAGGCCAGCGTCTCGCGTTGCGTCGGCGTGAGGGTGTCGGCTCCGATCACCCGGCGATCGTACCGATGGGGTGTCACATCCGACCCCGAACGACAACTGTGTAACAGGGCTCGTTCATAGTGGAGGCATGTCAACCGCCGCCCCCGCCGACGACGGCAGCGCCGCCGCCAGCACCCTGGAGTTCGCGTCAGCCGCGCGGCTGCTGTCGGCCGCCACGCGGCGAGCGGGACTGGTGGCGCCGGGCTTCCGCACACCACCACGCATCGTCGGGGTCGACCGCACGATCCGTCGTCACCCGGCCGGAGCCACCGTCTCGGTGCGGGTGCGCGGCCGCCCGTGGCCGGCGATCGCGGCCGACATGATCGACGGCATCGTCGTCACCAACCGGCTCGATGCCCGACGCGCCAACCGGCTGCGGGCCGACCTGTGGGACGTGATGAACCACGCCCATCGCCAGCGTCACGTGGCGTGACCGAACGGCGTGGTCACTCGGCGAGGGCGGCCACCACCACGAGACCCTGCCCGGCGGGAACGGCGTCGGCGAGCCCGTCGAGATCGTCGCTCGTGGCGAGCGCATCGGCGGGGACCACGAGGACCACCACGAACACGCCGTCGGGACCGAACGTCTGCAGCAACGTCGCGCCGTCGATGATGTCGTCGCGCGTGCCCACCACCTGGAACCCGGCGGCGGGCAGTGCCTGTTCGTACCCGGCGATCACGCTGGCGGCGTCGCCGGTCATCGCCCACGCCTCGGTGTAGGCGTCGTCCGGCGGCAGTCCGAGTGCGCCGGCGATCGTCGGGTCGGTGAGGGGGGCGCCGACACCGGCCGGAACCGGCAGCTGGTCCCAGAACACGGGACGGGGGACGTCGGGATCGGGGTCGCACACGGTGCCGGCGACGGGAAGCGACAGCGTGGCGATCGTGGCGGCCTCGATGTCGGTCACGCAGTCGGAGGCGAGGATCTGTCCGTGGCCCTCGCCGGAGTACGCGAGCAGGCGGGCGTTGGGACCCATCATCGCGGTGAGCTCCTCGGCGAGTTCGAATGGCGTGGCGGGATCGTTCATTCCGCCGACGACGAGGATCGGCGCCGACCCCGTGTACGACGGGACGACGGGCTCGACGTCCGAGGGCAGCATCTCGCCACAGAGGTCGTAGAAGTCCACGAGGCCCATGTCTCGCGAGAAGCGCGGCGCGGCCGCCCGGATCTCGGCGAGCAGGGCCTCGGGGTCGGCGGGCACGGCGGCGTCGATCCCGCTCGCGCAGCGGATGATGAAGAACGACTGGAACAGGGTGTCGAACGTGCCGTCGTCGTTGCGTCCCTCGTAGTCGTCGGCGAGGTCGAGCAGACCCTGGCCGTCACCGGCTTCGGCCTCGGCGAGCGCGGCACCCAGTTCCGGCCAGGCCGTCTCGCTGTACAGCGCCGAGACCGTGGCGGTCTCCATCGCCACGTGGTTGACCTCGCGGCCGTCGGCGACGACGAGGGGAGTGGTGTCGAGCCGGGCGAGCAGGGCGTCCCAGCGGCCCGCGACGTCGACCGCGGTGAACGCGCACTCCGAGGTCTCCTCACACCACGCCGCCCAGTTGGCGAACGCGTTCTCGAACCCGATCGCCTGGGTCGCGTACTGCTCGAACTCGGTCCGGCCGACGTACTGGGCCGCGGCGTCGAGCACCATCGAGCGGACCTGGTCGGGGAACAGCGTGGCGTAGACGGCACCGAGATACGTGCCGTACGAGATGCCGATGTACGAGATCTGGGCGTCGCCGAGGGCGACGCGGATCGAGTCCATGTCCCGTGCCGTGGCCTCGGTGGAGTAGTGCCGGAGCGTGTCGCCGTACTCGGCGACGCAGGCACGCGGGAACGCCAACTCGCCAGCGGCCAGCGCGACGGCCTCGGCGATGCTCTCGGGCGTGTCGTCGGCGTACAGCGTGGCGTCGACCTGGGCGTCGTCGAGGCAGCGGATGCCACCCGAGCGATCGACGCCGCGAGGGTCGAAGCCGATGATGTCGAAACGGTCGAGACCGACCATCGAGTTGTGGATCGCCGCGCCGGCGTTGGCCACGAGGTCGTAGCCCGAGCCACCAGGACCGCCGGGATTCATCAGGACCGCGCCCTCGCGCTGGCCGGCGGCCGGGAGGCGGATGAGGGCGATGCCGATCGTTTCGCCTCCCGGGTTCGCGTAGTCGAGCGGCACCGCCAGCGTCGTGCACTCGAACTCGGGGTCGACGTCTTCCTCGCACGGCCCCCACGCGAGCGTGGACTGCTGCGGCGCACGTTGCGGTGCGGCGCCGGCCGGAGCGGCGGTGACGCCGAGTGTGCCGAGTGCGAGACAAGCGGCGAGAGCGAGACGAGCCCGAGACATCGGGCCAGGGTACTGAACAGCGGTCCCGCGACGGCGGCGGGAACGACCCCTGACTACGGCGCGAATGCGCCGCCGGCGACGAGGGGTTCGAGCACGAGTTCGGGCTCGTCGGCCTCGAGCCGGGCGAGGCGGTAGCGGTTCTCGAACAGGGCGACCAGCTCGCCGTCCCCCCGCCGCATGATGCGGATGCCGCCGATGTCCCGCAGGCGCGGCACCGACTCCTTGTCGGTGCGGCGGATCGCCTGATACGACGCGAGCAGGATCTCGGCCGGGGCGTTGAACTCGCTGGCGAGCCGATGACCGAACACCTCGAACTGCAGGGCCCCGACGGCCGCGAGGATCGGTGACGTCTCGGCGTGGTCGGGGTCCCGGAGCACCTGGACCACGCCTTCCTCGTCGAGCTGCTCGAGGCCCTTGCGGAACTGCTTCGATCGCCCCGTGTCGAGCGGGCGGGCGGTGGCGAAGACCTCGGGGGAGAAGCGGGGGATCGGCGGGAACGTGACGGGGGCTCCGGCGTGGATCGTGTCGCCGATCTGCAGGCCGGTGGCGTTGACCAATCCGACGACGTCGCCGGGATAGGCCTCCTCGACCGTCTCCCGGTCGGCGCCGAATGCCGTGGTGGCGTACTTCGTGGTGAGCTCCCGCCCGGTGCGGTCGCACGTGACGGTCATGCCGCGCTCGAAGCGACCCGAGCAGATGCGGGCGAATGCCAGGCGGTCCCGGTGCGACGGGTCCATGTTCGCCTGCACCTTGAACACGAACGCCGAGAAGTCGTCGTCGAGGGCCCGGATGTTGTCCTTGGAGTCGACGCGGGCCGACGGTGCGGGGGCGAGATCGACGACGGCGTCGAGGATCATGCGGACGCCGAAGTTGGTGAGCGCCGAGCCCACGAAGACCGGCGTCGAGTCACCGGCCAGGAACGACGGCAGGTCGACGTCGGCGCCGACGGCGTCGAGCAGGCCGATCTCGTCGAGTGCGGTCTGCCAGGCCGCCCCTTCCTCGCGGGCCGCCTGGTCGTTGGGCACGACCTCCTCGGGGGCGAGCGACGCACCTCGGTCGGTCCGGGTGAACCGGATGTACGTGTCGGTCCGGCGGTCGATGACGCCGCGCAGATCACCGGCGATGCCCACCGGCCACGTGGCCGGCGTGGGACGCAGACCGATCTGGGACTCGATCTCGTCGAGCAGCTCCAGCGGCTCGCGGCCGGGCCGGTCGTACTTGTTGAGGAACGTCAGCACGGGGAGGCGGCGGCTGCGGCAGACCTCGAAGAGCTTCAACGTCTGGGCCTCGATGCCCTTGGCCGTGTCGAGCACCATCACCACGGCGTCGACGCCGGCGAGCACGCGGTAGGTGTCCTCGGAGAAGTCCTTGTGGCCGGGCGTGTCGAGCAGGTTGACGACGTGATCCCGGTACGGGAACTGCAGGACCGTCGAGCTGATCGAGATGCCGCGCTGGCGTTCGAGCTCCATCCAGTCCGACGTCGCCGACCGGCGACCCTCGCGAGCCTTCACGGCGCCGGCCCGCTGCACCGCACCGGCGTAGAGCAGGAACTTCTCGGTGAGCGTGGTCTTTCCGGCGTCGGGGTGGCTGATGATGGCGAACGTGCGCCGGCGCGCCGTCTCGGCGATGACATCGGGCGCGTTGAGGGTCTCCACGACCGTTCAACGCTATCGGCGCCCGGCAGTTCGGGGTCGGGCTGCGCCGCCGTCGGCGACGTAGCGTGCACGCGATGAGTGACGACGCGACCATCACCGTCGGCGAGAACGCCGACGCCGACCGCTACGAGATCCACGTCGACGGCGCGCTCGGTGGCTTCGCCCAGTACGTCCGCCGCAACGGCCGGACGTACTTCGTGCACACCGAGATCGATCCCGCCTTCGGCGGCCGCGGCCTCGGCGGTCAGTTGGTGAAGGCGGCGCTCGACTCGGAGCGCGCCGCCGAGCGGCCGATCGTGCCGCTCTGCCCGTTCGTCAAGGCGTTCGTCGAGCGCCACCCCGCGTACCAGGACCTGGTCGACGGTCGCATCGTCGCGGCGATCGACGACTAACGACCCAGGCCGGTCTCGCGCACGGTGATGCTCAGCCGACCCGGCGGGAGTCCGAGGCCGCCAGGCGCCGTGCCGTCGCGCACCTTCGGCACGCCGTGGAAGATCCGCCGGTTCTCACCGCCGAACACGAGGAGATCGCCCGAGCGAAGCTCGAGATCGGTGAACGGCCCCGTCCGGCGGTCGACAGCGGCGAGGCGGAACACGCATGTGTCGCCGAGGCTGATCGTGACGACGGGCGCGTCCGACGGTTCCTCACCGTCCTGGTGCAGACCGAGCTTGCTGCCCGGCGCGTAGAGGTTGACGATCGCCGCATCGGGCTCGAACCGGGCGGTCGGCCACGGGCCGGTGTCGGCGACGGCGCGGCGGCTGACCTCGACGAGATCGGCGGGCAGTGGCTTCACCGGGGCGGCGTCGGTGTCGTCGGCGTGGCGCGAATACACGTAGGGGTACCAGTGCCAGCCGAGACAGACCGACTGGACGCTCATCAGGTGCCCTGTCGGCATCCGCGGGTGGCGCAGGCCGGCGGGCGGGACGGCCCAAGTGCGGAACTGGGCCACGAGGTCGCGCTGCCGGTCGAGGTCGAGCCAGCGCCGGATGAGCACCACCCCGGGCAGCGGCCGTTCGGGCGCAGCGGAACCGTCGACGGGCTCGGTCAGGTCGAGCGAGAGCTGCGCGAGGCGTTCGCCGGGCACGGCGCGCGGAGCGTCGCCATCGGGAGGGAGCACGGTCGGCACCCCGAGCCGGGATGCCGGAAGCTTCACCGGTTGCTCGACGACGCTGACGCGTCCGGTCGTACCCATACCCTGCCAACGTACGCCGGGATCACCGTGTGAGGTCGGCAGGATCCGGACATCGAATGCGCACCGGGACGATGGCCGGTCGAAGCCGATAAGGGCGGCGTCGGGCTGAGGGCCGGGGCTACCGTGACTCGCGATGAAACGACCGGTGCTGGCTCTCGTCGTCGCTGCGGTCGCCGGCCCGATCACCACGCCAGCCGTCACCATCGCGGCCCCGCCGCCGGCGGCCGACGTCGCCGTCGTGATGGCGGCCTCGCCTGACGACGTCGGGTTCGGCCAGGCGATCGTCGACAGCGTGAATCGGCTCCAGGGCGGCGGAGTGGTCGCCGACCTCCACATCACGAGCGGTCTCGGCGACGGTCGGGCCGCCGCCGGGGAGGCGATCGAGTCGTACTCGGCCGGCGAGTTCGAGCTGGTCGTGGTCGCCGGCGACGAGTTCGACGAGCAGCTCATCGATGCGGCGGTCAACCATCCCGACCAGCACTACGCCTGGATCGCCGCTCCCGACGCCCCCGACTTCGCCCAGGCGTCGGGGCTCCCCAACGTGGCCGTCATCGTGCCGGCGGCCCAGCAGGGCGCGTACGTGCTCGGCGAGTTGGCGGCGGCGGTCACGCCCGACCCCGCAGCGGTGACACTCGTGTCGCCGACGGGATCCGGGATCGACGCCCTCTTCGGGTCGGGGTTCGCGCTCGGCTTCGCCGCTGCGGCGGACGGCGCCGAGGTCGTCGCGACGCCCGAGCCGGCGGCCGGCGCGACGGTGTTCGCCGGCGGGCCGTTCGACATGGCGAGCGAGGCGGCGTCCGGCGGTGCCGTCGTCCTGTACACCGGCTTCGACGCCACGCCGTTCGACGACCGGTTCGCCGCGGCCATGGTGTACCGGCTCGATCCGTCGCTCCACGGTGTGCTCGATGGGCTCGCCGCCGGGGCGTTCCCCGCCGGTGTGTCGGCGGCAACGGTCGGCAACGAGGGGGTCACCATCGTGATCGCTCCCGGAAGCGCGCTGCCGCCCGACGCGCTCGACCGGGCCGGCCAGACGCTGGCGGCCCTTTCGGCCGGCGGCTTCGACGTCGTGGTCGATGTCCCGACCCGCGTCCGCATCGGTGCGGGCGAGACGCCCGAATCGGTCGCCGAATCGCTCGGCGTCTCCGTCGACCAGCTCGCCGAGGCGAACGGCCTCACCGCGGCCGAGGTGACGGTCGGCGCCGTGCTCCAGACCGGCCTGCCCACGGTGGTTGCGGCGGGCACGCCGGCGACGGGGGCGAGGATCACGCCCAACCATGTGGGTCCGGTCGGCGACTGCCAGGGCATGGGTGTCGACACGGCGAACCAGTGGCGGTCCGAGCTCGGTGCGCCCGCGCTCACCGATGGCGGGCTGGGCTCGTGCGACTGGGCTCGCCACCTGGCCGAGACGGGCACGTCCGCCCACGCCGGCGACGTCACCGAGGTGATCTTCATCGGGCAGCGTTGCGGCGACGCGTGGGTCGGCTGGCGCGACTCGGCGAGCCACTACGACGTGATCGTGAGCGCCGACTACAGCGTGGGCGACTTCTCGTGCATCGTCACCGCCGATGGCACCGCCTACGCCGTCGGTCGGCTCGCCTAGTGGCCAGGGTCCCCCCGGGGGGAGTCCGCCGATGACGATCGTCGTCGCGGCCCCGGCGGCCGATGTCGACGGCGTCGTGACTCGCCTGCGAACACTCGGCGCCGATGGAGTGAACGCCTCCAGCACCGGCACCGGCCGGTGGCTCGTCCGGGCGACGACCCCCGACGAGGCGACGGATGAGCTGCTGGTCCAACGACTCCGCGCCGAGGGCCTGATCGCCGTGGCCCGCCCGAACGCGGGCGTGCGCCTCGACGCGTGGATGGAACACACCCGACCGCGCGTCTTCGCAGGCCGCGTCAGCGTGTGCTTCGCCTGGACCGAGCACGACCGTGCCAACCTGGCCGGTCTCGTCGAGCTCGGCCTCGGCGGCTTCGGCAACGGTGAACATCCGACGACGGCGATGCTGATCGACGAGTTGCTCGACCGCGTCGCCGGTGGCGAGCGGGTCCTCGACGTCGGCTGCGGCAGTGGCGTCCTCGGGCTGTGCGCCCTCCGCCTCGGCGCCGGCGAGCTCGTGGCCGTGGACGTCAAGCCGGACGCCGTCGAGGCCACCAGGCGCAACGCCCTGCTCAACCGGGTGGACGCCGTGACGATGGCGACGACTGCGCCGCTCGGCGAGATCGACGGCCCGTTCGACGTGATCGTGGCCAACATCGGCCGCGGCGCCCTCGTCGAGCTGGCGCCGGAACTGCGGCGGCTGCTGGCGCCGGAGGGCTGGCTCGGGGTCAGCGGGTTCTCGCCGGTGCAGCGCGAGCAGGTCGCCGACTTCCTCCGGCCCCTCGCCACGATGGGTCACCGATCGGTCGGAGACTGGTCTGCGGCGGTCCTCAGCGGTCCAGTTCGGCGTAGATCTCGATGACGTTGCGCTCGGGGTCGGCGAAGAACAGCGTGCGGTGCCCGAACGGCTGGTCGACGACCGGCTCGAGCGGTTCGACGCCGCGCGCGACGAGCTGACGCTCGGCCGCGGCCACGTCGCCGGGTGGGACGCGAAAGGCGAGTTGCACGGACGCCCCGCCCCCGCTCAGCGGTCCACCGTCACGAGGCCCGCGCCGGCGAAGCGCCACCAGCGAGGAGCCGACGCGGAGCCCGATCCACCTGCCGGGAATCTCCTCGTGGACCTGAAAGCCCAGGACGTCGGTGTAGAACTCGCGCATCCGGGCCAGGTCGTCGCAGATGAGGACGGTGTAGTCGAGGTTGCGAATGGCGTCGAGCCCTGCGTGGCGCGGTCCCAGATCGGTGGGGTCAGACATGAGGTACGAGTTCCATCCCCTCGAGCTCGCCCGCCGCCCGCCAGTCCTCGAGCAGGCGGTTGAACGCGCTGGCGCCCGGCGTGTAGGCGCCGAAGAAGGCGTTGCCGGCCTGCGGTGACCCTTCGTTGTTGTAGTAGCCGGGCGTGCAGGCGGCGAGGAAGCCGGCGCCGCCCACCTTGAAGCCGTTGATGAGCGCGACCCAGTCGGCCTGACCCTCCTCCGACGGTTCGATCGTCGCCGCCTTCCGGCGGATCGTCTCGTCGATCAGGTAGGCGATGTGCTTGGCCTGGTCGTCGAACATCGACGTCATGTTGACGCTGAACGCGTTCTGCGAGACGCCGACGTAGAACCAGTTCGGGAAGCCCCGTGTGGTCAGCCCGTGCAACGTGCGCAAGCCGTCGGCCCAGTGGTCGAACAGGGAGACTCCACCGCGGCCGTTGATCTCCATCCCGAGGCGGCGGCGGAAGTCGGCTGAGATCTCGAATCCCGTCGCGTAGATGATGCAGTCGACCTCGTACTCGTGCCCGTTGGCCACGACGCCGCGCTCGGTGATGCGTTCGACGCCGCGGGACTCGCTGACGTCGACGAGCGTGACGTTGTCGCGGTTGAAGCAGGCCAGGTACTCGTCGTTGAACGTCGGGCGCTTGCACATGACGCGGTAGTAGGGCTTGAGCGCCTCGGCGACGGCGGGGTCGTCGACCGTCTCGTCGACCCGGGCCCGGATCTCGTTCATCTTCCGCAGATCGCTCGCCTCGACGACGAGGTCGCGCTCCTCCTTGGTGCGGGGACGATTGGCGCCCTTGGGCGAGGAGATGGAGCGGAAGATGTCGGTCCAGCCGTCGTCGACGAGATCGACGTCGACCGGTCGTCCGGCCGCCTGGTCGTTGAAGTTCTCGCGGCGTTCGCGTTGCCAGCCCGGCTGGAGCGAGGACCACCACCCGGGATCGGTCGGCCGGTTGCGCCGCCAGTCGACCGACGACGGCGTCCGCTGGAACACGTACACGTGGGCGGCGTCGGCGGCGACGCGTGGTGTGCACTGGACGGCCGATGCCCCGGTGCCGATGATCGCCACCCGCTTGTCGGCGAGCCCGGTCATGCCGCCGTTGGTATCGCCGCCCGTGTAGGCGTAGTCCCACCGGCTGGTGTGGAACGCGTGGCCGCCGAACTCGTCGATGCCCGGGATGCCGGGCAGCTTGGGACGGGTGATGGAGCCGAGGGCCATGACGACGAAGCGCGCGGTCAGCGCGTCGTCCCGGTCGGTGCGGATGTGCCAGCGGGCTCGCTCGTCATCCCAGTCGATCGACCGCACCCTCGTCTGCAGGATCGCCTTCGGGTACAGGTCGTAGTGATGCCCGATGCGCCGCGAGTGGTCGAGGATCTCGGTCGCGTAGGCGTACTTCTCGGTGGGCATGTACCCCAGCTCCTCGAGGAGCGGGAGATAGCAGTAGGCATCGGTGTCGCACTGGGCGCCGGGGTACCGGTTCCAGTACCAGGTGCCGCCGAAGTCCGCGCCGGCTTCGATGATGCGGAACGACGTGACGCCGCGCTCGCTGAGCCGGGCGGCGGCCAGCAGCCCGCTGAAGCCGCCGCCGATGATGGCGATGTCGATGTCGTCGTGCAGCGGTTCGCGGTCGAACGCCGGGTCGGCGTAGGGGTCGGCGTCGGCGAAGTGGGCGAACCGGCCGGCGGCTTCCACGTACTGATCGGCGCCGTCGGGGCGCAATCGGCGCTCACGCTCGCGGCGATACCGATCGCGCATCGCCTCCTGCTCCGCGCCTTCGAGTCCCGGCTCGGTACCCCCGTCCATGGCGCCAACACTACGAGCGACCGGTCGCCCGGCCGTGGCCGGACGGTTCGTCCACCGGCGACCGAGCGGCACGCCTGGACGGCGCGCGATGATCGCGCGATGTCGGACGACGTCGACCTGGACCGAGCCACCCGCCACCTGATCCGCTACGGAGCGACGTTCTCGCCGTTCGTCGCCGAGCGGGCTGCCGGTTCGTACGTCGAGGACGCCAGTGGCCGGCGCGTGCTCGACTTCACGAGCGGGCAGATGAGCTCGATCCTCGGTCACTCGCATCCCGAGATCGTCGACGTCGTCACCGACATGATCGGCCGTCTCGACCATCTGTTCTCGGGGATGTTGTCGCGGCCGGTCATCGATCTGGCCGACGCGCTCGCCGCGCTGGCTCCCGGTCTCGACAAGGTGCTGCTGCTCACGACGGGAGCGGAGTCGAACGAGGCGGCACTGCGCCTGGCCAAGGTGGCGACCGGTGGTTGGGAGGTCGTCGGCTTCGCCCAGAGCTGGCACGGCATGACGGGCGCGGCGGCGTCGGCCACGTACTCCGCCGGCCGTCGCGGGCACGGGCCGCCCCAAGCGGGATCGATGGCCGTGTTCGCTCCCAATGCCTACCGGCCGCGCTTCACCGGTCCCGACGGGTCACTCGACTGGCGCGCCGAGCTCGACGACGCGTTCGATCTGCTCGACCGTCAGAGTGCCGGGGCTCCGGCGGCGTTCATCGCCGAGCCCGTGCTGTCGTCGGGCGGCATCCTCGAGCTGCCCGAGGGCTACCTCGCCGCCCTGCAGGCCCGCTGCCACGAGCGGGGGATGCTGCTCGTCGTCGACGAGGCCCAGACCGGCCTGGGGCGGACGGGCTCGATGTTCGCCTTCGAGCGCGACGGCATCGTGCCCGACATCCTCACACTCTCCAAGACGCTCGGCGCCGGGCTGCCGCTCGCTGCCGTGCTGACCACCGCCGAGCTGGAGGAACGGGCCCACTATGGCGGCTTTCTCTTCTACACGACCCACGTGTCGGACCCGCTGCCGGCCGCGGTCGGTCTGAAGGTCGTGGAGATCGTGGTGCGGGACCGTCTCGCCGAGCGTGCCGCCGCGGCCGGTGCCCGCCTGCTTTCGGGCCTCGGCGACCTGCGCGACCGCTACGACTGCGTCGGCGACGTGCGCGGCCGCGGGCTGCTCGTCGGGCTCGAGGTGGTCGCCGACAAGGAATCGAAGAAGCCGGCGCCCGAGCTCGGCGCGGCGATCACCCGGCGTTGCTTCGAGCTCGGCCTCTCGATGAACATCACCGCGCTGCGCGGCATGGGAGGCGTGTTCCGCATCGCCCCACCGCTCACCATCAGCGACGCCGAGCTCGACCTCGGCCTGGAGGTCCTCGACCAGGCGATCGCCGACGTCGCCGGCTGAACGGCGTCGCTGCCCCCGGCCCCCGGCCCCCGGCCCCCGGCCCCCGGCCCCCGGCCCCCGGCCCCCGGCCCCCGGCCCCGTCGACCTACCTCGGCGAAACTCCGCTCTGCGAGAACAGCAGGTGAGCACGAC
>NZ_QKYK01000042.1 GCF_003426815.1 Desertimonas flava
CCGGACCGGTGTGGTCGTGGGTGGTGGGGTCGTCGGGGTGGTCCCGGCGGTCGGGATGATGAGGATCTGGCCGACGCGGATGAGGTTGGCGTTCGGGAGGTGGTTGGCGGCGACGATGGCGGCGACGGAGGTGCCGTAGCGCAGGGCGATGCGGTACAACGTGTCACCCGCCTGGACCACGTGGACGGTCTGGCCGGTCGTCGGTGCCGCCAGGAGCTGCGACACGGTCACGAACCGGTACCCCTGCGACTCGAGGGCCGAGATGATGCCGGGCAGGGCCCCGGGCGTGCCCGGGGCGCCGGCGCCGACGTGCATCAAGACGATCGCGCCCGGCACCGCCCTCGAGACGACCCGGTCGCGGATCGTCGTCGAGCTTGTTCCCTGCCAATCGGCCGTGTCGATGGTCCACATGATCGTGTGCGGGTAGCCGGCGTTTCCCACGGCCTGCAGCACCGACGAGTTGTACGCGCCTTCAGGCGGTCGGAAGAGCGGCTTCGGCGCCCGGCCCGCGGCGACCGTGATCGCCGTCGCCGCTTGGGCCAGTTCGGTGGCGATCTGGGCGGCCGTCAGCTCGGTGAAGAGGCGGTGCGTGTGCGAGTGGTTGCCGATCTCGTGGCCTCCCGCGACGATCGATCGCACGGCGGCGGGCGCGGTCTGGGCGGCCCGGCCGGTAACGAAGAACGTCGCTGTGACTCCCTCACCGGACAGCGCGCTGAGGATGCGTGTGACGTTGCCGGCGTCGCTCCCCATGTCGAACGTGAGTGCGACCAGCTTGGCGGGCGTCATCACACGGGACACGACGACCGACGGACTCGCCGCATGCCCGCCAAAGGGAACGAGCAGCACGACGAGCAGTGCCGACAGCACCGCAGACATCAGGCCGAGCCGGCTCGGCTTCGCCATCACAGATCCTCGAACATGACGAGGAGGTGTGGCGCGGGCCAACGCGATTCGACGAGGTTCGTCGGCCGCCGACCGTGCCATGGGACCCTCCTCTCATCGAGCCCTTCTCGACCCCATCATCCTTCGTCCGGGGCGGGCAGGGTAGAGCCGATGGTCACACTCTTGGGGACGCCTCCAGCTCGGCGAGCAACGGCTCGAGCCGGCGTCGACCCGTGGGCGTGATCGTGAGGCCACGCTCACCGGGCCGGCGTCGCTCGAGCCAGCCCAGTTCGAGGACTGAGGTGGTCAGCGCCGCAGCGACCGAACCGGCGAGGTGGAAGCGCCGCTCGGTCCAGTCGAGGCAGGTCCGTAGCTCAGGGCGTCTCGACGTTCGGACGACAGCGAGGTCGACGCCGATCCCGGCGACCCACCGTTGCCCGGTCTCGGTGAGGCGCATGCCGTCGTCGGTGAGCTCCACGCCACCGGCCGCGACGAGTGCGTCGTGGATCCGCACGCCGAGCTCGCCGGCGAGGTGGTCGTAGCAGAGTCTCGCCGGCCGCAGCGCCCGAGCCGCGCTGCTCATGCGCATGCTGCGCACCGCAACCGGCGGGCTGATCATGGCGAGCGCCTCGAGCGCGGTCGCCACCTCCGGGCCGGCCAGCCGGGCGTAGCGATGTCTGCCGGATGAGAGCATCGTGATCAGGCCACCGTCGGCCAGTTGTCCGAGGTGGTTGCTCGTCGCCGGTCGGCTGAGGCCGGCCACCGTGGCGAGCTCGCCAGCGGTCAGAGCACGCCCATCGAGGAGGGCGTGCAGGATGGCGGCGCGGGCCGGCTCGCCGATGAGCCGAGCGATCGCCGACACGTCGACATCGCAATCGGTGTCGCGGGGTTCGGCTGCCGACGTCACGCTGGCGAGCGTAGGTCGCCGATGGTTCCGGCACGCTGGAACCGTTCGACTGGCACGCTCACGGAGTGTCCGATCTGAACGACCCGCTGCATGATGACGCCCTGTTCGTCCGGCCCCCAGCCGAACGAACACCGAGCGCGCTGGTCGGTACGAGTGCCGGAGACGTTCATGCCGACCTCGTGCGGTGGCACGACGGCGCGGAGCACCGAGTCCGCCGGCAACGCATCGAGCGGTTCATCCAGACGTTGAACATCCGCCGGCTCGGGGACCGGGCGATGGCAGTGGCGGCCGAATCGTCGGATCGTGACGCCGCGCCCTTCCACGTCCCGTTGCGGGTGATGGCCGAGGCGGTTGGCGTCAGTGCAGAGGATGCGGGACGCGCCGCCGCGCTGGCGGGCGCGGTGGCGCGCGGGATGGGCCCTGGCGCCTCTGGTGATCCCGGCGAGGCGGTCGACGCCGTACCGGAGCTGCTGCAACTGGTACGCGGAGACGAGACGCTCGACGCCGCCAACCGCATCGGGTTGCTGCTACAGACGTGCGATGCCGTCGCCGATCTCGTGCGCAGCGCCTTGACTCGCCCGGGTACGACACCTCTCGGTCTCGACCAGGCTCGGCAGCTCGTGGTGACCGCGCTGCTCGACCACCCTCCGGTACGCGTCGCCCGCCGGTTCCGGGCCGACGGCGAGCTCGTCACGGTGGACATCGGCGGCCGGCCGTTCGGCGCCGGTCCGCACCGGTGCCCCGGCGAGGAGCTGGCGATCGAGCTGACGGCCGGGACGGTCGCCGGACTGAGGCGCGCCCGGTCTTGAGCCGCGGCAACGGGTGCCGATCAGCTCGCCGCGAGGTTGGCAGCGATGCGCTCGATCGCCTCGATGGGATACGGCGCCGACACGTGCAACGTGCGACGGTCCGCGCCGATCGCGACGAGCGGTACCGGGTCGCCGCCGAGTGGATGCGCGATGTCCAGCGCGTCGAACACGCTGATCTCGAACGGACGACCAGCGGCACCCTCACGGATCGCCTCGATTCGTGAGGACAGCAACGCATCGTCGCGGCCGCGTTGGAGGTTGAGACCGTCGGCATGGCTCGCCGCCAGCATTCCGGTGGCGGCGCTGCTCGCCCCGACGATGATCGGCGGGGCGTCGGGACCGTCGACCACTGCCGGGACGCCGTCGCCCCGCCAGATCGCCCGCAGCCGGTCGATCGTGGCGACCAGCCGGGTGCGCCGCTCGGCTGCCCGCTCGAGGGATCGACCGATCGCGTCGTGCTCGGCGGCAAACGCCGTCCCCGGCGACGCGCCGGCCCCGATCCCGCAGATCACGCGACCTGGCGCCAGCGCCTGGAGGGTGTCGACGGCGCAGGCGAGCTGCGCCGGATGGCGGTTGACCATGTTGGCGACCAGCACGCCGAGGCGAACGCGGCTGGTCGACACGGCGACCGCACCGAGCACGGCGAACGGATCACGCGACCACGGCTTGCCGGCGACGAGACCGCTGAAGTGGTCGTAGGTGTACACCCCGGCGAACCCGACCCGGTCCGCCGCGACGGCGGCAGCGACCATCTCAGCAGGATCGGCACCGAACGGGGAGAGCACGAGGTCGGTGTCCATGCGGGGCCCGAGCGTACGCACCGAGGGCGCGGTCGCGTTCGCCGAGTGCGGGTCCGCCGCCTACCGTGGCGGCATGCACGAGGAGATCGCGTCGGCCGTAGCCCGGGCCGCAGAACCCGACGAGCGGGGTCTGGCCAAGTTGCGGGGCCAGAACAAGCTGACCGCACGCGAGCGCATCGATCTGTTGGTCGACCCCGGGTCGTTCGTCGAGGACGCCCTTCTCGCCAACAACCAGGCCGAAGGGCTCCCGGCCGACGGCGTGGTGACCGGGCACGGAACCATCGACGGCGTCCCGGCCGTGATCGTCGCCAACGACCCGATGGTCAAGGCCGGCTCGTGGGGCGCCCGCACGGTGGAGAAGATGGTTCGGGCGTCCGAGGCCGCGCTCGCCGAGCAGGTCCCGATCGTCTGGCTGGTCGACTCGGCCGGAGCGCGACTCACCGACCAGGTCCAGCTGTTCCCGGGACGTCGCGGGGCCGGGCGAATCTTCTACAACCAGGTGCGCCTGTCGGGCCAGGTGCCCCAGGTGTGCTGCCTCTTCGGTCCGTCGGCGGCCGGCGGGGCGTACATCCCGTCGTTCTGCGACATCGTCTTCATGGTCGACGGCAACGCGTCGATGTACCTCGGCTCGCCGCGCATGGCCGAGATGGTGGTGGGGGAGATCACCACGCTGGAGGAGATGGGCGGCGCCCGCATGCACGTCTCGCAGTCGGGGTGCGCCGACAATCTCGCCGCCGACGACGCCGACGCCATCGACCAGGCTCGGGCGTACCTCACGTACTTCCCGCGGACGTGGAAGGAGCAGCCGCCGGTCTACGAGGCGGCCGAGCCGGAGACCCCGCTGACGATCGACACGGTGCCGGCCGACGAACGCGTGCCGTTCGACATGCACACGGTCATCGACGGGATCGTCGACGCCGAGAGCTTCTTCGAGATCAAGCCGCTGTTCGCCCGCGAGCTGATCGTCGGCCTGGCCCGCCTCGACGGTCATCCCGTCGGCATCGTGGCCAACAACTCGGCGCACCTCGCCGGAACGCTGTTCGTCGACTCGGCCGACAAGGCGGCGCGCTTCATCTGGCTGTGCGACGCCTTCAACATCCCGCTCGTGTTCCTCGCCGACGTCCCCGGCTTCATGATCGGCTCGGCCGTCGAGCGCCAGGGCATCATCCGCCACGGCGCCAAGATGGTGACAGCGGTGTCGGAGGCGACGGTTCCCAAGGTGTCCGTCGTGGTCCGCAAGGCCTATGGCGCCGGGCTCTATGCGATGTCAGGTCCGGCGTTCGCGCCCGAGGCAACGATCGCCCTGCCGACCGCTCGCATCGCCGTGATGGGGCCCGAGGCCGCCGTCAACGCCGTCTTCGCCAACAAGATCGCGGCGATCGACGACGACGGTGAGCGCGAGGCGTTCGTCGCCGAGCAGCGCTCGATCTACGAGTCCGACGTCGACCTCCTGCGCCTCGCCTCGGAGCTGGTCATCGACGCGATCATCCAGCCCGAGCAGCTGCGCGCCGACCTGATCCGGCGCATCGCCAACGCCCGCAACAAGGAGCGCCACTTCGCCACCCGTCGCCACGGCGTGCCTCCGGTCTGATCCGAGGGCCCCATCCCGGCCGTGTGGCGAGCGCCGATCCCTGCGCCGTCAGCCCTCGCTGTCAGGCTCGGCGGCGAACGAGTGGTGCTCGTGGGCGATCAGCCAGCGGTTGTCGTGCCGGCGCAGGCCGATCGTCAAACGCAGCCGGCGGTCGGGCCGAGCGGCGTTCTCGGCCGGGGTGCCGCAGCGCAGCAGGGCCCAGGCGAACGCCACCTCCTCACCGGCGGTGACGTCGAGCTCGAGGAGGTCGAAGGTGGCACCGCCGGCCTGCCATTCGAAGAACTGCGGCCACGTGGCCGCGTAGGCGTCAGGTCCCCGTGCGCCCTCCTGGGGCGGCGGCACGTCGAACATCACGATGTCGTCGGTGTGGTCGGCGAGGACCGTGTCGATGTCACCGTCGTGGGCCGCTCGGGCCCAACGCTCGATCAACGTACGGATCTGCGCCTCGTCGATGGACCGGTCGGTGGTGTGGGTGGGCATGGACGTCTCCTCTGTTCGTGTGTCCTGCCCTGTCAACCCCGGTCGCGTACGGAACTCATCGCGGCGGCGGAGAATCCCCGCGAAACGATCGGGGGAGGCCGAGATCGGCGAAGTCGCTCGAGAGGAACGACACGATCTCGGCGACCGATCCGTTGCGAACGGTCAGCACGTCGAGCCCCATCTGCAGGTACCGCTCTCCGTCCCACATGTACGTGGCGAACGCCGGCGCTCCGTTGGCGTCGGAGCGGACGAACCGCCAGCGGGTTCGGAGTGGCCCGTCGAGCAACCAGGCGCGAATGGCATCGCGTCCCGAGTACCACTCGGGGAGTGGTGGCATCGAGTAGCGGGCGTCCTCGGTCAGCATCGCCACGATCGCGTCGACGTCCCCCGCCTCCCACGCTGCCGCGTAGCGACGGGCGACATCGTCACGGTCGGCCGTCGACACCGGCTCGGCGTGCCGCAACGACGAGCGCTGGGCGACGCTTCGCTGCATCGCGCTGTTGACGGCCGCCACCGAGATGTCGAGCAGGTCGGCCACCTCGGCGGCCGAGTAGCCGAGCACCTCGCGCAGCACGAGCACGGCGCGCTGCTTCGGGGGCATCCGCTGCAGCGCCGCGACGAAGGCCAGTTCGATGCTCTCTCGGGCGACGAGCCGATCGGCCGGGTCGAGCCGCTCGGCGAAGGCGATCCGCGAGTCGGGCAGTGGTTCGAGCCACAGCAGCTCCTGTGCCGATTCGGCCGCAGGTGTCATCTCGGCGGGCAGCTCCCGCCGGCGCTGGTCGCGGCCGAGCACCGTGAGGCATCGGTTGGTGGCGATCCGGTA
Organism: Desertimonas flava; assembly: GCF_003426815.1. GTDB lineage: Bacteria > Actinomycetota > Acidimicrobiia > Acidimicrobiales > Ilumatobacteraceae > Desertimonas > Desertimonas flava. Next base: position 6,293 of record NZ_QKYK01000042.1, read on the forward strand.
CAGCCAGGCGCGAACCGAGCGCTGCTCGTCATCGAGCCTGGCCTCGAACCTCGGCCACGCCTTCCACGCCCGCACCCAGGTCTGCTGAACGATGTCCTCGGCATCGTGCAGCGACCCGAGCATGCGGTAGCAGTGGGCGACCACCTCGTCCCGGAACGGTTCGACAGTCGCCGCGAAGTCGGCGTGCCCCAGCCGCACCACGATCAGGGAGCGGTGATCGTGACCTCGAAGTCCATCGTCGCCGACACCGGCTCCATGTCGAAGTCGAGCATGCTGGCCGTCTCGGGGCACCCGCTCGCCCAGGGCAGCTCCTCGTCGTCCTCGCCCGGCAGATCCCCGGAGTCCTCCTCGTCGAGGAACGTGATCGACGCGAAGTCGTACGTGAAGAGCTCCTCGGCGCGCGCCTCCAGATCGGCGAGGGCCGAATCGTCCGGCTCGGTGATGTCCGTGTCGCTCATCACCATGTCGAGGGCCCACGAGTCCTGGATCAGGAGCAGCTCGTCGTCGGTGAAGCCCATGTCACGCAGCTCCTGCACGGCGCCGGCGAGCTGGGGACCGACCATCTCGACGAGGGCGGCCGCCGCCGGATCGTCCGTGCTCACCCGGTCGAGGAGCGGCAGGAGGAACGGCGCCGAGACCCCCCAGAACGCTTCCGGACTGATCTCGGGGATCGTGTCGGCGGGGTCGGAGTCGGAGGTGCCGAAGTCCCAGTCGCCCGACGCGAACGACGAGATGAGGGCGATCCCCATCACGGTCTCCAGAGCCGCACAGTCGGCGCTGCCGTTCTCGGCGCTGGCGACGACCTCATCGATCGTGTCGGTGTCGAGGAACCCGAGATCGTCGGGGAGCACGCCGGCGGGGGCCGCACCGGCGGAGGCGGCAAACGCCGTGACCGGCAGTGAGGCGAGGGCAACAGCGGTGAGGGTCTTCTTGCGGAGTGAAATCACGACGCAAGTTCACCATGAATGGCCCCTCGTCCACCGCCTTTATCGCCCGGTGTCCCCGGTCGGTACGGTGCACGGACATGAGCGCTGTCGTGCGGATCCGCGACGTGGCTGCCCGTGACGGGCTCCAGGGGGAGCGGCCGGTCGAGCCGGAGCGCCGGGCCGAGCTCGTCGCCGCGTTGCTCGCGGCAGGGGTCCGGGACGTCGAGGTGGCCTCGTTCGTGTCGCCGAAGGCGGTGCCGGCGATGGCGGGAGCGGCCGACGTGGCGGCGCTCGTCGCCGAGAACCTCCCGGACGACGCGACGACCTGGGCGCTCGTTCCCAACGTCAAGGGCGCCCACCTCGCCACCGCCGCCGGCTTGGGGCATCTCACCATCACGATCTCGGCGTCGCCCGCCTACAGCGAGAAGAACGTTCACATGACGGTGGCCGAGGCGCAGGGCCAGGTCGAGGCGATCCGTCAGGCGGCTCCCGACGCGGTGCTCGACGAGGTCGTCTCGTGCTGCTTCGGCTCGCCGTTCGCCGGCGAACGAGTCGGTCCGGACGATGTTCTCGCCATCGTCGACCACGCCCGGCGGGTCGGCATCGACCGGATCACGCTCGCCGACACCACCGGAATGGCGACGCCACGCCGCATCGGTGAGGTCCTCGACGCCACCGGCAGGGACGTCGGACTGCACCTGCACGACACGCGCGGCACGGCGCTCGTCAACGCGTGGGCAGCCATCGGCCTCGGTGTGAGCCGCTTCGACACCGCGCTCGGTGGGCTCGGCGGCTCGCCGTTCGCCCCGGCCGCCGGCGGCAACCTGGCCACCGAGGACCTCGTGCTGCTGCTCGACGATGCCGGGATCGCCACCGGCATCGACCTCGATCAGCTGCTCGCCGCCGGACCCCTCCTGGCCGAGCTCGTCGGCCACGGCCTCCCCAGCCGCGTGGCCGCCGCCGGTGGATTGACGCCACGAGCGGTGTGACACGGGGCCCGGCCCGTAGGGGGAGCGGTCTGGCGGCGCGGGGACTTCGTGGGTTATGAAGGCCGGGTGACACGAGGTGAGCTGATCTGGTCCCCCGCCGACGACGCCTGGGCGAACAGCGCCATCGGACGCTTCGCCGCCTCCCGGGGACTGGGGTCGCTCGCCGAGCTCACCGACTGGTCGGTCGACGACATCGACGGCTTCTGGGCCGCGGCGACCGAGTTCTGCGGAATGCGCTGGTTCGACCGCCCGACCGCCGTCCGGGAGGGTGACTCCATGCCCGGAGTCCGGTGGTTCCCGGGAGGCCGGCTCAACTACGCCGACCAGGCGCTGGCTGCCGCGACGTCGACCCCTGACCAGCTCGCGGTCACCGCGTACAGCCAGACCCGCGACCGGGTCGACCTCACCTGGTCGGAGCTCGCCGACGCCGTCGCTCGTTGCGCCGCCGGCCTGCGCACGCTCGGAGTGGCCGAGGGTGACCGGGTCGTGGCCTACGCCCCCAACATCCCCGAGACGCTCGTCGCCTTCCTGGCCACCGCCTCGCTGGGCGCCGTGTGGTCGAGCTGTGCCCCCGAGTTCGGCGTGCGGTCGGTCGCCGACCGCCTCGCCCAGATCGAACCGGTCGTGCTCGTCACCGTCGACGGCTACGGGTACGGGTCCAAGCAGATCGACCGCCGGGAACACGTCGCCGAGATCGTTGCCGAGCTCCCGACGCTGCGGAACGTGGTCCACGTGCCCTACCTCTTCCCCGACGAGGCGCTCCCGGCGCCGGCCGGCGCCGGGGCCCCGGCGATCGTGACGTGGGAGCAGTTGCTCGCCGAACCGGCCCCGCTCGCGGCGACGCCCATGGCCGCCGATCACCCGCTGTACGTGCTGTTCAGCTCGGGAACCACCGGTCTGCCCAAGGCGATCGTCCACGGGCACGGCGGCATCGTCGCCGAGCACCTCAAGGTGCTCACGTTGCATCACGACATGGGTCCGGCCGACCGCTTCTTCTGGTTCACCACGACCGGCTGGATGATGTGGAACTACAACGTGTCGGGTCTCCTCGTCGGGGCCACGATCGTCCTGTTCGACGGTGATCCCGGCGCACCGTCGCTCGACACGCTGTGGAACGTGGCCGCCGAGTCGGCGACCACCGTGTTCGGCACGTCGGCGTCGTTCGTGATGGCGTGCCGCAAGGCGGGGGTCGTCCCGCCGGCATCGCTGAAGGAGACGCTCCGCCAGGTGGGGTCCACCGGCTCGCCGCTCCCGGCCGACGGGTTCCGCTGGATCGTCGACACGCTCGGCGTCAACGTCGCGTCGATTGCCGGGGGCACCGACGTGTGCACGGCGTTCATCGGCTCGTCGGCCGTGCAGCCCGTCCGCGCCGGCGAGCTCGGCGGTCGCTTGCTCGGCTGCCGGGTCGAGGCGTTCACGCCCGAGGGGACGCCGTGTGCGGTGGGCGAGACGGGTGAGCTCGTCGTCACGGCGCCGATGCCGTCGATGCCGGTGGGGTTCTGGAACGACGCCGACGGCTCCAGGTACCGCGCCGCCTACTTCGAGGACTTCCCCGGGGTCTGGCGTCACGGCGACTGGATCACGTTCCAGGAGGACGGGTCGTGCGTGATCAGCGGCCGGTCCGACGCCACGCTGAACCGCGGTGGGGTCCGCCTCGGCACGAGCGACTTCTATGCCGTCGTCGAGGGCTTCGACGAGATCGCCGACAGCCTCGTCGTCCACCTCGAGGACACGACGGACGCCGGCGGGCTCGGCGAGCTGGTCCTCTTCGTCACGCTCACGCCCGGGGCCGAACTCACCGACGATCTGCGGACGGCGATCCGCAGAGCACTGGCCCGTGAGCTGTCACCTCGTCACACGCCGGATGCCATCGAGGCCGTGCCGACGATCCCGCGCACGCTCTCGGGCAAGAAGCTGGAACTGCCGGTGAAGCGCATTCTCGGCGGGGCGGACCCCGAGTCGGTGGCCTCGCGCGACTCGCTCGCCGACCCGGCCTCGCTCGACTACTTCGCCGCTCGCTGACCGCTGACGGGGGAACAGATGGTGCCTGGCACCATCTGTTACCCCGTCAAACGTCGGGCCTACGGCTTGCGGCCGAAGCCGAAGAGGTGCTTGGCCACCTTGCGCATCTGGATCTCCTCGGAGCCCTCGGTGATGCGGTAGCGGCGGTGGTGGCGGTAGATGTGCTCGAACGGCATGTGGCGGCTGTAGCCGACGCCGCCGCACGTCTGCATCGCCCGATCGGCGGCGTCGCAGGCCAGCCGGTTGGCACGGTAGTTGCACATCGCCACGGCGTGGGTGAGCTCGAGGTGGTGCTGCTGGTCGAGGCTCCAGGCCGTCTGGCGGATGAGCTGGCGGAGCATCGCTGCTTCCGTGTGCAACTCGACGAGGGGGAACTGGATGCCCTGGTTCGTGCTGAGCGGCTTCGACCACGTGGTGCGACCGTTGGCGTACGCCACGGCCTCGTTGATGCAGAACTGCGCGGCGCCGAGCGACGACGCCGCCTGGCGGATGCGGTTCTCGTGCACGAAGTGCTGGGCGAGGTCGAGGCCGTGGTCGACGGTGCCGAACACGGCGTCGTTGCCGACGCGGACGTCACGCAGCGTTACCTCGGCGTGGTCGGTCGGCATGTTGAACGTCCACCAGAAGAACTCGACCTTGAACCCGGGTGAGTCGGTCGGCACGAGGAACGCCGTGATACCGCCGGCCGATCCCGGCTCGCCTGACGTGCGGGCGAAGATGATGTCGTGCGTCGCGTGATGGAGGCCCGAGTTCCAGCGCTTGGCCCCGTTGATGATCCACTCGTCGCCGTCGCGGACCGCTGTCGTCTCCATGTACGTGGCGTCGCTGCCGTGGTTGGGTTCGGTGAGGCCGAACGCAAGTCGTCGCGAGCCGTCGAGGAATCCGGGCATCCACTCGGCCTGCTGCTCCGGGGTGCCGAAGTCGCGCATCATCAGCACGGTCGGGAAGTTGCCGACGATCGACGATTCGTTCTGCAGGTCGTTGTGGAGGCCGAGGCCCTTCGTCGCCAGGTGCTCGCGGATGATCGCCATCTCGAGGTTGCTGGCGTCGCGGCCGCCGTACTCGGCGGGGAGGGCGAGGCGCAGCCAACCGGCTTCGTCGGCCTTGCGTCGCATCTGCGCCAGCAGGTCCTCCCACTCCGCCGTGGGAATGCCGCCGTTCTCGAAGTCCGTTCGGGCCCACTCGCGCCGGTGGTCGAAGAAGCGGATGTTGTCGTCGGCCTGCTCCAGCGGCTTGATCTCCCGCTCGATGAAGTCGTCGAGCTGGTCGAGCGTGGTCTGAATGTCGGCCGGGAGAGCGAAGTCCATCCTTGCGCACCATACGGATGAAGTGACGTCGACGTCAAGGTCACGTCGAGGGTTGCCAGCGGGACTACGATCCCGAACGATGGTGGAGCCTCTCCCAACACGTGCCCGCCCGCCGAGGCGCACCGCGCCGCGTCGGACCACCCCGACCGCGGCCACGGTCGACCAGCTCACCCCTCGCGGTCTGCGCACGCGGGAGGCGATGCTCGCGGCGGCTCGTCGCGTGTTCGAACGCGACGGCTTCCTCGACGCCCGCATCACGGACATCTCGGCCGAGGCCAACATGGCCCACGGGACGTTCTACAAGTACTTCGACTCCAAGGAGCAGGTCTTCATGGAGGTGATCGAGCGGTCGCAAGAGGAGCTCTTCGCCGAGCGGCCGAGCCGGCAATCGGCGGCCGAGACGCCGTTCGAGCGAATCCTCGAGACGAACCGGGCGTACTACGAGGCCTACCGCCGGAACCGGGCACTCAACAAGGTGCTCGAAGCTGTCGCCACCTTCGACGACACCTTGCGCCAGCAGCGTGTGGTGATCCGACGGCGGTACGTGGACCGCACCGAGAAGGCGATCCGCCGGTGGCAGGCCGAAGGGCTGGCCAGCCCTCACCTCGACCCCCACTACGCGGCCAGCTCGCTCGGATCGATGGTCGACCGCACGATCTACGTGTGGCTGGTGCTCGGGGAGGACCACGATCCCGACGTCGGCCTCGACACCCTGTCGCGCCTGTGGGTGCGGGCTCTCGGCCTGCCCGAACCCGACCCGGTGCCGCCGCGGCGGAAGCGACGACGCTCCACCTGAGCGCCCGATCGGCGCCGTGCGAACGGGCGCCGAAGCGCTCGACTTGACTGTGACGTCGCAGTCATCTTAACTACGGCGAGTCGCCTGGACGGGCGGCCACGAGGGGCGACGGGGGTCGCCAACACAAGGCAGGGGGATTCGATGAATCAGCGCAGTGAGCAGGACGGGCTCTTCGGGCGGACGCTGTCACGACGCAACGCACTGCGGGCTCTCGGGCTCACCGGTGTTGCCGTGGCCGCAGGCGGACACCTGGCAGGTGCCGCCGGGCCAGCCCGACCGAAGCGAGCAGCCGGCCTGCGCCGGCCACGGAGCGCCGATGCCGGGGCGCAGCTCGCCGAGCTGCTCGGCATCGACCCGGCGACCGCCGGCGGCGGCGAGACGTTCAAGATGGGCGCGGTGCTGGCGATGACCGGGGCCGGCTCGTACTACGGCCAGACGATGAGCCGCGGCATCGACCTCGCCGTGGCCCACATCGCCGCCGCGGGTGGCCCGCAGTTCGAGGTGAAGTACCTCGATCACAAGTCGGGCGACGCCCAAGCCGGCGTGGATGCGATGCGTGAGCTCGGCGAAGCGGGCTATCCCGCCAAGCTGGCGTCGTACTGCGACAACCTGGGGTCGATGCTCCCGGGGACCGAGCAATACCAGTGCTTCACCCTCGACGGCGGTGGCGGAACCAGCACGTTCGCCCAGGGTAAGCCCTTCTTCTGGGGCACTCGCGCGATCACACCCAACGACGCGATCCCGGGGCTCCTCGAGTACACGAAGACCGTCCTGCCCGACGCCAAGACGCTCGGCTTCATCGGCTGGGACCTCGGCGAGCCGACGAACAGCCAGATCCGCGAGGACATCCTCGCCAAGTTCGAGGCGGCCGGCTACGAGTTCAACGGCCTGTTCGAGCTCTACCCCGTCGGCGAGTCGAACTACTCCACCCTGCTCCCGAAGATCCAGGCCAACGAGCCCGACATCCTCATCGCCTACGGCTCGGGCCAGGACCCGGGGCACTTCGCCTCGCAGTACTACGTGAGCGGCATCGAGGCCCCCTTCTTCGGCTTCGAGTTCACGCCGGACGGCCTCAACGCCTCCAACGGCGCGTACGACGAGTACGGCTTCACCTTCGCCGCCGACTACTTCGACGAGAGCGTCGGCGTGAGCCCGCTGGCGAAGCTGTTCATCTCCGAGTACCAGGCCGCCTACGACGACGAGTTCCCCGACTTCTACGCGGCGAACTTCTACGAGAACACGCTCGTGATGTGGGAGGTGATCCGCAGGGTGATCGAAGGCGGCGGCGACTTCAACAGCGGTGCCGACCTCGACGCCGCCTTCCAGGAGAACCTGACCGCGGTCTCGGTGTACGGCGGCGACGAGTCGACGATCGGCTCGTACACGCTCGATCCCGTGACGCACTCGGTGATCCAGCGTCCGATGGGCGTCTTCAACTACAAGGACGGTGCCGTCACGCCGTTGGCGTTCTTCGACATCGCCGCCGCCGACTTCCGGCTCGCCTGATCCGACGTGCTGGCGGTCAGCCTCGAACAAGCGCGGCAACTCTTTGCCTCGGGCATCGTCAACGGTTCCGCCTACGGACTGCTCGGCGTCGCCTTCGCCCTCATCCTGGGCGTGACCGGTCGGTTCCACTTCGCGTTCGGTGCGATCTACACGCTGACCGCCTACCTGGCGTTCACGTTCGTCGATCGCGTCGGGCTCGGCTACTGGCCGGCTGTCGTCCTTGCTCTCGTGCTGATCCCGTTCGCCGGTGCGGGCGTCGAGTGGTTCGTCTACCGACCACTCGCCGTCCGCGCCGGCGGCAACGCACTGTTGGCGATCTTCGTCGCCGCCCTCGGCCTCGGCATCGCCCTGGAGAACTTCATCCGCATCGTCTGGGGGTCGCAGACCAACGGACTTCGCGGTTGGAAGATCCGCGGCGTCGAGATCGGCGGCGCCAACCTCATCAACATCGACCTGTACGCCGTCGGCACGGCGGCCGTCCTCGTGCTGCTGCTCGCCGCCGCCCTGCGGTACACGTCCTTCGGTCGGGCGGTGAAGGCGACGCGCAGCAATCCCGACATGGCACTGCTGATCGGCATCGATCCGCGGCTCGTCTACGTCGTGGTGTTCGCCGCCAGCACGTTCCTCGCCGGTGTCGCGGCGATCTTCGCGGCGACGAAGTTCTCCGTCGAACCGTCGATGGGCTTCCGCCCCGTCGTGCTCGCCTTCGTCGTCGCCTTCTTCGGGGGGACGGCCAGCTCGCCGGTCAGGGTGTATCTCACCGGCATCGGCGTCGGTCTCATCGAGACGATGAGCTCGCTGTGGGTGTCGGTGCGGTGGACGCAGATCTCGGTCTTCGTGATCCTGCTCGTCTACCTCGTCGCCAAGTCGATCGCCGCCGGCGGCCCCCTCCGCTTCGACATCCGGCGCTTGCTGACCCGTCCGAGAGAGGCGTTGTGATCCGTCCGGATGTCAGCGAGCGAAGCGAGCGTCCTGGAGTTCGAGCGGTGAAGGCCGGCGGAGCGCTAGCGGAGCCGGCCGTTCACGCGGCCTGCGTGGCCGGAGAACGCAGCAGATGAGCATCTTCTCCAATTACGCCGATCAGGTGCTCATCTTCGGCATCCTGGCGATCTCGCTCAACCTGCTGCTCGGGTTCGCCGGCCAGGTGTCGGTGGCCCACGCAGCGTTCGCCGCGGTCGGCGGCTACTCGGTGGGATACCTCGCCTTGACCCACCACTGGAACCTGTTCTTCGGGGTGTTCGTGGGCACGCTCGTCGCCGGGCTGTTCGGGGTGGCGGTCGCCCTCCCCGCCCTGCGGCTGTCGGTCGAGTACCTCATTCTGTTGACGCTTGCCGTGTCGTCGGTGCTGCTCGGCCTGTTCCAGACGTTCCCGCAGCTGGGCGGCACCTACGGGCTGATCAACATCCCCAAGGCCTCGCTGTTCGGTTGGACGTTGGCGTCGCCGCGGGATTGGCTCCTGCCGCTGCTCGTGTTCCTCGTGCTGACGTTCGCGCTCTGCCACCGTCTCGGCGAGTCGCCGTTCGGTCGTGTGCTGCGGGGCCTCCGCGACGACCCCGAAGCGATGCGCTCGCTCGGCAAGAACGTCGTCGCCGCCAAGATCCTCGTGTTCGGCGTGACCTGCGCCCTCGCCGGTCTCGGAGGCGGTCTGCTGGCGTCGTTCAACTCGATCGCCACGCCCAGCCAGTTCGGCTTCGACGTGTCGCTGTCGATCTTCGCCATGGTGATCTTCGGTGGGCTGGGCAACCTCTACGGCTCGGTGCTCGGGGCAGCTACCGTCGTGCTCACCAAGCCGCTGCTCGAGTGGGCGGTGTCGCTCAGCCCGGAGACGGCCGGTCTCTGGCGCCTGACGATCTACGGCCTGCTGCTCGTCGTATTGATGCGGCTGCGGCCCGAAGGGCTGCTGCCCGAAGGCGTCAACCCGTTCCGCCCGGCCACGTGGCGACGGGCCAGCGCGATTCCCGGCGACGCCGCCACCGACAACCCGCCGGCACCGGTCCTTCGCGTCGCCGAGGAGAGCCCGGCCGGGGACACCTCGCGGTGGAAGTCGGCACCTGTCGTGCTCGACGTGAAGGGCCTGTCGAAGTCGTTCGGCGGCATCGTCGCGGCGTCGGAGCTCGACCTCGAGCTGCGCCGCGGGACCATCACCGCACTCGTCGGCCCGAACGGCGCCGGCAAGACCACGGTGTTCAACCTGCTGACGGGGTTCATCAGACCCGACGCCGGTTCGATCCGTCTCGAGGGCCGCGAGCTCGTCGGTCGCACGCCGAACGCGGTGGCCGGGTACGGCATGGTCCGATCGTGGCAGGACGTGCGCATCGTGCCCCGCCTCAGCTGTCGGGCCAACGTGATGCTGGGGGTGCAGCGCCAGCTGGGCGAGTCGGTGCCACGGCTGTTCACCTCGCCCGGCGCCGTTCGGGACGCCGAGGTCGCGACCCGCGAGGCGGCCGACAAGTGGCTCGAGTTCGTCGGGATGTCGGCCTTCGCCGACGTGCCCGGCGGCGCCCTGTCGTTCGGGCAGTCGAAGCTCGTCGCCCTCGCACGCGTCCTGGCGACCGAGGCGCCCGTCCTGCTCCTCGACGAACCGGCCTCGGGCATCGACACGGTCTGGGTCGACACGATGCTGTCGCTGATCGAGCAGGTGCGCGATCAGGGTCGCACGGTGTGCATCGTCGAGCACAACCTGCACGTGGTCGGCCGGCTCGCCGATCACACCTACTTCATGGAACTGGGAAGGATCACCGATCAGGGCACCCTCGATCACCTGACCGGCTCGCCGCGACTGGCGGAGGCGTACTTCGGTGTCGCCTGACCTCCTGCTCGATGTCCGGGACCTGCGTTGTGCCTACGGGCGCAAGGAGGTCGTGTTCGGCGTGTCGCTCGGCGTCGGCGAGGGCGAGGTCGTGTCGCTCTTCGGCCACAACGGCGCCGGCAAGACGACGGTGATCAAGAGCGTCATCGGTGCCCTGTCGCCGCGTGCCGGCTCGGTGTTCTACGACGGGCAGGACGTCACCGGCACCTCACCTCGCGTCAACGTGCGCCGGGGAATGGCGCTCATCCCGTCCGAGCGCTTCGTCTTCGCCGACCTCACGGTGACCGACAACCTGCTGCTCGGCGCGCCGGGGGTGAGCGCCGAAGAGCGCGATCGCCGGTTGCGCTCGGTGTACGAGCTCTTCCCCATCCTCGACGAGCGCGCCAAGCAGCTCGCCGGGACGATGTCGGGCGGTCAGCAGCGCATGGTCAGTCTCGGTCTCGCCCTGATGACCCAGCCGCGGCTGTTGCTGCTCGACGAGCCATCGCTGGGCCTGGCTCCTGCCGTCGTCGGCTCGATCTTCGACGCCATCCGCCGCCTGGCCGACCAGGGCCTGTCGGTGCTGCTGCTCGAACAGAACGTCGGGCAGGCCCTGCGCATCTCCGACCGCGTGTCGGTCATGCGTACCGGGCGGGTGATCCTCGAGGAGACGGCGGACGAGATGCGCCAGCGTGACTCGTACTGGGACCTGTTCTGAGCGATGCACGTCTCGTGTGCCTTCCCCACCACGATGTCGTCGCCCGACGACATCCGCGTCGCCGAAGAGATCGGCTACCACCGGGCGTGGTTGTACGACACGCCGCAGCAGAGCCCCGACGTTTGGATGTCGCTGGCGCTGGCCGCCGAGCGGACGTCGCGGATCGGACTCGGGCCCGGCGTCCTGATCCCCACGCTGCGTCATCCGATGACGAACGCCGCCGCGACGGCCGCACTCGAGGCGCTGGCGCCGGGACGGGTGGCCGTCTCGTTCGGCACCGGGTTCACCGGCCGCCGGGCGATGGGGTACGGGGCGATCTCGTGGCGCTTCATGGTCGACTACATCGAGGCGTTTCGCTCGCTGCTGCGCGGTGAGACGATCGAGTGGGATGGCGCGCGGATGCGCATGCTCCATCCAGAGGGCAGCGGTGCCGCCCGCCCGGTCGATGTGCCGGTGCTGATCGGGGCGATCGGTCCCAAGGGACAGGACATCGCTCGGCGCCTCGGCGACGGGTTGTACGTGACGACGACGACCGGCGGGCTGGAGCCCGGCCAGTTCGACTGGGTCGCCTATCTCTACTGGGGGACGGTGCTCGGCGACGGCGAGGACGTCACCTCGTCGCCGCGGGTGCAGGCCGCCGCCGGACCGGGTGGAGCGCTGGCCTACCACGCCACCTACGAGCTGTCCGGCCCGGACGCCGTGGCCGCCATCCCCGGTGGGCCCGAGTGGCTGGCCTCGATCGGCGAGCACGACGAGGCGGAGCGGCACCTCGCCGTGCACACCGGTCACTGCATCGAACTGAACGAGGCCGACCGTGTGGCGTGGGCCGTCACCGGTGGTGCGCTGCTGCCCAGCACCACGGTGACCGGTTCGCCGACCGAGGTGCGGCGCAAGATCGACGACCTCGGCGCCGCCGGTGTCACCGAGGTCGTCTACCAACCGAGCGGCCCGGACATCCGCCGCGAGCTCGAAACCATGTACGCCGCCTGCACGGCCTGAGAAGGAGGACCGACGATGACGTCACTCGACAGCGCACGGAGCCTGGCCCACGGAGAACAGCTGGCCCGCATCGCCCGCAAGACGCCCGACAAGATCGCCTACAAGTTCGAGCATTCGACACTGACGTTCGCCGAGCTCGACGCGCGCGTGAACCGCTTGGCCAACGCACTCGCGGCGAGAGGCATCGGTCGCGGCGACCGCGTCGCCACGCTGATGACGAACCGCCTCGAGGTGATCGAGGCCTACCTCGCGGCGGCCAAGCTCGGGGCGATCTGCGTGCCGGTGAACTTCCGCCTCGTCGCCGACGAGATCGTCTACATCCTCGGCGACTGCGGGGCCGGCGTGCTGATCGTCGACGACGGGCTCGCCGAGACGGCCGGCGCCGCCCTGGCATCGGTCCCGAGCGTTCGGCACTGCCTCGTCACCGGCGACGGCCCGGCCGGCGACGCCGGCGAACGCGGCGAGCGCTACGAGGACGCCCTGGCCGCCGCCGGCGCCGAAGCGCCCGACGTGATCGTCAGCCTCGACGAGCGGGCCTTCATCATGTACACGTCGGGAACGACGGGCCGGCCCAAGGGCGCTGTGCTGTCGCACGGCAACCTCCTGTTCAACACCTACAACATGATGCTGACGATGGGCATCGGCGACAACGAGGTCTGGCTGTCGGGCCTGCCGCTGTTCCACATCGGCGGACTCAACGGCATCCTGCCGTACCTCCTCACGGGGGGGACGGTCGTCCTCCTGCCGTCAGGCCAGTTCGACGCCGCCAGCACGGTCGAGATCCTCGAGCGCGAGGGCGTCACCGGCTGCTACTTCGTGCCGACGCAGTGGCAGCAGATCTGCGCCGTGCCCGGCATCGCCGATCGCAAGTTGCAGCTGCGGCGCATCTCGTGGGGCGCGTCGGTGGCGCCGCCGTCGGTGCTCCAGGCGATGGCCGACACGTTCCCGGGCGTCCCCAACTTCAATGCCTTCGGCCAGACCGAGATGAGCTCGGTCACGTGCGTGCTGCGCGGCGAGGACGCCGTGCGCAAGATGGGGTCGGTCGGCACGCCGGTCGTCAACGTCGAGGTGCGCATCGTCGACGACGACATGAACGACGTCGGCGTCGACGAGATCGGTGAGATCGTCTACCGCGGCCCGACCGTGCTCCAGGAGTACTGGAACAAGCCCGAGGCCACCGCCGAGGCGTTCGCCGGCGGCTGGTTCCACTCCGGCGACCTGGTTCGGCGCGATGCCGAGGGCTACATCTACGTCGTCGACCGCAAGAAGGACATGATCATCTCGGGCGGCGAGAACATCTACTGCGCCGAGGTCGAGGCCGTGATCGACGCCCACCCCGGCGTGCTCGAGGTGGCGATCATCGGCGTCCCGCACGAGAAGTGGGTGGAGACGCCCGTCGCCGTCGTCACGCCGAGCGACCCGGCGTCACCGCCGAGCGAGGACGAGATCATCGCGTGGTGCAAGGACCGCCTGGCGTCGTACAAGAAGCCCACGGCGGTGCGGCTCATCGATGCCCTGCCGCGCAACGCGAGCGGCAAGGTGCTCAAGACCGTGCTCCGTGAGCAATACGCCGCGCCGACGGTCCCGGAGAACGCGTCGGCGTGACGATCGCCCCTTCGACGATGTCAGCGGAGCGGGTCGCCCCACTCCGTGTGCTCCCGCAGCACCGGCTTGAGGACCTTGCCGTTGGGGTTGCGGGGGAGCGGCTCGTCGCGGAACGCCACGTACTGGGGCACCTTGAAGTCGGCGAGCAGGGTGCGGGCGAACCGGGCCACCTCGGCCGCATCCGGCGCCGCTCCGGGCGTGGGCACGATCACCGCGCCGACCTTCTCGCCCATCATCGAGTCGGGGACGCCGACCACGGCGACCTCGAAGACATCCGGGTGCTGGGCGAGGGCGTTCTCGACCTCGACGCAGTACACGTTCTCGCCGCCGCGGTTCACCATGTCCTTCTTGCGGTCGACGATCTGCACGTACCCGTCGGCGTCGATGCGAGCCAGGTCGCCCGTGTGCAGCCAGTGGTCGACGAACGTCTCGGCCGACTGCTCGGGCTTGTTCCAGTAGCCCGCCACGACGTTCTGGCCACGGATCAACAGCTCACCGACGCCGTCGGACTCCTCGAACAGGTCGAGCTCGATGACCGGGGCGGCGAAGCCCACGGTCTCGGGGCGGACGTCGCAGTACTCGTGGGGCAGGAACGTCGACACGGACGAGGTCTCGGTGAGGCCGAAGCCGTTGCCGAGACGGGCGTTGGGGAACTCGGAGCGCAGCTTGGCGATCACGTCGGGCGGCATCGGTGCCCCGCCGTAGGTGAGCCAACGCACGCTCGACACGTCGGTCTCGGCGAACGCCGGCTGGCTCATCGCCAGCCAGAAGATGGCCGGGACGGACGTGAGCACGTCGATGCGCTCCTCCTCGATCGCCCGCAGGAAGCGCTGGACCTCGAACGCCGGCATGATGACCGTCGTCCCGCCGAACCACACCGTGATCAGCAGCTGGCTGTTGAGGCCGGTGACGTGGAACAGCGGAACCGACACCAGGTTGCGGATGGCGATCTGGCGGGGGAAGTGCATGATGCGCCGGCACGTCTCGCAGTTCGCCATGAAGTTCTCGTGGCTGAGCATCGCCCCCTTGGGCCGGCCCGTCGTCCCGCTCGTGTAGCAGATGGCGGCGAGGTCGGTCGGCTCGCTCGACGCCCGGTCGACCGGGTCGCCGCTCGGCAGCGACTCGCCGGGCCGGAACACGTAGCTGGCGCCGGAGTCCTCGAGGATGTAGTCGATCTCCGGCTCGGCCAGGCGGGTGTTGACGGGCACGACGACGGCGCCGGCCAGCACGGCGCCGAAGAACGCCACCACCCACTCGGCTCCGTTGGGCAGGATGATCGCGACCCGGTCGCCGGGCTCGATCCCGGCCGCGGCGAGACCGCCGGCGACGGCGCCCGCTTCGGCGTGCAGCTCCCCGTACGTGAGGCGCCGGCCATCCAGCTCGACGATCGCCTCGGCGTCAGGATTCGCCGTCGCTGTCGCCAGGAACATGGCGCCGATCGTCGGCGGCAGGTCGTCGTAGCGGAGGACCCCGTCGGCCCCGCGGGTGACGCCCGATTCGTCGAACGGACGCACCGCGCCGACGCGCCCTTCCTTCTGCACCTTCTGGTCAGTCGAACCTTCCATCGATCCCCCCGAGTGATGTTGACGTGGACGTCATGTTGCCCGAACTCTACTGGCGGGATCGCCGGCCAGCCCCTGTGAGAGGACGAGAAATGACCACTGATCCCGACCGCCTCCTCCGGCTCGACGGCCGCGTCGCCCTGGTGACGGGCGCGTCGTACGGGCTCGGCGTGCTGTTCGCCGACGTGCTCGCTCGTGCCGGTGCCGATGTCGCCGTGATGGCCCGCAGCGCGGACAAGCTCGCCGACACGCGCAAGCTCGTCGAGGCCCACGGCCGGCGGTGCGTCGCCGTCGAAGGCGACGTCACCAGCTACGCCGACTGCGAGGCTGCGGCGGCCGCGTGCGTGAACGAGCTGGGCACCATCGACGTGCTCGTCAACAACGCCGGATGGGCCGACGACCGGCTGATGCGCACCGAGCACGTCGACCCCGAGTCCTTCGCCCGCATGGTGCAGGTCGACCTCGTCGGGTTGTTCTACATGACCCGCGCTGCCGCACCGACGATGCTGGCCGCCGGCCGCGGCTCGATCATCAACCTCTCGTCGATCTTCGGCATGGCCGGCTCGGAGAACCGCACCGCCGGCTACTTCGCCGCCAAGGGCGGCGTGAACCAGCTGACTCGCCAGCTGGCCTGCGAGTGGGGCGATCGCAACGTGCGGGTCAACGCCCTCGCCCCCAACTTCTTCATCTCCGAGATGACGCGCACGCTCCTCGAGGACTCCGGCATGGCGACGTGGATGCGCAGCCGAACGCCGATGCGGCGTCTCGGCGAGCTCGACGAACTGGTCGGCCCGCTGCTGTTCCTCGCCAGCGACGCCTCGAGCTTCGTGACCGGCCACGTGCTCACCGTCGACGGCGGCTGGAGCGCCAGCGGAGGCTACGCCCAGTTGCCCCAGCCGTGGGACGAGTGGAACGGCGAGGCCGGCACCCCGATCGGCCCGGTCACCGTGCCGTGAGGCTAGACCACTAGCCCGACCAGTTCACAGCCGTCCCCGGACAGCTCTCCCGATCAACCCGACCACCACACCAGCAATCACTCAGGAGTCACCAACATGACCGAGTTCAACGAGATGGCCAACGGCCTCAGCTTCCCCGAGGGCCCGATCGCCATGGACGACGGTTCCGTGATCGTCGTCGAGATGTTCGGGCCCCGCCTCACGCGCGTCCAGCCCGACGGGACCAAGGAGACGATCGCCGAGATCCCCGGCGGCCCCAACGGCGCGGCGATGGGCCCCAACGGTCTGGTGTACCTGGCCAACAACGGCGGCCGCTTCACCGAGCAGGACCTCGACGGCCTCGTCTTCCCCGGGCCCACCACGCCGGAGAAGTACATCGGCGGCCGCATCCAGACCGTCGACATCTCGACCGGCGCCGTGACCGACCTCTACACCGAGTGCAACGGCAACCCGCTGATCGCTCCGAACGACCTCGTCTTCGACGCCCACGGCGGCTTCTACTTCACCGACCACGGCAACGCCGCGTCGGAGCGGACGATGCACTACTCGGGCATCTACTACGCCAAGAACGACGGATCGGAGATCCGCGAGATCCTCTTCCCGGTGCACGAGCCCAACGGCATCGGCCTGTCGCCCGACGGCACGGTGCTGTACTGGGCCGAGACCTGGATGGGTCGCGTCAACCGCCGCCGCATCCTCGGGCCCGGAGTACTCGAGGAGACCGGTCTCGTCGACACGTGGCCGTGCCTGTACGGGTTCCCCGGCTTCCAGCTGCTCGACTCGCTCGGCGTCGACGCCGAGGGCAACGTCTGCGTCGCCACGCTCGTCAACGGCGGGATCACCGTGATCTCGCCCGATGGCGAGCTCGTCGAGTTCATCGAGACCGGCGACCTGTTGACGACGAACATCACGTTCGGTGGTCCCGACCTCAAGACGGCGTACGTGACGCTGTCGACCACGGGCCGGCTGATCTCGTTCGATTACCCCCGCGGCGGCCTCGCCCTGGAACACTTGAACAAGTAGTCGTCCTCGGCGAGCGTCGTCGCTTCGCTCCTCGCTCGCCTGCGGCGAGTTAGGTCGAGCTCGCTTCGCTCGCACGAAGAGCCGAAAGAGGCGGCGGCGGAGCAAGCTCCGCTCGTCGCCGCATCGGGGGGCTACCGCCCCCCGAACCCCCCGACGGAGGTTGTACCGCGGCCCTCTCGCCGACCGGTCTTCAGTCCGCGTCTTCGGTGTTGCTGCGTCGACCGGCGGCCGACCGGTCTTCAGTCCGCGCCTTCGGTGTTGCTGCGTCGACCGGCGGCCGACCGGTCTTCAGTCCGCGCCTTCGGTGTTGCTGCGCCGTGTTGCCGGCGCGGGCTGGAGACTGGGGGGTGGCTCGGGGGAAGCCGAGAGTTCGCTGAGACTTCGGGCGGTCGCGGGTACTTGGGGCGGTCGCGGGAGTAGACCGGACGACGTGAGTTCGTTGCCGCCACCGACGCCGCCGACGAGGCACCCGAACAGTCGGCCTCCCGTCTCCCCGCCCCGCTCCTCCGAATCGTTCTCGGTCCCCCCGCCGCCGACCCCGCGCGTCTCTCCTCCCCATCCGCGCGGGTCGGCGGACCGGCCCGGCCGACGGCGCCGGCTGGCAATCGCCGGCGCCGCGGCCGTGGCGCTGGTCGCCGGCGGCACCGGCATCGTCGTCGGCACGACGATCGGCAACGAGGACGGTGCGGCCGTCACGTCCACGGTCGCCCCGACCTCGGTTGCCGCGTCCGAGCTCCAGCCGACATCGTACGAAGCAGCGGCCACCGGCCAGACTCCCGCCGCTGGCGATGTGTCGGCCGCTGCCCCGGCCGACGTCCACGGCGACCTGCCCGTGTACGACGTGCTGCAGACGATCGCGCCCAGCGTCGTCACCATCAGCGCCATCGTCACCAGCCAGCTCGGCACCGGCGAGTCGGTCGGAACCGGTGTGGTGGTCGCGTCGGACGGCCAGATCCTCACCAACGCCCATGTGGTCAACGGCGCAAGCGAGGTGCGCGTCCGCTTCGCCGGCGACACCGAACCGACTGCGGCGAGGGTCGTCGCCGCCGACACGGCCAACGACCTGGCCCTGCTCGAGGTCGACACCGACACCAAGCTCACGGCGGCGACGTTCGCCGACCCCGACGAGATCCGCGTCGGCGACCAGGTGATGGCGATCGGCTACGCCCTCGACCTCGACGGAGACCCCACGGTCACCACCGGCATCGTGTCGGCGCAGAACCGCACGATGCCTGCCGACGACGGCAGTGACGGCTACCTCGACGGGCTGATCCAGACCGACGCGGCGATCTCGTCGGGCAACTCCGGCGGGCCGCTCGTCAACGCCCTCGGCCAGGTGGTCGGCATCAACACGGCGGTCATCACGGGCGACGGCCAGTTCGCCGCCACCAACGTCGGCTTCGCCATCGGCTCGGCCGAGGTCCAGCGGGTCCTCGCCGAGCTCCAGAGTGGCGAAGATCGCCGGGAGGGGCTGATCGGGATCTCCACCGTCGAACGCACCGACGGGGGTCAGGGTGCGGTCGTCGCCGAGGTGTCGCCGGGCGGGCCGGCGGAGGCCGCCGGCATCCGGGTCGGCGACATCGTCGTCGGCGTGGACGGCGCGGCGGTCACCGGCGCCGCAGGCCTCGTGGCCGCCATCCGGGACCACGCTCCCGGTGATGAGGTACCGCTCGTCATCGTGCGCGACGGCGAGGAGCTGACGGTCGCCGCCACGCTCGCCGAACGCATCAGCAACTGAGCCGTCGGGAGATCAGCTCCGAATTGAGCAAATCCGCGATGGCGGCTGGTGCGGCCGTACGCAAGGATGCTCCGGTGGCCGTGACCCGCGTCGTCCAGCTGTCCGACACTCACATCTCGGCGATGGAAGCCGTCCCCGCTTCGCTGCAGGTGTTGATCGACTGGATCGTCGCCGGGCCGCCCGACCTCGTCGTGGTGTCGGGCGACATCGTCCGCGAGGATCCCGACGACGCGGACGACCGCGAACGGGCCCGCCAGGTACTCGCCGGACTGCCCTGCCCCGTGGCCGTGATCCCGGGCAACCACGACATCGGCTTCTACGACGAGCCCGAGCTCTTCACACGGAGGCGTGACGCCTTCCTCACCACGTGGGGGGCGGACCGGTTCGAGATTCGTGTGCCGGGCTGGCAGTTGGTCGGGCTCGATGCCTACGCGCTCGGGGACCCCGAGCACGACGTGTGGGCCGCCGGCGCGCTCGACGACCGCAACAGCGTCGGCGTGTTCGTCCACCAGCCGGCCGACGGCGACCCGGACGACGGCTGGCAGATGTTCCCGGCCCCGCGCCAGCACCTGACCGGGCTGCTCGCCGCTTCGGCGACGCTCCGGTTCGTCGCGACGGGTCATCGCCATTGCGCGGCCGTCGACGAGCGGCCGTTGCCCGGTGGTGATCCCGAGGTCGCGCGCATCTGGGCGCCGTCCACGACGTTCGTCGGGCAGGAGCCGTACCTCGGCGGCGATCCGTCTCCTGGCGCCGTCGAGTACCTCCTGGCGCACGACGGCACGTTCACCTGGCGCTTCGTGACGTCCGCCTCCCGCACGGTCGACGTCGGAGGAGACGCTCCCTTGCCGGGACGGAGTCCCGAGGCGGCCGATTCGTTTCGGTCGTAGCGTTGACGGGATGTTCCGACGACGCCGGTCCACGCCGCGTGACTCGCGACGCCCCGATCTCTCGACGCTGCCCCCGGCGCTGCAGCTGCCCGTCGTCAACGCTGCTCGCGCCCGCGATCAGTTCACCGCACTCGTGGCGTCCATGCCGGACGGGCCGCTGAAGGAGAGAGTGCTGGCCATGACCGGTCGCGTCGACGCGGGTGTCGACGCAGTGTGGAGAACGGCGACGAATGCAGCGGCGCTCGAACGGCAGGTCGCCATGCTCGACGCCGAGCGGGCAACGTCCGATCTCAAGAAGGTGCGGCGCGATGGTGCGCCGCCCGATGTCGTCGAGGCGATGACCCAGCGTTTCGCCACCATGCAGCGCATGCTCAACGCCGTCGAGGAGATGTACGAACGTCTCCCGGCGATCGAAGCGCGCCTGGAAGCCGCGGTCGCTCGAACGGCCGAGCTGGCACTCACCGCGCCCTCGGCTCTGGCCGAGATCGGGGCACTAGAGGACGCCATGGACTCCGTCCGAATCGAGCTGGACGCCCTCGGCGACGCCGTGACCGAGCTCGGTTGAGAGCGGACGCTCGGGCGACGTCGGTCGGGGATCGTCGAGGCCGCCGGAGGTCGGGATCGAAGCCGTCAGTCGAAGTCGAAGAGGTCCTCGAGGAAGCTGCGGCGCTTGCGTCGACGTCCATCACGAGGCCCGTCGTCGTACGAACGATCGGGGCGGACTTCGGGTCGGTCGGCCTGAGGATGGCGCGTCTCGCCCGGGGCGACCCCACTGACGGTCGTTGCGGCCCGATCGATGATCTTGTCGAGCTCGCCGCGGTCGAGCCAGACGCCGCGGCACTGCGGGCAGAAGTCGATCTCGACGCCCTCACGGGAGGACACCGACAACGGAGAGTCATCGATTGGGCACTTCATCGCGGCAGCGTATCGGCGAGCAACTCCAGGGGCCGGGGCCCTTGCACCATCTACGCTGGCCGCCGTGGGTCTGGGTCCGGCGTCCGCGTCCGAAGCGCTGCTCGAGCGTGATGCCGAGCAGGACGCACTCTTCTCCGTGCTCGACACCGCGGCCAAGGGAGCGGGAGGCACCATCGCGGTGGTGGGACCGGCCGGTATCGGCAAGACCCGTCTCCTCGACGCCGCCCGCCGGCACGCGACCGTCGACGGGCACACCGTGGCCTCGGCGCGAGGCGGGAGCCTCGAGATTGATCTCGCCTACGGCGGTGTGCGCCAGCTGCTGGAGCCGCTCGTGCGCGCGGCCGAGTCCCCGGACCGGCTCCTGGTCGGAGCGGCCGGACCGGCGGCAGCCGTGGTGTCCGGCACCCCCGGCCTCGACGATGCCGACGCCGGGCCCGGAGCCGTGCTCCATGGGCTCTACTGGCTCACCGTCGCCCTTGCCGAACGGCAACCGCTCGTGCTGCTGTGCGACGACGTCCATTGGTTCGACGCCGCGTCGCTGCGCTTCCTCGCCTACCTCGCTCACCGCGTCGGCGAGCTGCCTGTCGCCATCGTGATCGGCTCGCGGCCCGCCGAGCCGGGGCCCTCCGGCGAGTTGCTGCAGCGTCTGCTCGACTATCCGGGCATCGTCCGCCTCCGCCCACAGCCGCTCAGCCGTGATGCGGTCGGCGACCTCGTCCGTCGATCGCTCCCCGGTCGGCCCACCGAGTCGTTCTGCGCCGCTGTCGCCGAGGTGAGCCGGGGCAATCCGTTCCTCGTCGGCGAGCTCGTCCGGGCCGCCGGCGACGACCTCCCCAGTGGTGACGGACAGCCCATCGTCTCGGTCTCCGCTGATCGCCTCGCTGCCGTCGACATCGACGACACCGTGCTCGCCCGCATCGGGAGGTTGTCGCCCGCAGCCGTCGAGGTGGCCACGGCCGTGGCCGTGCTCGGGAGCGACGCCCACCTCCGTCACGTCGCCGCGCTGGCCGCCATGACCATCGACGAGGCGGGCCTGGTGGCCGACGAACTGCTCCGCGCCGACATCCTCGGATCCGGCCGGCCCTTGGAGTTCGTCCATCCGCTCGTCGCATCCGCGGTCGCCGGTCGGCTTCTCCCCGGGGAGCGCTCGGCCCGGCACCGTCGGGCCCTCGCCGTGCTGCAGTCCGAGGACGTGCCGCCCGATCGGTTGGCGCCCCACCTGATGGCGATGGAGCCGGGCGCCGATCCTCAGGTGGTGGACACCCTGCTCACGTCGGCGAGCACGGCGCTGCGGACCGGCGCGACGGAGCAGGCGATCGCCCAGCTCCAGCGGGCCCTCGCGGAACCGCCGCCGGCGGCACGGCGTCTCGAGATCGTGCTGCGGCTCGGTGTCGCCGAGTCACTGGTGAACGATCCGGCGGCGATCGATCATCTCGGTGAGGCGATCGAGCAGATCGACGACGTCGGGTTCCGGCTCACGCTGGCGATGGCCCGAGCGACGACGATGACGATGGCCGGCCGGTGGGCCGACGGCATGGCGGTGCTCCACGAGTTCGACGGTGTGGTCGACGGTGACGAGATCCTGTCGGCTCGCCGGCGGGCGGGGCTCGCCATCGCCAGCACGGTTGGCCGCATTCCCGCCGCCGAGCTCGACCGGCTACTCGGCGCGCTCATCGAGGCCGTCCCCGCCGGTAGCCACCTCGCCGCGTCGGCCCCGGCCGAAGTGCTCGCCGCACGCGCCTACGCCGGGGGCATCCGCGGTGAACAGGCCGATCTCGTCGCCGGGTTCGCACAGCGAGCCCTCGACGCGATCGATCATCGCGATCCGTCGGTTCCGCTGTGGTTCCACCTCGCCGCGGCGGCGCTCACGATGGCCGATCGCGACGAGGCCGCCGCTGCGGCCATCGAGCAGCGGCTCACCGCGGCGCGCCGCGAGGGGGCGCCGACGCAGGTGAGCGTGATGTTGTTCCAGCGCAGCGTCATCGCCTTCCGAACGGGAGAGCTCGATGACGCCGAGGCCGACGCACGCGCCGCCCTCGAACTGTGCGCGGACTATCGGCTCGACTTCCTCGTCACGGCGCCACTGTCGGTTCTCGTCGACGTCCTGCGGGAGCGCGACGAGCTGGCCACGGCCGACGAGG
Source organism: Desertimonas flava (assembly GCF_003426815.1). GTDB lineage: Bacteria > Actinomycetota > Acidimicrobiia > Acidimicrobiales > Ilumatobacteraceae > Desertimonas > Desertimonas flava. The sequence continues at coordinate 29,171 of NZ_QKYK01000042.1, forward strand.
TGCTCGCCGCCCACGGCTACGACGTCGCCGTCCGGCGAGACGGGACCGGTGACGATCGCTTCAGCCCCGAGTCGACGTGCCAGTTCGACCTCCTGTTCCTGTTCGCGCGGGGCCGGCTGCGCGGCGCGCAACAGCGCTGGGACGAGGCGATGGCCGACCTCGATCTGGGGTGGGAGCTGGCCCAGCGCTCGGGGTGCGTCGGCCCGGGGTTCGTCGCGTGGCAGGCGAACCGGGCGCACGGCCGCGTGCTGGCGGGCGAGCCGGGCGACGCGGCACGCTTCAGCGTGGAGGCCCGCGACGCCTCAGTCGCCTTCGGAGGGCCGCGTGCCCTGGCCGAGGCGGAACGGTCGATGGTGATGGCGGGCGCGGCGACGGGGGACGAAGCGTCCCGCCTGCTCGCCGATGCGATGGAGACGTTCCGCCGCCTCCGCGCCCCGCTCGAAGAAGCCCGCACCGCGGCGACGATCGCCTACGCGGTCGGCGTGGCGGGAACCGCCCAGGAGATCGAGGCGCTGGGCCGGGCCTTGTGGCTCGCCGAAAAGAGCGGGGCCGTGCGCCTCGCGGCGCTGTTCCGGAGCCGGCAGAAGCTCCTCGGGGCCGGACGGACCCGCTACCGGCCGGTGAACGGCGTCGCCTCCCTGACGGCCAGCGAGTACCGCGTCGCCGTGTTGGCCGCCAGCGGCAAGACCAACAAGGAAGTGGCCCAGGAGCTCTACGTGACGGTCAAGACCGTCGAGACGCACCTTGCCCGGTCGTTCCAGAAGCTCGGCGTGACCGGCCGCTCCGAGTTGGCCGGCGCCCTGGTGGAGCCGGGCGCCGCCTGACACGGCAGGGCATGCGGGGCACCGATGAGCGACTCGACGACCACGTTCGTCATCCTCGGCGCCACCGTCGTGGTGTTCATGGTGAACCGCGTGCCGGTCGTCGTCGTCTCCGTCGGCTCCGCGCTGTTGCTCTGGGCGACCGACGTCATCTCGCTCGACGAGGCGACGGCCGGGTTCGGCGATCCGACGGTGCTGTTCATCGCCGCTCTGTTCGTCGTCTGCGAGGCTCTCGACTCGACCGGTGTGACGGCATGGGTCGGTCAGCAGCTGCTCGACCGGGCGGGAACCGGGCGATCCCGGGTGCTGGTCGTGACGATGATCGGCTGCGCCCTGGCCACGGCGCTGATCACCGCCAACGCTGCTGTCGCCGTGCTCGTGCCGATCGTCGTGATGATCGCCGCCCGCGTCGGCCAGCAGCCGTCCCAGATGCTGGTGCCGCTGGCGTTCGCCGCCCATGCCGGGTCGCTGCTCGCGCTGACGGGGCGGCCGGCGAACGTGATCGTGTCCGACGCCGCCGAGGACGCCGGAGCGGGGAGCTTCGGCTTCTTCGAGTTCGCTGCCGTCGGGTTCCCCCTGCTGCTCGGGACCGTCGCGATCTGTGTCGTGCTCGGCCGGCAGCTCCTGCCCGCCCGCCCGGACACCGCTGCCGCGCCGACCGACGTCGGCGAGCTCGACATGACGCTGCGGCGCCACTACCGGATCGACGGTGCCGACGCCACCCCGCTGTTCGATCGCACGTACGGGGCCGCCGAGTTCGTCGTCGCCCCGCGGTCGTCCCTGATCGGCGTGCGCACCGAGGCGGGCCGGCCGAACCCGAGCGGCGAGCTGGAGATCATCGCCATCGTGCGGGGGGCCCACCCCCGACACGGGCCGACCCGGCTCGAGGCGGGCGATACCCTGCTCGTTCGCGGGACGTGGAAGGCACTGTCGTGGCACGCCGGCGACAGCGACGTGCGGGTGGTCGACTCGCCCGACCTCGTGCGCCGCCAGGCGGTGCCCCTCGGAGTCGGTGCCGTCGAGGCCATCGCCGTGCTCACCGCGATGGTGGTGGTGCTCGCAACCGACCTCGCGCCCCCTGCCGTCGCCGCCCTCGCAGCAGCTGGGCTCGTCGTGCTCCTCGGTGTGGTGCCGGTCGAGCGGGCGTTCGCGTCGATCAACTGGACGACCGTCGTTCTCGTGGCGGGCATGATCCCGCTGGCCGGGGCGATCGGGACGAGCGGAGCGGGCGAGGTGCTCGCCGGCCGCATCGTCGACCTCGTCGGTGGGGCGGGGCCACACGTGCTGCTGATCGTCCTGTTCGTCGTCGCCGCCGGCCTCGGGCAGTTCATCAGCAACACGGCCACCACATTGCTCGTCATTCCCATCGCTCTCGCCGCCGCGGCCGAGCTCGACGTCGCCGTGGCGCCGGTGCTGATGAGCATCAACGTCGCCACGGCCGCTGCCTTGCTCACGCCGATCGCCACGCCGGCGAACCTGATGGTGATGGAACCGGGTGGGTACCGCTTCCACGACTACTGGAAGCTCGGAGTGGTGGTGATGGCCTGGTATTTCGTCGTCGCCACGCTGCTCGTCCCCGTGATCTGGAGATTGTGACGTCCGACCGTCAGGCGATCTCCCGCTCGCCCGAACGGTGGGACGTGCGGCTCGGCCGGAACAGCTCGGCAACCGGCGCGCCGGCGAACCGTGACGACGGGGCGAACTCCGTGTGGAGGTACCCCTGGGCGTCGCGACACGACGGGCACCCGTCGGTGTGGCGATCCAGCGAGCTCTGCTGCGGCCTCGACAGCTCCGTGACCACCCGACGGGCGACCAGGTCGAGCGCCTCGTGGCACTGCGGGCTCGCGGTCGGTGGCAGGTGTGACCGGACGAACGCCACGCGCAACGCCTCCCGGGCCCGCATGGCCATCGAGGCCACGGCGGCGGGACTGATCCCGAAGCTCGTCGAGAGCTGCCCGTAGTCGGCGCCGGCCACCGCGGTGGCCCACAACAGCTGCTGCCAGCGGGCGGGGAGCGACGTGAGCGCGTCGACCGCGATCGACGGGGTCAGGTCGTCGTCGGGCCCGGGGACCGAGTGGTCCTGCTGTGTCTCGTCGATCGGTGCGGTCGGATGTGAGCGTGTCGTGGCATTCACGGTGACCGAGCGGACGACCGTGAACAGGTAGGGACGGAACCCATGTCGCGGGCCCAAGCCCCGGCTGATGGCGTCGAGCGTCTTGCGCACCGCCTCGGCGAGCACGTCGTCTGCCAGGTCGGGCCGGCGGTGACGGCGGCAGAGCGACTCGGCGTAACGGAGCGCGTCGGCGCGGTGCCGGCGGTAGAGCTCGGCGAAGGCGTCGGGGTCGCCGGCGCGTGTCCACGCGAGCAGGGTGTCGTCATGGGCGCGCTGTCGTCGCACTCGGATGCGTCGTGGTTCGCGAGCGGGTCGCGGTGTCGGGGGGTGGTGCATGGTCACCGTTCACCTCGTTCGTCGGGGGACGGAGGTGGGAAGCCGTGCCCTCACCCGCAGGTGACGCCGTTGGAGCGGGCCGGAGATCGCCAGTCCGCTCCGGGTTGCGGTCACGGTCCGCAACGGCCACCCCGTTGGCGAGCGGCTCGCGCGCCAGAGCGGTCGCGTCGTCCCTGCATCGAAGCGGTGCGCTCGAGTGTGGCTTTAGGACCGCCGCGCAGACGGGACGTGGTGACCGCGAGGGGGTGGGCGCGCGGCGACGAGAAAACCACCCTCTCGGTTCGGTCGGTCCCACCCTGGTGGCAGTCCACTAGGGTCAGTCAGTCGCGGTGGTGCGACGAGTCGTCGGGAACGGCGTCGTGGGCATGTGGGCCGCAGTGCCCGGAACAGAGGAGATCGCTTGGTCGGTGAGCGCGTGGGTGGAACGCGAGGATTTCGGGTGCCGCCTCCGCCGCGGCATCCGGTCGTACGGTCTCGACTCGTCGAGCGGCTCGACAGCGTCGTCTCGACACGGCTGCTGACCCTGACCGGTCCGGCGGGATCGGGGAAGACCGCAGTCGCCGGCCAGTGGTGCCGTGACCGCGCCGCCGTGCCCGTGGCGTGGGTGACGGCGACGGGCTCGGACGTCGGCCATCTCGCGGACCGCGTCGCCGACGCGATCGGCAACATCGGCGCCGCCGCTGAGCGGACGTCGCCGCCGGATGATCGCGTCGCACTCGATCGGCTGCGCGCAGTCGCCGCGGACACACGCCAATGCGTCGTCGTGGTCGACCTGGGGCCACACGTCCCGTCCGAACGGGAGATCATCGACGTGTTCTCAACCCTCGAGGACACTCCGGCGTGCGGGGTCCACATCCTGGGGATCGGGCGCGCACCGCTCAGCCGGGAACTGGCCGCGATGTGGCTGGACGGCAGGGTCGAACACATTGGCGCCGACGATCTCGTGCTCGACATCGGCGAGGTCGCGGACGTCGTCGGTGCGTACGCGGGTGTCGAGCTCGCCACGGACGTCGCCGCCGACCTCACGACGCGTCTCGACGGCTGGATGGCCGGCGCTGTGTTCGTCGGGCTGGCCCGGTTCCCCCGCCCCGCCGACGCCCAGACGATGGTCGCCGCGGCATGGGACGCCATCGAGTCCTATCTGCTGGGCCAGGTCGTCAACCATCTGCCCGAGGATCTCCGCGCGTTCCTCGTCGAGACGGCGTGTGTGAGCGAGATCACCGCCGAGCTCGCCGACACGATCACCGGGCGCCACGACGGTCGGCAGCTGTTGCGCTCGGCGCGTGCCGCCGGCCTCCCGGTCGTCCACGATCGCCCCGCCCTGCGCCTCATCGCGCCGCTCCGTACGGTGCTCGACGACATCGCGGCGATCATCGAGCCCGCCGAGCGGGTGAAGCGGCTCCAGCTCGCCGTCGAGTGGTACCGGGCGCGTGAGATGGCGGTGGAGGTCGCCGAGTGCTACCTGCGCCTGGGCGACTGGGAGAGCGTCATCGACTCGGTGCTGGTCAACGTCAAGTCGATCATCGAGCATCAGCAGTTCGACCGCGTGGCGGCGATCGCATCGCGAGCGCCGGCCAATCTGATCGCCGGGAAGAACTACCGGCCGATCTCGTTGGCCGCCCTGCTGCTGTGGGACGGGCGCATCGCCGCCATGCACGACCTCCTTCACGCCTACCAAGGATCGCTGTCGCCCGTCTGGAAGGCGATGGCCGACCTCCTACGGTCGGGCGCGACGAGCTGGGCAGGCGACCAGGGCCCGCCGATCGCCGCCGCCGGCCGAGCGCTCGAGACGTTCGAGACGCTCCTCGACGAGGATCCGCAGCGACCGGTCCGGGACGGGATCGACGTCATCGCCATGGCCGTGCTCGCCCGGGCGTCGCTCCTGCTCGCCCGGGCGTACAACGGGGATTGGCGAAGCGGCCGTGACCAGCTCGTCGATCTCCCCGCCGAGATCGACAGGCGCCTGCTCCAGGTGCATCAACTGCGCGTCCGGGGTGCGAGGGCGACGTTCCTCGCCTTTGCCGGCGAAGCCGACGGCGCCGTCGCCGAGGCTCGGACCGCGTGGGCGGCCGCCGCCCAGATCGGGCGCACGCGGCACCAGATGATGGGAGACGCCTGCTGGGCGCTCGCCGAAGGACTGCGCCTCCGGGCGGAGTTCGACGAGGCGGACACACCGCTCGCTCTGGCGCGCGACCTGGCGATGGGCAACGGGCGGCGCAACCTGATCGCGGCCGCAGTGTCCACCCGAGCCCATCTGCTCCTGGACCTCCATCGCGTCGACGAGGCGTCAGCGGTGCTGGCGAGCCACGTCGTGGCCGATCATCGCCTCCCGGTGACGGTCGCCGGCCATCTCGCCGCGGCCAAGGCGCGCGTCGCGTTGGCCGCGTCGGCGCCGCGCCGCGCGCTCGATGCGCTGGCGGACGTCACGCCGACGTCGATGACCGCGGCCGTCGCCGTTGCTGCGCAGCTGATGCTGGGTGAGCTCGGCGCCGCTCGGCAGATCGTCGCGGACTGGCCGATCGAGGACATCGTGGCCTCACATGTCCGCCGCGCGTTGAGTGCGGCCGCCGTGGACGAGGCCGCGGCGTCGCCGCGGGCCGCACGCACTCGGTTGCTCGACGCGATGGCGTTGGCCGCCCCGCGCCGGCTCGTGCAGCCGTTCGCCGAATCCGCCCACCTCGTCAGACGCCTCGTGCGACCCACCGACGCGCGCGACGAGCGAATGCGAGCGTTCGTCGACGCCGTCTTCGTGCGGATCGGGGTCGCCGCGCCGCAGACCGATGCGCTGTCGACCCGCGAGATCGAGGTCCTCGCGCTGCTGGAGCGCGGCCTGTCGGTCCCGGCGATCGCCAAGCAGCTGTTCCTGTCGCCGAACACCGTGAAGTTCCACGTCAAGGCCATCTACCGCAAGCTCGGGGTGGGCTCTCGGGACGAGGCCGTCAGGGTGTGGGGCGGGACGGCCTAGCCGCGGCGACGAAAAACCCGCCGCCCGCCGACATTCGGCCGACAGCCGTCGGGTTGTACCGGTCGAAGAAGGCCAGGCGACCGCCGCGCTGGCCGTGGGCATCAAAGGGTTGGCAAGCAGATGAAGGCTCTGTGGAAGAAGCGCGCCCCGGCGCGCCGTCGCTCCGTCGTGGCAGCCGGCTTGGCCGTCAGCGCCGTGCTGTCGGTACTCGTCATCGAACCGGTCAGCGTGTCGGCGACACCACCGCCGGACGCACCGGCGCCGCCCGACACGCCACCGCCCGATACGCCACCGCCGGACACGGCAGCGCCGCCGACGGTCACGACGGCGCCGCCCGACACCACGCCGGAGCCGACCGAACCGTCCACCACCGTCGCCGCGCCCACGACGCTGGCGCCGGAGCCGACGACGACGCCGGCGCCGAGCACGGTGCCCTCGTCGGAGCCCGAGGCGCCGACCGACACCACGCTTCCCGAGGACACGGTTCCCGAGGACACCACGCCGGCGGAGTCCACCACCACCACCAGCGTGCCCGACGGTCCGCAGCCGATCACCGTCGGGCCGAGCCCGTTCGCGGTCGGGGCCGACGTCGTGTCGGGCCTGCCCGGGACTCCCCAGCCGCCGAACGTCGTGTGGCACGAGGACTTCGAAGCGCCCCAAGGCACGTCGCCCATCTCCGTTGCCGACTATGCGGGCGCGGACGGGACCCGCTACGCCGCGTCGGGCGCCGATCCGGCGACCTGTGCCGGCCTGGTGCTCGGCTTCGGCGACGCCGCGCCGTCGGACGCCTGCGACTGGTCGGGCTTCCAGACGCTCACGGACGCGCTCGGTCAGTGGGGCGGATCGGCGGCCCCGCAGACGAACCACGCCGTCACGTCACTCGGCGGCATCGCCACCGAGTCGGTGATCCCCGTCGTCCCCGGTCACGTGTACACCATCGCCGTCGACACCGCGTTCGCCGGGTGTTCGGTGGCCCAGCCCAAGGTCGAGCTGCGCGTCGGCGGTACCGCGGTGTCCGCGGCGCCGATCGATCTGTGCGCGGCCCCCGATCTGGTGGCAGGCGACGTGGTGATGCGAACCGCGGTCGGTGACGCCCCCGTGCTCATGACCGACGACTCGACGTCGGTCAGCGTCGGCATCGTCGACGCCGCGGGCGCGATCGGCGCCCTGGACAACGTCCGCCTCATCGACGTGACCCCGCAGCTCGACACCGAGCTCGAGGTCGCCGAGGTGGTCGATATTCCCGAGGAGCAGACCGAGTCGGGTGCGACTGCCGAAGCCGATACCGAGGCGGATGGCGCGGTCGGCACGACCGCCGAGCTCACCTTCACGGTGACCAACACACTCGAGCTGGCGGCCAAGCCCGCCTTCTCGTTCACCACCAACCTGCCCGACGGTCTGGTTATCGCCGACGACCCGGCAGTGGCCGGTGACTGCGCCGGCGCCGACGTGGTCGCCGAGCCCGGATCGTCGACGATCGAGCTCGCCGGCGAGCTCCAGGACGGCGTCGCCTCGTGCGAGGTGACGCTGGCCGTCGCCTCGGTCGACGCCGGCGCCTATGCCCTCGGCGCCGACGACCTCGACGACCTCGTCGGCGTCCGCCCTCCCGCAGGCGCGGCCGCCGCGGACGACATGGTGATTGCCGCCGCGGCCGACATCGGCATCTTCGCCGTGCCGGCATGGGAGTGCTCGGCAGACTCACCGGCCCTCCTGTTCCAGGGCGGGCAGATCTACCGGATCAATCTCGCCGGCGAAGAGTTCCCGATCACGCCGACCACCATGCGGGTGAACGCGGTGGGCCTCAACATCATCGACGGCGCGGTCTACGGATGGTCACCACCGAACGACCAGGTCGCCCGCGTCGGTGTCGACGGGAGCGGCGAGCTCCTCGGGGTGCCGGCCGGCATGACGGCGGCCGACATCGCCGACGGATTCGTGATCGGCGACGTCGACGACAACGGTCATCTCTGGTTGCTGTCCGGCGACGACCGGTGGTACCAGATCGATGCGATCACCAACACGCTGCTCGCCAGCGGTACTGCGCCATTGGGAGACGAGTACACGAGCGGAGCGGACTGGGTGTATCTCCCGGGGACGAACGCGCTGTGGCGCGTCGTGTCCAACGGCGGTGCGTCGTGGCTCACCAGCTTCGATCGAACGTCTCACACCTGGACGACGCCGACGTTCCTCGGCGACCTCGGTGGACCCGGGAGCAACAACAACACGGGGGCCGTGTTCGCCGACCCGAACGGGTTCATCTACGCCTCCTACAACAACACCGGCGAGATCTGGCGGATTCACGTGGCGAGCTCGACGGCGGCCCGGTTCGCCTACGGTCCCTCCTCCACCGGTAACGACGGCGCTCGTTGTCCGTCGCCCGTGTTCACCGATTTCGGTGACGCCCCGGCGCCGTACCCGACGACGCTCGCCGCCGACGGCCCCCGTCACGGCATCCCCGGCTACGACCCGGCGTCGGGAACCGCCTCGCTGATGCTCGGGTCTCGCATCGACTCCGAAGCCGACGGGATCCCGACGGCCGCCGCCGACGGCGACGACACCTCCCAGGTCGACGACGAGGACGGGCCGGCCGCGGCGATCTCCGGACTGCCCGGCCAGCCGATCACGACACGGGTGACGGTGACCAACAACAGCGGGGGCAACGCCACGGTGGCGGCGTGGCTCGACCGCGACGGCAACGGCGCCTTCGACGACGGTCCCCCGACGACGATCGTCGTGGGGCCGGGCACGTTCCCGTACGACATCACCTTGCCGTCGGTCACCGCTGCGTCCGGGCAGACCTACGCTCGGTTCCGGGCGTTCCCGGCCAACACCCCTGCGGAGCGGATCGCTCCTGTCGGGCTGGCGGCCGGCGGTGAGGTCGAGGACCACCAGGTGCGTATCGCGTCGACGACGTTCGACAAGCAGCTCGACGACGTCGTCGCCAACGGCGACGGCACGTACGACGTCGTGTACCGGCTCACCGTCTCTCAGACGGGCGCCGCCGACACCTACACCCTGACCGACACGTTCACGTTCGGCGCCGGGGCGACGGTCTCCGGGCCCCCAGTGGTCTCGGCTCCCGGCGTGACGCTCAACCCGGGGTTCAACGGCACGACCGACACGACGATCGCGTCCGACGTGCCGATCGCCGGCGGCGCCACGCACCAATACCTGGTTACGGCCACGGTGCGCCTCGACCCGGCCACCATGACGTTCCAGAGTTCCGACTGCACCATGCAGGACGGCGAGTCGGGGACCGGGCTGCGCAACGAGGCGACGATCACGTCGACGGGCGGGCGGCTCTCGGATGCGGCCTGCGAGGCGATGCCGGGGTCGCCGACGGTCGCCAAGTCGGTGACGTCGGGTCCGACGGCTGTCGGTGGCGGCGTGTACGAGGTGGTGTACACGCTCGCCGTGTCCAACGCCTCGTCCACCGCCGGGACCTACGACCTGGCCGACACGTTGCGGTTCGGTTCGCCGGTGACGGTGACCAGTGCGACGGTGGCGGCGGTGACCGGTGGAATCACGCCGAACCCAGCGTGGAACGGCCGCACGACGACGGGGATCGTGACGAACCAGGCGATCGCCCCCGGGTCGGCGGCGGGGCCGGCGGTGCACACGTACCGGGTGACGGTGCGGTTCACCGTGAACGCCGATGCGGTGACGTTCGCCAACTCCGACTGCAGCCTGACCACCGGTGAGACGGGGACGGGTCTGTTGAACTCGTCGAGCGTCGGGGTCAAC
>NZ_QKYK01000043.1 GCF_003426815.1 Desertimonas flava
GGCACGGCGCCGCGACACCAAGCTCCAGAGCCATGGCAACGCCAGTGACGATGGCCTACCCGACCGATCAGGCCGACCGGCCGGCAACCACCATTATGAACACCCAGCAAGCTCCGCTCGTCGCCGCATCGGGGGGCTACCGCCCCCCGAGCCCCCCGAGCCCCCCGACGGAGTCGGATCGTGGCATGGGGGCCGACCGGATCCGACCGCCGCGCCGCCGATGGGGCTGGCGTGGCTGACGTCGCGACGGCGCTGGAGGTGACGAACCTCGAGGTGTTCTACCACCGGCTCTCGCAGGTGCTGCGGGGCGTGAGCCTGGCCGTTCCCGACGGTGGCGTCGTCGCCCTGCTCGGTCCCAACGGCGCCGGCAAGACGACGGTGCTGCGGGCCATCAGCGGGCTGCTCGAGTTGCACGACGGCGACCTGCGCAAGGGCCACGTGTTGCTGCACGGCCGCGACGTCACCAGGGCGGCGGCGGCCGAGATGGTGCGCGGCGGACTCGCCCAGGTGCTCGAGGGACGCCAGGTGTTCCCAACGTTGAGCGTCGACGAGAACCTCCGGACGGGCGGCCATACCCAACGCCGTCACCGCAACATCGGCGACGACCTCGACCGGGTGTACACGAGGTTCCCCCGGCTGGCCGAACGGCGCACCCAGGCGGCCGGTTACCTGTCGGGCGGCGAGCAGCAGATGTTGGCCATCGGTCGAGCCCTGATGGCGGCGCCGCGGATCCTGCTGCTCGACGAGCCGAGTCTCGGCCTGGCGCCGAAGCTCGTGGAGGAGATCGGCGCGGTGATCCGCTCGATCAACGAGGACGGCACGTCGGTGCTGCTCGTCGAGCAGAACGCGGGCATGGCCCTCGAGATCGCCGACCACGGGTACGTCCTCGAGAACGGGAGGGTGGTCATGGACGCTCCGGCCGAGAAGCTCCTGCGTGACGAGGACATTCGCGAGTTCTACCTCGGGGTCCATGGCAGCACGCACACCAACTACCGCGAGATCAAGCACTACCGGCGCAAGAAGCGGTGGTTGTCGTGACCGGTCCGGGAACCCAGCCGCTGTTGAGCGTCGACGGGCTGTCGCTGCGGTTCAAGGGCGTCACGGCCGTCGACGACGTCAGCTTCGACGTGCACGCGGGCGAGATCTTCGCCGTGATCGGACCCAACGGCGCCGGCAAGACGTCCGTGTTCAACTGCATCAGCGGCGTGTACCGGCCGACGTTCGGCGCCGTGCGGTTCGACGGCCGCGACATCACCGGGATGCGTCCCCACAAGGTCGCCGCGTCGGGCGTGGTGCGCACGTTCCAGAACGTCGAGGTGTTCCCCACGATGACCGTGGTCGAGAACCTGCTGCTCGGTCGCTACCACCAGATGCGGTCGGGACTGATCAGCGGGGCGATCTGGATGGGGCGCGCGGTGAACGAGGAGATCGCCCACCGCCGCCGCGTCGAGGAGATCATCGACTTCCTCGAGATCCAGCCGATCCGCTCGCACCAGGTCGGTTCGCTCCCGCACGGGCTGCAGAAGCGCGTCGAGTTGGGCCGGGCGCTGGCGATGGAGCCGCGCATCCTCCTGCTCGACGAGCCGGTGGCGGGCATGAACCAGGAAGAGACCGAGGACATGGTGCGCTTCGTGCTCGACGTCAACGCCGAGCTCGGCGTGACCGTGGTGATCGTCGAGCACGACATGGGCGTGGTGATGGACATCTCGAGCCGCATCTGCGTGCTCGACTTCGGCCGGGTTGTGTCCATCGGAGAGCCGTCGGTGGTGGCCAACGACCCCGCCGTGATCGAGGCCTACCTCAGCAGCGCGGCCGACCGCTCGTGATCGCCCCGAGATAGTGCCTGGCACTATCTCGGGGCGATCACATGCGACACTCGACGGAGTGGAGGTCCTGAGCAAGCAGCAGGCGCGGCGGATCGCCGTGCGGGCGCAGTTGCTCGACGCCCGCCGGCCAGGCGGACTGATCGAGGCGGTGCAGCGCCTCGGCGTGTTGCAGAACGATCCGACCAACGCTGTCGCCCGCAGTGCCCAGCTCGTCCTGTGGAGCCGGCTCGGCTCGGGGTACGCGCCTGAGGAGCTCCAGGCGGCGCTCGATGGCCGGGCGCTGATCGAGATCGGCCTGATGATCCGCCCGGCCGAGGACGTCGCCCTGCTGCGGGCCGAGATGAACGCCCGCCGGGAGGGGGTCGACATCCCCGACTGGCAGCGCGGAGCCAACAGGTGGGTCGAGGCCAACGACGCCTGTCGTCGCGACATCCTCCGGCGTCTCGCCGACGAGGGGCCACTCGTCGCGGGCGAGCTCCCCGACACGTGCGTCGTACCGTGGCGGTCGACGGGCTGGACGAACGACCGCAACGTCAACCAGATGCTCGAGATCCTCGCGGCGCGGGGCGAGGTGGCCACGCCGGGCCGCCGCGGCAACGAGCGTTTGTGGGACCTCGCCGAGCGTGTGTACCCCGACGACCCGGTGCCGTCGCGCGAGGACGCGGCCCGGATGCGCAACGAGCTCCGGCTGCGGGCCCTCGGCATCGCCCGTGAGAAGGCGCCGGCGACCCCCACGATCCCCAACCACGTGGGTCCCGTCGGGACGCTCGTCACGGTCGAGGGGGTCCGCGGCAAGTGGCGGGTCGACGCCGACCAGCTGGCGGCGGTCGACGAGCCGTTCGAAGGCCGCACCGCGTTGCTGTCGCCGCTCGATCACCTCGTGTTCGACCGCAAGCGGGTCGCCGAGCTGTTCGACTATGAGTACCTCCTCGAGATGTACAAGCCGAAGGCGAAACGGCGGTGGGGCTACTGGGCGATGCCGATCCTCCACGGCGACGAACTGGTGGGCAAGCTCGACGCCACCGCCGACCGCAAGCAGGGCGTGCTGCGGGTCGACGCCGTGCATCCCGACACCGAACTGACGCCCGCGATGGAGGCCTCGATCGACGCCGAGATCGCCGATCTGGCCAGCTGGCTCGACCTCGCCCTCGAGCGACCGGAAGCCTGATCCGGCCGTTCCTGCTCGTAGCCTGGAGGTCGTGCACGCGTTCACCCCCGAGTCCGCACGCGCCCTCGATGCGCCGTTCGGCGACGCCCGAGTCGCCGCCGCCGAACGGGCCGCTGCGCAGCCCTGGCCCACGACGACCGAAGAGATCTGGCGGTACAGCCGCATCGGCGAGCTCGACCTCGGCGCGTTCGAGGCCGGGCCGTTGGAGACATCGGTCACCGGGGCGACCGACGGCATCGTGGTCGACGCCGCCTCGCTGGCGAGCTTCCCCTCCGTCCTCGACGGAGCCGTCGACGACGTCGCCCCCGACCTCTTCGCCGAGCTGAACACGGCGTTCGCCACGCCGACCGTCGTGCAGGTGCCGGCCGGCCGGACCGTGGCCGAGCCGATCGTGATCACCCACAACGTGCCGGTGGCGAAGTCGGCCGTGTTCCCCCGTCTCGTCATCGACGTCGGCGAGGATGCCGACGTCACGGTCGTCGAGCGGTTCACGTCGAACGACGACGTCTTGGTGGTCCCGGTGGTCCACATTCGTGCCGCCCGAGCCGCCCGCGTGCGCTACCTGTCGGTGAACCAGCTGTCCGAGCGGGCCTGGCAGATCGGCCACCAGCAGGCGGTCGGCGACGCCGACTCGACCATCCTGCTGTCCACGGTGGCTCTCGGAGGTCACTACGCACGCACGCGCACGGAGGCCAGAGCATCCGGGCGCGGCGCCAGCACGAAGCAGGTGGCCCTGTACTTCGCCGGCGGTGAGCAGATGCACGACTTCCGCACGATCCAAGATCACGACGCCCCCCATACGTCGAGCGACCTCCTGTTCAAGGGCGCCGTGCAGAACGACGCGGCGAGTGTGTACACCGGCCTCATCAAGATCCGCCCCCACGCTCGGGGCACCGCGGCGTTCCAGACGAACCGCAACCTCACGCTCGGGCAGGGCGCGTGGGCCGAGAGCGTCCCCAACCTCGACATCCAGACGAACGACGTGCGCTGCAGCCACGCCTCGACCGTCGGCCCGATCGACCCCGAACATCGCTTCTACCTCGAGAGCCGCGGCATCCCGACCAACGTCGCCGACCGGCTGATCGTGCTCGGCTTCTTCGACGAGGTGCTGTCGCAGCTGCCCGTCCCGGCGCTCGCCGCCGAGCTGCGCGCCAGCGTGGCCGCCAAGCTCGACGTGGCCTCCATCGAGGCCACGAGGGAGGCGTCGTGACGTCGGTCAGCCTTCCCCTGGCCGAGATCGTGGAAGGCACGGCGACCCGCGTCATGGTGGGCGACCACGCCGTCTGCCTGGTGCGCATCGACGACGACGTGTACGCGATCGGCGACGTGTGCAGCCATGCCGACGTGTCGCTCTCCGACGGCGAGGTGTACCGCGACGACCTCGAGATCGAGTGCCCGCAGCACGGCAGCGTCTTCAGCCTCGTCGACGGCACCCCGGGCACGTTGCCGGCCACGCAGCCGGTGCCCGTGTTCGACGTGGTCGTCGCCGACGGGACCGTCACCGTGTCCAGCAGCATCCGTTCCGACCAGCGACTGGAGAATGATCGATGACCGCGCCCGCCCCTCAATCCGTGCTCGAGATCAAGGGCCTGCGCGTCGCCGTCGGTGGCAAGGAGATCCTCCGCGGGATCGACCTCACGGTCGCCAGTGGTCAGGTGCACGCGGTCATGGGTCCCAACGGCGCCGGCAAGAGCACGCTGTCGGCCGCGGTGATGGGCAAGCCGGGCTACGACATCCTCGGCGGCTCGGTCACGCTCGACGGCGCCGACGTGCTGTCGATGTCCGTGTGGGAACGGGCCGTCGCCGGTCTCCACCTCGTGATGCAGTACCCGACCGAGGTGCCCGGTGTGGCGCTCGACGACGTGATGAGCGAGGCGCTGTCGGCACGGGGCCGGGGCGGCTCCGACATCGACGCCGTTCTCGCCGCCGAGGCCGAGCGCATCGGCCTGCCGACGGCGCTGTTGCACCGCGCCCTGAACGTCGACCTGTCGGGGGGCGAGAAGAAGCGCAACGAGACGCTGCAGTTGGCCGTCCTCGGCCCGCGCATCGCCATCCTCGACGAGCTCGACTCCGGGCTCGACGTCGACGCCCTGCGCGCCTGCGCGCAGCGCGTCGAGGCCCTGACGCAGCCCGACGACGTGTCGCCGGGGCTCGGTGTGCTCGTGATCACCCACTACAACCGGCTGCTCACCGAGTTGCACCCCGACACGATCCACATCCTCGTCAAGGGTCGGATCGTCGCCGAGGGTGGTCCCGAGCTGGCCGACGTGCTCGAGGCCGACGGCTACGCCGCGTTCAGCGACGAGGTCGACGAGCCGGCGCCGTCGGCGGGCGGGCTCGACGATCTCTTCGCCCCGCCGCGCTGACTCGTTCGTCACCCGGCGGGCGGTGATGGCATCGTGGGCGCATGCATCCCAACGTCGCCAAGGTCGTCGCCGCTGCCCGCGAACGGGGTCTCGAGATCGAGACGTTCCACTTTCCCGACGGCACCAAGACGGCGGCCGACGCGGCGGCGGCGATCGGGGTCGAGGTCGGCCAGATCGTCAAGAGCCTGATCTTCGGCGTCGACGGCAAGATCGTTCTCGCCTACGTCAGCGGGGCCAATCAGCTGGCCGAGAAGAAGCTGGCGGTCGCCGCCGGCGGGACGAAGTGCGCCCGCGTCGACGCCGACGCCGTGCGCGAGGCGACCGGGTTCCCGATCGGCGGGGTCCCGCCGTTCGGCCACGCCACCGAGCTGCCCGTCTTCATCGACCCCGACCTGCTGCAGTACGACGAGGTCTGGGCGGCCGCCGGGACCTGGAACGACGTGTTCCGCATCGCCCCGGCCGATCTGGTTGCGGCGAGCGGCGGCACCGTGACCGACCTGCGGAAGGACTGAGCAGCTGGCGGTAACAGATGGTGCCTGGCACCATCTGTTACCGCGCTACTCGGAGGGCGCGGGGAGCTGCTGCGTCTTCGCTGCGAACAGCGTCGGGTCGACGGTGATGAACAGCCCGGTGCCGCGGGCGACGACCGGCTCGCCCGGAGCGGTCACGTCGATCAGCTCGCCGGTGATCCACACCTTGCGGCCGTCCTCCCGATCGACCCGGCCCCGGCACAGCAGCGGCCGGTGCAGCGGGGTGGGGGCGGCGTAGCGGATCGAGAGCTCCCCGGTGAACGCCGGCTTGCCGATGATGCCGAGGGCGAACCCGAAGACGTCGTCGAACAGCCCGGCGACGATGCCGCCGTGGGCGCGGCCCGGAGCGCCCTCGTGGGCGGCCCGCAACGTCAGCTCGGCCTCGACGACGTCGCCGCGGCGGTGGACCCGCAGGTCGACGCCCCACGGACTGGCGCTGCCCGAGAACGGGCGGTCGTCGTACGACTCGACGTGGGCCTCCGTCGGGGTCGGCGTGTACGTGCGGTCGGCGAACTCGGACTCGCTGCGCTGGCGCGGCGCACCCTGCTCGAGGCGGGCCACGAGGGCGTTCAGCGTGGCGGTCACCTCGTCGAGCAGTTCGACGTCGGCGACGTGACCGACGATCGCGTGGCCGATGTCGCGCACGGCCCGACCGGCGGCCCGGCGAGCCGCGGCGTCCGGCGACAGCTCGTCGCCGGCCTCCCAGAGACTCACGCGCTGATGGGGTTGTCGATCGCGTCGAGCAGCGTGTTCCACGCCAGGGTGGCGCACTTGATGCGCACCGGGAACTTCACGACGCCCTGCAATGCGGCGAGATCGCCGAGATCGGAGACGTCGTCGGCGGTGGGCTCGTCGGCCCGATCGATCGTGTCGCCCTGCTCGTCGCTGTCGATCGACATCATGCCCTTGAAGCGGCGCACGAGCGCCCGCACCTCGTCGATCGAGCGGCCCTTGATCGCCTGGGTCATCATCGACGCCGAGCTCTGCGAGATCGAGCAGCCCTGACCGCCGACCTTCACGTCGGTCACGGTGTCGCCGTCGACCTGCAGGTAGACCGTGATCTCGTCACCACAGAGCGGGTTGTGTCCACGGGCGACGTTCGCCGGAGGGGTGGGCAGCTCGCCGCGGTTGCGGGGCGTCCGGTAGTGATCGAGGATGATCTCGCGGTAGAGGTCTTCGAGACCGGGCATCGTGGCTCCTGGGGTCGGGGGAGAAGCGGCTAAATCGGGAGTCCGAAGATGTCGGACGCGCCGTCGAGGGCATCGGCGAGGGCGTCGATGTCGTGGCGATCGTTGTAGAGGTACCAGCTTGCCCGCACCGTTGCGGCGACGTCGAGTACGCGCATCAGCGGTTTGGCGCAGTGATGCCCGGCCCGCACGCAGACGTTGCGCTGGTCGAGCACCTGCGACACGTCGTGGGGGTGGAGGTCCCGGAACGCGAAGCTGAGCACACCGCCCCGGACGCTCGCGTCCCGGGGACCGTGCAGGACGATGTCGTCGCCGAACCGCTCGGGCAGCATCTGGAGGGCGTACTCGGTGAGTGCCTGCTCGTGGGCGTGCACCCGATCCATGCCGATGTCCCGGAGGAAGTCGACGGCGGCGCCGAAGCCGATCGCCTCGATGATCGGGGGTGTGCCGGCCTCGAACTTGGCCGGGACGGGCGCCGGTGTGAACCCGTCGGTGCGCACGTCGGCGATCATGTTGCCGCCGCCCTGGAACGGGGGAGTGGCATCGAGCATCTCGGCCTTGCCCCACAGGGCGCCGATGCCCGAGGGGCCGCACATCTTGTGACTGGAGAACCCGACGAAGTCGGCATCCCAGGCCTGCACGTCGGTGGCGTTGTGGGGCACGTACTGGCAGGCGTCGACCACGGCCAGCGCCCCGTGGGCGTGGGCGGCGGCACACAGCTCGGTCACGGGGGTGAGCGTGCCGAGGACGTTGCTCATCGCCGTGAAGGCGAAGACCTTGGCGCCGTCGAGGAGCCGATCGAGGTCGGTCAGGTCGAGTCGACCGTCGGCGGTGAGCCGCACCCAGCGCAGCTCGATGCCGTTGCGCGCGGCCAGCATGTGCCACGGCACGATGTTGGCGTGGTGCTCCATCTCGGTGAGCACGACGATGTCGCCGGCGCCGAGGTGGGCGCCGCCCCACGACGAGGCGACGATGTTCATCGCTTCGGTGGCGTTCTTGGTGAACACGATCTCGTCGGCGTGCCGGGCGTTGACGAAGCGGGCAACGTTGCGGCGGGCCGCCTCGAAGGCGTCGGTGGCCTCGGCGGCGAGCCGGTAGGCGCTGCGGTTGATGGGCGCGTAGCTCGTCTCGGTGAAGTGCCGCATCGCCTCGATCACCTCGACGGGCTTCTGCGACGTGTTGGCCGAGTCCAGGTAGTGCAGCGGCTGCCCGTCGATCTCGCGGCCGAGCACCGGGAAGCGCTGTTTGAGCGCGGCCAGGTCGACGCCGGCGACGCTGCTCACACGATCACCCGGGGGCTGCGGCCCCGCTCGCTGCGCCCCCGCTCGCTGCGCTCGCTCACACCAACTCCTTGAACGCCTCGTAGCCGGCGGTCTCGAGCTGGTGGGCGAGCTCCATGCCGCCCGAGGTGACGATCCGTCCGTCGACCATGATGTGCACGACGTCGGGTGTCACCTCGTCGAGGAGGCGTTGGTAGTGGGTGATGAGGACGACCCCCATGTCGGGGCGGTCCTCCTTGACGGCGCGCAAACCCCTGGCGACGATGCGGAGGGCGTCGATGTCGAGCCCGGAGTCGGTCTCGTCGAGGATCGCCAGGCGGGGCTCGAGGATCGCCAGCTGCATGATCTCGTTGCGCTTCTTCTCGCCGCCGGAGAAGCCCTCGTTGAGGTAGCGGTCGACGAACGACGAGTCCATGCCGAGCCGCTGCATCCACTCCATCGCGCTGAGCCGCAGCTCGAGGACCGACAGGTCGATGCCCTTGCGGGCCGACAGAGCCTGGCGGAGGAACTGGATGACCGAGACGCCGGGAATCTCCTGCGGGTACTGGAAGGCGAGGAACATGCCCGCTTTGGCCCGCTCGTCGGTGGGCCAGTCGGTGATGTCGTCGTCGCCGAGGGTGATCGTGCCGGCGCTCACCTGATACTCGGGCGAGCCCATCAGCGTGGAGGCCAGCGTGCTCTTGCCCGATCCGTTGGGGCCCATGATGGCGTGGACCTCGCCGGCCTGGACGGTGAGGTCGAGACCCTTGAGGATGTCGCCGGAGACCGGGGTGCCGTCGCCGGCGGTCCCGGCACCGTCACCCGACTGGGCCGGGGTCGCCTCGGATGGGGCAGCCCGCAGGCCATCGACACGGAACAGCTGCGTCACGGGGATAATCCTACGCGGATGTTGCTAATTCCCGGCCAGGCCGACGGAGCGCGTCACCAGCCGCGGGCCACCCACTCACCGAGATGCGGTCGCTCGGCACCGATGGTCGTGTCGACGCCGTGGCCGGGCAGCACGATCGTCTCGGGCGGGAACGTGAACAGGCGGTTGTCGATCGAGCGGATGATCGTGTCGAAGTCGGCGTCGTCGAAGCTCGTGTTGCCGGGACCCCCGGGGAAGAGCGTGTCGCCGGTGAACAGGAGCGGGGTGCCGGCGACGTGGAACGACACCGACCCTGGTGTGT
The DNA here is from genome assembly GCF_003426815.1 of Desertimonas flava. Taxonomy (GTDB): domain Bacteria; phylum Actinomycetota; class Acidimicrobiia; order Acidimicrobiales; family Ilumatobacteraceae; genus Desertimonas; species Desertimonas flava. The sequence continues at coordinate 9,527 of NZ_QKYK01000043.1, forward strand.
GCCCCGGGTTGTGGATCGCGTGGAGCCGCAGGCGTCCGACCTCGATCGTCTCGTCGTCGTCGATGAACACGTCGTACCCGACGTCGCGGAGCTTCGGGGCGTCGGCACTGGTGACACCGACCTCGATCCCCGCCTCGCGGATGGCCGGCACCGCCTGGATGTGGTCCCAATGGCCGTGCGTCTCGAGGACCTTGCGGACGCCGAGGCCCCGGCACAGCTCGAGGAGGCGTTCGTGCTCGTTGGCGGCGTCGATCAGGGCGGCGTCGCCGGTGGCCCGGCAGCGCACGACGAAGACGTTGTTCTCGTAGGGTCCGACCACGACGCGGTGGACCACCACGTCGGCGTTCGACCAGTGCAGCGTGGTGTGCACCGTGTCGAGGTCGGTGTCGAGGTCGGTGTCGGAAGTGTCCGGTGCCGGGCCGGCGCCGGACGTGGTCGTCGAGGCATCGCTGATGCCCTCACCGTACCCGCGAGCGCCGCCACGGCGGGTGCCCAGCGGCCCGGCTGGTCAGGACGGACCGAAGCGCTCGATGCGCACCGTCGCCGCGTCGGTTCCCAACTCCACGAGCAGGGCCGACGTGGCCTCGACGAATCCCGACGACCCGCAGAGGTAGGTGGTCGCCCCGGGGGCGAGCAGGGCCGCGACGTCGTCCCGACCGATGCGACCGGCCGGTCGCATCGACCCCGGCGGGGTCACCCTCGAATAGACGACGGTGGTGTCGGGTCGCTCGCGCAGCTCGGAGGCGTAGAGCAGGTCGGCCGGCGTGCGTACGGACACGAGGAGGCGGGCGTCGCCTCCGGTCGCGCGGGCGTGGCGCAGCATCGACATGAGTGGCACCACGCCGGTGCCGCCGCCGATCAGGAGGGCCGGCGTCTCGCCGGTCCAGGTGAACCATCCGCCGATCGGCCCGCGCACCTCGAGCGAGTCGCCCACCTCGACACCGTCGTGGAGGAACCCCGACACCTCACCGTCGTCCAACCGTTCGACGGCGAGGTCGAGCTCGTCGCCGCCGTCGGGGGCCGACGCGATGGAGTACGACCGTTGCGCCCGGTACCCGTCGGGCGCCGTGAGCCGGACCACGACGTGTTGCCCGGGCAGGAAGTCGACGGGTGTGGCGAAGCGGAGCCGGAACGTGGCGACCCGAGCGGTCTCGGGTTCGATCGAGACGACCGTCGCGTGCTCCCACGGACGCGTCGGTGGGGCGCCGTTCACTCGTCGCCCTGGTAGCGCTGCTCGCGCCAGGGGTCTCCGCGATCGTGATATCCGTTGCGCTCCCAGAAGCCGGGCTCGTCGAACTGCATGAGCCGCAGCCCGCTGACCCACTTGGCGCTCTTCCAGAAGTAGAGGTGGGGGACGAGCAGCCGCGCCGGCCCACCGTGGTCGGCCGGGAGGGGCTTGTCGTCGGCCTCCCAGACCACCCACGCCTTGCCGCCGGTGAGGTCGTCGAGCGGCAGGTTGGTGGTGTAGCCCGTGTGCGACGTGGCCATCGCGAAGGCCGCCTCCGGCCGCGGGGAGGCGATGTCGAGCAGCGTGTCGACCGAGACCCCGGCGAACGTCACGCCGAGGCGCGACCACGTGGTGACGCAGTGGATGTCGCCCTCGTAGCGCGAGGGCGGCAGGGCCTGCATCTCGCTCCACGTCCACGTGGTGGGGTGTTCGACGAATCCGTCGACGCGGAACGTCCACGTGTCGGTGTCGATCGTCGGGGTGATCTCGACCGACAACACCGGCCACTCGTCCCCTCCCGATCTTGCGGTGTCGTATTGACCAGGGGGAAGACGGCGGTCGCGCCCGCCCCATCCGCGTCCGGTGAACCCTCGTGTGGAGTCGGCCATCGCCCTATCGTTCCAGACGCCATGCCGTCCCGCTCGAAGTCCGTCGCCCGTTTCGCGCGTCCTGCCCTCGTCGCCCTGCTTTTGGCCGCCTGCGTCTGGGCCCTGATCGCCAGCTGGGACGACGTCACCGACGCGCTTCCGCGTGTCGGTGCCGTGCGCTTCGTCTTGTCCACCCTCGCGGCGATCGGCGCCGGGATCGCTCTCGCCATCGGCTGGCGCATCCTGCTGGTCGACATCGCCGGCGACGATCTCGAGGTCGCCCGCGGCCGTCTGGGGTACACGGAGGCGACCGCCGTGTTCTCGGCGAGCCAGCTCGGCAAGTACATCCCGGGCAGCGTCTGGCCCGTCGTCGCCCAGATGTCGCTCGCTCGCCGACACGGGATCTCGCGGATCACCATCGTCGCCGCCTTCGTCACGCAGATGCTGTTGCTCGTCGTCACCGCCGTGGTGACGGCTGCCCTCACGCTGCCCTGGGTCGACGCCGAGGAGTTGCGCACTCGATGGTGGCTGCTCGTGATCGCTCCGGCGGTCTGTCTCGTGCTCGTTCCATCGGTACAGCGACGCCTGCTCGCCCTCGCGTCACGAGCGCTCAAGCGACCGCTCGCCGTGGCGTTTCCCGGGCCGCGGGCCATGGCTGGCGCCGTGCTCGCCTCGGTCCTCACGTACGTCCTGTTCGGCGTCCACCTGGCGGTGCTCGCCTCGCCGATGTCCCCCGACGGCGACGTCAGGGTGCTCGTTCAGTCGATCGGCGCCTTCGCGCTGGCGTGGGCGGCGGGCTTCGTGGTCATCTTCGCCCCGGCCGGCCTGGGTGTCCGGGAGGTCGTCCTCAAGCTGACGATGGGGTCGGTGCTGGTGTCGGCGGACGCCACCGCCGTCGCCGTGCTGTCACGCACTTCGCTCGTGATCGCCGATCTGGCGCTCGGCGTCTTCGGCATCGCCGTCGTGGCCCTTGGGCGTCGCCGGGGAGACGGGGCCGGTGCCGAACTCGCGGCGACGGAGCATCACGAGCACGTCGGACGTGGTCTTGCGGTGGGCCGCCTGGATGTCGGCGATGAACCCGAGGGCGAGGATCTGGCCCGCCATCAGTAGGCAGACGGCGGCGCCGACGAGGCTCGGCACGCGGCTGGCGTCGTTGTCGCTGACGAAGCGCAGGATGAACCAGCGCACCACGAGCACGAGGCCGATGACGCCGGGGATCGCCGACAGCCAGCCGAAGAAGCCGAGCGGCCGGTACCGGGCGTAGCTGCGAACGATGGTCGGGATCGACCGGCGAACGTACGCGAACGAGCTCTTGAAGAGGCGCGACGGGCGGGTCTGAGGGTTGACACCGATCGGCACGGCCTTGAGCTTGAGCCCCTCCGCGCCGGCCTGGATGATCGTCTCGAGGGTGTAGGTGAACCGGCCGTGCACCTGGAGGCGCAGCGCCGCTTCCCGGGAGAAGGCCCGGAACCCGCTGGTGGCGTCGCGCACGTCGGTGCCGGACAGCACGCGGACGGCATGCGTGCCGATGTGCTGCAACGCCTTCTTGATGGGCGAGAAGGTCTCGATGTTGCTCAGTGGACGGGTCCCCACCACGAGGTCGGCCTGGCCGTCGAGGACGGGGGCGACGAGCTTGGGGATGTCGCTGCCCTGGTACTGGTTGTCGGCATCGGTGTTGACGATGATGTCGGCGCCAGCCCGGAGGCTCGCCTCGAGGCCGGTCATGAAGCCGCGGGCGAGGCCCCGGTTGACGTCGTGGCTGACGATGTGGTGGACGCCCAGCTCACGGGCGACCTGCGCCGTCCGGTCGGTCGACCCGTCGTCGATGACGAGCAACTCGATGACGTCGACGCCCTCGATCTCGGTCGGCAGGTCGGCGATCGTGCCGGGCAGCGTCGCCTCCTCGTTGAAGCACGGGATCTGGATGATCAGCTTGATCGGGCGCCGGGGAGACACGAGCCGCGAGGCTACCGAGATCGCCCGGCCCCGTGCCGCCGCCGGTCCGCGGCGCCGCCGACATCACGTGCCACGATCTACGCCATGGCCCAGCCGATGAGTCGATCTCCCGGGGTTGAACGGACGCCCTGGCAGCGCCGCATCGTCACCGCGCTGCTGTTCGGCGGCGCGATCGTGCTGCTCGGGCTGATCGGCGCGGCGATCATCCCGAGGTGGTGGGCGCACCGCATCACCGATGTCACCGATGGACGGCTCACGGTCGGCGGCCTCTTCGGATTCTTCATCGGCTTCGTCTTCACCGTCCTGCCCTTGCTGGCGATCTGGGTCGGCTTCCGGTTCCGGTCCGCCCGCCGCACGTGGAAGGGCTGGGTGGCCTGGCTGACGGTGGCGGCGATCCTGGCCCTGCCGAACCTGATGACCCTCGGCATCGTGTGGGGGACGGGGGACGCGGCCAGCGACGGTCGCCAGGAGCTCAACACCGACGGCAACGGATTCCGGATGTGGAGCCTCATCGGCGCCGTCGTCGGCGCCGTCGCCGTGCTGGCGCTTCTCTACCTGGTACGCACTCGTGGCTGGTTCCGCGACGACAACCGACGCCTTCGCAACGCGGCCGTCGATCGCGGCTCAGAGTGAACCCGCGGCGCGCCGCTACTCGGAAGCTTGCACGGCCCCGCTTGTAGGGTGGTTGGCTCTATGGGCACCTGGATGACCGAGCGGCGTCTGTCCCAGACCGCGGCGCGTCTGCGCGGCTTGCGTGAGGAACTGGCGATGATCGACGAACAGCTCACGCAGTTCGCTGACGACGCCGACGAGCTGTCGCTGCGGGCGTTGGTCTCGGAGACGCCGATGGCGTCCCACGAGTCGAACGAAGCGCGCAAACACCTCGATGCGATGCGCAAGCACCGGATGCACGTCGTCGACGAGATCGCCGAGCTCGAGCAGCGCCAGGACCAACTTCTCGATCGGATGACGACCGGCCAGGGGCCGAAGCTGACTGGAGACCGCGAATGACCGTTCGCACAGGAGACGACGTGACAGCGCACAGCGACGACGCGGTGGCGATCAGCGGCGGAGACGGCCGATGACGATACGCGTCGTGATCGCCGAGGACGAGGCGATCATCCGTATGGACCTCCGCGAGACCCTCGAGGAAGAGGGCTACGAGGTGGTTGGCGAGACGGGCAACGGTGACGAGGCCATCGAGCTCGTCCGTGATCTGCTCCCCGATCTCGCCATCCTCGACGTCAAGATGCCGGGCAAAGACGGTCTCGAGGTCGCACGACTCATCAACAACGAGAAGCTCTGCGGCGTGCTGATCCTCACCGCGTTCAGCCAGCGCGAGGTGGTGGAGGACGCCCGCGACGCCGGTGCGCTGGCCTACCTGGTCAAGCCGTTCCAGAAGAGCGACCTCGTCCCGGCGATCGAGGTGGCGATCGGTCGGTTCCGCGAGCTGCGCGCTCTCACCGGCGAGATCGACGCCCTGGGCGAACAGCTCGAGGCGCGCAAGGCCATCGAGCGGGCCAAGGGCATCTTGATGACCGAGTTGGGCATCAGCGAGCAGGATGCCTTCGCCTTCATCCAGCGTCGGGCCATGAGCGAGCGGTCGAAGATGCGCGCCATCGCCGACCGGGTCGTGGACGGCAGCCTGCGCCCCTGAGCATCCGCAGCATGCGGGTACGGTGGTCGCCGTGCCGAAGCTGCTGCTGCTCGACGGGAACTCACTCACCTACCGGGCGTTCTTCGCCCTGCCCGCCGACATGTCGACGGCGAGTGGACAGCTGACGAACGCCGTCTTCGGCTTCACGTCGATGTTCATCTACGTGATCAAGGATCAGCGGCCGGACCAGGTGCTCATCGCGTTCGATCGCCCCGAGCCGACGTTCCGTCACGAGGCCGATCCCGACTACAAGGGCAACCGCGAGAAGGCGCCCGATCCGCTGCGCCAGCAGATGGAGCTCGTGCGGCAGGTGCTCAACGCCCTCGGTGTCGCCACCATCGAGTTGGCGGGGTACGAGGCCGACGACCTCATCGCCACGGCCGCCGAGCAGGCCGTCGCCCGCGGCGACGAGGTGGTCATCGTCACCGGTGACCGCGACTCGTACCAGCTCGTGCGTGACCCCCACATCAAGGTGCTGTACAACAAGCGCGGCGTGAGCGACTACGCGCTCTACGACGAGGCGGGGATCTTCGAGCGCACCGGCGTGACGCCGGCGCAGTATCCCGAGTACGCCGCCCTCCGTGGCGACCCGAGCGACAACCTCCCCGGGGTCCCGGGGGTGGGCGAGAAGACGGCCGCCAAGCTGATCTCGACCTACGGCGGGCTCGACGGGATCTTCGCCAACCTCGACAAGCAGACGCCGAAGTTGCGGGCCTCACTGGCCGAGAGCGAGGCGCGCGTGCGCAAGAACCTCGAGGTGTCCGTGCTCGTGCGCGACGTGCCGATCGAGATCCCCGCCGACCTCACGGTGCGTCCCGACGCCGACGAGGTGAAGCGCCTGTTCAACTTCCTCGAGTTCCGGACGTTCGAGGAGCGTCTCGCCGAGGCCCTCGGCCCTGGCGCGCCGATCCGGCCGAGCAGCTCGGAGCGCAACGAGCTCGTCGCCGAGGTCACCGTGAGCGAGTCGCCGGCCGCCTCGGCGGCGACCATCGCCGGGCTCGCCGCCCTCGACGTGTCCGCTGCCTTCGCCGGCGAGCCGGGACGCTCACCGGTCACCGGCCTCGCCGTCGTCACCGACGCCGACACCGCCGCCGTGACGTGGATCCCGGCCGACCATCTGGGCGATCCGGCCGTGGCGGCGGCGCTGCGATCGGCGCCGCTGCGCGGCCACGACGTCAAGCCGCTGATGCGATCGTTGCTCGCCCAGGGCGTGGAAGTGGTCGGCCTCGAGCTCGACACTGCCATCGCCGCCTACCTGCTGAAGCCGGCCGAGGCGCGTTACGACCTCGGCTCGGTAGTGGAGGACTACACCTCGTTCGCCGCGCCGGCCAACGACCCGACGGCCGCCGGGCAGCTCGACCTCGGCGGTGAGCAGATCGGCGACGAGGCCAAGGCCGGCCGCGAAGCGCTCGCCGTCGCCGCCCTCGTCGATCCGCTCATGGCCGGCCTCGAGGCCCAGGGCATGGCCGACCTCTACCGCGACATCGAGAACCCGCTCGTGGTCGTGCTGGCCCGCATGGAACACGTGGGAATCGCCGTCGATCGCGACGAGCTCCGCCGTCTCAACGACCACCTGACGGGCGAGGTGGCACGCCTCGGTGCCGAGCTCCGCGCCCTGGCGGGCCGCGACGACCTCAACGTCAACTCCACCCTGCAGCTGCGCGAGATCCTCTTCGCCGCGCCGCCGGCCGGCCGTGGCCTCACCCCGGTGAAGAAGACGAAGACCGGCGCGTCCACCGATGCCGCGTCGCTCGAGAAGCTGCAGGAGCAGTGGCCCGAGTTCATCGGACCGCTGCTGCAGTACCGTGAGCTGGAGAAGCTGCGCGGCACGTACGGCGAGGGACTGCTCGCCGAGGTCGCCCCCGACGGGCGGATCCACGCCACGTTCAACCAGACCGTGGCGCGGACGGGCCGGCTCAGTTCGGACCGCCCCAACCTGCACAACATCCCGGTTCGCCGGGACGAGGGACGGCAGTTCCGCAAGGCGTTCGTCCCTGCCGGCGGGTACGCCCTGCTCGTGGCCGACTACAACCAGATCGAACTGCGCTGCATCGCCCACCTCGCCGCCGACCCAGGCCTGATCGCCGCCTTCACGCAGGGGCAGGACATCCACAACGCCACGGCGTCACGGGTGTTCGGTGTCGAACCGTCGGCCGTCACGCTCGACCAGCGGTCGAAGGCGAAGATGGTCTCGTACGGGCTGGCGTACGGGATGGAGGCCTACGGTCTCGGCCAGCGGTTGAACATCCCGACCGAGGAGGCAGCGGTGATCCTCGACGCCTACTTCGAGGCCTTCCCGAACGTCAAGGAGTACATGGACCGCACGGTGGTCGAGGCCCGCAAGGTGGGCTACACCGAGACCTTGTTCGGCCGGCGCCGGCCGATCCCCGAACTGCTCGACGGCAACTGGCGGGTTCGTCAGGCGGGGGAGCGGCAGGCGATGAACGCCGGAATCCAGGGTCTGGCCGCCGACATCTTCAAGGTCGCCCTGGTCCGCATCGACGCCCGCCTGCGGGACCTCGACAGCGGCGCCCGCCTCGTCCTGCAGGTGCACGACGAGGTGTTGCTCGAGGTGCCCGACGCCGAGCGCGACGAGATCGGTCCGGTCGTGGTCGACCTGATGCGCCACTCCGCCGAGCTCAACGTGCCGCTCGAGGTGAACGTCGCCTGGGGCGCCACCTGGGCCGACACGAAATAGTTTGGTCCTCACTCCGCATCGCTCGCTGCGCTCGCTCGCTTCGTTGCGGCGAGTTTGTTATGAGCTCGCTTCGCTCGCACTGAAGAGTTGAAAGAGGCGGCGGCGCAGCAAGCTGCGCTCATCGCCGCATCGGAGGGGGAATCCCCCTCCGAGCCTCCCCCGAGATAGTGCCAGGCACTATCTCGGGGCCCCCGTCAGACGTCGGTCATCTCGGCCATGGGGTCGGCGAGGCGTCGCTCGCGGAGGCCGTCGGTCGGGTTCCAGCTCGTCGTCGTCCACACCTCGCCGTCGACCCGCTGCCACGCCGCGGCGGTGATGAGCAGCTCGAACATCGGCGATCCGACGATCGTCTCCGGGTCGAAGTCTCCGTCGGCCGCGTGGTGGCGCAGGATCCGTTCGGCGCGAGCGGCGTCGGTCACCTGCTCGAGCACGCCGAACAACTTGCCCTCTCCGCCGACATCGGTGTGATCGGCGACCGGGGTGAGGAGGCACACACGCGGGTCGCGTGCCACGTCGCGGCGCTTGTGCGAGTGCGGCATCATGCCCACGAACAGCCCGCCCTCGAACAGGCCCACCTCGATCGGGCTGACGCGTGGCGAGCCGTCGGCCCGGATCGTGCCGAGCAGCCCGAGGCGGGCGGCGACGAAGCGTTCGGTGATCGGTGCGGTCAGGGTGGGGGCGCGGTCGGCGAGTTCGGCAAACGTGAGCATGCACCGAGGATGCCACCGTCTACCTGACATCTTCTGTCAGGTAGACGACCTACGATCGGACGCGATGAAGGCGAGCCGACTCGTCCAGCTGCTGCTCGTCCTCCAGCGACGAGGGCGCACCACGGCCGAGGAGCTCGCCGCCGAGCTCGAGGTGTCGGTCCGCACGGTGTACCGCGACGTCGAAGCCCTCGGGATGGCCGGCGTACCGATCTACGGGGCACGCGGGCTCGGCGGCGGCATCTCGCTCGCCGGGGGCTACGAGACGCGCCTGACCGGGCTGACCGAGCCGGAGGCGGCCGCCCTGACACTGGCCGGCCTGCCCGACGCCGCGGCCCAGCTCGGCCTCGGCTCGGTGCTCATGGCCGCACAGGCGAAGGTGGATGCCGCCCTCCCCGCCGAGCTGCGGGCCCGGTCGGCCCGCCTGCGTGAGCGGTTCCACGTCGACATGCCCGGCTGGTTCCGTCGGCCCGACGATGTCCCCCTGCTCGGCGCGTTGGCGACGGCGGTGTGGGACGGCCGCCGCGTCGACGTCCGGTACCGCCGGGGTGGCGGCAGGGTGCGGCGGCGCATCGACCCGCTCGGCATCGTGCTCAAGAACGGCACGTGGTACCTCCTCGGCGGAGTGCGCCGGCCGGACGGCGTGCGGACCTACCGGATCAGCCGGATCGAGTCCGTCGTGGCCCGGGATGAGGCGGCGGTGCGCCCGCCCGGCTTCGATCTCGTCGCCGCCTGGGGTCGGGCGATGGAGAGCTTCGAGCGCGAGCTGCGGTCCTACGTGGTCCACGTCCTCGTGCGGACCGACCAGCTGGGCCGGCTGCGTCACGCCCTGTCGGAGCCGGCGGCGACGTGGGCGTTCGAGAGCGCCGCGCCGTCGGACGAGCCGGGCTGGTCGGCTGTGACCGTGCACTCGGAATCACCCGAGGTGGCTGCCGACGAGCTGATCCGGCTCGGCTCGGCGCTGCGGGTGCTCGATCCGGTCGAGGTCGGCGAGCGAATCGCAGCCGAGGCCCGGGCGCTCGTGCGGCACCACGGCTGACCGTCCCGGCGTCGCCGGTCAGCGGCGGTGATGGCGTACCTGGCTGCCTCGGGCGGCGCAGGCGATGCCGAGCCCGGCGGACATGAACATGGCGGCGAGCAGGGCGATCGTCATCGATGGGCCACCCGTCGACGGGAGCTGGGCGAGGTCGGGCCCGCCCGGGACCACGTGGGGCCGGTCGGCCGCTCCGGCGGAGGCGACCGCCGCACCGGCGACGAGGGGGACGAGGCCGAGGCCCATCGCCACGGCGAGGCGGCGGGCGACCCGGCTGCTGCGGTGGGGTCGGTCGTTCATGGCGTGCTCCTGAGCTCGGGAGCGCCCGGCGGGCGCCTCATCCGTCCAGAGCTCGAGGGCGGCTCCCACTCGCGCATTTTCGCCTGGCGAGCGGTCAGTGGGGCGGTTCGTACGTCGTGGTGGTGAAGATCGGGACGAACGGCGGGATGATGATGATCACCGGCGTCGTCGGCGACGTGGGGGTCACGAAGACGAGCGGAGTCGTCGTGGTCGTGGTCGTCGTGCGGCCGGGACGGTCGTTGCCCGGCGGTCTGGTGGTGGTGGTCGTCGCCGCGGTGGTCGTCGTCGTGTCCGGCGTGGCCGGCGCCGTCGTCGTGGTGCGGCGCGGCGGCCGCGTCGTGCCCGTCGTCCCCGTGGTTCCCGTGGGAGCGACGAAGACGCTGATGTAGGTGGTCGGCGGCGCCGTGACGGTCGTCGGCGTCGTCGACGACGTCGTGGTCGACGATGTCGTGGTCGACGATGTCGTGGTCGACGTCGTCGTGGTCGACGTCGTCGTGGTCGACGTCGAGGTGCTCGTCGTCGAGGTGCTGGTCGTGGACGTGGACGTCGAGGTGGAGGTGGACGTGGACGTGGAGGTGGGCGTGGACGGCGAGGTCGAGGTCGTGGTCGTGGTGCTGCTGGAGACGGGCGGGGGGAGCGGCGGAGCGAGGGCCTCGCCGACGGAGCCGTTCACCCCGCCGATCCGGACGCTCCACAGCGACGTGGCCAGCACGATCGCGAAGGCGGCCGTCAGGGTGGCCGTGATCGGCCCGACGAGCGAGCGGTGCCTGGTGAAGCCGATGGGAAAGCCCTCGTCGTCGAAGCGGTACCGGCGGGCGGTCCGTTGCTCGCGTCGGCTGGTCCGGCTCCGCCGGCGCAACCGGCCGTGGGACCCCGACCCCGGCCCGGGGTCCGAGCCGGGCGTCGACCCCGACATCGAGCCGGAGTCCTGGCCCGATCCGGACATGGCCGACCCGTCGGGGGTGGTCGAGCCCGCCCCGGAGCCTCCCGCGGCGGCCGCGGCGTCGGCCGCCGCATGGGCCGCTTCGAGCGTGCGGGCCCGCAGGGCGAGCGGGGCGGCGAACGCCGGCGCCGCACTGGCCAGCGAGAGGACGGCCGCGCCGCGCCGGGTCTCCTGGCACGTCGAGCAGGCGTCGATGTGGCGGGCGATGCGCTTGCGCCAGAGGATGTTGAAGGTGCCGTCCCAGCCCGTCAGGACCTTGGCGAGGTCAGCGCATCGGCGGCGTCCACCGCGCGCGACGACGACGGCGCCGACCGCCCGTTCCAGCCGTTCGCGCATCCGGAAGAGCATCGAGTGCGCTTGCCCCGCCGGGATCCCCATGGCGGCGGCCAGCTCGGCGCCGACGAGTCCCTGGCGGGCGGAGAGCTCGAGCAGCAACTGGTCGGACTCGTCGAGGCCGGCCGCGGCGTCGCGGACCAGTTCGGCGAGATCCGACTCGATCGCCGCGCCGCCGTCGGCATGAGGATCGGGGGGCGCCATCGGGTCGTCACCCCGCTCGGCCACGATGGCATCGAGCGACGTGCCCTCGCGGGCCCGGCGTTTGCTGCGCCGGTAGATCTCGTGCCGGGCGATCGCGTAGAGCCACGGCTTCACCCGTGAGGGGTCGCGCAGCTGGGAGAGCTTCACCGCGGCCACACAGAAGACGTCCTGGACCACGTCGGACGCCCCGTCGGGATCGCGGAGCATCGCCCGCGCCGTGTCGTACAGCCCAGGCGCGAAGCGGTCGTACAGCGCGGCGAGCGCGTTGCGATCGCCGGCCAGATACGCCTGCACGATCGCCGCGTCGGTACCCGCCACGCCTGGTTGTCTCATCGAGCATCGCTCCTGGTCCTTCTCGCGTCGTCAGACGTCCAGAGCCTCCACCGGCCGGGCGCTCGCGAGAACCTGCGAATTCTTCCATCCTCGGGCGACGCCGCCAGATGATTTCCGCCCGTAGCGTCGGGGCGGTGTCGGGACTGTCCACCAAGACGAGGCTCGGACGGTTCCTCGCATCCTCCGTGCTCGTCGCGATCGGGGTCGCCCTGGTGATCAGGGCCGAGGTGGGCGTGGCCCCCTACGACGTCTTGACCACCGGCCTCGCCGAGGCGCTCGGGATCCGCATCAGCGTGTCGTTCCTGGTCACCGCGGCCACCGTGTACGCCATCGGGATGGCCCTCGGCGGGCGGGCCGGTTGGGCGAGCGTCGTCGGAACGTTCGCCATCACCCCGCTGCTCGACCTCACCCTCGATCTCACGCCGTCGCCCGACGCTCTGGCCGCCCGGATCCCGATGTTCGTCGCCGGAGTGCTCATCCTCGTCGTGGCGGTCAGCCTGATCGTTTCGACCGAGCTCGGTCCCGGTCCGTCGGAGGTGTTCATGCTCGGGATCATCGCCCGTGGCGTCCCCGTCGCCGCGGCCCGGTGGGTGGTCGACGCCCTCGTCATCGCCGTCGGCGCGGCGCTCGGCGGTGACCTCGGCGTGGGCACCATCGTGTTCGCCTTCGCCTTCGGCCCGCTGCTCGCCGTCGGCTTCCGCGTCCTGCGCTACCAGCCACCGCTCCTCGTCAGGGAGACGGTGGTCGCCCCGTGACCGGTCGCGGCGGGTCGACCGGCGCGCCGGACAAGGGCGAGCGGGCGCACTGGTTCGAGGACGTCGCCGATCACCTCGGCGCCGCCTACCTGCGGTACTCGCACACGATGGGCACCCGCCAGGAGATCGACCATCTCGTCGCGGCGCTCGGACTGGGCCCGGGAAAGAGGGTTCTCGACGTCGGCTGCGGGCCCGGGCGGCACACGATCGAGCTGGCGCGCCGGGGGATCGAAGCGCACGGCGTCGACATCTCGCAGCGCTTCGTCGACGTCGCCACCGAGCTCGCCGCCGACGCCTCCACCGGGGGCCGGGCCACGTTCGAGCGCCTCGACGCCCGGCACCTCACGTTCGTCCACGAGTTCGACGTGGCGATCTGCCTCTGCCAGGGCGCCTTCGGGATGATGCGGGCCAACGGTGACGACGACGCCGTCCTGGCCGGCATCGCCCGGGCTCTGCGACCTGGGGGCCGGCTGGCCCTGACCGCCTTCAACGCCTACTTCGCCGTGCGCTATCACACCGATGCCCAGTTCGACGCCGGGACCGGTGTCAGCCACGAGCGCACCGAGGTCCGCGACGAGTCGGGCGCCGCCGCGGAGGCCGATCTGTGGACGGGGTGCTACACGCCGCGAGAGCTGCGCCTGATGGCCGCCGCCCACGGTTTCACCGTCGACCGCATCGCGGGAGTGGAGCCGGGCGCTTACGGTGAGGGCCCGCCAACGATCGAGCTGCCCGAGTTCCTCCTGCTCGCCACGCTCGACGCGGCGGGCGGGGGAGACGTTTCCGCCGCGGTGCGCTAACCTGTGCGGCCGGATCGCGGCCATCGTGCGCGCCGTCCGGCCGAGCAGACAGGCCCGGCCGACCGGGGCCTCGTCAACGACCGTCGGCCCACACCGTATCCACCGATTCCTGTCCGTCCGAAAGCAGCACCAACCCTTGTCCGACACCACCACTTCGCCGTCCACCAGCTCGACGTCGCCCGCCATGGGCACCTTCGACGACGAAGGCAATTACACCCCACGCGAGATCTCCGTCGACGATCTCGGCATGTCCTTCGCCGACGCGATCGACGGCACGCTCGTCGAGGTCGACGATGGCCAGTTGGTCACCGGCACGATCGTCAAGATCGACAAGGACGAAGTGCTGCTCGACATCGGCTACAAGTCCGAGGGCGTCATCCCGTCGCGTGAGCTCAGCATCCGCAACGACGTCGACCCCAACGAGATCGTCTCGCTCGGCGAGAAGGTCGAAGCCCTCGTCCTCACCAAGGAGGACAAGGAAGGACGCCTCGTCCTCTCCAAGAAGCGCGCTCAGTACGAGCGGGCGTGGGGCACCATCGAGAAGCTCAAGGAAGAGGACGGCATCGTCGAGGGTCCGGTGATCGAGGTCGTCAAGGGTGGCCTCATCGTCGACATCGGCCTGCGCGGCTTCCTCCCGGCGTCGCTCGTCGAGCTGCGCCGTGTGCGCGACCTTCAGCCGTACGTCGGCCAGCGCATCCAGGCCAAGATCATCGAGCTCGACAAGAACCGCAACAACGTGGTGCTCAGCCGCCGGGCGTACCTCGAGGAGACGCAGAAGGAGTCGCGCGACAACTTCCTCAACAACCTCAAGGTCGGCGAGGTGCGCGAGGGGACGGTGTCGTCGGTCGTCAGCTTCGGCGCCTTCGTCGATCTCGGCGGCATGGACGGTCTCATCCACGTCAGCGAGCTGTCGTGGAAGCACGTCGACCACCCGGGTTCCGTGGTGGCCGTCGGCGACCACGTCACGGTCCAGGTGCTCGACGTCGACATGAGCCGCGAGCGCATCAGCCTGTCGCTCAAGGCGACGCAGCAGGATCCGTGGCAGGAGTTCGCCGAGAGCCACGAGGTCGGTCAGCTCGTCTACGGCCGGGTCACCAAGCTCGTCCAGTTCGGGGCGTTCGTCCAGGTCGGCGACGGCATCGAGGGTCTCGTGCACATCTCCGAGATGTCCACGCACCACGTCGACGCTCCCGATCAGGTCGTCACGCCGGGTGAGGAGCTGTGGGTCAAGATCATCGATCTCGACCTGGCCCGCCGCCGCATCAGCCTGTCGATCAAGCAGGCCGCCGAGGGTGGCGAGCTGGCCGAGGAGTACCGCGAGCACTTCGAGGTCGACGAGCACGGCAACTGGGCGTCGGGCGATTCCGACGCCGAGCGCGAAGCCGCATGGTCGGAGTACTACGGCGAGGACGGCCCCCCTGCCGACGAGGCACCTGCTGACGCGGCGCCCGCAGACGAGGCCCCCGCGGCCGAGTAGTCCCCACCGCAGACGAACGGCGACGGCCCGGGTGCGTTCCGACGCCCCGGGCCGTTGCGCGTGCCGGCCCGAAGTGTGAGCCCACAGCGCAGAGATCCGCGCTGTGGACTCACAGCTCTCGGGGCCGTCGGGGCACGCGTGCCATGATCGGCGGGTGATCGTCGTGGGGTTGACCGGGGGAATCGGATCGGGGAAGTCGACCGTGTCGAAGCTGCTCGCCGAGCGGGGCGCGGTGATCGTCGATGCCGACGCCATCGTCCACGAGTTGCAGCAGCCGGGGACACCGGTCCTGGCCGCCATCGCCGAACGGTTCGGCGCCGACGTCATCGCCGCCGACGGCTCGCTCGACCGGGGCAAGCTCGCCGAGGTGGCGTTCGCCGACGCCGAGTCGTTGCAGGCCCTCAACAAGATCGTCCACCCGGCGGTGCAGGCCGAGATGGCCGCCCGCGTTCTCGCCGAGGCAGACACCGACCACGTCGTCGTGCTCGACATCCCGCTGTTGCGCGCTGAACATCGTGAGCGCAACGGCATGGTCGCCGTGCTCGTCGTCGACGTGCCCGTCGACGTCGCCGTCGAGCGGCTGGTGGCCCAGCGCGGCTTCTCCGAAGCCGATGCCAGGGCGCGGATCGCCAATCAGATCTCGCGCGAGGAGCGGCGGGAGCTCGCCGATCGTGTGCTCGACAACTCCGGTGACCTGGCGTCGCTCGAGCGCCAGGTCGACGAGGCCTGGGAGTGGTTGCAGACGCTTCCGCCGACCGCGGTGCCCGCCGCGGCCGACGCCGCCTCGAGCCCGGAGTGAACCCCGTCGAGGTCGGTCTCGTCGCCGCCTTCGCCATCTGCGCCGTCGCCAACTGGATCGCCGTCGCCCCCGGCCGCGACGACCGGAGGCAGGTCGCCGTCACCAAGACGGCGGCCACCGTGGTGCTCATCGCCATCGCCGCCCTCGCTGGTGACATGGAGAGCGGCGCTCGCACCGCCCTCGTCGTCGCCGTGGTGCTCTGCCTGGTCGGCGACGTCGCCCTGCTCGGCGACACCGAGGAACGCTTCATCGCCGGTCTCGGGTCGTTCGCCCTCGGTCACATCGCCTACGTCGTCACGTCCCTGATGGTCGGCGTGGAGTGGCCGCGCCTGGCGATCGCCTTCCCGTTCCTCGCCCTGCTCTTCGGGTTCCGGTTCGTCGGCCAGACGATCCCGGGCGCCAGGGCCGATGGCGGACCGATCCTGATGGGGGCGGTGACGTTCTACGCCCTCGTGATCGCCACGATGGTGACGACGGCGACGGGCACGCCGGTCTGGGCGGCCGCGGCAGGGGCGATGCTGTTCGCCGTCAGCGACTGGATGATCGGCTACGACCGGTTCGTGCAGCCGTTCCGCTGGTCCCGCGTCGGCGTGATGTCCACGTACCACATGGGACAGCTGCTGCTCATCGCCGGCCTGATCGCCGGCGGCTGACCGCAGGTACGCCTACAGCTGGGCCTCGTACACCAGCAGCTCGGTCACGGCGTCGGGATCGTCGTCGCTGGGCCCGTCGTCGGGCGCGGCGAACAGGCGGAGCACGTCGCCGTCCACTTCGACCGCAACCGGGTTGCGGGTGACGACGTGGCCCGCGGACGAGAACAGCGGGAGCGGGACGGCGTTCAGCGTGTCGCCCGTCTCGAGGTCGATCAGCGCCATCCCGCCGAGCTCGTAGTCGGCGCCCGCCTCGGCGGTGGCCAGGCCCGTCACACCCGAGCACAGCTGCATGCCGTCGCCGACGAATTGGCAGTCCTGCCAGTCGATGAGGTGGCTCGGGTTGGCGACAGCCGCCAACGGTGCGCCTGACGTCGTCCACGTGACGAACCGCCGCGAGCCCCACGTCACGCCGTAGAGGAGCTCCGACTCCGGGTCGCGCACGACGCCACCGACGTGGTCCCGGTACCGGAACTCCTCCGTGACGGTGAGCGTGTCCGGATCGAGGCGGTACACGATCGCCGCGCTGTCGGGCCGGTACTCGGCGACCGGCACCCAGACGTCGGTGCCGTCGAAGTCGATCCCGCCCGGGTGGTAGGCGTCGCCTTCGCCGACCGCGACGTCATCGAGCAGTTCCCCGTCGCGCGTCATCGCGAACACGTGACCGGCACCGGCGCCAGGTGTGCGGTCGTAGCCGTCGACCGGTTCGTCGAACCGCTCGGTCGGCTCGATGATCTCGACGCTCGACATGAACAGGCGGTCCTCGACGATGGCCAGGCCCTGTGGGTGGTGGGTCGGGAACTCGAGTGGGATCGTGGCGACCAGTTCCCACGCCGTCGATCGATCGAGCGACCGGAGCGCGTCGACGAGCGTGACGGTGCCGTCTGCCGTGGTCTCGGCTGGAGGGTCCGTCGGCGCCGACGCGATGGCTGCGCCACCCAGACCGGCGAACACGGTGAACGCCGCTGCTGTGGCGGCGATCGAGCGGAGGCCGCGCGTGGAACTGGCTGCCGATACCGGATTCGTTGGCTGCATCGGTCCATTGTCGATCGTGCTGCGCCGTCGCGGCCTCGCCGTACGCGATGTTTGCCGACTGTTGGTCGGCCGATCTGCTGCCGGTTGCCCGGCTCGCTGGCCACCCAGCGGGGCCGGCAGACCGGTCCGCATCGGTGATCGGTCTCCAGCCGTCGTCGCCCGCCGGGCGGAGGTGGTGCCGAGCATGAACCGTTCGCTAGCGTTCGGTCGTGGCCTTGTACGAGTACCGCTGCCGGACCTGTGACGAGCGTTTCGAGGTCCGTCGTCCGATGGCCGAGGCCAACGACCCGGCGCCGTGCCCCCGGGGTCACACCCGCACCGTCCGCCTCCTGTCCAGCTTCGCGTCGGTGTCGGCCGGCGCGGCGCCCGCACCAGCGATGGCCGGTGGCGGTGGGGGCGGCTGCTGCGGCGGCGCCTGCGGCTGCGGCCACTGACTCCGACGCCTTCGCTCAGTGGGCCGCCTACGGTGGACCAATGAGCGCAGTGGAGCAGTGCGACAGTTGTGGGTTCGCATGGGATGCCGTTCCTTTCGAGATGATCGAGCTGGGCATCCCGGTGACGATGGATCGGATCACCGAGATCGTCGAAGAAGCCGACGATGAAGGGCATGCGTACGACCGCCCCGACGCGGACACTTGGTCGATCGTCGAGTACGCGGCACACATCCGCGACGTGCTGCTGGTGATGAGGGACCGCTTGGTGGTGGGGCTGGTCGAGCAGGGCCCAGCGTTCTCACCGATGTATCGCGACGAGCGCGTCCGAGGCGGGCTGTATCGGTTCGAGAACGCCGATGATCTCGGGCACAAGGAACTGCCCGTGGCCGCAGACTTGTTCCTCCGGCTGCTGCGCTCCATCGACCGTCCCGACCTGGCGCGACCCGTTCGGTACAACTACCCGGTGCCGAGCGACCGCACCCTTCTGTGGGTGGCGCAGCAGACGTTGCACGAGGTGATGCACCACCGCCAGGACCTCGAGCGAATCCACCGGTGCTTCAGGGATCGGTGAGGAGAAACCTGCCGGCGCGAGAACAGTTGTTCGGGGTAGACTCGATCGGGTGAGTGAGACGCCGAACCCCTCGCCCGTGCTCACCGACGCGCCCGAGGCGCTGTCCAACTTCGCCACGCCGTCGTCGTTCGAGAGCCCGGCCGGTGGCATCGATCTCGGTCCCGTCGACGATCGCCCGTTCAAGGTGATGTCGGACTTCGCGCCGGCAGGAGACCAGCCCAAGGCGATCGCCAAACTCACCGAGGGAGTCCTCCGCGGCGACCGCTTCCAGACCCTGCTCGGTATCACCGGTTCGGGCAAGTCGGCCACCATCGCCTGGACCATCGAGGCGACGCAGAAGCCGACGCTGATCCTCGCCCCCAACAAGAGCCTCGCCGCTCAGCTGGCCCAGGAGATGCGCGAGTTCTTCCCCGAGAATCGGGTCGAGTACTTCGTCAGCTACTACGACTACTACCAGCCCGAGGCGTACATCGCGGCGAGCGACACGTACATCGAGAAGGACAGCTCGATCAACGACGAGATCGACCGTCTCCGCCATTCGGCCACCGCCGCCCTGCTCACGCGGCGCGACACCATCGTCGTCGCCAGCGTCAGCTGCATCTACGGCATGGGCAACCCCGATGAGTACCGGGGACAGCTCATCGATCTCTCGGTCGGCGTCGACTATGACATGCGCGCCATCCTGCGCCGGCTCGTCGACATGCAGTACGACCGCAACGACGCCGTGCTCGGCCGCGGCAAGTTCCGCGTGCGGGGGGACACCATCGAGGTGCATCCGTCGTACGAGGAGTCGGTGCTGCGCATCGAGATGTTCGGCGACACCGTCGACCGCCTCACCGTCATCGATCCGCTCACCGGCGAGACGCTGCGCGAGCTGCAGAGAGTGCAGGTGTTCCCAGCCACGCACTACGTCGCCGGCGCCGAACGCATGGCAGTGGCGATGGGCAAGATCGAGGCCGAGCTGCAGGAGCGCCTCGCCTGGTTCGAGTCCGAGGGCAAGCTGCTCGAGGCCCAGCGCCTGCGCATGCGCACCAGCTACGACCTCGAGATGATGGCCGAGCTCGGCTACTGCAACGGCATCGAGAACTACTCGATGCACATCGACGGCCGCACGTTCGGCCAGCCGCCGTTCACCCTGCTCGACTACTTCCCCGACGACTTCCTCCTCGTCATCGACGAGAGTCACCAGGCGGTGCCGCAGCTGCACGGTCAGTTCGAGGGGGACCGCAGCCGCAAGGACATCCTCGTCGAGCACGGCTTCCGCCTGCCGTCGGCGCGGGACAACCGGCCGCTCACGTTCGACGAGGTTCTCGAGCGCATCAATCAGGGCATCTTCATGTCGGCCACGCCGAGCGAGTACGAGCTGCGCGTCTCGTCGCAGGTCGTCGAGCAGATCGTCCGCCCGACCGGCCTGATCGATCCCGAGGTCATCGTCAAGCCCACCAAGGGCCAGATCGACGACCTGATCGAGGGCATCAACGGGCGTGTCGACAAGGGCGACCGGGTGCTCGTCACCACGCTCACCAAGAAGATGGCCGAGGACCTCACCGAGTACCTGCTCGAGCAGGGGCTCCGGGTGCGGTACCTGCACTCGAACATCGACACGGTGCAGCGCATCGAGATCCTGCGCGCCCTGCGCCTGGGGGAGTTCGACGTCCTCGTCGGCATCAACCTGCTGCGGGAGGGCCTCGACCTGCCGGAGGTGTCGCTGGTGGCGATCCTCGACGCCGACAAGGAGGGCTTCCTGCGGTCGCAGACGTCGCTCGTCCAGACGATCGGGCGTGCCGCCCGCAACGTCGACGGCCAGGTGATCATGTACGCCGACCGCATCACCGACTCGATGACGCACGCCATCGACCTCACCAACAACCGGCGTGCGGCCCAGATCGCCTACAACGCCGAGCACGGCATCAACCCGCAGACGATCCGCAAGGCGGTCGGCGACATCCTCTCGCTCCTGCGGCCCGACGACCTGTCGCCGGTGCCGGGCAAGGATCGCCGCCGTCAGCGCGAGCGCGACAAGGTGCAACGCGAGCTTCGCACGCTGCCGCAGGAAGAGATGCAGCGCTTGATCCAGACGCTCGAAGCCGAGATGCACGAAGCCTCGGCCGAGCTCCGCTTCGAGTACGCCGCCAAGCTCCGCGACGAGATCAACGACCTGCGCCGCGAGATCCGCGACGCCGGCTGAGCCCGCGGCCGGCGAGGTCCTCGACCACCTCGACCGCCGCGGCGACGTCCGCGAGCGCAGCAGCGTCGGCGGCCATCGTTGCTGCCGTGTCGGAGTAGGACGGCTCGCCCAGCAACGTGTCGAGCGCGGCTGGGAGGTCGTCGACGCCGTCGAGCCCGCTGCCGATCCGCAGGCCGACCCCAGTCTCGGCAACACGGGCGGCATTGAGGAACTGGTCCGACGAGAACAGTGGGACGACGAGCTGCGGGACGCCGGCCGTCAAGGCGCCGAGGGTCGTACCGAAGCCCCCGTGGCCGATCACCGCCGCCGCGGCCGGCAACACGTCTCGCTGGGGCCACCACGACACGGCCCGAACGTTCCTCGGCAAAGGTTCGAGGGACGCCGGGTCGAGCGCCTTACCACACGTGAGCAGCACCTGCTCGGCCCGGCCCGCCAGAGCCTCCACGACGGCCGGATAGATCGCGGCGAACGGTCCGAGGCCGCCCGCCACCGACCCGAACGTCACGTACACCAGCGGCGCGTCGCTGTCGGCCATGCCGTCGGGCAGAACGGCGGCCGCGGCCGGCGACCCGTCGCGATGGCGGTGCACGGTCGGTGAACCGGGAGGAGCACCCGCCGCCGGGCCGTTGTCGAAGGCCGGCGGGACCAGGCTGAGTGTCAGATCGCCCTGCGTCGGTGGGGGACCGGCGCCGGGGTCGATCCCCGCCAGCGCCCGGAGCTCGTCCAGCGGATCGAGCCACGCGGCGGTCATCTCGACGTCCATCGCGGCGATGCCGATGCGCACAACCACCTGGGGGATCCCGGCCGCGACGGCGGCCGCCCACGACGCCAACTCGCACGGCTCGCGGAGGATCACGTCAGGCGCCCATGCCGCCACCGTCTCGGACACCCCGACGAGCGCAGCCTGGGCGTCGAGGCGCCCGAAGACCTCGCCGAGCACGATCGAGTTCGCCTCGTGGCGGGGCAGACCAGGGAGCCGTCCGAACACGGCTCCCATCACCTCCTCGGGCACGTCGTCGAATGGTGCATGCGTGAACCCTGCGGACCCGACGGTGTCCGAGAACGAGCGAGGTGCGGCGACCAGCACGTCGTGGCCCGCCTCGAGGCACGCTCGGGCGAAGGGAACCACCGGGCCGAAGTGTCCAGGTCCAGCCGTCGTCGACACGAGGATCCGCATCGGCGAAGCGTGTCGTCGGAGACCGCCGCTGTCACGAGAATTCGGGACGACCACCCGCGGCGACCGAACATCTGATCCGGGTACGGATGTTCGTGATCGTGGTATCCTCGACGGCGATGTACGGCCCTCATGCCCGTGTCCGGAGTGAGCGAAGCGAGCTCGTCGACCGGAGCGAAGCGAGCTCATCGACCAGCACGTCCGTCGGTAGCGTGGTCCGCTGATGGCCCCCCGCAAGCCCTCCGCCAAGCGCACGGCGGCTCCCGACGCGCCGCAGATCATCGTGCGCGGCGCGCGCGAGCACAACCTGCGCAACGTCAACGTCGAGCTGCCGCGCGACAAGCTCGTCGTGTTCACCGGCCTGTCCGGGTCGGGCAAGTCGTCGCTCGCCTTCGACACCATCTACGCCGAGGGCCAGCGCCGGTACGTCGAGTCGCTGTCGTCCTACGCCCGCCAGTTCCTCGGGCAGATGGACAAGCCCGACGTCGACGTCATCGACGGCCTCTCCCCGGCGATCTCGATCGACCAGAAGTCGGCCAGCCGCAACCCGCGGTCCACCGTCGGCACCATCACCGAGGTCTACGACTACCTGCGCCTGCTCTTCGCTCGCGTCGGAGTCCAGCACTGCTACAAGGACGGCACGCGCCTCGAGCGGCAGACGCCGCAGCAGATCGTCGACCGCATCCTGCAGCTCGCCGAGGGCACCCGGTTTCAGGTCCTCGCCCCGGTCGTCCGCGGCCGCAAGGGCGAGTACGACACGCTGCTCGAGGATCTGTCGGGCCAGGGCTACGTCCGCGCCCGCATCGACGGCGAGGTCGTCGTCATCGACGAGTTCCTGAAGCGCGAGGAGCGCCTCGCCCGCTACGAGCAGCACAAGATCGAGGTCGTCATCGACCGCCTCGTGCTCCGCGAGGGCATCGAGCGCCGCCTCACCGACTCGCTCGAGACGGCCTTGCGCCTCGCCGAGGGCGTGGCCGAGGTCGAGATCATCACGCCCGGCGACGACGACAACGAGGCGATCACCTTCTCCGAACACCTCGCCTGCCCGCTGTGTGGCACGAGCTACGAGGAGCCCGCCCCGCGCAACTTCTCGTTCAACTCGCCGTACGGCGCCTGCGAGAAGTGCGACGGTCTGGGCACGACGTTCGAGATCGACCCCGAGCTGGTCATCCCCGATCCCGACCTGTCGCTCAACGGCGGCGCCATCGCCCCGTGGCGCAGCGCCCACACCCAGTACTTCACGCGTCTGCTCGAGACGGTGTCCGAGGCCAACAAGATCGACATGGACGCGCCGTGGTCGAAGCTCACGGCCAAGCAGCAGAAGGTCATCCTCAACGGAGCCTCGGGAAAGCTCACCGTCAAGTACAAGAACCGCTACGGACGGGTGCGGCAGTACAGCGCCGACTACGAGGGCGTGATCCCCTGGATCAAGCGCCGGCACGAGGGGTCCGACAGCGACTGGTCCCGCGAGCAGTACGAGGGCTACATGCGCGAGGTGCCGTGCACCGCGTGCGGTGGCGCCCGCCTCAAGCCGTCCACGCTCGCCGTCACGGTCAACGACCGCAACATCAGCGAGATCGCCGACCTCTCGATCGGCGAAAGCGCCAAGTTCCTCGCCGGGCTCGAGCTGTCCGAGCGCGACCGGATGATCGCCGAGCGCATCACCAAGGAGATCAATGCCCGGCTGGGGTTCCTCCTCGATGTCGGCCTCGACTACCTCACGCTGTCCCGGTCGGCCGGCACCCTGGCCGGCGGCGAGGCCCAGCGCATCCGGCTGGCGAGCCAGATCGGCTCCGGCCTCGTGGGGACGCTGTACGTGCTCGACGAGCCGTCCATCGGCCTGCACCAGCGCGACAACCGCCGGCTCATCGACACCTTGACCCGTCTGCGCGATCTCGGCAACACGGTCATCGTCGTCGAGCACGACGAGGAGACCATCCGCGAGAGCGACTGGATCGTCGACATCGGCCCCGGGGCGGGCGAGCACGGCGGCGCCATCGTCTACAGCGGCCCCGTCGCCGGCATCACCAAGGTCAAGGAGTCGATCACCGGCCAGTACCTGAGCGGCCGTCAGCAGGTGCCCGTGCCCGAGGTGCGACGGCCCGGCAACGGGGAACGGCTCGTCATCGAGGCCGCCCGCGAGCACAACCTGCGCGATCTCGACGTCACCATCCCCCTCGGCAAGTTCGTCGCCGTCACGGGCGTGTCGGGATCGGGCAAGTCGACGCTCGTGCGCGACATCCTTCTGCCCGTGCTGATGCAGCGCATCTACAAGTCGAAGACTCCCGCGGGCAAGCACCGGCGCATCGTCGGCATCGAGCACCTCGACAAGGTGATCGACATGGACCAGTCACCGATCGGCCGCACGCCCCGTTCGAACCCGGCCACCTACACGGGTGTGTTCGACAACGTCCGCAAGCTGTTCGCCTCCACCAACGAGGCCAAGGTGCGCGGCTACATGCCCGGACGATTCAGCTTCAACGTCAAGGGCGGCCGCTGCGAGGCGTGCGCCGGCGACGGCACGATCAAGATCGAGATGCACTTCCTGCCCGACGTCTACGTGCCGTGCGAGGTGTGCAAGGGCGACCGCTACAACCGCGACACTCTCGACATCGAGTTCAAGGGCAAGAACATCGCCGACGTGCTCGACATGCCGGTGGCCGAGGCCGTCGAGTTCTTCGCCAACCAGCCGGCGATCGCCCGCTACATGGAGACGTTGATGGACGTCGGGCTCGGCTACGTCCGGCTCGGCCAGTCGGCGCCGACGCTGTCGGGCGGCGAGGCACAGCGCGTCAAGCTGGCCACCGAGTTGGCCAAGCGCTCCACCGGGCACACCATCTACCTGCTCGACGAGCCCACCACCGGTCTCCATTTCGACGACGTTCGACGATTGCTCACCGTGCTGTCGCGGCTGGTCGATCAGGGCAACACCGTGCTGGTGATCGAGCACAACCTCGACGTCATCAAGACGGCCGACTGGATCATCGACCTCGGTCCCGAGGGCGGCAGCGGGGGTGGCGCCATCGTCGCCGAAGGGACACCCGAGCACGTGGCGACCGTCGCCGAGAGCTACACCGGCAAGTACCTCCGCGACCTCTTGTAGCGTTCCCCGGCCACGCAGGCCGCGTGAACGCTCGCTCCGCTCGCTTCACCGCTCGGACTCCGGGACGCTCGCTGCGCTCGCTGAAAAGTCACGCAGGCCGCGTGAACGCTCGCTCCGCTCGCTTCACCGCTCGGACTCCGGGACGCTCGCTGCGCTCGCTGAAAAGTCACGCAGGCCGCGTGAACGCTGCTCTCAGCGACGGTTGCGCATGCGCTTGGACAGCTCGTTGAGGCGCTGCTTCTCGGCGCTGCTCAGGCCGTCCATGCCCAGGTCGGAGATCTTGTCGAGGAGGGCGTCGAGCTCGGCCTGATCGGCGGCCGCCTCCGCCGCCGACACGGGAGGCGGGGGGAGCGGTGCCGACCCCGTCGGTCCCGATCGCGGGGCGGTCCACGGCCCTTCCACGACGTCACCGCCCGAACGGCGCCCGGGCGAGCGTGATCCGCCCCCGGCGGCGCGCGGCCGCTTGGGGCGTGACCGGCGCGACGACCCGCCACCACCGAATCGGCCGAGCGGCACCGCCGGCATCCACGGCAGGCTCGACAGCAGACCCATCGACTTGGCCGTGATGCCGGCGACCGCCAGCGTGACGAACAGGAAGATCAGGTGTCGTTCCGAATCCGGATCGGCGAGGATCTGCAGGATCTCGATCACCAGCAGGACGGCACCGACGACCCACCCGGGGATGTTGAAGAAGAAGCGGGCGAACGGGTACTCGGCAACGAAGACGAGGAACACGCCGAACTCGATCGGGCGGATGCCGAACTGCACCGTGTCGATGAGCGTTCCGACGATGCCCGGGATCACCGTGAGCAGCAGGAGGAAGACCGTGAAGCGAACACGGCCCATCAGGCGCTCGATCTCGCGTCCGAAGAGCCAGAAGATGGCGATAGTGATGACCGTCCAGAGCAGGCGCCCGCCGTCGGGGAAGTTGGCGAGCGGCCACGTGAAGAGCCGCCACACCTGCCCCGACGTCACGTCGTCGGGGATGAGGGCGAGCTTCTCGAGCACGGGGTGCCGGTCGCCCTCGAAGGCATAGACGAAGAGGCTGAGCACGCACAGCGCGGTCACCAGCACGGTGGTGGTGACGTCGACGGTGCCGACTCGGAACCACGGGTCGCTCGGTCCCCGGCGGCCGGGCACGGAGAAGGAGAAGCGGCTGGCCATACGGCCAGCCACGGTATCCGAGGACCGGCCGATCGCCGCGGCACGACACGCCCTCGGCCGGCCCCCGTCACGCGCGTTCGCTCGGCGGTCCCGAACGTGTGATCGGCCGGGTGCCGCTCGTATCCTCGACTGCGATGAAGCGTCCCCCCGCCGGAACGATCCCCGAGGCGCCGGGGTCGTACCAGTTCAAGGATGCCCACGGTCGGGTCATCTACGTCGGCAAGGCCGCCAACCTCCGTCAACGGCTGTCGAACTACTTCGCCGACCCCCGCACCCTGCACACGCGCACCGCCGACATGGTCGCGACGGCGGAGTCGGTGGAGTGGATCATCGTGCGCAACGAGGTCGAGGCGCTCATGCTCGAGCACTCGCTCATCAAGGAGCACGATCCCCGGTTCAACGTCCGCCTGCGCGACGACAAGAGCTATCCCTTCCTGGCCGTGACGGTCGACGAGCAGTGGCCACGGGCGCTGGTGATGCGGGGGCGCAAGCGCAGAGGCACCCGTTACTTCGGCCCGTACGCGCATGCCTACGCGATCCGCGACACGCTCGACGAACTGCTGCGCTCGTTCCCGATCCGCACGTGCAGCCCGGCGAAATTCAACCAGCACCACCGGCTCGGCCGGCCGTGCCTGCTGTTCCACATCGAGAAGTGCTCGGGGCCCTGCGTCGGCGAGATCGACGAGGCCGCCCACCGCCAGCTGGTCGAGGAGCTGTGCGAGTTCCTCGACGGCGACACCGAGCCGATCGTCAAGCAGCTCGATAGCGAGATGCGGGCTGCCGCCGCCAATCTCGAGTTCGAGAAGGCGGCCCGCTTGCGCGACCGCCTGAGCACCGTGCGGCGGGCGATCGAGCGGCAGCAGATGGTCGCCGACAAGAGCGAGGACGTCGACGTGATCGGCCTCGCCGACGACGACCTCGAAGCGTCGGTGCAGGTGTTCTACGTGCGGCGTGGACGGGTCGTCGGCCGCAAGGGCTTCGTGCTCGACAAGGTCGAGGCGCTGACGCCCGCCGGCCTCATCGACCGGGTGCTCGACCACCTGTACAGCGACGACCCTCCGCAGGGGGTGCCCAAGCTCGTTCTCGTGCCCACCGAGCCGGAGGACCTCGACCTCTACCAACAGTGGCTGACCCTCGCGCGCGGATCGCGCGTCGAGATCCGCGTCCCTCAGCGCGGCGACCGCCGCGTCCTCCTCGAGACGGTCACGGCCAACGCCAAGGAGGAGTTCGTCCGCCACCGGCTCCGCCGCGCCGGCGACCACAACTCGCGCTCCAAGGCGCTCAACGAGCTGCAGAAGGCGCTCGACCTTCCCGAGGCGCCGCTGCGCATCGAGTGCTACGACATGGCTCACCTCCAGGGCACCGACTACGTCGGCTCGATGGTGGTGATGGAGGACGGGCTGCCGAACAAGCGCGAGTACCGGCGGTTCAAGGTGCACGTCCCGGGCAACGACGACTACGGCGCGATGGAAGAGGTGCTCACCCGTCGCCTCAAGGCCTACATCGCGGCGCGCGACGCCACCCCGGCCGAGCGGCTCGCCGGCGGGCTCGACGCCGACGGGCAGCCCACCGAGGAGGTCGGTCGGCGGCGCCCGGCGAAGTTCGCCTACCCGCCGCAGCTGCTCCTCGTCGACGGCGGCAAGGGGCAGCTCGGTGTCGCCGAGCGGGTGGTCAACGAGCTCGGCCTCGCCGACGAGATCCCCGTTGCCGGCCTCGCCAAGCGCTACGAGCAGGTCTACGTGCCGGGTCGGCCCGATCCGGTCGACCTGCCGCGGGGGAGCGAGGCCCTGTTCATGCTCCAGCGCATCCGCGACGAGGCCCACCGGTTCGCCAACACGTTCCACGGCGAGCGGCGCAGCAAGCGCATGACGCGCAGCTCACTCGACGGCATCCCAGGGCTCGGCGACGTGCGTCAGAAGAAGCTGGTCAAAGAGCTCGGCGGTGTGAACGCCGTCAAGCAGGCCTCGCTCGAGGAGCTCAAGGCGGTGAAGGGCCTCCCCGACGCGGTGGCCGAGGCCGTCTTCGCCCACTTCCACCCGCCGGCCGACAGCGCCTGACTCGACTCGCGCGACCTGACGGTTGGGGCCAGGCCCCAATCGTCAGGTCGGCGCCGGCCGTCACTTGTCGCCCGACTTCGCCGCCCGGCGGCGCCGTTTGCCTTCGTGCATCGCCTGGACCCGCGCCACCGGGATCGTGTGGCCCTCGGCGATGAGCTCGGCGGGGAGTGACTGCGTCGGCGGCATCGAGCGCTCCCACGGGTCGTCGTCGCCCAGCCGCTCGAGCACGGTGCGCATGGTCAGCTCCGACGGCACCACGCCGGCGAGGTCCTCCCACGCCACGGGGTACGAGACGGGTACGCCGGGACGGATCCGTGGGCTGTAGGCGGCGACCACCGTTCCCCAGCCGACCCGCGTGGAGTCGACGAACAGCTTGCCCTCGCGGTCGTCCTTGAGGAACGCCGTCGTCGCCACGTCGGGGACGAGCGCCGCCGCGTGCGCGGCCAGGGCGCGTGTGGCCGCCGCCGCGTCGTCCATCCCCAGTCCGGGCTCGACCGGCACGAAGATGTGAATCCCCTTCGACCCGCTGGTCTTGACGGCGCCGTCGAGATCGTTGGCGGCGAGCGCCTCACGCACGGCGAGGGCGACCTCGACCGCCATGTCGAACGCATCAGCCCCCGGTGGGTCGAGGTCGAGCACGAGATGCGTCGGCTCGTCGAACGCCGACGTGGGGGCGAGCGTCGGGTGGTACTCGACGGCTCGCTGGTTGGCGAACCAGATCAACGTTCGGCGATCGTTGGCGACCGCGTACGACACGGTGCGCTTCGACGTCTCGGCCCACAGGTCGACGCGGTCGATCCAGTCGGGCGCGTACTTCGGCGTGTTCTTCTGCATGAACGGCTTCTGGCCGGGGCGCACGCGGACGACCGAGAGCGGCCGGTCGGCGAGGACCTTGATCATCCGCTCGGCGACCGCGTCGATGTACTCGACGAGGTCGCGCTTGGCGGCGTCCGCGCCGTCGAACAGCGGCTGATCGAGATTGGTCAGCTCCACCCCGTCGCGCGTCTCGTCGGTCCCCACTCCAACGACCCTAACGGTTGGTGCCTGCCTGCCCGCCAGCGGTGAGTGCAACACCTTGAGCCTTGGAGGTGTTGGTGATGGCACGGAGTCGTGTTCCTGATCGGGTTCGCCGGTTGATGGTGCTGACGTGGATGGC
>NZ_QKYK01000044.1 GCF_003426815.1 Desertimonas flava
GGCTCCGGTGCGGCGGGAGCCGGCTCGGCCGCAGGGGCCGCCTCGGCGGCGGGCTCCGGTGCAGCTGCCGGGGCGGGGGCGGCACCGGCGTCGCCGACGACGGCGATCACGGTGCCGACGTCGACCGTCTCGCCCTCGGGAACGCGGATCTCGGTCAACGTGCCGGCGACCGGCGACGGGACCTCGGTGTCCACCTTGTCGGTCGACACCTCGAACAACGGCTCGTCGGCGGCGACGGTGTCGCCGACCGACTTGAACCACTGCGTGATCGTGCCTTCGGTGACGGTCTCACCGAGCTGTGGGAGCGTGACTTCAGCCAATGTGCGATTCCTTGATGCGTGGGGTGGGTGCGTGGGGCGGGTGCGACGTGTGGGTGAGGCCGCTCAGCCGTTGAAGTTGCGGCCGGTGAGCGACAGCACGGTCTCGCCGAAGAGCTCGGTGAGGCTCGGGTGGGGCTGGATGAACTCGGCGACCTCGTCGACGGTGGCCTCCCAGTTGACGGCCAGATAGCCGCCGCTCAGCTGTTCGGTCACCCATGGGCCGACCATGTGGACCCCGAGGATGCGACCGGGACGTCCATCGGGACCGACCTCGGCGATGATCTTGGCCAGGCCCTCGGTCTCGCCGAGGATCTGGGCACGCGAGTTGAACTTGAAGGGGTGCTTCGCCACCACGACGTCGTAACCCGCTTCCTTGGCGGCCTCTTCGCCGGGTCCGGCCCACGCCACCTCGGGATGGCAGTAGATCGCCCAGGGCACACGGTCGTACTGCACCGGCAGCGCCGTCTCGCCGAGCGACTGCTTGACGACGAGGATCGCCTCGGCGTAGCCGACATGAGCCAGCTGCGGCGTGTTGATGAGGTCGCCCACGGCGTAGACACCGTCCTCGCCAGTGCGGCAGAACTCGTCGACGACCACGAAGCCGCGCTCGTCCACCTTCACTCCGGTGCCGTCGAGACCGAGCTCGTCGGCGTACGGACGACGACCGACCGACACGACCACGGCGTCGACCTCGAGGGTCTCGCCGTCGCCGAACTGCACGACGGTGCCGCCCTGGCCGTTCGGCGTGTGCCCGGTGACGCTGACGCCGGTGCGGATGTCGATCTTCTTCTTCTTGAACGAGCGCACGACCACGTTGGCGACGTCGTTGTCGAGGCCCGGCAGGATCTTCGGCAGACCCTCGAGAATCGTCACCTGGGCGCCGAGATCGGCGAACGTCGAGGCGAACTCGCACCCGATGGCGCCGCCGCCGATGACCGCGACGCGGGCGGGCACGACGTCGAGGTCGAGGACCTCGTCGCTGGTCATGATCGGGCCGCCACGCTCGAAGTTGGGGATCAGGCGAGGCACGGAACCGGCCGCGAGGATGATGCTCGGCGCGGTGATCTCGGCGCTGCCCCCGTCGTTCAGCGAGACGGTGACGATCCTGCCGGCGCCGAGGCGGCCGGTCCCGTTGAACACCTCCACCTTGCGGCCCTTGCACATCGCCGCGATGCCGCCGACGAGGCCGGCGACGATCTTCTGCTTGCGCGCCTGGGTGACGGCGAAGTTCACCGTGATGGCTTCTGGCGGCGCGCCCGCCTCGATGCCGAACTCGGCGGCGTGGGCCACGTGACGATGCACCGCTGCCGTCTCGAGGAACGCCTTCGCCGGAATGCAGCCCCGGTTGAGACAGGTCCCGCCAAGCGCGTCCTTCTCGACGAGGGCCACCTTCATCCCCGCTGACGCCGCGTAGAGGGCGGCCGAATACCCACCCGGGCCGCCGCCTATCACCACGAGGTCGAATTGCTCAGCCGTCGGGATCACCCCTTCATTGCGTTCCCCGGCCACGCAGGCCGGTCGTGTTCGGTTGCCGACCGGGTTCGGCCGACTCGATTGTGCGTTCCCCGGCCACGCAGGCCGGTCGTGTTCGGTTGCCGACCGGGTTCGGCCGACTCGAATGTGCGGGGTTCACGGTAGCGCCGCGCGCAACGCGGCACCGCAAAGGGGTGGCTGCACTACCTGGCCAGACGCCGGGTCGGTCCCCGACGCGGTCCCTATCCTGCCGGGGTGCGCACCCGGACCCTGCTGCTGCTCGCCGTCGGCTGCGGGCTGGCCATCCTCGTGGCCGGCACCGTGTTCCTCCTCCAGTTGGCGAACGACGATCAGCAGGCCGACTTCCACGCCGTCGGCGAGTCGGTCGAGGTCGGTGATCTCCACGTCGTCGTCGACGACTACGACGAGACGGACGACACGGCGACGGTCTCGGTGACGCTCGGCGGCGTCGACGACGCCGACGGCATCGACGAGTTCCGTCTCGTGCTCGCCGACGCGTCGCTCTCGCCGGTGTCGGGAGCCGACGGCGCGTGTACCGACACCACGGTCGCCGACCAGTCGTGCACGCTGACGTTCGATCTCGCCGACGACGCTCCCGGCGGCAGCCGCATCCTGCTCTACCGCCGCGGCGACGACGTGGCCCGCTGGGAGCTGCACGGCTGACGCCACGCCGACCGCCCGGCGGAGCGGCATGGGCCGAACCGCGCTCCACGATGCCGGAGCCGTCTCGTCCGGCAGTCGCTCGGCGATTCGCCGGCGCTCGAGCAGGACCAACCACCCGTGAATCGTTTACCACGCAACTATTGCGACCCGTCGACTAAGATGGCGGCATGACTGTGATGACGCTCCCGTCCGTCAACGCCCAGTCGGTCGTTCCCCTCTCGACCAGCGAGCTCGCCGCGTGGCGAGCGTTCGCCGAAACGGTGACCGATCTCAACTCGGCGCTGGAGGCCGACCTCGCCCCCACCGGGCTCACCCTCGGCGACTACCAGGTCCTCGTGTTCCTCTCCGAGTCGCCCGACGGCTCGATGCGCATGGTCGACCTGGCCTGCCGCCTCCAGCTGTCGCCGAGCGGGCTCACCCGCCGCCTCGACGGTCTCGTGAAGCACGGGCACGTCGATCGTGTGCCATCCGACACCGACCGGCGCGTGATGCGCGCCGTCATCACCGATTCCGGGCGAACCGCGCTCGCCGCGGCGTATCCCGTTCATCTGGCGAGCGTCCGTCACCGCATCATCGACCGCCTCGCCCCCGGCGACGTCGACGCCTTCACACGGATCTTCAGCGCGATCGCATCGGGATTGCAGAGCGCCGACGACAGCGGCAACGCTGTCACCTCGTGACGATCGTCTCCACCCGGCCCGTCCCATGACCACGCCGCTGCCCACCGGGTTCTCCAGCTACGTCGCCAACATCGGCGTCAAGGACACCACCGACGACTTCGTCGTGGTGGCCGCCGATCGTCCGGCCGCGGCGGCCGGCGTGTTCACGCTGAGCCGGTTCGCCGGCCCGTCGGTCACGCTCAGCCGGCGCCACCTCGCCGACGGCGCCGCCAGGGCGATGGTCGTCATCTCGAAGAACGCCAACGTCGCCAACGGCGAGGTCGGCGACACCCACGCCGAGGCGGTCGTCGCCGCCGTCGCCAAGCGGATCGGGTGCGAGCCCGGCGACGTGCTGCTCGCGTCCACCGGGGTCATCGGCCGCCCCTACCCAATCGACACCGTGCTGGCCGGCATCGCCGAGATGCCGGCAGCTCTCCCCGGCCGCGACGCCGACGGTCCGGCCCGCGGCATGATGACCACCGACACCGTGCCGAAGATCGCCCAGGCTGTCGTCGAGGGCAGCGCGGCGCGTGTCGTCGGCATCGCCAAGGGCGTCGGGATGATCGAGCCCAACATGGCGACGATGATCGCCGTCCTGTTCACCGACGCCGAGGTCCACGCGGCCAAGCTCGACGAGGGCTTCCGCCGGGTGGTGGACTCGACGTTCAACTGCGTGAGCATCGACACCGACACATCCACCAGCGACACGGCGGTCGTGCTGGCCAGCGGCGCAGCCGGTCCGGTGCCGCTCGACGCGCTCGAAGCGGCCATCCACAGCGTCGCCCTGTCGCTCACCCGCCAGATCGCCGCCGACGGTGAGGGCGCCGAGACGCTCATCGAGGTCGAGGTCGACGGCGCGCGCGATCGCGCCCAGGCGAAGCGGGTCGCCAAGGCCATCGTCAACTCGCCACTGGTGAAGACCGCCGTGCATGGTGCCGACCCGAACTGGGGACGCGTGGCGATGGCGATCGGCAAGTGCGACGGCCCCGACGACACCGACATCGATCCCCACCGCGTGGTGATCCGCTTCGGCGACCAGGAGGTGTACCCCACCCGGGTCGGCGACGACGGCCTGGCCGCCCTGTCCGACTACCTCCGCGCCGACGAGGTGCGCATCCACGTGAGCCTCGGCACCGGCGACGAGCGCTGCACCGTGTGGGGTTGCGACCTGACCGACGGCTACGTCCGCATCAACGCCGACTACACCACCTGAGCCGCGGACCCACCGTTACGGTTGGTGCCCGGCACCAACCGTAACGCTCAGCTGATCTCCTACTTCGGTGGCATCCGGATGCCGCCGTCGACGCGGATGGTCTCGGCGTTGAGGTAGGAGTTGGTCACGCACTCGATGACGACCGACGCCAGCTCTTCAGGGGCGCCGAGACGCTGCGGGAACAGCACACCCTTCTGCAGGTTGGCCTTGAACGCCTCCGACGCCTCGCCCTGGCCGTAGATCGGGGTGTCGATCAGGCCGGGGGCGACGGTGTTGACCCGCACGCCGACGGCGGCGAGGTCACGGGCGACCGGCAGGGTCATGCCGACGATGCCGCCCTTCGACGCCGAGTAGCTCGCCTGGCCGATCTGGCCGTCGAACGCGGCGACCGAAGCGATGTTGACGATCGCGCCACGCTCACCGTATTCGAGGGGCTCGGTGGTGCTCATCGCCGTGGCGGCCAGACGGATGGCGTCGAAGCTGCCGATCAGGTTGATGGCGATGACCTTCTTGAAGGCGTCGAGGTTGGCGGCCGAGTCGTACGAACCGTCCTTGCCGACGGTGCGCTGGGCCCACCCGATACCGGCCGAGTTCACGAGCACCCGGAGCGGGCCCATCGACTTGGCCATCTCGACGGCGTTGATGATGTCGTCCGTGTTGGTCACGTCCACCTTGGCGAAGGCGCCACCGATCTCGTCGGCCAACGCCTTGCCGGCTTCCTCCTGGAGGTCGGCGACGACGACCTTCGCTCCCCGCTGGGCGAGGAGGCGGGCCGAGGCGGCACCGATTCCCGACGCTCCACCTGTGACGATTGCGCTTGCACCTGTGATGTCCATATCGGGGCTGGACGTTAGGCGAATCGAACTCGGGCAGGGGAACCGGACCGGTGTGACCGACGGCGCCGGAACGGGTCAGAGACCGAGCGCGGCGCCCAGATCTGATCGGTTGCGCACACCGAGCTTGGTGAACGCCCGGGCCAGGTGGTTCTCGACCGTGCGACTCGAGAGGAACAGCCGCTCGGCGATGTCGGGGCTGGAGAGACCGGCCGCCGCCATCTCGGCGACCTCTCGTTCGCGGCGGCTGAGCGGCACGATCGCCACGGCCGACGGCGTGGCCACCACGGTGTTCTCGGCCGATGCCGCCCAGTCGTAGACGCGTGTCGCCCATCTCGTCGCGGCACGCCGGTCACCAGAACGAGCGGCTGCCTCGGACGTGTCCGACGCGGCGCGGACAGCCAACCCGTGGGCGCCCGCCGCGTTGAACGCCTCGGCCGTGCGGCCGAGCAGGTCGGTATCGCCGTCGCGGACACCGCGAGCGTGGTCGGCGAGCAGGCCGTACATTCCGCGACGGCCGTCGGCGAGTTCGGCGAGACGGTCGGCCACCGCACCCGCCCGGCCGAGGGCGACCTGGCGGTGCAGCAGCGCGGCCTCGTCGAAGGGGATGCCCGTGGCCCGGGCCCAGTCGGCGCCGCAGCCATAGTGCTCGACGGCGTGCGCCGGCTGGTGCTGGGCGACGGCGAGGTCACCGCGGGCCAGCCAGATGAGCCCGTCGAACAGCACGATGGTGTGGGGCTCGAGCTCGCCGATGCGGGCCAGCGACGCCTCGGCGAGGGCTACGTCGCCGGACGCCGCAGCGGCGAAGGCGAGGTTGGTGAGCGCGAGGCGCTCGAGCGTCCGGTGTCCGGTCGAGCGGTAGATGGCAGGGGCGTGCCGTGCGTGTTCCGCGGCGGCGCGCGGCCGGCCCGACCACACGAGCGCCCGCGCCAGTGTGTACTCGCACTGCCCGATCGGGAACGGTGCGCCACCCGATCGCGCCGTCGCCAGGGCGGTCTCGCCGGCGGAGACGGCGTCGGCGACCCGACCCAGCTGGAGCAGGGCCGGGATGCGGAGCACCGGCGGGATCTCGCTCGAGAACAGGGCGACCTGGTCGCCGACGGCATTCAGCTCGGCCTCCAGCCGGTCGACGTGAGCCATGACGCGCTCGGGGTTCCCGGCGCCGGCCTCGGCGAAGGCCCCGGCGAACGCGGCGAGCATCGTCGATCGCCCGGTGGGCCCGGCGAGCAGCTCGTCGACGATCTCGCGGCAGCGGTCGAACTCGGCGCGCAGCGCGTGGAAGGACGACCACCACGCGCGCACCT
Source organism: Desertimonas flava (assembly GCF_003426815.1). Taxonomy (GTDB): domain Bacteria; phylum Actinomycetota; class Acidimicrobiia; order Acidimicrobiales; family Ilumatobacteraceae; genus Desertimonas; species Desertimonas flava. The sequence continues at coordinate 6,487 of NZ_QKYK01000044.1, forward strand.
CCCCTGCCGGCTGACCGTCGGCCACGGCCGCCTCGCCGGCCTCGAGGGCGGCGCGGGCACCGTCGAGATCGCCTTGCTTCCAGAAGGCGTTGCGGAACTGCAACGCGACGACCATCAGTCGTTCCGGTCGGTCGACCGTCCGTCGCTCGAGTTCGGCGAGCAGGTCCGACACCTCATCTCCGTCGCCCGAGTCGTCGAGCACGTTGGCGAGGACCACGCCTGCCTCGATGTCGCCGTGTTCCTCCCACACCTTGCGGGCCAGCCGCTCGCTGAGCGACACGTCCCACGAATGCATCGCCCGCTGGGCGGCGTCGACGAGCAGGCGAGGCGATGCCTCGCTCCCGCCATCCACCACCCACGCGGCGACGCGGACCACGTCGGCCGGGCCGACGCCCCGATCGATCGCGGCGGCCGCGAGGCGGCGGTACACCGCCCGGGCGGCAAGCCGTGACGTGCTCCGCCGCAGGACCTCACCGAAGAGCGGATGGGCCAGCCGGACGTCGCCATCCGGTCCGTGCTCCAGGTATCCGTGGGCCTCGAGCGATGCCAGCACGTCGTCGGGCACGAGCGCCTCCACCGTCGACAGCCCGAGCGGCTCGCCCAGAGCGACGACCCGCAGGGCGTCACGGTGGGCATCGTCGAGACCGACCAGGCGCGTGGCCACGAAGTCGGAGAGCGACGGTGACGTGCCGAGGACCGCCTCGAGGGCCTCGCGGGTCGGCGCCGCCGGCCCTGACTCCAACACGACCGCCCGCACGAACAGCGGGTTCCCTCCAGTCAGACGCCAGACCAGCTCGGCGGCGTCGGGATCGAGCTCGGCGCCGAGCAGGCCCTCGGCCATCGCCACGGTCGCCGATCGGTCGAGGCTGTCGACGGGAACGAGACGCAGGTCGCCCCGATGCCACAGGTCACCGATGGCGTGGGGCACCCACTCGTTGCTCCGGAACGTGAGCACCACCGTGGCGATCCCGCCGGAGACGAGCTGTTCGAGGAACACGGCGGACGTGGCGTCGAGCAGGTGCACGTCGTCCACCCCGAGCACGATCGGTCGTCCCGCCGCGGCGGCGAGCAGTTCGGCACGGGCCCGAACGAGCAGAGCGACGTTCGATGCCGCGTCCATACCCTCCGGGAAGATCGGCGCGAACACGCCGAGCGGCAGGTCGATCGAGTTCGGCCGCGACCGGACGAAGGCGGTCCAGCAGCCTGCCGCGGCGGCGAGCGCCACCAACTCCTCGGCGAGTCGTGTCTTGCCGACGCCGGGGGGTCCGTGGAACACGACGCCCCGTTCGGCGGACGTCGAGGCCCCGGTGATCAGGTCACCGAATTCCTCGAGCAGCGCGTCGCGCCCCACCAGACGTCGCGCCGCGTCGTCGGCCGGTGTCCGGGTCAGGCCGTGTCGTCGATCGGACATCCGTCCCAGATGGTGACACATGGTTGGGTACGCGGTACTCAATTTGCGTGCCGCCGCGGCGGAGCGGGCGCCGCCGACCATCACGCCTTACCCCGCCGGCGCACCCCGAGTTGAGTAGCGGCTACCGATGACCGACGGGTCGTCGAGCCTCAGGATCGTCGACATGCAGACCACCTCGCACGACGACGAGCCGCTCGCCCGAGCAGTTCTCGTGGCCGTGCACCGCGTGAGTCACAACCAGTCCGGTGTCTGGTGCGAGGTCGATGTCGACCTCCAGCAGCCCGGTGTCGATCCCCGGATCGTTCGCCGTCGGTTGCGGTTGTCGCCACCTCCGGCGGAGATCACCGTCGGATCGGAACTGGTGGTGCGGGTTCCCCCCGGGCCCGACGCGGACCTCATTGCCGAACCGTCGTGAACGACGGTCGATCTTCAAGGAAGTTCCATGTCCAACCGAATCCGTCTCCGTGCCAGCAACCGACGCCCGCGACGCAGCCCTCACCTGCGTCGTGCCGCCCAGATGACGACGATCGCCGGTGCCGGCATCGTCGGTGTCTCGATCGGCGCCCCGCTCGTGGCCGCGTCCACCCCCGCCGATCCGGCGCCCACCGTCAGCGATCACGCCGACGTCATCGCCCAGGGTCTCGTCACCTTCACCGACGGTGAGCACCACTGGGCGTTCGGCGGTGTCGACGTCGCCGCCGAGCCGGCCTCCGTCGTCGTCGACTCCCCGACGTTCCTGTTCTCCGACGGTGGTGCCGCCCTGGTGTCCGTCGACGGCTCGCCGCGCTGGCTGGTCGGCGACAGTGAGGCCGGCTTCGTCGGCGGTGCCGCGCAGGTGGCGGCCGTGGCGCTGGACGGCGCCACCACCCGCCTGAGCGACATCGGCATCGACGCCGGTGCCGGCGAGCATTCGTTCACGCCCGGCGCCGGAACCCGCGACGTCGACCTGGTGCACGACGTGCTCGCCGCCGGCGAGGAGTTCCGGCTCGACGCCGAGGCCGATGCCGTGTCCGCCTTCGTGATCGTCATGAACGGCAGCGTCATCGATGCCTCCGGCGCCACGCTCGACGGTGGTCAGACCACCGTCACCGATGGTGCCGTGACCCTGGCGAACGCCGGGCCCGGCAGCGCCGAAGTGCTCGTCGCCGTCGTCGGTCGACTCGTCGACCCGACCGCCGCGCCGACGTCCGTGCCCGCGGGCGACAGCCCGGGCAACGGCAGCGGCACCGCGCCTGGCACGACGCCCGGCACTCCCACGACGACGTCACCGGCGCCGCCCACCACGGTCGACAACAGCGACGCCGACGGCGACGACCTGACGGCCAGCGAGGAAGCCGCGCTGGGTACCGACCCGAACAACATCGACACCGACGGTGACGGGTTCTGGGACGGTCACGAGGTCCGCATCACCGGCACCGACCCGACCAAGGCCGACACCGACGGAGACGGGCTCGACGACTACCTCGAGGCCCACGACCTGCTGACCAACGCGGTGAACGCCGACACCGACGGTGACGGCCTCACCGACGGCCAGGAGTTCAACATGCACTCGACCGATCCGAAGAACATCGACTCGGACAACGACGGCTTCAGCGACAAGGCCGAGGTCGACGCCGGGACGAACCCCAACAACGTCAACGATCATCCGTGAGCAGCGCAGCGGCGATCGACCACTGACGCTCCCCCTTCGACGGCCGAGGTCGTCCGCTCCGGCGGGCGTCCTCGGCCGTTGCGCGTCCCAGGCATCTGCGGTCCGTACGGGCGACAACGACAGGGATCCGCGCACAGCGGGTTGGATAGCCTCGCGCGGGTGAGCGACGAGCGTTCCCCCGACACCAGGGCCGTCACGGCCGGCCGCTCACATCAGGGCACGAGCCTCACCCCGCCGTTGTGGGCGACCAGCACGTGGCAGGGCACCGGGCTCGACGACATCCGTAAGCGGGCCACCGGTCTGCGGGCCGACGCCTTCTACAGCCGCTACAGCAACCCGACTGTGCGGGCGTTCGAGGAGGCGGTGGCCGACCTCGAGGGGACCGAGGACGCCCTCGCCTTCGCTTCGGGCATGGGTGCGATCGCCTCGACGGTCTTCGCCCTGTGCTCGGCGGGCGACCACATCGTCGCCCAGCGACAGATGTACGCAGGCACCAGTGCGTTCCTCGAAGGTCCGTGCCGGCGCCTCGGCATCGACGTCACCTGGGTCGACGGCACCCGGCCCGGGGCGTTCGCCGAGGCCGTGCGGCCCGGCAAGACGATGCTGGTGATCGCCGAATCGCCGTCGAATCCGCGACTCGACCTCGTCGACCTCGCCGACCTCGGCTCGGTGGCCGGTCCGTTCACGATGATCGACTCCACGCTCGCCACGCCGCTCGGTCAGCAGCCGGCGAAGTTCGGCGTGGATCTCGTGGTGCACTCGGCGACGAAGGGCATCTGCGGCCACAACGACGCCACCCTGGGCGTGGTTGCCGGCGAGCGTGACCTGATCGGATCGATCTGGGCGTACGCCGTGCTGCACGGCGCATCGGCGTCGCCGTTCGACGCGCTCAACGGGCTGCGCGGCATCCGCACCCTCGCCGTGCGTCAGCGGGCCCAGTCGGCGTCGGCCCTCGTCATCGCCACCGCCTTGCGCGGCCACCCCGGCGTGGCCGCCGTGCATCATCCCGGCCTGGCCGACCACCCCCAGCACGATCTCGCCATCGCGCAGCTGTCGATGATGCCCACGCTGCTCGCCGTCGATCTGGCCGGTGGCGTCGACGCCGCCCGCATGATGCTCGACGGGTTGCGCATCGCCAGGCCGGCCACGTCGCTCGGCGGCCCCGAGACGCTCGTGTGCCACTCGGCCACGAGCACGCACGTCAGCCTCGGCCCCGACGACCAGGCAGCGATCGGGATCACCGACGGACTGTTGCGGGTCTCCGTCGGCCTCGAGGACACCGACGAACTGATCGCCGACCTCTCCCAGGCCATTCCAACCTGACCCGGAATCCGAATTCTCAGGCGGCTCTGGTCGCGAAAACGCGACCAGAGCGGTACAGGTGTGATCGCTTGCTTCGGCACGATGGTCTGCCCTGAGGCTGGAGTGCCGCTCGTAGGGACGTTTCGAGGGCTGGATCGTGACGGTTTTCGTCACGATCCCGCCCCCGATCACCGAATGGCACGATCGAGCCCCAGATTCTCGACGGTGTCCAGCGTCCGCCCGGCCACTGATGTCGATCGCCTCACCGTCGGAGCAGCAGCCGTCACCGGCGACACGGCCCAACCTGCGGCCAGCAGAAGACGAGAGAGGCGCGACGGCCCCGCCGAAGTGCCGACCCAGCGCGCTCCAGAGGCCCACCCCGTAGGCACTTCCACCGTTCAGAACCCACGAAAGCGACAGGAGCGCCCGAAGTCGCGACCGGAGCGGCACACGAACGTGCCCATCCCCCGACTCGAGGCAGCCGGAGCCGCTACGGGGTCCGGTCGGCCTGGGTGCTCAGCGAACGGGACTCCGTCCCGCGGGTCGACCGGGCGGGGATCGCCACGAGGATCAGGGCGACGAAGACGGCACCGGCCGCCGCCCACAGCATCGGGTCGTCGTCGATGCGATCGAAGCCGAACACGGCGACCGCCGCGCCCACGGCGACGATGACGACGCCAACGAGCGCACTGAGCGGGTTGAAGCGATGTGGGGGCATGATTCAGTCCTGTTCGTTCCGGGTCGTCGTGGGGGCCGTCGTGGGCGTCGTGGCGTTCGGGACAGCGACCGTGGTGACGCTCGGGGCATCGTCGTCCACTGACTCAGATGTCGCGACGGGCCGATTTGTTTCAGGTTCCGGCGAATTTTCGTGCGCCGCCCATTCGGACCGGACGGCGGCGACGTCGATCACGGCGCCGTCCGGCGTGACGATCGCCTGGTTGGGCAGCACCAGGTACCCGCTGCCGTCGGTGACGTACACGCTCGTCACCCCGTTGGGGCCGGCCATGTCACCGAACGGACCGCCCAGTTGGCCGTCCGGAGTCAGCCACACCTGCTCGCTCGGATCCCCAGCGGGGTTCGGGAAGATGACCGTGCCGTCGGTGGTCATCGTGAGGCCGCCGCCGATGTCGACCCCGACGTTGGCGGCCGGCGCCGTGACTCGTGGGGGTTCGACGGGGACGAGCGGGACCGTGACCAGCTGCGGCGGCCGCGGCAGCGACATGTCGAGCCCCGAGATCGTGTGGAGCCGGAGCTCGCCGAGGCTCATGTCGACCCGGACGACCAGATCGGCCGGGCCATCGGGCCCGAGGCGGTAGGTGTGCCATTCGCCGTCCGACTCGAGTTCGCGGCCGGCGGGCCCGCGCACCGTGCCCGAACGCACCCGGCCGACCACGTCGACGGCGAGCGTGTCGTCAGCCCAGATCTCGACCGACCCGATCGCCACCCGGAGGTCGGGGGCCGGAACGTCGCCGGCGACCACCCCGTCGATCCAGAGCTCGATCCTGCCGGCGAGGACGTCGGTGTTCGCCTCGTACCTCGGCAGATCGGTGCTGCCGTCGGCCCAGACCGTGTACTCCTGCGCCCCGACGGTGAACTCCTCGAGCCCGACGCGGGCAGCATGGCCGGCGAGGAATCCGGCCCCAGCGAAGCCGAGAGCGGGCACCACGAGCCACAGCGCGAACCCGCGCCAGGCGCTCACCACGACGCCGAGGCCGCACACGATGGCCGCCGCGCCGAGCCATTGCTCGGGATGGAGGCGACCGTCGTTGAGCTCGTCGATCACCATGCCGGAGAGCATCGTCACCAGGGCCATGGCGAGGGTCCACCGGCCGAGCCACGACACCGGTCGTGGTGTCACGACCGGCAGTCCACCGTCTGATGGCGTCGGAACCGCGAGCCCGCCGACCACCCTCGGCGCCGGCGCCGCGGTTCCGCCCGCCCGAGCGCTGGCGTCGGGTGGGCGCCACGCGGCCGCGGCCGGTGACGCCTGGCGCGGCACCCACAGCGCGACCGCCACGCCGCTCAGGGCGAACACGAGCGACCACGGCCCACCGAGGTACTCGGTGGTCCCCGTGCCGAGGAGCGACAGCGAGCCGACCACGCAGATGAACAGACCGACGACCCCCCAGAACGTGGTGACCCCGCCGCGCCGCAGGCCACGGAGCACGCACCACAGCCCGGCGTAGAGGACCACACCGAAGCCGCTGAACAGGGTGAGAAAGACGAACGCCAGACGAACCCACACGGGGTCGGTTCCCAGGCGGGCACCGAGGTCCCGGCCGACCCCGCCGATCACGGCACCGTCGTCCCACGGGCGACGACGGCCGCCGACCGAAGGCTCGCCGGCCCGGGCGGGTGGCTCGAACGGCGGAGGCGGGGGGACGGTCTCCATGACAGCAACGGTACGGACGCGCTCGTCACCGGGCCATCGGTGATCCCCCTGAATCACCCTGGTCGCGCTCAGGGGAGGCCCCGATACCCCGCGCCGGTGTGGTGCGCGACGATGGCCGGGTGACCACGACCGCGCCGGCGCGCACCCCCGGCGATGCATCGGACGACCTGTCCCGCGATGGCGCGGTCCGCAGTCCCAACCACCTCTTGTTCGGCGTGTGCGGCTCGTTCGCCCAGCGCTGGCGCGTCGACCCGACGCTGCTGCGGGCGGCGACGGGACTCCTCGCCCTCACCGGCGGCATCGGTGTGGTGCTCTACGCGATCGGGTTCGCCGTGCTCCGTCGCCGGGAGCCGGGCGAGGCGGCGGGACCAGCCGACACGACGGCTGCCTCCGATCGCCGCCGCAACCTGGCCGTCGTCGCCGCCACCGCGGCGATCCTCGTCGGCGCGCGCGAGACCGACCTGTGGCCGGGCAACGAGATCGTCGTCCCGTCGGCAATCGTCGCCGCCGCGGTCGTGCTCATCTGGCTCCCCCGCCCGGCGGTCGCCGGACGCCTCAGCGTCCGAGCGATGGCGCCGTGGCTGCGGATCGCCCTCGGCGCCATCCTCGCCGTCGCCGGCGTGGCCACGCTCGCCGATCGAACCGGTGGCCTGGCCGAGGTCGGACGATCGGTGACGGCGATCGCCATCGCCCTCGGCGGGTTCGCCGTCATCGCCGCGCCGGCCATCGCCCGGCTCCTCGGCAACCTCGACGCCGAACGAACGATGCGGATCCGTGAGGAGGAGCGGGCCGCACTCGCCGCCCACCTCCACGACTCGGTGCTGCAATCGCTGGTGCTGATCCAGCGCTCCGACGATCCGCGACGCATGGTCGGTCTCGCCCGGCGCCAAGAACGTGAGCTGCGCTCGTGGCTGTACGGCGCCCGGCCGATCGGCGAGCCGACGAGTCTCATGGCCGCCGTCGAAGCCGCCGCGGCGACGATCGAGGTGGACCACGAGACGCGCATCGAGGTCGTCACCGTCGGCGACGCCCCGCTCGACGACACGGCCCGCGCCCTCGTCGGCGCAGTGCGTGAGGCGGCGACCAACGCCGCCCGGCACTCCGGGGCCGGTCACGTCGACGTGTATGCCGAAGCCGACGAGAACGAACTGGTGGCGTTCGTGCGGGACACCGGTCGCGGATTCGACCCGACGGCGATCGCCGACGACCGCCACGGCCTCGCCGACTCGATCATCGGCCGCGTCGAGCGCGCCGGGGGCCGGGCCACCGTGACCAGCCGGCCGGGCGACGGCACCGAAGTGGAGCTGCGGTTGCCGCGTCGGCGTACCGTGCGCGTGGAGGAGGGTTCCCGATGACCAACACGCCGTCTGGCCAGCCGGACGCGGCGACCCGCGACGACGCGATCGCGCTGGTGCTCGTCGACGATCACGCCCTGGTGCGCGCCGGCGTGCGCGCCGAGCTCGACCGCGTCGATCAGCGCGGGCGACCGGGACTCACGATCGTCGGCGAGGCGGCGTCGGTCGAGGACGCCGTCGACGTGATCCGCCGCACGCGGCCCGATGTCGCGCTGCTCGATGTCCACCTCCCCGGCGGCGGCGGGCGCTCCGTGATCGAGGGCGTCGCCGGCGACAAGCTGGCGACGCGGTTCCTGGCGCTGTCGGTCTCCGATGCCGCCGACGACGTGATCGGCGTGGTCCGCGCCGGCGCCCGCGGGTACGTCACCAAGACCATCGCCGCCGACGACCTGTACGACGCGATCGTGCGGGTGCACGGTGGCGATGCCGTGTTCTCACCACGTCTCGCCGGCTTCGTGCTCGATGCCTTCGCCAACGACACCCCGGCGCCGTCCGATCCCGACCTCGACCGGCTCACCTCCCGCGAGCGCGAGGTGATGCGGTTGATCGCCCGCGGCTACGCGTACAAGGAGGTCGCCAGCCGGCTGTGCCTGTCGGTGAAGACGATCGAGACCCACGTGTCGGCCGTGCTGCGCAAGCTGCAGCTGTCGAGCCGCCACGAGCTCACCGCCTGGGCCAACGAACGCCGCCTCGTCTGAACCGGCGATCTCCCGACCGCTTCCGTTCTGCTGGCGCGAAAAGCCCCGACGAGCGCCTACCTGCTCCACCAGAACACGCGCCTCCGTTCTGCTGGCGCGAGAAACCCCGACGACGGGCTACTTGCTCCAGCAGAACGACGGTGTCGAATCGGGTCAGGCCGGCGGTCGATCGCCGAAGTTGATGCCGATCTCGCGGGCTGTCAGGACCGTGTCGCAGTCGAGCGGCACCGACTTCATCCGGCTCGTCGCCTCGGCGAGCGGCACGTAGTCGACCGTCGGCGGGTTGAGCGACACCATCACGCCGTCGTAGCCGGCGACCAGGCCGCGAATCGCCGCCGCGCCGAACCGCAGCCCGAGGAGGCGATCGAACGACGTGGGCGAACCGCCACGGAGCAGGTGGCCGAGCACCACCGTGCGGGCCTCCTTGCCGGTCAACTCCTCGAGCCCCGCGGCCACCTGGGCGCCGATCCCGCCGAGCTTCTCGGCCTGGCCGACCGCTCTGCCCAGCACCGACACCGTGCCGCCGACGGGCGTCGCGCCTTCGGCGACCACCACGATGGAGAACTTGGCGCCGCGCTTGTCGCGCTCGGCGATCAGGTCGGCGACCGGTTGCAGGTCGAAGGGGATCTCGGGGATGAGGATCGCGTGCGCGCTCGACGCGACGCCTGCCTCGAGCGCGATCCAGCCGGCGTAGCGGCCCATCACCTCGACGACGATCACGCGGCCGTGCGACGTCGCCGTGGAGAAGAGCCGGTCGATGCACTCGGACGCGAACGACACCGCCGTGTCGAAGCCGAACGTCTGATGGGTCTTGTCGAGGTCGTTGTCGATGGTCTTGGGCACGCCGACGACGCGCAGACCGGCCTCGTGCAGGCGATTGGCGATGGCGAGCGATCCGTCGCCGCCGATCGTGACGAGGGCGTCGATGCCGGCGTCGGCGAACATCCCGACCAGTTCCTCCGTCCGGTCCACCTCGACGTAGCTGCCATCGGGCTGCAGGACGGGATAGCAGGTCGGGTTGCCGCGGTTCGTGGTGCCGAGGATGGTGCCACCGAGGGGGACGATGCCGCGGACGGAGTCCCTCGTGAGGTGGATCACGCCTCCCTCCGGGTAGCCGTCGGGGTTCATCAGCCCGTTGAACCCGTCGCGGATGCCCACGACCTCCCATCCCTGGTTGTCCCCCGCCAGCACCGCGGCGCGGATGACGGCGTTGAGGCCCGGGGCGTCCCCGCCGCCCGTGGAGATCGCGATGCGCTTGATCGGTGGCAACTGGCTCACGGCGGGAGCGTAGGCCACTCCCCACCCTTCGCGAAGGGTGGGCGACGAGCGCATCGCCGAACGCTCGGCCCCGGGTTCTGATGGAGCAGAAAGGCCGTGGTTGGTCGTACCTGCTCCAGCAGACACATGGCGCCTGGTCTGATGGAGCAGAAAGGCCGTGGTTGGTCGTACCTGCTCCAGCAGACACATGGCGCCTGGTCTGGTGGAGCAGAAAGGCCGTGGCAGGTCCTACCTGCTCCAGCAGAACGACGGCGGGCGACGGGTCGAGGGCCGAGCCCCGTGCGGGTCAGCGGGGGATGGCGGCGACGGCGAGGGAGTCGACGAGGTCGTTCATCCTGTCGCCGCTGTGACCCTTCACCCAGCCCCAGCTCACGTCGTTCACCTTCACCAGCTCGATCAGCGGCTTCCAGAGATCGGCATTGGCGACCGGCTCGCGCTTGGCGTTCCGCCAGCCGTTCTTCTCCCACTTGACCCACCACTTGTCACGGAAGCAGTTGACGACGTAGGTCGAATCGGCGATCACCTTGACGGCACGGCCACCGGCCGTCAGCGTGCGGACGGCATCGAGCGCGGCGTAGATCTCCATGCGCTGGTTCGTGGTCGAGCGCTCGCCGCCCGATGCCTGTGGCTCGCCGTCCGGTGCCACCGCCCACCCCCATCCGCCCGGGCCGGGATTCCCGGAGCAGGCGCCGTCGGTGTACACGATGATGGGGTCGGGAGCTGACACCGGGCCGAGGGTAGCGAGACCATCGGGCCGCGAAGGCCCTGCGTGGCGGTTACCGGCGGGTAGGCGGAGGGGGTTCGCCAGGAAGGTGCGAGACTGTCCCCCATGATCTTCGACGGTTATGTGCATCAGCTTCCCGACACGGATCCCGTCGAGACCCAAGAGTGGTTGGATTCCCTCGATGCCGTCATCGACACGCACGGCAAGACGAGGGCCCGGTACCTGCTGACCTCGCTGCTCGACCGAGCACGCCAGTCCCAGGTGAGCTTCCCCGCCACCGTCTCGACGCCGTACGTCAACACCATCCCCCGCGAGGCCGAGCCCTGGTTCCCCGGCGACGAGTTCATCGAGCGCCGCATCCGCGCCTTCGTCCGCTGGAACGCGGCGATGATGGTCGTCAAGGCCAACAAGGCCGCCGACGGCATCGGCGGCCACCTCTCCACGTTCGCCAGCTCGGCGTCGCTGTACGAGATCGGCCTCAACCACTTCTTCCGCGGCAAGGACAACGGCAACGCCGGCGACCAGATCTACTTCCAGGGTCACGCCGCGCCGGGCATCTACGCCCGTGCCTACCTCGAGGGTCGCCTCGAGGCCGAGGATCTCGACCACTTCCGCCGGGAGATCGGCCGCACGCCCCGCGGCCTGTCCAGCTATCCGCATCCCCGGCTGATGCCCGAGTTCTGGGAGTTCCCCACGGTGTCGATGGGCCTCGGCCCGATCACCGCGCTGTACCAGGCCCGCTTCAACCGCTACCTGCACAACCGCCGCCTCAAGGACACGAGCGAGAGCCGGGTGTGGGCTTTCCTCGGCGACGGCGAGTGCGACGAGCCCGAGACCCTCGGCGCCCTGTCGCTGGCCAGCCGCGAGAACCTCGACAACCTCGTGTTCGTGGTCAACTGCAACCTGCAGCGCCTCGACGGTCCGGTACGCGGCAACGGCAAGATCATCCAGGAGCTCGAGGCCGTGTTCCGCGGCGCCGGCTGGAACGTCATCAAGGTGATCCTCGGCTCGAAGTGGGACGAACTGCTCGCCAACGACAAGGACGGCGTGCTGCTCAACAAGCTGAACACCACCGTCGACGGCGAGTTCCAGCGCTACGGCACCGAGACCGGCGACTACATCCGTGACCACTTCTTCGGTCCCGATCCCCGTCTTCGCCAGATGGTGGCCCACCTCAGCGACGAGGATCTCGTCAACCTGCCCCGTGGCGGTCACGACTACCGCAAGCTCTACGCGGCATACAAGGCGGCCACCGAGAACCTCGGCTCGGGCGCTCCGACGGCAATCCTCTGCAAGACGATCAAGGGCTGGACGCTCGGACCCGGCTTCGAGGGGCGCAACTCCACGCACCAGATCAAGAAGATGAACAAGGAGCAGCTCATGGAGCTGCGCGATCGTCTCTACCTGCACGACGAGATCCCCGAGTCGGCCCTCGACGGCGACGCCACGCCGTACTTCCGGCCCAGCGAGGACTCGATCGAGTACCAGTACATGATGGAGCGGCGGCGGGCGCTCGGCGGTTCCGTCCCGAAGCGGGTCGTGCGCTACAAGCAGCCCACGCCGCTGCCCGGCGACAAGGCCTTCGCCGAGCTGCGCAAGGGTTCCAACGGCCAGGCCGTGTCCACGACGATGGGCTTCACCCGGTTGCTGCGCAACCTCGCCCGCGACGAGCAGTTCGGCAAGAGCGTCGTACCGATCATCCCCGACGAGGGGCGTACGTTCGGCATGGACTCGCTGTTCCCGCAGCTCAAGATCTATGCCTCCCAAGGCCAGAAGTATGAGCCGGTGGACCACGGCCTGCTGCTCAGCTACTCGGAGTCGGCCGATGGTCAGATCCTCGAGGAGGGCATCACCGAGGCCGGTTCGACGGCGAGCTTCATCGCCGCCGGCACCGCCTACGCCACGCACGCCATCCCGACGGTGCCGTTCTACACGTTCTACTCGATGTTCGGCTTCCAGCGGGTCGGGGACCTGATCTGGCAGGCGGCCGACGCCCGCACACGAGGCTTCCTGCTCGGCGCCACCGCCGGTCGCACCACGCTGCTCGGTGAGGGTCTGCAGCACCAGGACGGGCACTCGCTCGTGCTCGCCTCCACCGTGCCGCCGGTGCAGGCGTACGACCCGGCGTTCGCCTTCGAGGTGGCCACCATCGTGCAGCAGGGCCTCAACCGCATGTACGGCGGGCCGGAGCTGAACGGCGGGTTCGATCCCGACGTCTTCTACTACCTCACGCTGTACAACGAGAACTACGAGATGCCGGCGATGCCCGAGCACGTCCAGGCCTCCGACGTGATGCGCGGGCTCTACCGCTGGTCGCCGGCGGCGGACGGCAAGGAGCGCCACGTCACGCTCCTGTTCTCGGGGTCGGCCCAGGGTGCCGCCTTCGAGGCGGCCGCCGATCTGTCGGAGAACTACGGCATCGGGGTCGAGCTCTGGTCGGCCACGTCGTACAAGGCCCTGCGGGACGAGGCCCTCGCCGTGGAGCGGTGGAACCGGCTGCACCCCAGCCAGGAGCCCAAGCTGCCCGTGGTGACGCAGCTGCTCGGTGACAGCACCGATCCGATCGTCGCCGTCACCGACTTCATGAAGATCGTGCCCGAGCAGATCGCTCGCTTCGTGCCCAACCGCACGTTCGTGCCGCTCGGCACCGACGGCATGGGTCGCAGCGATACTCGCGAGGCCCTGCGCCGGTTCTTCGAGACCGACGCCGGGCACGTGGTGGTCGGCGTGCTCAGCGCCCTCGCCGCCGACGGCAAGGCGAGCCCGGACGAGATCGACAAGGCCATCGCCCACTACGGCATCGACCCCGACCTCCCCGACCCCGCCCACCTCTGACCCACTCCCTCGTCCGAGTACTGAAGGTCGCCCGAGTATGGGAGGCCCCGAATCGGCACCTTCCATACTCGGATGACGGTCGCGGCCGTGGAATCTGACGCTCGCTGCATGGCCGACGGCGAACCGGTCCACGAATCCTGACCGGCGGCGTTCGCTTGCACCGAGGCGTCGTCGGCATCGGTTATTGTCCGGCGACCGGCTCCGCCGGATTGCGTCCGGTGGACCGGGGTGACGACGTGTCCTCTAGCGCCGGCGCGCCTGTGAGGAGGACAGTAGATGCTCGGACGGGTGGTGACGGCAGCGAAGATCCTGCTCAGCGGCACGCTCCTCGCAGGCGTCGTAGCGGTCGCAGGGGACACGATGGGCGCCACCGGCGCTGGGACCACGGTCGAACGTGCCCCTGTGGCGCCGAGCAGCCCGGCGAACGACCCGGTGACGCTGACGTTCACGGCCAACCGCACCTCGGCCGCACCCGGCGATCGGCTCGTGTTCACGGCCACTGTCGCCAACCGATCGACCACCGTGCAATCGTTGCAAGGCACGATCGACACCCCGCCCGCCGTTCAGCTCTGGGGATACTCCGAGATGTGTGCACCGTGGCCGGGTATCGGCTACGTCGCCTGCCACGGACTGACGCCGTTCGAGCTGCAACCTGGCGAACGGGTGTCGTTCTTCGTGGAGGTGTTCGTCAGGGCGACGGCGGACCCGCTCGACCTCGAGGTGGCTGCCCGATTCGGCGATCTCGATCCGGCCACCCTGACGATCCCGGTCGCTACCGGAGCGGAGGTCGCTCCTCAACCGCCCGAAGACCTCGAGGCGACGTGGAACGGTGGCGAGTCCGTCTGGCTCCAATGGTCCGCCCCGAGCGAGATCGGCAGCTCCTGGATCACGGACTACGTCGTCGAGCGGGCATCGTCCCCGAGTGGGCCGTGGACGACGCTGTTCGACGGGACCTACGGCGGCGCGGTCGGTTACCTCGGCGACACCCCGCCCGTACCTGCGACCGACCTCTGGTACCGCGTCGCTGCGGTCAACGACGGCGGGCAGGGGGCTTTCACCCCGCCCGTTTCGGTGCAGCCGGAAGGACACCTCCCCTCGGCACCACGGGAGTTGTCCTTGCAGCCGACCGGCGCCGGCGGCGAGTTGCTCGCTACCTGGCGACGACCGGCGTATGTCGGCAACGCGTTCGCCGAGTACGAGGTGCAGCTGTCGGCCGATCGCGGCGCCACGTGGGAGCCGGTCGTCATCGAGCCGGGCTTCACGACGTCAGCACGTCTCCGTGACCTGCGGCCCGGGGGTCGCTACACCGTCCGCGTGGCCATGCGCACCAGCCACGGCGTCGGTGCCTGGTCGTCGGCGACGGCTACCGTGCCCCGCCGTCCAGCCGCGCCGTCCGCACCTCGCCTCACGGCGACGACGCTGAGTCCGACCGAGATCCGGCTCGACTGGCGCCCGCCGACGTCCACCAACGGCTCCGACGTCGTCGAGTACCGCTACGAGATCTCCGCCGACGACGGCGCAACGTGGTCACCCGGGTTCGGCGGCGACGGCTCGGCCCGATCCACCGTCGTCGCCGGCCTCACCGATGGCACCCGATACCGCATCCGGGTGGCGGCACGTAACTCGGTCGGCTGGAGTCCGTTGAGCAACACGGCATCTGCCGTTCCCGCTCTCCGGCGGCCGGCCGCCCCGACGCTGACCGCGACGGTTCTCGGACCGACGCAGATCCGCCTCGACTGGACGGCGGCGAGCGACGGCGGCTCCCCGATCCTCCGATACCGCTACCAAATCTCGGCGGACCGAGGCCGGACCTGGCAATCGGATGTGATCGACGATCCGACGGTGCGCTCGGTCCTCCTCGACGGCCTCGTGTCCGGCCGGGCCTACCTCGTCCGGATCGCCGCGTCCAGCGAGCTCGGATGGGGCGCGACGAGCAACGAGGTCTCCGTGACACCGCGGGTCGTTCCCCCGTCGGCCCCGACACTCACGTTCACCACGCGCACCACGTCGCAGGTGGAGCTCCAGTGGACGGAGCCGGTCTCGGACGGCGGCTCACCGATCGTCGAGTACCGCTACGAGGTCATGTCGATGTACGACCCGACCTGGCGAGACGGCACGACGATCGACGCGGCCGAGAGATCATTGATCGTCGACGACATCAACGTGTTCGACGGGCTCAGCTTCCGCATCGCAGCGAGAAGCGAGATCGGCTGGGGCGCGTGGAGCAACGTGGTCGACGTTCCGCCGTTCCCCCCACCGCCCTCCGCGCCGGGCCTGATCGGCGAGCCGTGGGGACCGGGAGAAGTGCGACTGACCTTCCTGCCCCCCGAGCTAGGTGCCGAGGACGTCCTCGGCTACGTCTACGAGATGTCGACCGACGGCGAGTTCTGGACCAGCGCCGGATGGGCTGGCGCACCGCGAACCACTGCGATCGTGACATGGCTCGAGCCGGGGGTGACGTACTACTTCCGGGCGGCCGCCGGCAGTTCGTGGGGACAGAGCCCGATGAGCGAACCCGTCGCGGTGACCGTCGGGAACGATCCGCGGCCGTCGGACCCCTCGGACACGGAGCCGCCCGACTCGTGGCCGCCCGACTCCTGGCCGCCCGACTCCTGGCCACCCGACACCTGGCCACCGGACACCTGGCCACCCGACACCTGGCCGCATATCGACACGTGGCCACCCGACACGTGGCCACCCGACACCTGGCCACCCGACACCTGGCCGCCGATCGACAGCGAACCGCCGGTCACCGACTGGCCGTGGCCGTCGGAACCGGCCATCGGCTCGGAGCCGGAGTCCGGAGTCCCCGACAGCGTCCCCAACTGACGCCGACCGCCGCGATGAGCCTGGGCCGCAGCATGTGCGGGCCAGGCTCATCGCGGTACCGTGGCCGACCGTGGCGGGGACGCTGTACATCACGGGAGACGCCGACGCCGACGAGCTGTTGAACACCGACGGCACGGCGCTGATGATCGGCATGCTGCTCGACCAGCAGGTGCCGATGGAGGTGGCGTTCAACGGGCCGGCCAAGCTGCGAGCCCGGCTCGGCCGGTTCGACGCCGCGACGATTGCCGCGATGGACCCCGACGAGTTCGTCGCCGTGTGCTGCCAGCCACCGGCGATCCACCGCTTCGGCGGCGTGATGGGCCGGCGCACCCACGCGCTGTGCCGGCGGCTGGTCGACGACTTCGACGGACGCGCCGAGAACATCTGGGCCGGCGCCGGGTCGGCGGAGTCGCTCTACGAGACGCTGCGCACGTTCGACGGGTTCGGCGACGAGAAGGCGCGCATCTTCATCGCCCTGCTCGGCAAGCGCATGGGCGTGCGTCCACGCGGCTGGAAGACGGTCGCCGGCAAGTTCGGCGAGGCGACGCCGCGCAGCGTCGCCGATTCGTCGTCGCCGGCCAGCCTCGCCAAGGTCCGCGAGTGGAAGAAGGCCCAGAAGGCGGCCAAGCTCGACAAGCAGGACCGCCCTTTAGCGCCACGAGCGCCGCGACCGGCGCGGGCCTGATCCGGCTCAGTTGCCGACGTAGAACGCCTCGCAGCTGCGCGCCGCGGTCTCGAAGACCTCGACGACGGCGGGGTCGGCGAGCGGGTCGGCGGCACGGTCGCGCCAGCGGGCCACGCCCTCGAGCGCCTTGCGCTTGATCTCCTCCTCGGGTGCACCGGCGGCCAGACCCATCGCGGCCGCAGGCGTCCCGGCGAGCAGGAGCCGTTCCAGCTCCTCGCGTTCGCGGTCGGCGACGCGCGCCTCACCGGTCGTGACGAGGTGGGCACCACGCATGCGGGCGAACTCCACGGCCCCGGCCTCGAGCTGTTCCACCTCGCGGTCGAGCTTGACCGCGGCGTCCGGATGGGTCGAGCGCATCGTGGCGGCGAGCGATCGCAGGGCCTGCACCGCCGTGCGGGCCTTGAGGATCCTCGACCGGGGCATGAAGTGCTCGGCGATCAGCCGGCGCAACTCGCTCAAACCGGAGCGGGCGACGAGCTTGGGGCCGAGCGTGGCGGCCGTGTTGGCGCCGGCAGCCAACTCCTGGAGCGACACCCGCACACCGAACATGCCGAGGCGGGAGAGCAGTTCGCGCCGCAGCTCGACGGTGAGATCGCTCGAGCTGACGTCGCAGAACTCGTCGGTGGACAGCAGCATCCGCTCGAGGACATCGGGCCCGGCCGCGGCGAGCGTCCGCAGGTTGGCCACCTCGTCCTCACGCAGGGTGAGCCCGGTCTCGGCGAGCAGACCGGCGAGCGGGGTGACCGAGGCGCACAGGCCACGGATCTGCGGATCGGCGGCGTAGCGCCGGGCGATGCGGCCCGCCGACTCGATGGCGTCGAGGCGGCCGGCGCCGATCTCGTCGGCGCGCGACAGCACACCGACGGCGTTGACCGGAGACGACGCCGCCACCGATCGGTCCATGAACGCCTCGAGGAAGGCGACGTCGGCGGCGTGCACGTGGCGCATCAGGTAGATGACGGCATCGGCGTCACCACCCGCACCCTCGTCGGGATCGAGGAACTCTCGAGTGCGCCGCGAGTTCTCGTCGTTGAGCGAGGCGATTCCGGGCGTGTCGATGAGCGTGATCGTGTCGAGCGTGGAAGCGGGCCACCGCACGTCGAGCCAGCGCACCTGCCGTCCGCTGAGGTCACCGAGCTCCACGTCGAGGGCACCGTCCTGGCGCTTGAACGCCAGCGGACGTTCGGTGCCGTCGACGAGCCGGGCACTCACCTGGTAGCTGGTGCCCTTGCGGTACCACGACACGATCCGCGTGCATTCGCCGGCGTCGGTGGGCGCCAGACGCTCGCCGACCATGGCGTTGAGGAGCGTCGACTTGCCGGCCTTCACCCGACCGGCGATCGCCACCTGCAACGAGCCCTCGATGCGCCGGCGGATGGCCGCCGCGGCCTCGGCGACCGACGGTTCCTCACGCTCGAGGCGGGTGGTGATCGCCACCACGGCGTCGCTGACGCTCACTTCGCCGCTCCCAACACGGCCTCGACCTTCTTCAGCGCGGCGATGCGCTGGTCGAGCTCGCCGCCCTTCTTCTGCCGCTCCTGCTGGGAGCGCTGTGCATCCTCCTGAGCGCTCTTGGCGGTGTTGGTCCACGTGCGCTGGAGCTCGCCGAGCCGTTCGGTGAACTCGTCGCGAAGCTCACGCTGGATGTCGCGCGTCACCGAGGTGAGCTGGTTGGTGACCTCGAACTGGACGTCGTCGAGGAACTGCCGCACCTGCTGTCTGGCCGCCTGGCGACGCATCTGCACCTTGCGCTTGCGATCGTCGGCGAGACCCATCCCACCGAAGAGGGCCCCGATGCCGAGCAGCACGGGGTTGGTGGCCAGCAGGGCACCGGCGGCAGCAGGCAGGAAGCTGCCCATCATCCCGAACATCATCACGCCGCCCTGCGCCCCACGAAGGCCGACCATGCCCTTGTCGAAGGCCCGCTTCTTCCCCGAGCCGCCGGCGTCGAGCGCCTTCCCCTGCCACAGGTCCGACACGTCCAACCAGTTCGTGTCGCCGGACGGGCCGAGCTCGATGTTGAGGTCCTCGTCACCCAGCGTCTCGACCACCGCATCGCGGATCGCCAGCCGGCCCTCCTCCAGTGCGAGGAAGGCCCGAGCCACCTCGTCGGCGACGTCGGCTTGGAGGTCGTGGACCATGTCGTCCCACGTCTCGCCCTTCGAGAGACCCTCGATCACCTCATCCATGTTGCGTGAGATCGTGCGCATGCCGGCCCGGAACTCGAACATGACCGAGTTGGACAGATCGGCCGTGCGATCGCCGACGATCGTCGACCAGCGGGCCGCCGGACCGCGCAGGTGCTCGAGCCGGGCCTTCGCCACGTCGAGGCGCTCCATGGCCGCCTTCGTCGCCGCCGGGTCGCCGAGGACCGCCTTCTCGGCCTCGAGGCCGGATCGCACCATCGCCGCGATGCCCGCCGCCTCGCTCGCCGAGCGCTTCGCGGCGCCGGCCTTGGCAGGCGTGACGACCTTGTCGCCCAGCTCCTTCACCAACACCGGGAAGTTGCTGTGCTCGTTGAGCTCGCGGTCCTTGCGGGCGAGTGCCTCGGCCCGCACGACGCTGGACACCGCCACCATCGGGACGGGCAGGCGCTGGCGCTCGAGGTGACCGCGATTGAGGTCGGCGATGCGCTGCCACTGCGGGTAGAGGTCGATCTTCGTCAGGGCGAACATCACCGTCGGGCACAGCTCCGTCGCCCGCCGGAGGAACTCGACTTCCGGGGCCGACAGCTCGGCGGAGGCGTCGGACACGAACACGAGGCCGTCGGCGAAGGGTAAGAAGGCGAGCGTGGCCGCGGCGTGGCCGGCACCGAGGCCGCCCATGCCCGGGGTGTCCACCATCACGAGGCCTTGCTTGAGCAGCGGGCTGGACACGGAGATCTCGACCCGCTCCACCTGCTTCGAGTTGCGAGGGTTGCCGGCCTCGCTGACCCAGTTGGGAAGGTCCTCGACGGCGACCGGCTGGCTGGCCGTGGCCCCGTCGTCGCCCCGTCGACGGACGGTGGCGGTGGTCTCGTCGCCGTAGCGGACCAAGGTGATCGCCGACGTCGCCAGATCGTCGTCCACCGGACAGATCGTCCGGCCGAGCAGACCGTTGACGAGTGAGCTCTTGCCCTGCTTGAACTCCCCGACCACGCACACGACGGTGCTCGGGCGCTTGAGGCGGGCCGCCGCGGCCGACGCCCGCTTGGCGAGGTCGGGCCGCTCCACCTGCTGGAGGATGCGGACGAGCTCGACAATGCCCGCCTCCGATCCCGCGGCCGGAGCGGCTGCGGGAGCGGAGGCGGGCGTCGCAGGAGCCGCAGGGGCGTTCGTCACCCGTTCGTCCCGAGGTCGTCGAACATCGTGTCGAAGCTGTCGTCGATGCTGTCGGCGGCGGCATACGACTCGCTGAAGTCGCTCTGCGGCTCGGGCTCCGGCTCGGGGGCGTAGTCGGCGGCGGGCTCGGCGGGGGCGGACACCTCGGGCGCCGAGAAGTCGCTGCCGCTGTCGAAGCCGTCGTCGAACCCAGCGTCCTGACCAGCGCCACCCTCGGCGCTCGGTGCCTCGTCGAAGGGCATCGCTTCGTCACCGATGCCGCCGCCGTTGACGTCGGGCATCGTCTCGTCACCGATGCCGTCTCCGGCGGTGCCAGTGGCGGGAGCGTCGGGCGTGCCGTCACCGTCCGTGTCGACCATCGTCTCGTCGCCGATGCCGTCACCGTCGGCACCAGCCGCGGGAGCAGGAGCGTCAGGGATGCCGTCGCCGTCGGTGTCGACCATCGCTGCGCCGTCAGCGCCGGGCAACTGCTCGTCGCCGGGTGCGCCCGGGTCGACCAACGGATCCGTGATCGAGACGGGCTCGGGGTCGCGGTCGAGGCCGAGCGACGTCGCCGCCTCGCGGAGCTGGTCGAACCACGTTGCGCTGTCGCCGCCCAGCGAGCGAGAGAGGTCCTCGGCCTGCTGAGCGAGCTGCACCAGCCATCCCGGTCCGGCCTCGAGCGTGGGCAGGGTGAGCTCGACCGGCGAGATCTCGGGGATGTATCCGGTCCCCCAGCAGTTGGTGTAGTCCGCACCGGCGCCGCCGCCCAGGTCGAAGATGCTGCTGGTGACGCTCGAGTCGCCCATCGCACCGTTCACGGCCGAGGTGATGCCCGTCAGACCGAGGCCGCCGAGGATGGAGGCCATGCCGCTTTCGGCGGCGCCTGCCGCGCCGGCGACTCCCACAGCCTGGCCGGCGGCACCGGCCACGGACTCGAAGACATCATCGACCATCCCGAAGATGCCGCCGGAGGACGAGTCGGCACCGGCCGCACCGGCCGCACCAGCGATGCCACCGATGGCGCCGGCGACGTCACCGGCATCGATCCCCAGGGCGTCACCGAGCTTGCCGGCCAGCTCACCGGCGTCGAGACCGGCGAGGCTGCCGAGCTGCCCCGCGGCGTTGCTCAGGTCGCCACCGACGATGTTGCCGAGCGCTCCGGTGATGTCACCGGCGTCGATCCCGAGCGCCTCGCCGAGCTTGCCGGCCAGATCACCGGCGTCGAGGCCCGCCAGGCTGCCGAGCTGGCCGGCCGCGTCACCGCCGACCAGCCCGCCGATGGCACCGGTGATGTCGCCGGCGTCGATCCCGAGCGCCTCGCCCAGCTTCCCGGCCACATCACCGGCGTCTACACCAAGGGCTTCGCCCAGCTTGCCGGCGATGCCCGCGGCGTCGAGGCCCGTGAGGTCGCCGAGCTGGCCGGCGAGGTCGCCGGCGTCGATGCCGAAGGCGCCGCCGATCGTGCTGGCGATGTCGCTGGCGTCGATCCCGGCCAGCTCGCCGAGCTTGCCGACGAGGTCTCCCGTGTCGATGCCGAGGGCGGCGCCGATGTCGCCGGCGTCGATACCGATGGCCTGCGTGATGGCGCTGCCGGCGGCGTCGATCAGCGACCCGCCGTTCAGCAGGTTGGTCGCGATGTCGGTGACGCCTGCCGGCAGGGGCAGCCCGAAGGCGCCGACCGCCGTGTCGAGGGCGTTGCCGAGATCGAAGTCGCCCTGCAGCAGCTGCGTGGCACCGGTGGCGATCATCCCGCCGACCGGACCGCCAACCAACGTGCCAAGCATGCCGGCGTACGGGGCGACGTGGCCGAGGGCATCGCCGAGCACGCCGCCGGTGGCGTCGTCGATCACACCGGCCGTCGTGCTGACGACGGTGTTGACGGCGTCGACCGCCTCATCCACCGTCTCGTAGGCAGCTTCGGCGACGTCGACGACGACGTCGGCGGCGTCCTCCACGAACTCGGCGATCTCGTCAAATGGCCATCCCATGATGTCTTCCTCCTCAGGGGGCGGTCACTGGACCGCCGAACGAACTGGTTCGATCTTGGCGATCGAGCGTCTCGGCGTCACCGGGAGCATTCCCGGTTCCCACACCGGGGCCCGTTCTCGTCCGTTCTCGTCCGTGCGTCAGAGGAAGCGGAAGCTGGCGATGATCTCGACGAACGTCCGCCCGGCCACCGCCATGTGGTCGGCCGTGCTCGTGCCGATGATCTGGAAGAGATCCACCGTCTTCGCGTCGTCGGCGGCCGGGGCGAGGAACAGGGCCTGCAGCTGAGCCAGCTTGCGGCCCGACTGCGGCGCCTCGAGGTCGACGCCCCGGAGGTACACGACGTTGTTGCCGAAGCGGGCCACCCGCTCGGTGTTCACGGTGGCCGAGGGCGCGCCCGCCTTCAGCCTTCCCCAGCTGGCCGTCGCCGCGGCCTCGAGATCGACGGAGCGGGCAACGCGGTCATGGGTGATCATGGCGTTGTCCCAGAACTCGTCCGTCGACTTCGGAGCCCGGATGACGGCGACCGCCCCCGGTGCGTCGTCGACCACCCAGCCGTCAGGCGCGGCGAAGACGAACGACGGCACCGGACGGATCGCGGCGCTCGGATACACGACGACCTGGTGCCCACCCGCACTCTCGATTTGTGTGGTTGTGTCCATAACGGTCATAGGCGGCGCAACCTAGCCACGCGCTCGAACCGCTGCCGGGAATTCCCCCGGGATCGGACGGCAGACGGGAGAACGCCGAGCTCAGTGCCGCGCCACGGCCGAGCACAGCGCTTCGCCCAGCCGGGGTCGCACCCTCCGGGGCAGCGACCGGTGGACGCGCAACAGCGCGTGCATCGCCTCCGGGCGCTGCATCACCGCCAGTTTGGCCCGGCGGCTCACGCTGACGGGTGACCGACGGTACAGCTCGGCGAGGGCGTCGGCGATGAGACGGGCGTCGTCGTACTGCCGTGTCCGGAGGGCGGTCGCGTAGTCCGAGACCGTGGTGTGGAGCAACCGTGGGAACACGAGGTCGCGGATGAAGTAGCGGTTGAGCCGCTCGTCGCTCGGGATGTCGCGCACGAGCTTGTCGAAGAAGAGGAGGCGGCTCTGGAGGAAGCGGGCCGATGCCGAGGCGCTCTGTGAATGGACGCGGTACCGCGTGAGCGGCTCGCGTACGAATCGACAGCTCCATCCGGCACGGAAGAGCCGGATGAACAGATCGTCGTCCTCGTAGCCGCACAGCCGGGGATCGAACCCGCCGACCTCCCAGAATGCCGTCGCCCGAACCATCGAGGCCGACGGCAACATCATCAGATCGCTCTGGAGGAACTGCCCGAGCGTGCGCCGCGTCTGGTCCAGCCGGTGGACGCCGATGAAGCCCTTGGTGACCGTGCGGCCGTCCAGATCGATCTCGTCGAAATCGCTGTACACCCAACCGAGATCGGCGTGGGAGGCGAACGGTCGCCGCAGTTGCTCCACATGGCGAGGACGCCACAGGTCGTCCTGATCGCAGAAGGCGAGGAGCGCTCCGCTCGCCAGCCGCGCCGCCTCGTTGCGCGTGGCCGACTGCCCTTGATTGGCCTGACTCACCACCTTCACGACGACGCCGCGGTCATCGGACGTCGCCGCCTTGATCGCCGCCAGTGAGTCGTCGGTGGAGCCGTCGTCGATGACGATGATCTCGTCGGGAAGCACCGTCTGGGCGAAGATCGACGCGAGACAGCCGGCGACGTGGGCAGCGCCGTTGTACACCGGCACGATCGCCGTCACGGTGAGGTGATGGGTGGGGATGCTGCTGTGCCTCATCACGCCGGCTCCTCCGTCGCCGCCCCCGTCCGTCCGAGCGTCGCGTCGACGTCCTCGGACGCGAGGCCGTCGACGGGATAGCGACGAGCTTCGTCGGCACCGACCGCTGGGTCGTACGCCCAGGCGACGGCTGGTGGCGGGTCGGCGAGCCGCTCGGACACGACCCAGGAGAGAGCCGCCGATGACGTCGTCGGCATCTTGGCCGCTCCGCGGCGCCAGATTGGTGAGGGGACCACCACCACCGACGCACACGAGCCGCCGTCGAGAACTCGAAACCCCGTCGCCGGGCCGAAGAGCTGCTGGAGACCACCGGTCGAGAAGCGCCAGAAGTCGTTGGGTTCCCCATGCGTGGGCCACACCCACGGCGCGCCGTGCACGGCCAGCCCGCCGGGCCGTAGGACCGCCGCGCATTCGGCCGCGACCAGCCAAGGAACCGCGACGTGCTCGAGCAGGCTGGTCGAGAAGACGACGGCGAAGTGGGCCTTCGGAAGGAACCGGGACAGGACGTGGGCGTCACCGACCACGTCCACGCCCGGCCCCGGGTGGATGTCGAGCCCGACGACGTCCCGATCCCCGAACATCTCCCGACGCCGCGCCGCGATGTCGGTGTTGGCGGCGCGCACGCCGAGCGCCAGGACGGGGCCTGGCGGCGCGCTGGCGATCCACCGCTTCATCATCTCCACGGGGTCGACGTCGGCGAGCACGGCCGGCGCCGGCAGAGGACTCGACGGCAGCTCCAACTCGACATCATGGTCACCGACTGTCGTGTGCAGGGTGAGAACCGTACGCCCTGCGGGCCGACCCTCGGCGTACGCCGTGAACCCCGCCCGCGCACAGGCCGGATCGTCGGGCCAGTACTGCAAGAGATGGGCGCTGTCTCTCGGAACCGCCTCGCACACCGCGTCACCCACGCGCAGCGTGAACCGCTCGACGCGCTCGCCCTCGGCCCATGCCCACCCTTCGACGAAGGTCCCGTAGGGGTCACACCAGTACACGTCGACGGAGTGGTGAATCGTGGGGGGACGCCGCCAGCGCTCGACACGCACGTCGGTCGGCGCCCCGTGCTCGACGGTCAGGGCGATGTGGGCCCGCGCCCACTCCGCCACTTCCAGCGAGTGGGCGTCCTCGGCGACGTCGGCGACGTGGAGACAACGTTGGAACCACTCGTGGGCCGCACCAGGGTGCCCGGTGTTGAGGGCGAGGATGCCGAGCGAGAACAAGCTGTCGAGCGAGATCACGCGGTCGTGCTCGGCCTCACGCTCGACGAGATCTCGGATCGAGGCCGCCACGATCTCCTCGAGCTGTGCGGCTGCCTCGTACTGACCGGCCGCGACGAGCTCGACGAAGATGCGACAGGTGAACAGTCGAGCGCCGGGCGTGCTGGGGTCGGAACCCATGGCGGCGGCCATCGCCGACGCGCGATTGGCGTCGTCGACGGCGAGGGCGAGCGCGTGATGCAGCGCGCCCTGAGCCCGTAGGTCGACCGAATCGAGATCGAGGACCCCCGCAACCTTCTCGAACCCCGCGACCGCTTCGCCCGTGAGCTCGAAGTACGTGGCGGCACGGTCCCGACGCCGCCGGTGAAGCAGCTCGACCATTCCGAGTGCGAAGGCGGCCCCGGCCAGGTGCCACGGCGGCGGGGTCCCCGCCGCCAGCGCGTCGAGGACCGACTCGGGGTTGGCCAGGTCCAAACCGTGCCGCTGCCTCATGCAGTCGATCAACCGAGGGCTGGCCGCCATGGCGGCATCGAAGTCGCCGCGGCTGACGACGGCGCGCACGTACCGAGTGATCATGCCGTTGGCGAGCGCTGAGTCCGCCGGGGCCCCCTTGTCGCGGAACCGGTAGTACGGCTCGAGGGAGCGCTCGACGTCCCGCCCGAGGCCGCCAGGTTCGAACACTCGGTTCGGGGCGGCCGAGGCGATGGCGTGAAGCGTCCCGTGATGTCGAGTGACGTCGACCGAGGCGAATCCAGCCGACCTGAGGAGGCGCTCGAGCCCGGCGGCACTGGCGAGAAAGACGTGGAATCCGGCGCTGACCGCGGTCAGCACGTCGGAAGCTGCCGACGACTCGGCCACGATCTCGGCGGCGGGGGTGGTCAGCACCACGCACCCGTCGTCGGTGACGTGCTCGCGAAGCGCCCTGAGGAACGAAAGTGGATCGGGTACGTGCTCGATCACCTCGCTGGAGTGGACCAGATCGAAGCGACGGCCGAGGTCGGTACTTGCGGTCAGGTAGTCGTTGCGGATGTCGAGCTCGAGCTCGAGGGCACCGCGCACTCCAGCGCGAGACGGCTCGATACCGATCGGGGCCCAGCCGTACAGGAACCGACCGATGTCGAGAGCGAACCCGTACCCGCAACCGACGTCGAGCACGTTGACGACGGACGCCGGATCGACCCGTGACAGTCCGGCGGCAATGGTCCCGATCCCCGCCCCGCCCTCGATGTACGCATCGACCGACTCGTCGGTGGGCGACGACTCCCGAGGGGCGTCGAGAAGATCGATCGACAAGCAGTCATCGCAACGCACCAGCTCGAGGTCCCGTATTCCCAAGGCGGTGACCCATCCAAGGCCCGTCGCATCGACCTCTCGGCCGCACGGCCGGCAGCGAGCGCGCCGCGACCGTCCATCGGCTGCCCACGTGATGACAGTGTCCACACACACCCCACTACTGATTCGGCCGCGCGCGTCGCGGCCGGACGAGTGAGGACATTACCGCCGAGCGGCCGGCTCGACCTGATCACAGGGGTACGCCGGCGGCGCGCGGCCGCCGGCGTCACCCATGAGCGATCGTCAGCCGTCCAGACCGAGGTCGTCGCTCGGCGTGTCGGCGACGTCGTCGTGTTCGATCGGCGAGGCGTCACCGGCTCCGAAGTCGTCCGACGGATCGTCGAACTCCATCGCCGGAACGGCCATCTGGTCGTCGCCGATATCGAACGGCTCGACCTCTGCTTCGAACGTGGTGTCCTCGAAGGTGGGCACATCGAGACCGAGATCGTCGGTTGGGGCCACCGGTTCGAAGGGCTCGACCGCCGTGTGCATCTCACCCGCCGCGGCGTCGGCGACCGCGTGGTCGCCGAGCACGTCGTCGTCCATCGCCGGATCGGTTCCTTGAACGTCGCCGATTCCGATCGCGTCGTCGGCGGCCAGCGTCGAGCCCGCGTCCTGCTGGTCGACCATGGCATCGAAGTCATCGACCAACCCGGACGCCGCTGCGTCGGCAGTCTCTGCGGGCATGGTGACGCGTGGATCCGGCGTGTCGGCGGGAGCGCCGTCTTCAGGCGTCTCCGTCGCAGGTGTCTCGTCCGCGGTCGGGGTCTCCTCCGTGCTCGGCGTCTCCTCCGCTGGCGATTCACCGGCAGCCGGGGCGTCATCGGCGGGCGTCTCGTCGGCGGGCGTCTCGCCCTCTTCGGCGGTCTCGCCTGTCGTCGCGGTCTCGCCGGCGGGCGTCTCGCCCGTCGCCGGAGTGCCCTCGGCGGGTATCTCGCCCGAGGCCGGGGTCTCCTCGCCGGTTCCAGGCTCGGTGGTCTCGTCGGACGGCATCGGCTGGCCGGTCGCCGGGTCGACCGGCATCGGTTCTCCCGTGGCCGGATCGACCGGCGGGGACTGGGCGCCGACCTCGTCGCCGATGACCTCGACCTTGGCCTCGGTCTCGATCAGCCGGACCTCGTCGTCGAACTCGTCCTGGAGGGCCCGGATCGCCTGCTCGGCCGACTGGCCCGGAACCGGGGTGAAGTTGCGCAGGGTCTCGGCGAGCTCGGCTCGCATCTGCTCGGCCCGGGCCGGGTCGGTGCCCGGCGGTGGTGTCCAGTTGGCCAGCCGTTCGATGAGGACGGCACGCTGCGCCTCGAACTCCGGATCAGCGCTCACCAGGTCGTCTTGGGAGTCGGCGATCACGTCGAGCTTGACATCCTGGACGAAGTTGTCGATGCGCACGTCGAACTCGTCACGCAATTCGGCGATGGCGTCCTCGGTCGACTGGCCGGGCCGCGGCTGGAAGCGGTCGACCATCGCCTCGAGGCGCTCGCGCAACTCGGCGGCCTCGGCCGGATCGGCGCCCTCAGGTGGCTGCCAGTTCTCCAGACGCTGACGGAGCTCGGCCTGAGCGTCGGCGAAGCCGGCGGGCAGCGGAGCAGCACTCCCGGCCTGCGGCGGCCCGAACGGCGCCGACACAGCGGCGTCACCGTCGTCGGCGTCGGGGCGCTGTGGACGCGGCCGCGGTGGGGCGAATCCTCGGGCACCGCCGCCGCCGCCACCACCGCCACCGCCACCGCCGCCGCCGCCACCACCGCCGGACGGCGCCGCCGCCTCGAAGGCGTCGAGCGACTCCTCGGCGGGGATCGCCGCCGCGACATCGGCCGCGGCGTCGGCGAGCGTGTCGTCGGGCGCATCGTCGGTGATCCCGAGGGCGTTGGTCACGTCCTCGTGCCAGAGCAGTCCGGCTGCCGTCGCCGCGCCAGCCGCGGCGACACCTGCGGCAACCTTGCCGATGGTGGAGAGACCCGATTCCTCCTTCTTGCCGACGTTGGCCGACGTGCGGCGCTCGGTCTGGCCGGCGCCGGGGCGGGCCGATCCGGAACGAGGCGGAGCCGGCGGCGCGTCGGCACCAGGCGCCGGCGGGCTGCCGGCGTCGGCCTTCTTGGCTCCGGGAGCTCCCGGGGGCGGGGGCGGGACAGCGGGGTTCTTGTCGTCGGACATGATGGGCTCCGTGGGTGCGGGCGGGCGGGCGTCGGCTGGCGCGGGCGGGCGGGCGTC
>NZ_QKYK01000045.1 GCF_003426815.1 Desertimonas flava
GCCGCCAAGCTCAACCGCCGACCCCGCAAACGCCACGGCTGGAAGACCCCTACCATGATCCTCGACAACCACGTGTTGCAGTGACCACTGGAATCCAGGCAGGCACCATCTGTTACCGGGCGGGTGTCAGAGTGTGCGGGGCGGCTGTTCGGCTTCGGTGCGGTTGGCCAGGTACCAGTCGATGGTGGCCCGCAGGCCGTCCTCGAACGGCGTCGTCGCCTTCCACCCGAACAGGTCGAGCGCACGCGACGCGTCGACCCGGCGGCGCGGCTGGCCGTCGGGCTTGGTGGCGTCCCACCGCAGTTCGCCCTGGAAGCCCACCAGGCGGGCGATCGTCTCGACCGTCTCGCGAATGGTCACCTCGTGATTGGCGCCGAGGTTGATCGGCTCGGGGATCGCCTCGTCGTAGCGCTCGGCGGCATCGACGATCGCGGTCGCCGCATCGTCGACGAACAGGTACTCGCGGCTCGCCGTGCCGGTGCCCCACACGTCGACGGACGGCGCCCCTGACTCGTGGGCCTCGACGCACTTCTTGATCAGTGCCGGGATGACGTGGGACACGGCCGGGTGGAACTTGTCACCGGGACCGAACAGGTTGGTGGGGATGAGATAGGCGAACCGCTGGCCGTACTGGGCGGCGTTGACCTGAGCGTGGACCAGCTGGGCCTTCTTGGCGATGCCGTAGGGAGCGTTGGTCTCTTCCGGGTAACCATCCCAGAAGCTCGCCTCCTCGAACGGGACCGGCGTGAACTTCGGGTACGAGCAGACCGTTCCCAGCAGCACGGTCTTGGTGACCCCGGCACTCCTGGCCGCCTCGATCACGTGGGTGCCCATGAGCAGGTTGGACAGGTACAGCGGGGCCGGTTCGGCCTGGTTGTAGCCGATCCCCCCGACGCGGGCGGCGAGGTGGATCACGAGCGACGGTCGCTGATCGGCCATCAGCTGCTCGGCGGCGCCGGGGACGGTGAGGTCGTAGTCGGCGCTGCGGGCGATGTACGGGCTGGCGCCGCGAGACTCCAGCTCGGCGACCACGCGGCGGCCGAGGAACCCGGCGCCGCCGGTGACGACGACACGCTGATCGGGGAGGAGAGCGTCAGCCATGCCCATGGATCGTATGGGCTCGGTGGCGGGACTGGGCGCGGCGCGGCATGCGGTCGGTCCCGGCATGATTGACGCCCATGTCGTCGCCGATCCTCGCTGTGTGTGCCTCCGGTGAGGTCTCGGGCGCCGAGTTGGTGCTGCTCAGGCTCGTCGAGCGGGCGGTCGCCGAAGGTCGGGACGTCACCGTGGCCTCGCCGGACGGTCCGCTCGTCGACCGGATTCCGGCCGGTGTGGCCCACGTCGGGTTGCCCCCCGCCGGTCGCCAGAACGCGTCGAGCCGCCTCCGGCGCCTCTCACTGACGTCGAAATGGCTCGTGTCGTGGATCTCGGCGGCGCGCACGATCCGCGCCGAGTCGCGGCGACCGGGCACCCATGTCGTCGTCAACGCCCTGCTCGCGCTGCCGCCGTTGCGCCTGGCCCGGCCGCGCGGGGGCGCCGTCTGGCTCGTCCACGACGTGATCGTGACCGACCGACAGCGGTGGTTCGTGCGCTTCGCGCGGCCGTCGCTGCGGCGCACGGTCGCCGTGTCCGACGCGGCCGCCGCCCCGTTGCGTGAGCTCGGCCTCGACGTCGACGTCCGCCCCAACGGGGTGGCCTGGCCGGTGGCTCCCCGCCGCACCGATCCCGACCGTCCGCTCGTCGTCGGCTCGGTCGGCCTGGTCGCGCCGTGGAAGGGCACGCACGTCCTCCTCGATGCCGTCGCCGCCCTGCCCGACGTGCGGCTCCAGATCGCCGGCGGTCACTTCGGCCACGACGCGTCGTACGTCGACGAGCTGCGCGTGCGGGCCGGCCGCCCCGACCTCGACGGGCGCGTCACGTTCCTCGGTCACACCGAAGACGCCCTCGAGACGATGCGATCGTGGGACGTGTTCGTCTCCTCGAGCGTGCGCCCCGAGGCCGGGCCGATGACCGTGATCGAAGCGATGAGCGTCGGCCTCCCGGTCGTCGCCACCGACCACGGCGGGCCGCAGGAGTACCTCGCCGAGGATCGGGGCGAGCTGGTCCCGCCGAACGACGCTCCGGCGATGGCGGCGGCGATCCGGCGTCTCGCCGACGATCCGGCGCGGCGTCACGACCTGGGTGAGCGAGGACGCGAGTACGTGGCTGACCGCTTCGACCGGTCGGTGACGTTCCCCGCCCAGTACGAGGCGGTGATGACATGAAGCCCGTCGTGAACCTGCTGTGGTGCCGGCCGGGCAAGGTCGGCGGATCCGAGGAGTACCTCGTGCGCCAGCTCGTCGGTCTCCGTACTGCGGCGCCCGACATCGTTCCCCGCCTGGTGGTTGCGCCCGGCTTCGTGGACGCGCATCGCGAACTGGCCGGCCTCGATGCGTCCGTCGGGCCGCCGTGGACGGCCGGGCTGGCCGGCCGCCTGGCCGCCGAGCTGACGTGGCTGCCCCGCCACCTCGGTGGCGGCGACCTGGTGCACCACGGCGGCGGAACGGTCCCGTTGCGCTCGCCGCGCCCGGTGGTCCTCACCATCCACGACATCCAGTACGTCTCGTTCCCGCAGTACTTCAGCGCCGCCCGGCTGCGCTACCTCCGCGCCGCGATGCCCCCGTCGGTGCGGCGGGCGCGCGTCGTCGCCGTGCCCAGCGAGTTCGTCAAGACGACCGTGGTGGACGCGTTCGGCGCCGATCCCGACACCGTCGTCGTGGTACCCCACGGTGTCGATGTGGCACCGTCCGCACACCGGCCGTCGGAGGCCGTGCTGCGGCAGCGCTACGGCCTGGGCGACCGCCGGGTTCTCGTGTTCCCGGCGATCACCCACCCGCACAAGGGACATCGCTTCCTCCTCGACGTCGCGGCGACCGCCTGGACGCATCCCGACATCGTCGTCGTCCTGATCGGCGGCGAGGGTCCGGCCGAGCAGGACGTGCGAGCAGCGATCGAACGACTGGGCCTGGCGGGCCGCGTGGTGCGACCGGGGCGTGTTCCCGCCGAGGACCGCGACGGCCTGATCGGCCTCGCCGAGGCCTTGGTCTTCCCGAGCGAGTACGAGGGGTTCGGTGCGCCGGTGCTGGAGGCGATGGCCGCTGGAACACCGGTGATCTGCAGCGATGCGCCGGCGGTCGCCGAGGTCGCCGGCGACGCCGCCGTGGTCCGGCCCCTCGACGTGGACGCGTGGGCCGGGGCACTCGACGACGTCGGGGCCGATCGGGCCAGGCTCATCGAGCGCGGGCGAGCCCGGGCCGCCCATTTCACGACGGCGATCTCGGGCGCGGCCCTGGCTCGCGCCTACCGTCTGGCTCTCTCGTGAACATCGTCGTGCCATGAACATCGTCGTCCTGGGTCCCCACTTCGACCCCGACACCGCACCGACCGGACGCGTCCTGTCTCGCATCGTGTCCGAGTTGGCGCGGCGGGGCCACCGGGTGCACGTCGTCGCCGCCCTGCCGTGGTATCGCGACCACGCCGTCGAGGCGGGCTGGGAAGCGCGGCTGGGCCGCCGTCAGCAGGTCGAGTGGGGCACGATCACCCGCGTCAACCCGTTCCCGGGCGACGACAAGCGCAACCTCGTGCGGAGGGCCCTCGGGTTCGCCGGATTCTCGGTGCTGGCGGGCGCCGCGGGCGTGTTGGCCGGCGGCGTCGGGCAGCGCGTCGACGCCGTGATCGCCATGTCGCCGCCGTTGACGCTGGGGCTGACCGGGCGTCTCGTCGCCTGGTCGCACCGGGCGCCGCTCGTGTTCAACATCCAAGACGTCTTCCCCGACGCAGCCGTGCGGACCGGGGCGATCACCAATCGCCGCGTGATCGCCGTCGCGTCATGGCTCGAGCGCCTGAGCTACCGCAGCTCCGACGCGGTCACCGTCTTGTCGGACGACCTCGCCGCCAACGTGCGCGGCAAGCTGCCGGGCCGCCGGCGCGGCCGGGACCGGGCCGATCGTGTGCACATGATCCCCAACTTCGTCGACACCGACGCGATCCGGCCCGCCGAGCGGATGACGCCGTACCGGGCCGAGCTGGGCATCGGCGACGAGCCGGTCGTGCTCTACGCCGGCAACGTCGGTTTCTCGCAATCGCTCGATCTGATGCTGGCCGCCGCCCGCCGGCTCCCGCAGGCGACCTTCCTCATCAATGGCGAAGGCTCGATGCGCGCCGAGCTGGTCGAGCGGGCCGCCGGGCTCGGCAACGTCCGCTTCGGGCATTACGTGCCCGACCACCGGCTGGTGGAGCTGCTCGCCACCGGCGACATCCACGTGGTGCCGCTGCGCGCCGGACTGGCCAACGTGAGCGTGCCCTCCAAGACCTACTCGATCCTCGCCGCCGGCCGACCGGTGGTCGCCGCCATCGACCCGGGAACCGAGGTTCCCCGGATCCTCGAAGCGTCCGGTGCCGGCATCGCCGTCGCCCCCGACGACGCCGACGCGTTCACTCACGCGTTGCAGTCACTGCTGGACGATCCGGCCCGCTGTGCCGGGCTCGGCGCCGCGGGGCGGGCGTGGGTGGAGGAGGCCGCGTCGCCCGCCGCGGTGGCCGCGTCGTACGAACGTTTGATCGAGTCGCTCCACTGACGGCGGGGGCCCGAGGGGGTACTCGGCACCTCAGTGGATAGCATCGCCTCCTCGTGGCCCCGAGTTCGTCGTCGACCAGAAAAGCTGCCCGCCTTGCCCAGAAGGGCAAGGGCAAGCGTGTGCGCTTCCAGGGTGGCACGTTGTTCCCGGTCATCGTCGCCGCCGTGCTCGTCGTCGGGTTGGCCCTGATCGTCTACGCCCGGGCGTCGCGGCCGGCCGCCGACTCCGGCCCGCCGCAGCCGAACATCGACCACTGGCACTGGGCGTACGGCTTCCAGCTGTGCACCGACTCGCCCAACGTCGTGTTCACCGGGGCCCTCGAAGAGGTCGACACGCTCGGCAACCTGATCAACACCGACTTCCTCACCACCGGCGTGCACAGCCACGACGACGGCGTGATCCACTGGCACCCCTACAGCGCCCGCGCCTCGGGCAGCCGGGCGAAGGTCGGGATCTTCCTCGACAACTACGGCGCCAACCTCGACGACGAGAAGCTCGAACTGCCCGAGGGCCTCATGTACGAGGAGACCAAGGCCCCCGTCGCGGAGGACTTCCCGCGTGTGTACGAAGAGGACGAGACGCAGTGTGACGGCGAGGACGCCACGCTCAAGGTCGTCGTGTGGGAGGACTACACCGATCCCGGATCCGATCGGGTCTACACCTCGAACTTCGACGAGATCCCCTTCGACGGTGATGGCAAGGTCGTCGTGGTCGCGTTCGTGCCCGACGACGTCGATGTCGTGATGCCGTCGTGGGCCGCCGATCTGCCCGCCCTCGGTGCCGCCGACCAGGCCAGCTCGACGGTCGAGACGACGCCCGACGGTTCGATCATCCCCGACATCGCCCCGGCCTCCACGGAGCCTGCCGTGGAGACGACCGAGGCATCCGAGGACAGCGAGCCGGAGTCGACGACCGACGAGTCGGCGAGCGAGGAGTCGGCGCCGGAGTCGTCGGTGCCGTCGTCCAGCACGCCGCCGACCACCGACTGAGTCATCGGGCGGGTCGCACCTGATGCACGCCGTCGTTCTCGTGGGTGGGTTCGGAACCCGCCTGCGGCCCCTGACCGACACGGTGCCGAAATCGATGCTCACGGTCGGCAACGAGCCGATCATCACGCGGTTGGTGCGCCAGTTGGAACGCGGCGGGGTCACGACGGTCACGCTCTCGCTGGGCTTCATGCCCGACGCCTTCCTGGCCGCGTTCCCCGGCGACCGCTGCGGGGACGTCGAGCTCCGCTACGCGGTCGAACCCGAGCCGCTGGACACCGCCGGGGCGATCCGCTTCGCCGCCGAGCGCGGCGGCGTCGACGGCACGTTCGTGGTCGTCAACGGCGACACGATCAGCGATCTCGACGTCTCGGAGATCGTCGCCGCGCATCGCCGCTTCGGCGCCGAGGCGACGCTCTACCTCACGCCGGTCGACGATCCGTCGGCGTACGGCGTGGTCGAGCTCGACGACGAGGGCCGGGTCCTGCGCTTCGTCGAGAAGCCGCCGCCCGGCGTCACCGAGAGCAACTTGGTGAACGCCGGCACCTACGTGATGGAGCCCTCCGTCCTTGACCTGATCGAGCCCGGAACGCCGGTGTCCGTGGAGCGCGAGACGTTCCCGGCGCTCGTCGACCGCGGCTCGTTGTACGGGTTCGCCAGCGACGTCTACTGGCTCGATGCCGGCAAGCCCGAAGCCCTACTCCGGGCGAACCTCGATCGCCTCGCCGGACGCTACGACGCGGGTGTCGATCATCCGGTGAGCGGTGGCGACGGGGTGGATCCCGCCGCATCCGTCGATGGTGCCGCCATCATCGACAGCGTGGTGGCCGCCGGGGTCAGCGTCGGTCCGGGATCGCGGGTGCACCGGTCGGTGCTGCTGGGCGGCGCGTCGATCGGGCACGATGTGGTGGTGGAGAACTCCGTGGTGATGGGAAGCGTGGCCGACGGGGCCTCGCTGTCGGGTGCGGTCATCGGTGCCGCGGCCCACATCCAGGCCGGTCAGGAGGTCGTCGATGAGCGAGTCCCCGAACCGACCGGCTGAGGATCCACCGGCGGACGCGTCGCGCTCGGGTGGGCGGCCCCCTGCCGAGGTCCTGGTCATCGGCGGCGCCGGGTTCATCGGGTCGCATCTCGTCGAACGCCTGCTCGCCGCGGCGGTGTCCGTCGACGTCATCGACGACCTGTCGTCGGGCTCGCTCGCCAACCTGTCCAGCGCCCGCGAGACGGCACGGATCAACGGTGGTGACCTGCGCATCCACACGATCGATGCCAGTGCCCCGGAGGTGCGCGACCTCGTCACGCTGCGGCGTCCCAAGCACATCTTCCACCTCGCCCTGCTCCCGCCCGGCCGCACCGACCCGACGGCGCTGGGCCGGTCGTTCACGTCCACGCTGACGGTCCTCGAGGCGGCCCGCCAGGCATCGGTGTCCAAGGTCGTGGTGCTGTTGCCGGCGACGGCGATGCACGGGTATCCCTCCAGCCGCGACCTGCCGGCGAAAGAGGGCGAGATCGTTCCGCGCGGTGTGCGTGGCGTCGTCGCCAAGGCGATCGTCGACCTGCTCACGCTGTACCGAGAGCAGCACGGCATCGAGTTCACGGCCCTCGCCGCGTCCAGCGTCTACGGGCCGCGACAGCACCCTAAGCGGGGGGTGGTCGCCGCGCTCATCGACGCCGCCAGCCGCGGCGAACCGGCGCGCCTCACCGGCGACGGCCGCCAGAGCCGCGACTTCGTCTACGTCGACGACGTCGTCGACGCCCTGATCCGCACGCGCGAGCGTGGGTCGGGCCTCGTCGTCAACGTCGGCACCGGGGTGCAGACGACGCTGCGCGATCTCGCCGCGATCGTCGCCAGGAGCGGACCGGCCCCCACGTTCGTCGCCGCCCGACCCGACGAGCTGGCGCGCTTCAGCGTGTCGCCGGTCCGGGCCCGGATCCATCTCGGCTGGGCGTCGTGGACGCTGCTTCCCGACGGCATCACGGCCACCCGGAACCCGCCCACCGACTGACCCCTGCCGCTCAGGTGTCGGGCGGCGCGTGGACCGGGATCTCGGCCGTCGCAACGGCGACGCCGTCGGGTGTCACCGTGGCCAACCGCAGCGTGAACACGCCCTCGCTGCGGGGTGTGGCGGTCACCGTGCGGCTGTCGGAGACGGGGGTGAACGTCTCGTCGTACCAGATCCACGCTGCGCCCTCGCTGACGGCTCGGTAGGTGGCGGTGTCTCCGACGATGAGCCGCGCCGGGCCTTCGAACGACGACTCGGTGCCATCGGCGGTCATCGACGCGCGGATGGTGTCGTCGTCGAGCTCCTCGATGTCGGTCGTCGCCCCATCGTCGCCGCGGTCGAGCAGCGTGGCGCCGCCCACGCCGAGCGCGGCCCCGACCGCCACGGCGCCGGCGACCGCCGCCATGGCCCGTTGGCGACGGCGGCGCGGGAGAGACGGTTGCGGCGCCTCCCGGGCGCCGGGCCCCGGCTCGCCGAGCGCCAGAGCCGAGGTCACGTCGTCGTGCCAGACATCGATGTCGGCCGGTCGGGCGGTGCGATCCGTGGCGAGGCCGCGGGCCAGCAGGTCGGCGAACGCCGAGGGCCATCCCGCGGCCTCCAGTTCGGCCCGGTCGTCGGCTCCCGGCTCGCGGCCGAGCACGAACCACGTCAGCAGGGCCGAGGCGGCGTAGACGTCGGCGCGCTCGTCGATCGTGCCGGCCACGCGCTGTTCCGGCGCGGCGAACCCGTAGGTACCGGCGGCGGCCGTGAGTCCCGACGAGGCGGCGAGGTCCTTCGAGAGGCCGAGGTCGGCGAGGACCAACTCGTCGTCGATCTGGAAGAACCCGCCGCCGTCCTGATCGGGACCATCGACGTGCCGCTGCCGGATGAGGAGGTTGGTCGGCGACAGGTCGCGATGGACGATCCGCTCGGCGTGCAGCGCCCGCAGTGCGGCGGTGACCCCGCGCGCGACCGTCACCACGTCCTCGCGCCGGACCCGACGTCCTGTCGATCGGAGAAGGCGCAGCCGGTGGGCCTCGAGATTGCCGCCGGCGACGTACTCGAGGACGAGGAACGGCTGGCGCCGCTCGGTCTCGTCGAGGTCGTACAAGCGCACGACGTGCGGCGAGTTGACGCGGCGCAGCAGGCGGGCCTCGTGGATGAAGCGCTCCCGGATGTCGGGGTCGAGGCTGTGGTGGTCGGCGAGGAGCTTGATGGCGACCTCGGAGCCGACGCGCTCGTCGACGGCCCGGTACACAGCGGCGAATCCGCCCGTGCCGACGAGCCCGGTCACCCGGTACCGCCCAATCGTGGTGGGGACGTGTCCGGCCGAGCGCGCCGGTGGGTGCGCGGCTGGGTGCGCGGTGTCGGCCACGTGCGGTCAGTCCGGTCTCGTCGCCAGCTTGCCGGCGAGCAGTGCCCGGGCCCTGGCCACGCGGGTCTTGGCGGTGTTGAGCGGGATGCCGGCCCGCTGGGCGATCTCGTCGTAGTGCAGACGTTCGATGTCCCGAAGCACCAGGGGGCCCCGGTAGTGGTCGGGGAGCTCGTCGATCGCCGCCCGCAGGACTGTGCGCGTGGCGATCATCGATGAGATCCGCGCCGCGTCGGATCCCGGCACCTCGACGGACGTGTCGTCGTCGAGGCTCACCTGGTCGCGCTGGCGGCGCAGGTGGTCGATCGACTTGAATCGGCAAACTTGGTACAGCCACGTGGTGAAGCGGGCCTCGCCGCGGAACGTGCCGATCCGTTCGGCGAGCGAGATCGCCACGTCCTGGACGACGTCGTCCACCGCCGCCGGCTCGAGCACGATACGACGGATGGCCGAGCGCGCCAGCCCCAGCTCCTCGACGGCTCCGAGGAGCAGGTCGAGGGCCGGCGCCGATCCGCCGGCCGCAGCCACGGCGAGATCGTCGAGCAGCGTGGAGTCGCGTCCCGCCGCGGCGATCGCCGCGGCGACGGCGTCACCGGCCCGGCGATCGCCACCGATCGCCGCGTCGAGGACGGCCGGCGAGACCGGCGAGGTCGGGCGCGCAGGTTGTCCGGACATCTCCGGACCATCATGCCCCACGAATTCGTCGTGATGGCCGCGAAACCTTTCGGCCGGGGTCCCCGTCCAAGATGGGGCCGGCACCGACGCCGGTGAACCGCTACGAGAAGGAATCCCCCAATGCGCAAGTCGTCCGCCTCCGCCCTGATCGCCCTCGCCACCATCGGCGTGACCGCCGCCGCCACGTCGGTCGACGCCGCATCCGTCGGCAGCGTGCCGCCCGACAGCATCGCCGACGAACCGGCGACGACCGAGCCGGACACGCTCGCCACCGTTGCCGACGGGGCCGGCGACGTGGCCACCGTGGAGCTCGCCCCCGGCACGGAGGCCGGTGACATCGCGGCGGTGGTGCCCACCGGGTTCGAGCCGGTGGTCGTGCTCGATCGCAACGGCGCCCAGCTGGCGGCGATGACGGTGGTCGAGGTCGAGGAGGCGTGGTCCGGTCACGACGAGTCGTGGGGCCCGAGCGCGGGCAACGAGTACACCCGTGTGACCGTCTCGATCGAGAGCCTCATCCCGCGCGGTGTGTTCGAGTACTCGTACTACGACTTCGTCGCCCAGGATGCCGACGGGTTCGAGCTCCGGGCCGACGACATCGACCCCTCCGGCGGCGAGAACCCGACCCAGGACGGCTCGCTCGTCGCCGGCGAGACGGCCGAGGTGGTGCTCACGTTCGAGGGCCTCGTCGGCGCCCCCGTCGTGCAGGTCTTCTACGCCCCGAGCGATCGCCTCGTCACCATCGCCGAGCTCTGAGTCGCGATCAGCGTGCGGCCAGCGTCGCCGCCGCCAGGTGGGCGGCCGACTCGGGTGTCGACATCACACTCGGCGTGACGACTGGCCGCATACCGGCGCCCTCGACGGCCGCCGCCAGATCGGCGTCGGCCGGGTCGATGACCAGCGTGGCGGCGATGTCGCGGTAGAGCCGGGCGACGCCCAGCACGGTCGGCTCGTGGCCCAGTTCGGTCAGCATCCTGTCGGCGGGGCCCTTGAGGGCGCGGCCTCCGACGATCGGGGACACGGCGACGGTGCGGTCGCGGCGAGCGGCCAGCGCGGCGTCGATTCCCGGCAGCGAGCGCAGGGGGCCGATCGACACCAGCGGGTTCGAGGGGGCGACGATGACGGTGTCGGCATCGGTGATCGCGTCCATCGCCGCATCCGACGGACTGGCTTCACCCACGAAGCGCACGCCCGAGACGGTGACCTCGTGGTGCCGGCGCACGAAGTAGTCCTGGAACGCGATGTCGCCACCATCGGGAAGCACGAGGCGGGTGGCGACTGGATCGTCGCTCATCGGCAACAACCTGACGGCGAGCCCCCACGCCGCGGCGATCTCCGCCGTGATGTCGGTGAGCGACGCCCCCTCGGCCCGGCGCGTCGTGCGGTACAGGTGGGTGGCGATGTCGCGGTCGCCGAGGTTGAACCACGTCGCCGCGGCCTCGGAGTCGTCCGGGCGCACGACCGCATAGCGGTGAAGGGCGTCCATCGTGTTCCACGACTCACCACCGAGACCCCACCCGCGCTCGCGGTCGATGGCTCCGGCGAGGGTGTAGACGATCGTGTCGAGGTCGGGCGAGATCGCCAGACCGTTGATGACGGCGTCGTCACCGGTGTTGACCACGCCGGTGATCGTGGCCGGGTCGACCACCTGGACGAGGCCGGAGAGGAAGCGGGCGGCGCCGACGCCGCCACAGAGCACGGTGATCATGACAGGGGGAACGCTAGAGGGTGGCGGCGCTCGGCGAGGCGTGCGGGCAGTCCCTTGAGTCCGTCGCGGATCGCCGTTGCCTGCGGTCGACCGGGGTGCTTCGCCAGCCGGGCGACCGCCAACGCCAGGGCCCGGGCGATGCCGACCGGTGAGCCATGGCGGGCGGCACACCAGAGGCGATTGCGTTCCTGCCAGTACCTCCGGCCGTGGGGATCGGCGGACGTCGTGGCGCTCATGTCGTGGTGAACGACCGCCGCCGGCTCCACGCAGTACCTCCAGCCACGCTCGGCGCCGCGGAGGGCAAGATCGATGTCCTCGTAGTACAGGAAGTAGCGCTCGTCGAAGCCACCGACGTCGTCGAGGAAGGCGCGCGACAAGAGCACGGCTCCGCCGCTGAAGATGGCGATCTCGCCAGCCCGGTCGTACTGGCCGGTGTCGGCCTCGCCGTAGCCGATGTCGATGCCCGCCCCGTCCCCACGCAGTCGCACGCCCACGCTCTGAACTCGTGGCGGGTCGCCGGCGAGCAGGAGCTTGGGCTGCACGGCACCTGTGCGCCGGGTGTCGTCGAGATACGGCGCCAGCGCGGCCAGCCAACCGGGTGACACCACGGTGTCATCGTTGAGCAGGGCGACAGCGTCGGCGCCGCCGGCCAGCGCGTGCCGCAGCCCGACGTTCATCCCGCCGGCGTAGCCGAGGTTGTCGCCCGGAGTCACCAGATCCACTCCGGCCGGCAGATCGTCGATCCCGACGGACGGCCCGTTGTCGACGACCACCACCCGGTCGGCGTCGCCCGAGCGCACCACCGAGTCGAGGCAACGCCGCAACACGCCCGGCTCGGCGCGAAAGGTGAGCACAACGACCGCGATCACCCGCTCACCGTAGACTCGCGCCGTGCCCAGCGCTTTCATCACCGGGATCACCGGACAAGACGGCCGCCATCTCGCCGAGTTCCTGCACGGTCAGGGCTACGACGTGTTCGGAATGGTGAAGGGTCAGAACAACCCCAAGGCCGCTCAGGTCGTCGACGAGATGCCGTTCGTCGAACTGGTGCCGGGTGACCTCGCCGACCTGCCTTCGTTGGTCGCCGCCCTCGAGCAGGCGCAGCCCGACGAGGTGTACAACCTCGGTGCCATCTCGTTCGTCGCCCTGAGCTTCTCGCAGGCCGAGCTCACCGCCAACACGACGGGGCTCGGGGTGCTGCGCATGCTCGAGGCGATCCGCATGGTGGGGGGCACCCAGAACAACCGGATCCGCTTCTACCAGGCGTCGTCGTCGGAGATGTTCGGCAAGGTCCGCGAGACCCCCCAGACGGAGATGACCCCGTTCCACCCGCGCTCGCCGTACGGCGCCGCCAAGGTGTTCGGCCACGACATCACCGTCAACTACCGCGAGAGCTACGGGCTCTTCGCCTGCTCCGGGATCCTGTTCAATCACGAGGGTCCCCGCCGGGGCATCGAGTTCGTCACGCGCAAGGTCACCAACGCCGCCGCCCGGATCAAGCTCGGTCTGCAGAACGAGCTGGTGATGGGCACGCTCGACACCAAGCGCGACTGGGGCTATGCCGGCGACTACGTCCGGGCGATGTGGCTGATGCTGCAGCAGGACGAGCCCGACGACTACGTGATCGCGACCGGCGAGACCCACTCGGTCGAGGAACTCGTGGAGCTGTCGTTCGCCCAGGTCGGCATCGACAACTGGCGCGACCACGTCCGCCAGGATCCGAAGTTCTACCGGCCCGCGGAGGTCGACCTGCTGATCGGCGACGCCACCAAGGCCCGCGAGAAGCTCGGTTGGATCCCCGAGGTGGACTTCGAGACGCTGGTGAAGATGATGGTCGACAACGACCTGCAACTCGAGGCCGCCAAGGCCGGCATCACGCTGTCCTGACTCCGCTCCCGGCTACCGGTCGGACCTCGGTGGTCAGGTCTCGAACGGCATGTCGGTGAAGGCTTCGAGGACGCTGGCGTCGTCGGGGCGGACGCCGGAGTCGAGCCGCCGGCGGAGCGCGGCCGCGAAGAAGAACACGGCGGTCACCGACGAGATCAACAGGCCGATCTCGACCCGCCGGAACACCTCGTCGCTTCCCAGCCACGTCCCGAGCGCCAGAGCCAGCCCCGCCGACACCCAGCCGATGGCCACGAGCTTGTGGCCCTTGAGGGCGATCACCGCTTGGGCGAGGGCCAGGGCCAGCATGTAGCAGGCGCTGCCGGCGGCGAGGATGGCCAGGGTCGTTCCTTCGAGCTTGGCGTCGTACACCTTCTCGAGGGCGAACGGGCCCAGCGCCAGGGCGCCGACCGTCCCGACCACGCCGACGACGATGACCAGGTAGAACAGCCGCTTCAGCCCGGCGCGGAACTCGACGAAGTCTCCCGACGCGGCGAGCCGGCTGAGGCGGGGGAGGAGCGCAGCCTGGACGGCTTGGAACATGAACAACGGGATCCGGGCGAGCAACACGCCCTTGCCGAAGTCGGACACCTGTGAGTCCCAGGTGCGGCCGGAGTCGTCGACGCCGTCGGGGGCCAGGAGGTTGGTGAGGACCGGGCCGGCGTTGAGGATGCCGGCGGCGAACACCGAGCCGAGCAGCAGCCAGCCGAGGTTGGGGGTGACCTCCTTCCACGAGGCCTCCGGGCCGGGTTCGGTGTGCAGCTGGCCCCTGTAGGCGACGTAGGCGATGCCGACGAGCGGCGACACGGCGATGGCGAAGGCGTAGGCCCCGACCGCCTCGACGCCGACGACGAGCAGGATCAGACAGAGCGCCAGGCGGACCAGTCCGTCGGCTCCCATGATGATGGCGTACGGCCGGAA
Organism: Desertimonas flava; assembly: GCF_003426815.1. Classification (GTDB taxonomy): domain Bacteria; phylum Actinomycetota; class Acidimicrobiia; order Acidimicrobiales; family Ilumatobacteraceae; genus Desertimonas; species Desertimonas flava. The sequence goes on from NZ_QKYK01000045.1 coordinate 14,142, forward strand.
CCGACCCGACCCGGAGCACACGCCTCGTGCGAGATGGGCCGGGGCATAGCTCGCGAAGGCGACGATCAGCGCGGCGACCATCACCCAGTCGTCGTCGAAGTACTCGTTGGCCAGGAAGCTGCCGCCGGCGAGCAGCGTGACGACCACGGCGGCGCCGAGTGCGAGCCCGAGACGGCCGACCTTGGCGACGACAGGCCGGCCCCCCTGGCCCGTGGCGCGACGGTGCCCGATGGCCCGACCGAGTTCCTGCTCGAGGGGGAGGAAGAAGCCGGGAGCGAGGGCGAAGGTGGCGAACCACAGCGAGTTCAGCGGACGGAACTCGTCGGCACCCCCGACACCCTTCTCGCCGACGATGAAGAACGCGTACGTGGCGATTCCGGCGATGAGCAGGGCGATGCCGACGGGGATCGTGCCCTCAGGAAAGGACGTACGAAGGGCGGCGAGGCTGGGCCCTCTGGACGCTGCCGGAGCGTGAGGCGATGCCTTGGAGGGCGGAGACGACACGAGGGTCACACGCTAACGCGACGTCGCCACTCGGAGGGCGGCGGGACCCACCCTGCGCTTGCAAAAGTTAGCGCTCTGCTCTACAGTGTTACTCATCTCGCCTCCCACCTGTCAGGAGTCCATCATGCCAAGCCTGCCCAAGTTCGAAATGCCGTTCGAGTTGCCGTTCGAGCTCCCCAAGGTCGCGTTCCCCAAGGTCGACCTGTTCAGCCTCGACCTCGCCAAGCTCGATCTGCCCGAGATCGACGTCCTGGCCATCGCCCGCGGGGCCGCCTACGCCGGCACGGGCCTCGTCGCCCTCACCGCCGAGCGGGCCGGTGAGCTGCAGGCCGCGTTCACCGCCGTCTTGACAGAGATCGTCACGACGCAACGGTCGCGTGTCGCGTCGCTGGCCGAGCCCGTGGTGGCCACGGTCAAGGCCGCTGTGACGCGCTGACCCGTCGCTTCCGGCGTCCCCACATCGCCACTTGGCGCGCCCTGCCGGCGCCGCGGAGCCCTCGGGCCCGCGGCGCCGGTCCATGTTGCGGATTGTTGTCAACTTGATGACGGCTGGCTGACGAGCCGGCCCGATAGCCTCGATCCACCGTGACCACCGCAGTCCCCGACGGGGCGAACGCTCATCAGGACGCCGGCCGCCCCGTCGCGCCACCGGTGGTCGCGGTGGTCGTCGTCCACGAGCCCGGGGCCTGGTTCACCGAGACGCTCGAGTCACTGGCCCGTCAGGACTACCCCAACCTCAACACCCTCTTCCTCGTGGCCGGCGGCACCACCGATGCCGACGGTACCGACATCGGTCAGCGCATCCGGGCCACGCTGCCGACGGCGTTCATTCGCATCGTCGAGGGCGGACCGAGCGGCGGGCCGGGCTTCGGACCCACCGCCAATGCCGTCCTCGACGTGGTCGAGGGCGACAGCGGCTTCTTCTGCATCTGCCACGACGATGTTGCGCTGGCGGCCGACGTCATCCGGCTGATGGTCGAGGAGCTGTACCGCTCGAACGCCGGCATCGTCGGGCCCAAGCTCGTCAGCTGGGACAACGCCCGGCTCCTCCAGGACGTCGGCCTCGACGTCGATCGCTTCGGCGAACCGGCATCCCGCGTCGAGCCGGGCGAGTTCGACCAGGAGCAGGCCGACGCCGTGGGTGACGTGTTCGCCGTGCCGTCGGCATGCATGCTCGTGCGCGCCGATCTCTTCCGGGCGCTCGGCGGGTTCGACGACTCGATGCGCTTCCACGGCGAGGACGTCGATCTCGGATGGCGGGCCCACATCACCGGGGCCCGGGTGGTGGTCGCCCCCTCGGCGCGTGTGCGGCACCGGGGCGAGCTCGAGCTTCGCCGTCCCGACGTCGGCCACGCGGCGATGCGGGCGCGCAACCACATGCGTTCGGCGATGACGCTCACGGCCGGATCACGGCTGCCCCTCCGCATCCTCGAGCTGATCGGCCTGACGATCGTCGAGATCGTGCTCGGCGTGTTCGCCGGCCGGTTCGGCGAGGGGTGGGCCGCCGTGCGCGCCCTCGTCGGCGTCGTCCCCCGGTTCCCCACCTATCTCGCCCGCCGCGGCTCGATCGCCAAGCAGCGCCGCGTGAGCGATCACGAGGTCCACGGCCTCCAATCACGGGGGAGCAACCGCCTGCGGTCGTTCCTCCGCGATCGCGAGATGCGCACGCTCATCGGCGTCGGGGAGACGACCCGCCGGTGGCGGGACCGGTCACTGGCGCCGGTCATCACCTGGGCCGGCGTCACCGTGGCCGTGCTGATCGCCAGCCGTTCGTTGATCAGCGGATCGGTGCCGGTCATCGGCGAGTTCCTCCCGTTCCCGTCGGGCGCCGGCGACCTCTGGCGGGCCTTCACGTCCGGCTGGAACAGCAACGGGCTCGGGGCCACCTCGCCGAATCCGACGGGACTGGCCGCGCTGGCCGCCGGCAGCGTCTTCTGGCTCTTCAACATGTCGCTCGGGCTCACGGCCCTTGTGGTCGGGCTGATCCTGCTCGGCGGGCTCGGGGTGTGGCGGCTCGCCGACCTGTTCCCCTCCAACCGCGAACGCATCGTCGCCCTCGTCACCTACGTGGCGATGCCCCTCGTGCCCGGCGTGGTGTCCACCGGACGGCTCGGTGCGCTGGTGGCCTTCGCTGCCGTGCCGTGGTTCGTGCACCTCCTCCGCGTCTCGGTCGGCATCGGCACCGCCGACCCCGCATCTGCGGCGGTCGACCTGGTCGACGGCATCGTCGAGCTCGAGCCCCGCGAACGCGTCCGTCGCGCCGCCGTCCTCGCCATCGTCGCCGCACTGGCGGCTGCCGTCGCCCCGCCGGTCGTCGTGATCCTCGCCGGCGTCGCCGTCGTCATCGGCCTGTCATCGCTCGCCGCCGGCAGTGGCTGGCGGACCGCCGCCTGGGCCGGCGGTCTCGGTCTCGGCGCCTGCGTCGGCGCCTGGCTCCTCAACGTCCCGGCGTCTACCACCTGGTCGTGGGACAGCCTCAGCTCGGTCTCGCTCGCCGGCCCGACGGGACGGGGGTTGGCCGACGTGGCGGCGATGGACGTGGGCCAGGCCGAGCTCGGGCGGCTCGGATTGGCCCTGTACCTGCCCGTCGTCACCGGCCTGCTGCTCGCTCGCGCGTGGCGCCTCACCTGGTCGGCCCGGGCGGCCGGCCTGGTCATCGCGTTCGGCGCTCTCGCCGTTCTCGAGGATCGCGGCGACCTGCCGATGCGCATGCCCGAGGTCGGCTTCTTGTTGGCCCCGGTAGCGCTCGGCCTCTCGATCGCCGCGGCGAGCGCCGTGTCGTCGTTCTCGTCCGACGTCGCCGGCGGCACGTTCGGCTGGAGGCAGCCGGTCGGTCTGCTCTCTGTCGCCGCCGTCGGCGTCGGTCTGTTCCCATCGCTCCTGTCGATCACCGACGGGTCGTGGTACGCGCCGACCACGACGATGGCCCAGCTGGTCGAGACGCAGATCGCACCGGACGACGAGCTCGGCGACTTCCGCGTGCTCTATCTCGGCGATCCCCGGCTGCTGCCGGGCGCGCCCATCGACGTCGAGCCCGCAGCCGGCGGATTCGGAGAGGGGATCGGCATGCTCCTCACCGAACCCGGCCTGCCCGGCATCGCCGACCGGTGGGTCGCACCGCACACCGACGCCGACGACGCCCTGCGCGCGGCCCTCGCCGACATCGGCGGGAACGTCACCCAGCGCGGCGGTCGGTTGCTCGCCCCGTTCGGCATCCGCTTCATCGTCGTCCCCGTCTACGACGGCGCCGTGTCGACCCCCGAGCATCCCGTCGACGTCCCGAGCGGCCTGCTCGGCGCCCTCGGCGCCCAGCTCGACCTCGAGCTGCGCTACAGCGCGCCGAACTTCGTCCTCTACGAGAATCGCTCGGCGTACCCGGCGGCGGCCCTGTTCACGGGCGCGGCGGCGGGGAGCGCGGTGGCCCAGACGCCGGCCGAGCTGGTGCGGGCCGACCTCACGTCGGGGACGGCAGCGCTGGGGACCGTGCTCGACGACCGATCCGGGACGGGCACGCTCGAGGCCGGCGTCTTCCAGCTGGCCGTCCCGTTCGACGACAACTGGACGCTGACCGTGAACGGCGAGAACATCGCTCCCCGGGTGGGGCTGGGCGCGATGACCGCGTTCGACATCCCCGCCGCCGGCCCCGCCGAGCTCAGCTACGAGCAGCCCGGTTCGCGTCGAACCCAGCTCTTGCTCCAGGGACTCCTGTGGGTCGCCGCGCTCGTCGTCGCCAGCCGCCTGCGCACGCCTGGGTGGCTCGGCCGGGCCCTCGGCCGGCGCAGCGGTGTCGGCGGTGACGAGGAGGCGATCGAGCTCGACGAGCTGTCCGACACCCGGCCGCTGCACGACGACGACCCGACGCGCGTCCAGCCGCGGCTGCGACCGATCGAGCGCACCGAGCTGGCCGAGCCGATGGACCCGCTCTTCGGCGATGTGCCCCTCGCCGGGCTGGCGATCGCCGACGTCGACGAGGACGACCACCGGGCGGCGTGGGTCGACGAGATGTTCGACGACGACGCCGATGACGACGATCCGATGCCGTTCGGCCCGGACGAGAGGGGCGGCGCGTGATCCTGCGGCGCCTTCCCATGCTCGCTGTCGCCGTGGTCGGCATCATCGTGATGGTCGTCGTGGCCCGCGACACTGCGACCACCGTCGATCCGGTCTTCTCCGAGGTGGCCTCGCCGTGGATGCCGTCGGCGCCGGCGCCGGGCGGATTGAGCAGCACGTGGTACTGCCCGGGCGTGCCCGCCGGTGCGCCGGCCGAACCGGCCGCCGACACGCCCACCAGCGAACCGGCGGGAGACGACACCGACGCCGCGGCCGGCGAGTCCGCCGCCGACACGGTGGACACCGAGCGCATCGCCGGCGAGGTGTGGGTGTTCAATCCTGACGGCGACACGATGAACGGCACGATCACGGTGCTCACCGCGAGCGAGGACCAGCAGCTCGTCCAGCCGTTCAGCATCCCGGCGTACGCCTCCCACGAGTTCGACATCGACGAGCTCGTCGACACGCCGTACGCAGCGGCCGTCGTCGAGATCCAGGGCGGTGGCGGCCTGGTCGAGCAGCGCTCGACGTGGCCGCTGCGGCAGACGTCGATCGGTGAGTCGGTCGCCGCGTGCACCAACAGCCCGGCGTCGCAGTGGTACTTCGCCACCGGCGACACCAGCGAGGGCAGCCAGGACCTCATCGTGCTGTCGAACCCGCACGACCATGCGGCGGTCGTCGACATCATGCTGGAGACGAGCCGAGGCAATCGCCCGATCGAGTCGTTCACCGTGCCCGCCAAGTCGGTCCGCACGATCGACCTGCGCGAGCACACCGTCGACGACGAGATCAACGTCGGCGTCAGCATCGTCGCCGCCCGCGGCAGCCTCGTCGCCGGCCGCGCCCAGTACTGGGACACCGAGAGCCGCGACGGCTACTCGATGGTGCTGGGGGCCCCGGCCCTGCGCAACCTGTGGTGGTTCGCCGCCGGCGAGAACGCCGAGAGCGTGACCGCCGAGTATGCGATCTTCAACCCCAACGACTTCGGTATCCAGGTGAGGCCCATCCCGCTCGGCTTCGAGAGCCCCACCGACGGCTCCTACGCGCCGCCGGAACCGATCCCGGTGGGCGCCGGTGACGTCGTCGCGTTCCTGCTCAGCGACGTGCCCAACATCCCCGAGGGTTTGGTCTCGATGGCCTTCACGTCCGAGGAGCCGAGCCAGACGTTCGTCGTCGAACGGACGCTGACCCGCACGATCCAGGGCATCAGCACCTCGTCGGTCACCCCGGGGGGCACGGCGCGCGAGGACGGCTACGTGGCCAACACGTGGTACATGGGGCTCGGGCCCCACGAGGCGACCACCGCCGGTCTGATCGTGCAGAACACCGAGGCGGTCGCCGCCACGGTCACCGTTCAGGCGATCCGTGCCGACGGCGTGGTGAACGTCGAGGGTCTCGACGCCGTGGCGCTCCCCGACGAGGGCACGGTGGCGATCGACATCCCCGAGTCGGCGGTGGGCGTACCGCTCATCGTGCGGTCGACGTCGCGGGTCTTCGTCGAGCGGGTGCTGCCCCGTGAGTCGGGCGCCCAGGGCCGAGTCGCCAGCTGGCTGGTCCCGGCCGCTTGACCCGGTCACCCCGGCCGATACCCTCACGCCGTGGAACGGTTGTTGATCGCGCTGGCGATCGGAGTGGTCGCCGGCCTGTTCGCCCTGTGGCTGCGCCGTCGCCGCACGGTCGACGCGCCGACTGGCGGGGCCGGCAGGGTCCCCACCCAGCTCGATCGGGCCGACTTCCCCCGGCCCGACGCGCCGTGGTTGGTCGCCGTGTTCACGTCGGCCACGTGCGACGCGTGCAAGGACGTGCGGTCGAAGGTGGAGATCCTCGAGAGCGAGGACGTGGCCGTGGTCGCCGTCGAGTTCCCGACCGACCGCGAGACCCACAAGCGCTACGGCATCGATTCGGTGCCGCTGGTGGTGATCGCCGGCGCCGACGGCGTGGTGCAACGCCACTTCCTGGGCCCGGTCACGGCGACCGATCTGTGGGCCGCCGTCGCCGCCGAACGCACCCCCGACTGAGCGACGCGCGCAGCGAGTCGCTGTTCTGCATCTGGGCGCGAATCGTGACGGTCAGCCGTCACGATGCGCGCCCAGAAGCCTGGATGCCGCGGACCGAGCGGGTGATGACGGCAACGACCCACTTCGGCTGACGGGTCAGCTGCCGCCACGTGATCGGCACGACGAGGTAGCCGGCGGCGGCGAGGTCGGCCTTCTTGCGCCGGTCACGCTCGAAGTCCTCGCGGCGCTTGTCGTGGAACTCGAGGCTGTCGCACTCGATCACGACGTTGGTGCCGTCGACGAGGAAGTCCACCTCGTAGCCGGCGCAGATCGCGTGGAACGTCATCGGTGGCAACGGGAACCGGGAGCGAAGCTTCTTCATCTCGATCTCCAGGTCGCTGTCGAGCAGCTTGCCGTCGAGGAGCCACTCCTCGAGGGCGCCGCGGAGGGCGACGACACCGTGGCGTCCCTTGCGCGAATGGGCGCGGGTGGCCCAGTGCAGCGCGGCGCCCGATGCCAACCGTTCGGTGAAGACGTGCCCGACGGCGGCGTGGACGCTCTCGGCGTCGACGGCACCGAGGTCGGTGAGGCAGCGCAGCAGCTTGGACGTGGGGATGCCGTGACGCCACACCGGATCGAGGTCGACGCGGTCGCGGGGTCGGTGCATCACGACGCCGTCGAGCTCCTTCGGGTGCCGTGTGCGGCTCGGTGTCATCACGTCGATCGGGTCGGTCACCGGTCGCGGGATGCCCCACAGCTCGCACGCCGTGCGATGGGAGGCATGGGCACCAGGACCAGCCGCCAGGACCGCGGCATGGATCCGCTGCAGCCTGGAGGTGGGCGAGGTGGCGACGCGCGCCACCCCCGGATGGATGAGGACGAGGAGCCCCGACTCGACCGCCCGGTACCACGTGCGTCGTGACTGACCCGACGCGAGGACGGCGTCAAGGGTGACGAGGCCGTGATGCCGACGGGCGAAGGTCTCGAGCAGTTGGAGGTTCACACCTCCCCGGAGCGCGCCCGCACACGCGAAACGGAAAAGGATGTTTCGCGGCGCAGGACGCCGAAGCCGAATTGGCACGGAACGCGCCCAGAAGCTGGGCGCTCAGAGGTGGGATTCGGTGAAGTTGAGGTTGAGGGTGATGGGGGAGCCGTCGCCGGTCTCGGCGAGCCCCTGCTGGATGAGCCGGGCGACCTCGCGGCCGTCGATGGTCTCCTGCTCGAGCAGCGCCTCGGCGATCAGCTCGAGACCGCGGCGGTGCTTGGTGAGCAGCGCCTGGGCCCGGGCCTCCTGATCGGTGAGGATGCGGGCGATCTCCTCGTCGAGCAGCTTGGCCGTGTCGTCGGAGTACTCGCGGCCGGCCGACATCAGATCCTCGCCGAGGAAGACCTGCTGCTGGCTGCTCCACGCCATCGGGCCGACACGGTCGCTCATGCCCCACTCGCGCACCATGCGGCGGGCGATGCCGGTGGCCTGCTCGAGGTCGTTGGCGGCGCCCGAGTTGACGTGGTCGAAGACGAGCTTTTCGGCGACGCGGCCACCCATCGCCTTGCAGATCGTGTCCTCGAAGAACTCCTTCGAGTACGTGTGGCGCTCCTGCGGCAGGCTCCACGTGACGCCGAGCGCCATGCCGCGGGGGAGGATGGTGACCTTGTGCAGCGGATCGCCGTGGGGGAGCACCGTCGACAGCAGGGCGTGGCCGCCCTCGTGGAACGCCGTGGCCTTACGCTCGTCGGCCGACATCACGAGGCTCTCGCGCTGGGCGCCGAGCACGACGCGGTCGCGGGCGTTCTCGAAGTCGATGCGGGCGATCTCCTTGGAGCCGCGCCGCACGGCGACGAGCGCCGCCTCGTTGACGAGGTTGGCCAGGTCGGCACCGGACATGCCCGGCGTGGCCCTGGCCATCGTGGCCAGGTCGACGTCGGCGCCGATGCGCTTGTCACGGGCGTGCACCTCGAGGATCGCCTTGCGCTCCTCGAACTCGGGGAGCGGCACGACGATCTGGCGGTCGAAGCGGCCCGGGCGCAGGAGCGCCGGGTCGAGGATGTCGGGCCGGTTGGTGGCGGCGAGGATGACGATGCCCTCGGCGGTCTCGAAGCCGTCCATCTCCGACAGCATCTGGTTGAGCGTCTGCTCGCGCTCGTCGTGGCCGCCGCCGAGACCGGCACCGCGCTTGCGGCCGATCGAGTCGATCTCGTCGATGAAGATGATCGCCCGGCCCATGCGACGGGCCTGCTGGAACAGGTCGCGGACCCGGCTGGCGCCGACGCCCACGAACATCTCCATGAAGTCCGAACCGGTGACCGAGAGGAAGCCGACACCGGCCTCGCCGGCGACGGCGCGGGCGAACAGCGTCTTGCCGGTTCCCGGAGGGCCGACCAGCAGCATGCCCTTGGGCACGCGCGCCCCGATCTCCCGGAACCGCTCGGGCATGCGCAGGAAGTCGACCACCTCGGTGATCTCCTGCTTCACGCCCTCGTAGCCGGCGATGTCGGCGAACGTCGTGGACGGCTTGTCCTGCGAATAGGCCTTGGCCCGGCTGCGGCCGATGGACATGACGTTGCCCATCTGCCCGGCGGCCCGGCGCTGCATCCACACGAAGAAGCCGATGATCAGCAGCACGGGCAGCAGCAGCCCGGCGATGCTCAGGAACCAGTTGCTGCTCGGCGTCTTGAACTCGAAGTCGACGTCGTTCTCACGGAACAGGTTGATGTCCTGCTCGGACACCACGGGATCGCTCGACCCGGTGGTGCGGAACTCGGTGCCGTCGGTGAACTCGCCGGTGATCGTGCTGCTCGAGTTGTTGATCGTGATGTTGGAGACCTCGCCCTGACGGACCGAGGTGAGGAACTCGTTGTAGGTGATCTTGTCGCCCTCGTCGCGAGGCCACATGCTGGGCACCAGCAGGGCGAGGGCGAGGACGGCGGCGAGCACGTAGAGCGCCCAGCGGGGGAAGCCAGGACGCTTGGGCGGCTCGCCGTTGCCACCACCGTTGGACTGGTTGGGCCGGCGATCACCGCGGTCGAAGGGATTGCGAGGGGGGCCACCACCGGCCTGGCCGCGGCCCGGGGGCGGCGGGGGAGGCGGCGGAGGGAGGTTACTCATGTCCCCAGGATACGCCCGCTGTCGGGCAGCCAGACGGCGAGCAACCCATTCCCAGCGAGCTCCAAGGTTCGGGATCCGCGCCGAGCCCCCGGTGCATCCCCTACTGTTCCGCCTCGTGAGTCAGTCGTTTGGCGCTCCGCGAGTTCATCGGCAGTGTTCCCGGCCCACGTGCTCGGCGGCCGCCGTCGTCACCCTCACGTACGAGTACCGGGCATCACAGGTCTGGCTCGACGAGCTGACGGCCGAGCGTGATCCCCACGACTACGACCTCTGCCGGCGTCACGCCGAGCAGCTCAAGGTGCCGCTCGGCTGGCATCTGCTCGACCGTCGTCTCAGCGCGGCTGCGGTCTCTCGCGATCTCCTCGCCGGCTGAGCGGGCCGGTCCGTCCCTGCCCGCGCCCCAGCGTGCGGCGTCGGTAGGTTGGTTGGCCGTGCCACTCCAGCCCCGACGAACAGCGCTGCGCAGTGCCGGGGGGCGTATCGACGTCCCGGTCGCCGCAGCCGTCTGGGTGTGCGGATGGCTGGTCGCGCAGGTCGCCGGCGTCATCGTGCTGTCCGCCGCCGGCTACGAGAACGTCGACGAGGCGGCCATCTGGGCGCTCTTCCTCGCCCAGTGTCTCGGCTGGTCGGCGATGATCGGTGGCCTCGTGTTCGCCTCACGCGCGGCCGGCACCGGGAGCTTCGCCGCCGACTACGGCGTCCGCGTCAAGCCGGTCGACGTGCTCGGCGTGCCGATCGGCGTGCTCACCCAACTCGTCGTGCTCCCGCTCGTGTACCTCCCGCTCGACCATTTCTGGCCGGCGACGTTCAACGAGGACAAGCTGTCCGAGACGGCCAAGGATCTGGTGGACCGAGCCGGCGGTGGGTCGGCGGTGCTGCTCGTGCTGATGGTGTGCGTCGGCGCACCGATCGTCGAGGAGCTCGTCTACCGCGGCATGATCCAGGGCTCGCTGGCGGCCCGCATCGATCCGGTGGCCGCCTGGGTCATCGCGTCGGCGTTCTTCATGCTCATCCACTTCAAGCCGGTGGAGTACCCGGGCCTGTTGGCCGCCGGGCTGGTCTTCGGCGCCTGTCTGCTCGCCACCGGTCGGATCGGCCCGGCGATCGCCGCCCACGTCGGGTTCAACGTCACCGGGCTGATACTCGCCTACAACTGATGCCGGTCACCTGATGCCTGCCGACGAAGCGCCACCGGACGTCGACCCCGACGCACCCGATTTCGCCGAGCAGTTCGACCGCGTGTTCGGACCGCCCTCGGACGCCCCGTCGATCGATCAGCTGCTCGCCGCCGCGCCGGCGGCGAGTACCGAACTGGTACCGGCGTCGACCGCGTCGACCGCGTCGTCTTCGTCGACTTCGTCGACTTCGTCGACCGCGCTCGTCCCGGCGCCACCGCCGTGGACCGACCCCGACCCCACGCCGCCGGTCCCCGAGGAGATCGAACGACCCCGTCCGCTCGCCGCCCGCGCCGTGCTCCGGGTGTTGCGCCGACCGTTGCGGTGGGCCCGTGCGCCCTGGCCGGCCGACCGCATCGTCCGCACGCTGTTCACCGCCGCCACCCTCGCGGTCACCACGTGGGTGATGATGCGGGTGATCCACTTCAACCCGCTCTACGCCATCGGCGATCGCGTGTCGTGGCTCGGCTGGCTGCGCAACGTGGGCGGCGAGGATCTGATCTTCCTCGACAGCACGCCCGCCGGCGGCGACATGGGTGCCCACGTCTGGACGCCCGCCTACCTGCGCGACCATCTCATCCCCAACGGACAGCTCAGCGGTTGGAGCATGGACTGGTACGCCGGGCTGCCCGTCTACCGCTTCTACATGGTCACGCCGGCCCTCGCCATCGTGATGCTCGACTCGTTCCTCCCCTACGGCGTCGCCTTCAAGGTGGTGGCGATGTCGGGGATGCTGTCCTTGCCGTTCTGCTGCTGGGCGTTCGGGCGGCTCGCCCGCTTCCGCTATCCGATGCCCGAGCTGTTCGCGTTCGCCGGGCTGTGCTTCGTGCTCAACGAGAGCTACTACCTCCTCGGCGGCAACGTGAAGTCGACCATGGCCGGCGAGTTCTCCTTCTCGATCGCCATCAGCTGCATGATGCTGGGCCTCGGCCTGCTCATCCGCGGTCTCGAGACCGGCAAGCACATGGCGTGGGCGGCGGCGATGCTGGCGCTGGCGTGTCTCAGTCACGGCATCGTCCTGATCTACACGGCGATCGCGGCGATGGCGATCGTCGCCTGCCGGTCCGGGGCCGATGTGACCGCGATCTTCCAGAAGGCGGCGGGTCCCGTCCGCGACGCGCTCCGTCAGCGCGCCGTGCGGCGCTTCCTGTACGCCCTCGGCGTCGGCGGACTCGCCGTCGCGCTGTCCGCGTTCTGGGTCGGGCCGTTCCTGTTCAACCACCAGTACATGACGGAGACGAAGTACGCCGCCGAGCCGAGCATCATGTACTCGTCGTTCTGGGAGATGCTCTTCGACCAGAAGCTGCCGCTCGACATCGCGATCAACACCCTCGCCGTCGTCGGCGTCGTGCTGGCGGTGGTCCGTCGCCACGTCTACACGGTCGCGATCGGCATCTCGATGGCCGTCGGGATCGCCCTCGTGTACCTCACCCGGGACAGCCTCCCGCTCATCGGATTGCTGTGGAACCCGCGCGTCCTGCCGTTCGTGTACCTGGTGCGCTACCTCCTGATGATGATCGGCGCGTTCGAGGTGGTGTCGCTCGCCGCAAACGTGGTGCGCAACCGCCCGGCGCGGACGCCTGCCTCCACGGCTGCCGGCACGATCGGGCTGGCCACGAGCGGGCTGCTCGTACTGATCGTGATCGGCTTCGCGTACCAGGTGCTCCCGGGCGGCGGGTTCATCACCGACGACGGGGAGCGCGTGTACGCCTGGGGCCCGATCCACGCGCCGGCCGGCGAGACGAAGGGCACGGAGGGGGAGGGCTGGACGGCGTACAACTTCCGGGGCTACGAGGCCGTCAGCCTCTATCCCGAGTACCACGACCTGATCCAGACGATGGCCGGTCTCGGCGACGACCCGACGTACGGCTGCGGTCGCGCGCTCTACGAGAACAACAGCGAGCTCAACAAGAAGTACGGCTCGTCGTTCGCCCTCCAGCTGCTGCCGTTCTGGACCGACGGGTGCATCGGCTCGTCGGAGGGCGTGTACTTCGAGGCGTCGGGCACGACGCCCTACCACTTCCTCACCTCGGCGGCGATGTCCGACAAGTCGTCGCACACCGTGCGCCAGCTGCGGTACACCGACAACGACGCCGCCGTCGGGGTGCCGTACCTCCAGGCCCTCGGTATCCGCTATCTGATGGTGCGCACCGAGGATGCCGTCGCCGAGGCCGCCGAGCAGCCAGAGCTGACCGAGATCGCCACGAGCGGACCGTGGCACATCTACCAGGTCGCCGACTCCGACATCGTGGTGCCGCTGACGGTCCAGCCGGTGGTGGTGAACCCGCGCGGTGGCGATCAGCGCGAGCGGCATCTCGAACTGGGCACGTCGTGGTTCCAGCACCGCGACGAGTGGGCCGCCCTGCCCGCCGACAGTGGTCCGGCCGAGTGGCAGCGCATCGACGTCGAGGTCGACGAGGATCGCCACGTGGACAACCGGGTGGACATCGTGCAGCCGGTGCAGGAGATCGACCCGGTTGCCCTCGACCCCGTGGTGGTGTCCAACGTCGACATCGGCGAGCAGTCGGTGGAGTTCGACGTCGATCGTCCCGGTGTGCCGATCCTCGTGCGGGTGAGCTACTTCCCCAACTGGACCGTCGAGGGGGCGGACGGCCCCTATCGCGTGGCGCCGAACTTCATGGTGGTGGTGCCCACCGACACCCACGTGCGGCTCGACTTCGGCCGCTCGACGCTCGACCTCGTCTTCAACGGTGTCACGCTGCTCGGCATCGTGCTGGCGGTCGTCGCCATCGTGAAGGGTCCCGTGCGCTTCACGCCGCAGCAGCGCAACTGACCCTCGGTTCCGCCCCGTGCCTGCAATGATGGACGACTGTCATGAACGACGTGCTGTCTGAGCCACGCGCGCCCGCGGACTGGGCCCCACGCAACGATGCCGAGCCCGCCGCGGCGGATGACGCGTGGTTCGCCCGCGCCGGCCGGCGCATCATCCGCCGGCCTCGCACGTGGGTGCGCAGCCCGTGGCCCGACGACCGCATCATCCGCACCGCGGTGACCGTGGCGACGCTCGTCGTCACCACGTTCATCATGATGCGCATCGTCCACTTCAACCCGTTCGCCTGGGCGAATCTCGGTGACGACGACCTGATCTTCGACCGGACCACGCCGACCGGCGGCGACATGGGCGCCCACGTGTGGGGCCCGGCGTTCCTGCGCGACTACCTGCTCCCCAACGGGCAGCTGTCGGGGTGGAGCATGGACTGGTACTCGGGGTTCCCGATCTACCGCTTCTACATGCTGATCCCTGCGCTCGCCATCGTCGGGCTCGACGTGTTCCTGCCCTATGGCGTGGCGTTCAAGGTCGTCGCCGTCTCGGGCCTCGTGACCCTTCCGGCCTGCTGCTGGGCGTTCGGCCGCCTCGCCCGGTTCCGCTATCCGATGCCCGAGCTGTTCGCCTTCGCCGGGCTGTGCTTCCTGCTCAACGAGAGCTACGACATCTACGGCGGCAACGTGCTGTCGACGATGGCGGGCGAGTTCTCGTTCTCGATCGCCGTCAGCTTCATGATGCTCGGGCTCGGCACCCTGTGCCGGGCGCTCGACACGGGCAAGTACACCGTGTGGGCGGCGTCGCTCCTGGCGCTCGCCTGCCTCAGTCACGGCATCGTGCTGATCTACACGATGCTCGGTGCCCTCATCATCGTCGTGTGCCGGAGCGGCGCGGACCTGTGGCGCTTGTTCACCCGAGTGGTCAGTGGGGTGGTCGCCCAGGCGTCGGGAGCCGCCGGCGAGGTCGCCCGCCGCGCCAGTCAGCAGACGATCGTCTACCTGCTGCTCATGTCGCCGGCTGCGGTGGCCCTCACCGTGCTTCTCGCCCAGATGAGCTCGGCGCTCTACGTCTTGACGGCGGTTGTGGTGCTCGCCGCCGTCGTCCTGCTCGTCGTCCTGTGCGTGCAACTCGGCCTGTCGCTGCCGGAGAACCGCCTTTTCGTCAAGCGGCTCGCCTTCGCCGCCGTGATCGGCGCCCTCACCCTGGCGCTCTCCGCCTTCTGGGTCGGCCCCTTCCTCTTCAACCACCAGTACATGACCGACATGAAGTACGCGCCGTACCCGGAGGATGCTCCGGCGGCGTGGGGGTCGTACTGGGAGATGCTGTTCGACCAGAAGCCGGCCATCGACTTCATCGTCAACTCGCTGGCCATCTTCGGCATGTTCGCCATGGTGCTGCGCCGTCACGTGTACGGCATCGCCCTCGGCCTGACGGTCATCGTGGCCGGGGCGATGGTCTACCTCGCCCACGACGGGCTGCCGATCATCGGGCTGCTCTGGAACCCGCGCGTCCTGCCCTGGCTCTACCTCACCCGCTACCTGATGATGATGGTCGGCGCCGCCGAGCTCGGCGGGTTCCTCGTCAATGCCGTCCGCAACCGCCCGGCCCGCGCCGAGCAGGGGGTCGGTGCCGCGTCGATCACGTTCGCGATCGCCGCCCTCGTCGTGCTCGTGATCTTCGGCTGGGTGTACCAGGTGCTCCCGTTCGGCACGCACAAGTCGGTGCAGGACGCGGCCTCGCAGCAAACGGTGCGCGAGTACGCCTGGGGGCCGGCCAGGGCCCGCACCACCTACAACAACTGGGACCGCGCGCGCGGCTGGACCGCGTACAACTTCCAAGGCTACGAGGGCCGCGACTCGTATCCCGAGTACTACGACCTGATGCAGACGATGGCGGGAATCGGCGCCGATCCCGACCTCGGCTGCGGCCGCGCGATGTGGGAGCGCCTCGACGACAAGAGCGACCGGGCGTACGGCACGTCGATGGCCCTGATGCTGCTGCCGTACTGGACCGACGGCTGCATCGCCTCGTCGGAGGGTCTGTTCTTCGAGGCGTCGGGCACCACGCCGTACCACTTCATCGCCGTCGACGCGATGTCCACCAATGCCGGCAGCCCGGTCCGCCAGGTTCGCGAGACCATCGGCGACGCGGCGATCGGTGTGCCGCTCGTCCAGGCCCTCGGGATCAACTACGTGATGGTGGCGACGCCGGAGGCGATCGCCGATGCCGACGCCCAGCCCGAGCTGACGCCGATCACCACGAGCGGACCGTGGCACATCTACGCCGTCGCTGGGTCCGACCTCGTCGTCCCGCTCGACACCGAGCCGGTCGTCGTCAACGAACGGACCGGCGACCAGCGAGAGTGCTGGCTCGAGCTGGGCACGTCGTGGTTCCAGCAACGCAGCGAGTGGGCGGCGCTTCCGGCCGCCGACGGGCCCGACGAGTGGCAGCGCATCGACGTCGCCGTCGATCCCGCCCGCCAGGAGCCGCAGGGGCAGGGCACCGATGAATGTGGCGACCCGACGTCGTCGACGACGCGGCGGGTCAACATCGTGCAGCCGGCCTCCGAGTTCCAGGCCCGCCAGCTCGACGAGGTCACCGTCACCAACGTCGTGCAGGAGCAGCAGTCGGTGTCGTTCGACGTCGACCAGATCGGTGTCCCGGTCCTCGTCCGCGTCAGCTACTTCCCGAACTGGAACGTCGAGGGTGCCGACGGGCCGTATCGCGTCGCCCCCAACTTCATGGTCGTGGTCCCGACATCCGAGCACGTCGAGCTGACGTACGACTCGCGCTCGACGCTCGACTGGGTGTTCTACGGGATGACCATCATCGGTCTGGCGGCTGCCGTGGTGATCCGCATCCGGGGTTCGGTCCGCTTCCCCCGCCTCGACGGGGCGGCCACCGTCGGGGCCGGCACCCTCGCCGTGACGCCGATGATCCCGACCGCCGGTCCGTCGGCGCCTCCGCCGGCCGAGCCCGAGCCAAAGTCCGAGCCCGAGCCTGACCGGCTCCTGAGTTCGCCGCCGCCACCCACACCCCTCCCACCGGGCTCCGCCGGCGCCCTCCCCGCCGCTCCCGCACCCCCGCCGCCCATACCTCCTGCCACACCACCTCCCACACCCGACTGGTCGTCGTTCGATCGTCCCGACGAACCCGACGATTCCCGATGACACCGGCGCCGACCGGAGCAGTCAGCGGTGGCGCGGGGTAGCTTGTTGGCCGTCATGTCCGTACTCGACGAGATCGTCAAGGCGTACGACATCCGTGGCACGTTCCCCGATCAGCTCAACGCCGAGATCGCCCGCGCCCTTGGTGTCGCCTTCGCCCGCCGTGCCGGTGGCACCACGTCTGCCGGAGCCATCCTGGTCGCGCGCGACATGCGCCCGTCCGGACCCGAGCTGGTCGATGCGTTCATCGACGGTGTCCGGGCCCAGGGCGTGGACGCCATCGAGCTCGGCCTGGCGTCGTCCGACCTCCTCTACTACGCCTCGGGCAGCCGCGACCTGCCCGGTGCGATCTTCACGGCATCGCACAACCCCGCCGAGTACAACGGCATCAAGTTCTGCCTCGCTGGTGCCAAGCCCGTCGACCTCACCGAGATCAAAGAGATCGCGGACGAGGTGCTCGATGGCCGCGGTCCCGCTCCGGCGTCGTCGCCCGGCCGGCGGCACAGCGAGAACCTGCTGCCCGACTTCGTCGAGCACGTCGTGTCGTTCGTCGACATCGACAAGCTGCGACCGCGCCGTGTGGTTGCCGACACCGCCAACGGCATGGGCGGCCTCGTCGTCCCTGCGGTGTTCGAGCGTCTCGGCGTCTTCGATCTCGAGGTGATGTACGGCGAGCTCGACGGCACGTTCCCGAACCACCCCGCCGACCCGCTGCAGCCCGCCAACCAGACCGACCTGCGGGCTCGCGTCACCGCCGGCAGCTTCGACGTCGGCCTGGCGTTCGACGGCGATGCCGACCGGGTCTTCGTCGTCGACGAGACCGGGGCCGGCATGAGCGGTTCGACCACCACGGCGATGCTGTCGGTGGCCACCTTGCGTACGAACCCGGGCGCCACGATCCTCCACAACCTGATCTGCTCCAAGGCCGTGCCCGAGGTGATCCGCGAGCACGGGGGTGTGCCCATCCGCACCCGCGTCGGCCACTCGTTCATCAAGCAGCGCATGGCGGAGACCGGGGCGGTCTTCGGTGGTGAGCACTCCGCGCACTACTACTTCGCCCGCAACTACGGCGCCGACTCCGGCCTCATCGCCACGGTCCAGCTGCTCGGCGAGCTCACCCGTGGTGAGGACGTGCTGTCGAAGGTCCGTGTGCCCTTCGAGCGCTACTCGCAGAGCGGCGAGATCAACTCGCGCGTCGACGACGTCGAGGCGGTGACGCAACGGGTCAGCCAGGCGCTCAGCAGCGGCAAGCAGGACAACCTCGACGGTCTCACCGTGGAGTTCCCGACGTGGTGGTTCAACCTGCGCCCGTCGAACACGGAACCACTGCTCCGCCTCAACCTCGAGGCCGAGACCCGCGACGAGTGCGACACGCGCGTCGCCGAGCTCCTCCTGCTCATCACCAGCTGAGGACACGTGGCGCCGGGGGCGTTCGCAACCCGGGCCGGTCGCGGCAGACTGGTCGGCCTATGGCCGTCGCTCCGGAACTGCTCGCCCTGCTCGCCTGTCCCGAGGACAAAGGCCCCCTGTACTACCTGGAGGACCTCGAAGTCCTCTACAATCCTCGGTTGCAGCGGGTGTACAAGGTGCGCGACGGCATTCCGGTGATGCTGGTCGATGAGGCGCAGAGCCTCGAACCCGGTGAGGCCGAGCGGCTCTTCGCTCGCGTCGAAGCCGAGAGCATTCCACCGACGTTCACCGTTCCCGACTGAGGAGTTCCTCACCAATGACCACCACTGCGCCTTCGGGCCACGCAGGCACCCTTGCTGCCGGACACGACTACCGTGTCGCCGACCTCTCGCTCGCCCCGTTCGGCCGCAAGGAGATGCTCCTCGCCGAACACGAGATGCCCGGCCTGATGGCCATCCGCAAGGAGTTCGGCGAGTCCAAGCCGCTCGCCGGCGCTCGCATCTCCGGGTCGCTGCACATGACGATCCAGACCGCCGTGTTGATCGAGACGCTCACCGCGCTCGGTGCCGAGGTGCGCTGGGCAAGCTGCAACATCTTCTCCACTCAGGACCACGCCGCCGCCGCCGTGGTGGTGGGCCCCAACGGCACGCCCGAGAACCCGCAGGGCGTCCCCGTGTTCGCCTGGAAGGGCGAGACGCTCGAGGAGTACTGGTGGTGCACCGAGCAGATGATGACCTGGCCCGGCGGGGACGCCACATCAGGACATGGAGGCAACGGCGCCAACATGATCCTCGACGACGGCGGCGACGCCACGCTGCTGCTGCACAAGGGCGTCGAGTACGAGAAGTCGGGCGAGGTGCCCGATCCGACGTCGGCGTCCAACCCTGAGCTCGCCATCGTCCTCGGCCTGCTCCAGCGGTCGCTGAAGACCGACCCCAACAAGTGGACGCGGATGGCCTCCGGCATCCGCGGCGTCACCGAGGAGACCACCACTGGCGTCAAGCGTCTGTACAAGATGCACGGCGAGGGCGAGCTGCTGTTCCCCGCGATCAACGTCAACGACTCGGTCACCAAGTCGAAGTTCGACAACCTGTACGGCTGCCGTCACTCGCTCGTCGACGCCATCTCGCGTGCCACCGACGTGATGATCGGCGGCAAGGTCGCCGTCGTCTGCGGTTACGGCGACGTCGGCAAGGGCTGCGTGCAGTCGCTGCGCGGCCAGGGCGCCCGCGTCATCGTCACCGAGATCGACCCGATCAACGCCCTGCAGGCGGCGATGGAGGGTCTCGAGGTCAAGCCGCTGGAAGACGTCGTAGACCTCGCCGACATCTTCGTGTCGGCCACCGGCAACACCGACATCATCACCGTCGAGCACATGACGGCGATGAAGCACAACGCGATCGTCTGCAACATCGGACACTTCGACAACGAGATCGACATGGCCGGTTTGTCCCGCTCGGGCGCGACCCGTGACGAGCTCAAGCCGGGCACCGACGTGTGGAAGTTCCCCGACGGTCACCAGATCATCATCCTGGCCGAGGGCCGTCTCGTGAACCTCGGCTGCGCCACGGGGCACCCGAGCTTCGTGATGAGCTGCTCGTTCAGCAACCAGGTGATCGCCCAGATCGAGCTGTTCGCCAACACGGAGAACTACCCGACGGGCGTGTATGTGCTGCCCAAGCACCTCGACGAGAAGGTCGCCCGGCTCCACCTCGACGCCCTCGGCGTGAAGCTCACCAAGCTCACCGACGAGCAGGCCGAGTACCTCGACCTCGACCCCGCCGGCCCCTTCAAGCCCGAGCACTACAGGTACTGAGCGTTCTGGGCGCGTTCCGTGACGGTCAGCGTCGCTGTTCTGTCGCGCAACATCGGTGACACGTGTGTCGCGGAACATGGGTGACAGTTCATGACGTTACCCGGCGGGGTTGGCGGGGGCCGCCGCGGCGTTGGCGGCTGGGTTGGTAGCGGCGGCTGTGGTCGATCTTGAGGTGGCGGACGAGTTCACCGCCGGCGAAGATGGTGGCGTAGAAGGCGTCGACGATCACGATGGCTTCGGTGCCTGCCCAGCGGACACCGACGTGGATCGCCAGGTCGTTGGCGTAGAGCTTGCCGTCGCGGTCGATGATCACGGTCTGGGCGTCGGGCCGGGGGGCGGGATGCTCAAGCGGCTCGGCGGCTGGCGTTGATGCCGGCATCGCTCGCCAGCGGCTGATCGG
>NZ_QKYK01000046.1 GCF_003426815.1 Desertimonas flava
TCAGAGCCCCAACCGCGACCGCAGATCAAGGCCCACCCCGCGACCAGACCGCAACCCGGAGCAACATCAACTCTCCCATGTCGGGCGAGCGCCGAAGGCGCTCATGATTGGTGTCACAGAGTTGTCGGGCGAAACGCGAGCCTGTGACCAGGCGCGACGCGATGCCAGGACCCGAAGCGCGTCAGCTGCCGGCGACGAACGAGACGAGCAGGGCGGCGGCGGCGACGACGACGGGAGCCGAATAGGCCAGCGCTGGTGGGACTTTCTTGTGCCGGGGGGCGGTGACGAACCACCCGGCAGCCGCTCCGGCGACGAGCCCGCCGATGTGACCGCCGACGGACACGTTCCGCAGCGTGAACGTGATGAAGATGTTGAGGAGCAGCAGCGTGCCGAGGCTGGTGGACAGCGGGTTGATGCCCCGCTGGTACAGGCCCACCGACGCCGCGCCGAGCAGACCGAACACGGCACCCGATGCGCCGGCCGTGAGGGTGTGGGGAGTGAGCAGGAGGACGCCGGCGGAACCGCCGAGCAGGGCGGCGAAGTAGAGCAGGGCGAACTTCACCCGGCCGATCTCCCGCTCGAGCATGTTGCCGAGTTGGTACAGCAGGAGCATGTTGAACGCCAGGTGCAGGATCCCGAAATGGGTGAAGCCCGACGTCACCAGTCGGTACCACTCGCCCTCCGCCGTGCCGAATTGACGGATGGTGCCCGAACCGGTGAACTGCGCCAGCTCCTTGGTGAGTCCGAGGTCGATCGCCTCCTGGGTCACGCCCCGACCGCTCAGGCTCTCGGGATCGGCGATGCCCATCCAGAGGAACACGAGGACGTTGAGCGCCATCAGCACCGACGTGACGATCGCCGGCTGGCGAGCCTGCCAGTTGCGGACGCGAACCGTCGCCGCCGGTCGCCCTGCCCGGTAGCACTCGACGCATTGGCTGCCGACGTTGGCCTGGACGAGACACTGCGAGCACGCCGGCCGTCCGCAGCGGGTGCAGCGGCGGCCCGCCTCACGATCGGGGTGGCGGTAGCAGTGCGCGGTCGACGGAGTCGCCGAGGGCGGGGGCGGGGGCGGAAGGGGACGGTTCATCTCGATGTCGTCCAGTGTGCCGAGTGGTCGCTCAACCGGCTCGCTGGTACGTGCCGGTGATCGACACCTCGTCGAACGTCAGCGCCCGGATGGCGGCGACCAGGGCCGACGGCGCGGCGTCGGCGGTCTCCTCGAGCTGCTGATCGAGGAAGTGCAGCGTCACCCGGTACTGGTGGGAGGTGCCGGCCGGCGGGCACGGACCGGTCCAACCGGTACCCGAGCGGGAATTGCGGCCCTCGGTGCCGGCGTCGAGAGTGGTGCCACCGCCGATGGACCCGGCGGTGGCCGGCAGCCCGAAGACGGCCCAGTGGACGTAGCCGTTGGCATCCTCGTCGATCACGGTGAGGGCCAGCTCGGTCGTCCCGGCGGGCGGCTCGGCCCACTCGATGAGCGGCGCCTCGCCGGCGCCGTCGCACGTGAAGGCGCCATCGATCTCGCCGCCGTCCGTCCAGGGCGCCGTCAGGCCGTCGGGGCCGGCGGCCGAGTCGGCGGTGACTCCCGAACCGGGGGTCACGAGTCCGGCATCGGACACGTCGGCCACATCTTCGGCCACGGAGCCGGCCGACGTGTCGGCGGAGGTGTCACCGGACGAGTCCACCGGGATGCTGTCGGGGACCGTCAGCAGGATCGGCGGCGTGGTCGGCGGCAGCGTGGTGGTGCTGGTCGTGGTGGTGCTCGTGCCTTCCTGGCGCCACCGCTGCAGCTCGGTCGGTTCGCGCATCTCCCGGCCGTCGTCGGTGTCGCATGCCCCGATTCCGACTCCGATGAGGATGGACGTGGCGACCACGGCGAGACAACGGCGACGGGGCATGGACAGTGAGCGTAGGGGACGAAGCTCGCTCTGACGTGGCGATACCCTGCACCGGGTGCAAGCACTCCGCACCTTGCTCACCGTGCACGCGCATCCCGACGACGAGGCGTCGAAGGGCGCGGCGACGGTCGCCAAGTATCACGCCGACGGCGTGCACACGGTGCTCGTGTGCTGCACCGGCGGCGAGGAAGGTGACCTGCAGAACCCCTCGTTGCGCGAGCCGGGCCAGCCGTTCCACGGGCTCACCCCGGACCAGGAGAAGGCCAAGCTGGCGAGCCTGCGGCCGCTCGAGCTCGCCGAATCGGCCCGCATCATCGGCTTCGACGAGGTCGTCATGCTCGGCTACCGCGACTCGGGGATGCCCGACACCGAGGCCAACAGCCATCCCGATTCGTTCCACCAGGCCGACATCGACGAGGCCACCGGTCGACTGGTCGCCGTGGTCCGGCGCACCCGCCCGCAGGTGATCCTCACCTACGGCGACGACCAACGGGGCTACCCGCACCCCGATCACCTCCGCGTCCACGACGTCTCCGTGCTCGCCTTCGAGCGGTCGGGGGATCCCGACTGGTATCCCGATCTGGGCGAGCCGTTCCAGCCGTCGAAGCTGTACTACAGCACCTGGTCCAAGGCTCGCCTCCTCGCCGTCCACGAGGCACTGATCGCCAAGAACGGCTCGTCCCCCTACGACGAGAACTGGCTCGATCGACCCGACAACGACCACCGCATCACCACCCGGATCGACGTGTCGGCCTTTCAGGCTGCCCGCAGCGGCTCGCTGCGGGCGCATGCCACGCAGATCGATCCCAATGAGCCGTGGTGGTTCGGACTCGACGACGACGAGCTCAACGCCGTGTGGCCGTGGGAGGACTGGGTGCTCGCCCGGTCGCTCGTCGGCCCGATTCCCGGTCCACGCGGCGAGACCGACCTCTTCGACGGCATCGGTTCAGCGAGCGACGCAAGCGCCCCGGAGTTCGAGCGGGTAGGGCGGCAGAGCGCCACCGAAGCCGCCCGGGGTGCCCGCCTGCGTGGCCGGGAAACGCCATGAACGGAAGTGAACGATGACCACGGTGAACGGACGTGAACGATGAGCACGGTGAACGGACGTGAACGATGACCACGGTGAACGGACGTGAACGATGACCACGGTGAACGGACGTGAACGATGAGCACGGTCCAGTACCGAGTGGTGGTGGCCAAGGGCGACGAGCGGGTCGAGGGGCCAGACGACGCCGACGTCGTCGTCACCGTCCCGTTGGCCGAGCTCGCCGGGGACGTGGACCCGGCCGTGCTGTTCATGCAGGGCAAGCTCAAGTCCACGGGCCCGACCGGGCCGCTGCTCGAACGGTTGCGTGACGGGTCGGTGCAGGCGGCGCTCAGCCGGCTCGCATCGCCGTCCTGAGCTCGCGGTAGCCGATCAGCACGGCACCGGCGGCGTCGAGGCGGTCGCGCAGGTCGGGATCGAGGGCCAGCTCGAGGTCGTCGATCCACCGATCGGCCGACGGGCTGAGCTCGCGGACCTCCGGCGAGTCGATCGCCGGCTGGATGTGGATCTCGGTGACGCCCGGGGCGAGCGAGTCGATCGCCGCCAGGACCCGGCTCCGGCTGCCGGCGCGCCAGTCGTGGTCGAAGTGATCGGGGAACACGACCCCTTCGTCGGCGGCCAGCTTGCGGAACGGGAAGCCCGCCTGCTCGGCGGTGATCGTGGACGGCAAGCGGATCGGCAGGGCGAACTCGACGGCGAGGTCGAGGTAGATGTCGAAGAACTCCGGGCGCAGCGTGATGGCCGTGAGGTGGGGAGCGAGATGGGTGACGTCGATGCCCCACGCCAGCGCCCGCTCCACCTGGGTGCGCAGTTCGCGGCTGACCTCCTCGGGGTCGGCGTGCTCCCACAGGTCGTCGATGGAGCTCGGGAAGCCGCCGTCGCCCGAGAGCAGTGACGGCGCGTAGGTGACGGGGCCCCAGCGATAGACCGCGTGCTCGGCGTTGAGCGTGAGGTGCACGCCGATGTCGTCGGTGCCAACGTACTGGGTTGCGGCGTGGCGAGCCCACGGCGCCGGCACCATCAGCGACGAGCACGTGGCGGCACCCTCCCGAAGTGCCCGGAACACACCGACGTTGGCGGCATGGCACGACCCGAGGTCGTCGCACGACAGGATGACGAGCCGGGCGTCGGGGGGGTACCCGATGCGTTCGTTCAGCGAGAGCGAGTCGTCCTGACTCGGCAGGGGTGTCGGCGAGGCCACGATCGGTGACGCTATCCCGCGCAGGCGGCCCAGAGACCGGTTCCAGCGGCGTCGGCCGCGGTCGCCGCGGCGATGAACCGCCCGGCGAACGTGTCGTTCGGTGGAATCGTGAGCGGTCGGGCGAGGCCGGCCGCGACGATCACCTCGTTGAGGAAGACGTCGTCGTGCCGCCGGTACACGTAGGCGAGCAGGCGTCCGTAGTCGTCCCGCCCGACGACATCCCGCTCGAGGCGGACCTGGGTGCCTTCGGGCAGCTGTTCGCTTGTGAACGCCGCCGCTTCGGGACCGAAGCACTCCGCCGGCTCGTCGTCGTGGGCGATCTCGGGGGTGTTGATGCCGATCAGGCGGACACGTTCCTCCCGGCCTCCGATGACGATGTCGATCGTGTCACCGTCGACCACGTGGTCGACGACGCCGATGTCGGGCGGCAGCCCGTCGTCGTCGGCGTTCAGCCTGATGACGAGAGCCGCGACGAGCACCGCACCGACGGCCACCGCGGCGACGATGATCGGCACGGGCGACCGGCGGCGCATCGCGCCGTTCTAACTGGTTCGTCGGGCCGTCGGATGCGTTCGGCGCCGAACGGCCCGGGACGGACCGATCAGCGCGGACAGTCCACGCGGACGGCGGACGCGACTGACGAGATGTGCCTGGAGGTGCGCGGAGAGGTGTGCGGAGAGGTGTGCGGAGAGGTGTGCGCAATGGTGTATGGCGGTGCCGTTACCGGAGGTGTCTGGGCGGTGAGCGGAAAGGGCGTGCGAGGCGGAGGGCCGTCCGCTGGTCGCCGTCCCAACCGGAGGGTAAATACCGGACGCTTCGGTGGGGTATGTACCCTCCCGTTCGTACCTGAGGTGTCCCCGCGGCGAGAGACCACCCTCGCTCATCCCGTCAGGGGCGCAGGTGGCCGACGCTGCCGGTCAGAGGCGCTCGATGAGCGTGCCGGTGCCCAGGCCCCCGCCGCAGCACATCGACACGAGGCCGTAGCGGCCACCGGTGCGCTCGAGCTCGTACAGCGCCTTGGTGAGCAGGATGACGCCGGTGCCGCCGAGCGGGTGACCGAGAGCGATGGCACCACCGTTGGGATTGGTCTTGTCGAGGTCGGCGCCGACCTCCTTCGCCCAGGCGAGCACGACCGAGGCGAAGGCCTCGTTGATCTCGAACGTGTCGATGTCGCCGATCTTCAGGCTGTTGCGCTCCAGAAGGCGCTCCGTGGCGTCGATCGGGCCGGTCAGCATGAGCACGGGATCGACGCCCACCAGGCAGGTGTCGACGATACGGGCCCGCGGGGTGAGGCCGAGCTCCGCGGCGCGACCGGCCGTGGTGATCAGCATGGCGCCGGCGCCGTCGCTGATCTGGCTCGAGTTGCCGGCGGTGTGCACGCCATCGGGCCGGGCGACGGGCTTGAGCGTGGCGAGCTTCTCGAGGCTCGTCTCGCGGATGCCCTCGTCGCGGTCGACCGTATGGGTGGTCTCGGCCGGCGTGCCGTCCTCGTTGCGGTCCGGAGCCTCGATGGCCACGTACTGGCCCCCGAAGCGGTCCTCGGCCCACGCCGTGGCGGCCCGCTGCTGCGAGGCGAGGCCGAAGGCGTCGGTGTCCTCACGGGTGATGCCCCACTTGTCGGCGATGCGCTCGGCGCCTTCGAACTGCGACGTCATCTCGTAGTTGCCGAAGTACTCCGGCGGGATCGGAATGCCCAGGCCGAGGGACTTCGCCGAGTTCGACCCGATCGGCACACGGCTCATCAGTTCGACGCCGCACGCGACGGCGACGTCGACCACGCCGGACTTCACGAGCGAGGCGGCGAGCCCGGTGGCCTGCTGGCTGGAACCGCACTGGGTGTCGACGGTGGTGGCCGCCGTGGTGAGCGGCAGCCCGGCGCCCAGCCACGCCGTGCGGGCGATGTTGAAGCTCTGCTCGCCGACCTGGCTGACGGTGCCACTGACCAGCTGGCCGACGAGGGCGGGATCGATGCCGGTGCGGTCGATCAGCTCCGCCTGCACGCGGCCGAGGAGGCTGGCGGGATGCAGCGTGGACAGACCGCCGTTGCGCTTTCCGACGGGGGAGCGGACCGCGTCGATGATGACGACATCGTCAGAGTTGTAGGCCATCGGCACAACGTACGACCCCCTCTCCGCCTCTTCCGAGTCGGGGACCGCCGAAGTCGCGGCGCCGGTTGTGACATTCGTCGACCAGGTGACTACTCCGCAGCGAGGACGGCCGGTGCCGGGTCGACCCAGTGGGTCCGGATCCGGTGGCCGTGCACGCCGGGCGTCGGCTCCTCGTAGAACCCCATCGAGCGCAGCGGCTGCGAGTAGGCGTGCAGCGTCGTCGCCGGCCCGGCAGACCGATTGGCGAGGTCGTGGGCCACGCCGGCATCGATCGTCGCGCCGTCACCTGCTGTCAGCCGGCGACGGATGAGGGCGCCGCCGGGGCGCCCTGTGCTCCGGGCTTCCTCGAGGTCACCGTCGACGACGATGAGCGCCCCGTTGGCGCCACCGTGGTCGTGCAAACCGGCCGCCTGGCCCGGAAGCCACCCGAGCAGCCAGACCTCGTAGATCGGCGTCGAGAGCAGGCGCACGCGTGCCCGCTGCTCGTCGTCGTGGCGAACGTGGGGCCGCCACAGCGACTCGGCGCGTGCCAACCCGCCGACGATGTCGGCCAAGGCGTCGACCGGCAGTCGCGGCGCACGGTCGAACGGTCGGCCGGTGCCGCCGGGCACGGCGGACGACGTCCGGTCGGAGACGGACGGGAAGATGGGGACGAGGAGATCGGTGGGCACGGGGAGCCTCCTGCGGGCATCGAGAGCGGTCGGGACGGGATCAGAACGCGTCGCGACAACACCGACCGTCCATGCACATCGCCGTGGGCGACAGCAGGTTCGTCGGGCTCATGGAAGCCAACATACACCAATTCCGACCGAATGACTCGACAATTAGTCGAGATCGTGTGCCGGCCACCGGGAGATGGCGCCGTGGTCTCGCTCGGGCCGGTCGCCGGGGCGCCAGTAGGGTCCACGGCCATGACGACGTTCGAGCTGGCGACCAGCGCCGCTGTCACCGGATCACCGATCTACGTGCACGTCATCGGCAACAAGGTCTTCACCGACGATCGGGTCGAGGACGATTCGTGGCCGCAGCACGTCGTCGGGTCCCTCGACCGCGCGACGGTCGTCGCCGTCGACGTTCCTGACGGACAGGACCCCAGCTACGGGGCGTCCGTCGACCTGCGGCGGCTGTTCGGCATGGTCGACGAGCCCACCTGGATCGCCAACGGGCGCGCCGTCCAGCTCGTCACCTGGGCTCGCACCCACCGCTTCTGCGGTGCGTGCGCGGCGCCCACCGTCCGCTCCGCCGTCCACGCCGCGATGGAATGCACGGCGTGCGGCCTGATCGCCTTCCCGCGCATCGCACCGGCCACCATCACGCTCGTCACCCGCGGTCCGGACGGGCCGGACCAGGAAGCGCTGCTCGCGCGCGGCGTCGAGTGGGCCTTGCCGATGTACTCCTGTCTTGCCGGCTTCGTCGAAGCCGGCGAGACGCTGGAGTCCTGTGTCGTGCGCGAGATACGCGAGGAGGTGGGCATCACCGTCGGCGACGTGCGGTACCGGGGGAGCCAGCCGTGGCCGTTCCCGCACAGCCTGATGATCGGCTTCCGTGCCCGCTACGAGTCGGGCGACCTCGTGCTCCAGGAGGCCGAGATCGCCGACGCCGGGTGGTTCCGCCGCGACACCCTCCCCGGCCTGCCGAACGCCATCTCGATCGCCCGCCGCCTCATCGACGAGTGGGTCGCCGAAGCCTGACCGACCGGCTCGCTGCCGCTCACCGGGCGGCGAGGTGCTCGGTGAACCAGTCGAGGATGATCTCGGCGCGCATCGTGCGGTGGACCGGCGAGCCGGACCGTGACAGCTCGTGGTTCTCGGCCGGGAACCGATAGAACGTCACGTCCTTGCGCAGCTGGCGCATCGCCACGAACAGCTCCTCGGCCTGGCTGATCGGGCAGCGCAGGTCGTCCTCGGAGTGGATGATCAGCAGCGGCACGGTGATGTCGCGGACCCGCGTGATCGGCGACATGCGCAGGTACTCGTCCGGGTCGTCGAGCGCCGTGGTGCCGACGACGCCCCGCCACACCGTGGAGATATCGGCCGAGACCTCCTCGGTGATCCAGTTGTTGACGGCACGCTCCGTGCAGATCCCGCGGAACCGGTCGCTGAAGCGGCCGGCCAGCGTGGTGGCCATGTAGCCGCCATAGCTGCCGCCCAGCATCCCGACGCGGTCGGGGTCGCAGAAGGGGTAGGTGGCCAGGGCGTGATCGAGCACGGCCATCACGTCGTCGACGTCGACCGATCCCCATCCGGTGCCCGGGAACTTGGGGTGCTTGGGACCGCAGATCGCCTGGCCCCACGCCTCGTCGCGGCCGCTGCCGCCGCGGGGATTGCTCATCAGTACGACGAACCCGGCCGCCGCCTGCATCTGGGCCTCGTCGAAGAACGCCTCGCCGTACTGCGTGAACGGGCCGCCGTGCACGTTGAGGAGGACGGGGTACGTCGTCGTCTCGTCGAACCCCGCCGGGCGCATGATCCAGGCGTCGATCTCGCCGTAGCCGTCGCTGCAGGGGACGGCGAACTTCTCCCAACTCGACCAGCTGCGCGTCAACGACGTGACCGGCCCGTCGAGGGTGACGAGCTCTGCCGGGTGCTCGACGGTCGCCTGGGCGAGGGCCACCGTGCCGCTTGCGGCGTCGAAGCTCTGCACGGCGATGCGCCCGGATGTGAGCGGCCGAGGAGCGACGGAGCCGGCCGCGTCGACCTCGTAGAGGTGCGTGTCTCCGCGGTCCTCGGCGGTCGCCAGCAACGTCGTGTCGTCGCGCCACACCGGCGGACGGATGCCGGCGGTGGGGAGGAAGGAGCGGTCGAGCCCGGCCGACGCCCAGACGATGTCGCCGCCCTCGATCGACACCACGCCGACTCGTGGGTTGAGCGGGAAATTGACAGGGTCGTCGTTGCCGACGAAGGCGACCCGGCTGCCGTCGGGGGAGACGCTCGGAAAGCCATAGCTCCCCGTCTGGGCGGTGAGTGCCCGAGGCTCGCCGTCGAGGGGCACTACGTAGAGGTCGACCGCCAGGTCGAAGTCCCAGTCGTCGTGCCGCTGCGCCGAGGTCACCACGCCGGACGAGTCCCGCAGCCACGAGACTCCGGCGTGCTGGAACGTGCCCGGCGTGAGGTTGCGCGGCGTTCCCGTGCCGTCGGCGGCGACGACGTAGACGTGCGCCGGGCGGTCGAAGATCCAGCCCTCGCCGTTGGCCTGGGTGAAGAACGTCTCGATCTTCCGGGGCGCCTGCCAGCTCTCGTCCTTGGCCTCGTAGCGGTTGTCCCGGGTCCGCGAGGTGTAGGCGAACCACTTGCCGTCGGGGGACCACGCCGGCTCGCCGAAGCCCTCGGCCATCGTCGCCACGGTGCGGACCTCACCGGGTCCCGACACCGGCATGACGTGAAGCGTGGCCTCCTTGGGCGCGCCGGGTTGGCTCGGCTCACCGCGCCGTGACGTGAACGCCAGGAATCGCCCGTCCGGCGACCACACCGGCTGAGCGTCGTTGGGGCCGGCCGTGACGGGGACCGGGGCGCCGTCGCCGGTCAGCCACACCCTGCTGCGCGTGGTGTTGGCCTTCAGGTCGATCGTCGCCACGACGAACGCGACGTGCGACCCGTCGGGGGAGACGGCGGGTTGGGCGATCGACGTGCGACCGTCGAAGAGGTCCTTCACCAGGTCGGCGAAGGGCGATGGGGCGAGCTTGTCGTTCGGTGCGTCTGTTCCGGTCACCCGGACATCATGTCGTCCCCCGCTCCACCGGGCGCGCCGAGATCAGCCGGGCCCGACGACGCGCGCCTGGAGGCGGCGCATCCCCGCCAGCCAGCGCTCGTGGTCGTTCGCCTTGCGCTCGACGTACTGCTGCACCTCGGGGTGGGGCAGGATGAGGAACCGCTCGGTGGCGATCGCGTCGGCCACGACGTCGGCCACCTCCGCCGGCTCCAGCACGTCGCCGGCGGCGCGCACCACGTCGGTCCCGCCGCCGATGTCCGAGTTCAGCATGTCGGTGTTGACGCCCTGCGGGCAGAGGCAGCTCACCCGAACGCCGCGGTCGCCGTACGTGATCGACAGCCACTCGGCGAAGGCGACGGCCGCTCGCTTGGTGACCGTGTACGCCGCCGAACCGATCTGGGCGAGGAGTCCCGCCGCCGACGCCGTGGAGCAGAAGTAGCCCTCACCCCGCTGCAGCCAGCCATCGATGAGGTGCTTGGCCGCCCAGCGGTGGGCGTGGATGTTGACCGCGAACGCGAGATCCCAGTCCTCTTCGGGCGTCGTGAGGTCGACGCCGAGGGCGAGGCCGGCATTGGCGAAGAACAGGTCGACCGGGCCGAATGCGTCCTCGGCGGCCCGGATCAGGGCGATGTTGCCCTCCTCGGTGGACACGTCGGCGACGATGCCGATCGCTCGCTCGAGCCCGTCCGCGACGGGGTTGGGGTCGAGCACGTCGGCCACGACGACGTTGGCGCCGCCCGCGTGGAAGCGCTGGGCGAGCGCCGCTCCGATCCCCCGTGCTGCCCCTGTCACCACCACGTTGCGTCCCTGAAGTTCCATTGCGGCGACATTAAACAGTCGCGGCCGTGCCGCTGATGTCGACGCGGTCGGGGTGCTGCGGGGGTACGGTGTGGAGTGATGACCGAGAGCATCGAGCGCCCCACCCCCGACGAGGCCGACGACGCGGCCCGCGCCGGAGCGCCGGCCGCCGAGGTGGCGCAGGCCGGCACGGCCCCTGCCCGCCCGGACGCCGACGCCGCCCGCGACGCGGTGATCGCCGAGGCCGTCGGTGTGATCGATCAGGCGCTGGGCCACATGCTCAGCCGTGAGCTGGTATCGAGCGGTGAGGTCGCCGACCTCTTGCTCGACCTGCGGACGGCGCTGACCGCCGCCCCGTCTCGCGTCTGACGACGGCCGTCGCCCGCCGCGTCGTCCCGCGACGGGAGGGTATTTACCCACCGCGACGACCGGAGGGTATCCACCCACCCGGAGCCCGCGACCGGAGGGCAAATACCCGACGCTTCGGTGGGGTAGGTGCCCTCCGGTTCTCGCGGTAGGGAAATACCCTCCCGTTTTCCGGAGTGCCGCTCGCTGGGCTGTCGGGCGCCTAGAGCGTCTTGGCGAGGGCGACGAGCTGGTCGAGGGCGGCGCCCCATCCCTCGAGGAAGCCCATGTCGGCGTGCTGCTTGAGGTCCTCGGGACTCTGGTGCATGGCGACTGCCCGGTAGCGGGTGCCGCCCGACGAGGTGGCCTCGAGCTCGATCACCGCGGTGAACGGCATCGGCCCGGCCTGAGGTCGGAACCCCGGGCCGAGGGCACTCGTCCAGGCGAGGCGCTCACCGTCGACGACGTCGAGGAAGCATCCGGTGCCGTCGAACTCGTCGCCCTCGGGGGAGCGCATGACGGTGCGGAACCTCCCGCCGGGGCGGAGGTCGATCTCGCAGATGGGCGTCTCGTACGGCTTGGGCGCGAACCACTGCGTGACGAGCTCCGGAGTGGTCCAGGCCCGCCAGACCAGTTCCGGGGGGACATCGACCTCGCGGATCAGCTCGATGTCGAGGTCGCGGTCGAGGACGTGGGGCGTGAAGCTCATCGGAGGTTCCTGTGTCGTTGTTCGGTGTGGTGGAGTGCCGTGACGAAGGTGTCGAACTGATCGAGCCGCTGTTCCCAGGAGCGCCGCTGGTCGGCGAGCCACCCGTCGGCGAGTTGCAGCGCCCGGGGCGACAGCTCGTACGTCCGCACGCGTCCCTGCTTGGTGGAGATGACGAGCGCCGCCTTCTCGAGCACACCCAGGTGCTGCGTGAAGGACGGCAACGCCATCGAGAACGGCACGGCCAGCTCCGACGTCGAGGCCGGACCGGCGACGAGCCGCTCGATCACGGTCCGTCGTGTGTGGTCCCCGAGGGCGTGGAACACGCTGTCGAGCTCGGCCAGTTGCTTGGGCACCGGTCCACTGTCCCACGTGATTCATACTTAGGTCAATACCTAAGTATTGGTCGGCGTCCGATCTGGACGGGCGCGCGGCGCCGCTGAGGTGGGTGATGGTGCGCCCGCGGCGCCGCGAATTGCCCTCCTGGCACGGCACTAGTGTGAGGCAGACACCGCTCCGGGAGCGGGCCACCATTCGAGACCGTGATCGGGGGCAGATCGTGACCATCCCGACCGAGCGCATCCGCAACGTCGCACTCGTCGGCCACAGTGGCTGTGGCAAGACGTCGGTGGCCGAAGCGCTGCTGCACCGTGCCGGCGTCGTGACGCGCCTCGGCACGGTCGACGAGGGCTCCACGGTGTGCGACACCGAGCCCGAGGAGATCAAGCGCAAGATGTCGCTGTCGCTCGCCGTCGCCCCCTTCGAGTGGCGGGCGAGCGACGGTGAGACGTACAAGGTGAACCTGATCGACACGCCCGGCTACGCCGACTTCGCCGGCGAGGTGGACGCCGCGCTGTCGGTTGCCGATCTCGCCGTGGTGGTGGTGAGCGCGGTCGACGGCGTCGAGGTGGGCACCGAATCGGCGTGGGAACGCTGCGTCGCGGCCGGCATCCCGCGACTCGTGTTCATCAACAAAGAGGACAAGCAGAACGCCGACTTCCACCGCGTCCTCGCCCAGCTGAGGGAGAAGTTCGGGTCCGGTTTCGTGCCGCTCGAGCTGCCGCTCGGAGAGGAGCAGGCGTTGCACGGCGTCGCCGACGTCCTCTCCGATCAGGGTTTCGAGTACGACGCCGACGGCACCCACCACACGGCGGACCTCCCCGCCGACGTCGCCGACGAGGAACACCGGATGCACGACGAGGTCGTCGAGGAGATCGTGTCGGGTGACGACGCACAGCTCGAGCGGTATCTCTCGGGCGACGTGCCGACCTCGGCCGAGCTGGAACGCACGCTGGCCCACGAGGTGTGCGACTGCGTCGAGTTCCCCGTCACGCTGGGCTCGGCGACCAGCGGCGTGGGCATCGATCGCCTCGCCGACTTCATCTGCGAGCTCGGCCCGTCGCCGGCCGACCGCCCCGTCACCGTCGTCGGCGGCAAGGGTGACGAGGCCGTCGACGCCGCGGTCCCCGCCGACTGCTCGGGACACCCCGTCGCCTACGTGTACAAGACGGTTGCCGACCAGTTCCTCGGTCAGGTGTCGGTGTTCAAGGTGCTGTCCGGGACGCTGTCGAACGACTGCCGGCTGATCAACAGCGCGACGTCCACCGAGGAACGAATGCACGGTCTGTTCCACCTGTGTGGGCGTGACCACGTCCCCGCCGACGCGGTGGTCGCCGGCGACATCGCCGCCGTCGCCAAGCTGGCCGGCACCCCGACCGGCTCGACGCTCGTCGCGCCGGGCAAGCCGGTGCGGGTCAACGGGGCCATCGCGCCGGTCGCCAACTTCGCCGTCGCGCTCGAACCGCTCACACAGGCGGACGACGACAAGCTCTCGGCCGCGCTCGCCCGACTCTGCAGTGAGGACCCGACGATCGCCGTGGAGCGTTCCGACGAGACGCACCAGACGGTGCTGCGGGGAGCCGGCGACATGCACGTGGCCGTGGCGCTGGAGCGGCTCAGCCGCAAGTTCGGTGTCAACGTCACCACCGCTGACGTCGCCGTGGCGTACCGCGAGACGATCACCGCGCGAGCCGAGGCCGAGGGCAAGCTGAAGAAGCAGAGTGGCGGGCACGGGCAGTACGCGGTGGTGAACCTGCGCGTGTCGCCCACCGAGCGGGGGAGCGGCTCGGAGTTCGTCGACTCGGTCGTCGGCGGGGCGATCCCGCGCAACTACATCCCGGCCGTCGAGCGCGGCATCGTCGAGGCGATGGCATCGGGCGGGGCGTTCGGGTTCCCGGTGGTCGACGTGCGCGTCGAGTGCTACGACGGCAAGTACCACAGCGTCGACTCCTCGGACATGGCGTTCCGGACGGCGGCGGCGACGGGCCTGCGCGAAGCGCTCGCCAAGGCCGAGCCCGCCGTGCTCGAGCCGATCTCGCTCGTCACCATCACCGTGCCCGAGCACCATCAGGGCGACGTGCTCGGCGACCTCAATGCCCGGCGCGGGCGCGTCAGCGGTTCGTCACCCGTCGGTGGTGGCCTCCACGAGATCGTCGCCATGGTCCCCGCCGCCGAGATCCAGCGCTACGCCATCGAGCTGCGCTCGATGACGGGGGGCCGCGGCCGCTTCACCGCCGTCCACGACCACTACGACATCCTGCCCAAGCACCTCGAGTCGAAGGTGGTCAAGAAGGGGTCGTCGGCCTAGGAGGCCGCCAGGTCGCGGGCGGATTCGGCGATGAGCGTGGCGAGCCGGTCGGGATCGCCGACAGCTGCGGCGTCGACGTTGATGCCCATGTCGAGGTTGCCGTTGTACGAGAGCATCGTCATGTTGAACGCGACGCCGGCGAGCGGGCCGACGGGGTAGTTCTCGAGGAGCTTGGCACCGGCGATGTACACCGGCATCGGCGCCCCCTTGACGTTGGAGGTGGCGAAATCGATCGTCTGGGACTGCTGGCGGGCGAGGCGGGTGATCACCGAGGTGGGCAGGGCCGTGGCCACCGTCGCCAAGGTCTCGAGGTTGGCGCCGCGCGTTGCGTCACGGGCCGACTCGGTGGCCTCGGCGATGGCGGCGAATCGCTCGGCGATCGACATCTCGCCGGTGGGGACGAGCATGCGCACGAGCGAGAAGGCGTTGGCACCCGACTCGTCGGTCCGTGTGCTCACGGCCATCGAGGCGCGGAGCTGCTCGACGGGTTCGCCGAACTCGATGTGGTAGCGCGACGCGGCCTCGGCGGCGGTGGTGACGAACGCCGTGTTGAGCGAGCCTCCGAGACGCTTGGCCGCCTCCTTCGTCTGGCGGAACGGGGCTCGGGCCGTCTTGATGCTCCGGCGCAGCGAGCGCTCGCGCCAGAGCGGAGACCGCGCCGATTCGGTGTCGGACAGCTGCGACACGATCGCCCGCATCGTGTCGACGGCCGCCGTGCTCGCCTTGGGGATCGACACCGGGTCGGCCAGCAGATCGGTCACCTGCTTGGCCACCTGGAGCGGTAACCGGAAGGCGCCCTCCACTGCGCCGCGAAGGGCGTCGAACGTCGACAGGGCCGGCAACGGCTCGGGGACCCGCTCCTCGATGAAGGCGTCGAGGGAGTCGGCGGCGTCGCGTTCGAGGTCGAGGTACTGCAGCGACATGCGTACCGCATTGACGCCGTCGCTGATCGTGTGGTGCATCTTCTGGATCAGCGCACCCTTGCCGCCGCGCAGCCCGTCGACGACGAGGAACTGCCACAGCGGGCGGGTCCGGTCGAGCGGGTCGAGGATGAAGCGATTGGCCAACTCGAACAGCTGGTCGCGCGAGCCCGGCTTCGGGAGGGCGACGTGGCGGACGTGGAAGTCGATGTCGAAGTCCGGATCGTCGGCCCACACTGGAGCGCCGAAGTCGCCCGGACCGGACTGCACCCGCCAGCCGAGTCGGGGGAACGACGACACCGCGCGCTCCATGCGGCTGCGGAGACGCTCGGCGTCGAGCGGGCGGTCGAGGATGCTGACCGTGCCGAACGTCGACGAGAGGTACGGGTCCTTCTCGAGGCGCCACATCATCGCCTCGCTGCCGTTCATCCGGCGATCGGCGGCCGCCGGGCGCTCCGGATCCGCTCGGGAGTCGGTGGGGGCGTCGTCGTCAGCCATCGGCCACAGACTGCCACGCGGCGGGCGCCTCTGTGTCGGGACGGCTACATCAGGCGGCGGGCGCGGAGGAACCGTCGTCCCAGCGCCCCGAGCGCGCCGCCGGTGGCGAGGCCGGCCACGACGTCGGACCCGTGATGGATGCGGACGTACGCCCGCGAGACGGCGACCGTGCCGGCGAGCGTCCACCACAGCGGAGCGCTGCGCCGGCCGTCCCACCCGGTGAGCACGGTGGCGGCGAAGGCCGCCGCGCTGGCGTGCCCGGACGGGAACGACGAGGTGGTGGGGGTGCGCAGCTCGAAGCGATCGTCACCGCTCACCGTGGGGCGGGTGCGACGGAAGAGGCGCTTGATGCCCTGGTTGACGACGAGGCTCTCGGCGCCGATGAGGGCGGCGAGGATGGGGACCTGCTGGAGCCGGCCGGCGCCCGTGATGCCACGACCGACGTTGGCGAGGTGCCAGATGAGGCTGAACTCACCGAGGCGGCTGGCGGTGGTGAACACCGCATCGCACATCGGGTGGCCCCGCAGCGGCTCGAGGGCACCGTCGACCCATCGGTCGAACCGCTCGACGGCCGGACCGAGTGCACCCTGGCCCGGCGTGGGTGGGCTCACGCGGCGACGGCCAGACCGAGGGCGGCCGGAGCTTCGACGCGGGCCAGCGCGGCATCGCCGCCGAAGGACGGGCACCAGCGCTGGAACGCGCAGAGCGAACACAGGGACGACTGCCGAGGTTGGAACTCGCCCGTCACGCACGCACGCTCGACCGCCTTCCACACCGCGGCGGTGCGGGTGGCGACGAACTTGGCCGACTGGGCCGAGGGGGTGGCCTCGATGATCTCGCCGGAGCTGAGGTAGAGCAGGCGGATGGCCGCAGGGAGCCGGCCGAACACCTCCTGGCACAGCAGCGCGTAGAAGTGCACGCCGGACATGCTGCGTTGCTCCCAGTTGGTGGACGGCGCCCGACCCGTCTTGTAGTCGGACACCACCAGCTCGCCGTCGTCACGGAGCTCGAGCCGGTCGATGATGCCCCGCAGCGTGAGGTTGCCGACCTGGGCGCTGAGCATGAGCTCGAGCCCGATCGGACGGACGGCGTCGGGGTCCTCCATCGTGAGGTACCGGGACACGAGATCGCGGCACTCGGACTCGAACCGTTCCGCTTGATCGTCGGTGAAGCCGAGCAGCGTGTAGTCGGGAAGCTCCCGGTACTCGGCGAGCGCCCGGTCGAGCGCGTCCTCGAACACGGCGGGAGAGCGACCGCCGGCCGGGGCCTCGTAGCCGAGCTGCAGGGCGCGATGGACGAGCGACCCGCGCGTGGTGTGCACCGTGGGTGGATCGCCGAGCCGTTCGATGCTGGTGAACCGGAAGGCCAGTGGGCACTTGGTGAACGCCTCGACGCGGCTGGGCGACAGGCTGGTGGGCACCTCGTAGACCCCTGTCACCTCGGGCTGGTCGTTCTCCATGCCCGCCATCGTAGGGCGACCCTGTCACACAGTTCCGGGACCCGGACCTCGCCGTGAGGTCGGCGGCGGGGCGTCAGCGGGGGACGGAGGCGGAGACGATCGCCGCGGTCTTGCCGGGATGGGTGAACGGGCCGAAGTGGTCGAGCTCCGGGTGTAGCTCGTAGGTGCCGCTGGCGAGCCGCTCGGCGATCGTCGGGGCGATCATCGCCGGCCCGGCGTTGACGCCCTCCGGAGCACCTCCGATGACGACCGTGGGCGTGGCGATGGCGGGCAACCGATTCCAGGTGCCGTGGCCGAGGCTGTTGCGGAAGGTGGCCGACTCCAGCTCGGGGGAGCACGACAGACGCACCGGCCCTTCGGGGTCGGACGGGTCGACGGGGGTCGTCCCGCCCGTCACGTAACCACGCAGCGCCTCGGGATCGAACGATCGCATGGGCGGTTTCGACGCGAAGTTCTCGATCGCCGCTCGGGCGCTCGGGAACTCACGACGTCGCCGCACGGCGCCGTCGGCCAGGGGGTTGGGGCGGTCGGCGGTGGCCTCGGCCGGATCGAAGACGATCGGCTCGTACAGCGCGAGGGCGCGGAAGATGTCGGGTCGACGGTCGGCCGCCATCAACATGGCGGTGCCACCCATGGAATGACCGAAGCCGACCAACGCCGTGGCGTCCGGCGCCTGCTCGCTGAGCCACGCCGCGGCGGCGAGGGTGTCGTCGCCGTAGCGGTTCCAGTCGACGTCCCCCGCGGCCGGGGGTGTCAGCCCGTGCCCACGGACGTCCACGCCCCACACGTCGAACCGGTCGGCCAAGGCCTCGGCCAGCGGGCGGTAGGCCGGCGCGTTGAAGCCGGTGGCGTGGGCGATCAGCAGCGGGGATGAGGCTGGGCCGGGAGCGAGGTGGTGCAACGCGACGCGGACGTCGTCCGACGACGTGACGAGATGGACGGTCATGCGGCTCCCATTGTGCCGACCGCGCCGGCGAGGCCCTCGATCGGAGGGCGCTCCGTTGTCCCGGCCGCTCCGATGTTCAGCTGTCCCGGCGCCTCCGGCGCTCAGCTGTCCCGGCGCCTCCGGCGCTCAGTTGTCCCGGCGCCTCCGGCGCTCAGTTGTCCCGGCGCCTCCGGCGCTCAGTTGTCCCGGCGCCTCCGGCGTTCAGTTGTCCCGGCGCCTCCGGCGCTCAGTTGTCCCGGCGCCTCCGGCGCTCAGTTGTCCCGGCGCCTCCGGCGCCACCACGCCTGGAACAGCCGGTCGAGGATGGCGCCGATGACCAGGGCGATGGCGATCGCCACCCACACCGGCATCTCCACCTTGGGGATGATCAGCCGCACGTGGACCTTGTCGCCGTTCCCGACGATGAAGACGATCGCCAGGATGGCGATCACGACGAAGCCGATCAGCGTCGGCGAGACCTGCCGCTTGTCGTTCCAAGTGCCGGGACCGTCACCACCCGACGCGATGTCGTTGCGTTCGTGCACTGTGGAAACCTCCTGTCGTCAACCGGTCGGCGGCGGCCGAGAGCCACAGCATGGCAGAGCAGCGCTCGGCCACCGGGGATCTCCGCCACCGCCGCGGCCGTGGTCTCGCTCGACGACTACTTGAGGAACGGCAGGAAGAGAGCGGTTTCCTCGCCGGTGCTCGCCGGCACTGCGTAGCCCTCGCGATCGGTGATCGTCGCCCAGTTCTCGGCCACCAGTTCCGGCGTCAGGTCCGGCGAGAAGTAGCCCTTGGCCTCGCCGATGAACACCTCGGCGACGCGGCCGCCGCCCACCGAGAACACCCGGCCGGTCGCCTCACATGACTCGTGGGCGAGGTAGGTGACGAGGGGAGCGACGAACTCCGGCCCGAGCTTGTCGCCGATGGGCCCGAGCAGGTCCTCGGTCATCCGGGTGAACGCGAGGGGAGCGATGGCGTTGGCCTTGATGTTGTACTTGGCGCCCTCGACGGCCAGCACGTTGGTGAAGCCGACGAGGCCCATCTTGGCGGCGCCGTAGTTGGTCTGGCCGAAGTTGCCGAAGATGCCGGCGCTCGACGCCGTGCAGATCACGCGGCCGTAGCCCTGCTCGCGCATGATGATCCACGCCGGCTT
Organism: Desertimonas flava; assembly: GCF_003426815.1. GTDB lineage: Bacteria > Actinomycetota > Acidimicrobiia > Acidimicrobiales > Ilumatobacteraceae > Desertimonas > Desertimonas flava. The sequence continues at coordinate 19,415 of NZ_QKYK01000046.1, forward strand.
GGTGACGTTGAAGGCGCCCTTGAGGTGGACGTCGATCACCGGGTCGAGGAGCTCCGGCGTCATGTTGTGGAACGTCTTGTCGCGGAGGATGCCGGCGTTGTTGATCACGATGTCGACGCGGCCGAAGGCGTCGACCGCGGTCTTGACGATCGCCTCGCCGCCCTCGGGGGTGGCGACCGAGTTGGAGTCGGCGACCGCTTCGCCCCCGGCGGCCTTGATCTCGTCGACGACCGCCTGGGCGGCGCCGACGTTGGCGCCCGTTCCGTCGACGGCGCCACCGAGATCGTTCACGACCACCAGGGCGCCGCGCGACGCCAGGAGGAGGGCGTGCTGACGTCCGAGACCGCCACCGGCGCCGGTGACGATCGCGACCTTGCCGTCGAACCCGAGCTCACTCATCAGACCTACGTTCTCCTCTCCGGCCCCTGCGGCCGGTTCGTTGCTGCCGGGCGCGTGCTCGCGAACCGGCCGGGATCGGGGAATTACCGATCGGTAACGTAAACGAGTCGTCCGATCGCGTGCGAACCCGCAGGCGGAGACGCCTCGGGCTCTCAGAGCTGGGCGGCGATGAAGACGTCGACGAACTCGAGGTAGCGGGAGGCGATCGTGGCCCGCGCCGTCTCGGCCTGAATGTCTCCCGCGCGCCAGCCGATCAGGCTGTCGGCCCAGATGCTGCGGCCGACGGCGAACCCCGTGTAGCCGCCGGCGGCAGCCGAGCGCAGCCACTCGTTGACGGTTGCGACCGAGGCGCCGGCGCCGAGCACGACGATGCCGGCATCACCGGAGCAGCGGGCCTGCGCGGCGATCCGCCGGCACCCGTCGGGGTCGGCCACGCCTTCGACCTTCCACAGCGCGGGGTGGACGCCGGCCGACTGGATGTCGGCGATCGCGTCGACCACCAGTCGCGGCCGCAGCGACGCCTCGAGCTCGTCGGCGGTGGACCCGGCCAGCTCGTCGTCACGGTATGGCGTCAGCACCTCGAGGAGGAGCGGGACGCCGCGAACGCGGCACTCGCGGTCGATCTCGGCGAGGCGCCCGAGCTGCGTCGCCCGTGCCTCCGGATCGCCGTCCGTTCGGTGGCGAACGAGGACCTTGGCGTAGGCGGTCCCGTCGCGCGCCGCCAGGGCGTCGAGACGCAGTCGCCAGTCGTCGTGCTCGAAGACCAGCACGGGCTGGGCGCTGCGCTCGAACGCCATCGCCACGGCGACGCCGAGTTGCTCGGCGGCCGCGGCCGCGTCCGCGCCGTACTCGTCGTCGAGCAGCACGCCGAGCCCACCGAGGCTCGGCCGGATCGCCGGGATCGTCGCCAACGCCTCGACGACGAGTACCTTGGCGGCGCGCAACTGCGCCGCGGTCTCACCATCGACGCGCTCCGGCACGCCGAAGAGCTTCTCGTACGACCGCCGGTGGTCGACGGCGAGGAAGAAGCGGGCGCCGCCGCTCACGACCTACCTACTGCGCCGGAGGACGGGGCGGCGGTGAAACGGTGGCGATGCATGCGCTTGACATCGATGTCAGACTCTGACATCGATGTCAAGCACGAAGAGGGCGGCGGGAATCGACAGCTCCACCGATCGGGCGACCCCGGTGCGCTCCGATGAATGACGACGGGAGAGATGGCGTCGAGCCGGGCGTGCTCGTCGCCATCGGGCTCAATCTCACGCTCGACCGCACCCTCCGGCTTCCCCACCTCGGTCCCGGACACGTCCTGCGGGCCACCGACGTCGCCGTCACCGCCGGTGGCAAGGCGCTCAACGTCTGCCGGGCCGCCCGAACGCTCGGCGCCGAATGCGCGCTCGTCGGGCCGTTCGCCGGCGAGCTCGGCCGCTTCGCCCTCGGCCTGATCGCCGCCGAGGGAATTCCCTGCCACCACGTCGCGGTCGAGGGCGAGGTGCGCGGCACGACGGTGGTGCTCGAATCTGACGGCCGCGCCACGGTCATCAACGAACCGGGTCCCGAGCTCAGCGCCGTCGCATGGCACGCCCTGCGGACCGCCATCGCCGGCGCCATCGGGCATGGACGGTTCGTCGCCGTCAGCGGCAGCGCCCCTCCCGGCACGCCGGCCGACGCCGACGGCCAGATCATCGGCATCGTCCGCGCCGCTTCGGGGTTCGTCGCCGTCGACGCCAACGGTGAACGTCTCCTCGCCGCGGCCGCTGCGGGAGCCGACCTCGTCAGTCCCAACCTCGCCGAAGCTGAGTCGGCGCTCGGCACCGCGCGCGGGGCCGAGGCGACCGACGCTGCCGGTGACGATCACGACGAGATCGTCGAACGAGCAACGCGTGCCGCGGCCGCCCTCGTCGCTGCGGGCGCTCGATCGGCGATGGTCTCGGCTGGGCCCCACGGCGTGGCATGGATGGGGTCACAGGCGTCCGGCTTCGTCGGCGCCCCCTCTGTCGGCGTGGTGAACCCGATCGGCGCGGGAGACACGTTGCTCGGCGCGACGCTGGTCGCGCTGGCCGCGGGGCTCGCGCTCGCCGACGCCGTCCGGCAGGGCGTCGCCTACGCCGCGGCGTCGGTCGCCCACCCCGTCGCCGGCTGTGCCGATCCGGTGATGGTCGCCGGACTCCGCGCCATCGTGGGGCCGGCGTGAGCGCGGCCAAGACGCCGACGCTGGCCGACGTGGCCGACCGCGCCGGTGTCTCGCCCAAGACGGCGTCGCGGGTGCTGAACCACGAGGGCAACGTGCGACCCGACAAGGTGGCCCGCGTGCTCGCGGCCGCCACGGAGCTGGGCTTCACGCCCAACGAATTCGCCCGCTTGCTCCGCACGCGCGGTTCCACCACGACGATCGGAGTCGTCACCGCCGACATCGGCGACCCGTTCTGGACCGGCGTCATCCGGGGCGTCGAGCTGGCCATCGGCGATCCGGACCGGGACGATGTCGGCCATCCGCAACGGTTCATCCTGTCCGCGTCGACGCGCGAGCGCTCCGATCGGGAGCCCGAGATCGTCGCCGCCATGGTGGACCGGAGGGTGATGGCGCTGCTCGTCGTGCCCACGACGACGGACCAGAGCTACCTCGGCGCGCTCGCCGAGCGGGGGGTGCCCGTGGTGTGCGTCGATCGGCCCGCGGCGGGGACCGATGTCGACGCCGTCGTCGCCGACGACGACGGCGGCGCGCGGCGTGGTGTCGAGCTTCTCATCGCCCAGGGGCACCGCCGCATCGCGTTCGTCGGGCGGCCGTCGGTGTACACCACCGCCGAGCGCATCGCCGGCTACCGGGCCGCGCTCAGGGCGGCCGGGATCGTGGTGGACGACCGTCTCGTCCACCCGACGATCACCGACGCCGCCTCGGTCGGCCCGATCGCCGAGCGCTTGCTGTCGCTCGACGATCCGCCCACGGCGGTCTTCACCGCCGACGTCGCCGCCTCGATCGGGATGCTGGCGTGCCGGCGGACACGTTCGTGGCGGCCCGCCATGGTCGCCTTCAGCGACTTCGACGCCGCGCCCGTGGTCGAGCCGACGGTGACCGTGGTCCACAACGACCCCGTCGAGCTCGGGCGCCGCGCCGCCGAGCTCGTCCTCGATCGGCTCGCCGGTTACACCGGCCCGCCGCGGCGCGTGCGCATCGACACACCGATCATCGAACGCGAAAGCCATCTCGCCTAACGGTTTGGTGCCTGGCACCAACGGTTGGGTGAACGGCGGATGGTCAGCTGGAGGTCTCGATGGCGATCCGCTTGAGCGACTTGTAGTCGAGCTTGCCGTTGGGCGCCCGGTTGACCGACTCGACGGTGATCACCCGGCGGGGTGCCTTGTAGCCGGCCAGGTGGGCCTTCACGTGGTCGATCAGCTCGTCGGCCGACAGGCTGACCCCAGTCGACGGTTGGACGAGGGCGGCGATCGTCTCGCCGAAGCGGTCGTCGGGCACGCCCACGACCGCGGCATCGAACACCGAGGGGTGTTGCTTGAGCACCTCCTCGACCTCCTCGGGATAGACCTTCTCCCCGCCCGTGTTGATGCACTGGCTGCCGCGACCGAGCAGGCGGACCGTGCCGTCCGCGTCGACGGTGGCCCAGTCGCCGGGGATCGTGTAACGCTCGCCGTCGATCACCTTGAAGGTGGACGCCGACTTGTCGGGATCCTTGTAGTAGCCGAGCGGGAGGTAGCCGCGCATCGCGACGAGGCCCCGCTCGCCGGTGCCCCACGCCACGTCGCGGCCGGTCTCGTCGACCACCCGCGCCGAGCTGCTGAGCTTGAAGCTCGCCGTGCCCGCGGCGGTCTCGCTCTGGTCGCCGCCGGCCGTCGTCGTGCTGGCGGCGAGGCCGATCGCCTCGGACGAACCGAGCGAGTCCACCATGATCAGCCGCTCGGCGTGGCGGAGCAGGCCCGCCTTGTTCTCCTTCGACCACATGACGCCCGACGACAGCAGGACGCGCAGCGACGAGAGATCCCAGCGGTCGGGCTCGGCGTCGAGCGCAGCGAGGATCGGCTTGGCGAAAGCGTCGCCGACGATCGTCATCGACTTCACCCGCCGGTGCTGGACCGTGTCGAGGAGCTCGATCGGGTCGAAGCGCCGTCCCGTCAGGGTGACGATCGATCCGCCGATCACGAGCACGCCAAGAGCATTGAACAACCCCGTGCCGTGCATCAGCGGCGCGGCCGGCAGGTTGAGCGGGCCGGGCTTGGTGATGCGGTCGGCGAACGCCGTCGGTACCGATGCGTCGGGCATCTCGCGGCCGTTCGACGTCTCCAGCGCACCGATGAGGTCGTGTTGGCGCCACATCACGCCCTTCGGCATCCCCGTGGTGCCACCGGTGTACAGCAGCAGGAGGTGCTCGCCCGACCGGCCCCACGGTGCGACCACGCGACCGGGAGCTGACGCGGCAGCTGTCTCGTAGGGCGTCGCCCACTCCGGGCACGGGCCGGAACCATCGTCGACCCAGAGCCACGTGGTGACGCGCGGGAGACGATCGCGGACCGCCTCGCACGTCGCGGCGAACGCGCCGTGGAACACGACGGCGACGACGTCGGCGTTGTCCCACAGATAGACGATCTCGTCGGCGGTGTACCGGTAGTTGGTGTTGACCACGGCCAGCCCGGCCTTGAACGCGCCGAACATCGACTCGACGTACTCGGGACCGTTGTAGAGGTACTGCGCCACCTTGTCCTGCTCGGCGGCCCCACCGGCGAGGAGCGCGGCGGCCACGCCATCGGCCCGGCGGTCGAACTCGGCCCAGGTCCAGGTATCGGGCCCGTGGATCTGGGCGGGGGCATCGGGCTGGGCGTCGGCGATCGACTCCCACACGTCGGCGTAGTTCCACAAGGTCACCCCGGCATTGTGGCCGCGTGACCCCGCGCTCGCCCAGTGGAAACCTAACGACGCTCGAAATCTGTGCTCAGCGCGGTGGCCCCTGGAGCAGACGGTCGTTGGCGGCGAGGGCGGCGTCGGTCTCGTTGACCGCGCTCCACATGCTCTCGATCCACCACGTGGCGCCGGCGCTGGCCCATGCCGCCGGGGAGTGCTCGGACCCCTGACCCTCGATGACGATGTCGTAGGGGCGGTCGCCGACCTGTTCGCGGATCGCCTCGATCTGCTTCAGCGACGGATGCGAGTTGCCACCGACCTGAGGGAGCAGCCCGTCCCACGACAGCGCCCGCTTCATCGACTTCGGATGGTCCAGGGCGCCGACACACCACACCGGGACGCGTGGTCGTTGCACGATGTCGCCGATCGTCGGGAACTCGGTCGGCCGCACCGTGTAGTGCTTGCCGTCGTAGCTGAACGGCTGCCCCGCCCACAGTCCGGTCACGATGTCGAGGCACTCGTCCATCAGTTCGGCGCGGATCCGGCGGTCGCACTCCTCGCCGAACTTGTCGAAGCCGGAGTCGATGGCTCCCAGGCCCACCGAGAGGATGACGCGCCCGTCGGACAGGCGGTCGACGGTGGCGACCTGGCTCGCCAACTCCCAGGGCCGCCGCCGTGACGGTGGCGTGAGGAGGGTCCCGAGACGCACCCGCGAGGTGCGGACGGCGGCGAGCGCGAGGGCGATCCAGGCATCGACCCCCCACACCGGCTCCCACACGAACAGGCCGTCCCATCCGGACTCCTCGGCGGTGGCCGCGAGGTCACCGATCGCGTCGGCGTCGGCCCAGGGAACCACGAACCCGTACCGCATGTCGCCGACGTTACTTCGCCACGCGCGAGCGGAATTCCAACCGCCCGAGACGACGGCGGATCGGGCGACAGAACGTGGAGCAGCGTCGCCCAGCGGGCCGACGCGGCTGACTACGTTTGCGCAATGCCGATCACGACCCTTGCCGACATCGTCCGCACGTACGCCGGGGATCGACCCGACGACATCGCTCTCGTCCTCGGGGATGCCGAGGTGTCGTGGGCCCGTCTCTACGAGCGGTCGCGCCGGGTCGCCACGGCCCTCCAGGCCGCCGGAGTCGGACCGCAGGACCACGTGTCCTTCCTCGACAAGAACGGCCTCGAGCACTTCGAGATCAGCTACGGCGCAGCGCTGCTCAACGCCATCCCCGTCGACGTCAACTGGCGGTTGGCGCCGCCCGAGGTCGCCTTCATCGTCAACGACTGCGAATCCAAGGTGCTGGTGGTCGGTGCCGACTTCGTGCCGGTGCTCGACGCCATCGCCGGCGACCTCCCCGCAGGCATCCAGCTCATCGTGATCGGCGGTCATCCCGACCGGCCCGACATCGCCGACTACGAGAGCTGGGTGGAGTCGCACGCCGACGTCGATCCTCACGTGCCCTCGGCGCCGGACGACACCGTGCTGCAGCTGTACTCCAGCGGCACCACCGGCCGCCCCAAGGGCGTCATGCTCACCAACGACAACCTCCTCGGCCTCCTGCCGACCGGCGCCGAGCTCTGGGGGTTCGACGAGAACTCGGTCAACCTCGTCGCCATGCCGCTGTTCCACATCGGCGGCAGCGGCTGGGCGATCGCCGGCCAGTTCGTCGGCGCCCGCAGCGTGATCCTTCGCGAGCTCGACCCGGCCCAGCTGGTGCAGCTCTTCGCCACCAAGGGCATCACGCACGCCTTCGTCGTGCCCGCCGTGCTGCAATTCCTGCTGATGACGCCCGGCGCCGCCGACGCCGACTACTCGTCGCTGCAACTGATCGCCTACGGGGCGTCGCCGATCAGCGAGGACGTGCTGTCGCGGAGCGTCGCCTTGCTCGGCTGTGACTTCACCCAGGTGTACGGACTCACCGAGACGACCGGGGCGATCGTCCACCTCCCACCCGAGGACCACGACCTCGACGGTCCGAACCGCCACCGCCTGCGATCGTGCGGCCTGCCCGGCCCCGGCGTCGGGCTGCGCATCGTCAACCCCGACACCGGTGTCGACGTGACGACAGCCGGCGAGGTCGGCGAGATCTGGGTCAACGGTCCCCAGATCATGAAGGGCTACTGGAACAACCCGGGGGCGACCGCCGACGCGATCGACGCCGACGGCTGGTTCCGGACCGGCGACGCCGGGTACCTCGACGCCGACGGCTACGTGTACATCCACGATCGGGTCAAGGACATGATCGTGTCGGGCGGCGAGAACATCTATCCGGCCGAGGTCGAGAACGTCCTGATGAGCCACCCGGCCGTCGCCGACGTGGCCGTCATCGGTGTGCCCGACGACAAGTGGGGCGAGACACCCAAGGCGATCGTCGTCCTCGCCGCAGGAGCCGAACTCACCCCCGACGAGCTCATCACGTTTGCCCGTGACCAGCTCGCCAGGTTCAAGTGCCCGACGAGCGTCGACTTCACCGACGCCCTGCCTCGCAACCCGAGCGGCAAGATCCTCAAGAAGGACCTCCGCGCCCCCTTCTGGGTCGGCCGCGAACGAAACGTCAACTAGGTCGTTCTCGGCTCGCTCCGGTCGCTGGTCGGTTGACCCATCCGAGTGTTGAAGCGCGCCGGAGTGTGGGATGTCCGGACGTTGGGCGCTCGACACTCGGGTGGGTCCCTGGGGCTACCGTCCCGGAGGTGCGAGGGAAGGTCGCGGAGGCGCTGACGACGTTCCGCGGACGCCTGGCCGTGATCACGCTGGTCGGCGCGGCGTGGCGGCTGTTCTACCTGTTCGTGCTCAAGTGGAACCGACCGCTCTTGCTCAACGACTCGATGTACTACTCGATCCAGGCCGGCCTCAACGCCGAGGGCAGCTGGTTCAAGCACAACCTCACCGACTTCCCCGGCGCCGAGCACGGCCCGCTCACGTCGCTCTATCTCACGCCGTGGAGCCTCGGAAGCGGCGACGGCGTCAACGCCCAGAGACTCGGCATCACGCTTCTGGGCATCGTGACCGTCGCCGTCATCGGCCTCGTCGGCCGGCGCGCCGTGACGATCGGAGGACTCGGGGTGACCACCGCGGAACGCGTGGGCCTCGTCGCCGCGGCGATCGCCGCGGTGTATCCGAACCTGTGGATCAACGACTCGTTGGTGATGTCCGAGACACCGGCGGTGCTGCTGGTGTCGCTGGCCCTGTACGTCGCCCTCGGTCATCATCGCCGCCCGACGGTGGCCAACGGGCTCCTGCTCGGCTTCGTCACCGGCCTCGCCGCACTGGCCCGCAGCGAGATCGCCCTGCTCGCCCTCGGGTTCGCCGCCGTGTCGTTCGTCGTGGGCCGGCGGCGCAGCCTGCGGATCTGGCCGGCCGCCGCGATCCTCGCCGGCACGATCGCCACGCTCATGCCGTGGACGATCTACAACGCCGGGCGCTTCGAGGAACGGGTGTTGCTCACCACCAACGACGGCAACACGCTGCTCGGCGCCAACTGCGACATCACCTACTACCGCGACGTCGGCGGCTGGGACGTGCTGTGCCTCGGTCCGCTGCGCGCCGGCGGGCTCGGGCACGATCCCTGGGATCCCGACCCCTCGGAGGAGTCGCTGGAGCGCCGCGAGCAGGCGGTCGACTACGTCCGCGACCACCTCGGGCGGGTCCCCATCGTCGTGATGGCGCGCATCGGACGTGCCCTCGACGTGTACGGGATCGACTCGCTGCTCTACCTCGACACCGGTGAGGAGAAGGACCGGGCAGCGGCCTGGGCCGGCATCGTGTGCTGGTGGGTGTTGGCACTGTGCGCCGTCGCCGGGTGGCGTCGCGCCGCGCGGCGACGACTGGCCGCCCGGTGGTGGCTCCTCGTGCCGGTGATCGCCGTGCTCCTCACGACGATCGCGTTCTACGGCGCGCACCGGATCCGCGCTCCGGCCGAGCCGTCGGTGGTCGTCCTCTCGGCGATCGGCATCGTGGCGATGGTCGAACGGCGGCGGGCACCGACCCCGCCCGCCGAGTCGGGATCGGCGCCGGTGCTGGCAGACTCCAGCGTGTGATCGACCCGGCGCTCGACAGCAAGCTCGATGCCCTGCGCGCCGAGTTGCAGCGACTCGGGCGCGTCGTCGTGGCCTTCAGCGGCGGCGCCGACTCCGCCTTCCTCGCCGCCGTCGCCAACCAGACGCTCGGCGACCGCGCCCACGCCGTCACGGCCGTGTCGCCATCGCTCGCCGGCTCGGAACGTGACGACTGCGATGCCCTGCGCCAGGAGTGGGGCATGCGCTGGACGCCGGTCGTGACCGACGAGATGGCGCGTGCCGCCTACCGGCTCAACGACAGCGACCGCTGCTACCACTGCAAGGCGGAGCTGATGGACGTGGTCGGCCCCCTCGCTGCGGCGGAGGGGGCCACGGTGGTGCTCGGCGTCAACACCGACGACCTCACCGACCACCGCCCGGGCCAGCGGGCGGCGCTCGAGGCCGGCGCCGAGTTCCCGCTCGTCACCGCCGGGTTCAGCAAGGACGACGTGCGCGACGCCTCACGGCAGCTCGGGCTGCGCACGTGGAACAAGCCGGCGGCGGCATGCCTGGCCAGCCGGATCCCGACCGGCACGCCGGTCACCATCGGCGTCCTGTCCGCCGTCGAGCGGGCCGAGGCCGCCATCAAGCGGCTCGGGTTCACCGACGTCCGCGTGCGCCACTACGGCGAGACGGCGCGCATCGAGATCGGCGTCGGCGAACTGGCTCGAGCCATCGAGGATCGGGTGGCCATCGTCGACGGCGTGAAGGCCGCCGGATACCGCTACGTCACCCTCGATCTCGAGGGGTTCCGGTCCGGGAATCTCAACACCGTCGGAGTACGGTCGCCGGCATGAAGCTGGCGATGTCGGTCAACTATTCCGGGGACTTCAAAGCTGACGTCCAACGCGTGCAGGATCTCGAGGCGGCCGGTCTCGACCTGGTGTGGATCGCCGAGGCGTACTCGTTCGACGCCGTGAGCCAGGTGGGCTACCTGGCCGCCAAGACGTCGACGATCGAGATCGGCACGGGCATCTTGAACGTGTTCTCCCGGACCGCCACGGCGATGGCCCAGACCGGCGCCGGATGCGACTACGTCAGCGACGGCCGGTTCGTGCTCGGTCTCGGAGCGTCGGGTCCGCAGGTGATCGAGGGCTTCCACGGCGTTCCCTACGCCCACCCGATGCCGCGCATCCGTGACTACATCGAGGTCTGCCGCATGACGTGGCGCCGCGAGCCGGTGGTGTACAAGGGCACGGCGGTGACGATCCCGCTGCCGCCCGGCGAGGGCACCGGGCTCGGCAAGCCGCTGAAGCTGATCAACCATCCCAAGCGGGCCGACATCCCGATCTTCTGGGCGAGCGTGAAGGGCAAGAGCGTCGCCGAGACGGCCCGCCTCGCCGACGGCTGGCTGCCCATCTTCTTCGACCCCCGCAAGGCCAACGACGTGTGGGGCGCCGACCTGGCCCGCGGTCGCGAGAAGCGCGATCCCTCGCTCGGCGCGTTGCAGATCTCGGCCGGCGGCGCGTGCGCGATCGGCGATGAGTACGCCGGCGACAAGGCCGACGCCATCCTCGACCGCCTGCGTCCGCAGCTGGCGCTGTACATCGGCGGCATGGGCGCCCGGGGGAAGAACTTCTACAACGACATCTGCGTCGCCTACGGGTATCCCGACGAGGCCAAGGTCATCCAGGACCTCTACCTCGACGGTCGCAAGGAGGAGGCCGCCGCCGCCGTGCCGCGCCAACTCTTGGCCGACATCAGCCTGGTCGGCAGCGAGGGCGATGTCGCCGAGCAGATCGCCGCCCTCAAGGAGGCCGGCGTGTCCCACCTGCAGGTCAACCCGATGACCGCCGACCCGGTCAAGACCATCGAACAGGTCAAAGCACTGATCTGAGGTTTCGACCGCGGAAGTGCCGACCGAGCGCGCTCCAGCGGCGCGCCTCGTCGGCACTTCCTGGGAGCCCGGCTGCGTCGTGAGCAAGTGCCGACGGAGCGGGCCCGGGTCAGGCTGTTGCGGTTTGTGGTCGCTCGGGTGTGGGCGATCGTGGGCGCGGCGGTCGTGTTGGTGACTTGTGTCGGTCGTGGCTGGCGGTGTCCGGGGTGGGAGTCTTGCCGTGTCGTT
>NZ_QKYK01000047.1 GCF_003426815.1 Desertimonas flava
CCGCCGGCGCCGCCGCACCGTCGGACGCCGCGGTGCCGTCGCCGCCGTACGCCACCCCGACCACCACACCACCGGCGCCGGCGGCCGCGCCCACCGTCCCGCCGACCGCCGCGACCACGGTGGCGGCCACCGTGACACCGTCCGTGCCCCCGTCCGTGCCACCGTCCGTGGCACCGGTCGCCGGGGTCGAGCTGGTCGACGACTGGGGCATGCTCACGGTCACCGTTCCCACCACGTGGTCGTTCACCGACACCACCCCGTGGGTCGAGGAGCACGACACCTCGGGCGGGCCGACGTCGCCACGGATCATCGCGGCCACCGCCGCCGACCACGCCGCGAACTGGGCGACGTCGTCGGTCGTGTTCTCCGCCTACCGCCACATCACCGACCTCAACGGGGCGATCGTCGGCGGCGCCGTGCAGTGCGCACCGGGCGCAATCGTCGACTACGACGACGGCTACTTCGTCGGGCTGCGCCAGGACTTCACCGGGTGCGGCGGAACGTCGCACACCGTGAACATCGCCGCCAACCCTCCCGACGGCTCGTTCACCGCCTGGCTCACGATCGTCGTGACGCCCGAGCACGAGGGGGCGATCGACATGATCCTCGACTCGTTCAACTCGCTGGTCGCGCAACCCACCTACACGCTCACCGACGCCACGGGGCTGCTGACACTGGACGTCCCGACGTCGTGGCAGGAGTGGGACGTCGAGACGTCGCCGGCGGCCAACGGATCGACGCCGTACCCCACCATCTGGGCGTCGATCCCCGGCGACGGCCCGTCCGACAGCTCGGTCTGGTACCAGGCATTCACCGCCACGACCGACTTCCAGGCCCTCCTCACGGCGAACGACCAGGCCCCCCGGTGCACCGACGGCGCCGTCACCGACTACGACGACGGGTACTTCGTCGGCGTGATGCGCACGTGGACGGACTGCGACGGCACCGCCGGCTCGACGGTGACCCAGGTATACGCCAACCCGCCCGACCGGGCCTTCACCGCCGCCCTGGCGATCGCCTTCGGAGCGCCGCCGCCGGACGGGACGCTCGAGACCTTCCTCGACACCTTCTTCGTCGTCCAGCCGGCGTCGACGTGACCACCGTGGGGACCCTCTCCGCCGACGGCCCCCACGCCCGGCACCCCGCCCCGGCGACGCTGCTGCTGCGGGTGCTGCCCCGCCCCGCGGCCGACGGCCTCGTCGTCGGCCAGATCGAACTGGTCGAGACCGGCACCGTCGTCGACATCCGGGCCGGCGACGACCTGGCCTCGTTGATCTGCGGCCTCGTCAACTCGTTGACGTGAGGTCGGCGGTCAGACCCCGAGCTCGTCCGCGAGCCGGCGCAGCTCGGGCGTGGCCTCGACACCGAGCCCGTCGACCACGGCCAACGCCTGACCGACGACGTCGCGGGCGCTCGCCCGGCGGCCCTGGCTCAGCAAGAGGCGCGCCGCGTGGGTGGGCCGAGAGTCATCGAGTGGCTCGCACGCGATGGCCACGTCGAGCTGACGGATCGCCTCGTCGAGGTCACCGCGCTCCTCGGCGTCGGCGGCGAGCAGGTCGACCAGTGACAGGTATCGGCGGCGGAGACGCTCGCGGGGTCCCGCCGCCCAGTCCTCGTAGCGATCCCCGGGCAGGAGGTCGCCGGCGTACCGGGCGACGGCCCGGCGGGCGAGACCGGCCCGGCGATGGCGAGGGGCGGCGAGCGCCTCGGCGGCGGCGCGCTCGAACCCGGCGACGTCCGAGACGACCGACGCACTGAGCTCGAGCAGCTCGGCGCGGCGCTCGACGACCTCGCCCGAGCGCGAGCGGAGCCGGTTCAACGTGTTGCGGAGCCGCGACCGCGCCGTGGACACGTCGGCGTCGGGCCACAGCCGGTCGAGCACCTCGTCGGCGGTCATCGACCCGTGCAGGGCAAGCAGCTTGACGAGCGTCGCCGGGTTCCCCGGCGCTGGCGTCCGGTCGGCGCCTTCCTCGAACAGGGAGAAACCACCGAGCATCCGCAGCTCGAGCGACAACGGCGACGGCGAGGGCGACGGAGAGGACGACGCCGGATCGGCCTGGTCGTAGGGCGCCAACCGATCGTCGAGCCAGCGATCGTGACGCCGGGGCAGATCGGGACACCCCAGCTCGGCGGCCATGGCCAAGGCGTCGGCGCGGTGGCGGGCGGCCGCCTCGACGTCACCCCGCCGGTGGGCGGCGAAGGCCCGCAGCAGGGCGACGTTCCACCGGCCGAGCCGGGTGGCGAACGGGCGACCGTCCGACGCGGCGAGCAGTGTCTCGGCCTCCTCGGCATCGCCGAACATCGCCTGCCACCGACCCAACACGGGGGCGAGGGCGTCGGGCAGGCCGAGCTCGTGGGTGCGAGCCCTGGCGATCTCGAGATACGCCGCCCCTCCGGCCTCGTCGCCGAGCGCGAGCAGCATGTCGGCGGCGGCGAGGTAGAACTCGGCCCCGTTGGCCTGCTCGAGCCATGGTCCGGGGTGGGCCAGCGCTTCACCGAGCCATGCGACGGTCGCCGCATGGTCGTTGGCGTGCGCCGCCACCCACGCGCGGGACCAGCAGGCGTAGCCGATCACGCGGTGGTCCCGCAGGCGATGCCCGATCGCCAACGCCTCGCGGCACGCCGCCTCGGCCTCGGCCACCCGGCCGGCGTGGTCGAGCACGTCGCTGAGGTACGTGAGGGTGAGGGCGCGGGCGGCGTCGGCGGCGGGCGCGAGGGCGAGGGCGTGCTCGATCGGCTCGATCGCCCCCTCGATGTCGCCGCCGTGGAACAGCACCCCGTAGCCGAGACGCACGAGCGCGCTGGCCGACCAGCGGAGCTGGCCATCCAGTTCGGCGAGGGCGGCACTCTCGCGCAAGGCGTTGCGTGCCCTCGCCAAGGCGGCAGGCGTCACCCGGATCGTGTCGGCGATGCCGCTGGCGAGCAGCGCCCGGGCTCTCGTGTCGAGCTCTCCGGCGTCTCCGGCGAGCGCCTGTGTGACGAGCCGGTCGCACGCTTCCAGATCGCCGCGGCGCGCTGCGTCGTAGGCGAGCTCGGCGGCCAGACGCCGACGGAGCACGGCGTCGGCGGCGCCGTCGAGACGGATGGTCTCCTGCTCGGCCGCGGCGAGCAGCGCGCTCCGCAGCGTCGGATCGTCGTGCTCGGCGGCGCGGGCGAGCGTGACGAGCAGAGTGATCGACGACGCCGTCCATGGCGTACCGGCGTGGGCGGCGACGACCCGGACGAACGGCACCCCTGCCGCTTCCAACTCGGTCCAGGGCCGGTCGCCGATGATCAGGCCGACGCCTTCGTGGTCGCCCGCCGACGCCAGCAGGTGGACGGCGGCGACCAGTTCGCCGGCGCCGGCGTAGACGGCGGCGACGGCCCGCCGTTTGGTGGCGCCGAGCGCCGCCTCGCCGAACGCCTCCCGCACCGGGTCGGGCAGGGCGAACCACCCGTCGGACCGGCGGGTGAGTGGGAGCCCGACCGACTCGGCGAGGTGGAGGGCGTCGGGCTCGCCGAGGGCGGCGGCCACGTCCGCCGACAGCATCGGCACGGCAGCGAGGTGGGCCAGCGCGTCGCGGTCGGCCGGCGGCCGGTCGGCGAGGAGCCCGGCGACGAGCGACGTCATGATGTCGGAGAGCGGCCGGGGTGAGGTCGACGGATCGAGCGTGAGGGTGCGCCGCTGGGTCACCACGAGATCGACGGCGAGCGGCCAGCCGGCGGTGGTGCGGGCGATCTCCCCGGCCAACACCGAGGCCGCGTCGACGTCCGTGTCGCCCGCCGTGGCGGACGCACCCGCGGCGAGAAGAGCTCGGATCGTCTCGCGATCGAAGCGAAGATCGTCGGGGCCGATGGCCGCGACGTCCGCCCCCGTCGCGCCGGCTGCGGCGATCTCACGAACGGCGGGGGGAAGATGCCGGCCGGCCACGACGGCCCGGCACGCCGGTGGCAGAGCTTGCACGAGGTGAGCCACCAGCTCCGCGGCGACGGCGGTGAGCCGGTGGACGTCGTCGATGATCAGGCAGACCGGTTCCCCGCGGGCGTCGACGGCGGCTGCGAGGTCGGTCGCCGCGCTGTCCTCGTTCGTCCGGGCCATCGATTCGGCCACGTCGGCCAGGCCGGTCTGCCGGAGCGCCTCGGTGAGCAGAACGAGCAACTCGGCCCGATCGGTCCCGTCCGCCACCGGCACCAGCACCGTCGCCAATTCGTGTCGCTTGGCGAGGGCCAGGGCGAACGTTGTCTTGCCGAAGCCACCCGGCGCCTCGATAGCGCACACCCGGGCCGGCCGGGCGCGCTCGATCAGCCCATCGCGATCGACGACGGCCTCACCCCGCACCGCGCCAATGTACGGGGAACGCTGCCGGCGCACTGGTCAGGCACTGACCAGCAGCAACTCGTGGTCAGGCACTGACCAGCAGCAACTCGTGGTCAGGCACTGACCAGCAGCAACTCGTGGTCAGGCACTGACCAGCAGCAACTCGTGGTCAGGCACTGACCAGCAGCAACTCGGTGACCTGGTTCCCGATTGCGTTGGCGACCGTGGCGCGGCTGGCGACCAGCATGCCCGACGACGTGTCGTAGAACTGCTCGACCCGGTCGCTGGGCCCGGTGTTGACGATCACGGCCGTCGTGCCCTGCACGCCGCCGAACGTGATGCTGCGGCCCGTCGCCGGATCCTGGTCGAGCACGTCGCCGGCGGCGAGCGTGGCGACCCGGTCGGCCGGGATCCACAGCCCGTCGAGCATGGCGCTGGCGTACACACGCGGCGTGGTCGACTCCGTGGGCGGGAGCCCTGCCCCGTTGGAGAAGCGCAGCACCTGGCGGGCCAGGGCCGCCGAGCCGACGAGCTGATCGATGGTGTGGCTGACTTCCATCTGCTGCCCGTCAAGGCCGGGCAGCCCGGTCTGGGCCGCCGACGCCATCGTCGTCTGGCCGCGGTACGTGAGGGTGAGTCCCGGCCGTAGCCACGAGGGTGGTGCCGCGTCCGCCCACGGCACCACCACCTCGCGTGAGCCGACGAACAGGGCGTGCTGGGTGCGGACCGAGCCGGCGAACGTCTCGGGCAGGTTGCCGAACTCGTCGGTGATCGTCACGCCCGGCGACGCGCTCATGCTGCCGCCGAACAGCAGCAGGCCGGTTGCCACGTCGTAGCTGCTGCTGTCGTACGAGCCGTTGCCGACGTGGGCGATCGACACGGTGTCGAACGTCTGGCCGTTGAACGTCCGCGGGCCCCGCACCACCCTCGTGTTGCCGTCGACGCCCGTCGTGAGCGCGGCGAGGCGCTCCGGCGCCATCCAGAAGCCCGGGATCTCGGTCACGTCGCCCGTCACCACCGACGCTCCTGACGGGACGCTGACGCCGGTCTGCAGGTCGGTGGTGACGTACGTGCGCAGGTCGCCGACGATCTGCCCGCCGGCGTCCGACACGATGTCGAGCTGCTGCAGCCCGACGCCTCCGCTCCCGCCGGACGACTCGATGCGGTACCACTGGTTGTCCCGCCACACCCAGCCGTTGGGATCGGGGACGAGCCGGGCGCCCTGGGTCGATGCGTCGCCGGCCTGCCAGGTGAGCCGGGTGCCGACGGCGAGTGGCGTCGTCGCGGCCGGCGGCGACGCCGCCGGCGACGACTCGTGAACCGACGCATCCGCCGCGCTCGGACCGGCGGTGCCCACCGCGGTGGCGATCGCCGAGGCGATGAGGACGGCGGCGAGCACCGGGCGATGACGGAGGACGAACGCGGACCTCATGGGTCGAGCCGACCACCGGCCCGTCCGACCGACGTCCGTCAGGAACCGTCGGCGGGCGAGGTGTCAGCGACCGCGGTCGTGTCCAGGGCGGTCTCGACGAGCTGCTGGATCACCGAGCTCGGGACCTCGCCGCTGAGTCGCCAGCGCAGCAGGCCGTTGGCGTCGACGAAGGCCAGCGTGGGGAAGCCGGTCGCGCCATACGAGCGGAAGGCGGTGGTGAACACGCCGTCGTCACCCTCGTCGGAATAGATGTCACCGTCGGCGAGCACCGGCCACGTCCAGTCGACCTCGGCGAGCCACTCGTCGGGTGGGTAGTGTTCCCCGTCCTCCTGGACGCCGGTGCTGACGCCGACGACGTTGAGCCCGTCGGGGATGTCACCGCTGTCGCGCCACTCGTTGAGCACCGGGACCTCGGCATTGCAGTGGGGGCACCAGTGGGCGAGGAACACGATCAGCGTCGGGCCGTCCGCCGCCGGGTCGATGGTGATCGGGTCGCCGGCGTAGTCGAACCCCGACAGCACCGGGGCCTGCCGGCAGAGCGCGGTGTCGGGGTCGTCGCCGGCCTGGATCTCTTGCGTGAACTGGTCCAAGGGCGTACCGGAGACGGCGACCGGCTGGCGCATGTCGCCGGCGACGAAAGCGTCGGGGGTCCCCGCCTCGATCGCCGGGCCGACCTCGACGGCGCGGCAATCGGCCACGCCGTTCTGGATGGGGACGGTCGAGCCGGTGGTCTCGTCGTCGTCGTCCCCACCACCGACCACGACGGCGATCACCACGGCGAGGATCGCCACCAGCGCCACCGCCGCGGCGATGATGATCAGGGTCGTCGTGTTGGACCTGCCCGGCCGGCTCGATGCCGGGCTCGACGGGCGTCCGGCGGGGCGTTTGGCGGGGGTCTGGCGGCGGGGTTTGTTGCTCATGGGCGACTTTCCGGTCGTTCGTCGGGCTCGTTCGGTTCCCCGTCGTCGATGTCATCCCCCGCCGGCCACGTCGCGACCATCAAGCCGATGATGGCGACGAACCCGCACAGCGCCATGAACGGCAGCGACACGAAGCCGAAGCGACGGAACCAGATGGTCGTGCAGGACTCGGGTCCGATGCCGCATGCGCCGCGCTCGAGCGACGGTCGCCATTCGATCAGGTAGTGGTACGTCGAGATCAGCGCCCCGACCACGGCCATCGGCAGCGCGTACCAACGCACGTCGCGGTCGCGACGGATCGCCGCCACCAGGAACAGCAACGACATCGGGTACATGGCGATGCGCTGGAACCAGCACAGCCGGCACGGCGTGAAGTCGGCGACCTCGGAGAAGTAGAGGCTGCCGGCGGTCGCGCCGGCGGCGACGAGGAAGGCGAGCCACAGGGCGGCGTCGTCGATGACCACCATCACCTCGTCCACCAGCGCCGAGCGGGACCGCAGGGCGCGGCCGACCAGCACGAGCAGCCCGAGGGCAGCGGCAGCCAGGGCGAGGACCGCCGTGAACGCTTCGACGGCCTCGACGTCCATGCGCATGAGATGGTACCGACCGACCGCCGCGCGCGTGAGTGCGGCCCTCGTGTCGTCGGAGCGACCCGGTAGCGTGCCGAGACGGCATGGCCGTGCACATCCCGATCGTCTCCGGTCCCTCGATCGTCTCCGAGCTCCGCCGCACCCGGCGCCGGCACCGGTTGGGAGAGCTGGAGTGGTTCGAGGTGGCCTACCGCGTCTACCTGGCCGCGCTCGTGGGCGGCGTCGCCTTCGCCTGGTTGAGCGGCTTCGTGGACGACGCCGAGGTGACACCGTCGGAGGTCGCCGACGTCGTGTCGCGCGGACCGGCCTGGCTCGGCCTCGCGCTCGTCGCCGCCGCCGCCCTCGGGCTGCGCAGCGGCAGCGACGGCGGCCCGGTGTCGCTCGAGGTCGGCGATGCCCGCTTCTTGATGATGGCGCCCGTCCCCCGCCGCTCCGTGCTCTTGCGCCCCGTCGTCCAGCGCATGCGCACGACCGCCTTCGGCGGGGCGCTCGTCGGCGCCATCGCCGGCCAGCTGGCGTCGCGTCGGCTGCCGGGTTCGGCCGCGGCATGGACCCTGGCCGGCACGGTCGCCGGCATCGTGGCCGGCCTCGCCTTCGTCGCCGTGGCCGTGGTGGTGCACGCCTTCGGCATCCCGCGCTGGATGGCCACCGCCGCCGCCATCGGCCTCGTCGCCTGGCAGGCCGCGGCCGCCATCTGGGAGATCCCCGGCCCGGGTGACCGGTACGGCAGCCTGGCCCTGTGGGGGATGCGGCAGCACGCCGTCGACCTCGTCGTCCCCGCCGTCGTCGTGATCCTCGCCGTCGTCGCCCTGGTGGTGTGCGACCGGCTGCGCCTCGAGCCGCTCACCCGGCGCGCCGACCTCGTGTCGCAGCTGCGCTTCGCCGTGACGATGCAGGATCTCCGCACCGTCGTGCTGCTGCGCCGTCAGCTGCGCGGCGAACGGCCTCGGTCGCAGCCGTGGATCCGTCTCGGCTCCACCAGCCCGGCCGCGGCCGTCAAGCGCCCGGCGCGCTCGCTCGACGCCTCGCGGGCCGTGTGGCTGCGCGACCTGCGCGGCCTCGCCCGCTACCCGTCGTCCCGCCTCGTGCGCATGGCCCTGCTCGCCGCGATCGGCGGGTTCGCCGCGGTCGCCCTCGAACGCGGGACGACGCCGGCGATGGTGGTCGTCGGGGTCATCTGCTACCTGCTCGGGCTCGAGGCGATCGAACCGCTCTCCCAGGAGATCGACCACCCCGACCTCTCCGACGGTGTTCCCAAGGAACGGCCGTGGCTCCTCGTTCGCCACCTCGCCGCTCCCGCCGTGGCCCTCGTGCCCTTCGCCGTGGTCGCCGCCGTCGTCGTGACGATCTTCGACACGGGCCATGCCGCCGCCGCCTTCGCCCTCGCCGTACCGATCGCCTGGGCAGGAGCCTGCGGTGCCGTGGTGAGCGTGGTCCGCGATGCCCCGAACCCGACGAAACAGCAGCAATCGGCGGCCAGCGTCGCCGTGCCGCCGGAGTTCGCCGGCTTCACGTCATCGTTCCGCTTCTTGCTCCCCGTGGTGATCAGCACGATCGCCTCGGTGACGATCCTGGCAATGCGCGAGGACCCGTCGGCGGCCCAGGCCGTTCGGCTGGCGCTCCTCGACGTGCTGGTGATCGTCGCCACGGCGTTCTGGGTGCTGCGCCGCGAGCGGTGGAGCGCGGCGTGGCAACGGCTGCTCGAAGGCGGCCGACAGGCACAGGCCGGCCGATGACCGAATCGAGGACGTCATGAACACCGCACCGGCGCTCGCCGTGGCCGAGCTCTCCAAGACGTACGGCGACGCGCCGGCGCTCGGCCCGATCGACCTCACGGTCGGAGTCGGCGAGCGTGTCGTGCTGCTCGGTCACAACGGCAGCGGCAAGACCACCCTGCTCCGGCTCGCCGCGGGCATGCTCGACGCCACCACCGGCACCGTGCACGTCGTCGGCCACGACGTCGGGTCGATCGAGGCCCGGGCCTTCACCAGCTTCCTCGGCGACCAGCCCGTGTTCTACGACGACCTCTCGCTGTGGGAACACCTCGAATACGTGGCCCGCCTGCACGACACCGAGGGCTGGGAGACGCACGCCACCGAACTGCTCGAGATGCTCGGCCTCAGCCACCGCGCCGACGACCTGCCGACGACGTTCAGCCGGGGACTGCGCCAGAAGGCGGCGATCTCGCTGGCGTTCGTCCGTCCGTTCGAGGTGATGCTGGTCGACGAGCCGTTCGTCGGCCTCGACCAGGCGGGTCGTAACGCCCTGCTCGAACTGTTCCGGCGTGCCCATGCCGACGGCGCCACGCTGGTGGTGGCCACCCACGAGCTGACCACCGTCACCGAGGCCGAGCGGGTGGTCGCCCTGCGCGACGGCGACATCATCTACGACGGTCCGCCCGGCGACGTCGATCCCGACGAGGTCGTCACGCGCTGATCGGGTGCCGCCCGATCGCCACCGTCACGGCTTGCTGGCGGGATCGTTCCAGTCCGTGCCGGCGTTGTACTCGTCGCCGTCGCTGGAGCCGTCGCCGTCGCTGTCGGCCAGCAGGCAGTTGGCGCCGGCCATGAACAGCACCTCCTGCTTGTCGGACAGTCCGTCGCCGTCGGTGTCGGCGACCGCCGGATCGCAGCTGAAGTCGAGCTCCTTGCCGTCGTTCAGGCCGTCACCGTCGCTGTCGGGGTTGGTCGGGTCGAGGTCGTCGCGTTGCACCTCGAGGCGGTCGTTGACGCCGTCACCGTCCGAGTCGGGATTGTTGGGGTCGGTGCCGGCGGCCGCCTCCTCGGCATCGGTCAGGCCGTCGCTGTCGGTGTCCACCGGCTCGGGCTCGGTCGTCGTGGTGGTCGTGGTGGGAGACGGGGCGCTCGGACCCTGCGTCGTCGTCGGCGTCGATCCGGCCGGCGGCTCGGTCGCCGACGGACCACCGGCGGGGGCCGTGCTCCCCGCCGCGGTCGGGATCGGCACGACGACGACCCCGCCTCCGTCGAGCGGCGGGCCGATGACGGCCACCAGCACGACGAGCCGACCGGTGCCCCCGTTGGTGATGGTGACCGCGCCGACGGCGCCGAAGCTCTCTCCGACGTTGACGGTCGTCCCGTTGATCGACGCCGTGCCCTCGGTGACCACGCCGAACGCCGAGACGTCGGTGGTCACCGTGAGCGTCTCCCCTGCGGCCAGGACGTCGCGGACGAGATCGACGTCACGATCCCCGGAGGGAGCGGTGAACGTGAGCGCCGGATCTCCCGACCCTGGCACGATGCCGAACGCCGACCCCTGACCGGCGGCGGCCGCAGGCGTGCGCAGCGACGTGGTCGAGCCCTCCGGCCGGAAGACCGCCTCGCCGGGGGCGAGCCGGGCGATCGGGCCCGACCCGTCGGCCACGATGAGGGCATCTGGCCCCTCCGAGACGATGAAGCTCGGCGCGGACGTGTCGGCGTCGCCCGGCGTCGGGGTCGCCGGTAACGGCGTGAGCTGCCAGTGCCGGGGAGCACCGTCGAACCTCACGATTCCCTGGGCGACCACCTGAGCGTGCTCGGACGCCGACGGCGGCGCGGCGCTGCTCGCGGTGGCCACTCCGCCGGCAACGATCGTGGCGACGGCGACGACCGTGCCGGCCATGGTGCGAGCCAGCGTCGACCAGGTGAGGGTGGTGGGGCGAGACATGGCGGCGCACGGTAGCCACACCGCCCGAGGCGGTAAACGGGATATTCGCCGGTCCCCGCGGCGCGGTGCGGGGCAGGAATCTGGCGCCGGTGCGAGACAGACCCCTCGACGAGCCTTTACCATGCGGAGCATGTACGAGTTCGCCTCCGTCAGTGTTTCCTCGTTCGAGGCCGCTTCGCTGGCTCCGACACTCACGGAGAAGTCCGCAGAGGGTTGGGACGTCGTGGCCGTCGTCACGGCCGGCTCCGACGTCGTCGCCTACCTGCGCCGGGCCGCCGAGTCGGCGTCGTCCGACGGTGCGACGTCCGACAGCGCATCGTCCGAGAGCGCGTCCGACACGACCACGTCGCCGGCCGCCGGCGACAGCACGAGCGACGCGGCCACCGCGGCCCCCGAGCCGGTCTCGGCGAGCGCGCCGGAGACGGTGACGGCCGCCGCCGAGTCGTCCGCGCCGCCCGCCACCGAGACCCCGTCGTCGGGTGGCACCGGCTGGGGTGCGGCCGAGTCGGCCACCACCTCCACCGCGGCCAGCGGCGGCTGGGGCACCGACACGTCGTCGCAGCAGTCCGGCGGTCAGAGCTCGGGTTGGGGCTCGGACACGTCGAGCGCGTCCACCTCGTCGGCGTCCACCTCGTCGGACAGCTCCTCCCAGGGCGCGTCGTCCTGGAGCGGGTCGTCGCAGCAGGCCGCGGCGGTCCAGCAGACAGCTGCCCCACAGGTGCCGGCCGGCTGGTATGCCGACCCCGCCGGACGCTTCGAGCTGCGCTACTGGGACGGTGGTGCCTGGACCGAGCACGTCTCGCGTGCCGGCCAGCAGTACACCGACCCGCCCGTGGCCTGATCGTCGACGCGACCCCGCGCATGCGCGCCACATCGCTCGGGCAGGCCGGCATCCTCGTCGAGACCGCCCACGGTTCCATCGTCTGCGACCCCTGGTTCATCCCGGCGTTCCACGGCTCGTGGTTCGTCTTCCCGCGCAACGACCAGCTCGACGACGACCTGCTCGCCCGGATCGAGTCCGCCGACTACCTCTACGTCTCCCACCTCCACGGGGACCACTTCGACGAGCCGTGGCTCGCCGAGCACCTCCCGCGCGACATCGCCGTGCTCGTGCCCGGCTTCCCCACCCGGGAGCTCGACAACCGCTTGAAGAGCCTCGGGTTCACCAACCTGGTGCGCACGGTGGACGGCGAGGAGCTCACGCTCGCGGGCAGCGAGGACGGCGGTCTCACCGTGGCCATCCACGTCGAGACGTCGATCACGGACGGGCCGGGCGGGGACTCGGCCATCGTCATCAGTGACGGGGTCAGCCGCATCGTCAACCAGAACGACTGTCGCACCACCGACCTCGACGCCCTCCGCGCCCACGGTCACGTCGACCTGCACTGGCTCCAGTACAGCGGGGCGATCTGGTACCCGATGGTGTACGAGGTCGACAACACGACGATGCGCCATCTCGTCGACGCCAAGGTGGAGAGCCAGCTGGCTCGGGCGATGCGCTACGTCGAGTCCGTCGGCGCCCGCGCCGTCGTCCCCAGCGCCGGGCCGCCCTGCTTCCTCGACGACGAGCTGTTCCCGCTCAACGTCGTCACCGGCGACGAACCGAGCATCTTCGTCGACCAGCGCACGTTCATCGCCCGCCTCGCCGCATCGGGGCACGAGGGGATCCTCGCCATCCCGGGCACGACGATCGACGTCACCCCGGACGCGATCGCCGTCGAACACCCCCTCGACGACGCCGACGTGGCGGCGATCTTCGAGCGCAAGGGCGAGTACCTCGACCGCTACCGGGCCGACTGGATGCCGTGGCTCACCGACCTCCACCGCACCTGGGACGAACGGCCCGAGACCGATCTCGTGCCGGCCATCGACGAGTGGTTCCGGCCCCTGATGGTGATGTGCCCCACCGTCCGTGAGGGCATCGGCGCTGCCTGCCTGCTCCGGGTCACCGGATCCACCGGCACCCTCGAGATCCTCGTCGACTTCCCTGCGGGTGAGGTGCGGCCCTACGCCGGCGAGGACTACGGCTTCCGCTTCGAGATCGCCCGGCCGCTGGTCGAGCAGGTGGTGGCCGAGCGAGCCGTCGACTGGAGCAACTCGCTGTTCCTGTCGTGCCGGTTCCGCGCGTGGCGCGACGGCGAGTTCAACGAGCACATCTACAACTTCTTCAAGTCGCTGTCGCGAACCCGCATGCGGCGGACCGAAGCCGAGGCCCTGCGCAAACTCCATCCACCGACCGAGGTGGAGCCCGACATCGAGCTCGGCGGGTGGATCGTGCAGCGGCGGTGTCCCCATCGCAACGCAGATCTGAGCGTGTTCGGTGAGGTGGAGGGCTGCGAGATGATCTGCACGCTCCACGGCTGGCGATGGGACCTCGAGTCCGGTCAGTGCCTCACGGCCCGAGACCATCCGCTCCGTGTGTCCCGGCCGGTCGCCGATCGTGGCACGATCTGACGATGCCGTTCACCGTTCTCGTCTGCGTCGATGGATCCGAGCTGGCCGAGTCTGCTCTCGTCGAGGGACTGGCGGTGCTCCGTGAGCACGAGCGGACGGTGCTCGTCAGCGTCGTCGACGGACCCGACACGTCGCTCGTGATGGGCGGGTCGGGTTTCGCCGGAGGCGTGCTCACCGGCGAGGAGCTGGCCGAGATCCAGCGCGAGAAGATCGCCGAGGCCGAGTCGATGCTCAAGGAGACGGCCACCCGGCTCGGTCACGCCGACGCCGAACTGGTCGTCCTCGAGGGAGCGGCCGGATCGGCGATCTGTGAGCTGGCCGAGACGTTGCCGGCGTCGGTCATCGTGTTGGGCACGCGTGGCCGCGGCGGTCTGCGCCGCGCCGTGCTCGGCTCGGTCTCCGACCACGTGGTGCGCCACGCTCCGTGCGTGGTGCTCACCCGCAATCCCGACTGACCTCCCAACCCATCCGAGTGTCGAAGTGCGCCCGAGTGCCGGGCGTCCCGGGGGTGGGCGTCCCACACTCGGGGGGGGCTGCCGCGGCGCTACTTGGCGCCGTGGACCCAGACGGGGATGCCCATCGGCATCAGGTTGGCGTCCCAGATGAAGTCCATGGCAGTGGTGGTGACGCGGACGCAGCCATGCGACGCCGGGTAGTTGGGCACGTTGTTGGAGCCGTGCACGGCGACACCGCCGACGAAGTACTTCGGCCGGTAGATCTGGCCCAGGTCGCCTTCCCACCAGCCCTCGGGGCGCTCCCGGTTGACGGCGTGCAGTCCGTTGGGCGTGAGTGACACACCGTTGATCACCTCGCCCGGCGAGTTCTGATCGGGCTCGGTGTAGGACTCCCCGTTGCCGGTGGAGACGTTGAACACCCAGACGGTCACCCCGTTCTGGACGAAGAACAGCACCTGACGGTCCTTGTCGATCTCGACGAGCGTGCCGGCGTCGGCCAGGCCGTGGGCCCGCTGCGGGATGTTGGTGAGAGCATCGGCGGTCGCCTCGTCGATGCGCCCCGACGCCTCGAGACCGACGTACTTCTGGAACGCCATCACCGCCTGGCCGGTGGTGAGCCCGTAGTCGCCGTCCACGCCACTGAGCCAGAAGCCGAGGTCGACGAGGCGCTGCTGGATGCGGGCCGTCTCGTCGCTGCTGTTGCGCCCGACCGCTTCGAACGGCCGGTCGGGTGGGGCGACGGGGATCAGGGCCGGCGACGGCGGCAGGGTGGTCGGCGCGGCCGTGGTGGGGGCTGCCGTGGTGGGAGCGGCCGTCGTCGGCGCTGCCGTGGCCGGCGCGGCGGTGGTGGGAGCGGCCGTCGTCGGCGCGACCGTCGTGGCCGCCGCAGTGGTGGCCGGGAGGGTAGTGGCGGCGGTGTCGGCCGTGGACGCCGCTGCGTCGGTGAGCGGCGCGACGTCCGGCCGCTGCGCGGCGACGGCGGGGCCATGGCCACCGAGCTCGCCGGCGCCCGCGGCCGATCCGGTCGGGCCGCCGGAACAGGCGGTGAGGGCCACCACTCCGGCGAAGGCGCTTCCCACCGCCAGGAGGCTCCAGTATCTGGCTCGCTCCCGCATCGCCGCAAGGCTATCAATGGCCCTCGCACCGACCGCGGCATCTCGATGCAGTTCCGTCACTCGCGGCGGGGGTTGGATCGGTCCTGAACCACGACCTGGATCGTCGTTCTAGTGGAGCGCGAGCGAGGCCGGGGTGACGGGGCCGAGTGCCCCCAGCGCCGTCGGATCGAACCCCTTGGCGAGGTCGCGCACCGCCACCCGACCGAGCTCGTCGGGGCAGTCGATCCCGAGCGAACGGGTCAAGGCGCCGCGCACCCGTGCCGCGGCGATCCCCGCCGAGTCGAGGTCGTCGAGAGTCAGGGCGCCATCGCGCTTGGCGAGACGTTGCCCGTCGGGGCCGACGACGAGCGGGATGTGGACGTACTCGGGCCGAGGCAGGCCGAGCGCCTCCTGTACGGCGATCTGCGCGGGTGTCGACGAGAGCAGGTCGTCGCCACGTACCACGTGATCCACCCCCGTGGCGGCGTCATCGACGACCACGGCGAGGTTGTAGGCCGGTGCGCCGTCGTTACGGCGCAGCACGACGTCGGACACCGCGCCGGTGAAACGCCCGGCGACGGCATCGTCGAACGTCACGGTCCCCTCCCCGCGGAACCGGATCGCCGGCGGACGTTCGGCGCGGCGGCGGTGCCGCTCGTCCGGGCTGAGGTCGCGGCACGTCCCCGGGTAGACGAGCTCGGTGCCGTGGGGCGCCGCCACGGCGTCGCGGATCTCCCGCCGCGTGCAGTAGCACTCGTAGGTCGCCCCGGCCGCGGTGAGCCGGGCGAGGGCCGACTCGTACACCGGGAACCGCTCGCTCTGGCGCAGCACCGGCCCGTCCCAGTCGATGCCGATGGCACGGAGATCACGCTGCTGACTCGCTTCGTGCGCCGGGGCCGAGGCGACGCGATCGAGGTCCTCGACCCGCAGCAGGAAGGGCACGCCGCGCGAGACGGCGAGGAGGAAGGCGGCGAGGGCGGTGCGCAGATTCCCGAGATGGAGGTCACCCGTCGGCGACGGGGCGAAGCGGCCGGCCACACCACGATTGTGGCGGGCGTGAACCGGCAGCGGGCACACGACGCGCGCACCGTCCACCAACCGCGCGTCACGGCGCCGCCGGGTTACGTAGGCTCGGATGGGTATGCAGTGCGATGTGTGCGGAACGGAGGTGCGGCCCGAGCACAAGTTCTGCATGGAGTGCGGCGCCCGACTGGCTCACCAGACCCCTTCGGTCACGTCCGCGACGCCCGCCGCCGGCCCTGGCCACCCGATGTTCGATCCGACGACCGGCCAACTGCTCGCCATCAGTGCCTCGTCGCCGCGAGATGACGAGCGCGACACGGCCGGGCGACACGCCGTCGAGACGGTCGACGGGCCGGCGGACGACCCCGACGAGGACGAGCCCGGCGATGCCTCTGACCTGGAGCCCGGGCGCCCCCCGGGCGACGGCCTCGACGCCGACGCCACCAATGTCCTGCCCGCCCTCGGCAGCCCCGAGACCACGTTCGCTCCCCCCGATCCGACGCCCGGCGCCGGCCTGCCGTGGTCGGCGGTGGTCGACACCAGACCGGGCCGCAGCGCCCCACCGCCACCGCCGCCGCAGGCCGGCGACGAGGCCATGGAGGCGCCCGAGGAGTACCCGCCGTGGCCGGGCACCGCCGGGGGCTACGCCGGCGACCCCGACCTCACGGGGGCCTACGACCGGCAGGCCGACCAGCCGACCCGCGTGCAGTACCTGCCCGACCCCTACGCCGGCCCACCGTCATACGTGCCCGCGGCGGCCCCGCCCCGACCACCCGAGGCCTACGACCCCGGCTACGCCCCGACCGGGCACCTCCCGGCCACGTACCAGCCGATCCCCTACGAACCCTCCGGCTACGAGCAATGGGGGGACGAGGTCGACGGCGCCGGGCCCCGGCCGTCGTTCCGCGTGAAGCCGCTGCTCATCCTGACGATCCTCGCCGTCGCCGCCGCGGCCGTGGCGATGTTCGTGCCGGTCATCTCGGTCACCGCACCCGGTGGCGCGGCGGCCGTCACCGGTGAGTGGAAGATCAACGACTTCGCCACCAACTTCACCGTCACCGGGATCGTCGTCTCCTTCGCCATGCTGGTCGGCGCACTCTTCTGGTGCGGCGGGTTCCGCTGGGGTGCCGGGGCGGCCGGCGGCGCCGGCACCGCCCTGGCCGGCTGGGCGGCGCTCCCGCTCGGGCTGGCCGAGGTTCAGCTGGCGACCTCCGAGTCAGCGCTCGGCGCGTCCGCCCAGCTCACCCGCGATCTCGGCTATTGGTGCCTCGTCGGCGCTGCCGGCGCCGGCGTCCTCGTCACGCTGATCTCGCTCCTGCGCTCGGGGAACGATCGGCGGGCGGGTCTCGATCCGTGGGTCGCCGCACTCGGCGCCATCGCCACGGTCGTGGCGACGATCGGCCCGCTCATCCCCTTGAACGGTGCCGACCTCGACGCCAACTGGACGAGCGACGCGTGGGCCGGCGGGCCGGGCATCGACATCCCCGTGCTGTTCTTCGTCGCCCGCTTCGCCAACCTCGGCCTGATGCTCGCCAGCGGGGTGTTCGGCTTCCTGCTGGTGCGTCGCTACGGCCTCGGCCTCGCCATCGCCGGCGCCGTCGGCAACGGCTGGCTGCTGCTCACTGCGGCCACCGGCCAGACCGACAGTCCCCTGGGACCGGCGTACTTCAATCCAGGCGCCGAGCCCAACGCCGACGGAATGCTCGAGCCGTACGTCGTCACCATCGCCGGGATCTCGCTGATCTTCTTCTTCGGCCTCGTCGCCGCGGCGATGGCGATCATCGACTCCGACTGACGAGTCCGTCTCCCGCGGTCGAACCCCGTCATGCGGTGAGCGCCCACTGGTGGTCTGTCGGCGAGTTGGCGAGGTGGATCGCGCCACGAGACACCTGATCGATTCGGCGACAGTCCACTAGGGTTGGAGCATGTTCGGGGCCGATGTCCTCGACCTGGGGATCGACATCGACGTCTGGCCGTGGGTCTGGCTGGTGGTGGCGGTGGTGTTCGCCGTCATCGAGATCTCGTTCGTCGGCGGGACGTTCGTGTTGCTGCCGTTCGCCGTGTCGGCGTTCGCCGCGTCGTTGCTCGGGTTCTCCGATGCGCCGATCGAAGCGCAATGGGCCGTGTTCGTCTTCGGCGGCGCGGCCTTGTTCGTCGTGGCCTACCGCTGGGTCCGCCGGTTCATCCAACGCAACGACCTGCCGGTCGGTGTGGGCGCCGATCGGCTCGTCGGTCTCGTCGGCTTCGCCACCGCCGACATCAGCCCGTTCGACGTCGAACGGCGGGGACGAGTGACGGTTGAGGGCGAGGTGTGGGCGGCGCTGGCCGCGGGCGCCGAGCCGATCGCCGCCGGAACGTCGATTCGTGTCGTGGAGGTCGTCGGGACCCGTGTCGTCGTGGAGCCGATGTCCTCGCCGGCCCCTCCCGACGTGGACAGCGGCGGCGCGGGAACTACAGACGCGGGAACTACAGAGAGGAGCCCGGAATGATCGTGGCAATCGTGATCGGTGCCTTGGCCATCGTCGGTCTGGCGTTCCTGATCGGCGCGGTGAAGATCGTCCGTCCGTATCAGCGCGGGTTGGTGGAGCGTCTCGGCCGGTACAAGACCACCAAGGAGCCGGGGTTCAACCTGATCATCCCGTTCATCGAGACGATGCAACTGGTGGACATGCGTGAACAGGTGGTGGACGTCCCTCCGCAGGAGGTGATCACCGCCGACAACGTCGTCGTGTCCGTCGATGCCGTCGTGTATTACGAAGCCACCGATCCGCAGCGCCTCATCTACAACGTGGCCGACTTCTTCACGGCGATCACCAAGTTGGCCCAGACGAACCTGCGCAACCTCATCGGCGATCTCGAGCTCGACACTGCGTTGACGTCGCGCGACCGGATCAACACCCAGCTGCGCGAGGTCCTCGACGACGCCACCGACAAGTGGGGCGTGCGGGTCGTGCGCGTCGAGATCCAGCGCATCGACCCGCCGCCGGAGGTCGTGTCGGCGATGCACGCCCAGATGCGCGCCGAGCGTGACCGCCGGGCCACGGTCACCGAGGCCAAGGGTTTCCAGGAGGCGGCGATCGCCCGGGCCGACGGCGAGAAACAGGCGTCGATCCTCGCCGCCGAAGGCCGCAAGCAGGCCGCGGTCCTCGACGCCCAGGGAGATGCCCAGGCGATCGAGCTGCGCGCCGACGCCGAGAAGATCCGTCTCGAGCGCATCGGTGAGGGCGAGGGGGCGGCGGCCCGGATGCGGCTCACCGGGATCAAGGAGGCCCAGGCCGACAACAGCGTGCTGACCGTGGAATACCTCGCTGCTCTCGAGCGGATCGGTGACGGCCGGGCGACGAAGCTCGTGATTCCGGCCGAGTTCGCCGGGTTGCTGGGCACCGTGGCAGCGCTGGCCGAGACGGCACGGTCCGATGGCGACGTCGACGAGGTCCGCCCCAAAGGTGGCCTCACCGTCCCCAGCGTGTCCGAGCGGGTCGACGTCCCTCCACCCCGTGACGGCGGCCGGCCGTGAAACTGGCCGACGCCCCGCCCCCCGGCTGGTATCCCGATCCCACCGGCGGGCCGCGTCTGCGCTGGTGGGAGGGCAGCGACTGGACCGACCACTTCCGCGCTCCTCCCAGCCAGAGCGAGCTCGACCTGTTGGCAGCACGGCGAGCGGGACTGCTCGGCGGCGCAGCCGACGCCGGCGGGATGGCTCGGGTCACCTCCGACGCCGTGCAGGCCGCTGCGTCCCGGCGGCGCGAGACCGAGGAGGTGATCGCCGAGGTGCGCAAGGTGGCCCGCAGTGAGGTCGACCGCGCCGTCGAGATGTTCGGCCAGCAGGCGAGGAGCGCCACCCGGCAACTGCAGCCGCTGGTCTCGGAGTACACGACGAAGGTGACGCGGTTCCTCCGCCGAGCCCTCGTCGTGGCCTTCGTCCTGCTCGTCGCCTGGTTCGTGTTCCAGGCGATCGCCCAGCAATCGTTCCTCGACTGGCTCGGCGAGCGCATCGACAGCATCACCGACGATTCCAGCGACGCCGGTGGAGGACCCCGCGTTACGGTCGGTGCCTGGCACCATCCGTAACGCCCGCCGGTTGGGTCAGGGCCAGAGGCGGGCGGCGATCTCCGACCACAGCGCCTTGAAGCCGCGCGCCGCGGTGGTCCGCGGCGACGCTGCACCGACCGGCTGCAGGAGGCGCCCCATCCGTTCGACCGCGCTGCTGTTGGGGACCGCCGTCGGGAAGAACGGCGGCTGCGCCACGGCCAGCGTCTCGAGCAGATCGCGGTGGAGGGCCTTGCGCCAGTCGAACATCGACACGAACGGCCACACCTCCGGCCGCCGACCAGGCCGAAGATCTGCGCCGTCGAGGAACTCGACGAGCTGGTCGAGCGTGCGGACCGACAGGGGTGTCGGGACCGTCGGCACGAGCAGCGCATCGACGGTCTCGAAGACCACCTCGCTGGCGAACGACAGGCCGGCGGGGCAGTCGAGCAGCGCCACGTCGTAGTCGTCGTCGAGGGGCTCGAGCAGCTCGGCGAGACGCCGCGTCGCCCGCTTCGTCCCGTCGAGGCGCAGGTCGAGGTGGCGCAGGGAGAAGTCTGCGGGCACGAGGTGCAGCCCGACGTAGTCACTCTCGCGAACGTGGGCGGCCAGCTCGCCGCGGCGTCCGAGCAGCCGTTCGACGCCGCCCCGCACCCCCGGCTTGACGCGGAAGAAGAACGTCGCCGCGCCCTGCGGGTCGAGGTCCCAGAGCAGGACCCGCGCTCCGGACCGGGACGCCTCGTAGGCCAGGTTCACCGCCGCTGTGGTCTTACCGACGCCGCCTTTGATGCTGTACGACGCGAGGGCCTTCACCGCGCGCCTCGATCCCGGCGGTCGCTACCGGTGCGCTCGCTGCCGAGCAGGGCGGCGAGCGCCTCGACGGTGGCGGCGGTGTCGAACGCCGCGAAGCGCTCGGCGAACTCGGCGCGGCTCGCCAGGCGCCGCTGCTCCATCCGCTCGACCAGCTGACCGGCGGCCAGCACGGTGGACAGCGAAGCCGTCGGGGCGAGGACCGCCGACACCTCGCGCAGGTCGGCGGCGTGGACCTCGGCGTCCTGGTGCGCCCCGAGGTTCTCCTGCAACGCCTTCAGTCGCTGGACGAACGGCTTGCGGGCCGACGGCTTGTAGAGCCCCCCGAAGCACTCGATGAGGTAGCGCAGCTTCTTGGCGTCCTTGCGCAGTTCGTGGAGCACCTCGGGTGGCGTGTCCGGGTTGATGCTGCGACCACGCTCGATCATCGTGCGGTGGGCGCGGCGGATGCGTTTGGCGACGAACGGCCCGAGCGGCTTGCGGGCCACCGGCGGGAGGTCGGCATCGGGCGCCACCGGCTCGTCGAGCCAGACACTCCACCGATCGAGCAGATCACGTGTCCTCGCGCCCGACAGGTCATCGCTGAGCCGGCGGTGGGCGGACTCGCGCTGATGCTGGAGGTGGGCCCGGACGGGCTCGAGCGCGGCGATCGCCCGATCGTCGAGCCCGTCGACGTAGGCCGGCCATTCGATCTGGTAGACGTCGAGATCCCGTGACGGGCCGGTGGCCTGGCCGAGCCAGGCGAACCCGGCGCGCGCCGGTTCGAGCACGGCGGCCGGGATGACCCGTTTGGCGGTGGACAGCGTCGCCCGGGTGCGGCGCACGGCGACACGGAAGTCGTGGAGGAACTCGGGGTCGACGTGCTCGACGGTGCCGTCGTAGGTGGCGACCAAGGCGTCACGCAGGTTGCCCAGCACGGCGCGGAAGGCGTCGATGGTGTCGTCGCGACCACGCAGCGGAACACCGGGGAGGACGTTGCGGCCGGCCAGGCTCACCCTTGCGGACGCCGCGGCCAGCTCGACGACGCTGCCGTCGACCGGCACCAGGCCCGCGGCGGTGGCGGCGTCGCGGATCCGGCCGGCGGGCTTCGGGTACCCGGCGAGCTCGGCGATCTCGAGGTAGGCGCCGGGCAGCACCGTCTCCCCGGACCGTACGTCGGACAGGACCATGGCCGTGACGGTGGTCTTGCCCGTGCCGTTGCGCTTGGTGGCCGTGGTCCGCGTCAGCTCCACCGTCACGATCGGCACGAGAACCCGGACGTCGAGCAATCGTCCGACCCGTGCGCGCATCGGTCCCGCCGGCACGTCGGCGGCCACCGCGGGCACGGCCGCGGTCGTCGCCGCGGCGGCCGGACCATCGCCGGCGAGGACCAGCTCGACGTCGCCCGGCAGGTCGCCACGCCCGAACCGGCGGGTCGCCGTGAGCCGGAGGCCAGCCCCGGCCAGACGCCCGTCGAACGTGTCGAGGATGCTGATCGCGGCTCGTTCCGACGGGCCGATGCCGAAGCCCTCGACCCGCAGCACGGCGAGGATCGCCGACGCGCCGTCGCCGGCGAGGAACGTCGAGGTGCCGGCGGCCATGAGCACCTCACCGTACTGCGTCATGCCTCCTCGCTGCCTCGTAGGGCCCGGGCATACTGAGCCGATGGCGACCGAGATCGAGCGCAAGTGGGTCCTCGACGACGGCGTGCCGCCCGGGGTGCTCGATGCGGCCGGGGTGACGGCGAGCCGCCTGCGCCAGGGGTACGTGGCGCTCGACGGTGACGTGGCCGTCCGGGTCCGCGTCGCCGACGAGGCGACGGCCCGCCTGACGGTGAAGGCCGGGTCCGGCCTCGCCAGGACCGAGGTCGAGGTGCCGATCGGACTCGTCGACGCCGGCCAACTGCTGGGCCACGCGGGTGGCCGCATGATCGACAAGACGCGCTACGCCGTCCCCCTGCCCGACCGCCTGATCGCCGAGGTGGACGTGTACGCCGGGACGTTGGCCGGCCTCGTCACCGTCGAGGTCGAGTTCACGTCCGCTGACGACGCCGACGCCTTCGTCGCCCCGGCCTGGTTCGGCCGCGACGTCACCGACGATCCCGCCTGGTCGAACGCCGCCCTCGCCCTCCACGGCCGACCCGACCCCTGGGTCCGAGATAGTGCCTGGCACTATCTCGGAGCCTGACGGGATGTGCCTGGCCCCCCGTCAGGCGCGTTCCAGGGCACCGATAGGGTCGGGCTCGATGACCGACGACGCCGCCACGGGCCCCTTCGACGACCTCGCCGAGTTCGTGGCGCTCCCCCGCCTGTCGGGATTGGCGCTGTCGCCCGACGGCAGCCGTCTCGTCACCGCCGTCGCCGCGCTCAACCCCGAGCGCACACGATGGCAGACGGCACTGTGGGAGATCGACCCCGCCGGTGACCGCCCGGCACGCCGACTGACGCGCAGCGCGCCCGGCGAGTCGGGTGGCCGCTTCCTCCCCAACGGCGACCTGCTGTTCACGTCGGCCCGGCCCGACCCCGACGCCAAGCCGGGCGGCGACGACAAGCCCCCGGCCGCGCTCTGGCTGCTCCCCGCCGGCGGCGGCGAGGCCCGCTTGCTCAGCTCCCAGCCCGGAGGGGTCAGCGGCGTCGCCGTGGCGGCCGACTCCGGCGACGTGGCGATCGTCAGCCCGCTGTTCCCCGGAGCGACGCCGGGAGCCGACGACAAGGAGCGGCGGACCGCCCGCAAGGAGGCCGGTGTCTCGGCGATCCTGCACGAGGAGTACCCGGTCCGCTACTGGGACCACGACCTCGGACCGGCATGGCCCCACGTGCTGTTCGTCGGCGCCGTCCCGCCGGAGGGCACAGAGGTCGCCGCGCGCGACCTCACCCCAGGTGCCGGCCTCAGCGCCGGCGAGGCGAGCGGTCAGGTCGACCTCTCCCCCGACGGTCGCCTCCTCGTCCGCAGCGTCGACACCGCGGCACCGGGCGCGTCCCGGCGGATACGCCTCGAGGTGATCGACACGGCAACCGGCGACACCAGGGTGCTCGCCGAGAACGACAACGCGTCGTGGTACGGCGCCCGCTTCTCCCCCGATGGCGCTCGCGTCGTCTGCACGTTCGAGACCGAGGGCACCTACGACGAGGCGGAGGATCAGACGACCTTCCTCGTCGACGTGGTCACCGGCGAGCAGCGCCCCGTCGCTCCCGGTTTCGATCGGTGGTTCACCGAGTACGCCTGGTCGCCCGACGGCTCGGCGATCTTCGCCACGGCCGACGACGACGGCGCCGCCCCGGTGTTCCGCATCGACCTGGCCGACGATCCCGCGGACGACCGGGTCACCCGGCTCACCTCCGTCGGCGCCCACTCGTCGCTGCAGGTGGCCGCCGACGGCTCCGCCGTCTACGCCCTGCGGGCCACCTGGGACGCCCCGCACCAACCCGTCCGGCTCGCCCCCCATGTCGTCGACCAGGCGCCCGACGTCCTCCCCAACCCGGGTGCGATCGGCCCCGTGCCCGGACGCCTGGAACGCATCGAGACCACCGCCTCCGACGGCGCGCGCGTCGCCTCGTGGCTCGTCCTGCCCCACGGAGCGAGCGCCGCGACACCGGCGCCCCTGGTGCTGTGGGCCCACGGCGGGCCGCTCGGCAGCTGGAACGCCTGGTCGTGGCGCTGGTGCCCGTGGCTGCTCGCCGCCCGTGGATACGCGGTGCTGCTACCCGACCCGGCCTTCTCCACCGGCTACGGCCGTGACTTCGTCGCGCGCGGGTGGGGCCAGTGGGGCGGCAACCCCTACACCGACCTGATGTCAGCCGTCGACGCCGCGCTGGAACGTGCCGATCTCGACGCCGAGCGCACGGCGATGATGGGCGGCAGCTACGGCGGCTACATGGCGAACTGGATCGCCACGCACACCGACCGCTTCCGGGCGATCGTGACCCACGCGTCGCTCTGGCACATCGACGGTTTCACCGGCGCCACGGACGGCGCCTACTTCTGGGAGCGCACGTGGGGCGATCCCCTGGTCCGGCCCGAGCGCTACGAGCGGTACTCGCCGCACCGGTACGCCGACGCCATCACGACGCCGATGCTCGTCATCCACGGCGACCGCGACTATCGGGTCCCCATCGGCGAGGCCTTGCGCCTGTGGTACAACCTGCAGAAGCGGGCGGTCGACGCCAAGTTCCTCTACTACCCCGACGAGAACCACTGGATCCTCACACCCGGCAACCACCGAGTGTGGTACGAGACGGTGCTCGCCTTCCTCGGCCAGCACGTACTCGGCGAGGAGTGGCAGCGTCCCGCGCTGGTCTAATGGTCTGCTGAGCAAGTCGCACCGATTGCTCAGCAGTCTCCTAGCGCTCGTCGAGTGCTCGTCGAGTCGGACGCGGGCGGTTCGGCGACCCGTGAGAGCGTGCGGCCGACAGCGGCGTCGGCGGCCGACTGCAACGCCGCCGCCAACTCGACGAGGACCACCGTGTTGGCGAGGGGGCGGATCTGGTCGATCATCGCGGCGACGTCGACGAGGGTCGGCAACGGTGGCAACACCTCGTCGCCGGTGACGCGGGGCTGCCACACATTGCGCTGCACGAGGGCGACCATCCCGTCGGCGATCGCGCAAACACTCTCGCGGATGCGCGCCAGCTCGGCGAGGAGCTGATCGATCGGTACGCCCACCCGGTGGAGGGCGACGCCCGCCGACAGCAGGCGCGGACTCGGGACCCGCCAGGTCTCACCGTGGATCTCGATCAGCCCGAGCTCCACGAGTCCGGGGAGGCTGGCCGCGTTGGAGACGTCGAGCCCGTAGCGGGCGACGATGTCCGCCGCGGTTCCGCAGTCGGCCACCTCGTCGCTGAAGCGCCCGGTGATCCCCCGCCCGAGGCCGACGACGTCGCTGATCGTGCTGCCATCGCGCCAGTGGTCGAGCAGCTCAGCGATGTTGGCCAGCGAGAACCCGCGGCCGAGCAGCGACGTGATGACGCCGAGTCGTTCGACGTGGTCGTCGTTGTACCAGACGATGCGGCCGTCACGACGGGGCGCAGGAAGCAGGCCACGATCCTGGTACGCCCGGATGTTGCGCACCGAGACGCCGGTGCGGCGCGACAGGTCGCGGACGCGGAGCTCGGACGGAAGCGCGTCGGATCCGCCCGCCGGTGGGGGTGGGTCGTGGCGGTCGGCGCGCGCGTGGTGATCGAGAACCGTGACGTCGATGTTCGTCACGATACGCGGTCCGCGATCGGTGCTCGGGCCGATCCGTGCCCGAACGATCATCGTGACAGTGGAGGCTGTCACGATGACCTGGGGGGCTCCCAGAACCCAGGCCGGCGTCACGAGATCTCCGCGCGAGGCTGACGCGATGCTGACGACCGAGGGCCTCGATGAAGCCGAGGCGATCGTGCGGCGCCACGTCGCACCGACGCCGCAGTACGCGTGGCCATTGCTCGCCGCCGAGCTCGGTGCCGAGGTGTGGGTGAAGCACGAGAACCACACCCCGACCGGGGCCTTCAAGGTTCGCGGCGGGCTGGTGTACGTGGACCGTCTGCGGCGCGAGCGGCCCGACGTTCCCGGGATCATCACCGCCACCCGCGGCAACCACGGCCAGAGCATCGCCTTCGCCGGTCGGGTGGCCGGGATCCCCGTCACCGTGCTCGTCCCCCACGGCAACAGCCCCGACAAGAACGCGGCGATGAGCGGGTTCGGCGCCGATGTCGTCGTGCACGGCCACGACTTCCAAGCCGCTCGCGAGCGGGCCGGCGAACTGGCTGCCAGGGACGGTCTCGTGTCGGTGCCGTCGTTCCACCCCGATCTCGTCGCCGGCGTCGCCACGTACGCCCGCGAGCTGTTCGACGCGGCCGGCGAGCTCGACGCCGTGTACGTCGGCGTCGGGATGGGCTCGGGGATCTGCGGGCTGATGGGCGTGCGCGACCTGCTCGGTCTGCGCACCGAGATCATCGGCGTGGTCGCCGAGCAGGCACCGGCCACACAGCTGTCGTTCGACGCCGGCCGCGTGGTCTCCACTGAGAGGGCCGACACGTTCATCGACGGCGTCGCCTGCCGCGTCCCCGACGAGGAGGCGATCGCCGCCATCGTCGCCGGGGCCGCCCGCATCGTCGCCGTCTCCGAGGACGACTGCGCCGAGGCGATCCGCACCCTGTTGCGCACCACCCACAACCTCGCCGAGCCCGGTGGGGCGGTCGCCCTCGCCGGCCTGCTGACCAGCGCCGAGCGCGACCGCCAGCGGGGCCGCCGCGTCGGCGTCGTGCTGAGCGGCGGCAACCTCGACGGGCCGCTGCTGGCCGAGATCCTCGCCGGACGGACCCCGGTGCCATGACCACTCCGTTCCCCGACACCTACGCCGCCGGGGTGCGCCTCCCCTCGCGCGAGCTGCCCCGCGAGGTCGTGGTCTGGCTGGAGGGCGAGCTCGGCGGGCGCGTCGTCCACCACGACGACAAGCGCGGCGGGTTCTCCCCGGGCGTCGCGTCCGTGATCACCGTCGAGTCGGGACGGCGGGCGTTCGTGAAGGCGGTCGGAGCATCGATCAATCCCGACGCGATCGGGTTCATGCGGGCCGAGGCAGCGCAGGCGGTGCGGCTTCCCGACCTCCCCGGACTGCTCCGACCGCTGGTGACGGCCGACCTCGTCGCCGACGGTGACGAGTGGTGCGTCGCCCTGTTCCCTGTGATCGATGGACGGCCGCCCCATCATCCCTGGCGTCCCGACGAGGCACGCCGTGTGCTGGACACCGTCGACGAGCTGACCTCGTCCCTGACCCCCTCGCCGTGGCCCGACGACCCGGGCCGCGACGACAAGTACGACGTCTTCTTCCGCGGCTGGAGCCGCATCGCCGCCCATCCCGACGACCCCTGGCACGGCAACCCGTGGGTGGCCACCCATCTCGATCGCCTCGTCGCCCTCGAGGGCGCCGGTCGCGCCGCGCTCCGCGGCGACACGCTGAGCCAGCGTGACCTGCGTGCCGACAACATCCTGCTGACGGACGACACCGTGTGGATCGTCGACTGGGCGCACGCCGGCAACACCGCCCGCTGGTTCGACGGCCTCGTCCTGCTGGCCGACGTGGTGGCGTCGCGCGCCGACATCGGCGACGGCGGCGCGCTGGACGTCGCCGAGCTCCTGCGCACCCATCCGGCCGTGGCCACGGCCGACGAACCGGTGCAGTGGGGGATCATCGCCGGGTTGGCGGCGACGCTGCACCGGTTCGCTCAGGCGGCGGCCCCGCCCGGCCTGCCCACCATCCGCACCTGGCAGGGCCAGACGGCCGAGGACATCTTGAGGTTCGTCATCAGGGCCTTGCCCGCCACGCTCTGACGCCGCCGGCGGACGACGACCGGCACGGCTGCCGGCAGCGCAGGGCGATCGGCGGGCGCCACAGCGGTCCGGCGCCGGCGGATCAGGCGCCGAGCGATCGAGGCGACGAGGCCGGCCGTCAACGCCAAGCCGAGCCCGATGGCGACCTGGGCCACGGGGTTGGTCGTGACACTGGCACCGAGTCGACCGAGCACGACGATGAAGAGCGCCCAGAGCACCGAACCGGCGGTGCTCGAGGCGAGGAGGCGCCGCGGCGACATCCCCGTCAGACCGGTGCCGACGGCCACGGCGGTGCGGCCACCGGGGACGAAGCGACCGAGGATCACCGCCGGCATGCCGATGCGGTCGGCCGGGACACGGCCCAGGCGTCCGAGCAGCCGGCGACCGACTCGCGTGCGGCCCAGTCGGCGACCGGCGACGTGCATCACGACGTCGCCCGCCACTGCGCCCGCCGCCGTGGCGGCGACGACTCCGGCCACGGCGGCGGGGGATCCGGCTGCGGCCGCGGCCACGATGACGGCGGCTTCCGACGGCACGAGGGGCAGGATCGTGTCGATGGCGACGAGACCGCCGAGTGCCCCGAAGGCCCAGGCGCCGAGGGCGAACACGTTCATGGCGTCGACGGTACGGATCGCCGGTTCTCCGGTCGATCGGTGAGGCTCCCGTCTTCGTTGGGGGGTTTCCCCTACCTCCCCCGGGGGGCATCAGATTCTCAGCCGTCTCTGGTTGCACGGATGCAACACCAGGAGTACAGAAGTTGCGCGGCCTGCGTCGTTCGACGCCGCGCCATGATTCCTGTGCTTCTCTGGTTGCAGAACTGCAACCGCAGACGGCTGAGAATCAGGTTTGAGCACGAGGGACGAGGACGGCCTGGGTCTGGGTGACCTGGGCGACGCGCTTGCCGTCGTCGTCGGTGATGTCGGTCTGCACGACGATGGTGGTGCGTCCGACGTGCAGCGGGCGAGTGACGGAGTGGGCGACGCCGGATCGCACGCCACGGAAGAAGTTCGTCTTCGACTCGATCGTCGACGTGCCGGCACCGGCGGGCAGGTTGAGGAACGCGCACACCGCCCCGACCGTGTCGGCAAAGGCCATCAGTGCGCCGCCGTGCAGGAGCCCGCCTGTCGTGCAGCGCTCGGCCGACCACGGCATGCGGGCGGTCACCTCGTCGGGGCCGGCGGCGTCGATCTCGATGCCGCACCCGGCGGCGAACGGCATCGAGGCCACCAGGGCCGAGAGGTCGAGGGCAGGCGAATCGGTCATCCCGCCAGCTTGCTCGCCGCGGCGAGGCCCGTCGATGACCTCTCACGTCATGGCGACGCGACCATCCGGCTGCGTGCGCTACGCGTCCGTCCAATCGGGATCGATCTGGTCGAACGGTGGCGGCTGCTGGCCGATCCACTCCGGCTCCTGCTCACCGTCCCACACCCACACCTGATCGGCCCGATCGATGAACTGGTGGAACCGCTCGCCGATGTAGCGATGCACGCGCACGCAGCCGTGGGAGGCCGGTTCGAGGGGGATGTTCTCGGCCCCGTGGATGGCGATGCCGTAGTTGAAGTACGCCGGGTCGTACATCGCTCCGAGGGCGCCGAGCCGCCGGCCGGCCACGATGCGGTCGAACAGGTACACGCCGCCCGGCGTGATCGACCGGCCCATCAGGCCGAGGCGGATCGGCTCGGTACCGCGCTCGTTGCGGTACTCGCCGGGGCTGATGGTGACGGTCTCGCGCCAGTGCTCGCCGCTGCCGCTCGACATGTGGCTGATGAGCACCGCCTGGTCGTTGTCGAAGAACGCCACCACCTGCTCGGGGAGGTACACCTCGGTGTGGTCGGCCGAGGTCTGCCCGGCGGCAAAGCTGCGGCGAGGCCGGATCGGGTCGTGCGTCCGCATCTGCTGCCACAGCTCGTCGGTCACCCGCCCGGTGGCCTCGGCGCGGGGCACACCGAGGGCGAGCTTCTCGAACGCCCACACGGCCTGCTGGGTGAGCTCGCCGAACAGCCCGTCGGACGGCCCGGGCTCGAAGGCCAGCTCGCGGAGGCGGTCCTGGAGGCGGCCGACAGCTCGGCCGCTGGATCCGAACCGGAGCGGTTCGCTGAGCGTCTGCGGATCGGTGGTCGTGGTCGACGAGGTGGTCGAGGGCATCGTCGTGGTGGGCGGTTCGGTGGTCGGCGCGGCCGTCGTGCTGGTGGCGCGCAGGGCGACCGGCATCAGCCCGTCCGCCGCGGTGGACGGAACGGTCGTCGCGGCGTCGCCGGTGACGCCGCGGCCGGGGCGGCCGCCGACGGCGACGGCGACGAGGCCGGCGGCGGTGAGCCCC
>NZ_QKYK01000048.1 GCF_003426815.1 Desertimonas flava
CGCGCCGATGCGCCGGCCGGCGTGCCGCTGAACGTCGCCGCCGGCGGGCCCCGGGGAGCCGCCCTCGCCGGCCGCGTCGCCGATGGACTGGTGGCCGGTGCGGGTCGCGACGCCGGCCTGCTGCGCCGGCTGCACGACGCCGCGCTCGCCTCGTCGGTCACCGGCGACGTCGAGCTCTGGGCGTCGCTACGTGTGGCCGTCGGCGGCGACTCGAGCCACGTCGCGGCACTCCGCCGAGCGATGGCGCCGCGGGCGGCCAGCGCCGCCCGGTTCAACTTGGCCGGGGTCACCGCCGACGAGATCGAGGCTCGTGGTGTCCCTCGCCGCCACGCCGACCGCTTGGCGGGGGCGTTCGCCGAGTACGACTTCGAATGGCACGGCCGGGCGGCGTCGGAGAACCCGAACCGTCTCCTCCTCGACGACGATCCCGAGCTGGAGGAGTACCTCGTCGACCGGTACGCCGTGATCGGCACCGTCACCGACGTGGCGGCACGGCTCGCCGAGCTCGACGGTGCCGGCGTGACCGGCGTGTTCGCGTCCGTGCTGTTCGAAGACCCGATCCCCGAGATCGAACGCCTGGGCCGTGCCCTTGCGGAGGTGCGGTGATGTCCGGCCGGGGCGTCGCGGGGTTCTACGCGTTGGCCCGGGAGCAGCGCGACGACGTGGCCGTCATCGAGGTCGACACCGGCGCGTCGGTCACGTTCGGCGAGCTCGCCGACCGCGTCGATCGTCTCTCGAGGGCCATCGAGCGCCGCGTCGATCCCGGCGGCGGCGTGGCCGTCGTCCTGCCCAACGGCATCGCCGCCCTCGAGGTGGAGCTCGCCTGCGCCCAGCTCCCCGTGTACTTCACGCCGATCAACTGGCACCTCGCCCCGCCCGAGATCGCCTACATCCTCACCGACTCGGGCGCGTCGCTCGTGATCACGACCGAGGAACACGAGATCGCCGTGCGCGCTGCGTTCGACGCGGCGGGGCGCGACGCCGAGCAGCTGATCGTCGGCCGCCGGGGACTCGACGCCATCGCCGGCGGGC
The DNA here is from genome assembly GCF_003426815.1 of Desertimonas flava. Taxonomy (GTDB): domain Bacteria; phylum Actinomycetota; class Acidimicrobiia; order Acidimicrobiales; family Ilumatobacteraceae; genus Desertimonas; species Desertimonas flava. The sequence goes on from NZ_QKYK01000048.1 coordinate 1,033, forward strand.
AGGCCGAGGGGCCACCGGCGCGCCGGGGCACCGGGCAGCGGATGCTCTACACGTCGGGGACCACGGGACGTCCGAAGGGGGTCCGGCGGCCGCTCCCGGTCGGCGTGCCCGAGGACAACCTCGGCCTGCTCGCTGCCCGTGCCGCCCTCTACGGCGTCGACCATCCCGACGGTGTCCACCTCGTCACGGCGCCGATGTATCACGCCGCGCCCGGCGCCTACGCGATCCAGGCGCTGCACCTCGGTCATCGCGTGGTCGTCATGACGGCATGGACGCCCGAGGCGACGCTCGAGCTGATCGAGACCCACCGGGTCACGCACACATACATGGTGCCCACCATGTTCAGCCGCCTGCTGGCGCTCCCGGTGGATCAGCGACGCGAGGCCGGCGTCGCCAGCCTGCGCAGCGTCGTGCACACCGCCGCCCCGTGCCCGGTTCATGTCAAGCAGGCGATGATGGATTGGTTCGGACCGATCCTCTACGAGATCTACGGCGGCACCGAGGGCGGTGCCACCATCGCGGCACCCGACGAATGGCTCGCGCATCCCGGCACCGTCGGCCGGGCTCGCAGTGGTGTCACCATCCGCATCCTCGACGACGACGGCAACGAGCTGCCGCCGGGCGAACCCGGCGCCGTGTACATGTCCATCCCCGCTCAGCGCTTCGCCTACCTCAACGATCCGGAGAAGACGGCGTCGAGCCGGCGTGGCGAGTTCTTCACGCTCGGCGACATCGGCTACCTCGACGACGAGGGCTATCTCTACCTCTGCGACCGGGCCGCCGACGTCGTCGTGTCGGGTGGCGTGAACATCTATCCCGCCGAGGTGGAGTCCGCGCTCCTGGAACATCCGGCGGTCACCGACGCGGCCGTGATCGGGGCACCCGACGACGACTGGGGGGAACGACCCGTCGCCCACGTCGTCACGTCGTCCGCCGTGAAGGCCGATGAGTTGATCGCCCACTGCCGGGCACTGATCGCCGGCTACAAGTGCCCGCGTGAGATCCGCTTCCGGGACGAGCTGCCGCGAAGCGACGTGGGCAAACTGCTGCGGCGCACCCTGCGCGAGGAGGAGTGGGTGGGCCATGACCGTCGCCTCTGACGCCGTCCGGCCCGATGGGTCGTCCAAGCCCCGGCCGATCCCCACGCCAGAGACCCGCCCCTACTGGGAGGCGGTCAACGACGGTCGGCTCACCCTGCCGCGATGTGACGCCTGCGGGACATGGATGTTTCCGCCGCGTCCGCGTTGCGCGGCCTGCGGCGGCTCCACGTCCTGGCACGAGCTGTCGGGACGCGGCACGCTCGCCTCGTACGTCATCTCGCATCGCCCCGGCCCCGGCTGGCAGCCCGACGAGGTGCCCTTCGTCATCGCCCTCGTCGAGCTGGACGAGGGTGTCCGGATGATGTCCAACCTCGTCGACGTCGCTCCCGACCCGGCCGCGCTCGCCCTCGACATGCCCCTCGTCGTGACGTTCGTCGACCGCGATGGGCAACGCCTGCCCGTCTGGAGGCCGGCGTGACCGAAGCGACGGCCGTGATCGTCGGGGCTGCGGAGAGCGACGATCTCGGACGCGCCCCGGACACGTCGGCCATCGAGCTGCACGCCCAGTCGATCCGCAACGCCCTCGCCCAGTGCGGACTGTCGACGGACGACGTCGACGGGTTGGCGACGGCGCGGATGTCTCCGGTCGAGGTGGCGCACTACGCCGGCATCCGCCCGCGCTGGATCGACGGGACGAACGTCGGAGGCTGCTCGTACCTCCTGCACGTCCGGCACGGCGTCGCCGCGCTGGCGGCCGGGCACTGCTCGGTGGCGGTCGTGGCCCACGGCGAGTCGGGTCGATCGGGTGTGGGCCATCCGCCCCGTCCGGTCGACCTCGTCAGCGCGGCCGGCCAGTTCGAGCGGCCGTACGGGGTGAGCGGTCCGCCGACCGCGTTCACCCTTCCGGCGATGCGCTTCCTCCACGAGACCGGCACGACGCACGAACAACTGGCATCGGTGGCCGTCGCCCAGCGCCGCTGGGCGGCGCGCAACGGGCGGGCGACGATGCGCGAACTCATCACCGTCGACGATGTGCTCGCCTCCCGCCTCGTCGCCTATCCGTTCCACCTGCTGGAGTGCTGCCTGCGCAGCGACGGCGGCGGTGCCCTCGTCCTGACGACGGCCGAGCGGGCGGCCGACCTCGACCTGCGCTGGCCGGCGGTCACGGTGCTCGGCGGAGGCGAGGCCCTCGACGCACCCGCTGTGTCGATGATGGACGACCTCACGCGATCCATCGGGTTCCGGCGCGCCGGTGCCGACGCCTTCGCCTCCGCGGGGATCGGTCCGGCCGACGTCGATCACCTCATGGTGTACGACGCCTTCGCCCACCTGCCGCTCTACGGGCTCGAGGATCTCGGTTTCGTGGGTCGGGGCGAGGCCGGCCCCTTCGTCGAGGCCGGCGAGACGAGCCCCGGCGGTCGGTTGCCGATGAACACCAATGGCGGCGGGCTGTCCTACGTTCACACCGGGATGTACGGGATGTTCGCCATCCAGGAATCGGTCCGCCAGTTGCAGGGTCGCGCCGACGCTCAGGCCGGCTCGCCCGACGTGGCCTTCGTCCTGGGTGCCGGGGGCATGTTCGCCTCGGCAGCGGCGCTGGTGCTCGGTCGCGCGTGATCGGCAGGGAAGAATCGTCTTCGTGAGCGCCGACGGATCGATCAACCGGACCCTGCGAGTGTTGGTCGCCTTGTGCGAGCACGGACCGCAGTCTCTGGCCGAGCTGTCCGAACGGGTGGGCTTAAGCCCACCGACCACGCTGCGGTTCCTCCGGCTCATGCGCGACGAGGGGTTCGCGTCGCAGGACGCCAACCGGCAGTGGCGACCGACCTTGCTGACGTGGCGGCTCGGTTGTGCCGTCGTTGACGGCGACGGCTGGCGCGACGCCGTGAACGACGCGCTGCGCATCGCCACCGAGACGATCGGGGAGACCACGGTCTACGCCGCCTACGAGGATGGTTGGGCCGTGTACGTCGCCATCGCCGAACCGAGGCGGGCGCTGCGGACGCACGTCGCGCTCGGCAGCCGGTATCACGCGGCCGACACGGTGACCGGGCAGTGCATGCTGGCGTTCCGACCCGAGTCCGAGGTCGAAGAGGTGATGGCAGAGCATTGGGGCGGCCGGTGGAAGGGAGCGGCGAGGACCGGCTTCCTCGACGCCCTGGAGACGATCCGGGCCGACCGCTCGGCCGCCGGTTCGGGTGCCGGGCTGTGGTCGGGGCTCTGGGGTGCGGCGATCCCGATCTTCGGTCGCGGGGGCGAGGTTCACGGTTCCATCGGGACCGTGCTGCCGGCCGGGCGTCTGCCCGCCGATCCGACGTCGGTGGTCGACGCGCTGCGCGCGGCGGCGCGCAATCTCACCGGCTGACGTGCGACCAGGACGTGCGCTGCGGGAGGCCCTTGCCCGCGCCCGCCGTTCTCACTAAGATTTCTGTGGATCGAAGTAGATTTCACTGAATCGAATCACGATCAGGTCTACCGGTCGTCAATCAGGGGGAAGCCGATGAACAGATGGGGACGAGTGGTAGCCGTCGCGGCGGGCGCCGGACTGGCGTTGTCGTACGGCGTGGCCAGCGCGGGCACCGAGCCCGATGACACCGCTGCGGAGGCCGCAGCATCAGAGGCGCCGGCCGGGAGCGCCGCTCCTGCCGGCGAGTGCCCGGCGCCGATCGAGGGCACCGAAGACGTGGTCATCTCGATCTCGCGGCCGATCCTGGCCTTCGCTCCGGTCCTCCTGGCCATGCAGAACGGGGCGTTCGAGGAGGCCGGGCTCAATGTCACGATCGAACCGCTCGCGGCCGCCGAGGCCCTGGCGCCGTTGTCGCAAGGCCGCATCGACGCCTCGCTCACCAGCTACAGCGCCGGCTACTTCAATGCGGTCGACAGCGGCATCGACCTGCGCTGGGTGATGCCCGGCTACGACGCCAACGCCGACTCCCAGGAGGGCTACTGGGTGCGCACCGACGTGGTCGGCGACGGCGAGGAGATGGACATCGCCGCCCTGGCCGGCGAGACGATCGGGTCGCCCACCGCCGGCATGGGCGCCGGCGGCCTCATCCTCGCCCAGAAGCTCGAGCCCGTCGGGCTGGGCCTGTCCGACATCACGCTCACCCAGCTCGCCGGCACCGACGCCTTGGTCGCCTTGGAGAACGGTGCCGTCGCCGCCACGTGGCTGTCCGACCCGATCTGGGTCGAGGCCCAGGACAACCCCGACCTGCGCTACCTCGGTGGCTACGGTCCCGGCATCAACGGCAGCGGGCTGGTGGTCGGGCCCAGCTTCCTCGAGCGGCCCGAGGTGCTGGTCACGTTCCTTCGAGTCGTCAGCGAGACGTCGGCCGCTCACCTCCAGGAGGGATTCCTCGAGAACGACGAGGTCGTCGCCCACCTCGCCACTGCGCTCGACACCACACCCGAGGCGCTCCAGGCCGGACTCCCGCTGGGTTTCGACCCGACACTGAACATGGACGGCGCCGTCGAGTTCCTCGACGAGCTGCAGGCGTTGATGCAGGAGCAGGGCGTGCTCGAGTACGACGAGCTCATCCCCGGCGCCGAGTTGATCGACGACTCGTTCGCCGTCACCGCGGCCGCTTGCGCGGCAGCACCGGCGGCCTGATCATGATTCGCCGATCGGGCCGAACGAAGCTGGAACCATGAGCCTGACGAGTCACCCGACCGGCACACCGGCCGACGCCAAGGTCACCGTCCGTGCTGTCAGCCGCACCTTTCATCGCGGCGGCAGCACGACGGTGGCGCTCGAGGCCGCCAACCTCCACATCGGGCGCGGCGAGTTCGTGTCGCTCGTCGGACCGTCGGGTTGCGGCAAGTCGACGTTGCTCCGGATGATCGCCGGGCTGTTGCGGCCGTCGTCCGGCGAGATCGACATCCACCACGACGACACGAGTCGTTCCCTGTGCTCGGTCGTGTTCCAGGAGTACAGCATCTTCCCGTGGCGCACGGTCACGGCGAACGTCCGGCTCGGGCTCGACGCCGCCGGCATCCCTCGGAAGGTCGGCAACGCCCGGGCTGCCGACTGGATCGAGCGGGTGGGTCTGACCGGGTTCGCCAAGGCCTATCCCGCAACGCTGTCGGGTGGCATGAAGCAGCGTGTCGCCCTTGCCAGGGCGTTGGTGATGGAGCCCGAGCTCCTGCTCATGGACGAGCCGTTCGCCGCGCTCGACGCCCAGCTGCGCAAGGTGCTGCAGGACGAGCTGGTGGCGATCTACGAGACGCTCGGCAACAGCGTGCTGTTCGTCACCCACAGCATCGAGGAGGCCATCTTGTTGAGCGATCGCATCGTGGTGATGAGCGCCCGGCCCGGCCGGTTCAAGGCCGAGTTCACCGTGCCGTTCGAACGTCCACGCGACGTGGCGATCCGCTCGTCGGCGGAGTTCGGGGCCCTCGAGGAGGAGATCTGGGCGCTGCTCCGGGACGAGGTCCTCGCCGCGGCGGCCGACGAATCGATGGCTGGGGCGCCGGCGTGATGACCGTCGGTGAGACCCGCGGCGACTCGACCGCTCCTGTCGCCGGGCGGGAGGGACGCGGGACGGCTCCCCGCTCCGTCGCTCCGGCGGTCGTCCAGCGCCGCCCCGGGCGCGCCGAGCGAGACCACGCCGGCTGGGTGCGCCGCGATCGCGCGCTGCAACGTGTGCTCGCCCTCGCGCTTCCGATGCTGCTGCTGGTGTTCTGGGAGGTCGGGGCCCACCTCGAGTGGTTCGACCAACGGTTCTTCAGCCGGCCGTCGGCGATCTGGACCCGCGGCGTCGATCTCGTCCGTGAGGGCGAGTTGCAGCGACAGCTCGGCATCACGACGCGCCGCCTGCTGCTCGGCTACTTCCTCGGTGCCGGCGCGGGGATCCTGCTCGGGCTGGTGATGAGCCAGTTCCGCCTGGCCCGGGCAGCCGTCGAACCGACGTTGCGCGCGCTCTACGTCATTCCCAAGCTGGCCCTGCTGCCGATCCTGCTGCTGGTGTTCGGTCTCGGTGAGATGCCCAAGGTGCTGTTCGTCGCCCTCGGCGTGTTCTTCATCCTCGCCTTCAGCACGCTCAGCGCCGCGTCGATGGTGCCCGGTGCGTATCACGAGGCGGCCTCGGCCTATGGCCTGTCCCGGCTGCAGAGGTTCCGGTGGGTGGTGCTCCCCGGCGCGCTCCCGCAGATCGTCGCCGCGATGCGGCTGGCGTCCGGCATCGGCGTGCTGCTCGTGGTCGCCTTCGAGTTCGTCCGCAGCAACGACGGCATCGGTTACCTCACCTGGCACGCCTGGGAGCTGTTCGTCGCCGACGAGATGTACGTCGGCATCGTCACGATCGCCATCTTCGGGGTGCTGTTCAGCGCCCTCATCGGCGCGGTCGGCAATCGCCTCTGCCCGTGGGCCGAAGACCACGGTGGTCGCGCGTGACCGCGTCGAGCGGTGCGCCGCGCCACGTGACCGTCGAGCGGGACGGGCCGGTGGGGATCGTCGTGCTCGACCGTCCGGATCGGCGCAACGCCTACACGCCGCACATGGCGGTGCAGCTCGGTGCCGCCCTCGTCGACCTCGACCGCGACGACTCGATCCGCGTCGCCGTGGTCACCGGCCGCGGCGAGCACTTCAGCGTCGGCGCCGACCTCGACATCGACTGGCGCGACCCGTCCGTGCACGGTGCCGAGGATCTCAGCGATCCATCGACGGCACCGTGGAACCTCGCCACGCCGATCATCGGCGCCATCAACGGCGACGCCATCGGCGTGGCGCTGACGTGGGCGATGCAATGGGACATCCGCTTCGTCGCCGAGGACGCCCGCATCGCCTTCTCGTTCAACCGCGTCGGCATCATGCCGGACCGCAACTCGCTGTGGTTGCTGCCCCGGCTCGTCGGGCTGTCGACGGCGATGGATCTGCTCCTCACCGGCCGCACGATCGATGGTGCCGAGGCCCACCGCATCGGGCTGGTGTCGCGAGCGCTGGCGGCTGGCGACGTCCTCGACGCGGCGGTCGCCGCCGCCCACGACATCGCCGCCAACTGCGCTCCGGTCTCCACCACCGCGACCAAGCGACTGATGTACGAGTTCCTCGGTGAGACCGACCGGATCCACGCTTACAACCACGAGCGGCGCGTGCTCAACTGGGTGCGCACGCAGGGGGAGACCCTTCGTGGCATCACCGCGTTCAAGGAGCGGCGGGCGCCCGAGTGGGGAACGACGAAATCGACGGTGATCCCGCCGGAGCTCAAGTGACGTCGACCGAGCGCGACGCGGCATCGGACGCGCGGCTGTCCCTCGATCGCCTGCTGGAGCCGCGGACCATCGCGATCGTCGGCTCCGTGTCGAGACCGGATCGGATGGGCGCCCGGACGGTGCGCCACCTCCAGGAGGCAGGGTTCGGTGGTGATGTGCGCGCCGTGTCCGACGTCGCCGAGTTGGCCGGCCGGGGACCGATCGACGTCGCCGTCGTCGCCGTTCCCGCCGCGGCCGTCGGCGACGTGCTGGAACGGTTGGCGTCGTCGACCGCCCACGCCGTCGTCTACAGCTCGGGGTTCGGCGAGACCGGCGCCGAACCGCTGCGTCGTCCCCAGCGCCCGATGCGCGTGCTCGGGCCCAACACGGTCGGGTTCATGTGGGCCCGCTCGCGCGCCGTGGTCACCTTCGCCCAGGCGTTCGATGATCACCGCATCGGCGAGCGGCGATCCGGCGTCGTGTTGCTGTCGCAGAGCGGGGCGTTCGGAGTGCGCCTCGTACGCGCAGCGCGGCGACGCGGGTTGGAGCTGGACGGCTTCGTCGGCACCGGCAACGAGGACGACTACGGCGTGGCGGCGATCCTCGACGCGTTGGCTGTCGACGAACGGCTCCGGCCCCGCGTCGCCCTGCTGTACCTCGAGGGCGTGGGTCGCGATGGCGAGCTCGCCGCGTCGTTGGCCGCCGCGGCCGATGCCGGGATCACCGTGGTGACGCTCGTCGGGGGTCGTTCCTCGGCTGCCGCGGCAGCGGCGCGCTCACACACCGCTGCGGTCAGCCCCGACCACGCCGTGCTCTCCGAGCTCGTGCGCTGGCACGGTGGACTCACCGTCGCCGGAGACCGGCAGCTGGTCGACGCGGCCATCGCCCTCTCGGCCGGCCGCCGGGCTGCCGGCCGCCGCTGGGCGGTGCTCACCGGATCGGGCGGCGCCGGTGTCGTGGCCGCCGACCTCCTCGCCGACGCCGACATAGAGATCGCGCCGCTGACCGAGGCCACGAGGGCGCGTTTGGCCGCCACGCTGCCCTCGTTCGCCAACACCGCGAACCCGGTGGACGTGACGGCCTCAGCGATCGCCGACACGCCGCTTTTGGCCGGCCTCGTCGACGTGTTGGCGACGAGCGGCGAGGTGGATGGAGCGCTGGTCGTCGGTCGTGCCGAGCAGGCCGGCCCGCTGCAGGCCGCGTCCGATGCCGCCGGATTCAGCATCGTCACCGCTGTGCTCGACGGCGACGCCACGGTGGAGCGAGAGGCCGCCGAGCGCGGGGAGCTCGTGCTCGGCGATCTGACCGCGGCCGTCAACGCCTCTGCCGCCCTGGCCACGGACCCGATGCCCATGGCCGATCGCATCGACCGGGACGCGGCGTCAGCCGGGCTTCGGCGTGGTGCGCTGTGCGTCGACGATGTGGCGACCAGCATGCGGCTCGTCTCCGAGGCCGGCGTCCGGGTGGCGCCGTGGGCGACGGTGGCGACGGACGCCGAGGCGTTGACCTTCCTGCGCGAGGCGTCGGGACCGGTGGTGCTCAAGGCCAACGTCGCCGCCGCCGTGCACAAGGCGGGGATCGGCGCTGTCCGCCTCGACCTCTTCGAGGATGACGCGGTGACCGCTGCGCTCGGCGAGCTGCTCACCTTCGCCCCGTCCGCTTTGATCGCCCGCCAGCTGCGCGGCACACCGGAGTTCATCGTCGGCGTCCAGCGCGACGACGCCCTCGGCCTCGTCGCCGCGATCGGCCTCGGCGGCGGCTCGGTCGAGCTCACGGGGCGCACCGTGTCGATACCGGCTCTCGCCTCCGCCGGTTGGATCGCCGAGCGGGTCGAGCGCACGATCCTGCGCCGGGACGAACGGCATCGGCACCTCGCCGGCCCGCTCGCCGCCGTCGCCCGCCGCCTCACCACCCTCGTCGTCACCACCGGGGCCGTGCTCGTCGAGTGCAACCCCCTCGTCCCGACCGCCGACGGACTCGTCGCCCTCGACGCACGCGTCGTCGGCCCCGCTCACAAGGAGCACGCAATCGATGGCCACCGAGATGGTTGACGCAACCGGGTACTTCGACGAGGAGGCCGAGGTCTGGCATCCCGTCGACGACGTGCCGCCGCTCGACCTGGCCGCCGCGCCGTGGAACGAACTGTCGCCCTCCGAGCAGGAGCTGGTCGTCAAGGCACGGCAGATCTCCCACGAGGAGCTCGCTCCGTGGGCGGCGGTCTGGGACGAGGAGGAACGTTTTCCCGACCGCTCCTACGACGTGCTCCGCGAGGCCGGCCTCCTCGGCCTGACGGTCCCGTCCGAGTTCGGCGGCGGCGGGCTCGGCGTGATCGCCGGGTGCCTGGTCGTCGAGCAACTGGCCCGCAGTTGCGTGTCGAGTGCGATGATCGCCCAGGCGTTCCTCAATGGTCCGTGGCGCGCCGTCTACGTGCTCGGCACCCCCGATCAGCACGAGCGCTACCTCCCCGGCGTCGCCGCCGGTACCCGCCACTTCGCCATCGCCATGAGTGAGCCCGGCGCCGGCTCGGCCGGGACCGATCTCCGCGCCGAACTGCGCCCCGACGGCGACGGCTTCCGCCTGTACGGCGCGAAGTGCTGGGTCACCGGGGGGCGCGAGGCGGACACCACGGTCGTGTTCTGCCGGGCCCCGGGAACGCACGGGCCGCGTGGCATCGGCGCCGTGCTGGTGAACCGCGGGGCCGAGGGTGCGGCCGAGCCGGTCGTCGATCCCAAGATGGGGTTCCGCGGCGTCGCCGAGGCGACGTTGCGGTACGACGGTGTCCACATCCCGGCCGCCGACGTGCTCGTCCCGCCCGACCCGCAGTCCAAGCGTGGTGCCGAGATCCTCGTCAACCAGTTCAATCCGGAACGTTGCGGCAACGCAGCGATGACGACGGGCATCGGCCAGGCCGCCCTCGACGCGGCGGTGGCCCACGTTCGCCGGCGCCGGCAGTTCGGCCGGTCGCTGTCGGAGTTCCAGGGGATCCAGTGGATGCTCGCCGACATGGCCCTCGACGTGGAGACGTCGCGACTGCTCACGTGGCGGGCCGCCCGCTCGACTGACGCGTCCGGCTTCCCCGAGCAGCGGGCGACGGTGATGGCCAAGCTGCACTCGAGCGAGATGGTCCAGCGCGTCACCAATCAGGCGATCCAGCTGCATGGTGCCCGCGGCTACTCGCGACGGTGGCCGCTCGAGCGCTACTTCCGTGACGCCCGCGGCCTGACGATGGGCGGAGGCACGTCGCAGATCATGCGCAACCTCCTCGGTGGCATCGTGCTCGGGGAGCGCCACAGCCAGCGCGGACGAGTGAAGTGACGGTGGCGGCGTCCAGCGTCGGCGCGGCTGCGGAGTTCGAGACCTGGCTGCGTGCCGAGTTGCCGGCGGAGTGGATCTCCGCGGTCGACGGCGGCGACGCCGCGGCGCTGGAGCGGTTGAGCGCGGGGCCCGACGGCGACGTCGCGCTCGAGGCGGCCGCCGCGGCGGGATGGCTCGTTCCCGACTGGCCGGTGGAGTACGGCGGCCGCGGCCTCGACGGTGACGGCGCATCAGCCGTGAAGGCCATGCTGCGGCGCTGGCGGGTCGGCGACGTGCGGACGGCGATCGGCACGGCGTGGGTCGGCCCGACCGTCCTGCAGTGGGGCACCGACGAGCAACGCCGGCGCTACCTGCCGGCGATCGCCAGGGCCGAGGAGTTGTGGTGCCAGTTGTTCAGCGAGCCCGACGCCGGTTCCGACCTCGCCGCCCTGCGGACCGCCGCCCGTCGTGACGGCTCGGAGTGGGTGATCACCGGGACGAAGCTGTGGACGAGCCGGGCCGACATCTCCCGGCGCGGCCTGCTGATCGCCCGGTCCGATGCCTCGGTGCCCAAGCACGCCGGTATGACGGCCTTCTGCCTCGATCTGCGCCTCCCCGGGGTGACGATCCGCCCGATCCGCCAGATGACGGGCGACAGCGAGTTCTTCGAGATCGTCCTCGACGACGTGCGCCTCGGCGATGGCGACCGCCTCGGTCCCGAGGGCGGCGGTTGGGACGTGTGCCGCACGGCGCTGTCGTTCGAGCGCGTGGCCGGATCGGGCGTCGGTGCCGCCCCGCCCGGCTCGGTCGTCGGACGCGACGTGGCCCAGCTGCTCGGCCGGCACGGACCCGGCGCCGACCGTGTCGCACGAGACCGGCTCGTGCGGATGTGGATGGAGGCGACCTTGATCCAGCTCGGCAATCGCCGCGTCGCCGCCGGCCGGCAGGCCGGGCGCGTCATCGGTCCGGAGGGATCGGTGACCAAGGTGCTCCAGGCCGAGCACACCAAGCGCCTGCAGCGGCTCTTCGTCGACCTGGCCGGACCGGCCGGCGTGGCGTGGCCCGACGGCGACGACTGGGCGATGCCGAACGCCTGGGCGTTCCTGCGCGTGCAGGCCAAGACGATCGCCGGCGGCACGTCCGAGGTGTTGCGCAACCAGCTCGCCGAGCGGGTGCTCGGTCTGCCGCGTGACGACGACCCGTCCCGCAACGTCCCGTTCCGCGAGGCGGCGACCACGCGTCGCGAGGCGGTGGCCAGCCGATGAGGGCGGCGATCTGGACGGGTGAAGCACTCGAGGTGCACGGCGACGTCGACGTGCGGCCACCCGGCGACGGTGAGGTCCTGGTCGAGATCGCCGCCGCCGGGTTGTGCCACAGCGACCTCAACCCGATGACCGGCTCCTATCCCCAGCCCGTCCCCGCCGTGCTCGGGCACGAGGCCGTCGGGCGCGTGGTCGACGGCGCCGCCCACCTCGTCGGGCGCCGCGTGGTGCTGACGCCGATCGTGGCGTGCGGGTCGTGCCCGCGCTGCCGCGGCGGATCGCCGACCACGTGCACCACGCCGCCACCGCCGCGGCCTCCCGTGTTCTCTCGGAGCGGGTCGACGGTGCATCAGTTCGTCAACCTCGGTGCCTTCACCGAGCGCACGGTCGTGCTGGCCTCACAGGTCGTCGCCGTACCCGACGACCTCCCCGACGCCGAGGCCGCGCTGCTCGGCTGCGCCGTCGTCACCGGGGTCGGTGCAGTGGAACGGGCGGGGGTCGTGGCCGGCGAGACGGTGCTCGTCACGGGCGCCGGCGGCATCGGCCTCAACGCCGTGCAGGGTGCCCGCCTCGCCGGTGCCCGGCGGGTGATCGTCGCCGACCGCAACCCGGCCAAGGAGGCGATCGCCCGCCGCCTCGGCGCCACCGACTTCATCGTGGTGGGGGAGGCGGGGCTCCCGGCTGCGCTGGCCGACGCCGATGTCGATCCGGTCGACGCGGCGATCGAGTGCACCGGCAACGTCGGCGTGCTCGAGGCGTCGATCGGCGCGCTCGGCCGCGGCGGGAGGGTGGTGATCGTCGGGCTCCCCGGCGCCGGCGAGGCGATGACCGTGCCCGTCCGCTCGCTGTTCCACGACAAGGCGATCCTCGGGTCGCGGATGGGGTCGGTCGATCCCCACACGGCGATCCCGCGCCTGGCCGCTCAGGCCGTCGCCGGTGACCTCCAACTCGCTCCGCTGGTCAGCAGGGTCGTGCCCCTCGAAGCGATCGCCGGCCTCGTCGACGACCTCGAGCACGGCCGCCTCGACCGCGGCCTCCTCCACCTCTGACCCGAAACCACGATTCTCAGGCGTCTCCGGTCGCGAAACCGGGCGCTCCTGCTTCTTTCGTGGGTTCTGATCGGTGGAAGTGCGTACGGGGTGGGCCTCGGGGAGCGCGCTGGGTCGGCACTTCGGCGGGGCCGTCGCGCCTCGCCGCAGGTCGGCTGTGTCGCCGGTGACGGCTGCTGCTCCGAAGGTGAGGTGATCGACGTCAGTGGCCGGGTGCAAGCCGGACACGTCGAGAATCTGGGGCTCGATCGTGCCACTCGGTGGTCTGGGGCGGGATCGTGACGAAAACCGTCACGATCCAGCCCCCGAAACATCCCCACGAGCCGCGCCGGCGTCGAGACCCCGAGGTCGGTGACCGAGAGTGCGGCAACCGCAACCGGCGACCCAAACCGCCCCGTCGCACCGACAAGGTGCCGGCGTCCGACGACCGACGACGGCACTCCAGTCTCAGGAGCAGACCATCGTGCCGCAGCACAGCGATCACACCTTGACCTGACCCACACGTCCGACAAGGCCGTCGGAATCGCGACCAGGGCGGTACAAGAACCGTCGACGGGCGGTCGAGGCTCAGGCGCGAGGACCGGTCGGCGGCCCCCACGGCTGTCCGCCACCCATCGGGGGCGGAGGAGGCGGCGGACCGGGCGGGCCCGGCGGCAGCTTGATCGTCACGCTGACCGTGATGTCGCCGCGGCGGCGCGGCTTGCGCAGGATCCACTCGTGCGGCGTCTGCGACTCGACCACGAAGTCCTGGCGGGCGAGGTTGTCGGCGAGCGCGGCGGCGTGCACCTCCGTCTCGGCGACCACCCTGCGATGTTCCGCTGCCATCGGCAGCGAAGCGTAGGCGGATCCACGTCCGGCGGCCCAGCGAGGTGAGGACGGTTCCTGTGCTTCTCGGGTTGCGCTATTGCAACCGGAGACGGCTGAGAATCGAGTTTGCCGGTTCGTGTACTGCTGGCGTCGCGATTTCGCGACCGTGGACGCCTGAGAATCGGGTTTTGGGGGTGGGGCGGTAGCGTGTCAGGTCGACATACACAACGGTCGCTCGCCGTAGACCGCTGGTCCGCACTCCCCTCGGGGAAGCGGAGAATGGGATCCGTCCCGCCAGCCGAGGTGCTCGCCCTTTCGCCGGTCGGCTCGCGCCTGCGAGCCCCCGTTCGGGATGGCGCTCGCATCATCTGCGAGCACCCCGAACGACACCGAAAGGAGGTGTGCACCATATGACCACCACGACCGATCCCCGTCCGGAGAAGGTTGCCGTCGTCGCCGAGATCGTCGGCAAGCTGACGTCGGCTCCCGCCGTCTTCGTGTCGGAGTACCGCGGCATGACCGTGTCCGGCCTGGCCGCCCTGCGCGGCGAGCTGCGCAAGGCCGGTGCCGAGCACAAGGTCTACAAGAACACGCTGGCCCGTCTCGCTGCACGCGAAGCCGGACTCGACGTCCTCGAGGAGTTCCTCGTCGGCCCGACGTCCATCACCTTCGCCGGCGACGACACCGTCGGCGCGGCCAAGGCCCTCAACACGGCCAGCAAGGCGAACCCGCTCCTCATCGTCAAGGGAGGAGCGCTCGGCACGGCCGCCATGACTGCTGCGGACGTCAAGGCTCTTGCCGACCTGCCGTCGCGCGAGGAACTGCTGGCGATGTTCGCCGGCGCCTTGCAGGCCCCGCTCGTCAAGACCGCCGGCTTGTTGCAGGCCCTGCCCCGCAACTTCGCCTACGGCCTGTCGGCCCTCATCGATCAGCAGTCGGCGGCGGCGTGATCCACGCCCCGCTGCAATCCACCCAAACTCTCAACTTCTCAACAAGGAAAAACCATCATGGCGAACACCACTGAGATCCTCGATTCGATCTCCGCCCTCACCGTTCTCGAGCTCAAGGAGCTCCTCGACGCCTTCGAAGAGCGCTTCGGCGTGACGGCTGCCGCTCCGGTCGCCGTTGCCGCAGCCGCCCCGGCCGGTGGCGGCGGCGAGGCCGCTGCTGCCGAGGAGCAGGACGAGTTCGACGTCGTCCTCACCGACGCCGGCGCCCAGAAGATCCAGGTCATCAAGGCCGTCCGCGAGCTCACCAGCCTCGGCCTCAAGGAGGCCAAGGACCTCGTCGACGGCGCCCCCAAGCCCGTCCTCGAGAAGGCCACCAAGGAGGCCGCCGAGGCCGCCAAGGCCAAGCTGGAAGAGGCCGGCGGTTCTGTCGAGCTGAAGTGATTCACGCCGCCCGACCCGGGCGGTGATGCACTCCCGACGGGGTGCCGGCTGGACCGTGCGGTCCGACCGGCACCCCGTCGTCGTTTTCCGGGAAAGGGGGACGAGCCCGGAACCCGATGGGTCAGAGCGGCGCGGCGAGGCGGTAGTACGCCTGGTTCCAGCGCAGCTCGTTGGTGAGCGATCGGGTCGTCGTGTCCGCGTCGATCCGGACGAGCTCGACCCGCAACATCTCCCCGAGGTCCACCATCGACTCCACGTCGACCGAGGTGCTGAGCGCGGTGTGGTGAGGACCTCCGGCCCGCAACCAGCTCTCCAGCGCTGTGGGCAGGTCGGGACGCGGCGTCCACACGGCGTGGGCGACGGGCAGGGCGGGCATCGGCTCGTCGGGTTCCACGAGATCGATCTCGTTGAGCACCAGCCGGAACCGCTCGCCGAGATCGCTGAGCCCGACCACGAAGCCCTGTCCGACATCGGCGGTGAACACCAGGCGCACCGGATCGGCGCGGTTGCCGATCGACAGCGGGTGGACCTCGACGCGCGGTGTCGACGTCGTGATCGAGGGGCAGACCTCGAGCATGTGGGCGCCGAGCACCCTCGGTTCTCCTGGCCCCAGGTGGTACGTGTAGTCCTCCATGAACGACGTCCCGCCGGCGCCGGTGCCCATCGTCTTCAGGGCACGCACCAGGGCCGCCGTCTTCCAGTCGCCCTCGCCGCCGAAGCCGTAGCCATCGGCCATCAGGCGTTGCACCGCCAGGCCCGGCAGCTGTCGAAGACCTCCGAGATCCTCGAACGTCGTGGTGAAGGCGTCGAACCCGCCGCCTTCGAGGAACTCGCGTAGACCCGCTTCGATCCGGAGCCCGTCCCGCAGCGATGCAGCTCGATCGGCACCCGGGCGCAACTCGGCGGCGACGTCGTATGTGTCGAGGCACTCGGTCACGAGATCGTCGACGACGCCGTCGGGCACCTCGTCGACGACGGCGACGAGGTCGTTGACGCCGTAGGTGTTGACGGAGATGCCGAAGCGATGCTCGGCCTCGACCTTGTCGCCCTCGGTGACGGCGACGTTGCGCATGTTGTCGCCGAAGCGGGCCATCCGCATGCGGCGCATCGTCGTGGCGCCAACCGTCGCGGCCACCCACGCCTGGACGCGACGTTGCACGACCGGGTCGTCGACGTGTCCGGCCACCGTCTTGCGCACGACCCCGAGGCGGGTCTGGAGATGAGCGAACTCCCGGTCACCATGGGCGGCCTGGTTGAGGTTCATGAACTCCATGTCGATCGTCGACCACGGCAGTTCGCGGTTGGCCTGGGTGTGCAGGTGGAGGAGCGGCTTGCGGAGCTCGTCGAGCCCGTGGATCCACATCTTCGCCGGTGAGAACGTGTGCATCCATGCGGCGACGCCGATGCAGTCGTCGTCGCCGTTGGCGTCGAGGCAGGCGCGGCGGATGGCCGACGACGTGGTGAGGACGGGACGCCACACGATCTCCACCGACTGCGTCGCGCGCCCGAGGCGGGCAACGATCTCGCGTGACTGGCGCTCGACCTGGGCGAGGGTCTCGGCCCCATAGAGGTCCTGGCTCCCGGTGAGGAACCAGATCTGCGGGACGCCCCCATCGGGGAGGCGGCCGGTGGACAGCGGGCGGGGCATCGCGATGGGCTCCTTGGGCAGGTGGGTCGGCAGGCGGGCGGCGGTCAGCCCTGGCCGTAGTCGTTCTGGTAGCGGGCGTACAGCGAGTCGACGTCGTCGGCGGCGATCGGCAGCGGCGACCCGAGCTGGCGAACGAGATGAACCGTGCGGGCGACCTCCTCGCACATGACAGCCGACTTGACGGCCGCTCTCGGCGTCGCCCCGATGGTGAACACGCCGTGGCTGGCGAGCAGGACGGCGGTCGAGCGGTGGCCGCGCAGCGTGTCGACGATCGCCGCACCGATGTCCTCGCCGCCGATCAGGGCGAACGGGCCGATCGGGATCTCGCCGCCGAACTCGTCGGCCATCATCGTCAGGACGCACGGGATCGCTTCGCCCCGGCTCGCCCAGGCGGTGGCGTAGGGCGAGTGGGTGTGGACCACGGCGCCGACGTCGGGCAGGTGGCGATAGACGTAGGCCGACGCCGCCGTGTCCGACGACGGGCGCAGGTCCCCCTCGACGACGTTGCCGTCGAGATCGCACACGACCATCTTGTCGGGCGTCAGCTCGTCGTACGAGACGCCGGACGGCTTGATCACCAGCAGCTCGGCGCCGGGCACGCGCGCCGAGATGTTGCCGGCGGTCCAGACGACCAGGCGGTAGCGGACGAGCTCGGCGTGGAGCACGGCGAGCTCCTCCCGCAGGCGGCTGATCTCGGCGGCGACCGTCACCGCCCGCTCCCCACCAGGGCGCGACGACGGATCTGCTTGAGCCGCCGCATCGCCGTGCTCGCGCCGCGTCCGAAGTGGTCGTGGAGGGCGGTGTACTCGGCGAACAGCTCGTCGTAGCGATCGGCATTGGTGCCGATCGGCTCGTACGACGAGGGCGCGAGGCGGCCCATCGACTTGGCGGCGGTCGGGACGTCGGGATAGGCGCCGGCGGCAACGGCGGCGTGGATCGCCGAGCCCAGCGCCGGACCCTGGGCGGAGCCGATCACCGACAGCGGCCGGCGCAGCACGTCGGCGTAGATCTGCATCAGCAGCCCGTTGCCGGTCAGTCCGCCGGCCACGATGAACTCGTCGACGGGGACACCGGCCGACGTGAACGCGTCGACGATGGTCCGCGCGCCGAAGGCCGTCGACTCGAGCAGCGCGCGGTAGATGCTCGCCGGCCGCGTCGCGAGGCTGAGGCCGACGATGAGGCCGGACAGCTCGTGGTCGACGAGGACCGAGCGGTTGCCGTTGAGCCAGTCGAGGGCGACGAGGCCGTGCTCGCCGACTGCCTCGTCGGCAGCCAGGGTGCTGAGGTGCTCGTGGACGCCGAGACCGGCATCGGCGGCTGCCGCGGCGACGTCAGCGGGAACGCAGTTGTCGACGAACCAGGCGAAGATGTCGCCGACGCCGCTCTGGCCGGCCTCGTATCCCCAGAGACCCTCGACGATCCCGCCGTCGACCACCCCGCACATCCCCGGGACGTCCCGACGTTCGACACCGTTGAGCACGTGGCACGTGGAGGTGCCCATGATGGCGACCATCCGGCCGGGCTCGACCACGCCGGCCGCCGGCGCCGTGACGTGGGCGTCGACGTTGCCGACGGCGACGGCGATCCCCTCGCGCAGCCCGAGGCGTTCCGCCATCGTGGCGGTGAGGACGCCCGCGCGATCGCCGAGGCGGCCGAGCGGTTGGTCGAGCTTGTCGTCCACGAAACCGGCGAAGCCCGGATCGAGCGCGGCGAGGAAGTCGCGGCTCGGGTAGGCGCCATCCTGGAGAATGCCCTTGTAGCCCGCTGAACAGGCGTTGCGCAGGTAGTTGCCACAGAGCTGCCACGTGATCCAGTCGGCGGCTTCCACCCAGCGCTCCATCGCCGCGAAGAGCTCGGGGTCGCCGTGCAGGAGTTCGAGGCCCTTGGCGAACTCCCATTCCGCCGAGATCAGACCGCCGTACCTGGCCAGCCACGACTCGCCCCGCGCCCGCGCCGTCTCGTTGATGAGGTCGGCGTACGGCTGGGCGGCGTGGTGCTTCCACAGCTTGACGTAGGCGTGTGGCCGGTCCTCCCAGCCGTCGACCTGGCACAGCGGCGTCCCGTCGGCGAGCGTCGGCACCATCGTGCACGCCGTGAAGTCGGTGGCGATGCCGATCACGGTCGTGGCGTCGATGCCTGCGTCGACGATCGCTCCGCGGACGGAGGCGACGAGGGAGTCCACGTAGTCCCGCGGGTCCTGGAGCGCCCACTCTGGAGGGAGGGCCGCACCGCTGCTGGCCAGCACGGTGTCCATCACGCCGCTGGCATACGGGGCGACTGCGGTGCCGAGCTCCCGGCCGTCGTCGACGGCGACGACCACCGCCCGGGCGCTGAGCGTGCCGAAGTCCACCCCGATGACGGCGCTTCCCCCGGCGGTCCCCATGCCCGACACTGTGAACGCTAACAATCTCGCCTGTCAAGCCTTGACCGATTCAAGTGTGAGCGTTAACAATGACGCAGGGCCACCGGCCCGGTCGACATGGGGGAAGCTTCGAGCCACGCAGGGGGAGCGAGGGCATCCGTGTGCCGGCCTCGCGTCACAGCAACGGGAGGACACTCGAGTGATCAATCAGAAGCTCAAGGCATCGGCGGTCGCGCTGGTGCTGGCCGCAGGTGCCGCGGCCACCGCAGGCGCTGCGGCAGCCAGTACCGCCCCGCCCGGCACCGCCGGCGGAGACGACACTGCGGCGGCGGGCTCGGCGCCGGAGATCGTCATCCCCGATCTCAGCGAGTACACGATCGGGTTCGCCCAGGTCGGCGCCGAGAGCGGGTGGCGTACCGCCAACACGCAATCCATCCAGGCCGCGGCCGAAGAGGCGGGGGTCGAGTTGATCTTCACCGACGCCCAGGGCGAGCAGGAGAACCAGGTCGAATCGATCCGCCAGTTCATCGAGCAGGGGGTCGATCTGATCGCCTTCTCGCCCGTGGTCGAGACCGGCTGGGACGCCGTGTTGCTCGAAGCACGGGATGCCGGCATCCCCGTCGTCCTCACCGACCGGGCCATCGACTCCGAGGAGGAGGGTCTCTACGTGACGTTCCTCGGCTCCGACTTCGTGCAGGAAGGCGAGTGGGCCGGTGAGTGGGTCCTCGAGGAGTTCGCCGACGCCGATCACGTCAACATCGTCGAGCTCCAGGGCACGACCGGTTCGGCGCCGGCGATCGACCGGGCCGAGGGCTTCCGCAACGTCGTCACCGACGAGCGCTTCGAGATCATCGCCTCGCAGACGGGCGACTTCACCCGTGAGGGCGGCAAGGAAGTGATGGAGGCGTTCCTCCAGTCCAACGACGACATCGACCTCGTCTTCGCCCACAACGACGACATGGGTCTCGGCGCAATCCAGGCGATCGAGGCGGCCGGCTTCGTGCCGGGTGAGGACATCAAGATCGTGACCATCGACGCCGTGCACGACGGCATGGAGGCCCTCGCCAACGGTTCGATCAACTTCATCGTCGAGTGCAACCCGCTGCTCGGACCACAGCTGATGGCCATCGCCGGCAGCGTCCTGGCCGGTGAGGAGGTGCCCGAGCGCATCGTCACCATCGAGCGCACGTTCACCCAGGAAGAGGCCGCCGAGGCGCTGCCCGACCGCCAGTACTGATCGGACGACGATCCCGTCATGATGAACGGCACCGTCACGACGACAACCGACCCCTCGCCGGTGGTCGAGCTGCGCGGCGTGACGGTGTCGTTCCCTGGCGTCCTGGCCCTCGACGATGTGTCGCTGCGGCTCTTCCCGGGTGAGGTGCACGCCCTGCTCGGCGAGAACGGTGCCGGCAAGTCGACACTGATCAAGGCGTGCACGGGCGTCTACCGCCTCGATGCCGGCGAGATCGTCAAGGACGGCCGGCGGCTCGAGATCCGCAGCCCCATCGAGGCCCGGTCCGCCGGCATCAGCACCGTGTACCAGGAGGTCAATCTCGCCGCCAACCTCTCGGTGGCCGAGAACGTGATGCTCGGCCGCGAGCCGCGACGCTTCGGGAGGATCAACTGGCGCCAGACCCGGCGGCGGGCGGCAGAGGTCCTCGAGCGGCTCCACCTCGACATCGACCCGGCGTCGCCGTTGGAGAGTCATTCGATCGCCGTCCAGCAACTCGTGTCGATCGCCCGGGCGGTCGAGGTCGACGCCCAGGTGCTCATCCTCGACGAGCCGACGTCCAGCCTCGACGCCCGCGAGGTCGACGAGCTCTTCGAGGTCGTCGACCGGGTGCGCGCCAACGGGGTGGCGGTCGTGTTCGTGACCCACTTCCTCGATCAGGTGTACCGCATCGCCGATCGCATCACCGTGCTGCGCAACGGGCGTCTCGTCGGCGAGTACCTCACGGCCGACCTGCCGCGCGTGCAACTCGTGTCCAAGATGATCGGCCGCGAGCTCGAGAGCCTCGATGCGCTCGAGCATCGTGTGCGCACCAGCACGGCCGCGGCGGCGGTACCGTGGCTCACCGCTCGTGATCTCGGGCGACGAGCCGGCGTCGCTCCGCTCGATCTCGAGGTCCGTTCCGGTGAGGTGCTCGGGATGGCCGGCCTGCTCGGCTCGGGCCGCACCGAGACCGCTCGCATGCTGTTCGGTGCCGACCCCGTGGACAGCGGAACGATCACGATCGACGGCGAGCCCGTGAAGGTCCGTAGCCCGCGTGCCGCTCTCGACCACGGCATCGTGTACGCGTCCGAGAACCGTCGCTCTGAGGGGCTCGTCGGCAACCTCTCGGTGCGCGCCAACATCGTCCTGGCGATGCAGTCCCGACGAGGCTGGGCCCGGAGGATCCCGCGTCGCCAGCAGCTCGAGTTCGTCGATCGGTACATCGCTGCGCTCGACATCCGTCCGGCCGATCCCGAAGCGATCGTCGCCAACCTCTCCGGCGGCAACCAGCAGAAGGTGCTCCTCGCCCGCTGGCTGCTCGTGCAACCCAAACTGCTGCTCCTCGACGAGCCGACGCGCGGCATCGACGTCGGCGCCAAGGCCGAGATCCAGCGGCTCGTGGCGTCGCTCGCCGAGGACGGGCTGTCGGTGCTGTTCATCTCGGCCGAGCTCGAGGAGGTACTACGGATGTCGCACCGGCTCGTCGTGATGCGGGATCTGCGCAAAGTGGCCGACCTCGTCAACGAGGGGACG
This sequence comes from Desertimonas flava, assembly GCF_003426815.1. GTDB lineage: Bacteria > Actinomycetota > Acidimicrobiia > Acidimicrobiales > Ilumatobacteraceae > Desertimonas > Desertimonas flava. Next base: position 22,824 of record NZ_QKYK01000048.1, read on the forward strand.
ACCGAGACCGAGCTGATGCGCATCATCGCCGAAGGCGCTGGCGTCGTGGCCGCCGAGAGCAAGGAGTGAGGACGCGATGACCCCGATCGTCAGGCGGATCGTCACGTCGCGTCTGTTCTGGCCGGCGTTCATCCTCGTCGCCCTCCTGGTGGCGACGCGACTCAAGTCGCCCGGTCTGTTCAACATCCGGGTCGTGAACGGCAACCTGTACGGCACGACGATCACGATCGTCCGGCGCACGGCGCCGACGCTGCTCGTCGCCCTCGGGATGACGCTGGTGATCTCGACCCGCGGCATCGACCTCAGCGTCGGTGCCGTCGCTGCGATCGCCGGGGCCGCGGCGTCGACGTTCATCGACTCGTCGGCGACGCCGCACGCCGTCGTCACCGTGCTGATCGGCGTCGGCATCGCGCTCTTGCTCTCCGCGGCCGGCGGCGCGTGGAACGGCTTCCTTGTGACCGTGCTCGGCATCCAGCCGATCATCGCCACCCTGGTGCTGATGACCGCGGGCCGCGGCGTCGCCCAGCTGATCACGGACGAACGGATCATCACCGCCAGCTCGGCCCCCTACAAGATGATCGGCGGCGGCTACTGGCTGGGTGTGCCCTTCGCGATCATCCTCGCCGCGGCGATCTGCGTGCTCACCGCGCTGCTCACCCGCCGCACCGCCCTCGGAGTGCTCCTAGAGTCCGTCGGATGCAACCCGGAGGCGTCTCGCCTCGCCGGGGTCCCGGCCCGCTCGATCACGTGGACCGTGTACGTGGTGTGTGCCCTGTTCGCCGGTGTCGCCGGGATGATGATCACGTCGGACGCCACGGCGGCCGACCCGAACAGCACCGGGATGTTCCTCGAGATCGACGCGATCCTCGCCGTCGTCATCGGCGGCACGTCGCTCGCCGGCGGGCGCTTCTCGCTCGCCGGCACGGTCCTCGGCGCCTTCATCATCCAGACCATGACGACGATGATCCTCATCCTCGGCATCGCCCCCGAGGTCACCCTCGTCTACAAGGCGGCCGTCGTCGCCATCGTCTGCCTGATCCAGTCCCCTGAGGCACGAGCGCTGGTTCGTTCGGCGGTGCGCCGACGGCCCCCGCTGGTGCGCCCGCCCCGCGTCGCTGCCGAGCCGGTGATCGTCGCCGAGGTCGAGCGATGACGGCCGGGTTGATCGACGCCCGCCACTCCGCTTCCCGTCGTCGCTCGCTGACGCGCTACATCCCCGTGTTCGCCACGGCGGCCCTGCTCGGCGTCGCCCTGCTCATCGGCGCGCTGATCTACGACAACTTCTTCCGCGGTCAGGTGCTCGCCAACATCCTCGTCGCCAACGCCCACCTCATCGTGCTCGCCGTCGGGATGACGTTCGTCATCCTGACGGGCGGGATCGACCTGTCGGTCGGTGCGGTCGTGGCGCTGTCCACGATGGTGGCGGCCAAGGTGATGTCGTACGGGTGGCCGGCGGCGGGGGCGATCCCGCTGGTGCTGGCGATCGGCTCGAGCCTCGGGCTCGTTGTGGGCGCGATGGTGCACTACTTCCGCATCCAGCCGTTCATCGCCTCGCTCGCCGCGATGTTCCTCGCCCGGGGCATGTGCTACGTGATCTCGGTCGAGTCGATCCCGATCCGCGAGCGCTTCTTCGTGTTCATGTCGCGGACGCGGTTCACGATCCTCCCGGGGACCAAGATCAACCCGGCCGTGGTGATCGCCCTGGCCACCGTGGCGATCGCGTTCTACGTCCTGCACTACACGCGCTTCGGGCGCACGGTGTACGCGATCGGCGGCAGCGAGCAGTCGGCGATGCTCATGGCGTTGCCGGTCGCCCGCGTCCGCATCTCGGTGTACGTGATCAGCGGGTTCTGCGCGGCGACGGCCGGGATCCTCTACACGTTCAACGCCGTGCAGTCGGGCAACCCGCTGCACGCCATCGGCATGGAGCTCGATGCCATCGCCGCGGTCGCGATCGGCGGCACGTTGCTCACCGGCGGGTACGGCTTCGTGATCGGTTCCCTGCTCGGGGTCCTCGTCATCGGGACGATCTCGTCGATCATCCGCTTCAGTGGAACCCTCAACTCCGGATGGACCAGAATCTCGAGCGGTGTCCTCGTCCTGGCGTTCATCGTGATGCAGCGACTGATCACGCTCGGACGCGTTCGGCGTGGCTGACGCCGTCGCGGCGCGGCCGCCGGCGATGCACGACGTGGCCCGTCTCGCGCGCGTCTCCCACCAGACGGTCTCCCGGGTGCTCAACGGGCATCCGCACGTCAGCCCCGACACGCGGGCCCGCGTCGAGGAGGCGATCGCCACCCTCGGCTACCGCCGCAATGCTGCCGCCCGCTCGCTCGTCACCCGACGATCGGGGATCATCGGCATCCTCACCGACCGCAGCAAGCTGTACGGACCGACGAGCTCGCTGCTGGCGGTGGAGGTGGCGGCGCGCGAAGCGGGCTACTACGTCAGCCTGGCGAGCGTCGCCGATCCCACCGCAGCGGCCATGTCGGCCGCCGTGGAGCACTTCCGGGACCAATCGGTGGAGGCGATCGTGCAGATCGCGCCGGCCCGGCAATGGGTCACCGCGGCACGCAGCATCCCCGCCGACGTGCCGATGGTGACGATGTCGGCCGACTACCAGGTCGCGCGCGGACGCCACGCGGCCGTGGCCCTCGACAACCGCGCCGGTGCCCGGCTGATGACCGAGCACCTCATCGGGCTCGGGCACCGCCGGATCGCCTTCGTGGCCGGCGCCGACTCCTCACCGGAGGCGGTGGCCCGCCTGAAGTCGTGGCGTGACGTGATGGCCGCCGCCGGGCTGCCGGCCGACCGCGTCTACCACGGCGACTGGTCGCCGGAGAGCGGTCATGCGGCAGGTCGGCAGCTGTTCGCCGACGGCGTGCCGTCGGCCGTGTTCGCCGCCAACGACCAGATGGCCCTGGGCGTGCTGGCCGCCGCGGCCGAAGCCGGGCTGTCCGTGCCGGGCGACGTGTCGGTCGCCGGGTTCGACGACGTCCCCGACGCAGCGTTCTTCACGCCGACGCTCACGACGATCCGCCAGGACTTCGACGCCCTCGCCCACGGCTGCGTCGGGCTGCTCGAGCGTCTGCTGCGAGGAGAGCCCGTGCGGAGCATCCGCATCCTGCCTGAGCTGATGATCCGCCAGAGCACGGCGCCTCCCCGCTGAGCCGTGTCGGCCTCGCGTTCGCCGGCGGCGCCTCGCTGATCGGTCGGTGGTGGGCTCGCTGACCCGGCGGAGGTGGTCGGCGGAAGAAATCTTCCGGCGCGCTCAACCTTTCGGTCCGCTCGAGCATCTCTATGGTCGGACCCGCCAGCGCCCGGGCGTGTCCGATGAGGAGGTGCTCGGCTCGGCGGACACCGGGTACCCCTCGCAGGCCTGTGGTTCGGGCCGGCGACCTTGGTCGCCGGCCCGAACGGCCCCGCCGTCCCGGAACGGTTCAGCCCTTCCGGAGCAAGCTCCAGGCGGCGGGGAACAGCGCCCCGGCCGCGGCCATCTTCACGGCGTCGCCGGCCAGGAACGGACGGAGACCCATGGTGAACCCGCTCGACTCCCAGCCGAAAACGGGCACGTTCAGGGTGTGGGCGAGCCACAGCGTGCCGAGCGTGTAGAGGACGAGGTTGCCGACGACGACGGCGGCGACCGAGGTGACCAGATGGCGATCGCGACCGCGACGGGCGGCCCAACCGGTGATGCCGGCGAGGAAGACGTAGCCGACCAGATAGCCGCCGGTCGCCCCGGAGAACGTGGCCCAGCCGCTCGACGTGTCGGCGAAGACCGGCATCCCGACCAGCCCGACGGCGAGGTAGAGCAGCATCGAGGCGACGCCGCGGCGTACGCCGAGGGCGCCGCCGGTGAGGGCGACGGCGAACGTGGCCAGGTTGATCGGCACCGGTGTGAAGCCGAGTGGGATACGGATCTGGGACGCCACGGCGGTGAGGGCGGCACCACCGGCGACGAGGGCGGCGGATCGCCACCGTACGGCGGGGAGGAGCTCGGCGAGGACCGGACGGCGGGCAGCAGGGGCGTGCGCGGTGGACAGCATGGTGAAGGACACGTGGATCTCCCGGGGGGTGGAGCCTGGATTGGGGGGTCGCGTCGACCATAGTCACGACGTTTCGCGACGACAGGGTCGACGCACCTGGCCGCTCGCCGCGTCGGTCCGCTAGTGTCTTGTGCCCCCTATGGACTCGTCGCCCCACTTCGACGCGCCCGCCGATCCGTTCCCAGAGCTGGCGGCCGAGCGCGAGCACCTGGCGTTCGCTCGCCGGGCTCGCGACCGGATGATCGACCGGCTGCAGCGGGTCGATCCCCACGCGTCGGCCGACGAGATCACCGCCGAGTACGTGGAGATGACCGTCGCCGAGGCGTTGGACGACCTCTCGGCGCCGGGCGCCGGCGACTTCTTCGGGCGGATCGACGTCACCGCACCTGCGGTCGGTCGATCGGCCGCCGCGGTGAAGGAGCGCTACTACATCGGGCGGCGTCACATCGAGGACGACCAGCACGATCCCGTCGTCGTCGACTGGCGAGCGCCGGTCGCCGCGGCGTTCTACCGGGCGACCCCGGTCGATCCGCTGGACGTGTCGCACCGCCGCCGCTTCACCCTCGACGCCACCGGCGAGGGCCCGAGCGAGTTGACCGCCTACCTCGACGAGCACCTCGACGATCCCGATGCTGCCGACGTCGCCGGCGGCATCCCCGACCCCGTGCTCGCCGAGATCGGCGCCGCCCGGACCGGGGCGATGCGCGAGATCGTCGCCACCATCCAGGGCGAGCAGGACGTCGTGATCCGGGCGCCGATCGACCAGGTGCTGATCGTGCAGGGTGGCCCGGGCACCGGCAAGACGGCGGTGGCCCTGCACCGGGCGGCGTTCCTGATGTTCGAGCACCGTCGCCGCCTGAGCCGCGACGGCGTGCTGGTCATCGGTCCCAACAAGGCGTTCCTCGACTACATCAGCCACGTCCTGCCCTCGCTCGGCGAGCGCAGCGTCCGGCAATGCACGGTGGCAGAGCTGTGTGTCCCGAAGGTCGAGATCACGGCGATCGATGACGCCGATACCGCCCGGGCCAAGGGCTCGACGGACATGCTCGACATCCTCGAGCGGGCCGTGCTCGAGGCCGTGCGCCCGCCCGACGACGATCTCGAGGTACCGATCGGCTCGCGCGTCGTGCGTTTCACCCGTGACGAGATCGCCGAGTGGCTCGAGCGTTCGATCGACTCGCAGATCCCCGTCAACGAGCGCCGTCAGCGCCTGCGGGCCATCGCCCAGCAGGAGCTGCGCCGCCGCACGGGCGGCGACGAGGCGTGGCCCAAGGCCGCAGCTCTCCGCTCGGCGCTCAACGCGGCGTGGCCGACGCAGCAGCCGTTGAAGGTGGTCGACCGCATCCTGTTCGAGCGGTTCGGCGGTGCCCGCGGCAAGAAGCGGGCCTGGACGCTCGCCGACCAGCTCCTCGTCGACGAGGCCAACTCGATCCTCAATGGCCCACCCCTCACCTACGCCCACGTCGTTGTCGACGAAGCCCAGGACCACTCCGCGGTCGGGCTGCGGGTGATCGGACGGCGCAGCCCGGCGCGGTCGATGACGCTCGTCGGCGACGTGGCGCAGTCCACCACGCCCGCCGGCCAGGAGCGTTGGGCCGACGTCGCCCGCCTGCTCACCGGCCGCCCGGTCGACCCCGGCTCCCGCGACGTCCCCGAGGGTGCCTCGATCGCCGATCTCACGATCGGCTACCGCGTGCCCGATCCGATCCTCGCCCGGGCGAACGAACTGCTGCCGTCGACGGGCGTCGACGCCACGCCGAGCCGCAGTGTGCGGCTCGAGGGCCGGGAGCCCTGGCACCGACGGGCGACGCTCGATCTCGGTCGGACCGTCGGCGAGGTGGTCGCCGAGGTGCGCCATCGCCACCGTCTCACCGGCGTCGTCGCGCCCGTCGAACGGCACGTCGAGGTCGCCGCCGGACTCGAGTCGGCCGGATTCGTCGTCGTCGATCACGTCCACGAGCTGGGCCACGACGACGTCCCGCTGTTCGGGCCCGAGCAGGTGAAGGGTCTCGAGTTCGACGGGGTCGTGGTCGTCGGTCCCGACGAGATCAACGACGGCACCCCTCGCGGCGCCCGCCTCCTCTACGTGGCGATGACGCGTGCGGTCCAGGAGCTCGCCTTCGTCGACGTGGGGTAACGCCCGCCGGTCGTGGCCGGGCCGCGGCGGGGTCAGCGGACGAGGGCAGCGGACCGGCGGCCGCGAGTAACAGATGGTGCCAGCCTGCCCGCCAGCGGTGAGTGCAACACCTTGAGCCTTGGAGGTGTTGGTGATGGCACGGAGTCGTGTTCCTGATCGGGTTCGCCGGTTGATGGTGCTGACG
>NZ_QKYK01000049.1 GCF_003426815.1 Desertimonas flava
ACCCAGCCGCCAACGCCGCGGCGGCCCCCGCCAACCCCGCCGGGTAACGTCATGAACTGTCACCCATGTTCCGCGACATACGTGTCACCGATGTTGCGCGACAGAACAGTGACGCTCAGCGTCATGCACCGCGCCCAGAACCGTCGAGTCGCCACCCAACGGCGTGTTTCACGGGAAACATCACCGGGTGCCGAACGACCCTCCGCGTCTCGATCCGGTCGGCATGCCTACACTGAGGGCCCCGAGGCGACCAGCCCGGAACCGTGCACTCATGACCGACTCCGACGCCTTCTCCCCTCGTGCAGACGACCGCCCGGGTGACTCGTCCGCTGCGACGGTCGTCCCGATGAGCACCGATGTCGTGATGGACGAGCCGTCCGACCTGCCGTCCGACCCTCCGACCGACCCCCAAACTGATGAGCCTGCGACCATGGACGTTGCGTCGACCGCCGAGCCCACGGACGATGCGGTGGCGACCGACGCCACCGAGCCAGCTCCCAGCCGACGGAAGTACCCACTCCCCCGCGTGCTGGCGGTCGCCAACCAGAAGGGCGGCGTGGGCAAGACCACGACCACGGTCAACGTCGGTGCCTGCCTTGCCGAGCTCGGCCAGCGGGTGCTGATCGTCGACCTCGACCCCCAGGGCAATGCGTCCACCGGGCTCGGCATCGAGAACCGGGGGCTCGAGACGTCGATGTACCACGTGCTGATGCAGGACGTGCCGCTCGAGAACTGCGTCGAGCCCACCGACGTCAAGGGCCTCTTCGTCGCTCCGGCGAGCCTCGACTTGGCCGGTGCCGAGATCGAGCTCGTCCCCGCGTTCAGCCGTGAGACGCGATTGCGGAGAGCCATCGAGGCCGTCCTCGATGACTACGACTACGTGCTGATCGACTGCCCGCCCTCGCTCGGATTGCTCACCGTCAACGGCCTCAGCGCCGCCGGCGAGGTGCTCGTCCCGATCCAGTGTGAGTACTACGCACTGGAAGGTCTCGGTCAGCTCCTCCGCAACGTCGACCTCGTCAAGCGCAACCTGAACGCGCAGCTGCACGTGAGCACGATCGTCTGCGTGATGTACGACGCCCGCACGAAGCTGGCCGATCAGGTTGTGAGTGAGGTTCGTGACCACTTCGGCGAGAAGGTGCTCCGCACCGTCGTGCCGCGGTCGGTCCGCCTGTCCGAGGCGCCCTCGTTCGGGCAGCCGATCACCACGTTCGACCCCCGTTCACGTGGCGCCATCGCCTATCGAGACGTTGCCAAGGAGGTGCACGATGACTCGACGCAGCGGGTTGGGTAAAGGGCTCAGCTCCCTCATCCCCCAGGCCGAGCACGTCGCCGTCGACGGCGACGCCCCCGTCCTCACCGAGATCGCCGTCGGCGCGATCAGCCCCAACCCACATCAGCCGCGGGTTCACTTCGACGAGGAGTCGCTGGCCGAGCTCGCTGCGTCGATCAGCCAGATCGGGGTCCTGCAGCCGGTCCTCGTCCGGCGGGTCGACGACGGCTACCAGCTCATCGCCGGCGAGCGGCGCTGGCGGGCAGCCAAGCGGGCTGGACTCGCTGCGGTGCCGGCCGTCGTCCGCACCACCGACGACATCAGTGCGGTCGAGCAGGCGCTCGTCGAGAACCTGCATCGCCAGGACCTCACCGCGCTGGAGGAGGCGGCTGCCTACCTGCAGCTGATCGAGGATTTCGAACTCACCCACGACGACGTGGCCAAGCGCGTCGGCAAGAGCCGCTCGGCGGTCACCAACACGCTTCGCCTGCTCGGACTCCCTCCCGAGGTGCAGCGCCTCCTCGCCGACGGCAAGCTCACGGCCGGTCACGCCCGGGCGTTGTTGAGCACGCCCGACCGGGCTCGCCAGGAAGAGCTGGCCCGCCTCGTGGTCGAGGAAGGCTGGTCGGTCCGCGCGACCGAGGAGGCTGTTCGTGGTGGGGGAGAGGACACCGAGCCCGACGTGGCCGAGCCGGAGGCAGCGCCCGCACCGCGACCCGTCGACGGCGCCGGCCTCACCACGGCGACGCGTCTGCGCCCGCCCGGCCTGCTCGAGCTGGAGCAACTGTTGGCCGATCATCTCGACACCCGCGTCGGCGTCCAGATGGGCGCCAAAAGGGGCAAAGTGACGATCGAGTTCGCCGATCTCGAGGACCTCGAACGCATCTACCGACGTATCGCCGGCGAGTAGGCCGCGACTCGGCCACCCAACGTTGCTCGTCCGGGCCCAGTCTCACGTGCGACTTGAGGGTTGCCGGGAGCTGGTGACAACCTCGTCTCTAGGTTTACACAGGCGTGGACAACGGTGTGGATAACTGGCCAGGCACCAGATCACCGCAGCGTACGGCCTGTGGATAATGGCGCAGCCGTGTGGGGAGACTCGACCCCGGCTTCAGACGGGTGTCGATGCCGTTGGTGACTCGGTCCACGCGATCATCGCCTCGACGACCGCATCGGTGATGGCCGCGGCGGCGTCGGTGACCCGCTGTACCGGCCCCAGCGAGCAGACGACGGCGGTCATCCGGGTCTCGCGGAGCACCGGAAGCCGCATCCCGGCGGTTCGGGCCAGGTCGAGCACGCTGGCGGTGTCGAGGGCCTGGCTGAGTCGGCAGGCCAGTGCCCGTCCACCGGCCGAGTGGAAGCCGGCACCCTCGACGTCGGTGGAGTAGTAGGCGATCGTCGCCCGGGAGGTCGCGTGGGCCTCGAAGCCCAGGTAAACGTTGGCGGCGTGGCGGTTGGCCGCTGCGGCCTGCAGTGACGGATCGAACTCGTCGACAGCGATCACCTTGGCCCCACGGGAGCGGAGCTCCTGGGCGACCGAGCGCGTCAGCGAGCTGAGACCGCCGAACTGGCCGACCACGACGCGCAGGCCGTGCAGTGTGGCGCTCACGCTGCCCAGCTGCTCGAGCTCGCGGATCGTGGCCACGCCCGGTCCCGAACCGGTCCGTGAGCTGTTGATGTCGAGGGCCCGCGCCGTCGCCGCCCCACAGACTCCGTCCGCGTCGAGACCGCAGTTGCGCTGGAAGTCTTCGAGCGCGCGGGCCGTCCGGGCGCCGAAGATGCCGTCGACCCGCCCGCAGTCGAACCCGAGGCGCCCGAGCTGCGATTGCAGCGTGCTGACGTCGTCACCGCGGAGATTGGGCGCGACGAGCTTGAGAGGTCGGTCACCGAGGCGCCAGGACGCTTCGACGAGGGCGAGCCAGGTCGCCTCGTCGCAGAGTCCACTCTCGTGGAGACCGCGCTGCGCCTGAAAGGCCCGGACGGCGGCCTCGGTGGACGCGCAATAGGACCCCGGTTCGGCTCCGACCGGTGCGAATCCAGCGCCGCCGAGGCGCCGCTGGAGGTCACGAATGGCTTCGCCGTGCTGGCCGGGCGTCAGTGAGTGGAAGCCAGAAATTCGTCGAGCTCCTCGAGCAAGTTGCTCTTGCCCCGCGACCCGACGATCCGCTTGCTCACCTCACCACCGTTGAACACCAGCATCGTGGGGATGCTCATCACGTTGAAGCGCTGGGCGAGCTCAGGGTTGTCGTCGACGTTGACCTTGGCGATCGTCAGCTGATCGGCGTTCTCGGCGGCGATCTCGGCGAGGATCGGGGCGACCTTCAGACACGGGCCACACCATTCCGCCCAGAAGTCCACGAGGATGGGCTTCTGCGAGCTCTGCACCTGCTCGTCGAACGTGCTGGTGGAGAGATTGACGATTCCTGCGGACATGGGCACTTTCCTTTGCAACGTGGGAGACCGATGAACCGCTCCGAACGTGCGGACCGATCCTACCGAGCTACAACAGCCACACGGGCCGCGGCATTCCAGAACACCGGCGAGCGACATGACCGTGCGGAATGATGGTTCGCGTACAGTCCGAAGAGAGATCCCCGAACGAGATCTCGAAACCCCCACGAGTCGTGCCGGCTGACGGCGAGTGAACCGACGCACCAGTGCGGATTCTGGTCGTGTCCGCGATCGTCGGGGTGCGGTGTCCTCGACGGCGGGAGGAACTTTGATGAACACCCCGCGGCTGCTGCGTCAGCGTCGGCGTGGGTCGTCGCGCCAACGGCAAGCCGACTTCCCCCGGGCAGCGTTGGGTACGAGACGCCCATGAGTGAACCGCGAACTGCCGTTGCAGTCTCTGTGCCGGACGAACCCCAGCGTCCGGACCCTTCCGACCCAACCGTGCCGGACATCCCCGACCCACTTCCGCTGCCGCCCGATCCTCCTGACGAGCCGGTCAATCCCCAGGCCTAGAGCGTCAACTCACGCCAGGTCCCACGCCTGCAGCGCGGAGACGAGAACGTCCTGGCTCGCCGAACGTCGCCGCTCTCTGACCTCGTACCGGCGCGCCGAGACATGACCACCCGCTCGGTGAACTCGACGATGAACCATGGCCGCGGGGTCGGGAACGGCGGTGTTTATCATCACCACATGCTGCTCGGCCGGGCCAGCGAACTGGCCGCCCTCGTCGCCCACGCCACCGAGGTCGTCGGCGGCTCGGGCCGGTTGATCGAGATGATCGGTCCCGCCGGGGTCGGCAAGTCCACCGTGCTGTCGGCGCTCGTCACGCAGCTCCGCAACGACGGGTTCGTCGTGTGGTCCCATTCGGCAACACGGGCCGAGCAGTCTCTGTCATGGACGGCGCTGGCGGCCCTACTCCCACTCGTCAGCCGGGAGCTGTTCGACGGTCTGGACACCTCGCGACGGCGGCACCTCGAGTCGATCATGGATCCGGATCCGGCCGCCCCCGTGCAACCTCACGGTGTCGCCGCGGCGCTGGGGAATCTGATGTCGACGGCGGCGATGAGTCGCCCCCTGGCGATCGTCCTCGACGACGAGCAGTGGCTCGACGTGGCGAGCGCGGGAGCGTTCACGTTCGCGGCCCGGTCGCTGCCCAGCCACCCTCTGATCATCGTCATCGCGCGACGGCCGGAGGAGCCGACGACGATTGCCGCCGCCGTCGCTCCTGCGTCCCGCTTCGAGTTGCGGCTCGGCCCGCTCGATGCCGATGTGCTCGCCGACATCATCGGTCCGATCACGGGCCCTGCGACCCCGCGCCATGTGCTGAGGGCCCTGTGCGAGCGGGCGGACGGCAACCCGATGTTCGCTATCGAGCTGGCCCGTCAGGTGGCTGCCGGCCGGCCGCTATCGCACGCCTTGACGCCCCGCTCGTTGCTCGAGGCGGTGCGGCCCAGCCTCGATGCCCTCACTCCCGAAAGCAGGACCGCGCTTCAATTCGCCGCGCTCTTGGCGGTCCCCGCCGTTGACGTCATCGGCGCCGCGCTCGGCACGGACGACGCGCTGGCCGTGCTCGGCCCGGCCGAACGGGCAGGCCTCGTCGAGCTGTCCGGGTCGAAACCTACGATCGTCCGCTTCACCCATCCCGCCATCCCTGCGGCGGCGCTCGCGACGCTGTCGACCGCCGAACTCCGGGCGGCCAATACGGCGCTGGCCGGCCTCGTCGGCGATGCCGAGAGCCGCGGCATGCACCTCGCTGCGTCGCAACCCGCCGTCGATCGTCTGGTCGCCGCCGACCTAGAGACTGCAGGCGACCTCGCCGTACGGCGTGGTGCGCCCCACTCGGCGGCGCATCTCTACGGCGCGGCGGTAGCCGCCACGCCGCCTGATCGCGACGCCGAGCTCCGCCGACGGCAGTTCGCCCTCGCCGACGCTCAGCGCCTCGGCGCTCAGCACGGTGAACTCCTCGACACGCTGGCAACGATCACGGTCGCGGACGGGTCGGACGACGCTGAGCGTGTTGCGACCATGCGAGTGTCGGCGATCGCCACCGTCAAGGGCCTGGCGGCCGCCCGGTCACAGGTCATCGACGACCTCACCTGGATCCGGGACCCCAATCGTCGCATGACGCTGTTCGGCAGCCTCGTGCAGATCGAACGCCTCGACCACCTCGACCGCGGACTCGACACGGCGCTGCGAGCTGCCCACGACGCCCGGCGCTACGGTGTCGACGAGGCGATCGAAGGGGCATCACTCGCCGTCGCCGCCTCGCGAGCCCTGGTCGGCGAACCCGTCGATGTCGACACGACCGTCAGGCTGGCCGAGACGTGGCCCGAGCCCGCGTTGCTGAGCTACGCCACCGACGAACTGCTTCGGCTCCTCTGGTTCGTCGGCGACGCCCGGGGCATCGACTGGTGCGAACGTACCCGCGCAGCTGCGATCACCGCAGGGTTCGCCGCCCAGGAGATACAAGGGCTGATCCTGCAGGCCGGGCTCCATCCGCCTCGCGGCGACTGGGCGCGCGCCGAACACATCCTGCGTGACATCCTCCGCCACGAACTCAGCGCGGCGTCAGAGCGTGCCGACCTCGCGTACGTCCTGGCGACCACCGGCCGCACTGACGAGGCCCGACAGATGCTTGCAGCGATCGAATCGTCCGAGTTCCAACGCGGCCGGACCAACGCGTTCTTGGTCCAGGCACGCCGGGGCATGACGTCGTTCACGCTCGGTGACGGCGACGCGCTCGATCAGCTCGAGCTGGCCGACCAGCTCGCGGCCGAGATCGGTCTGCGCGGCCCGCGGGTCGTGCCGTACCGCCGGGACCTCGTCGAAGCACTCACGATGGCCGGCCGGCTCGACGACGCGCAGACGGCTGCCGACCGCCTGAGCGTCGACGCCGATCGCTGCCAGCTCGACAACGCCCGTGCCGACGCCGACGCAGCCCTCGCCGTTGTCGCCGCAGCGACCGGTGACGCCGACCAAGCGGCCCGTCTGTTCACCCGCGCGGCAAAGGTTCACGACTGCGACGGCGATCGCTACGAGCTCGCCCGCACCCAGCTCGCGGCCGGCCGGGCCGCCCGCCGGGCCCAGCGTCGCAGCGAGGCGCGACGCTGCCTCGACGAAGCCGCTGCGTTGTTCTCCGACATGGGCGCGGTCCCCTGGCTGAAGCGATGCCAGATCGAGGCCGCTCGCATCGGCGGACGGCCGAAGCGCTCGGCGGCGCTCACCCCCACCGAGCGCCAGATCGCCGAACGGGCCGCCGCCGGCGCGACCAACGCCGAGATCGCCGCGGCGATGTTCGTCAGCGTGCGCACCGTCGAGTCGAACCTGTCACGGTGCTACCGCAAGCTACAGATCCGATCACGGGTCGACCTCGCCGCCGCCCTCAGCCGAATCGACGCGGTACGTCCCACACCAGATGGTGAGTTCCGAGTCGTGGACAGCGCTCGTCCGCCGCCGTCGAAGCCGGTATCCCGCACCTTCCCGGACAACGAGGATCAGCGGGATACTTCGTCCTAGCGGTCTGTCGCCGGATTGGTAAGGATGTCTCGCTTGCTGGATCTCGCCGCTGGCTGCGTTGCTCGTCCTCGAAAGACTGGGTGTATTCCTTCGTCCTCGCGCCTTGCCAGCGACGAGCCCAGCGGCGCGATCCACCTCACCAACTCGACGGCAGACCACTAGAAATACGTTCACGCCACGGCCCACCTTGGGCTCGATGACGCCGGACGCTGCAAGTGATTGGTCAGCGACGGGGCGGGAACGGGCCGGTACCGCGGCCACCGATGACTCCAGGTGCCCGTGGTGGGGGTGGCGGCAACGCGGTGGGACGCGGCGGTGGGGGAGGAGGGTCGGCGCCGACGGCGCGCAGGGCCGAGCCGATGATGACGGCCGACGCGGCGAGGACGCCGAGGGCGGCGATCAGGCCGGGCGAGGGCAGGCGGATCAGGCCGATGACGGTGCACACGGCCGCGGCGCCGGCGCCGAACATCGTGCGCATGGCGATGGCACGCAGGTGGATCCGCTCGGCGGTCCGGTCGACCACACCGACGCTCGACCACATGCGGGCGAGGGAGATCGTCTCGCAGGAGGTGAAGGCGGCGATCCCGGCCAGCGAGGTTCCGATGAGCGTCGGCTCCGTGTCGATCAGGCTGAGCCCGGCGGTCGTGACGGCAGCCAACGCCGTCACGATGAGGGCGCCACGGACGAAGGCCGCGGTGACGGCGGACGCGACGCCGACGATGGCGAGGAACGTCTGCCAGCCCTGCGGCGACTCACCCGTCATCGGCAGGAGGAAGGCCCCGAAAGCGAGTACTGCGCCGGCGACGATCAGCAGCGACCGTGCACCCGTACCGATGCGATCGGTCGACACGAGACATGTGAATTTGTTTTCGAGAACGGAGCTCTGACTGTTCATCTGTCGATCACCCGGACCTCGACATCCGGCGTTGCGCTTGGCGCTGGGCGGCGGCGTCGACGACCGCGTCGAGGCTGGCACCGCGTTCCCATCGCACGACGGTGATTCCCGACCGGCGGAGGCGTTCGGCGCGGTCTTCCACCGTGACGTCGAACAGGCGACGCGCCAGCTCCTCGGTCGGTGTGGTGGGCTCGGCGATCAGGTGGCCGGTGCCGAGCTGGATGACGGCGGTCTCGCGGCCCCGGGCTTGCAGGCGCTCGATGTGCGGGAGGTACCGGCCGTCCCACAGCGGTGAGATGAACACGACGAGGGCGGCCGGGGGAATGCGCCCGGCGTCCACCGGGTCGGCTCGCACCCTGCCCGACTCGAGGGCATCGCCGACCGACAGGAGCGTCTCCAACACGGTGTAGCGCGCCCGCGCGCCGCCGGCCGGCGACAGCCAGACCGGCACGCGGCCGACCGTGGTGACACCGACCCGATCCTGCGCGGCGAGGTGGGCACGGGCGATCGCCCAGGCGGCCCGGACCGAAACGACGATCGCCTGTCGTGACGTGGTGGAGAGCTCGTAGCTCGGATCGATGAACGTGTCGAGCAGGACGACCACCTCACCGGCCCGCTCGGGGTGGTAGCGGTTGACGATGGGTGTGCCCGTCCGGGCCGTGGCGGCCCGGTTGAGGTCGCGCAGGCGGTCACCCGGCTGGTAGTGCTGGAGCTCGGCGAAGTCGAGACCGTGGCCGACGCTGCGGCGGGCGGTGTGAAACCCGGCCATGGCGCGCGAGCTGCGCGGCTCGAGCAGGCTGCTCAGCCTCGCCGCAGTTGGCAGCACCATCAGCCGGGGCCCGCCGAGGGCACGACCCTCCCAGTACGTCAGCGAGTAGGGGTCGCGGACGCGCACGGCGGTGGGCGCGAGGAGGAAGCTGCCCCAGCGTTCGGCACGGACGGCGAAGTCGGCCGCCGGGTGGTGGCCCCCGCCCGCTACCAACTCGCATCCGAGGACCCCGTCGACCGGCCCGAGGATCGTGAGGTCCGACGAGGGTCGGGCGAGCAGTTCCACGGTGACCCCGCCGCGCAGCGGCACGGTCGACTGGGCACCGAATCGTCCGGTGACGGTGTCACCCTCGATCGCTCGGTCCTCGTCGAATTCGACGGTGAGGGCCACCGCCGAGAGTGAGTCGTCGTTGCGCCGGCCGAGGGCGAGGGCGATGGCGAACGGCGCGGCGAAGGCGGCCAGCTCGGCACGGCCCGAGAACAGGGCGATGACGAGGGCACCGGCGACGACGATCGAGTACGCGACGAACCGGTCGTCGCGGCGGTGCACGAGCTGGACCGGCTGCTGCCAGCGACCGTCGACCGGTTCGACCGTGTCCGGTCCGGACGTGGCCATCGCGGTCATGTCGGCGCGGAGACTCCGGCGGCGCAGCGTTCCACCACCGACTCCGGTTGTACGTGCCGGGCCCACGCTTCGGCCGTGAGCACGAGCCGGTGGGCCAGCGCCGGGATCGCCAGCCGCCGGACGTCGTCGGGCGTGACGAAGTCGCGGCCGCGGATGAGCGCCGACGCCCTGGCCAGCTTCAGCAGGGCGAGGCTGCCGCGTGGGCTGGAGCCCACTTCCACCTGGCGGTCGCCGCGGGTGGACCGGACGATGGCGACGACGTAGTCGACGATCGCCGACTCGACGTGCACGGACTCGACGGCGGCCTGAGCGGCGAGGAAGTCGTCCGTGGTCATCGCCGGCTCCAGATCGACCTCGTCGGTACGACGCTGGATCCGCCGGGACAGCAGCGCGGACTCGTCCTGTTGGCTGGGGTAGCCGATGCGCGTGCGCAGGATGAACCGGTCGAGCTGGGCCTCGGGGAGGGGATAGGTCCCTTCGGACTCGACCGGGTTCTGTGTGGCGATCACGAGGAACGGCGCCGGCAGTCGATGCGTCGTCGTGTCGACGGTGACCTGGCGTTCCTGCATCGCCTCGAGCAACGCAGCCTGAGCCTTCGCCGGAGCCCGGTTGATCTCGTCGGCGAGGACGATCTGGGCGAAGATCGGACCCGGCTGGAACCGCGACCCGTTGGTCTCCAGGTCGAGGACCATCGCGCCGGTGATGTCAGCCGGGAGGATGTCCGGCGTGAACTGCACGCGTGAGAACTCCATGCCGGCCGTGGCCGCGAGCGATCGCGCGCTCAGCGTCTTGGCCACGCCCGGGAGGTCGTCGAGCAGGACGTGGCCGTTGGCGAGCAATCCGGTGACGATCAGCTCGAGCGCGTCCCGCTTGCCGACCACGGCACGCTCGACGGCGTCGAGCCAGCGAGCGACGAGCTCGGTGGTGTGCTGCGTGGACAGCGACGGGGCGGCGCTTGCGGTGGGCGGGGGAAGCAGGGTCATCGGAAGCTCCGTTCGTCCGGGGGAGTCGGTCACACGTCGATCGGGTCGGGGGTCACAGGGCTTCGATCTCGGTGAGGAGGGCCGGGAGGGCGTCGCCACGGATCATGGTGGGTTCGGAGGACGGGGCGGCCAGTACGGCGAACAACTCGGCTGACACGATGGGACGGAGCCAGTCGGCGTCCTGTTCGGTGACGCGCCGACCGTGGCGCAAGGCGATGCGGTCGCCGGCGATGCGGCGCAGCGCCCAGAACGTGGGAGGCGGGACGGTCCGCCGGGGGTCGAAGCCCTTCATCCCGTTGAGGATCGAGGTCAGCTCGCCGGGCAGTTCGGCCGCCGTGCCGCCCGGACGGTGCTCGAACGGCGAACGCAGGGACGGCTGCGGCACGCGGCTGACGATGGCGATGAACGCCTCGACGACCATCGCGGCGAGGACGACGCCGGCGAGCACACTGACGAGTGGTCGGGCGGCCTCCGGCCAGGCGATCGCCAAGATGCCCAAGACAGCGGCGAGGATGGCGACCCATTTGACCGTCAGGCCGACGCGCCGGTGGCGCGGGAGCCACGCCGGCGGTGGACCAGTGCCCTCGTGCGGGGCCGGTGTCGGCGTCGGGGCGGTCATCGGACCGCCGTCCCACCGGACGCACGAGGCGGGGGATTCGGCGCCGTCCCACCGGGATCAGCGGTCGCCTGCCGCCGACGGAGGAGATCCTGGGACTCGCGGAGCGCCTCGAGGGCCTCGTTGCGCTCGCGTTCGGTGATCTCGTGCGTGCTGTAGCGGGCGAGGGCGAAGAGCCGGAGGAGCTCACGCATCGGCCGAGGCTCGATCTGGAGACCGTGCAAACAGCGCTCGAGATGCTCCTCGGGCGCTTCGAACGAGCGGCGGGCGAACCCAGCCTCGGACAGCGCGTCGAGGAGGACGGCGTAGGCGGCGCGGATCCCGAGGCGCGGATCGGGGTGGCCGAGCAGCGTCTCGATCGACTCCTCGATGGCCGCCTCGGCCGCATGGTCGTCGACGGCGTCCGCCTCGGGCTCGCTGTCTGCGCTCGGGATGTCCGGTCGATGCGTTCGATCCCGCCGGGCGAACGACACGATCCCCCAGGCGACGGCGGCCACGGCGGCGGCGATCAACAGCGTGAGCAGCACGTACAGCACGGTCTTGCCGACGTCGTTGTCGCGGTCCCGATCGTCGTCTCGGTCGTCGTCTCGGTCGTCGGTCTCGTCGTCGGCGCCAGGCCGGTCGCCGTCGCGATCGATGCCGGCGCCCGATTCCCAGTCATCGGGGATGCCGTTGCCGTCGACGTCGTTGAACAAGGATTCCTCGTCGACACCGGCACGCGGAATGGCACGCAGCATGGTGGACGACATCCGGATCAGCCGATCGGTGCTCCCGTCGCACGTGAAGTCGAGATGGATGCCGCCCTGAAGGTCGTCGGCGCCGAGCGGGCCGTCGGCACTCGGCGCCTCGTCGTCGTGGGGCGGGCAGGGAACGAGGCGACCTTCGAAGTAGCCGTCACCATCGCCGTCGAACGCGATGATCGGATTGCCGTCGTCGTCGAGATCGGGCCGGCCGTCACCATCGGCATCGACGAAGGCGGCCTCGGCGTGTTCGGAGACGCCTCCGGGCACGCGGCCGGGAGCACCGCCCGACTGTCCCGCCTCGCCCGGGTTCGGTGCCGGCTCGTCGGTGTCACGTCGGGGTTGTTCGGGGTCGGCACTGCGGGCGGTCGCGGCGCCCAGCATCGCGCCGAGCGCGACGAGCAGGCTGACGACCGCGGCCAGGGCTGACGCGCCGACGCCGAGACGACGCCACCAGCCACTCCGGCGGAGCGCGAGCACGGCGCCGGCGGCGAGCAGCAGGCCGAGCCCCGCGCCCACCAGTCCTCGGATGACCGCGGATCGGTGATCGACATCACCGTCGCGAGGCATCCAGATGATGCCACCGGCGGCCGCGGCGAGGGCCACGATGATGATGCCCCCGCCGATCAGGGCGCTCGACGGTGACACCGAGGACCGGGGCGGGGGGATCGGCGCCGGCGGAACCGCGATCGGATCGACGGTCGGAGGAGGCAGCCGTTCGAGCTCCGGCGTTCCACCCGCCGCAGGAGGGAGATTGCTCTCGTTCATGCGATGTGGACGACAAGTGTCGTCGTTTTCGACGCTCGCCGAGGCCGCCAGGATCGCGCAGATTCGCCGGATTGGGTCACCGCGGCAACGCGCGGCCTCACCCGGGACGGTGGCGCGTCGCCACGTCGATGCGTCAGTGCTGCGCTTCGAGCCAGCGTTCGGCGTCGATGGCGGCCATGCAGCCCGAGCCGGCGGCCGTAATGGCCTGCCGGTAGGTGTGGTCCTGCACGTCACCGCACGCGAAGACGCCCTCGATGTTGGTGGCCGACGAGCCCGGCTGGGTGATCAGGTAGTCGTTCTCGTCGGTGTCGAGCACACCCTTGAACAGATCGGTGTTGGGCCGGTGGCCGATGGCGACGAACAGGCCGGTGACCGGCAGGGTGGTCGTCTCGCCGGTCTTGACGTTGCGCACGACGGCACCCTCGAGGCGGTCGTCGCCCACGAGGTCGTCGACCACGGTGTTCCAGAGGAACTCGATCTTGGGGTTCGACAGGGCCCGTTCCTGCATGATCTTCGAGGCCCGCAGCGTGTCGCGGCGGTGGATCAGCGTCACCTTGTCGGCGAACTTGGTGAGGAACGTCGCCTCTTCCACGGCCGAGTCACCACCGCCGACCACGGCGATGTGGTGACCGCGGAAGAAGAACCCGTCGCATGTGGCGCACGTGGACAGACCGTGCCCGAGCAGGCGCTGCTCGGCCTCGAGGCCGAGCATGAGCGAGCGGGCGCCGGTGCTGACGATGACCGACTTGGCCTCGTACACCGTGTCGCGCACGTACACCTTGAACGGGCGCGCCGACAGATCGACCTTGGTGACCTTCTCGGTGAGGAACTCGGCGCCGAACCGCTGGGCCTGGGCGCGGAAGTTGCCCATCAGCTCGGGACCCATGATCCCGTCAGGGAAGCCGGGGAAGTTCTCGACCTCGGTGGTGAGCATCAGCTGGCCGCCGGGCTGATCGCTCGAGCTCGACGGCTCACCCTCGATGACCAGGGGGGCGAGGTTGGCGCGGGCGGTGTAGATGGCGGCGGTCAGGCCGGCCGGGCCGGAGCCGATGATGACGACATCGCGCGGCTCGGTGACGGCGGGGGTGGCGGTTTCGGTGCTCATGACGATCTGTTTCTCACGGACGAGGGTGGTTCAGGATTGGGCGCTGTTGCGCTTCCTCAATACAAACAACCCGGCGAGCCCGAGGATTCCCCCGACGATGAGGTAGCTGACGTAGACGGAGCGCTCGTGGGGGAGGCCGAGGTCGAGGAGTGCCTGCAGGCCCCGCGTGGCGATGATGAGGAGCAACACGACCACGACGATGCCGAGGATGGCGGCGAGGGCTCCGAACACGATGTAGCGCGTCGCCTTGAGGATCGGGGTGGTGGTCTTGTCCCGGACGCCACCGACGACGCGCTCGACAGTGTCGGCGAGGTCGCTGGCCCAGTTCGGATCGGTGAACGGATTGCCGGGCATGGCCCGCGACCTTATCGGCCACCGCGAGGCGACTGCGTTGCCGGTGGGACCGGAGGGTCAGCCGGCAGGCGTGCTCGACGACGTGGTCGACGTCGTCGTGGTGACGAGCGAGGGTTCGGCGGTGTCGACGACGAGCTCGCAGGTGACCACGTCGAGTCCGCCGTACGCCGGTGATTCGCCGGCGACGCCGACGTCGACCACGGCGATCGGGTGCTCGGTGCCGTCGTCGGTCACGTAGGTGGCGTCGGATCGGAGGGGCTCCGACCCCGGCGTGAGGCAGCGGGTCACCGCCTGCGGGAGCGACAGCGGCGGCACGGTGGTGGTCGGCGTGTAGTTGGCGACGGACGAGTCCGGCGCGGCAGCGGCGGCCATCGTCATGTCGGCGACGAGAAAGCCGTCGGTGAACTCGACGAACTCGTCACGGCCGCGCAGCACTGGTGGCTCGGACGGCGTGGCGAACCCAGGGTCACCGGACACCGCCGCGCTCGGCGCAACCAGCTCCGCCGGCGACGAGCTGACTGCAGCAGCCGCAGGCGGGGCGCCGACGTCGGCGGCATCGGCAGACACGGCGTCGGTGTCGGAGGCGGCGACAGCGGCCGACTCGGCGAGCGAGTCAGGTGTTCCGCCGGCTGCGTCGGGAGCCGGAGCAGGAGGTAGCGCAGGGATCGTCGTGGCGGGGGGCGCCTCGCCAGCGGGGTCATCGGGCCCTCCGGGCGCGGCGTCGTTGGCGGGCTCCTCGGCGTCGGCGGCGTCGTCGGCCTCGGTGACCCGCTGCGTGACGGACGGACCGCCCTCGGCGGCGGCCGTCGTGACCGTGACCATCGCCGCCCCCGTCGTGGCGGGAGCGACGGTGACCGCCGGGCCGGCTGTGCCGCCCGTGCCCACAGCACTCGGCAAGCCGGCGATGGAGGTGCGGGCCGTCGCCTCGTTGATGGCGTCGTTGGTGGGGGCCTCGGCGTCGTCGCGCAGCAGGGCGATGCCGCCGGCGAGCACCACGACGGCTGCGGCGGCCACGCTCACGGCGTGGCCGAGACGGAAGCGCCGACGCGGGGCCAAGGGCACCACCAGCGCATCGCCGTCGTGGACCGACGATTGGTCGAGGCCGGCCAACACCGGCGCCGGCGGGACGGCCGGCGGTGGCGTGGCCGGCATCAGCTCGGTGCCTGCGTCGTCGGACTCGTCGACGTCGCCGAACGCCCGCATCTCGTCGAACGCGGCCAGGGCGGCGGCGATGGCGTTCTCGCGGGTGGCCGGCGCCGGGGGATCGGCGTCGGCCATGGCGGCGCTGATCGCCCGCAACTCGCGCACAGCGGCGAG
Organism: Desertimonas flava; assembly: GCF_003426815.1. Classification (GTDB taxonomy): domain Bacteria; phylum Actinomycetota; class Acidimicrobiia; order Acidimicrobiales; family Ilumatobacteraceae; genus Desertimonas; species Desertimonas flava. The sequence continues at coordinate 15,412 of NZ_QKYK01000049.1, forward strand.
GAGCTCGCTGTCATTCTCGACGCGCGCGCGCTCCTCGTCGGTCACGGCGCCGTCGAGGTAGGCGCTGGCGAGCTCGAACTGTTCGTCGGTCATGGCGTGCGGGGTCCGTCCTCCGCGGGCGGCGGATGGTCGGGTGAGGTAGCGCTTGGACGACCGGAAGGTGGGGTTTGGTTCCCGCCGCTCCCTTCGGTGTCGTCGTGACGTAGGGCACGGGCGAGGAGCATTCGTCCTCTGGCGATCCGGGACTTCACCGTCCCGACGGGGACGCCGAGGGTTTCGGCGATCTCGGCGTAGTCGAGGTCGCCCACGTCACGCAGGACGACCGCGGTGCGGAACTCCTCGGGCAACGCCGCCAGTGCGGCGTCGAGCGCCATGCGGTCGCCGGCGCCCTCGACGAGTCGGTGGGACAGGGGATCGGCCTGCTCGAGTGCCGGCCCGTCCTCGTCGGTGACCGCGTGCAGCATCGGTCGTCGCCCGCGCCGCCGGGCCTCGTCGAGGGCGGCGTTGGTGGCGATCCGGTAGATCCACGTGGTGAACGCGGCCCGGCCGTCGAAGCGGGGGAGACCTCGCACGATCGAGATCATCGCCTCCTGGGCGGCGTCGTCGGCGTCGCGGCTCGAACCCGAGACGCGCCGGCAGATGGCGTGCACGCGGTCGTAGTGGCGGCGCAGGAGCGCGTCGAGAGCACTGCGATCACCTGCTTGCGCAGCGGCAACCAGCGTGGCGTCGTCCTCCGTCCCGATGATGGTCATGACACTAGACAGCGCGGGCGAATCTCATCGGGGAGAACGCTCGGTGTCCGGCCGTCACGCCGCAGTGAACGTGATCTCGGAGATCGAGCCGCGGTGCGGTCGGGCGTCGCTGCATCCGCTGTCGGGGCCGATCTCGACGAACCAGAGCAGCACGTTGCTCGCGGCCGTCTCGATCGGCACCTCGACCGTCCCGGGCGTCGCCGCGTTCCGGCGGGCGATCTCGGTGCCCCACGCATCCAGGCTGGCCGGCGCCGCTCCGTCGGAGGCGAACACGAACACGTTGTAGGGCGCGGTGCCCACCTCGAAACGCAGCGTTCCGGTCGCCGCCGCCGACAGTGACACGACGAGGCCGACACCCGGCTTGCCGGTGTACTGGTTCGAATAGCACTCGGTGATCCAGCCCGTGGTGGGGTTGCCGTCGGCGAGGGCCGCACTGGCCAGCTCGTTCATCTCGCTGCCGTCGCCGAACGGGTCGAAGGCGCTGGCCGCGGTGATCCTCGCCGTGACACCGGCGACCGGCGGCGCCGTGGTCGCGCCGTTCACGCCGACCGGTGGAGTCACGGCGTCGGTCGGCGCGTCCGCCGCGCCGGCCACGGTGGCCGGCGGGGAGCCGCCCTCGCGGTCGTCGTTGGGACGGATCGCCGCCCACAGGATGAGCGCCACGACCAGCCCCACGGCGAGGAGCAGGCAGATCAGCACGAACGACGGGGCGAACCGCGTCTGCATGTCCCGGGCCGGGCGGCCGCGCAACTTGGGCCCGGCGGTGGGCGTGAGGTCGCGGCCCCGGCCCTGGTCGTAGGGACCGGGAGCCGTCCTGGTGGGCTCACCGGCGACGGCGCGGGCCGCGCTCTCGCGTCCGGCGCTGCGATCGGCGCGGCGACCGGCCGGACGGACCGGGCTGGTGACGCGCCCCGGGGCTGGCGCGGCGGCCGCGTCGGTGTCGTCGAGGAAGGTGGTGGGCTCGGCCGCCACGTCCTGGAGGATGGTGCGGAGCTCGGCGCCGGTGGAGGGGCGACGGTTGGGGTTGCGCGACAGCAGGCGGTGGATGAGCTCGACGAGGCCCTTCGACAGCGTGGGGCGGAGCCGGGCGAGATCGGTCGGGTCGCGCTGCAGGCGGGCGAGGGCGGTGTCGGCGTCCGTGGACCCGACGAACGGCACGCGCCCGGCGAGGCACTCGTAGAGCACCAAGCCGAGCGAGTAGAGGTCGGCCCGGCCGTCGAGCTTGCGGCCACGGACCTGCTCCGGCGACAGGTACTTGGCCGTGCCCATCATCACGTTGTCGCTCGTGAGGTCGTCACCGCCGTCGAGCCCCTTGGCGATGCCGAAGTCGGTGAGCAGCACGCGGCCGTCGGGCGTGACCATGATGTTGCCCGGCTTGACGTCGCGGTGGACGAAGCCGGCCTGGTGAGCGGCGTCGAGCGCGGCGGCCACGCACATCCCGATGTGGATCGTCAGCTCGGGGCTGAGACGGGTTTGCACGTCGAGGATCTGTCGGAGGCTCTTGCCGTCGACGAGCTGCATGACGACCGCCTGGCGGCCGTTCTCCTCGAACACGTCGTGGACGGCGACGATGTTGGGGTGATGGAGGCGGGCGACCGCCACCGCCTCGCGCCGGAACCGCTCGGCGACCACGGGATCGGTGGCCAGGCTGGGCTTGAGCCACTTGACGGCGACGCGCCGGTCGAGCGAGATGTCGACGGCCAACCACACCTCGGCCATCCCGCCCTGGGCCAGGCGGCGCTCGAGGCGGTAGCGCCCGGCGAGGACGATGGGTGTGCTGCCGCTGCCGCCCGCCGTGGACCCTCCCGACGACGTCGGCGACGCCCGCGGCGTGGGAGGAGGTGTCGTCGAAGCGGGCATTTCGCCACGTCACGCTAGTTGCGGGCACCAGTCAGATGGCGGAGGGTGACCCCCTCCACGGTCAAACCGCGGCCGGGTTCCGCCGTGGGAGGCGACCGGACGGCGTTGGCTAACGTCGGTCGGCGTGATTGGCATCGTCACCGACAGCTCGTGCGACCTCCCCGACGAGATCGTCTCGCGGTTCGGGATCGAGGTGGTGCCGTTGAGCATCCGCTTCGGTGACGAGGAGCTGATCGATCGCGAACAGTTGAGCACGGCGGAGTTCTGGCGACGCTGCGCGTCCTCGCCCGAGTTGCCGAGCACCGCGGCACCGTCCCCTGGTCGGTTCGAGCAGTCGTACCGGCGCCTCGCCGACGCCGGCCGGCGCGAGATCGTCACCATCACCCTGTCGGGCGCGCTGTCGGCGACGATCCAGAGCGCCGAGCTGGCCGCCAAGGCGGTCGCCGGCGACGGGATCTCGGTGACGGTGGTCGATTCCCGCACGCTCACGCTCGGTCTCGGCACCATTCTCATCGCCTGTTCCGAGCTCGCCGAGGAGCTGGGTGATCTACCCGGCGCCTACGACTCGGTCGTCGGGCTCGCCCGCGATCTCGTGCCTCGGACGCGGATGTTCGGCGCACTCGACACGTTGGAGAACCTGAAGAAGGGTGGGCGCATCGGGGGTGCCAAGGCGCTGCTCGCCACGGCCCTGTCGATCAAGCCGCTCATCGAGGTCCGTGACGGCGAGGTCGCCCAGGCGGGCAAGCAACGCACCCGGTCCAAGGCCCTGCAGTTCCTCGTCGACAAGGTCGCGTCGCAGCAGGGCCGGATGGAGCACCTCGGGGTCCTCCACGCCGACTGCGACGACGTCGACGAGTTCGTCGCCCGGCTGCAGCCGTACTACGACGGAGAGATCGTCGTCGGCCAGATCGGGCCCGTCATCGGTGCCCACACGGGTCGCGGCACCATCGGCGTCGCCTACCACGAGAAGTAGACCGCGTCGGCCCGACGGGGTCGATCAGTCAGGCCCGCGGGACTCGGCGGCGTCCGGCGAAAGCGTCGGCCCGGGCTCGAGCCGCACGGATCCGGCACCCCCGTCGCGTCCGGTGCGGCGACGCTTGCGGAAGTGCCGGTACCACCACGATGCGAGGGCGAGCAGGGCGCCGATCGTGACGACCCGGCTGAGGCCCGACAGTCCGGTGACGTCGGCCTTGAGCACAACCGGCCGGGCGAGCGGCACGTCGCTCGGCGTGAGCACGCTGACCTCGACGCTGAACGTGCCGTTCGAGCGAGCGGTCACCGGCACCTTCACGAGGTTCTCACCCGGCGTCAGGGCCTGCTCCAGGTCCTCGGTCTCGAGCTTCGGGGAGGCGACGCGGACCACGACGTTGAGCACCTGGTCGGAGTTGTTGACGATGCGCAGCGGCAGGTCACTCGACGTGCCGGTGATGCGGAAGGTGAAGCGCTCGGGCGGCACGATCGCGTCGAGGTAGCTGTCGATCTCGGCCTCGATCGCCGACAGTCGCCGGCTCGCCGTGTCGTCGTCGACGGTCGTCGACAGGAGGCGGACGAAGTCGCGGTCCCACGTCGCCGCAGGTCGCTGGTCGGTCAGCATCGAACGGGCGGCGTCGGCCGCCTCGCTCGCAGCGTCGATCGCGGCCGCTCGCTCCGTGAGGTCGACGGCGGGCTCGACGCCTGCTGGCAGCACGTCGTCGCGAGCGGCCGCCCCGACGGACCCGATGATGTGGGAGGCGGGCACCACGTTGACGCCGGGTGACGACGCTGCGTGCCGGGCGAAGGCGGCGGTCACGGCGGCGTTGCCGACGCCCTCTCCGGGGGCGAGCACGAGGGCGGGGGTGTCGGTCGTGTCGCGCACGAGGAGGGCCTCCACGAGGAGCCGGACGGCGGCGTCGTTGGGCGATACGTCGGCGCTCGGCGTGGCGAGGCGATCGCCGAGACTGCTGATCACGATGCCCGGCAACGTCGAGCCGTCGGCCAACGAGAGCGCGAAGACGTCGGCTTCGGCGCCCATCGCTGCCGCCACGTCGGCGGGCACCACCACGAGTTGCACGCCGAGGTCGCGCAGCGCGTCGGCGCCCCCTTGGGACAGCGGCTCGGCGGCGAACCACACCGAACGCGACGGCGTGGCCTGCGGGCTGGCGGCGGCCAGCATCTCCTCGCCGGCCCGCAGCTGCTCGGTGAACAGGCGTGTGCGGCCGATGCCGACGATCGCCGAGGGATCGAGCGGCACGAGCGGTCGAGCGAGCAACTGGTCGCCGATCAGCTGCTCGGCGAGACGGCGCGAGACGTCGTCGGCAGCGGGCGGGACCGATCCGTCCGCGGCGCCCGCCGTGGTCGACCCGGTGGGCGCCGAGTCACCGGCTGTGGCATTGGGCTCGGTATCCACGACGACGTCGGTGGCGTCGGTCTGGCCGTCGCCGGATGTGGTGGCGACGCCGCCGGATGCTGTGGTGGCAGCGGGTCGGGCGACCGACGGCGGGATGCTGACGGTGAGCGGCGCGTTGGTGGCGGCCGCGACGTCGACGACCTGCTGGAGCTCGCGCGCCGCGGCAGCCAGCGCTTCGTCCGTGGCCCAGGGTCCCGGGTCCTCGACGGTGGCGAGGAGGGCGATCGGGAAGTTGGGCGTCGGGACGTCGTCCGGTGCGGTGACGAGCACGTATGTGACCGTGCTGGCGATCACTTCGCCGGCGATCTCCACGTCGACGGTCAGGGGATGGATCCCGCTCCGCCCGGCATCGAGGGCGGTGCCCGACGCCTCCTCGTCCAGCGTCACGCGCACCGTGACGGTGCCGGTCGCCGATCCGGCATCGGTGTCGACGGCGAGATCGAGGGGCATCGCGGTGGTGTCGACCGCGTCCCCGGGATCGCCCCCGTCGACGTCGTCGAGATCGTCGACGTCGTCGAGTGGATCGTGGATCGTGACGGTCACCGTTCCGCCATCGCTCGGTGGCGTGGTGCCGCCGGGCGCGGCGAATCCCTGCGCGTCGGCGACGGTGGTGCCCGCCGACGGGGCGCCGCCGGCGGCCACCGTGGAGGTGGAAGGGGCGCCCGGCGCGGACGCCGGCTCCGTGGTGGTGCTGCTCGTGGAGGTTGTCGACGGCGTGCTGGTGGTCGTCGTGGTGGTGGTGGTGGTCGTCGTCGCCGCCGCGGCGACGGCGTCGAGGACCGATGGCGCACCGGTGAGCTCCAGGTCGAGCGTGAGCTGGGAGCCCGCCGTGACGGCGAAGGTCTGATCGGTCACCACGAGCGAGGCCGGTGCCTCACCCGCCCCGGCCGCGTCCGCCTGGACCGCGGCACCCACGAGGGCCACGGCGGCCGCGACGACCGCCGCCGCCGAGATGCGCCGGGCGCGGTCAGCGGTCGCGGACATCGAGTTCGAGGACTTCCAATCGGTCGCTCATCGATCGGAACCCGACGGAGCGGTACAGGGCCAACGCGGCGCCGTTGTCGACGGACGTGTTGACGAGGCAGTCGCGCAGGTGACGGCGCCGCATCCAGTGCAGGGCGTCGATAGTCAGCGCCCGGCCGTGGCCGCGTCCCTGCTGGTCGGGACGGACCGACAGGCGTTGCAGGTAGCCGTGCTCCGACGATGCCCCGGCGATCGCCACGGCGACCAGCTCGCGGCGCAGGAAGCCGCGACGCTCGACGCGGGCCCGCGCCTGGAATCGCGGTGTCGCGAAGCGGATCTGGTCGAGCTCGGCGGCGTCGTGGCCCCACCGTCGACCGAACGCCGCCTGGTCGATCCGGGCCGCGGCGTCGAACTCGCGCGTCCGCAGCGACACGGTCGACACGTTCGACGGCGTCGACGCGCCGGCGGACGAGCCGAGACTCGTCTGGACCTGCGCGTCGTCGAGTTCGGCACGAAGCAGTTCGAGCGTGTCGGCGACCACGAACCCAGCTTCGCGGAACCGGGCTGCCGACGACGGAAACAACGCGGAGGTGCGGATCGTCGACACCTCCATCGCTCCGGTGGCCGCTCCGACGATGGTGCGGATCCAGCGTTCGATCTCGTCGTGCGACGGCACCACCGAGTCGTCGGCGAGCGACAGGTGCATCACGGCGGAATCGAACGCGGCCCGGCGGTACCAGGCGGCGGTTGCGTTGCCCGAGCCGAGCGGAGCGCCCCTGTGTCCACGTGCTCTCACCGCTGCGCCACGGTACTCGCCACCACCCGAACCTCACCGCCGGTGCTGGCCGCCCGGTGGCCCGTACGATTGCAGGAGTGACCGTGATCACCGCGACGCATCCGTTGTTCCTCGAGCATCTGACGGGTGCCCACCATCCCGAGCGCCCGTCGCGCCTGTCTGCGGTCACGTCGGCGCTGGCCTCACCGACGCTCGCCGACGCTGTCGTGCCCATCGAGCCCACCCCGGCGACGCGGGCCGATCTCGAACGCGTCCACCCCGCTGACTACCTCGACCGGCTCGAAGCGCTGAGTGAGGCCGGCGGAGGGTGGATCGACGCCGACACCAAGATGAGCGAGCAGTCGGCCCCGGCGGCCGCCCTGGCCGCCGGGGCCGGGCTCACCGCGGTCGCCGCGCTGCAGCGTGGCGAGGGTTCGGCGGCGTTCTGCGCGGTACGGCCTCCCGGTCACCACGCCACCCGCCGCGAAGCGATGGGGTTCTGTCTCGTGTCCAACATCGCGGTCGTTGCGGCTTCCCTCGCCGACGCAGGTGAGCGCGTGTGGATTTTCGACTACGACGCCCACCACGGCAACGGCACCCAAGACGTGTTCTACGACGACCCGCGCGTGTTGTTCGTCAGCACGCACCAGTGGCCGCTCTACCCCGGCACCGGGCGTCGCACCGAGACCGGTGCCGGCCCCGGCGTCGGCACGACGGTCAACATCCCGCTCCCACCGGGCGCGACGGGAGACGTCTACCTGCAGGCCTTCGACGAGATCGTCGCCCCGGCCGTCGAACGCTTCGCCCCGACGTGGCTGTTGATCTCGGCCGGCTTCGATGCCCATCGGGACGACCCGCTCACCGAACTCGGGCTGACGTCGGGTGACTTCGCCGCCCTCACGGCGAGGGCGATCGGGCTCGTCCCGCCCGGTCGCATCCTGGCGATGCTGGAAGGTGGCTACGACCTCGAGGCGCTCGCGGCCAGCGCGGCGGCGGTGGTGGGGACCCTCGCCGGGATCGACGTGCCGGCCGAGGGCCTGAGCAACGGCGGGCCGGGCCGCGAGGCCGTGGGCGAGATCCGCGAGCAATGGGAGCGTGCCGCGTCCGAGGCGCCCTAGTGATCTAGCGACACCCGCAGCTCGCGCCGCTGCATCTACGGTCCGCGCCGCGTCGATCCGGTACCTTGTGGTGCACCCGTATGCGATTTTCACGCGCCGCGCTGCTGGCCAGACTGGCCGGCGACGATTCGCCGGGCCTCGTTCTGCTCGAAGCGCCTTCCGGCTTCGGCAAGTCGTGGCTGGCGCGTCGGCTCGCGCCCAGCGGAGCGCTCCGGGCCCGGGGCGAACTGCCGCCCCGTGACGAGATCGAGCGTGGTGACGTCCCGGGCGTCGTCATCGATGACGCCCACCTGCTGAAGTCGGCCGACCTCGACGACCTCATCGAGCTCATCGAGGATTCGAGCGACGGCCTCCGACTCATCGTCGCCGGGCGGTTCCTGCCCGATGCCCTCCACGAGGCAGCCCACCTCGTCGACGGTGTGATCCTCGATGCCGCGGCGATGTCGATCACGATCGACGAGGTGCTGGCCGAGGCCCCGGAGATCGACGCCGACTCGGCCGACCGCATCGTCACGGCCGCCGAGGGTTCGGTGCGGATCGTCGCCATCCTGCTCGATCAGCTCCGCACCGATCCGACCGCCGACGCGGTGCTGACCGCCCACCAACTCGTGCGGACGGCGGCGACCTCGGCGCTCCAGCAGCTCAGCCCGAGCGACGGCGAGCTCGTCAGCCTGCTCGCCAGGACCCACGGATTCGACCGCTTTCTGCTCGACAAGCTGGGCGGAGCGGGATTCCTCGAGCGCGTGGTCGACGCCGGCGTGCCGATGCGCCGCCAGGCGGCCGGCGGGATCGCCCTCGGCAACGAGGAGTCATACCGCACGCCCGTCGTCGACACCGTGGCGGCGGGACGGCTGGCCACCGAGCTGCTGGCTCGTGGTCAAGCCATCGACGCCGCGGGCGTCCTGCTCGATGCCGGCGCCCACGACCGGGCCGCCCGGATGCTCGCCGAGCTGCCCGAGTCGATCATCGACACCACCGAGCCGCGCCGCCTGATGGCCCTGCTCGCCCGGCTCGGCACGGCGGTCGAGGACGACGCCGCACTGCTGTTGTTGCGGGGCGCCGGCGCCAAGCGCATCGGCCGGCTCGATCAGGCGAGCAGCGACATCGCTCGCGCCATGCGTCTCGTCGAGCGCTCCGACTCACCCCTGCAGCGGCGGGTCGCCGTATGGCACGCCGACCAGCTCTGGGCCCAGGGCCGCCTCGGGGAGGCCGAGCGGGCGGCGTCGGACGCGCTCGTCAACCTCGGTCCGGGCGAGGATCTCACGCTGGCCGCGGCGCATCACGTGCTGGCCAGCATCGCCTCGTCGTCGGACGGCCGGGACGACCTCCAGCGCGCGGCCAACGAGTACCGCATCGCCATCTCGGCGTGGGAAGGGGCCGGCGAGCGCGCTCGCGCCCGCCACGCCCGGACGAACCTGGCGGCGGGGGCCCTCGTCCCGCTCGGTCGGTTCGAGGAGGCTCTCGCCCAGCTCAGCCAGGTGCTGGCGATGCCCGACGTGTCCGACGCCGAGCGCCTGTGGGCCGTCTACTACGAAGGCTTGGCGCTGTACCACGCCAACCGTCTCGACAGTGCCGAGGCGCGGTTCCGGCGCGTCGGTGATGTCGGCCGGTTGCAGGACGACTCTCAGCTCGTCGCCTCGGCGGCGTGGGCCAACGCCCTGGTCGCGGCGAGGCGTGACGATCTCAATGCCACCCTCCGCCAGATCTCCGTGGCCGAGAACACGGCGCTCGGTGAGAGCGACGACGTCTTGGGCGTACCGTTCCTCTGCGACGTGAGCGTGGTGATCGGCGGCCTGGGCGAGCTCGACATCGCCAAGCGCTATCTCGACGCGGCCACCGAGCGCAGCGGGGTGTTCCCGGACCAGATCGCCTTCGCCCGCTTCGCCTACGACGCCCGCTGCGGCCGGTCCGTGGACGTCGAGGCACAGCTGCGGCGCACTCCGCCGATGGAGTACTGGCGAGTCGAGCTGCTCGGGGCGGTGAGCGCGGTGCATCGCGGTGACCGCAGCGGCGCCGACCGCCACGTGGTGGCCGCCCAGCGAGAGCTGGTGGCCCTCGGCTTGAGCGACTTCGCCGCCCTGGGCGAACGTCGGGCGGGAGAGTTGGTGGCCTCGTTCCTCCGGGCCGATCCGAACCCGCCGGCGGCCGTGGACGAGCCGGCGCCGGCGCAACCCACGAGCATCAGCCGTTCGGCACCTGCGGCGCGACCGAGTTCGGGACGCCGCCTGGTCGTCATCGGTGGCACGATGACGGTGCACGACGGCGACGAGCAGGCGCCGGTGCCGCCTGGCAACCCACAGCGGCTCGTCGGCGCCGTCGTCGCGTTCGGAGGCTCGGCGACGTTCGACCAGCTCAGCGACGCGATCTGGGGCGACGACGACGTCGAGTCGAGCCGCGCCCGGCTGCGCAACGTGCTGTTGCGGCTGCGGCGCGGGGCCGGCGACGTGGTCGTCCGCTCAGGCTCGGGTGTGCGCTTGGCTCCCGACCTCACGTGCGACATCCACGAGTTCGAACGGCTGGCCAGCGACGCCCTGGCGGCGGCTCGATCCGACCCCGATCTGGCCGGTCATCTGGCCGAGACGGCGGTCGGGATGATCGACGGTGTCGTGTTCGCCGACTTCGAGTACGAGGAATGGGCCATGTCGGCGCGTCGCCGCGTCGATCAGAAGCTCATCGGGCTGTTCGACCTGCTGTCGATCCAGGCCGAGGATGCCGGCAACCTGCCACTGGCTCAGGCGTACGCCGAGCGGGCGGTGCGGATCGACCGGTATGCCGATTCCCGCTACGTACGGCTCGCCGAACTCTTGACGATGCAAGGCCGCAATGCCGCTGCCGTGGCGGTGTTGGAGGACGCCAGCGAGGTCGCCCGCGAGCTCGGAGGAGCTCAGCCGGCAGAGCTGGTGAAGCGTCGGGACGCTCTCGTTCGTCGAGCGGCGTCCAGCTGATCGCGGCCGTCTCCGGCCTGCGGATCAGAGTCCGGTGCCGCGAGGGCCGCCGCGATGGGGGGTGGTCATCGGGATCAGAGTCCGGTGCCGCGAGGGCCGCGATGGGGGGTGGTCATCGGGATCAGAGTCCGGTGCCGCGAGGGCCGCCGCGATGGGGGGTGGTCATCGGGATCAGAGTCCGGTGCCGCGAGGGCCGCCGCGATGGGGGGTGGT
>NZ_QKYK01000005.1 GCF_003426815.1 Desertimonas flava
TCGGGATGCTCCTTGCGGAGCCGCTTGGCGATCTGTTCGGGCGACCACTTCTTCATGCGCAGCAAGGTGACGACTTCGTCCCACAGCCACGGCCGATCCTCGATCCACGACGGCTTGGACCGCTCAGCCCGTGCGTCGGCCTGGTCCTGAGCGACATAGGCCCGGTAGTGCTCACGGCCACCACCAGCCGCGATCTCACGGCCGATTGTTCCGCGATGTCGGCCGAGTCGGCGGGCGATCTGCGCGTCGGTCTCGTGACGCTCGATGCCAACGCGGATCTCCTCACGCTCAGCGAGCGTGAGCGCGTTCGGACGTGCTGTGCGTTGTCTCAACACGACAACAGCTTCCTCGTTGATACGACGCTGCAACGTGTTTCTCGAGATCCCCGCCATCGCTGCCGCCTCCGGCCGCGGGACCCCACGAGCGACCGCCGACAACGCCACAGCAACCCTCGACCGAGGAATCCTCGGACGCCCAATAGCTCCCATCACAACACCTCCAAGGCTGTGATGTCGCGACCACCGGTTGAGGCCAAGGTCACGATCCAGCCCCCGAAACATCTCCCACGAGCCGCGTCGGTTCAGTGCGCCGGGTCGGTGGCCCGCTGCCATCGGCGCGCCCAGGCGTCGAGCGGGGCGATCGCCTCGGCGACGTCGCGACCCAGGGGTGTGAGGAGGTAGCGGCGCTCGGCGTCCTGCTCGACGAGTGCCGCGTCGAGCAGTTCCACGAGCCGGGCCCGAAGCACGGCGGCCGAGATGCCGTCGCAGCGGGCGATCAGCTCACGGAACCCCACCGCTCCGTCGCGCAGCTCCCACAGGACCCGCAGCATCCAGCGGTGACCGAACAGGTCGAGGGCGGCCATGAGCGGGCGGCCGGTGGTGGAGCCGCGAACGGCGGTGCCGGGACGTGGCGAGCGAGACATCGACGGGTTCCTTCTCGAGGTGCGAGCTCAGGTAGGGATCTGTTTTCCAGAGCACTAGGGTGCTCGTGATGATTCTATTTCCAGATCACGCTTGGTACCGGGGAGCCGGACGATGACGCCGCGGATCGTCGCCGTCACGCCGCCCTACGAGCCCGACGTCGCCACCCAGCTGCAGTCGATGATGCCGCCTGGCGCCGAACCGATCGGGCTCTTCCGCACGTTCGTGCAGAACATGCCGATGACCCGGGCGATGGGCGGCTGGGGCGCCTACGAGCTCGGCCGCGGCCTCTCGCTCACCATGCGCCAGCGGGAGATCGTCATCGACCGCACGTGTGCCCGCTGCGGCTGCGAGTACGAGTGGGGCGTGCACGTGGCCTTCTTCGCCGAGCGCGTGCGACTGACGACCGAGCAGGTTCGCTCGATCACCCACGGCGGCCCGGCCGACGAGTGCTGGACCGAGCGGACCGAGGCGCTGTTGATGCGGGCGGTCGACGCGCTCCACGAGACGTCCGACATCGACGACACGCTGTGGGGCGAACTGGCCGGCGCGTTCACTGACGCCCAGCTCCTGGACCTGCTGCTGCTCTGCGGCTGGTACCACGCGATCAGCTTCGCCGGCCGCGCCGCGCGCGTCGCCCTCGAGCCGGGCGCGCCGCGCTTCGCCGACGTCGCCTGACACCGGATGACAGTGCCGGGCACCGTCCCCCGCCGCTCGGCTACGGGTTCGGCAGGCCGTAGCGCTCGTAGAGGCCGTCGCGCTCGCCGGGGGCGAGGCGCTTCTCGAAGTGCTGGTAGTCGACGACGCCGTCGGCGTCGAGCGTCCAGTGCCCGCCCCACGTCCACCCACGGTCGACGAGGAACTGCACGAGCGGGTGTCCGTCGGTGAGGGTGCCCGGCGCATCGGGGTCGAACGACGCCCCCTCGGGCTCGATCGTCTCGACAGGTCCGTCATCGGTGGCGCGCCGCCGGATGAACGGGTTCTGGCGGGTGTTGACGTCGAAGGCGAGACCGAAGGCGTGCATCGACAGCGACGGCCGGCCGGCGACGGTGCGGAAGTTGAAACCGCTCGAACAGTTGGCGGCCATCAGTCGCGGATCGTCCCAGCCGAACTCGCTGGCCCGCACGACCTGCTCGATCGGGAATCGGGTGTCGAGCGCGAGCCGGAAGAAGTCGGCGACGTCGTCGGCGACCGAGCGGTGCACCTCGAGCGTGCCCGTGTGCTCCGTCCCGTCGAACCCCACGTGTCGGACCTCGAGCACCTCCTGATCGGCGAGGAGTGCCGCCGGGCATGCGGAATCAGGATTGGCGAGGACAGCGTTCATGGGGGCTGAGCGCACGGTAGCCGACACCACCTAGATTCGGCGTCGTGCGCTTCTCCATCTGGCCGAGCTTGAACCAATCCTGGGCGGACGTCGTGGCCGTCACCCGCCACGCCGAGGCCACCGGGTGGGACCGGGCGTACGTCGCCGACCACTTCATGGTCGACGGTGAGACCGCCGACAGCGAGAAGCTGGCGACTGTCCACGAGGCGACCGCCGCGATCCCCGCGTTGGCAACGATCACCGATCGCATCGGGCTCGCCACGCTCGTCTTCGGCATCACCTACCGGCACCCGGCGGTGCTCGCCAACTGGGCGGCGACCGCGGACCACATCGCCGGCGGCCGCTTGGTGCTCGGCGTCGGAGCGGGCTGGCAGGAGAACGAGCACGAGCAGTACGGCATCGAGCTCGGCCGCCCCGGCGTCCGGATCGATCGTTTCGAGGAGGCGCTCACCGTGATCCGCAGCATCTTCACCCAGCGGGAGACGACGTTCGAGGGCCGGCACTATCAACTCACGCGGGCGATCGCCGAGCCCAAGCCGCTGCAGCAGCATCTACCCATCCTCATCGGCGGCAAGGGCGATCGCATGATGGGCGTCGTCGCCCGTCACGCCGACGAGTGGAACATGTGGGGGGTGCCCGCGCAGATCGCCGAGCGCCGCGCCGCACTCGACGCCGCCTGCGAGCGGATCGGTCGCGACCCGTCGTCGATCGCCACGTCGGCGCAGGCCCTGTGGTTCTTCATCGACGACGAGTCCAAGGGCGCGGCGATCGTCGAGCGAGTGGCCCCCCGGGCGGCCGTGGCCGGATCGGTCGAACGCCTCACCGAGCAGGTGGGAGCCTGGCGCGACGCGGGCGTCGACGAGATCATCGTCCCCGACTTCTCGCTCGGCACCGGGGCCGAACGCACCGACCGCATGGACACGATCATCGAGCAGATCGCCCCGCACTTCCGCTGAGCCGACAGCGGCGAACTGTGAACGGACAGCGCGGAAACCTGTCTCCGCTGCTCACAGCTCGCGTCTGGTACCGGCGGCCGCCCGGAAGTGTGAGCGGAGACGCGGAAAACCTGCGTTCAGGGCTCACACATCGGTAGTGGTGGCGCCGAGGGTCCAGGTGAACCGGTAGCGGCCGCCGTGGATCTTCCAGCGGTCGTGGGTGTCGGGACCACACGCCGCGGTGCCGAGGCCGCGATGGGCGACGTCGAGATGCACCCACGTCGCCTGCCGGGGCGGCAGTTCGTGGGCATGGCCCGCGGCGGTCAGTGCATCGGGCCCGTGTGGGAGGGCCGAGAAGGCGAGCGGACGGTCCCCGGCGATGCGGAGCGTGAGCGATCCCGTCGACAGCTCGAACCACTCGGTGTCGAGATGGAGGCCGTACTCCTGGGGGACGACGAACGGCACCTGCACGTCGCCGACCGATGCCGTCCAGCGGCCGTGGCGCGTCGCCGCGTGGCGGTCGGGATAGCTGTCGCCCGGCCCGCGCCCGAGCCACGACAGGTGGTCGAAGTCGGGGGGCAGCACGAGGAGGATCCCGACACGGGGGATGTCGGTCAGCGACCTCGGGATGTCGACCCGCTCGTCGAACTGCACCGATCCGTCGGGCAGACGCCGGATGCGCTGGCGATGCCCGACGACCTCCCCCGTCGCCAGCCGGTACCGGCGATCACGCGACACCGTGGCGCCGCGCCGCGTGAGCACCTCGTCGTCGGGCTCGGCCATCCGGTCGAGGCCCTGCGCCCGCCAACGCGCGGCCGCCGAGCCGGCCCACGCCGTGCCGGGCGGGTCGTCGTTGTCGGTCGGTGGCCGCCACAGCGACAACGATGGGGAGGCGACCGACATCCCCTCGACACCGAGCGCATCGTCGTGGACGTCGATCGGCACCACCGGCCGGCTGACCTGATGGCGTCGCCGATCCGGCTCCCCGTTGGGCACGTCGACGATGCAGAGCGCCGGCTCCCAGTCCTCGCTCGCCCACGCCGGTCGCTTGCCGCGGGCCGGCGCGAAGCGCACGGTCAGCGTGGCTCGACCGGGGCGACCCGGTGACGGAGCGGGCGAGTCGATGATCACCGACGACTGCGGGGCGATCGGCGGCAACTCGAGCGCCGACCATCCGGCGACCTTCTCGCCGTCGATCGCCAGCTTCCACCTCGCCTGGAGGTCGGAGAGATCGGTGAACCACCTCCGGTTCGTGATCCGCAGCCGACCGTCGCCGAGCCGCTCGCCGGCGACGGGCTGGGTGAGGGCGGCGAGCTCGAGCAGCAGCGGATGCGGGACCCGGTCCGGTGAGACGAGCCCGTCGCACACGAACGTGCCGTCGTGGTCGATCTCGCCGAAGTCGCCGCCGTACGCGAACCATTCAGTGATGCCGTCGACGCCGCGGCGGCGCAGGCCGTGATCGGCCCACTCCCACACGAAGCCACCCTGGAGCCCGTCCTCCACGCCGAACACGGCCCAGTAGTCGGCGAGCCCGCCGGCCTGGCCCATCGCGTGGTTGTACTCGCACAGGATCAGCGGCCGCCGGTCGCGGCTCGCGCCACCGACGCCGCCTTCGCGGCTCGCGCCACCGACGCCGCCTTCGCGGCTCGCGCCACCGACGCCGCCTTCGCGGCTCCAGCGCACGATGCGATCGACCGAGGCGTACATCGGGCAGACGATGTCGCTCGCCGGGGACGCGGCGTCGAGGTCGAGCGAGAAGCCGCCCTCGTAGTGGGTCGGACGCGACGGATCGACGCGCCGGATCCAGGCCGCCATCGCGTCGTGCGACGCTCCGTAGCCCGACTCGTTGCCGAGCGACCAGGCGATCACGCACGGGTGCGAGCGGTCGCGCAGCACCATCCGCATCCCCCGTTCGAGCATCGCCGCGGCGTACTGCGGGTCCTCGGCGACGGACCGCCACCGGGCGTGCGACTCGATGTTCGCCTCGTCCACCACGTACAGGCCGAGCTCGTCGCACAGGTCGTAGAGCGCCTCGCGGCTCGGATAGTGCGACGTGCGCACGGCGTTGACATGGTGGCGCTTCATCAACTCGAGGTCGCGGCGCAGATCGTCGACACTGACGACAGGTCCGGTGTCGGGGTGGATGTCGTGATGGTTGACGCCGTTGATCACGACCGCGATCCCATTGATCAGCAACCGGCGGTCGGCGATCTCGACCCGGCGGAAGCCGACGAGCTTGGTGCTGACGTCGACGACGGTGCCGGCGGCATCGCGCAGCTCGACGATCGCCCGGTAGCGCTGCGGCTGCTCGTGGTTCCAGGCGACGATGCCTGGCACCTCGACGCGCCCGCGCGCCCGATGGCCCGGCCAGGTGTAGGCGATGCGGTGGCGGTCGGGCTCGCCTTCGATCCAGCGAGGGACGGTGATGGTCGTCGTGGCCAGTCGCTTCGGTCTCGCTCCGAGGCGTACGTCGAGCGGTTCGACGACGATGGCGACCTGGTACTCGCCGGGGTCGAGCGTGTCAGCCGGAACGTCGAGGGCGATGTCGACGTCGAGCGTCCCCGTCGTCCCGTCGACGGCGAGCCCTGGCACGAGGGCGGCATCGGCGATCGACACGGGTCGCGGCACCGACAACAGCTCGACGGATCGGTGGAGCCCCGGCAGCCACCACTGGTCCTGGTCCTCGATCCAGGTCGCCGCGCTCCAGCGCGGCACGACGATCGTCACGTCGTTCTCGCCGGGGCGCAGCAGCGCCGAGACGTCGTACGTGGACGCCAGGTGGCTGTCGGTGCCGAACCCGGCGAACCGGCCGTTGACCCAGACGAAACCCATCGAGTTGGCGGCGCCCACCCGCAGCAGCGTGCGGCGGCGACGCCACCGGGCCGCCACGGTGAACGTGCGCCGGTAGACGCCGGTCGGGTTGTCCTCGGGCACGGACGGCGGGTGGCCGCCGAACGGCATCCGCACGTTCAGGTAGATGGGCCGGGCCCGGCTGTCGTCGCGCTGGAGCGGCCAGGCGCCGGGCACCAGGACGACTGACCATGGCTCGCCCTCGTTCGCCGACTCACCGCCGACCTCGGCGGGTCCGATGTCGTCGGGGTTGGCGAACTCACGGAACTGCCAGTCGCCGTCGAGCGAGCGCACCCACGACGACTCGCCGCGGCGAGCCTCATCGGCGTCGTCGAACGGATCGGCGGCGCCGGCCATGGGCAGCCGGCCGACACCGGTGGTACTCGGCCCCAGCCATCGGGACAGCGGGAACGGATCGGTGGTCATCGCGGCTCCTCGCGCTCGATCGGGTCTACGCCGGCGTCGTTGCGGCCCGCACGATGTCGGCGCCGGCGGCGGTGAGTGCCTCGGCGGCACCGGTGGGGATGGCGGCGTCGGTCACGACGACGTCGGCGGCGGAGAGCGGAGCGATCGTCGCCAGGCCCACCGTGCCCCACTTGGTGTGGTCGGCGATGACGACCAGACGCTCGGCGGCGGCTACGAACACCCGGTTCGTCTCGACCTCCATGAGATTCGGTGTGGTGAACCCAGCCCGTTCGGTCATGCCGTGCACCCCCATGAAGACCTGGTCGAGGTGGAGGCTGCGCAACGACTGCTCGGCGAGCGGGCCGACCAGCGCGTCGGACGGTGTGCGCACCCCACCCGTGAGCATCACGGTCTGATCGGGCCGCTCGAACGCCAGCAGCGTCTCGCAGATGCGCATCGAGTTGGTCACGACGACGAGATCGGCGACACCGCCGAGCTCGCGGGCGAGCCGCCACGTGGTGGTACCTGCGGTGAGACCGATCGCCGTGCCCGGCTGCACGAGCGCCGCCGCCGCGAGGGCGATGCCGGCCTTCTCGTCTTCCTGCTCGGTCAGCTTGGCCGCGAAGCCCGGCTCGCCGACGGTGGCCCGGGCGTCGCCGGGCAGCGTCGCACCGCCGTGCACCTTCCGCACGACGCCCTCGCTGGCGAGGGCGTCGAGGTCGCGCCGCACGGTCATGTCGCTGACGCCGAGGCGGTCGGTGAGCTCACTGACCCGCACCGATCCCTGGTTGGCGACGAGCTCGAGGATGAGGTCTCGGCGACGCCGGGCGAGCGGGCGGGAGGCGGACGTCACGGCGGCATGATGCCGCCCCCCACGTTGCCAAGTCAACAGAATCGATCAGATTTCGTAGGAAAACGTTTGATCCTGTGCGAATCCTCTTGACGTCTGACGTCTCGCGTGTGATCGTGTCGGAAAATGTGTCGCCGGGGGGCGGCACTCGACCCCAGGGGGAGCAGCTATGGCCCGTCACACCACCACCCGTCGTTCGCCGGCCCCGTCGGCGCATCCGCACTCGTCGCTGAGCCGCCGTCACTTCCTCGCCGGCAGCGGCGCGCTCGGCGCCGGTGTGCTGCTCGGTGGTTCGCGTCTTGCCGGGGCCGGTGGCCTCCCCGCTCGGGCACCGTCCGGCGGGCGCGCCCTGTCGGCGGCCACCGGGTCGCTCAGCATCGGCAGCAACTACTCCGACGACGTCCCCAAGGACGCGTTCCAGGCGGTCGTGGACGGGTTCCCCAACGCCGACGTCGACATCAGCATCAACACCGTCGATCACAACTCGTTTCAGGAGAACATCACCAACTACCTCCAGCAGCCCGACGACGTGATGACCTGGTTCGCCGGGTATCGCCTGCGGTACTTCGCCGCCCAGGGCCTGCTGTCGCCCATCAGCGACGTGTGGGAGGGCGTCACCAACATCGGCGACAACTTCAAGGCCGCCAGCACCGGCGACGACGGCGAGCAGTACCTGATCCCCTTCTACAACTATCCGTGGGCCGTGCACTACAAGCCGAGCGTGTTCGAGGAGAACGGGTGGGCGATCCCCACCACGCTCGAGGAGCTCACCGCGTTGGCCGACGAGATGCAGGCCGGCGGCGTGACGCCGTTCTCGCTCGGCAACGACGGCAAGTGGCCGGCGATGGGCACGTTCGACATCCTCAACATGCGCATCAACGGCTACCAGTTCCACGTCGACCTGATGGCCGGCAACGGCGACTGGACCAGCGATGAGGTGAAAACGGTGTTCGCCGAGTGGGAGAAGCTCCTGCCCTATCACCAGAGCGGCGCCAACGGCCGCACGTGGCAGGAGGCCGCCCAGTCCCTGAAGTCCGGCGAGACCGGCATGATGCTGCTCGGCACGTTCGTCAGCGAGCAGTTCGTCGACGATCTGGACGACCTCGACTTCTTCCCGTTCCCCGAGGTCAACGCCGATCACGGCACCGACTCGATCGACGCGCCGATCGACGGCTTCATGCTCGCCGCCGACCCCGACAACGAGGCCGCGGCGAAGGAGTTCCTCGCCTATCTCGCCACGGGCGAGGCGCAGATCACGTTCCTCACCGCGAACCCCGGCTCGGTGGCGGTGGCCGACGACGCCGACACGTCGGGCTACACGGCGCTCCAGCAGAAGTCGGCCGAGCTGATCGCCGGCACGGCCAACATCGCCCAGTTCCTCGACCGCGATACCAACCCCGAGTTCGCCTCCAACGTGATGGGTGACGCCCTCGCCGACTTCATCGCCGATCCGGGGTCGATCGACTCGATCCTCTCGGACGTCGAGGAGCGCAAGGGTGTGATCTTCGCCGACGGCTGAGTCCGCGCGAACTCCCTTCGATGAGTCTCCAGCCCTTGCCGTCCCGGTCCCGTCGCGCCCGACGGGGCCGGGGCGTCGCCCAGTTCTCGCGCGGTGACCGCCTCGCCCTGATCCTGCTGATCGGCATCCCCACGCTGGTCCACGTGGCGTTCGTGTGGTTCCCGGCACTCTCCACCGTGGTGCTGTCGTTCACCGACTGGAACGGCATCTCCGGCGTGGCCGACATCCGCTTCGTCGGCTTCCGCAACTACTGGGAGATCTTCACGATCTTCGAGAAGGACGTGTGGTCCGCGGCGATCAACAACGGCGTGCTCGTCGTGTTCCTGTTCATCGCGCCGACGGCGCTCGGCGTGCTGTTCGCCTACCTCCTCGACAAGAACCTGCGGGGTGGCGCCGTCTACCAGAGCATCTTCTACCTGCCGGTGGTGCTGTCACTGGCCGTCGTCGGGTTCATCTGGAAGAGCGTGATGTACTCGCCCAAGCAGGGCGTGTTCTCCACGCTGCTCGGTCGTACCGATCCGGCCAACCAGATCGACTGGCTCGGCGACCGCACGCACCTCGTGTCGATCGGCGAGTACGGGGTGTCGAAGAACTTCGCGGCGATCCTCATCGCCATCGCCTGGCGCCACGTCGGCTACATCATGGTCCTCTATCTCGCCGGGCTGAAGAGCGTCGACCCCGCGCTGCGCGAAGCGGGATCGATCGACGGCTGCAACGAGTGGCAGGCCTTCCGCCACATCATCTTCCCGGCGATGAAGCCGATCAACGTGGTGGTCGGGGTGATCACCGTGATCGAGGCGCTGCGCGCCTTCGACATCGTGTTCGCCCTCAAGTCACCACGGGGCATGGAACTGCTGTCGATCCTCGTCACCGACAACCTGATCGGCGAGGGCGGCGGGAACGCGGGGCGCGGGTCGGCGTACGGGGTGATCCTCCTGCTCCTGTGCGTCGGGTTCATCATCTGGTACCTGTCGAACCACCTGCGCCGCGAACGAGCCGAGCGATGAGGGCGGGGATGGTCGCCCCCGCCGTCGTGCCGGTCCCGAAGGTGCCGCGGTCGCGCCAGGCACGGGTCCGGCGCGCCACGCTCCACGCGTTCTTGATCGTGATGGCGATCGGCTGGCTGGTGCCGATCGGCGGAGCGATCTACTCGTCGCTGCGGCCGTACGAGGAGACCTCTGAGAAGGGCTTCATCTCGCTACCCGACACCCTCACACTGCAGAACTACCGCGACGCCTGGAACCAGGGTGAGATGAGCCACCACTACTGGGTGACCGCGCTGATCGTCATCCCGTCGGTGCTGATCACCCTGCTGTTCGCCAGCTTCGTCGCCTTCGGCGTCAGCCGGTTCACCTGGCGCTTCAACCTCGCACTGCTGTTGCTGTTCACGGCCGGCAACCTGCTGCCTCCGCAGGTGCTCGCCCAGCCGCTGTTCCAGATGTACAAGCGCATCCCGCTGCCCGGGTTCCTCAGCGACACCGGGTACCTGCTCGGGAGCACCGTCGGCCTGATCATCGTGCACGTGGCGTTCCAGGCCGGATTCTGTACGTTCGTGCTCAGCAACTACATGAAGACGCTGCCCGACGAGATCGGTGAGGCCGCCAAGATCGATGGCGCGGGAGTGCTGCGCCAGTTCTTCCAGATCATCCTTCCCCTGTGCAAGCCCGCTCTCGCCGCCCTCGCCACCCTCGAGTTCACGTGGGTGTTCAACGACTTCTTCTGGGCAGTGCTGCTCGAGAACCAGGGGGCCGACCGGCCGATCACCTCGTCGCTGGCCAACCTCGGTGGGCAGTTCTTCACCAACGACAACCTCGTCGCGGCCGGGTCGATGCTGGTCGCCTTCCCGACGCTCGTCGTGTATCTCCTGCTCCAGCGTCAGTTCATCGGTGGGCTGACCCTCGGGTCCTCGAAAGGCTGACGATGTTTCGTCCTCGGCGAGCATCGCTTCGCTCGCTCGCCTGCGGCGAGGTCTTTCGAGCGGCTTCGCCGCACCCAGCTTCTCTCGGCGGGGCGAGCAAGCTCGCCTGGCCCGCCGAATCAGGGGGCGACTGCCCCCTGAAACCCCCGACGGAGTCCGTCCGTGACGAGGGGGCCGACCGGTCGTCATTCCGCGCGAGTGCGATGGGGATGGGCATGCCGTGATCCACCACGTGATCTCGGGGGCGAGCAGCCTCGTCGTCGACACCTCGAGCGGACCACCCGAGGTCGTCTACTGGGGCCGGGCGCTCGACGGCGCCGACAGCGAGGCGCTGGCCGTGGCATCGTCGGCCGCCCGCCCACCGGCGACGGCCGGCGCGCTCGACACCGTCGCGCCCGTCGCCATCGTCGCCGAGCACGGCAGCGGCTTTCCCGGCCACCCGGGCATCCTCGGCAGCCGGGCCGACGGCACGGCGTGGGCGCCGCGGTTCGCCACGATCGACGAGCAGTCGATCGGCACCGATCGCGTCGTCATCACGTGTCGCGACGACACCGCCGAACTCCAACTGACCCACGAGATCGAGGCGACGGCCGGCGGCGGTCACCGCGTCCGGGCCGTCCTCACCAACACCGCCGGCACCGAGTACCGGCTCGACGAGCTGTCGATCAGCGTCGCCGTCCCGCCCCACGCCGGCGAGCTGATCACGTTCCACGGCCGCTGGTGCCGGGAGCTCCACCCGCAGCGCCGCCCGTTCGGGCCCGGAGCTGTCGTGGCCGAGAACCGCCGCGGCCGCACCTCACACGAGCACCCCCCGCTCGTGTGGGCGGGCACGGCGGGGTTCGGCGAGCACCAAGGCGAGGTGTGGGGCGCCCACCTGGCGTGGAGCGGCAACAGTCGGCTGTCGGCCGAGCGGCTCCCCGACGGGCGCTGCCGGTTCCAGCTCGGCGAGCTGCTCCATCCCGGTGAGATCGTCCTCGGCCCCGGCGAGTCCTACGCCACGCCGTGGGTCGTGCTCGCCGGCAGCGACCTCGGGCTGACGCCGGCGAGCCGCGTGTTCCACGGCTACGTGCGATCGCTGCCGGCCCACCGGGACGCGCCTCGACCCGTGACGCTGAACGTGTGGGAGGCGGTCTACTTCGACCACGACCTCGACCGGCTCACCGCCCTCGCCGAGCGGGCGGCCGAGGTCGGTGTCGAGCGTTTCGTGCTCGACGACGGCTGGTTCGGCAGCCGCCGCGACGACACCAGCGGTCTCGGCGACTGGTGGGTGTCGCCCGACGCCCATCCCGACGGGCTCGGACCGCTGATCGAGCGGGTGCGTTCGCTCGGCATGTCGTTCGGCCTCTGGGTCGAGCCGGAGATGGTGAACCCCGACAGCGACCTCTACCGCGCCCACCCCGACTGGACGTTGACCACCAGCGGCTACGAGCCGGTCCTCGGGCGCCACCAGTTGGTGCTCGACGTCGCACGGGAGGACGCCTTCGCCGAGATCCTCGGCCGGCTCGACACGATCCTCACCGATCACGACATCGACTACGTGAAGTGGGACATGAACCGCGACCACGTGCAGGGCAGCGGGGCCGACGGCCGGGCCGGGACCCATCGCCAGACGCTGGCGTTCTACCGGCTGCTCGACGAGCTGCGCGCCCGCCACCCGGCTGTCGAGTTCGAGAGCTGCTCGTCGGGCGGGGCGCGGATCGACCACGCGATCCTCGAACGCACGGCCCGCGTCTGGACGAGCGACTGCAACGACGCGTTCGAGCGCCAGACGATCCAGCGGTGGGCATCGACGTTCGTCCCGCTGGAGGTGCTTGGCGCCCATGTCGGGCCGCCCACGGCCCACACGACCGGCCGCACGCACACGCTGGCGTTCCGCGCGGCAACGGCGCTGTTCGGCCACTTCGGCGTGGAGTGGAATCTGCTCGACGCGTCCGACGACGAGCGCGCCGAGCTCGCCGACTGGATCGCCCTGTACCGCCGGCACCGGCACCTCCTCCACCACGGCGACGTGCTGCGCATCGACCTCGGGGCCACGGGCGGGCATGCCGTGGCTCACGGCGTGCTCGCCGCCGGTCGCGCCGAGGCGTTGGTCGCTTACGTGCAGCTGACGACCGCCCCCTCGCTCGCACCCTTGCCGCTGCGGATCCCCGAGCTCGAGCTCGCCCGGCGCTATCGGGTCGTCGTCGCCGCACCGTTGAAGGCGGCGCGCTGGCTGACGCGCGACCGTCTCCCCGTGGTCGACGGAATCGAGCTCACCGGCCACCAGTTGGCCACCCACGGCCTCCGGCTCCCCGTCGCCGGACCGGAATCGGCCATCCTCCTCCACATCGGGGCCGTGGTGTGACCGCCCCGACCGACGCCCAGCCGGGCGAGATGGTCCGCCACGACGTCGTCCACCCCGACGGCCGGCAGTTCCACCTCTACGGGCGCGTCGATCCGGCGACGCTGCGCGCCATCGCCGACGCCCCGGTGGCGAGCGGCTACGACGTGACGCACCTGCACCGCCGCTTCGACCGCCTCACCGGAACCTGGGTGCTCGTCTCGCCAGCCCGCAACGTACGCCCCAGCGCCACCACGTCGGGCGACGCCGCACCGGCGTGCCCGCTGTGCCCCGGAGGCCCGGAGCTGCCTGGCCGATTCGACCTCGCCGTGTTCGACAACCGCTTCCCCTCGCTCGCCCCCGACGCGCCGACGCCCGCGACCTCGCCGTGGTGGTCGGCCGAGCTGGTCGGCGCTTCTCGGGGCCGGTGTCAGGTGGTCGTCTACACGTCCGATCACGTCACCGATCTCGCCGATCTGTCGCTCGATCAGCTCGCCGGCGTCGTCGCCGTGTGGCGGGAGCGGACGGCCTCGCTCTGGGACGAGGGCCATCGCTACGTGATGGCGTTCGAGAACCACGGCAGCGAGGTGGGGGCCACGCTTCCCCACCTCCACGGCCAGATCTACGCCCTCGACCACCTCCCACCGGCCGTCGTCGGCAAGCTCGACGCCCACCGCGATCACCGGGAGCGCCACGGCAGCTGCCTCGGCTGCACGCTCGTCGACGAGGACATCCGCAGCGTTCGCGTCGTGCACGAGAACGAGCACTTCCTCGCCGCCGTGCCCTTCGCCGCGCGCTGGCCGTACGAGGTGCAGATCCGGGCCAAGGCACACGGCATCGGCCGATTGGGCGATCTCGACGACGACGCGGCCGCCGGTCTGGTCTCCGCCATCGCCGACGTCGTCGCCCGCTACGACGGCCTCTGGGGGTTCGAGCTCCCCTATCTGATGGCGGTCCAGGAGGCTCCCGGTGACGATGGCGGCGACTGGCACCTGCACGTCGAACTGCTGCCGCCGCATCGCAACGCCGAGCGGCTCAAGGTGCGAGCGAGCGTGGAGACGGCGCTCGGGGTGTTCATCAACGACACGGCGCCGGAGGAGACCGCCGCCGCCCTCGCCGCACTGGTCGGGCGCCGTGGCGACGTCACGATCCCGACGATCGTGCAGGCACGATGACCACTGGCGCGCCGGCCGTCGCCGCTCGCGCTCCGGGGCGGGTGAACCTGATCGGCGACCACACCGACTACACGGGCGGCCTGTGCTTCCCGATGGCGATCGATCGGCACATCGACATCGCCGGTTCGCCGGCAGCCGGCGTCGTGCGGTTGACGACGCCGGGGGAGCCCGACGCCGTCGTGCCCCTCGACGTGACCGACCCCGCCGCGCAGAGCCCGGAGTGGGCGCGGTACGTGGCGGGGGTGGTCAGCCAGCTCCGGCCGAGCGTCGGCTTCGCCGGCACCGTCACGAGCACCCTGCCGGCCGGCGCCGGACTCTCGTCGAGCGCCGCGCTCGAGGTGGCCGTCGCCCTCGTCCTCGGCGCCGACGGCACCGATCCGGTCGCCCTCGCCCGTCTCTGCCAGGCCGCCGAGCACGCGGCACGCGGCGTACCCACCGGCCTCCTCGACCAGCTGGCGTGCATCGGCGGCGTCGCCGGTCACGGGCTGCTGATCGACTGTCGGGCCCTGACGACGACACCCGTACCGCTCCCGCCCACTGACGAGGCGGAGTGGCTGGTCGTCTTCACCGGCGCCCGATCGCTGGCTGCCTCGCAGTACACGACGCGCGTCGCCGAGCTGGCCGCGGTCGAGCAGGAGATCGGCCCGGTGCGCGATGCGTCGGCCGACGACGTCGCCGGCTTGCGCGATCCGGTGCTGCGGTCCCGGGCTCGCCACGTGGTGTCGGAGAACGCGCGGGTCGCGGCGTTCGCCGAGTCGATCGCCGCCGGCGACGTCGTCGCGGCGGGAGCCCTGATGTCCGACAGCCACCGCAGCCTCCGCGACGACTACCAGTCGTCGGCGCCTCACGTCGACGTGCTGTGCGCCCGCCTCGACGCCACCCCCGGGGTGCTCGGGTCGCGCATCACCGGCGGCGGCTGGGGCGGCGCCGTCGTGGCCCTCACCCGCCCCGGCGCCGTCGACGCGACGGCGGTGGCGGCGGTGGCCGGAACAGGCACGCGGCACGACGCCGCCGCCTGGTACGTCCACCCCTCCCCCGGCGCCCACCTCCTCGACCACCCGGAAAACTGATTCTCAGGCGTCAGACGTCGCGATTTCGCGACGTATGACGCCTGAGAGTCGCGTTTTCGGTCGCGTTTCCGGGCGCTTCCGTAGGGCTGAACGCTGGAAGTGCATACGGAATGGGCCGCTGGCAGGTCGTTGGGTCGGCACTTCCGCTCGGCGGGTCGCACCTCACTGCAGGTTGCGCTCTTTCGCCAGTCACGGCTGCTGCTCCGAAGGTGAGGTGATCGACATCGGTGGCCGGGTCCGAGTTGGAGCCCGTCGAGAATCTGGGGCTCGATCGTGCCACTCGGTGATCGGGGGCTCGATCGTGTCGGAAACCGTCACGTGCGTTCTTGCAGCGGATCCCTCACGGGTGTCGCGGGGCATCCCTCACGGTGACCGCCGGGGCGTTGAGCCTTGGTGTTCATGCCACGAGAGGAAGTCCCAGTGAGTGTTCGTCGAGCGATCATCGAGAGCGACCCATCGACGTTCAACGTGACGCAGTTCTGCAAGGACCACGGCGTGTCGACGTGGTTCTTTTGGGATCTGCGACGGCGGTATCGACGCGAGGGCGACGTCGTGTTGGAACCGAAGTCGCGTGCTGCGCACACGGTGGCCAACCGGACACCCTCGAACGTCGAAGAAGCAGTCATCGCCGAGCGCAAGCGGTTGGCCGACGTCGGCTTGGACGCCGGGCCGGCAACGATCCGGTTCCATCTCGCTGACCTGCCCGGTGTGCCGTCAGAAGCGACGATCTGGCGGATCCTCAAGTCACGCGGGTTCATCGAGGCCGATCCCTCCAAGCGTCCCAAGCGCGGCCATCGCAGTTTCACTGCTGAGCGGGCCAACGAGTGCTGGCAGCTCGACGACACGGCGTGGCAACTCGCCGACGGCACCGACGTGAAAGTCCTCAACGTCATCGACGACCACTCACGTCTGCTCGTGGCCTCGAGCGCCATGGTGACGTGCACCGGTGCCGCCACGCTGGCCGCCCTGGCGGCGGCCGCTGCGGTGCTGGGCTGGCCGGCACGATTCTTGTCCGACAACGCCCGCGCCTTCTGCCACGTGCTCGCCGACGCACTCGCCAAGCTCGGTGTCCGCGCCGGCCACTCCCGGCCGTCCCACCCCCAGACCTGCGGCAAGGTCGAACGCTTTCACCAAACCCTCAAGAAGTGGCTCGCCAAACAGCCACCGGCGACCACGATCGACGATCTGCAAACCCAACTCGACCTGTTCCGCCTGATCTACAACCACCACCGCCCCCACCGCTCGATCGGCCGACGGTTCCCTGCCGACGTGTGGGCCACCGCAGCCAAGAGCGGCCCCGCCGACCAGCCGATCGGAACCCCGACCCAGACCTACAACGCCACCATCAGCGGCGGCCGCGTCGATGTCAGCCGGAACCTGCGGATCACCGTCGGAGCCGCCTACAACGGACTCCCCGCCACCGTCGTCATCACCGCCGACACCGCCCACGTCTTCATCGCCGGCCACCACATCCGCCGCCTCGCCATCGACCCCACGAAACGCAACCAACCCCTCTACGACCGACCCGGACCACCACCAGCACCTACCATCAACCCCACCAAGAGGAAAGCCCCGCGACATGCGTGAGGGAAGCCCCGCGACACGGCAGTGTCGGAAACCGTCACGCATCGACCCCCGGAAACGTCGCCTCGATTCGCACCGACCTCGAGACCCCGAGGTTTGTGACGGAGGATGCGACAACCGCAACCGGCGTCACAAACCTCGACCGTCGCGTCGTCAGACCACCGACGGCGGCACTCCAGCTTCACGAGCAGACATCCGTGCCGCAGCACGGCATCACACCCGTCCTGACGCACAGGTCCAGCACGAGCGCCCGCACACGCGATCAGTGAAGTACGAAAACCGCCGGCCGCCTCTGCCATCATCGGTCGGTTGCTGTTCTCCACCCCTCGACCTGAACGCGCCGGCCAGCGGCGGCCGCTGACCACCGTCGTCTGCCTGATCGTCGCCATCGCCGTCCTCGCCGGCTGTCAGCTGAACGTCGACGTCGGCGTGACGGTGAACGCCGACGGCACGGGCGAGGTCGCCGTGACCGCCGTCGTCGACGCCGACGTGGTGGCGCAGGCACCGGGGCTGGCCGGCGCCCTCCAGCTCGCCGACGCCACCACCGCGGGGTGGGCGGTCGACCCGCCGACGGCAACCGAGGACGGCGGGCTGTCGGTCTCGCTGCGTCACCCGTTCACGTCGGTCGAGGAGGCGACGAGTCTGCTCAACAGCCTCGGCCCGCCCTTCAGCGGTCTCTCCATCGGCCACGTGATCACCGACGACGACGTCACCGTGACGGTCGCCGGGTCGCTCTCGCTGCCTGGCGGGACGTTCGACGCCTTCGCCGACGCCGAGCTGGTGGGCGCCGTCGGCGGTGTGCCGTTCGCCGCCCAGCTCGCCGCCGCCGGGGCGACGCCGGCGTCGTCGATGACCGTCGAGCTGTCGCTGCGCCTCCCGGGCGACGTCGCCGAGACCACCGGCGACGAGCGCGATGGAGCGATCGTCTGGGAGGCACCGCTCGACGGTTCGGCGGTCGACCTCACGACACGGTCGGTGCTCAGTGCCGGCGGTGGCGGAGGCGGCGGGAGCCTCGTGTCGACGATCGCCCTCGTGGCCGGCATCGCCTGGCTCGTGGCGGGCGGCGTGCTGATCTGGCGGGTCGTCCAGGCCCGCAACCGTCGCCGCAGCCGGGCGCTACGCCGCTTCTACTGACCGCCGAACCGTACCGAACGAAACCGGCCGGTACCGAGCGACCGGCCCCTGCGCTCCGGGCGAAGTCCGGTGCCCCCGAGATGGCAGGATCGCGTGATGACCACCGACCGCATCGAAGTGCAGCGCATCATCCGGGCGACGCCGGCGGCGATCTTCAAGGTGTTGGCCGACCCGCAGGGTCACGTCGCCATCGACAGCTCGGGGATGTTGATGTCGGCGACGGGCGATCCCGTGACCAAGGCCGGCGACAGCTTCGTGGTGCACATGGATCGCGAGTCGCTCAACGACTACCCGCTCGGTCTGTACGACGTGACGGTGACGATCAAGACGTTCGAGCAGGACCGCGAGATCGCCTGGACCATCCTCGGCCAGATCCGCCCGCAGATCGGCCACGTCTACGGCTACCGCCTCGAGCCCCACGAGGAGGGCACGCTGGCGACGTCGTACTACGACTGGTCCGAGATCGACCAGACCTGGCGGGACGCCAACATCTTCCCGGTCGTCCCCGAGTCCGCCCTGCGGGCGACGCTCGGCATCCTGGCCCGTCAGGTACAGCCGCCCCAGGAACCCCGGCCGCCCAAGTCCGACTAGTGCCGTGGCCATGAACGGTCGCCTCGTCCACGGCGAGTCGGGGGCGTCGCTGGCAAGGCGCGGCGACGACGTGCCTGCCTTGCCCAACCACGAGGAGCAGCAACGCAACCAGCGGCGTCATCCGGCCGTCGTGGCGTGCGAACGTTTGTGGTCACGGCTCTAGGCGCCGGCGGCGAGCACCGGCGCCTGCCGGGATGCCGTGCCTGGCGAACCGGCGAGCGCCACACATCGCTCGTAACGACCGGGGAACTCCCGGCGGACCCGCTGTTCGAGACGGGCCACGACTCCCGGCTCGCGCTTGGTGTCGGCGATCAGGTGCGTGAAGCCGGCCTCGATCGCCGTGGGCTCGTCGCCGGCGGCCGCCCACGTCGGGAACAGATAGCTGATGGGCGTCCGGTGGTGCTCCACGCACGCGGCCAGCAGGTACTGCTCGAGCGTGATGGTGAGGGCCTGTCGCTCCGGCAAGGCGGCGAGCCCGGCGGCGTTGCCCGGATCACCGATCAGGCGCAAGCCGGTCTCGGCGTAGTGGCGCAGCAGCCGTACGTCGTTGCCGCCGACGATGCCGCAGCACTCACCTCGAGGCACGACTCCCGGCCGGCGGTACCAGTCCCACTCGGGTGGCAGCCAGCCGCCGGTGGCGGTGAGGGCCGTCTCGATCAGTTCCGGCTTGTAGTACGTGCTGCCCGGTTCGTAGGCCTCGGGGTTCTGGGCGAACACCGCCGCGCCGGTCAGCCGGTCGGGCAGGGCGTTCCACAGGAAGACGTCGGGATCGAGGTGGACGAACGGTTCGGACTGCTCGGCGATGGCGACGAGCTTGCCGACCGTCCACCACGAGCGGTCGGCGGCGCCGAGACGATCGAGCGACAGCGACACGTCGTCGAACTCCAGGCCGAGTCCGTCCACCAGCAGCTCGGCGCCGACCGCATCGGTGACCAGGGCCGTGGTCTCGTGATGGCGGCGGGCGCACTCGAACGACAGGACCCAGGCCAGGAGGTGGTTGCGCTCGGTGCCCCAGGCGTTGGCCCGGGCCAAGGCGAACGGGGCGGGCCAGAACGACCAGACGGCTCTCATGCCGGCGCCCTCAGACCAGCGAGGCGCCGACGGCGGCCACACCCGCGACGCCGACCCCGTAGGAGTACGAGTAGGACGGCATCCCGCGGGGCGGCACCTTCACCGGTTGGCGGGGCGGCGGGTCGGCGGGCAGACCTCCGGGGATCGGGCGAAGCTGGCGCTGGGCCGCCCGGGTCGACGCCACCCGCAGCGGTCCGCTGGAGATCGCCTGCGTCTCGAAGGCCACCTCGATGCGCGTCAGGCCGGAGAAGTCGATGCCGTCGACGTCCTGGAGCTCCCAGTCGCCGGCGACGCCGCGGCCCCACAGGCTGAACGGCGGCTGGGCGCGGGGGTTGGCCGGCGGAGTGATCCGGGCGACGACGCCGTCGGCCGTCGCCTCGCAGGC
Source organism: Desertimonas flava (assembly GCF_003426815.1). Classification (GTDB taxonomy): domain Bacteria; phylum Actinomycetota; class Acidimicrobiia; order Acidimicrobiales; family Ilumatobacteraceae; genus Desertimonas; species Desertimonas flava. Next base: position 20,052 of record NZ_QKYK01000005.1, read on the forward strand.
CACGTGCACGTGCAACGACGGGCTGGTCATCGATTTGATCACCCCGTCGCGGCGACGCACCACGCTGCGCCCGAGCTGGCGAAGGCGGATCGACTGGGTCGCGGCACCGACGCCGGCGACGGCCTCGGTGACGATGGAGGCGCCGCGCAGCACGATCGTCACGCCGTCGAACTTCACTTCGTGGAGCTGCGAGCCGTCCTCCTCGAAGAGGTCCTCGATCGCGATCGAGAACCCCATCCGTCCCGACGCCCGCAGCGGACCGAGCAGCGCGGCGTCGGTCGTCGAGAACGACAGCGTGACGGGGCTGCGGCTCTGGCCGCTGGTGTTCTCGAGTTCCTCGACGAGGCCCGACCAGGCGATCAGCTGGGGCGCCCGGGCGTCGAGGTCGTCGGCGATGCGCTTGAGCCGGTCGCGGACCGGCAGGATGCGGTCGATGTCGGGGTGGAGATAGCCGGCGTCATGTCGCACGGGAGCCACGGGGTCCTGGGCGAAGTAGATCTCGCGGGCCCGCTGTGTGCGGAAGACGTCGGCCGACAGCGCATCGAGCAGCCGACGGACGGCGACGAGGATTCGTTCGACCGCGGCGTCGGCGCTCACCGTGATGCCGTTGCGGATGTCGGCGGCCAGCTTGTCGGCGGCGGCGATGTCGGCGTTGATGCCACCGATCTCGGCGACCGCCGCGGTGACGCCGAGCTGGGCCTCCTTCTCCATCTGCGTATTGAGAGCGACCTGCCGCTGTTGGAGGAGGCTCTCGCGCTGGGCTTCGGCGAGCTTGGCCACCAGCGGATCGGAGTGGGTGGCTTTGATGCTGTCGAGGTCGGCGATCAAGGCGCCGATGTCGAAGATCGACTTGCCCGCCTGACCGACCTCCTTGATGCTCTTCACGAACGGCTTGAAGTCCGAGCTCGACAGGGCCTTGCTGACGTCGCCGACGAGGTCGAAGAGGTCGGTCGACGTCGAGCCGATCTCGCTCAGCGCGGCGAAGCCGCTGCCGATCTGAGCGAATGCGCCGACCCCCGTGGACACGCCGATCGCCGCACCGGCGACCTTGCTGCCGACGTCGATGACCTGCTTCATCAGGGCGAACGGGCCGGAGTTGGCGGCGTTGTTGGCCTCGATCTGGGTCCGGAGCCCGCTGATCTGGCCGTCGATGTTCTTGGCTCGCGCCTTGGCGAGGTCGGTCCCCGACACGGCGGTCTTCACGGCCTCCTGGGCGTGGGTCTTGCGGGCGTCGGCGGCACCGAGGGCGTTGCGGCTCTTGTCGGCCTGCAGGGTGACCGTCGAGGCGATCGTCGATTGGACGTCGCCTCCCGTGGCGATCGTCTGGGCCCGTCCGAGCAGGTCGAGGGCCGCATCGAGGAAAGCGCCGCTGCGCTGCGCGGCGAAGGCGACATCGGGGACGACATCGAGATCGCGGGGCACACCGGAATACGTCACGTGCTCGAACAGTTGCTGGAGCAGGACCCGGGCGCGCGGGGCGAAGGGATCGCTGCCCGGCCGCTTGAGAAGCACCTCGAGGTGACGCCTCGCGGCAGCGAGGGAGTCGACGGTTCCTCTGCGGTACTCGTACTCGGCGACCCGTAGGCGGTGACCGGACCAGGTGGTGGCGATCCCGGGTGCGGCGAACTCGGCCGCCCAGCGCGCCCACAGCTCGGCGGGGTTGGCGAAGGGCCGACGTTCGGCGAGGCCCGCGCGACCCGGCGTGCCTGCCGGACCGGGCTTGCCGTTCGGGGCCTTGGGCACACCGAGGTCTTCGTAGCCCGCGCCGCCCTTGCCGCCGGCGCCACCCGGGCCGCCGGCGCCGCCTGGGGCAGCGACGCCCGGCGACACCGATGCCGTGGCGAACCAGACGCGCACGGTGCCGCCGTCCTCACCGGGTCCGCCCGGCTGGCCGTTCTTGCCGGCGGTCGGCGGGCTGACCAGCCGCGGTTCGCGGATGTCCGGATCGGAGGGATCGGCGATGACCATGCGGACCTTGGCGGGCAGCCCATTGGCGCCGGGCGCACCTTGCGCGCCGCGACGCCCGCGACGGGTGACCACGAGCGGTCCTTCGATGCGCTCGGCGGCGATGCGCACGGTCCGCTTCCCCGAGTCCGGGATGTCGAAGGACTGTGGGCCCGCCACGAAGAGCTTGTCGGCGGCCAGGTTGAGGTTGCGGTCGGGGACGGACTGCACCGTCATCTCGCGGGCGCACACCGTGAGCGTCTCCGTGCTCCCGAGACCCAGCTGGGCGTAGGTGCGGTCGAGACCGGCGGCGCTGACGCCGTCGCGGCGGATGATCACGGTGTCGAAGAACAGAGCGGGCATGGGAATCTCCTCGGCGGTGGGGACGACCCGACGAGTGTTCTCAGACCGGCGCGGACCGCGCTTGGAGACGACCGGGAGAACCTCTGGAGATCGCCGGGCCAGCCGGCTCAGGCGCCCGCGGCTTACGAGTACTGGTCGAGGATCGCCGACTCGGTGACTCGCTGCAGCGTCTCTTTGATCGAGATCGCCAGCTCGCCGTCGACGCCGTCGATGGCCATCAGGTCGCCGACCGTCGCTCGCTGGAGGCGGGCGAGGCCGCCGAAGTGGTCGGCGATCTTCGACGCCGAGTCCTCGGGCAGCGTGTGCACCCGGTTGAGCAGGCGCAGTCCCTTGGGCGCGACGTCCTGGTCGAGGTCGCCGACCGACATGCGGTCGCCGTCGCCCCGGAACATCGCGGCGGCCGACTTGACGTCGAGCACCTCGTCGTCGGACAGCGTGGCCATGGCGGCCAGCGTGTCGGCGGCCGATCGGCCGGGCGGCAGGTAGTCGGCGACGACCAGCTCGAGCTCGGCATCGATGTCGCCGTAGAGCTCGTCGAGCTGCAGACGCAGCAGCCGGGCCTCGACACCGAGCTCGATGATCATCGTCTCGATCTCCTCGGCGATGCGGTTGACCATCTCACCGCGCTGCACGACGGTGACGACATCGCGGAGCGAGGCGGCGTCCTCGAGCTCGGCCGACGTGAGGTTGAGCAGGGCGTCCTCGAGCTTCACCTTGTAGCGCTCGAGCGTCTGCAGGGCCTGGTTGGCCCGGTCGAGCAGGCGGCTGATGTCCTGCAGCATGTGCTTGGAGCCGCCGGCGTAGAGGTTGATGACGCCCATCTCCTCGCTGGCCGACACGACGGGCACGCCGAGCGACCGAGCGACGCGCTCGGCGGTGCGGTGGCGGGTGCCGGTCTCGCTGGTGGGCACCGTCGGGTCGGGAACGAGGTGGACGTTGGCCCGGGCGATGCGGTCGCAGTTGGCGGACACGATGATGGCCCCGTCCATCTTGGCCAGCTCGGAGAGCCGCTGCGGGCTGTAGGGGGCGTCGACGAGGAAGCCGCCCGAGCAGATGGCGAGCACCTCGGGGCCGTCGTCGATGACGAGCAGGGCCCCGGCCTTGGCCCGCACGACCCGGTCGAGCCCGGCGCGAAGCGGCGTACCGGGTGCGACCAGGCCCAGCGCATCACGCATCCCGTCGTTGGCCGGGCGATAGCGGATGGGCATGGCCCGATTCTACGAGCCCGCCGGGGCCGCCCGGTGCGGTCGGAGCCGATTCGGCCGCTTGGAAGTGAACCTGGCGTCAGCCGGAGCGAACGGCCAGCGCCGCGGGCATGACGACGGAGACGGCGGCGCCGATGGTGTCGACGGCGATGTTGTGAATGCCGTCGACCGTCGGGGCGTCGCGAGGGACGAGTGCCCGCCGGTAGCCGAGGCGGGCGGCCTCCGCCAGGCGCCGCGGGGTCTGGGCGACGCGGCGGATCTCGCCGCCGAGACCGATCTCACCGATGGCGACGGTGTCGCGGGGGACCGACTGGTCGGCGATTGCCCCGACCACGGCGAGCGCCACGCCGAGGTCGGTGCCCGGTTCATCGACCTTGGCGCCCCCGACCGTGGATGCGTAGACGTCGAGATTGGTGCTGGGCATGTGGAGCCGCTTGTCGATGACGGCGAGCAGCATCGCGAGGCGGCTGTTGTCGAGGCCCTGGGCGTGACGCCGGCCGAAGGCGTTCGGCGGGATCGACACGGTGAGCGCCTGGATCTCGACGAGGAGCGGGCGCTGGCCCTCCATCGCCGGCACGACGACCGATCCCGACACGCCCTTGGCGCCGTCGGACAGGAACAGGTGCGACGGGTCGGGCACGCCCTCGAGCCCCTCGCCGGTCATCTCGAACAGCCCGAGCTCGTTGGTGGAGCCGAAGCGGTGCTTGACGGCTCGCATCAGGCGCAGCGCATGGTGTCGCTCGCCCTCGAACGACAGCACGGTGTCGACGACGTGCTCGAGCGCACGCGGACCGGCGAGCGACCCCTCCTTGGTGACGTGGCCGACGAGGATGACGGCCACACCGCGGCGCTTGGCCTCGGACACGAGCTGCTGGGCGCACTCGCGCACCTGGTTGGGCGACCCGGGCGACGAGGCGATGCGCTCGTCGGCGATGGTCTGGATGCTGTCGATGACGGCCAGCGTGGGCTGCACCTCGTCGAGAGCGGCGATGATGCCCCGCATCGACGTCTCGGCGGCGATCCACAGGTGCTCGGCGGCGCCGTGGCCCAACCGCTCGGCCCGGGCCTTCACCTGCTGCGGGCTCTCCTCGCCGCTGACGTACAGCACCGGCCCTGGCCAGCCGGCAGCCAGCTGGAGGACGAGCGTGCTCTTGCCGATGCCCGGCTCGCCACCGAGCAGCGTGACCGAACCGGCGACGAGCCCGCCTCGTCGTTGCGCCTGCGGATCGCCGGAGCTGCCGAGCACACGGTCGAGCTCGTCGATGCCGGTGGGCTGCGCCGCCGCCGACGCGGCATCGACGGCGTCGAGGCGGGTGAGCGGGGCGATCGCCGGTTGGACGCGAGCCGCCGGAGCGGACGGCTCGACGGTCTCCTCCACGAGGCTGTTCCAGGCGCCGCACGTGGAGCACTGGCCGACCCACTTGGAGTGCGGCGTGCCGCACTCGACGCAGGACAGCACGGTGGTGGTGCGGCTGGCCCGACCGGCTCGGCCCGGGCGCTCGGCGATCGACATGGGCCCATCATGCACGAGCGGTGCTACAGAGTTCTCTCATCCGAGTACCGAACGGCCCGATTCGGGACCCTCCATACTCGGGCGACCTTCAGTACTCGGATGAAAGGACGGGCGGGTAGGCGACCGAGCGCCAGCGAGGGAGCCGGCACACGCGGCCTGCGTGGCCGAGGAACGCAACACGCACGGCGAGATCCAGCGAGCGAAGCGAGCTCCCCGAGGTCCGAGCGCGTAGGCGACCGAGCGCCAGCGAGGGAGCCGGCACACGCGGCCTGCGTGGCCGGGGAACGCACAGCCAGCGCGATACTTCGGGCATGCGTGTGCCGATGACCGTCAACGACTTCCTGCGCCGGGCTGAGCTGCTCTATCCCGACCGCATCGGCATCGTCGACGAGCCCGATCAGCCGGCACCGTCGTGGGGATCGCTCACGTATCGCGAGGTCGCCGAGCGGGCCCGGGCGATGGCCGCCGGCCTCGACGCCCTGGGCATCGGCGTCGGCGAGCGGGTGGCGATCGTCAGCCACAACTCGTCCCGACTGATCACCGCGTTGTTCGGCGTGTCAGGTTCGGGACGCATCCTCGTGCCGATCAACTTCCGCCTCGTCGCCGAGGAGATCCGCTACATCGTCGGGCACTCCGGTGCCCGCGTGCTGCTGATCGACCCCGAGCTCGACGCCGCCCTCGCCGACGTCGCGTGCGAGCACCGCCTGGTGATCGGCGACGAGTCCGACGGCGTGCTGCTGCGGCCCGGCGTCGAGCCGGCGCCGTGGGACGCCGACGAGAACGCCACGGCCACCATCAACTACACGTCGGGGACCACCGCCCGGCCGAAGGGCGTGCAGCTCACGCACCGCAACCTGTGGACCAACGCCACGACGTTCGGCTGGCACATGGGTGTCAACGACCGCGACGTCTACCTCCACACGCTCCCCCAGTTCCACTGCAACGGCTGGGGGATGCTCTACGCCGTGGCCGGCATGGGTGGCACGCAGGTGGTGCTGCGCAAGGTCGACGGCACCGAGATCCTGCGCCGCGTCGAGCAGCACGGCGTGACGCTGATGTGCGGCGCCCCCGCCGTCGTCAACATGGTGCTCGACGCCGCGGCGAACTGGGACGGCCCGATCCCCGGTGCCGGAACCACGCGCATCGTCGTCGCCGGGGCGCCGCCGCCCACCCGCACGATCGAGCGCGTCGAGACCGACCTCGGCTGGCAGTTCAACCAGATCTACGGCCTCACCGAGACGTCACCGCTGCTCACGATCAACCGCCCGCGGGCCGAGTGGGACGACCTCTCCCCGGCCGAGCGCGCCGTCAAGCTCGGCCGCGCCGGCGGCCCGGCGATCGGTTGCGAGATGAGCGTCGACGCCGAGGGCGAGGTGCTGGCGCGCAGCAACGTGGTGATGGACGGCTACTGGGACCAGCCCGACGCCACGGCGACCGCCATCGTCGACGGCTGGTTCCACACCGGCGACGGCGGCCGGATCGACGAGGACAACTACGTGATCATCTCCGACCGCAAGAAGGACGTGATCATCTCCGGCGGTGAGAACGTGGCGTCGATCGAGGTGGAGGACGCCATCTTCCAGCACCCCGACGTGACCGAGGTGGCCGTGATCGGCGTGCCCGACGAGAAGTGGGGCGAGCTCGTCACCGCCCTCGTCGTGGTCACCGAGGGCAGCTCGCTCACCGAGGACGACGTGATCGCGTGGACCAAGCAGCGCCTGGCCGGCTACAAGTGCCCCAAGCGCGTCGAGTTCCGCACCGAGTTGGCCCGCACCGCCACGGGCAAGCTGCAGAAGTTCAAGCTCCGCGAGCCCTTCTGGGCCGGCCACACCCGCCAAGTGAACTGAGCTTCTGGGCGCGAATCGTGCCATTCGCGCTCCTGGGCGCGGATCGTGACGGTCAGCGTCACGATCCGCGCCCAGATCGTTCGTGGTCGGGTCAGGTGCTGGAGCCGACCGTGTCGACGGCGAGCTGCTTGAGGCGCTTGTAGTCCACCTTGCCGTTCACCGCTCGTGCGATCGACTCCACGATCACCAGGTGCCGCGGCGCCTTGTAGGCGGCGAGCTTGGAGCTGACGTGGGCCTTGAGCTCCTCGAGCGTCGGCGTGGCGTCGCCAAACGGCTCGACCACGGCGGCGATCGTCTCGCCGAAGCGGCTGTCGGGCACGCCCACGGCGACGGCGTCACGCACCGACGGGTGGGTCTTGAGCGCCTCTTCGACCTCTTCGGGGAACACCTTCTCGCCGCCGGTGTTGATGCACACCGAACCCCGGCCGAGCAGGTGGATCGTGCCGTCGGCGTTCACCTGGGCGAAGTCGCCCGGGATGCTCCAGCGGCGCCCCTCGTACTCGCGGAACGTCGCCGCCGACTTCACCGGATCCTTGTAGTACCCGACGGGGATGTAGCCGCCGACGGCGACCATGCCGATCTCGTCGGAGCCGGGTTCGACCCGCCGGCCGTCCTCGGTGAACACGGCGTTGTTGTCGGTCTGCATGAAGCGAGCGGTCTGCTCGGCCACGCCGGCCGCCGACACGTTGGCACCGAGGCCCACGGCCTCCGACGAGCCGAACGAGTCGTAGAGCAACGTGGTCGGCATGTGGCGCAGCAGCCCGGTCTTGTTCTCCTGGCTCCACATCACGCCCGACGACATGATCACCAGCAGCGAGCTGAGGTTGTGGGCGCCCGGGTTGGCCTCGAGGTAGTCGAGCATCGGGCCGGCGAAGGCCTGACCGACGATCGAGATGCCGGTCACCTTGCGCGCCTCGACGGTGGCGAACAGCTCGGCGGGATCGAACCTGCGCCCGGCGAGGGAGACGACGCACCCGCCGTCGGCCATCGCCATCAGGGCCGAGAACTGTCCCGTGCCGTGCATCAGGGGGCAGGCGACGAGCTGCACCGGCGGCACCTTCTCGGCCGCCCGCTCACCGACCTCGGCGACGCTGGTGGCCGGGGGCAGTCCGGCGACGATGTTGCCGCCGGCGCCGAGCACGTTGAACAGGTCGTCCTGACGCCACATCACGCCCTTGGGCATGCCGGTCGTGCCGCCCGTGTACAGGAGGAGCAGGTCGTCGGATGTGCGCTTCGGCGCGGGCACGTCGGCAATCTCGCCGGTCACCACCGCCTCGTAGTCGACGGCCCACTCCGGCACCGGCGAGGCATCGGGGTCCTGGGCCCGCACGGCATACCAGCGCTTCACCTTGGTGAGGTCGCCGCGGATGCCGTCGAGCAGCTCGGTGAACGCCGTGTCGAAGATGACCGCCTCGGCGTCGGCGTTGTCGAACAGGTAGTAGATCTCCTGCGGCCCGTAGCGGTAGTTCGTGTTCACCGGTGCGAAGCCGCCCTTTAACGCCCCGACGAGGCCCTCGAGATACTCGACGCCGTTGTAGAGGTAGTTGGCCACCTTCGACTGGTGCACCAGCCCGGCCGAGGCGAGGTCGGCGGCCAGCGCCGAGGCCCGCCGGTCGAACTCGCGCCACGTGATCACACGGTCGCCCTGGATCTGGCAAGGTCGATCGGGTACCGCCGCGGCGACGGCCTCGTACACGTCAGCGATGTTCCACTCGGTCGTCATGCCGGGCGACGGTAGTGGAACGGCCCGCCATGGCAGCACGCCGGAGGTCGGTTACGCGCGAATCAGCCGGCGAGCAGGTGGTCGGCGTGGTCGCGGAACCACGTGGCCCGCCAGCGCAGGTTGGGGACGACGCCGGGCTCGGCGCGGCTGCCGAGGAACTCTGCGGTGTCGTCGAGGACCAGTGCCGCTGCCGCCGGCAGTCCGGCGACCTGCTCGGACGACATCCCGTAGCCACGGACGACGGCAGCGAAAGCGGCCGCCGTGGCAGCCTCGCGTCGCGGCAGATCGTGGGCGTCGGGACGGGGTCCGCGCACGTACAGGGCCACCAGCGCCGCCGGATCGCACAGCGGGTCACCCGGCCCGGCGAACTCCCAGTCGATGAGCGCCGCCACGTCGGTGCCGCGATAGACGACGTTGGGATAGCCGGGGTCGCCGTGCGTCCACGTGGCCCCCGGCACCGGCAGCGGGCGCTGCGGCTCGGCACCGTCCGGCGGCCGGAACGACGCCGTGGCCTCGTGCAGGCGGGCGAGCAGGGCGGCGAGCTCACCGAGCCGCACCGCGTTCTCGGCGTCGTCGGACTGCCACGGCGGCTGGCGGTACACCTGGCCGCCGACGTACTCCAGGATCTGTCGCCCTTGACCGTCGACGCCGAGGAACCGCGGCGCGGCGGAGAATCCGACGTCGTCGAGATGGACCAGCAGCGCTTCGACGACGTCGGATCCGGGGTTGCGCGGGCGGCGCACCGTGGCGCCGATGCGAACGACGGAACCGGCGTTGAGGAATCCGACGAGCGGCTCCTCGTTCACGCGGGTCTCGTTCGTGTCGCTCGACGGCATCCACCCAGCCTGCCCGATCGATCTCACTTGGAGAGGAGTTGCTTCCTCAGGAGGACGAGTTTCTCGGCGGGTTCGCCATCGCTCCACGGGTCGGCGTTCAGCACCCGCTCGTAGGCCTCCCACTCGACTCGGACTCCGGAGAGGTCGCCCCGTTCGGCGTGGGCGCGCATGCGAACGCCGATCAGCGACTCCTGACCGGGGAGCACGTTGAGCCCCTGACCGGTCGCCCAGAACACGCCGTCGACATCGCCCGCGTCGAGCGCGAGGCGGGCGTACTCGGCCGTGACCGACGTCGTGAGCAGCACCAGGTTCGACGTGAGGCCCTCCACGTCGGGCCACAGGTACGACGTGCCGGCGAACGGCATCCCACGTACGAGCTCGACTGCGGGGCGAAGCAGCGCCAACCCCTCGGAGCCGTCAACGCCACGAGCAGCGGCCAGCGCAGCCCGCACGATGTCGATGTCGGCCACCACCCCGTCGTGCAACGACAACTCGTCGGTCATCGTCCGGCGCAGCCACTCATCACCTTCGGGCGGGTCGACGTGCCGGCCCATCACCCGCCGGGCCTCGGACACGACGTTGGCGAAGGTGGCATCGCGCACGTCGAGATCCCACAGCGCCGTGCGGGCGCCGCTGCGCGTGGCCCGGTCCCGGTGGGTGACGATCCAGGCCAACAGCTCGAGCGTCTTGGACCGCTCGAACCGGGCCGCCCGGCCGGCCCCGTCGATCAGGTCGACGGGGCCGAGGAGCCGCACGACCAGCGACGCTGCGGGCTGCGACGCCTGCCCCGAGCCTGACGGCGCAGGCGATGGCGGCGACGGCGACGCGCCGTTGAGCGCTGCTCCGCACTCGGCGACGCCGGGACCGCGGCCATTCCCCTGGCGACCAGTCCCGTCTCCGGCGGCGCCAGGACCGTGGCCATTGCCGTTGCTCGGCACGTCAAGGGTGACGCCGTTGATGCCGGGCACCGCCGACCCGCGATCGTTCCCCGTCTCGGCGATCGTGATCGGCGCCAACGCCAGGTCCGACGCTCCGGCCGCGACGTCGACGACCACGACGTGAGCGGCGGAGTCCGGCGTCCCGGCGTCGAGCAGGTCGTGAATCACCCGGCCGGGACCAACGGCCATCGCCTCATCCGCGTCGACCGATCCAGCCGACGCCACAGGCGGCGGGGCAAAGTCGACCGTGACCGCCGCCGGCACTGCGACGGCGTCGGCCAGGTCGTCGAGCGACGCGCGGTCGAGTCCGACGGGACGGACCTTGATCCCCAACGGATCGAGCAACCAGGTGTCGCCGGCCGGTCGCAGCGTCGACGCCGCTCCGACGACCGGGCCGCCGACGACGAGCGCCACGCCGCGACGCGACATCACGTCCCGCAACACGTGCGGTGTCAGCTCGTCCGCGGCCGACGTAGCGACCAGGATGACGGCCGGTTCCCAGGTCTCACCTCCCGTGTGCCGGGAGCGCAGGGCGAACGTGCTGCGCTGCGCCGACGCCGTCGGCCCCACCAGCGTGGCCGCCAGCTCCACCGCCTCGTCGACGGTGCCGGCCGAGTGCGCCTGCCGGTGGTCGAGGAACGCCGCATCATCCACGCCGACGCCGACGAGGTGCGCCACTTCGGCGAACTCCGAGCTCGCCAACCCCGTGGCGATCGCCCGGACGATGTCGTCGGACGACTCCGGATCGGCGTCGATGGCGATCACGCCGAACGCCTCGAGGTCGACGAGCACGTCCCTGCCCTCGTCGTCGACGCCGATCTCGGTGAGGGCGACGCACGGGACGCCGACGGTCCTCGACGCCACGGCGAGGTCGTCCACCGCGACGTCGGCGGCAAGTGTCCACCGGGTGCCGGCGCCCGACCACGGCTCGGGCAGGGTGACCGCAGCTGTGGTGACGAGTTCGATCGAGCCGTCGGATGACGAGCACACGGCGGCGATCTGGCTGGCGGTGTCGGCCATCGTCGCCGCCGCCGCCCGAACGGCGATGTCGAGACGCAGCAACCGGTCGGCCGCGCTGACACGACGCAGCTCGCGCTCGACGGCGGCCGCAGACGCACCGGGCAGCGGGACCCGCGCCGGCGGCTCGGCCGATCGCAGTCGCGCGCGGCGACGGGCGGCGATGAGGGCGACGATGCCAGTTGCGATGAGCGCCGCCTCGCCGAGCCCGATCGGCGAGGGCGACGACCGCCTCGGTGACTCCGCGGCGTCGCCCGACGCGTCGCCACCGGCCGGACCGAGCGGGACGTCGGTGCTCGTCGGCGCCTCCACCGTCGTCGGAGGCGGAGCGGACTCCGGAGGATTCGGCTCCCGATCGTCAGAGCTGCCGGTGGCGGCGACCTCTTCGGCGTTCTCGGCCACAGCACCGACGGCGACGTCCGCCGCGGCCGTCGCCGTCTCGACGATCGCCGATGCCGCCTCGGCGACCGGCACCGCGAGCTCGGATGGTGAGGGCGTCGACAGCGCCGGATCGAACAGCCAGACCTCGTCGCCGGGGTGCAGCATCTCGCGGTCGTCGTAGCCGAGCCGGGGTGCGTTGAGATCGATCAGGTCGAGCATCAACCCGTAGACGACGGTGCCGTGGGCCCCGTCGTTCCCGTGGAGTCGCACCGCTCGCTGCTCGGCGATCCGCCAGTAGGAGTCGCCTGCCTCGACGACATGGACGTGGGCTCCGGTCGCTGATGGCTCACCGCGGTCGTCGACCGTCTCGTCGCCGCTCGTCGACACTCCGACGTCGACGTCCGTCGGCGGCGTGACGAGGCTCACCAGGTCCCCGGGCTGCAGCATCGCCGGCGTCGGGTGACCGAGCCGCGGGGCGTTGTGCACCATCAGGGCCTCCGTGTACGCAGCAACGGCGCTCCCCGAGGCGCCCGGCCCGAGCCGCCCCTCGGCGATCGCCCAGTAGCTGTCGCCCGGCCGGACCCGGTACTGCTCGACCTCGTCGAGCGACCCAGCGGGCTCGGCGTCGGCAGCAGGCACCACGTCGGTATCGGCAGACGGCGCCGCGTCAGCCGGTGTGGCCATGCCGGATCCATCAGGCACGGGAACCACTGGGATTCCGGCACCACCGTCCAGCCACTCCGCGGGCGCAGCGGCACCAGCTGTCCCGGCCGTCCCGGCCGGGAGTCGTAGGTCCCAGCCGGCGGAGAGCTTCCATGCGGCCGTCCAGATCTCGCCGCCGGGACCGACGGGTCGGTTCTGGTTGAGCTGCCAGATGTCGATCCAGCGACCAGCGTCGCCGAGGGTCCGCAGAGCGAAGGTCTCGGCGGACTCTCCTGGGAGTACGCGTGCGTGGCCTGCCGGGACGGCCCGCTCCACGGGCATCGCGCTGGCGGTGTCGATCGTCTGAACAGCGCTGATCGTGAACGGCAACGGCGACGGCATCGCCCCGGCCGACACGAAGTTCGCCGAGAGCGACGACACCGCCGTCAGCCCGGCGGCGATCCACCGGGACAGTCCGGCGAACAGCCGGAAGTGGGGCCAGCGCCGACGGTTCCCGGTGGCCGCCTCGACGACGGATCCGACGATCGACAGCGCCATCGCCAGCCAGAGCAGCCAGGCGACGACCAACAGGACGCGGACGGCGATCGGCACGATCTCTGTCACCGTGAGGCCCCGCTCGAAGTACTCGCCGATCGCCTCGCCGGACCCGATGGCCGGGATCGGATGGCGACGGTCGAGCACCGCCGTCGCACAGACGATCAGCAAGGTCGGGATCCCGACGAGGGCGACGATCGCGGCCGCCAGGCCGGAGGAGAATCGCGTCCAGGCTCCGGGTGCTCGGGTGGACCGACCGGGAGCCGAACCCCGCCAGGACCGCGTGGACCCACCCATCAGGGTGCCTCTGTCCCGATGCCGGTAGCCGCGGTGGCCGAGGCCTGCGACGAGACCGTGCGCGTGGACATGATCGGGAACCACGGGTCGACGGTGGCCGAGATCCGAACGGTGACGCGATCGCCGTCGACCGACACGGACGAGATCGATGCGCCCGATCCGGACACGAACGCCGCGGCCGCAACCGAGGCCGCGGCCTGCGCACGGCCAGGATCGACGGCGATGCCCCCGCCGCTCCGCAAGAGCTGAGCGTCGACCGCGTTGGCCCCGGCCCGAGCGGCCTCGAGTGCCATCGTGTCGGTCTGACGATGCGTCGACATGATCCGCGCGGTGTCGACGAGGACACCGATCCCGGCGAGCGTGAGCGTGCCGAACAGCACGATGAACGCAGCCACGTACCCGGCGCCTCTGTCGTCGCGCCACGACGGCCCCGATCGGTCGGCGACCCGCGACGTGCCGCGGCGACCGCCGTGGCGTTCCGGAATGTCCGCGCTCACGGTGCTGGCCGCGGCCCTCATCGGTCGTACCCGCGATACGAGTCGATGGTGGATCGCGCCGACCCCGACACGGTGCGATCGGCCGCGCCGATCGAGGCGATCCCCGAGATGTGGCAGGTGACCGTCACGTCGACCACCCCACCCGCGTCCCAGGTGGTGGCCGACACCGAGACGGACGGTCCGCCGGTGCAGCTGGTTCCCGCCGCGGCCAGTGTCGCGACAGCCGCGGCGTGCGCCGCCCCCTGCGCCGCGGCCGCCGACCGTTCGAGCGACGCGGCGCGGGCGGCGACCGCCGCCGCCTGGGTGACTCCTTCGGCGGCGACGCCTTGGCGACCGAACATCACGAACACCAGCACGGCGCCGAAGGCGAGCGGCACGATGACGATGATCGCCGCGACGTCCGCCGCACCGCGCACGTCGCGCCTCACTCGGGCCAAGAGTCGATTGATCACGGCGTCCGGAATCCCTCACTCGGAGTCACCGACCGTGCGGTGACCGTGATGGACATCCCCGACAGGAGCCCCGGCGCGGTGCCCGACACCTCGACGACCGTGGCGTCGGCACCACGTGAGACCGACACCGAGACGTCGCGCAGGCCCGCCGCCGTCAGCTGCTGGACGGCCATCGCCTGGGCCTCGCCGGAGCTCGAGCCGTAGAGCGCGACGGCCGCCGACGCCCGGTCGGCGGCGGCCGAGGCCACTTGCCGATCGTTCTGCCAGAACACCGCTTGGACGAACATGAACACGCACGCGGCGAACAGCGGGAACAGCACGATCGTCGCCGCGACCCCGCGCTCGTCGCGCAGCAGGGCGCGATGAGTCGTGAGGCCGGCTGCGAGGCCGTTGCCGGGATCGCCGCTCGCCATCATCGTGGGTCCTGCGCCGTCCGCTCAGGGGCTCGGCGTCGGGATGGCGTTGGCGCCGTCCTGCATCTTGTTCCAGATGATCACGCCGACGGCGGCGGCGCCCACCACGGCGGCGCCGATCAGGATGATCTGTTCCGCCGTGGCCGCCCCGCGGTCGTCCTCGCGGACCCGCCGCAGCAGGCGTGACGCTCGCGCCTCGAGATAGTGGCGGGTGATCGTGAACTGGCTCATGTCGATGCTCCTGTGGCGCTTGGGGAACTGGTCGTGACTGGGTCTGCGTGGCGTGCCGGGCTGAACGGCCGGGAGAGGCGTGGAGGGTGGGGATGAACCGATCGACCTGCCGATCGTCACGGACCTCCCACCGTGATGTTGGTGACGAGCGGGTAGATCATGAAGAGGATGAAGCCCATGCCGAGCAGGACGAGCGGGGCGAACATCGCCTGGGACTGACGACGCGCCGTCGTCTCGGCCGCGGCCAGCGAGGCGGTGCGCAGCGCCCTCGCCTTGGCGGTGAGGCTCTTGCGGACGGCTGCACCCGACTCGCCGGCCAACGATCCGGCAGCGGCGATCTCGCGCAGCTCCATCACGCCCATCCGCTCGCCCAACTCGTCGAGCGCGGTCCACACCGCCTCGCCGGAGAGCCGGGCCTGCCACGTGGCGTTGCGCAGCTCATCGAACGCCGGTCCCCGACCGGCGTTCGCCGCCAGTTCCATCGCCGACTCGGGTCCTTCCTGGGCGGCGAGAAGGAGCACGAGAACGTCCAGATAGGCGCCGAGGGCATGACGGAAGTCCCGCCTCGCGGCGGCCGCTTCGGATCGCAGGAGAGCCCGCGGGAGGACGAATCCGGTCGCGGCGCCGGCCACGAGGAACCAGAGCGGGATGAGTGGGGGAAGCGGCGAGCCCGCCGCCGTGGCGATGGTCCACAGGACCGGACCAGCGAACGCCCCGCCGATGGCGCCGAGTACGCACACTCCGGCGTGGAGTTCGACCGGGCGATGCAGGATCGCCAGATCGGCGGTCGTGCGCGGATCGTCGAACATGCCACCGCGGGCCCGCTTGACGACCCACCGTCCGAGCCGCCCGGCGATCGAGTCGTCGACGGCACCGTCGAGCCCGACGAGCCGCCTCGGCTGCCCGGGAGCGTTGAGTCGGGCGAGGGCCGACGAGAGCGACCGCGGGGCCGGCCACACGGCATCGACGAGCAGCCACAGCCCGGCGGCGAACGCCACGGCGACGACCATCACCAGCAGCATCAGGAGTCTCCCCCACCCACGCTGTCGGGCTCGAAGGTCAAGAACCGCGCCGGGCGCTCGTAGCGCGTCAGTCGCGACAGCCACCAGCCGCCGCCACCGAAGAACCCGGCGACGAGCAGCAGGACCAGCTGGCCGGTGGCGTCGTCGTAGGCGTCGAGGAACTCCGTGTCCCGGCCGAACAGAAGGATCGCCACGACGACGATGACGCTGAAGCCGATCACGAACCGCGCTTCGCTGCGGTGGCCGGCCCGCTCGGCATCGACGCGGAGCCGCATCGCCGCCCGGTCGCGAATGGTCGACGCCAACTCGGACAGCAGCTCGCTCGTCCGCGACGACCGCTTCGTCGCCTCCAGCAGCACGGTCGCCACGAGATCGCCCGACGGATCGTCCACGTCGTCGGCGAACTGCGCGATCGCCGTCGCCGGTCGCTGGCGGGCGAGGCGCGACGAGAGCGCCGTCACCTGCGGCCGCAACGCCGCGGGGCACGTTCGAACCGTCGCCGAGATCGTGCCGACGATGCCCTGGTCGGCGGCGAGAAGATCGCGGAGCTGTTCACACCACGACGCCAGCGCCTCGATGCGCTCCTGCTCGGCCGCGGGGCGCAGACGCGGGTGGCGGGCGGCCCGCACGGCTGCGTAGGCGCCGATGCCGGAAGCCACTCCCGCGACGATCCAGCCGGTGCCGGCGATGGCGATCGATCCGGCGACGACGCCCAGAGCGAGCGGCACCAGCGCCTCGCGCCACGCTCCGTCCGCAGCCACGGGCGCCGCCCGACCCGGAGAGTACGACGACCAGATGACCAGGACGCCGACCGCAGCGGCGCCGGCGAGCACTCCGACGACAAGGGCCATCGTCACGACCGCCGATCCCCGTGGGGTGGGCCGTAGCCCGAACCGTTGACGGGAACGGTGGGCGAGCGGGGGACCCATCCCTGCGTGTGCCAATCCCAGCCCGAGCGAGCCAGCCGCTCACGGCGGGCGGACGACAGGGCATGCACCGGCTCGAGCTCTCCACTGGCGCCGATCCCCCACAGCTCGGTGGTGGCGACCCGACCCTGCTCCAGCCCGGTCACCTCGACGATCGAAGTACACGAGCGGTGCAGCCGACCGGCAGTCGACTCGTCACCGGAGAGGTGGACGATGATCGGCGAGGCCTCGGCGAGTCCGTAGTTGATCGCTTCCACCGGAACGGGCGGGACCGACCCGAGCCCGTACTGCTCGAAGCGCCGGACCGCACCGCGCGCCGAACGGGCGTGGATGGTGCACCCCGAACCACGGGTCGATCCGGAGAAGACGTCGAGGACCGGGCCCACCTCGTCGCCGAGCACTTCGCCGACGATCACCCGCGTCGGGTTGAGTCGGCGGGTGGCCCGACGGATGAGATCGGCGACGGTCACCTCGCCCTCACCCTCGGCCGACGGCGGCCGGCTGTACAGGGCCACGACGTTCGGCAACCGGCTGCCGTTGTGCAAGCCGAGCTCGGTGATGAAGGCCTCGACAGTGATGACCCGCTGGTGGGGAGCGATGGCGTCGAAGCACACGGCGCGGAGGAAGGTGGTCTTGCCCGCATTGTGATCGCCGGCGACGATGAGGTTCTCGCCGGCCCGGAAGGCGGCGACGATGAACTCGGCCGCCGCCGCCGGCAGCACGCCGAGCCGGACGAGGTCGTTCGTCGTCACGTCGAGGTGCCGATGGCGCCGGATGCACAGCGTCGGCTGCGTCGAGATGCCGCTGCCGGCGTCCCCGCCGAACACGGCGAACAGGCGGGACCCGTCGGGGAGCTGGAGGTCGAGCTGCGGGTGACGGGCGTCGAACTCGGCCTCGTTGTGCCCGAGCCGGCGGGCGGCCCGACGGATGAGATCGACGAGTTCGTCCTGGTCGGAGGCGATCGGTGTCCAGCGCACCTTCTCCCCACCGACGAACGTGACCCAGACGTTGTCGGGACCGTTGACGTCGATGTTCTCGACGTCGGGGTGTCCCCACAACGTGTCGAGTTCGCCGAGCCCGTAGACGTGGGCGATGACGGCATCGACGACGGCTTCACGCGCCGCTTCCGAGAGCGGCGACATGCCGCGGCCGACACGGGCCCGGTTGTACTCGTCGAGCTCCCGGTGGATGGCCGTCACCGACGAGACCTTCTCGGCGTCGGTGGTGACCCGGACACCGGCCGCCGCCTGCTCCTGCACACGAGCCGCCACCGCCTTGCCGACGGTGTCGGCGATGCGGCGGACGAGGCCGCGCAGCTCGGCGGTCGGGACCTCGCCGAAGGTCGCGTCGAACGGCCGATGGGGAGACGATTCGACGATCACGGGCGGGCCTCGGGTCGTTGGAGCGGTGCCGGATCCGGGCTCGTGGTCCCGGGCACCGGCGTGGAGAAGATGCGGCTGCGCACCGGATCGACGAGGGCCACCGGACCGCCGTCCATGTCGAGGCGGTCCTCGCTCCGGTCACGGTCCGCCACCGTGGTCGCCGCGGTGACGGCGGCAGGCAGCGACGCCGCGACCTGCTCCGAGAGCGTCGCTGCCGCCCGGGCGAGCGGGCTGCGCGCGGCACGCCGGCCGAGCGTCCAGCTTCCCGCGACGACGCCGGCGCCGGCCCGGTCGTCGGGCAGCGCGCCGAACAAGGGAACTCCCAGCGCCGCCTCGATCTCTCGCGCCGGGTACGGCTCCCCACCGACGAGCACGACGCCCACGCGAGGGCAGGCGCCACGGAGGGTGTCGAGCGCCTCGAGGGCTCGGTCGACGATGGCGACCGTCGCCGGCGCCGACTGCGCGGACTGCCGTACGAGCAGGACGGTGAGTTGGGCGCGCGACGCCCACACCGGCGCCGATTCGCCGACCCGACCGCAGTCGGCGAAGGCGATCACATCAGGCATCGACGTGAGCAGGCCGGCGAAACCTCGAGCCGCCTCGGCGATCGTCGTTCGAGCCTCGGTGCCGCGGGCCGGGGCGACGAGCACCTGGAGACCCGACGGCAGCGCCTGCGCATGGTGGAGCAGACCCGTCCAGGACCGGTCCGACGCGGCAACCGCGGTGACCCACCCCGGAGCGATCCCGAGCTGCGCCCACGCTGCGATGTCACCACCCGACGGATCGCACTCGGCGACGATCACGGCGGTGTTCGCCGGGGCCATGGCGCCCAGCAGCACCGACGTCGTGGTCGTTCCCGACGAACCCGCCGGCGTGCACAGCGCGACGATGCTCATCCGCCACCGCCTCCTGGTGGTGGCGGGGCGGTCGGCTGGGCGCCCACCGCCGCAGCGGTGGTCGACGGTGCTGGTTCGCCTGCGCCGTCGCCCGGCTCGACGACGTCCGTCGCGGCGTCGGAGTCGGCGGCCGAGTTCCCGGCATCGCCGGCCGGGTCGGTCGTCGCCGTCGCACCGGGGAACGGGGCCGCAGGGTCGAGCACGCCGACGGACACGGCGCCAGCCGAACCGACCACGGCGACGAGGTCGGCCGGCACCTCCACGGACAGGGCGACCATGCCGCCGCTGCCGCTCGCACCCGACACGACGTCGGCGAGGTTCCTCGGCACGGCCGCAACCGTCGCCTCGACGAGCACGGGGACGGTCGACGTCCCGGTCGCCTCCGGGAGGACGACGAGCACGATGCGTGACTGCTCGCGCAACCCGACCGGCACCTGTCCCGCCGGCACCTCGACCGACATCAACACCCGGTCGGGATCGACGAGTGGACGCGGCTGCACGCTCTCGTCGACGAGCAGGGCTCCTGCGGCGAGGCGAACCCTGGCGTACTGCCCGACGATCTCGTCGCGCCGTTCGGCGGCGATGGTCGGGATGTCGTCGTCGGACGAGATCGCCACGACCCGCAGGTCAGCCGACGTGATCTGCTCGCCGGCGAGTACGTTGCGCGCGACGGCGAGCACCTCGGTCTTGTCGCCCAGCGAGGTGTACAACGCCAGCGCGGCCACGACCGCCGCCACGACGAGGAACGCCCCGACGAGCGCCCGCATCGGCCGATGCGGGCGCATTCGCAGCCCCGTCCCGCGAGCCTTCGCCAACACCGCCGCCGGAGATCCCGGAGTCGGCGCGACGGCGGCTCCGGCACCCGTGGAACCGATCCGTGCCGCCGCCATCGTCGAGCTGCCGCCTCCCGGTGACTCCGCGCGCCTGGCCGCTCGTTCCCTCCTCAGCACGCCGCGCTCCGATCGTTCGGGCCGCGGCGCGCCCGGAGGTCCGCGAGCGGACTGCTCGCCGCAGCGGCAGGCGCCGGCGCGCCAGCCACTGTGACTCGAGGACGGGATGGATCGGTTGTCATGATCGGACCGCGCCGGGGTGAGCCGTCAGCGGTAGGCGTTCTGGAAGAGCTCGGGAGCGAGGATGGCGGCGGCGATCGCCATGGCGTAGCCGAGGGCGAGCATCGGGCCGAGGCGGACGTGACGAGCTCGGCGGGCCGCGGCGACGAGGACGGCGACGACGAATCCGACCATCACCATCACGAGGGCGGCGAGGGGCGCCACGTACCCGATCGCCAGGCCGCAGACGGCGAGGAGCTTCCAATCGCCGCCCCCGACCAGCCGCGGCGCGACGAGCCAGACGAGGAACAGGAACGGGGCGCCGCTGAGTACGAGCCCGGCGAGCAGGTCGGCCCCCAGCGGGCTCATCCGGCGGTCGTCGAGCGTGCCGACGAAGCCCCAGCCGCATCCGACGACGACGAGCGCAGCGAGCACGAGGCCGTTGGGGATCCGCCCCGTGCGGTGGTCGGCGACGGCCGCGGCGACGGTGATGCCACCGACGGTGGCGAGGGGCAGCGCCACGGCACCACCGGTGACGAGCCACGCGAGCCCGCCGGCGAGCACGGCAGCGGAGAGGACTGCCGTGACAACGCCGACGTCGCCGAGGCCGAGCGGCAGTTCCAGGCGGAGGGCGGCCGTGCTCGGGTCGAGCGGATAGGCGGACACTGACGGAGCGGACGCCGGACCACTGGGCGGGTGGATGCCGCTCATCGGATCCCGTCCCGCGGCGTGTGAGGAAGGGCCCCAAGCACCTCGGTTTCCACCGGTAGTTCGGCCATATCCTCACCCAAGGGATCCCCACCCCGAACTTCGACCGCGACAATAGCCCATGGGAACGCGCCGTCTGCCGAGTGGCTCCGGGCGGCGGCGACGGGGACTCGGCGTCGTGTCACACTCACCCGGAGCGTCACCGGAACGGCGAAACGGAAAAGAAAATCCGCCGATGTCGCGGCACACTGCTGGCTCCGGAAGCGGCCTCCCGGACGATCGAGGCCGCGGCGGTCTCGGACCACACGAATCGGATCGGTGCTGATCGGGCGATTCGGCGTCACCCGCCTCACCAAAACCGAAGGACCACCGTGACCATCGCTCCCCCGGCGACGCCCGCGTCCGGCGTCGCGGCCTCCCCGATCACCCTGACCATCTCGCGCGCCGCGCTCGTCGCCATCGGCGTCTACGTCGGCGTCCAGGTCATCTCGCAGGTGACCAGCCTCAAGATCGGGGTCGTCTTCGGCCGCGCCGTCGACATGGGGACGTTCCTCTATCCCATCACGTTCACGCTGCGCGACGTCGTGCACAAGGTGGCCGGCCGATCGGCGGCTCGCACGATGATCGCCACCAGCGCCGGCGTCAACGTGCTGCTCGCCGCCTACCTCGCCTGGACCGTCACCGTGGAGAGCGACGCCGACTGGGGACTCGGCGCCGCCTACGAGGCTGTGCTCGGACCGGTGTGGCGCATCGTCATCGCCTCGCTGCTGGCGATGATCGTCAGCGAGCTGATCGACACCGAGGTGTACCACTGGTGGGTCACCCGCATCACCCGCCGTCACCAATGGGCCCGTGTGCTCGTCTCCAACGCCATCAGCGTGCCCGTCGACAACGCCATCTTCGCCGTCGGCGCCTTCGCCTCGCTCCCCCTGCTGCGCGCCAACGCTCTCGGCTGGGGCACCGTCTGGGACATCTTCCTCGTCAACCTCGTCATCAAGGGACTCGTCAGCGTCGCCTCGATCCCGCTCATCTACACCGTCCGCGACCGCCGCACCGACGACCACCCCGTGCCGCCCGCCCCGTGAGGCACGCCTACGACCCATCCGAGTGTGGACTGCCCGGCAGTCGGGCATTCCACACTCGGGCGCGGTTCAACACTCGGATGGGTGGGGGCTGAGCCGCGCCGACCTTTGTAGGGGAACCCCGCTACCCCCGTTCCCGCCCTCTCCTTACGTTGGCCACGAACACAACAACCGTCGCGTTCCCACCGAATCCGGGGCGCGATCCAACACAAGGAGGCCCCACGTGGGAACCGCAACCCCGACCATCGTCGGCAGCCCGATCGAAAATCCGATCGACGGTCCGATCGATGGCATCCCCAACCTGCCGGTGCACACCATCCTCGACGACATCGCCGATGCGGTGGAGGACTACCTGTCGACCTACGTCACCGTCTCGTTCGTCGACGTCTCACCCGACGCCGGCACGTCGATCAACACCAACGAGGAGGTCGACTTCAAGCTGCAGATCTTCAACCGCGGTCCGCTCACGATGAAGGACGTCAAGCTCCGCATCATCTCCAAGAGCGGCGCCAAGGTGAAGGGCGCCGGCGCGGCCGACGTCTTCGACGGCGAGGCGTTCGCCAACACGATCGCCACGGTCGGTGGCCACGAGAACAAGACGACCGAGACCCTCCACCTCAAGGCTCCGGCCAGCACCAAGCCCGCCGGCACCGACCTCGTCGAGGCCTACGTCGACGAGTGGGATGCGCTGTGGACCTACACGCTGAACAAGTCGAGCGGTGCGTCCGACGAGGCGCTCGGCGTGTACGAGGCGCAGGTCCACCCGCAGTAGCCCGCACGGACAACCCCGGCGCTCACCGGACCGCCCGGTGGCTACCGTGGGCCGATGGCCGCGGAGCACCCGGGCGCGCCGGTTGCGACCGCTCCACCGGGCCGCGAACGGGAGGCGGCGCGGCTCGACGAGCTGGTCCAGTCGGCGGCACGAGGACCCCGGTTCGTCGCGATCCGCGGCGAGGCGGGCATCGGCAAGACCGTGATGTGGCGGTGGGCCCTCGACCGTCTGCGCCGGACCGGCAACCGGGTGCTCGTCACCCTGTGCTCCGAGGAGGAGAGCCAGGGCGCGATGGTCGGGCTCATCGACCTCTTCGAGGACCAGCCCGTCGATCAGCGCGTGCTGCTGCCCGACGTCGACCGCCTCGAACGCGGCCATCTCGTGCTCGAGGCGCTGCGGACGTTGTCGGCCGACAGGCCGACGGTCGTGGCCATCGACGACGTCCCGTGGCTCGACCCGGTGTCCGCGGCCGCCTTGCGGTACGCCTTCCGCCGGCTCGACCACGACCCGGTCACCGTGCTCGTGACCGAGCGAACCGAGCCTGACGCCGAGGCAGCGAGCACGACGATTCCCTCCGACCGGTCCGAGCACCTCGTGCTCGGACCGGTCTCGCGCCGAGCGACGCGGCACATCGTGTCCTCGACGATCGGCGCGTTGCCGCGCCCTGCGCTGCAGCGGGTGCACGAGTTGTCGGGGGGCAATCCGATGTACGCCATCGAGCTGGCGCGCGCCGTGCACCGCTTCGACGACCCGCTCGTGGCGTCCGTGCCGCCGACGCTCCGCGACGCCGTGTCCGCCCGCATCGGCGCCGTGTCGCCCGCGGTTCGGTCCGTCCTGCGCGTCGCCGCCGCCCTCGGTCCGAGCGACGCAGCCACCATCGCCGGCGTGGCCGGCATCGCCGACGCCGCGGCGACCATCGCCGACGCCGTCGGCCAGGGCCTCCTCGTCGTCGGCCCCGACGGAATCGTGCGGTTCGATCATCCGTTGGTGTCGGCGTCGGTGCTCGCGGCGATGAATCCGGTCGATCGCCAGGAGCTGCACGGGCGCCTGGCGGACGTGGTGACCGACCCCGACGCGCGCGCCCGTCACCTCGTCCACTCGTGCGCCGAACCCGATGCCGACGTCGCCGCCGAGCTGGAGGGAGCGGCCGGGCGGGCGGCGCGGCGAGGCGCGTCGGCGCTGGCCGCCGATCTCGCCGCCCACGCCGTCCGCGTCACCCCGCTGAGCGACGAGCGGTCACGCGTGCGCCGCAGCACGGCGGCCATCCGCCACCGCGCCGCGGCCGGCGACACCGTGCGGGCGTTGAGCGAGACCGATGCCCTGGTCGCCTCGCTGCCGCCGGGGCGAGCTCGGGCCGAGGTGATCGCGATGCGGGTCGGCATCGACTACGCCGATGCCGACCGCTATCTCGAGCAGGCACTGGACGAGGCCGGCGACGACGATCTCCTGCGCGGACGTGTCCTCGAGATGCGGGCGTGGATGGCCACGATGCACCGGTCACAGCCGACCGAGGGACTCGCCGACGGCGAACAGGCCCTGGCGCTCGCCCGGTCGATCGGCGACCGGACCGTCGAGATGCTCGCGTCGAGCACCGTGGCGATGGCCAGCTCGATGCTCGGCCGGCCGCGGCCCGAGTTGATGGAGCACGCCATCGCCCTCGACACCCCGCCTGGCGACGCCCGCCTCGGGCACACACCGGCCATCGTGAAGGGCCGGGTCTGCCTCTGGTCCGGGCGCCTCGGCGAGGCCCGCGCCATCTTCGAGCAGCTGGCGAGCGCCTACGTCAGCGCCGGCCTCGAGTTCCAACGCCCGTACCGGCTCTTCGACCTCGCCCTCCTCGAACTGGCGGCCGGCGATGTCACCCGCGCCGCCGAACTGGCCGACGACGGGATCGAGGCCGCCGGCGACGGGGGCAACGAGCAGGCCACGGCGTGGCTGGCCTACCCCGCCGGACTCGCTGCGGCGCACCTCGGCGACACCGACCGCGCCGAACGCTGGGCGGGCCTGCTCCGGACGCGCGGGATGCTGGACGACGGACACTCCCGCCTGGTGATGGCCGATCACGTCCTCGGCATGGCGGCGATGGCCGCCGGCCGCCCGTCGCACGCCGCGGCCGAGATGCGCACGGGCGTCGACCGCTTCCGGTCCGCCGGTGTGCTGCTCCCCGCCATGGTGCCGATCGTGAGCGACTTCGCCGAGGCCGTGGCGTTGTCGGGCGACGTGCGGGCCTGCGCCCACGTGGCCGACGAGATGGAACGCCGCGCCGCCGCCGTGGACGAACCGTGGGTCACCGCCGCTGCGGTCCGAGGGCGCGGGCTGGCCGCCTTCGCCGCCGGCGACGCCGATGCCGTCCCCCGGCTCGGCGAGGCGGCGGCGATCTTCGACGAGCTCGGCTACCGGCTCGACGCCGCCCGGGCGCTTCTCCTCCAGGCCAAGGCCCTCCGGCGCGCTGGCCTGCGCAGGCGATCGGCGGATGCGCTGGCCGACGCCCAGGCTCGGTTTCGCGCGCTCGGCACGGAACCATGGGAGGCCCAGACCGAGGCCGAGATCCGGCGCGTCGCTCCCACCCGCGAGACCACCGATCTGACTCCCACCGAATCTCGGGTCGTCGCCCTCGTCGCGGCCGGACGACGCAACCGCGAGATCGCCGGCGAGCTGAACATCTCGGTGGCCACCGTGGAAGCCCACCTCACCCGCATCTACCGCAAGCTGCAGGTGCGCTCGCGCACCGAGCTCGTCACGGTCGTGCGCTGAGACGGGCCGGCCGGTGCCGACCCGGCCCGGCCGCGATTTCCGCGCCACGCCGGCGCGGCGTCCGGTACGGTCGATGCGTGACCGTGTCGCGCTCGAGCGCTCCGGTCGACGCTCCCCTGGTCGGACGCGACCCGGAACTCGATCGGATCGACCAGACGGTCCGCTCCATCGCGGAGGGGACCCGCTTCCTGGTGATCCGGGGTGAGGCCGGCATCGGCAAGACGAGGTTGTGGGCCGAGGCCGTCGACCGCCACCGTCGCGCGGGACACCGCTGCCTGGTCACGCGGTGCTCGGAGGAGGAGTCGCGTGGCCCGCTCGTCGGTCTCGCCGAGCTGTTCGGTGACACCGATGCCGGCGCCGGGGTCCTCGCCCCCGACATCGACCGGTTCGAGCGCGGGCGGGCCGTCCTCGCCACCCTCCGCCGGCTCTGCCGCGAGTCGCCGGTCGTCGTGGCGATCGACGACGTGAACTGGCTCGATCCGGTGTCGGCTCCGGCGCTCCGTTCGGCGTTGCGCCGGCTCGACGCCGAGCCGGTCCTCGTGCTCGCCACCGAACGTTCCGATGCGTCGACGCCGCCCGACGACCGGACCCTCCCGGCCGACCGGCGTGACGAGATCTTCCTCGGCCCGCTCCCGCTCGACGCGACCCGCGTCGTCGCCACGTCGGTCGTCGACGTCATCCCCCGCCCGACGGTGGCGCGGATCCATGCCCTGTCCGGCGGCAACCCGCTCTACGCGGCCGAGCTCGCCCGCCACGCCCACCGCTTCGGCGACTCGCTCGAGACCTCCCTTCCGGCGACCCTCGCGGGCGCGCTCACCAACCGGCTGTCGGCCGTCTCCGACGAGGTCCTCGACGTGGTCCATGTCGTCGCCGCGCTCGGCCCGAGCAGCGCCGGGCTCATCGCTCGCGCCGTCCCCGGCGACGCACCCGCCCTGATCGCGAGGGCGGTGGAAAGCGGGCTGCTCACCGTCGGTGAGGACCTGTTGGTGCGGGTGAGCCACCCGCTCCTCGCGTCGTCGGCCCTCGCCGCGCTCGACCCCGAGCAGCGGCGCATGCTGCACGGCCGCCTCGCGGGCGCGGTCCTCGATCCCGACGCCCGGGCCCGCCACGTGGCCCTCTCGTGCGTCGAGCCCGACCGCGCGGCCGCCGCCGAACTGCAGGAGGCGGCGACGCGCGCCGCTCGACGCGGTGCCGTCGCCGTGGCCGCCGATCTGGCGTGGCACAGCGTCCGGGTCACGCCGCCCGACGACGTCGAGGCGCGGATCCGGCGCGTGTTCGCGGCGATCGCCCACCGGGCCGCGGCGGGCGAGAAGGCGACGGCCTTGATCGAGGGCGACCGCCTCGTGGCCATGCTGCCGCCGGGACCGATCCGCGCCGAGGCCATCGCCCTGCGCGTGGGCATCGACTTCGACGGCGGTGACGAGTACCTCGCCCAGGCGCTCGTCGAGGCGGGCGACGACGAGCCGCTGCGGGGCCGCATCCTCGAGCTGCGCGGCTGGCTCGACGTGGTGCACCGCGCCGAGCTGGAGAAGGGCATGGACCAGGCGAGCGAAGCGCTCGCCATCGCCACGCGGCTCGGCGACGTCACGCTCGAGATGCTCGCCGCCGGGACGGTGGCGGCGGCCGGGCTCCTCCTCGGCCGGCCGCGCGACGACCTGATGGACCGGGCGCTCGAACTGGCCAGGCGCGCCGAGACCGGCGCGGGCCAGCGACTGGGGCGGGGTCCGGTGAGCACCTACGGACGCCACTGCCTGTGGTGCGGACGACTCGACGAGGCCCGCACGATCCTCGTCGACCTGCACCGGGCGAGCGTCGAGGCCGGTCTGGAGTTCAGCCGGCCCTACCGCATCTTGGATCTGGCCGCCCTCGAGATCGCCTCGGGCAACCTCGCGGCGGCCGCCGAGCTGGCCGACGAAGGCGTCGAGGCGGCCGCCGACGCCGGCAACGCGCAGGCCGTCGCCTGGCTCGGGTATCCGGTCGGGATCGTCCAGTCGCACCTCGGCGACGCACCCCGGGCGCGCGACGCCGCCAACCTGCTGCGGGCCCGGGCTGCCCAGCAGGACGGGCGCAGCCGTCTCGTCATGGCCCACCACGTCCTCGGCGTCCTCGCCCTGGCGTCGGGCGCACCCAGCGTGGCCCTCACCGCCCTGGCGCCGGCCCTGAGGATGATGCGGGAGATCGGCGTGCGACTCCCCTCGGTGGTCCCGGTGCTCCCCGACGCCATCGAGGCCGTGGCCCTCGCCGGCGACCGCGGCCTTGCTGGCCAGCTGTCGGCCGAGCTCGACGAACTGGCGAGCGACCTGCACCAACCGTGGATCGACGCCGCAGCCATACGCGGGCGCGGGATGGCCGCCCTCGTCGGGCGGGCCGACGCCGCCGGGCCACTCGCGGATGCCGCCCGTCGATTCGACGAGCTCGGGTATCGGGTCGACGCCGCCCGCACGCTGCTCCAGCTGGGCCGAGCGCTGCGGCGGTCCGGCCGGCGCAACGCCGCCGCCGACACCCTCGCCGACGCCCGCCGGCGGTTCGCCGGCATGGGGGCCGAGCCATGGGTCATGCAGGCCGACGCCGAGCTCGAGCGGGTCGCTCCCGGCCGTGAGCGCGCCGAGCTCACCCCGACCGAGGCGAGGATCGCCACGATGGTGGCGGCCGGCCTCCGCAACCGCGAGATCGCCGCCCAGCTCTACGTGAGCGTCGCCACCGTCGAGGCCCACCTCACACGCATGTACCGCAAGCTGGGCGTTCGGTCCCGGACGGAGCTGGCGACGGTCGCCGTGCAGCCGTCGTGACCACGCGCTGACGCGGTCGTCTCAGGGCTGGCGTCGACCGGCGCCCACCGCCCGTGAAGACGTGTAGGGATATCCCGCTACCGCTTCCGGCGACTCGGCGCGTGAGTGGTGGCATGACGCGATTCCTCATGGCGGCGCAGGTCGCCAAGTCGTTCTCGGTCGGCACGGCGCCCGGCGCGCCGGCGACCGCCCGCCGGACGCCGCCGTCCCACGGCCGGATGCGCGCGGCCCTCGGGCGACTCGCCCATCGCGACGTGCCGGCCGTCCCCACCGTGCCCGAGCTCGACGCGCCCCAGGTTGTGCCGGCGGCGCGGACCCTGCGCCGTGAGGTGGTCGGCTCGGGCGAGCGCGTGCCCACGCTCTCGGGCCGGCGCATGCCATACGTCAACCTCGACAACGCCGCCACGACGCCGGCCATGCACGTGGCCATCGCCGCCATCTCGGAGGCGCTGCCCCACTACGGGAGCGTCCACCGCGGGGCCGGCTACAACGCCCGCCGCTCGACTGACGCATTCGAGGAGTCGCGTGCGGCGATCGCCCGTTTCGTCGGTGCCGATCCCGAACGCGACACGGTCGTGTTCACGAAGAACACCACCGAGGCCGTCAACACCTTGGCCGGATCGATGCCCGTCGCCGACGGCGACGTCGTGCTCACGACGATCCTCGAGCACCACTCGAACGACCTGCCGTGGCGCACGCGCGTGCCGACCCGGCACATCGGCGCCGGTTGCGACGGTCGCCTCGATCTCGACGATCTCGACCGGCGCCTCGCCGAGTTCGCCGGCCGCGTCGCCCTGCTCGTGGTGTCGGGCGCGTCCAACGTCACCGGCGTCGTGCCCCCGATCCACGAGATCGCCCGCCGGGTGCACGCCGCCGGCGGCCGGGTGCTCGTCGACGCCGCCCAGCTCGCGCCGCACCGACCGATCGACATGCGTCCCCACGACGACCCCGAACATCTCGATTTCGTGGCGCTGTCGGCCCACAAGCTCTACGCCCCGTTCGGCAGCGGCGCCATCGTCGGCGACCGTCGCGCCTTCGGCGCCGCGCCCGGGCATCCGGGCGGCGGGACGGTCGACGCCGTGACGCTCGACGAGATCGTCTGGACCGGTCTGCCCCACCGTGAGGAGGCGGGAACGCCGAACCTGGCTGGGGCCGTGGCGTTCGCCGCAGCGGCGACCCGGTTGGGCGAGCTCGGCTGGGACTCGCTCGTCGAGCACGAACGGCGCTTGCACGAGCGGCTGCTCGCCGGGCTGGCGCGGATCCCGGCCGTGCGGGTCTACGGCCCGAAGGATCCCGCCACCACCATTGGCGTCGTCCCGTTCACCGTCGGCGGCATGCCGCACGGGCTGGTCGCGGCGATCCTCGGCTTCGAGCACGGCATCGGCGTGCGCAGCGGCTGCTTCTGCGCCCAGCCATACGTCGCCCATCTGCTCGGCATCGACCGAGCCGGGTCACGGGCACAGGTGGCGCAGATACGCGCCGGCCGCTTCGCCGACCGACCGGGCTTCGTGCGGGCGAGCCTCGGCCTGCACAACGACGAGTCGGACGTCGACCGGTTGCTGGAGGCCCTCGACGCGATCGTCGCCGGCGACGTGGCCGGCACGTATCGGGTGGACGGCCACGGCGACTACCGACCCTGACCGCGGCACCCATCCGAGTGTGGAATGCCCGAGAGGCGGGCATTCCACACTCCGGCGCGGTTCAACACTCGGGTGGGTCGGGCTGGGGCGGGTCAGCGACGGCGTTTGGCGAGGTAGGCCTTGTAGCGCTCGGCCGACTCGCGCAGGGCCGGGTTCTCGGCGAAGACCGGCTCCAGCTTCTTCCACGCCTCCTCGCGCTTGGCGGGGAGGTACTCCGTCGGCCAGTAGCCCTCGTGCGGCCGGTACTCCTTGAGCACGCGCCGGGCGACGGTCGCCTTGTGCACTTCGTCAGCGCCGTCGGCGAGACCCATCGTCGGCGCCGATGCGTACATCGCCTGCAACGGCGTGAGATCGGTCGTGCCCAACGAGCCGTGGATGTGCAGAGCGTTGAACGAGATCTCCCGCAACACCTTGGCCATCGTGAACTTCACGGCCGCGATGTCGGTGCGCGTCTCCTGGCCAGACGTCTGATCCATCCGCCACGCCGTCTCCAACACGTAGAGACGCAGCATCTTCAACGAGGCGTACGACTCGGCGATCTTCTCCTGCACCATCTGGTGCTCACCGATGATCTTGCCGTGCGACTCGCGGCTCAACGCCCGCTCGCACATCATGTCGAAGGCCAGCTTGCACTGGGCGATCGTCCGCATCGCGTGATGGATGCGCCCGCCGCCGAGACGGCGCTGGGCCAACACCTTGGCGCCGTCCTCGGGCCCGAGCAGGTGGTCGAGCGGCACGCGGACGTCGCGGTAGATGATGTGGTTGTGGTTGCGCGGCTCGGGCATGATCTCCACGCCCGGCGTCTCACGCGGCACCACGAACATGCCGTTCGTGCACATCACGAACAAGATGTCGGCCACCCGGCCGGCGCTCGTGAACCACTTCTCGCCGTTGATCACCCACTCGCCGCCATCACGCACCGCGTGCGTCTTGAACAGGTTGGGATCGGACCCGCCCTGCGGCTCGGTCATCGAGTACGCCGAGAACATCTCCTGGGCGAGCAGCGGCTCGAGCCAGCGCTTCTTCTGCTCCTCGGTGCCGTAGGCGGCGAGCATCTCCATGTTCCCCGTGTCCGGTGCCGCCGCGCCGAACAGCTGCGGAGCCGACGAGTAGCGGCCGATCACCTCGTTCAACAGTCCCAGCTTGAGCTGCCCGAACCCCGGTCCGCCGAGCTCCTCGTCGAGGAAGATCGCCCACAATCCCTGGTCCTTGATCTCCTGCTGCAGGCTGCGGGCGTACTCCTTCACCACCGGATCCGGCGAACGCACCGCGTACGGCAACACGTAATCCAGCGGCTCGACCTTCTCCTTGCAGAACTGGGCGACCCAGTCGAGCTTCGCCTGAAATTCAGGTTCGGTGGAGAAATCCCAAGCCATTGCGGCCTCCGTCGTGCGTGGGTGTCCGGTCTCAGCGTCCGGCGCAGTCGTCCAAGTAGCGACCAGCGACCCTAAGCGCCGACGTCCGCGCTTTCACTACCGGAGCCCGGCGGTCGCGGAGTGGTACCCGTCGGCATCCCCGACCGACTGCTGTGCCAGCTCAGGCCGTGGAGTCTGGCTTGTCGTCGCGGCCGAGCAGCCGGTAGAGCTCAGGCAGGGCCTCGTGGTCCTTGTCGCGGTCGGCGTACTCCTTCGACGCCACGATGTCGTCGAGTCCGGCGACCACGACGGTGATGCCGCCGGCGTACTGGTGAGCAGTGGCTCGGTCGACGAGCTGCTCGTAGACGAGCCGTTGACCGCTCCGGTCGGGCATGTCCTGAAGCACATCGAGCGGGCCGGCGTCCGTCATCCAGTTCGAGATCTGGTCGCGGCGGAAGAACTCGGGTGACGGCAAGTGGCTGGTGAGCTTGACGCTCTCGGCATCGCTGAGGCCGTTCACCCGCAAGCGAGCATGCAGTTCGCGCATCGCGCCAGCGAGACGCATCGTGTTGTGCTCGTCGAAGCGGGGCAGGCAGTCGAGGTCCTTGGTGAGTCGCGTCGCCCCGTGGAGGCGGGCCCCCATTCCGCCCACCAACAGATAGTCGACGTCGTGGCGGGCAAGCGTCTCGACCAGGCGATCGGGGTCGAACGGCGGCCCGTCGTCGGGCTCGATGTCAGCGTCTGCCCGGGTCACGCTCGCGGTCCGCGTCGATGCGTCGGCGTCGGGCCAGTTCGGCGTCGAACTCGGCGACGAACGCCCGGACCTTCTCCGCAGAGTCGAGCCGGCGGCCGTCACGGAGGATCGTGACGTCGTCGGCGGTCGGCTCCGTCCCCCCGCGCACGGCGTCCGAGAACCGCTCTCGGTGCACGACGACCTTCGTCATGGCCTCAGTCTACGAGCGTGGTCACGAGCGGAGGATCGTTACGATGGAGGCGGCGGCCGGCTCATGCCAGTGCCGGTTCGTGGAAGGTGAGCGAGCCGTCGGCGGTGTCGATGGTGGCGACGGCGCCGAGGGGGACGGTCGGCGCGTCGGGGCCGTGGCCGAAGCCGACACCGCCGAGGATCGGCACGCCGCGATCACCGAGGATGTCGGCGACGACCGGCTCGGCGATCTCGCAGCCGACCCAGGACCCGAGGGCGATGCCGGCGACGCCGTCGAACCAGCCGGCTCGGCGCAGGTGGGTCAGGTAGGAGTCGAGGCGGTACGCCTTCTCGTCGATGTCCTCGAGCAGCACGATGGCGCCGCGCGCCGCCGGCAGCGTCGGCGTCGCCACCGACGTGGTGATCAGCGAGACGCAGCCACCGGTCGTGACGCCCGTCGCCGTGCCGTCGACGATGGCGTGCGCATCGGGCCCGCCCAACCGCTGCACAGTCTCCGGCTCGAACAACGTGGCTCGGAGATGGTCCTGCATCGCGGTCGAGTCGACGAACTCGCGCGTCCCGGGCATCGGGCCGTGCAGCGTGACGACGCCGAGCCGCGAGGCCACCGCCTGGTGCAGCACCGTCACGTCGCTGTAGCCCACGAGCACCTTCGGCGCGGCGTCGCGCAGCGTGTCCCAGTCGACGAGATCGACCATCCGGTGGGCGCCGTACCCGCCGCGCGCACAGACGACCGCCCGAACCTCGGGGTCGGCCCACGCCGCCGTGAAGTCGTCGGCGCGTGCGGCATCCGTGCCGGCGAGATAGCCCAACGAGGGATGTGTGTCGAGCACGTGGGGCATCACGCGCACCTGCACTCCCCACGCCTCGAGCACCGCGACACCGGCCTCGAGCGTGTCCGGTGGCACTGGCCCCGACGGCGCGACGACGGCCACCACGTCGCCGTCGCGCAACCGCGGAGGACGGACTCCCGGGGCGAACGGGACCGGATCGTGAGACGTCATCGACTCCATCGTGACCGCTGCCCGACCCTCCGGCACGCATCCCCGAGCCGGCGGCGGCCGTTCACCCGGCGTTCACAGGGCCCGTCCGACGACCCTTCCGACAGGGGCTAGGTTCGGGCCACTCGAGGTGGTGTCCAGGGTCTCCAGATCCGAGGGCGCGCGCCAGGGTCACGAGACGACGAG
Source organism: Desertimonas flava (assembly GCF_003426815.1). Classification (GTDB taxonomy): domain Bacteria; phylum Actinomycetota; class Acidimicrobiia; order Acidimicrobiales; family Ilumatobacteraceae; genus Desertimonas; species Desertimonas flava. The sequence continues at coordinate 53,408 of NZ_QKYK01000005.1, forward strand.
AGGAGATGTCGATGACGACGAGACGGATGGCGGTGGCGACAGCCACCACCGTGGCCATGGCAGTGACGGTCGGGACCGTCGCCGGCGGAGTCGGGGCCAGCGATGCGCAGAGTTCCGGCGAGCCGGTCACCGTGCACCTCACGCTCAGTCAGAACGTCGACACGCTCCTGCCGATGGACACGAACTTCGACGACAACATCGCTGTGCTCGACGTCGTGTACGACGGTCTCGTCCGCTACGACCCCGAGACCACCGAGCCCTACCCGTACGTCGCCGAGTCGATCGAGACCACCGACAACCAGGTGTGGACGATCACGATCCGGCCCGACCTGACGTTCCAGAACGGCGAGCCGGTGGACGCCAGCGCCTTCGCACGGGCGTGGAACTACGCCGCCTACGGCCCCAACGCGATGGGGAACAACTACTTCTTCGAGCGCATCGAGGGCTACGACGCGATGCAGGGCGAGTACGAGGAGGACGACGACGGCAACGTCACCGTCACCGTCGAGCCGGAGGCCACCGAGCTGTCGGGCCTCAACATCGCGGACGACCTCACGCTCGAGGTCACGCTCACGGCGCCGTTCGCCGGCTTCTCCACGATGCTCGGCTACACCGGGTTCTTCCCGATCGCCCAGGCGTGCGTGGACGACATCGAGGCGTGTGCCGTCCAGCCGATCGGCAACGGGCCGTTCCAGGTCGACGAGTGGGAGCAGGGCGTGAGCCTCACGGCCAGCAAGTGGGCCGACTACACCCTCGACGAGGCGCCCGCGTTCGACGTGGTCGAGTGGACCGAGTACGCCGGCACCGACGACTGGCCCGACTTCCTGTCCGGCGCGATCGACGCGTCGGCCCCACCGCCCAGCGAGCTGGCGGCCGCCGAGGCCGACCCCGACCTGCAGTCCCGGTACGTCGAGCGCCCCGGCGCCGCCCTCACCTACCTCGGCTTCCCGTTGTACCTCGGGGCGCCCTGGGACGACATCGAGTTCCGCAAGGCGATCTCGATGGCGATCGATCGTGACAACATCCTCACCGCGCTCCTGCCCGGCCAGTACCTGCCGGCCGACTCGTGGGTGGTGCCCGGAGCGGTGCCCGGCGGCGAGGCCGGCACGTGCGAGTGGTGCACCTACGACCCAGAGGCGGCCGTCGCCGCCCTCGAGGCGGCAGGTGGCTGGCCGGAGGGCGAGACGCTCGTGCTCAGCCTCGGTCAGGACTCGACGCAGGAGCAGATCTTCAAGGCGATCGGCGACTCGATCCAGGCCACCCTCGGCATCCCCTACGAGCTCAACGCCACGCCCGACTTCTCGGCCAACCGCCGCGAGCGGGCGTTCGTCGGCCCGTTCCGGAACAACTGGTTCCCGGACTACCCGCTGAACGAGAACTACCTCGCCCCGGTGTACGCCTCGGGCAACGCCGAGGAGGGCAACACCAACTTCGGCTACTACAACGCCGACTTCGAGGCCGCCATTGCCGAAGGCGACGGCGCGGCGACGCTCGACGAAGCGGTGGCCGCCTACCAGGAGGCCGAGGCGATCCTCGCCGCCGACTTCCCGACGGCGCCTCTCTACTACTCGGTGAGCTCGGTGTACTACAGCGAGCGGCTGTCGAACGTGGTGCTCGACCCCTTCAGCGGCCGCGTCAAGCTGCGCCTGCTCGAGGTCGCCGCCTGACGGCCCAACCCACCCGAGTGTCGAAGCGCACCCGAGTGTCGGGCGTCCCCCTTCGGGACACCCGGCACTCGGGTGACCCCGTCGAGCGATCCTGACATGGGCAGGTACATCGCGAGGCGATGTCTCCAGGCGGTGGTGACGCTGTTCCTGGTGGTGCTCGCCCTGCATCTGCTCACCACGCTCGCCATCCAGCTCAACGGCAACCCGGCTCTGGCGTTCTTCGGCGACCGGCAGCCGAGCGCGGCGCAGCTGGCGGCCGTCGAGAAGCGTTACGGCCTCGACAACCCGTGCTACGACCAGCCGGGCAATCCGTGCCTCGGTCCGTTCCTCGATCGCATCGCCGACTACGCCCGCCTCGACTTCGGCACCAACCTGCGCGGCCGCGACGTGACCGACATCGTGTTCACGGCGGCGCCCAACACGCTGCGTCTGTTCTGCATCGTCACGGTGACGTGGCTGACGCTCGGCATGGTCCTCGGATCGATCGCCGCCCGGTGGCGGGGCAAGGCCGCCGATCACGGCATCCGCCTCACCAGCGTCCTGATCGACGCCCTGCCGGTGTTCGTGCTCCTGCTCGTGTACCGCTACGTGTTCTCGGTCCCGCTGTCGAAGTGGGCCGCGAGGAACTTCGGCGCCGAAAGCCTGCCGGCCCTGTGGTTCCGCCCGTCGTTCGACGCCGATCACCCGTGGGCCACGCTCCTGATCCCCGGCATCCTGCTCGGCCTCGCCGGCTCGGCGGCCTTCGTCCGCCTCGTCCGGGCCAGCCAGCTGGAGAGCTACAGCAGCGAACATGTGCGCACCGCACGCGCCAAAGGACTGCCCGAGCGGCACGTCGTCACCCACCACGTGGTACGCAACTCGTCGGTGCCCGTGGTGACCGCCGTCGGCCTGACGTTCGCCGATGCCCTCGGCGGTGCGGTGATCACCGAGGGGATGATGAACATCTACGGCATGGGTGGCGTGCTGTGGGAGGCGGTGCGGGCGTCCGACGTCTCGCTCGTGGTGGGCGTGGTGACGATCCTCGCCATCGTCACCGTCGTCGTGATGATCGTCGTCGACGTCGCCTACGCCGCCCTCGATCCGAGGATCCGCTACGAATGATGTCGACCGCCTCCGCATCGCTCGCTGCGCTCGCTCGCTTCGGCGGCCGAGTTTCGAAGAGCGGCTCCGCCGCGCCCAGCTGCTGGCGGCGGCCGGCAAAGCCGGCCCGCCCGCCGCATCAGGGGGCTACCGCCCCCCGAACCCCCCGACGGAGTCAGAGCGCGACACGGAGGGTTACCGGATCCAGCCGCCGCGCGGGACGTGCTCACGATGGCCGTGACGCGTGGCGCGGAGGGCCCCGATGAGTGAGGCCGCGGCCGGGGAGATGGCGGCGGTCGCCACGGCGGCCGAGGTGGCCGAATCGGCGGCCACGCGGTCGCTCACCGCCGACGCCTGGCGCAGCCTCCGGCGGCGGCCCGACACGATCGCCGCGGCGGTCATCCTCGCCTTCTTCGGTCTCGTCGTCGCCGTGCCCGGCCTGTTCACCAGCACCGATCCGCAGAGCTGCCTCATCACCCAGTCGAAGCTCCGACCCCAGGGATTCGGCGACACCCATCCATTCGGCACCGACGCCTTCGGCTGCGACGTGTACGCGCAGCTCGTCCACGGGGCCCGCCCGTCCCTACTCCTCGCCGTCGTGGTCGTCAGCGTGTCGGTGACCATCGGTGTGCTCCTCGGGCTGGCTGCCGGCTACTACCTGGGGTGGGTCGACGTGATCGTCTCGCGGACCATCGAGGTGTTCCTCGTGGTTCCGCTGCTCCTCGCCGCCCTCCTCATGCTCTCGCTGTTCCGCAACGTGGACGTCGGCTCGGGCACGTTCGGCGACATCCTCCTCCCCGCCATCGTTCTCACGATGTTCGGCTGGATGGGTTACGCCCGCTACGTACGGGCCAGCGTTCTCGAGGCCAAGGGTCTCGACTACGTGACGGCCGCCAAGGTGCTCGGCGCGTCCGACCTGCGGGTGATGTTCCGCCACGTCCTGCCCAACGCCCTCGGACCGGTCACCGCCCTCGTGCCCACGTCGATCGCCGGGATCATCGGCGCCGAGGCGGTCCTCGCCTTCCTCGGCATCGGCGTCCGGCCGCCGGCGGTGTCGTGGGGCATCATGATCAGCAACGGCGCCGAATGGGTGACCGGGGGCTACCCGCATCTGCTGCTGTTCCCGCTGTCGTGCCTGATCGCCACCGTGCTGTCCCTCGTCGTGCTCGGCGACGCCCTCCGCGACGCCCTCGATCCGAGACTGAGATGAGCGGCGAGGTGGTGCTCGAGGTCGAGGACCTGGCGGTGGAGTTCCGTTCGCCCCACGGCGTGGTCCCCGCCGTGGACGGCCTGTCCTACACGGTGACGGCGGGCCGGACGCTGGCGATCGTCGGCGAGTCGGGCTGCGGCAAGACGGTGAGCTCGCTGGCGGTGATGGATCTGCTCGGCCCGACGGCGAAGGTGACGCGCGGCTCGATCCGCTTCCGCGGCACCGAGCTGCTCGGCATGCGCCCGAAGGAGCGCCGGGCCGTCGCCGGCGACCACGTGGCGATGGTGTTCCAGGACGCCCTCGCCGCGCTCAACCCGGTCCACACCGTCGGCTATCAGCTCACCGAGTCGTTGCGCGTGCGGCGCGGTCTCAGCCGCGCCGACGCCCGCCGCCGCGCCATCGAGCTGCTCGATCTCGTGAAGGTGCCCCGCGCCGTCGACCGCATCCGTGACCACCCACACCAGTTCTCCGGCGGCATGCGCCAACGGGTGATGATCGCCGCCGCCCTCGCCATGGACCCCGAGGTGCTCATCGCCGACGAGCCGACCACGGCCCTCGACGTGACCGTGCAGGCCCAGATCCTCCGCCTGCTCGCCGAGATCCAGGCCGAGCGACAGATGGGCCTGGTGCTGATCACGCACGACCTCGGTGTGGTGGCCACCGTCGCCGACGACGTGACGGTGATGTACGCCGGCCGCGCCGTCGAACAGGCCACGGCGGGCGACATGTTCGCCGCGCCCGGGCACCCGTACACCCGGGCGTTGCTGCGCGCCGTGCCGAGCCTCGGCGGCCAGGCAGGCGAGCCGGACCGCGGGCGCAGGCGACTCGCGGTCATCCCCGGCCGCCCACCGCGCCCCGGCGAGATCACGACCGGCTGCCCGTTCCAACCGCGCTGCGACGCCGCGATCGACGTCTGCGCCACCGACGATCCGCCGGTCGTGCTCCTGCCCGGATACCGCACGAGCCGTTGCCACGTCGCCCGCGAGGTGATGAGCGTCGCGGCCGGCCGCGTCGACGAGGCGGGGGCCGCCGATGAGTGACCCGATCCTCGAGGTGCGCCATCTCGGCAAGGTGTTCCCCGTGCGCCGGGGCGTGGTGCTGCGCCGAACGATCGGCGAGGTGCGAGCGGTCGACGACGTCTCGCTGACGCTGCACCGCGGCCGGACGCTGGGCCTGGTCGGCGAGTCGGGCTCGGGCAAGTCGACGCTTGCCCGGATGCTGGTCGGGGTCGAGCGCCCGACGGCCGGACGCGTCCTGCTCGACGGCACCGACATCACCGACCTCCTCGGCACCCGCGGGTCGCGCGCCGAGCGCAGGGCACTGCGGCGGCGGGTGCAGATGGTGTTCCAGGACCCGTACACGTCGCTCAACCCGCGCATGACCGTGGGAGACATCGTCGCCGAGCCCTACCGCATCCACCCCGACGCCGTTCCGGCGGGCGGCCGCGAGCGGGCAGTGCGCGAGCTGCTCGACCTCGTGGGTCTCGACCCCGATCACGTGAACCGCTACCCCCACCAGTTCTCGGGCGGTCAGCGCCAGCGGATCGGCATCGCCAGGGCACTCGCCGTGAAGCCCGAGGTGCTGGTGTGCGACGAACCGGTGTCGGCGCTCGACGTGTCGGTGCAGGGCCAGGTGATCAACCTGCTCGAGGACCTCCAGGACGAGCTCGGCCTCTCGTACCTGTTCATCGCCCACGACCTCGCCGTGGTCCGCCACATCGCCGACGAGGTAGCCGTGATGTACCTCGGCAGCATCGTCGAACACGGCGTCGCCGCCGACGTGTACGACCGCCCCGCCCACCCGTACACGCGGGCGTTGATGTCGGCCGTGCCCATCCCCGACCCGGCGGCCCGCCTCGCCAGCCCGGAGATCGTCCTCGAGGGCGACCTTCCGTCTCCGGCGGACGTGCCGTCGGGGTGTCGCTTCCACACACGTTGCTGGCTGGCCAGACGTCTCGTCGCCGAAGGTGAGCCGGCCGTCGACGGGGTGCCGTCGCCCTGCGCCACGGAGGCGCCACCGCTCGTCGCCGGAGCCGGGACGGGTCACACCGGCGCCTGCCACTTCGTGTCCCGCATGACCCCGGCCGGGGCCGACGAACTGTGAGCTCGCGGCGCGGACTTCCGCACTCCCGGCTCGCACTTCGCGACGGTACGGTGTCGGCGTGAGCGGTCGAGCCCGGGTCGTCATCGTGCAGAACTCGCCGGGCAGCGGTCCCGGTCGCCTGCCGGGTTGGCTCGTCGACGAACAGATCGACGCCGTGATCGTGGCCGGTGACGACCTGCCCGGGCGCCTCGCCGATGTCGGTGACCAGGCCGACGGCCTGGTGCTGCTGGGGGGCGGCTTCATGCCCGACGACGACGAGCGGGCACCCTTCCTGCCCCGCGAGCGGGCGATCGTCGGTGAGGCGGTCGAGGCCGGCGTCCCGGTGCTCGGCATCTGCCTCGGCGCCCAGCTGCTCGCCCTCGTCGGCGGCGGTGAGGTGACGGCGCAGTCGGGCGAGACCGAGAAGGGGTTCTGCCGTGTCGACCTGTTGGCGGCCGCAGCCGACGACGAGTTGTTCGCCGGGCTCGCCGAGCTCGCCGGATCCGGTGGCGACGCCGGCGACGATCCCGACGGAGGGCTGCGCATGATGCAGAACCACAAGGACTCGATCACCCGGCTACCGGCCGACGCCGTGCACCTCGGGACCTCGGCAGCGTGCGACGTCGAGGCCTTCCGCCTCGGCCGGTCGGCGTGGGGCGTGCAGTTCCATCCCGAGGCGCCCGCCGAACGCATCGCCGAGTGGGACGTCGCCCAGCTTATGACCGACGGCTTCGACCGGTCGCAGCTCCTCGCCGACGCCATGGCCCACGCCGAGGCCAACACCCGCCAGGCACGGGCCCTCGTCGGCGCGTTCGCCGCCGTCGTGCGGGAACGCCGCCGCTGATGGGTGCCACGGGCACCGCGTCGATCGGCCCGGCGGCCTACAGCGACGGCGTGCCGACCGTCGCGTTCTGCATTCGGCGGGCATCAGGTGAGGTGCTCGCCGCGCGCTCGGGCGACGAGCCGTTCTACGCCGCCTCCACGGTGAAGCTCGCCGTCCTCGCCGCTGCGGCGCGCGCGTTGCAGTCGGGGGCCGTCTCGCTCGACACGCCGCTCGTCAGCACGGACACGTTCACATCGCTCGTGCCCGGCGCGCCGAGCTACCGGATCGTCCCCGACGACATCGACGAGGGGATGCCGCCGCCGGGCACGCCGATGTCGTTCGCCGCCACCGTCGAGCGCATGATCGTCGTGTCCTCCAACGAGGCCACCAACATGGTCACCGAGGTGGTCGGCCTGCCCGCCGTCGGCGCCGCCCTCGCCGATGCCGGCGCGACGTCGAGCAGCTTCGACAGCATGTACTCCGATTTCGCCGCCGTCGCCCAGGGCGCCACGCGGTTGACGACGGCCGACGATCTCGCCCGGCTGATGTCGGCGCTCGTGCTCGGCGAGCTCGCCGACCCCGAACGCACGGCGTGGATGCTCGGCCTCCTGGTCCGCCAGGAGGACCGCCTCCTCACGGCGCACGTTCCCGACGGCGTGCCCTTCGGCTCGAAGTCGGGCTGGGTCGACGGGATCCGCCATGATGTCGCGTTCGTCGGTGAGCCGGGACCCGGTGCCCTCGTCGTCGCCGTCTGCACCCGCGGCTACGAGCCGCCGGCCGCCGAGGAGACGATCCGCGCGCTCGGCGACCTCGCCGTGCACCTCCACTCGTCCTGATGACGGGTCGCCGGCCGCCGGCGACCTCGAGTGTGACAGGGGACGTTCATACTGAGCTCACGTCACCTGTCGCGTCCCGGCCGGATGACGAATCGGCGTCCATGCCCTGCGTCCCTCCGAACGAAAGCGAGCCGCGAGCATGAAGGCTCCCCACCTGTCCCCCGTCCCCGACCGACCGGTGCCCCCGGCCCTGACGTCGCTGTGGTTCGACGGGTCACCCGTCGAACCAGGGCTGCAGCTCCTCCCCCCGTCGCAGCGGTTCGATCCCCGCCGGGCCTCGGTCCGCTTCCTGCTGCGACGCATGGCGCTCGGCACCGACCGCTTGGTGCACTTCGACGCCGGCTGGGACCCGATCGCACGTGAGCTCGTGACGAACCTGGCAGCGATCGATCCCGCGTTCGCGATCACGACGGCCGCCGCGCTCTGGGCGGAGCTCCGTGTCGTCACGTCCATCGACGACGAGCCCGGTGTGCGCCGCCTGCTGCGCGAGGCCGCCGGCGAGTCGATGACGCGATGCGAGCGCTGCGGCGAGCCCGGTCGACCCGTCCGGTGCATGCCGCGCCAGCGCACGTTGTGTCCCGGCCACGCCGCCGAGCACCGCTTCGACGAGGCCGTCAGGGTCACCGTCGAGAAGCTGCGGGCGGCCGAGCAGCGGTCGGCCTGATCGACGCCCGGCCCGGCGTCTGGGACACTGGGCGCATGCCGCAGCGACATCAACGCTCCCGGCGCAAGGGGGCCCACCTGCCCGAGGGCACGGTCGTGGTGAGCCGTCCCACCAGATGGGGCAACCCGCACCCGATCAGCCTCGGGCGACCCGAAGCGGTGCGTCGCTACCGCGACGATCTGCTCGCCGGCCGCCTCGCCGTCACCGTCGAGGACGTGAGACGCGAACTGCGTGGCAAGGACCTGGCGTGCTACTGCCCGCTCGACGGTCCCTGCCACGCAGACGTCCTCATCGAGGTGGCGAACGCCTGACCGGCGTTCGCCACCTCACACCCCCCGATTACTCCGCCGGATTGACGATCAGCGCCGTCACCATGCCGAACATGCCGTCGTCGGACTCGACGTGGTTGAGGATGTGGCAGTGCCACACCCAGGTGCCGGGCAGCTCGGCGTGGAAGAGCACGGTGTAGCGCTCACCGGGCGACACGAGGATCGTGTCGGCGGCGTACGGAGCGTCGAGCGGCTCGCCGTCCTTGGCGACCACCAGCTGCTCGAAGCCGTGCAGGTGCATCGGGTGCACCTGGAGACCCTCGTTGTAGTACGTCACCCGCACCCAGTCGCCCTCGTCGACGACCACCGGCTCGGTCGCCGGGAAGCTCTTGCCGTTGAGCGTCAGGCCGATCGCCCCGGCGTCGTTGACCACCATCGGGAAGTCGAGGGCGATCTCCATGTCCGCTGGGACCTCGATGCCAGAGATCGTCGTGCCGGCCACCGACGGCAGTTCGCCGACGTACATCGTGCCGAACAGGCCGTTGGGCACCGCCGTGTGGCCGTGGGCGTGGGCGTGGTACATGCCGATCCCCGCCTCGGTCGTGGTGTAGCGGTAGGTGAAGGTCTCGCCCGGCTCGACGAGGTCCTGGGTGAGCGGCGCCACGCCGTCCATCTCGTTGGGGACGTCGATGCCGTGCCAGTGGATGTCGGTGCCGAGGGGCAGCTCGTTGGTGATCTCCACCTCGACGGTGTCGCCGACGTCGACGTTGATCCGCGGCCCGGGCACCATGCCGTTGTAGGCCCACGCCTCGACGATCTGTCCGGGTGCGACCTCCCAGTCGACGAGCGAGGCGGTCAGCTCGAAGTGCTTGGTGCCGTCGGCCAGGATCGTCGGCTCGAGCACCTGGTTGCCGCGTCCCTCGGTCTCGGCCGGGAACTCCAGCACGGAGTCGATCATGCGCTGGTCCATCGCGGCCGCCTCCTCCTCGGTCATCATCGCGTGGTCCGAGTGATCGGCGGCACCGGCGGCCGCCGCGGCGTCGTCGCCGACGACGAGCGTGGCGGTCATCCCCGAGCCGGCGTGGCCGGGGATCTCGCAGTAGACGGTGTAGGTGCCCGGCTCGAGATCGGAGATGTCGAGCGTCGCCGTCCCGCCGGAGGGGATGTTCTCGCTCAGCAGGTCGGTGCCCTCGATGCCGAGGTTGTGTTCCATCGAGCCGCTGTTGGTGATCTCGATCGAACCGCCGACACCGATCTGGGCGGCGGACAGGGCGATGGAGAACTCGCTGAGGTCGGCCGAGATCACCGGCCGGTCGGCGGCGGCCCCTCCGCCACCACCGTCGGACTTCCGGAGGGCCAGGCCGATGCCGATGATGCTGGCGAACAGCACGAGCACGGCGACGCCGAGCACTCCGAGCGTCCAACCATCACGGCTGATGCGGTATCGCTCGACCTCGCCTTCGAGCCGGGAGATCCGCTCCTCCGGGTCGTCGATCGGGGGCGGGGGGGTGATCACGTCCATGGTCGATCATCCAACGGGTTCGCCGGTCCCGGTCGACACGGACGACGGTCCCGATTGTTTGGGACTTTCGGCCCCCTTCTCCAGGCGATCACGCCGAAGCACCGGGAACCGGGCCAGATCGCGCCAGCACGAGACCCAAGACTCGATCGGTGACAGCCGTCACGATCGAGCCCCAGATCCCGGACCGGTCGCGTTTCCGGGCGTTCATGTCGGAGCCGTGGGTCAGGCACAGGTCTGTTCGCTGTGCTGCGGCACGATGGTCTGCTCCTGAGGCTGGAGTGCGGCTCGTGGGGACGTTTCGGGGGCTGGATCGTGACGGTTTTCGTCACGATCCCGCCCCAGACCACCGAATGGCACGATCGAGCCCCAGATCCCGGAGCGGGTGCCGAAAACGACACGGGCGGCCCCCGCGCGGGGTCGCCCGTGTCCGTCCCACCAGGACAGGGGGTCAGCTGGTGGGGCGATGGGCTCGGCGCAGGTGCACCAGGCCGGCGACCACCAGCACGGCCATCAGGCCGGCGGCGACGAAAGCGACGATCGCGGCGATGCCGGCGATGGTGCCGATCGTCGACCAGGCGTAGGTGGACAGCAGCAGCCCACGCAGGGTCTCACCACGGAAGAGCGTGTCGCGCTGGCTCGTGATCTCGTCGACGGTGGCCTGCAGCTCGGCGATCTCGTCCTCGCTCGCTCCCTCTTCGGTCGCCGCCGTGACGGCGGCCCGGGCCTCGCCCTGCACGGCGCCGAGCTCGGCGTAGGTGGCACCATCGGCGATGCCCTGCAGGTGCCCGTCGATGTAGCTGGCGTAGGCCTCGGCCTCGTCACCCGTTGTGACCTGTTCGCCGGCGAACTTCACCAGATCCTCGCGACCCTCGTCGACGAGCGCCGCTTCGTCGGGGAAGAACACCTGTTGGGCCCCGAGCTCACGTCCCACGTAGTCGTCAGCGAAGTTCGCGCCCCAGGTGAGCAAGCCGCCGGCCACGCCGAACACGACGGCAGCGACGGCGCCGAGGGCGATGAGCACGGTGTCGACGGTCCGGCGCCGGATGGCCACCACCGGTGCGGTCGGCTGAGTGTCCGAGCCGAACGCGGTCGGGCTCGGGCTCGGGGTTGTCGGAGTGATCGGGGTGGTCATCGGGACGCCTTTCTCGGACGATGTCACCGTTGACCGTACGGAAGGCCGAGGCGTGGCGATACGGCCTTTGGTCCCGACGGGCAAGCCGTTGGTCCCGGTCGGCGACCGGCGCGGCAACCGCCGCCGACGTCAGGGCGACCCGTCGCGCCGGCGGTCGACGAGGCGCGCCGCGTACACGGCCGCTTGGGTGCGCCGGTCCATGCCCAATTTCGCCAGCAGGTTCGACACGTAGTTCTTCACCGTCTTCTCGGCGAGGAACATCTCGTCGGCGATCTGGCGGTTGGTCAACCCGTCGGCCAGCAGCAGCAGGATGCGGCGCTCCTGCGGGCTGAGCGCGACCAAGGGGTCCTCGGTGACCGGCGGGTTGCGCAGCCGCTCGATCACCCGGGCCGTGGCCAGTGGATCGAGCAGGGTCTCGCCCCTCGCCACACGCCGTACGCTGTCGACGAGATCGCCGCCGCGAACCTCCTTGAGCACGTAGCCGGACGCGCCCGCGACGATGGCGTCGAGGAGTGCCTCGTCCTCGTTGAACGACGTCAGCATCAGGCAGTGGAGGTCGGGGTTCGCCGCCCGGAGGTCCCGGCAGACGTCGACGCCGCTGCCGTCGGGGAGCCGCACGTCGAGCACGGCGACATCGGGCCTCGTGGCCGGAACGCGACGCAGCGCCTCCTCGGCGGTGCCGGCCTCGCCGACCACCTCCAGGTCGCCGGCGGCTTCCAGCAGGTCGCGCACACCCCGGCGCACCACCTCGTGATCGTCGAGGAGAAAGACCCTGATCACGTGGTTGACCGTATCATCGCGGCGGTGACGAGCTACGCGCACGCCGGACCCGAACAACTGCGGCGGCTGCTCGACGCGGTGATGTCCGTCGGGTCCGATCTGAGCCTCCCGGTCATCCTGCGCCGCATCATCGAGACGGCCACCGAGCTCGTCGACGCCACCTACGGCGCGCTCGGCGTGCTCGACGAGGGTCGCTCGCGGCTCGCCGAGTTCGTCACCGTCGGGATCGACGACGAAGGCGTCCGGAAGATCGGCAGCTATCCCGAGGGGCACGGGATCCTCGGCCTGCTGATCGTCGAGCCTCGCCCGCTGCGCCTTCCCGATCTCACCGCCCATCCCGACAGCTACGGCTTCCCGCCCCACCATCCGCCGATGACGTCGTTCCTCGGGGTGCCGATCCTCCTGCACGACCAGGTCTTCGGCAACCTCTACCTGACCGACAAGGTCGGCGGCGGAGTCTTCACCGACGCCGACGAGGAGCTGGTCGTCGGCCTCGCCGCGGCGGCCGGTCTCGCCATCGACAGCGCCCGGCTGCATCAACAGCTCCAGTCCGCGACGCTCACCGAGGAGCGGGAGCGCATCGCCCGGGACCTCCACGACGACGTCATCCAGCGGGTCTTCGCCGCAGGGCTGTCGCTGCAAGCGACGGCGCAGATGTCCAGCCAGCCCGTGGTACAAGAGCGCCTGTCGAGGGTGGTCGACGACCTCGACGTGACGATTCAGCACGTCCGCAACACGATCTTCGAGCTGGGACGGAGCCGTGTGCCGACGGCGAGCCTGCGGGCCGACATCGTCGGTGTGTGCAACGAGGCCGCCGCCGCCCTCGGCTTCGACCCGGTCTGCCGCTTCAGCGGGCCGATCGACAGCTCGGTTCCCGACGAGGTGGCGGTGCACCTGGTGTTCAGCCTCCGCGAGTCGCTGTCCAACGTCGCCCGGCACGCCCGCGCCAGTCACGTGGACGTGGCCCTCACGGTCGACGGCTCGGTCGTGCGCCTGACGGTGACCGACGACGGGATCGGCATCGGACCCGACGCCGGACGGCGGAGCGGCCTGACGAATCTCGCCGAACGTGCCGCGTCGGTCGGCGGCACGTTCCGACACTCGCCGGGCGCCGATCGGGGCACCGTCGTCGAGTGGGCGGCACCCCTGCGCTGACCACCCGACTGGACCAGCCGGTCAGCAGCCGGTCAGCGCGGTCCGGGGACGACGATGGCGACGCACGGTGCGTGGTGCACCACCTGCTGACTGACGGATCCGAGCAGCACGCCGCGGAACCCGCCGCGCCCGCGCGATCCGACCACGACCATCGACGCCGTGTCCGCGGCGGCGTCGAGAAGGGCCGCCGCAGCGGACCCGGAGACCACGCGCACGTCGATCGCCACGCCGAGCTCGTCGGCGCCGGCGTCAGTGAGGGCGCCGCGCACCATCGCTTCACCTTCGGCCGCCAGGTCGAGCACGTCACCGTGCGGTCCGAACGCCGCGGCCTCGGGGAGGAGCACCGGCCGATGGGCGTGCACGGCGACCAGCCGCGTCCCGCGGGCCGCGGCCTCGGCGAGCGCCCATTCCAGGGCGAGCTGCGACGGCTTCGAGCCATCGACACCGACGACGATCTCGCCGTCGTCGCCGGCCTGGGCCACCCAGGAATCGTGACGGACGATGGCCAATGGCACGGTCGTGTGGTGCGCACACTGCTGGCTCACCGAGCCGAGCAGCAGCCCGCGAAAGCCGCCCATGCCCCGCGCCCCCACCACGAGCAGATCGGCGTCGGCCGACGCCTCGAGGAGCGTGGGGACCGGGAGCCCGCACACCACCTGTCGTTCGACCTCCACCCCGTCGAGGTCGACCTGGGCGAGGATCTCGTCGAGCGCCGCTGCCGCGTCACGCTCGCCGTACTCGGGGCGGAACACATCGTCGCCGGTGCCGTGGTGCTGGCCGAGATAGGTCCAGGCCATGACCGCCGAGAGCCGCCCACCCCTGTGGCGGCATTCTCGAACGGCCCAACGGATCGCCGTCAGGGCGGACGGCGACTCGTCGACTCCGACGACGATGCGTTCCATGACCACGACGATGCCGGGCAGAACGCGTCGGTCCGTAGGGGCGACGGTCCACGCCTGTCGGGACATTCGGCCCTGGCCGCGTCGGTGATCGCAGCCGACCATGCAGACGTGACGTGTGACGGGGCCGCCGGAATCCGCGAGCTCGACCGTCGGGCGTGTCTCGCCTTGTTGGCGACGACCGATCGCGCCCGTGTCGCACTGTCGAACCAGGCCCTTCCGGTGATCGTCCCCGTGCGCTACCGGCTGGACGGCGTGCAGATCGTCATCGACGCGTGCACCGGCATCCTGACCGCGGCCGCTTCCGGCGGCCACATCGTGTGCCTCCAGGCGGACGTCACCGATCCGGAGACGTCGATCGCGTGGAGCGTCGCCGTCACCGGCCCGCTGCGCGGTGCCGAGTGGCACGCTGACGGGACCGTGGTGGGCGTGCTCGACACCGCCTCGATCACCGGTTGCAGCGTCGACGGCCCGGCGTCGTAGTCCGTCGCTCCGCTGGCACCTCCCGGCTGGGCCCGACCACCGGGACGGACGAGTGTGTCACGGATCGTCACCGTTGCCGACGGCGATCCGCGACTGCTCGGTCGAGCGAGCCCGGGTCAGGGACCGGCGAAGATGCCGTTCTCTGCGTTGCCGCCGGCGGCGATGGCCGCGTAGTACGCCGACTTCGGGTCGTAGCCCTTGGCGGGCTCTTCCCAGCTGGTGAGCTCGGACCGGCCGACGACGTGCCAGTGCACCTCGTCGGGGCCGTCGGCGAGGCGCAGCGTGCGCTGGGAGGCGTAGAGGCGGGCGAGCGGTGTCCACTCCGACACGCCGGTGGCGCCGTGGATCTGGATCGCCTCGTCGATGATCTGGCAGACGCGAATGGGCACCATCGCCTTGACGGCCGACACCCACACCCGGGCCTCGGCGTTGCCGAGCGTGTCCATCGCCTTGGCGGCGGTGAGCACCATGCGGCGCATCGACTCGATCTCGATGCGGGCCTTGGCGATCGTCTCGACGTTCTTGCCGAGGTGGGCGATCGGCTTGCCGAACGCCTCACGTGACAGGCCGCGCTGGGCCATCAGACCGAGCGCCCGCTCGGCGGCGCCGATCGAACGCATGCAGTGGTGGATGCGGCCGGGGCCGAGGCGCACCTGGCTGATCTCGAAGCCGCGACCCTCGCCCAACAGGACGTTGGAGTAGGGCACGCGCACGTCGTTGAACCGCAGGTGCATGTGTCCGTGGGGAGCATCGTCCTCGCCGAACACGTGCATCGGCGCGATGATCTCCACGCCGGGAGCGTCCATCGGCACGAGGATCTGCGACTGGCGCTGGTAGGGCGCGGCGTCGGGGTCGGTGAGGACCATGGCGATCATGATCTTGCAGCGGGGGTCGCCGGCGCCGGAGATGTAGTACTTCTCACCGGTGATCACCCATTCGTCGCCGTCGCGGACCGCGCGGCAGGCGATCGCCTTGGCGTCCGACGACGGGACGTCGGGCTCGGTCATCGCGTAGGCCGAGCGGATCTCGCCGTTGAGCAGCGGCTTGAGCCACTTGTCCTTCTGTTCCGGCGTGCCGACGCGCTCGAGCACCTCCATGTTGCCGGTGTCGGGGGCGGCGCAGTTCATCACCTCGGAGGCGATCGGGTTCTTGCCCAGCTCGACGGCGATGTACGCGTAGTCGAGGTTGGACAAGCCCTCGCCCGTCTCGGCGTCGGGGAGGAAGAAGTTCCAGAGGCCGGCCTCCTTCGCCTTGGCCTTCAGCGAGTCGAGCAGCTCGAGCTGCCCCTCGCCATATCCCCAGTGCTCGGCGCGACCCACCCCGAGGCGGTGGAACTCGTTCGTCGCCGGCTCGATGACGTCGGCGATGAAGGCCTTCACCTTGTCGTAGAGCGGTCGGACGCCCTCGGACATCCGGAGGTCGTACATCTCGGGCGTGGACGGCAGGGCGGTCATCAGGGTCCTCCTTGGACGACGGCGCGGGTTCAGATCATGAGGCGACGGACAGCCAGCCCGCGGCGCTCCGCAAGTCTGGCGGACCGCTCGCTCCGATGCCGAGTCCGGCGGCGAAAAAGTGACTTCGACGTCATGTCCGCTGCGTCGGCGACGGCCGGCGCCCCATAGGGTCGCGCCCGTGACGTTCGCAACCACCGAGATCACGCTGACCGGACCGTGGCGCTCACCGGCGCAGATGCTGGAAGAACAGGAGGTCGACGGCCACAGCAGCATCCACGACGGGGACACGGCGGCGTCGCTGGGACTCACGGGCGCTCCGATCGAGGCGCCCACCCATTTCAGCCAGTTCGACCCCCTGGCGTTCCGCCTGTGGGGACGACGGTGGTTCGAGCACGGCTGCATCAGCTGCCACTTCCGCACGATGGTGGTGGAGGGCGAGCAGGTCCAGGCGTCGCTCACGACCACCGGGGTCGACTCGGCGACGGTCGAAGCTCACAAGACCGACGGCACGCCCGTGCTCACGGGCACCGCATCGGTCGGTCCCGACCATCCCCCGAGCGCGCTCACCGAACGGCTGGCGGCGTTCGGTGATCCCGGCGATCTCCACATCGTCGACCGCCTGCACGTCGGCATGCGCAGCGACACCGAGATCGTCTCGGTCGACCGGTCCACGCCGAACGGGTCGGGCTATCCGTTCTCGCTGGACGACAAGCTCGCCCGCATCACCGAGGCGTCACCGTGGTACTCGGACGGGGCCGCCGACAACCCGTGGGGACGGGCGATCCTGCCGTTCGAGATGATCAGCGTCCTGGCGTCGAAGTCAGGATTCGGCTGGCCGGTCCGCGGACCCGTCCTCGGCCTGTTCCTCGACCTCGAGGTCCGGCTGCTCGGCACGCCGCTGTTCGTCGGCGAGCCCTATGCGCTGAGCCGCGAGGTGGTCGGCCTCGGCCAGAGCCGCCGCACCGAGTCGTACTGGACGCGGACCTCGATCGCACGGGCGACCGGAGGCGATCCCGTCGCCGAGGTGTTGCTCCATTCCGGCGTCTTCAAGGACTCGTTCGCGGGCTACCCGAAGGCTCAGTAGCAGCCGTCAGCGGCGAGTCGGGCCGGCGCAGCAGTTCGATCTCGTCGATCCCCGAGGCTGCGGTCGAGCCGTCCGCAGACCGCGACGTCAGGCACGAACGAGATCGGCCCCGAATGTCCGGCGCACCGCCGCCGACGAGGGATTCTCGAGCATGTCGTCGAGCGGCGCGTCGAGGAGGCAGAGGTCGGTGCGTTCCCCCGACGCGATGCGCCGGAGCCGCGTCGGATGGTCGGCCGTACCGAGGAAGAGGTCCAGGGCGCGGCGAGCAGTCACCCGTTCGCCGGGACCGAGGAGGTTCCCCCGTCTCGTCCGGCGAGCGGACGCGGCGGCGATGGCCCGCCACGGGTCGGGGTGACCGAACGGCGGATCGGTGCCTCCGGCAACGGCGATGCCGGCGTCGAGCAGCGAGCGCAGGCGCCACAGGTCGGGCAGGTCCGCGGGCTCCACGTCGGTCAGGTACTCGTCGCCACGCTCGGCCACAAGGTTCGGCTGCGTCACCACGAGCAGTCCGGCGTCGCGGATGTCACCGAACAGTTCAGGCGGGATCACCGCGCCGTGCTCGATGCGATCACCGGGGTGCACCCCCGCGACTCTCCACGCGGCGAGTGCGACGACGAGGCCGACGCGGGTCACACAGTGGATCGCGACCGGGCGGCCGCGCGCGTGACCGGCAACGATGCGGGCCGCGAGATCATCGAGGTCGGGCGCCTGGTGCTCGGTGGGAAGGATCTTCACCGGGCCGCGCGGCACGGCTGGCAGGACATCGTCGGGGAGGTCCGGACCGCCGGTGATCGTCACTCGCACGGGGAAGCCGGGATCGGCCGCCGGCGCCAGGGCGGTGAGATCGTCGCCGGCGGCAGACGGCGTCATGTCGGTGACCCCGGTCACGCCATACCCCGCGAGCTCGCGCCCCACGGCGGCGATGTCGATCGGCGTTCGGGCAACACGATCGCGCAACCAGGCGTCGAGCCCGAAGAGCCGCCCGGTGGGCCGTCCGCCGGCGTCGCGTTCGACGCCGGCGTGTTCGAGGGCGCCGACTCCGGTTGTCGCCATCGCGGCCGTGTTGAGCACCCACATCTGGCCGCTTCGGTGCTGCACACGGATCGGGACATCCCCTCCGGCCAGACGGTCGAGCAGGTCCGCATCGAGGTGGCCGGCAACCGATTCGTGGTAGCCGAACCCGCGGATCCAGCCCGGGCGACCGGCCGCCGCTTGACGCAGGGCCTCGGTGAAGCCGTGCCGGTCGATCACGTCGGGAGGGCCGACGGGCACGGACGCGCGCGCGGCCGCCAGCGCCGCGAGGTGGACGTGGTGATCGTGGAGCCCGGGAATGAGCTCTCCACCCGCAGCATCGACGACGGCGTCGGCCGCGAGGGCGGCGACGCGCTGGCGCCCGTGTCCGGCGCCGACATGGACCACCGTGCCGTCCCGCCAGAGGACGTGGGACACGCGGCCCTCCACCAACGCGTCGACGATGGCGAACGTCGCGGTCATGTGTCGATCCCCATCGACTCGAGGACGGCAGCGGTGTCACGACCGAGACATCCGGCGTTCCCATGGGACCCGGCAACGAGCGTCGGCGGGCGTGCCGGATCACTCCTGGCGGCGGGCCACGGGCGGCCGGCAGGCTCACGAGCCTCTGCCGCGACCCTGGCAAGGGCGACGTCGACGAGCCAGCGACCGCCGGTGGCTGCGAGGTGGGCGACGGTCGCCGCCGTCGTCAGCCCGGTCAGGGGATCGGCGACGGCGTCACCGACGAACCGCGGCTCCCGATCGGCGCGGGCAGACGTCCAGCCGACGAGCCCGCCGGCGGCGGCGGTGTCGTCGCCGAATCCGACACGCAGGGCCGCAGGCTCGGCGCGACCGTGTGACGTGATCGACACCCAGATCCTCGGTCCCGCCGCCAGCAGAGCCGGCGCGTCGATTCCCATCTGGCGCAGCGCGCGGGGCCGGGACCCCTCGATGACGACGTCGGCGCGAGCGAGCAGTGCGGCGAGGCGAGCGCGACCGGCGGATGCCGCGAGGGGCAGCGCCACCGATTGGGAGCGTCGGTTGAGCAGGTCGTAGAAGCCTGCCGTCGCCCGAGCGCCGTCCGGGCGGGTCGTGCTCTCAACCTTGACGACGCGGGCGCCGAGCCGGGCGAGGAGATCACCAGCGAGCGGCGCGGCCCAGAGCGACCCGAGGTTCACCACCGTCATCCCGGCGAGCGGCCGGGCCGTCGCCGATCCGGCCGGATGGAGCAGCACCCCCCGGCGACCCGCCACCTCCCCGACGCGTGAACACGGAATGCCGAGCAGGGCTGCGCGTTCGACCAGCTCGCCGGCGTCGCGATGCTCGGCTGCCGCGGCGACGTCGGCCCAGGGGTTCGCAGGATCCTCGACCGGGCTTGCGAGCCAGGCCGGCACGCTGGCGCGATCCTCCTCCCGGGCGAGCGAGACCGCCAGCCAGCCATCCCGCGAGCGGACGAATCTCGTCGCCCCGCCACAGCTCGTCAGCCCGGCCGCCGGACCGATCTGCAGAGCATCGGCCCGGGATGCCAGGATTCCCACACCGCGGGCCGGGTACTCGTCGGCCAGCGCCGCACCACGCCGGTCGAGGTACTCCACGAGGTCCAGAGTGGTCCGCACCAGCCGTACCGGAACACCGACGGCCGGATCGGTCAGCCACTGCGCTCCTGACGCCGCCCAGAGGTCGGTGGTGTCGACGTCGCGTCGCTCCGGGCCGGCGCGCCATGGAGGATCCAACCACCTCGGCACGCCGCCATCATTGCTCGCCGAGGCAACCCCGTACGATTCTGTGATCGCCCACCACGAGCTCGACCCGACCGGCTACCGGCAGTTCATCCGATCGCCCTTCGTCGATGAAGTCCTCGCCGGCACCGATGCAGTCTCGCTCGTCGTCGTCCGGCCGGCCGGTCCCGGAACCTCGACTCTTCCCCCGCCGGGGAGCCTGCCCGTGGTGGTCGCATGGATCGGCGACCGTCTCGGAGGAGTCGGCCCCGCTGAGGCGGACGTGGTCGTCGGCGAGTCGGACGTCGACCAGCTCGTCCGGAGCGTGACGACCCACCCACTCGCCGCGGTGACGTTGGCCGTCCTCCTCCGGGCGGTCGAACAGTGCGATCTCGACACCGGGCTGGCGCTCGAGTCGACGGCCTACTCGCTCCTGCAGGGCGGTCCGGAGTTCGCCGCGTGGCGCGCCGCAACGACGACCACCCTCGGCCCGTCGAGTGCGCCAGTCGTGCTCACCGACCGCTCGGGCACCGAGCTCGCCATCACGCTGAACCGCCCAGAGCGCCACAACGCGATCGACGCCCACCTGCGAGACGAGCTGTCGGCCGCGCTGGCCGTCGCGATCGCCGATCCGACCATCGAGACGGTGCGGCTCGATGGTCGCGGCCCCTCGTTCTGCAGTGGTGGGGACCTCGCCGAGTTCGGCAGCCGCAGCGATCCGGTCGAGGCACACCTCGTCCGCCTGGCCCGTAGCCCGGCCCGCCAGATCGCCCGCCTCGGCAACGTCACGGCGTACCTGCACGGCGCGGCGTTCGGCGGCGGCATCGAGATGGCCGCGTTCGCCCGACGAGTGGTCGCCCACCGGGCGACACGCATCGCCCTGCCGGAGATCGCGCTCGGACTCATCCCCGGCGCCGGAGGCACGGTCAGCCTCACCCGCCGCTGCGGCCGTCAACGCACCGCCGCGCTCGCCCTCACGGGTCGCGAGATCGACGCCGAGACCGCGCTCGACTGGGGACTCGTGGACGAGCTCACCTGAGTCGCCGATCCGCGACGCGTCCGGAGCGGATGGTGGCGCCTGAACTCGGCCGCGACCGGGCGGTCAGGCCATCATCGACGCATGCCTGTGAGCCTCGACGATCTGCAGACCCTTCGCTACGAACTGCACGATCCGGGCGACACCGGGGTTGCCGTCGTGACGCTCGATCGCCCCGAGTCCCGCAATGCGCAGAACAAGCGGATGACCTACGAGCTGAACGCCTGCTTCGACGACGCGTCACGACGCACCGACGTCAAGGTGATCGTGCTGCAGGCCGACGGGCCCCACTTCTCCAGTGGCCACGACCTCCGGGACCAGGAGTCGCAGCGAGAGTTCGATCTCGTCTCGACCAGCGGTGGGTTCTCCCGCGAGGGCCAAGAGGGGCACATGGCGTGGGAGGAGGAGGTGTACTTCCAGATGTGCTGGCGGTGGCGGAACATACCGAAGCCCGTGATCGCCGCCGCCCAGGGCAAGACGATCGCCGGTGGCCTGATGCTCCTGTGGATCGCCGACATCATCATCGCGGCCGACGACGCCCAGTTCTCCGATCCCGTGGTCGCCATGGGCGTCAACGGTGTCGAGTACTTCGCCCATCCGTGGGAGTTCGGCGCCCGTCGCGCCAAGGAGCTCCTCTTCACCGGCGACTTCATCGGTGCCGACGACGCACTGCGACTCGGCATGGTGAACCATGTGGTGCCGCGAGCCGAGCTCCACCGGTTCACGCTGGACCTCGCCGCACGCATCGCGACCCGGCCGGGATTCGCCCTCAAGCTCGCCAAGGAGAGCGTCAACCAGACACTCGAGGCCCAAGGTCAGTGGAATGCA
The DNA here is from genome assembly GCF_003426815.1 of Desertimonas flava. Classification (GTDB taxonomy): domain Bacteria; phylum Actinomycetota; class Acidimicrobiia; order Acidimicrobiales; family Ilumatobacteraceae; genus Desertimonas; species Desertimonas flava. Next base: position 75,141 of record NZ_QKYK01000005.1, read on the forward strand.
CTGAGGGCGGCCTTCTCGCTGCAGCACCTGGCCCACGCGCACAACCGGATCCGCTTCGGCGTCCCGGTTGATCCAGGCGACCGCCAGTAATTCCTCATGATGATAACCTCATCGAGGCAACCGGCGCGCGCCGGACGACCGACTCGAGGAGCTCAACATGACCCAGACGGACGACCGCCACACCACCGTCGACCTTTCCGCCTATCCGATCTCCGAGGCGACGGCACACCGCTTGCGCACGATGACCATCGGTCACGTGATCGACGGCGTCGTCGTCGGACCAGGATCGTCGGGCACGCTCCCTGTGTACGACCCGTCGACCGGTCGGGCCGTCGCGTCGATGGCCGTCGCCGGCCCTTCCGAGGTCGAGGCAGCGATCGCATCGGCCCGCCAGGCGTTCGAGGACGGCCGATGGCAGTTCCTCGACCCGCTCGACAAGGAACGCCGCCTCCGTGAGCTCTCGCGCCTCATCGCCGTCCATGCCGAGGAGCTCGCCGAGCTCGACGTCATCGACGGCGGCATCCTGAGGGTCTACTCCGGATTCATCGCCAAGTTCGCCGTCGACGGCGTCGACTACTACAGCGGCTGGCCGACGAAGCTCCAGGGTTCGATCCCGGCAACCCCGGGCGACATCGTGGTGCGAGCGACCCGCGAACCGGTCGGTGTGGTCGGGCTGATCATGCCGTGGAACGGCCCCAGCGCCGTCGTCGTGGCCGTCGCCGCCGCTCTCGCGGCCGGCAACAGCGTGATCCTCAAGCCCGCCGAGCAGACGCCGATCACCGCCGTCCGCCTCGCCGAGCTGGCGCTCGAAGCGGGCATTCCACCGGGGGTCTTCAACGTCCTGCAGGGGACGGGCGATGTCGCCGGCGCCGGCCTCGTCGCCCACCCCGACGTCGACACGATCGCGTTCACCGGCTCGGTCGACACCGGTCGACGGATCCAAGCCGCGGCCGCGGCGAGGGTGAAGCGCGTCTCGCTCGAGCTCGGCGGCAAGAGTGCCCACATCGTGTTCGAAGATGCCGACCTGGACGCAGCAGCCGACGCCACCGCTGCCGCTGTCTGGGGCAACTCGGGGCAGGTGTGCACGGCCGGGTCGCGCGTCCTCGTCCAGCGCTCCGTCCACGACCGCTTGCTGGAGCGGATCATCGATCGTTCCAAGGGCCTGACCATCGGCAACGCGTTCGACCCGACGGCCCAGATCGGCCCACTGATCTCGGCGGATCAGCTCGATCGCGTCGCCGGCTACGTGACGATCGGCCGCGACGAAGGAGCCGAGCTCGTCCTCGGCGGGTCGCGCATCGGCGACGCCGGCTACTTCCACGAGCCGACCATCTTCGCCGGGGTCGACAACTCGATGCGGATCGCCCGCGAGGAGATCTTCGGCCCTGTCATGTCGGTGATCCCGTTCGACTCCGAGGACGACGCGGTCCGCGTCGCCAACGACTCGGAGTTCGGGCTGGCGGCCGGGGTGTGGACGCAGGACGTGTCCCGGGCCCATCGCGTGCCTCGTCGTCTGAAGGCCGGCACGGTGTGGGTCAACACCTACCAGGCCGTCTATCCGTCGGTCCCCTACGGCGGAGTGAAGCAGTCCGGACACGGCCGCAACCTCGGCGCCGAGTCCCTTGACGACTTCCTACAGACCAAGAGCGTCTGGACTCGCATCGGCGCCGAGCCGTGACGTCACCGGTCTCCACCACGACGGCCGGCTTGCGCAGTTCCTCATGAGGAACTAGCGTCGCTTGCGGCCGGGATACGGCTGGGGACGACACAGCGGAGGGGGCTCCACATGCTCGATGAACGACTCGACGACGAGCCAGGCGGCGGCCGGCGGGATGTCGGCACGTGCCCCGTCAAGCACTTCACGGTCTTCGACGACGTGGCCGCCGGGCACTACTGGGCCGCGACAGGCGAGCTGCGCGAGGAGACCCCCGCCTTCTTCAACGACCACGCGCAGGGGTACTGGGTCGTCACCCGCCACGACGCGGTCAAGGACCTCTACCAGCGGACCGACCTCTTCTCCAGCGAGTCGTTCACCGCGTGGGAGCCCAACCCTCCGTATCGGTTCGTGCCGACGCAGATCGACCCGCCCGAGCACATCAAGTACCGCCAGCTGCTCAATCCGAAGTTCTCGCCGGGAGCTGTCGGCCGGGCCGAGGGACCGGCGCGAGAGATCGCCGAACGGCTGATCTCGCAGATCGCACCGTCGGGCCGGTGTGACTTCGTCGCCGACTTCGCCATCCGCTTCCCGACCGAGGTCTTCCTGACCGTCATCGGGCTGCCCCCGGCCGATGCCGACCTGCTCGTCCCGTGGGTGGAGGACTTCTTCCTCGGCCTCAACGGAGCCGAGGACAAGGTCGGCGGCATGGTGGCGGCCCTCGAGGGGATACGCGGCTACTTCGTCGATCTCCTCGCCCAACGGCGCGAGACGCCTGCCGACCCCGAGACCGACCTCATCCAGCACCTGCTCGAGTCCGAGGTCGATGGCGAGCCGCTCTCGGACACCGTGCTGCTCGACATGTGCACCGTGCTCGTCCTCGCCGGACTCGACACGACACGCGGCCAGCTCGGCTACCTCTTCCAGTTCCTCGCCGAGCGGCCCGACGTGCGCCAGCAGATCGTCGACGATCCCTCGCTGATCCCTGCGTGCGTGGAGGAGTCGCTCCGCCTCCACTCGATCACGATCGCCGACGCCCGGAAGGCGACCAAGGACGCCGAGTTCCACGGGTGCCCGGTGCGCGCCGGCGACATGGTGATGGGCCTCGTCGCCGCCGCCAACCGGGATCCGCGCCACTACGAGTCGCCCGACGAGTTCCGGCTCGACCGCAAGGGGAACCACCACTTCGGCTTCGCCGGCGGCCCACACCGCTGCCTCGGCGCCCACCTCGCCCGGCGCGAGATGATCGTCGCCGTCGAGGCGTGGCACGCCGCCATCCCGCACTACGAGATCGACGAGGGGGCCGAGCTCAGAGAGCGCGGCGGTCAGCTGACGCTGATCTCCCTTCCACTCCACTGGACACCCGCCGAGGGGGACGAACCATGAAGCTGTTCATCGACGCCGATGTCTGCACCGGCCACGGGCGCTGTTACACGCTCGCGCCGACGCTGCTCACCTACGACGACGAGGGATTCGTGACCGAACGAGGCGCCCCGCTCGACGTCCCGTCCGGCCTGGAGGGCGAGGCCCGCGAGGCCGCGCTCAGCTGCCCGGAGGGCGCCATCACCGTGCAGGACTGACGTGCCTGGCGGGCGGCTGCCCGCCCGCTCACTTCCACTCGATGGGGCCGTCGAGGTCGCCCTCCCAATGGTCACGGTAGATGGGGAGGAGATGGGCGATGTGCGCAGCCATCGCATCCCGTGCGGCGGGACCGTCGCCGTCGATGATCGCTTCGGCGATCGCCTCATGGTCGTCGTCGATCAGGCCGCGGATCTGGAACGGGTCGATCTGGAGAAGAACATGGGTTCGGATGATGTCGCCGACGGCGCCGAGGATCAGGCCGAGCACGCGGTTGCCGGCCAGGTCGTTGACGTCGAAGTGCAGCGTGTTCGAGTGGGCGGTGTAGGCGGCCCGCTCGCCGCCGTCGTGGAACTCGTGGGTGTGGGTGTCGAGCGCCGAGATGACCGCGGCGCGATCGGGGTGGCGAGCCGCCAGTTCGGCGGCGACGGGCTCGAGCGTGTGCCACGCGTCGAGCAGCTCGTCGTAGGTCGCTCCGGCGAGCTGGAAGTACAGCGTCATGGTCCTGGCGAGGTTGGCCGACTGCGCCTCGCCCACCATCGGCCCGCCCTGCGGGCCGCGCCGGATGGTCACGATCCCCTGGGCCTCGAGCAGACGGAGCGCCTCGCGCAGCGACTCGCGGCTCACCTGGTAGTGCTCGAGCATCTCCCCCTCGAGAGGCAGGCGATCACCGCTCCGGAGGCCGCTGCCGACGATGCTCTTGACGATCGCGAAGGCGACCACCTCGCTCGTCTTCCACACCGTGCGCGGAAGGCCCGGCGCGTTGACCCGCCTCGCCTCGCTCCCCTGAGCGTCGGTCCCGACCTCCGGATGCTGCGCTCTGGACACGGTGCTCCTCCCTACCGATAGCGACCTTAGTTCATCATGATGATCCGGTTGACATCTCTTTATCATGATGAATACACTCTGGCCGAGGCAGAAGGCTCCGATCGGGTTTCGCCCCGCGAGACAGACCGAGGAGTGGTGAGATCGCCCCGATCTCCATCAAGTGAACTGCCACTGACGTACGGGGGTCCGTCATCCATGAACGACAATGCGGCGGTCAAACGGGCTCCCGCCTTGCAGATCATCGGGTTGAGCAAGACATTCCCCGGGCAGCGGGCGCTCGACGACGTCGACCTGACCGTCGCGGCCGGTGAGATCCACGCCCTCGTGGGCCAGAACGGGTCCGGCAAGTCGACGGTCGTCAAGGTCGTCGCCGGGTACCACGCACCCGACGCCGGCGCGACGGCGACGGTCGACGGGGTCGAGTTCGAGCTGGGCTCGGCTCCAGCCGCCCTCGCCGCTGGGCTGCGGTTCGTCCACCAGGACCTCGGCCTCGTCGAATCGATGACGGTGTCGGACAACTTCAAGATGATGCAGGCGCAGCGGCGGCTGACCCCGCTGAGGCGGCGCGACGACCGCATCGCTGCCGGAGCGGCGCTGAGGGAGCTCGGCTACGACATCGACCCCGCAGCGGTGGTGGCCGATCTCGCCGAGTCCGAGCGCACCGCCGTCGCCGTCGCCCGGGCGCTCGACGGCGCCGACGAGGCGGCCACATTCCCCCTTCTCGTCCTCGACGAGGCGACGGCCGCTTTGCCGGGTCCCGAGGTCCAGCGGCTGTTCCGCGCCCTGCGCCGCATCGCCGAGCGGGGTACCGCGATCCTGTTCATCTCGCACTACCTCGACGAGGTGCTCGGCATCGCCGACGTCGTCACCGTCCTGCGCGACGGCCGCAAGGTGACCACCACCGCGACCGACGGCGTCAGCCACGAACGGCTCGCCAACCTCATGCTCGGTCGCGAGCTCGTCGCCGATGCGGCGGCCAACACGCGCGTCACCAGCGGTCCGGCGGGTGCCAAGCCGGTGCTCGTCGCCCGCGGAGTGGGCGGCGCCGACCTGCTCCCCATCGACCTCGACGTCGCGCCAGGCGAGGTGCTCGGGGTCGCCGGACTGACCGGTTCAGGGCGCGACGAGCTCGCCTCGCTGCTCGGCGGGCGCCTACCGCGGGTTGGCGAGCTGACCGTGAACGACACCATCGTTGCGCCGATGGCTCCGCACAAGGCGATCGACGCCGGGCTCTGCTACGTGCCGGCGGACCGCGGCAACGACGCGCTGTTCCGCATGGAATCGGTGCGGAACAACCTGACGATCTCCGACCTCTCCCCGTTCTGGTCGCGGGGCCGGCTCCAGAGTGGCGACGAGCAGGCCCACGCCAAGGTCTGGATCGAGGAGCTCGACATCAAGCCGGCGCGCAGCGACATCGTGGTCGGCGAACTATCGGGAGGCAATCAGCAAAAGGTCGTGATGGCCCGCTGGTTCCGGTGCTCCCCCAAGGTCCTCGTGCTCGACGAACCGACCCAGGGCGTCGACGTGGGCTCGAAGGCCGACATCTACCGCATCGTCGACCTGGCCACCGATCGCGGCACGGCGACGATCGTGTGCTCGTCCGACAGCGCCGAGCTCGAGCGGCTGTGCTCACGGGTCCTCGTGCTGCACCGCGGCGCGGTCGTCGCCGAGCTCCAGGGGACCGACGTGACCGCCGAGCGGATCGAAGAGATCCAGCTCCTTCCCGACTCGACCCTGCAACGGCCCGCCGCCCGACAAGGAGCCCTCCAATGACCACCGTCGTCACCGCCGTCGAGGCGCCGTCGAGGCGCCGGCTGCCGTCGCTTCCCGGCCTCGGCAAGGCGAGCGTCCTCTACCTGTTCGCGCTGATCTTCGTCATCTTCAGCCTGTGGATCCCCGAGACGTTCCTCACGCACTCCACGTTCAAGCTGGTCCTCGGGGACCAGGTCGTGATCGGCATCCTCGGACTCGCCGTCCTCGTGCCGCTCATCGCCGGCACGTTCGACCTGTCCGTGGGGGCGATGCTCGCCTTCGGCCTCGTCATCGTCAGCTGGTTCCAGGCCGAGACCGGCGTCAACCCGATCATCGCCGTCCTGCTGTCCCTCCTGGCGTGCGCGGCCGTCGGCTTCGTGTCCGGCCTGATCGTGGTCAAGCTGCGCGTCAACTCGTTCATCGCCACGCTCGGCATGAGCCAGGTGCTCACCGCCGCCACGCTCTACATCTCCAGCAACCGCCAGATCGTCGGGGTCTTCTCGAGCGGGTATCTCAGCTTCGGGCGGCGCCAGCCGTTCGGGATCCCGATCGTCGTCTTCTACCTCGTCGCGTTGGCGCTCGTCATCTGGTATGTCATCGAGTGCACCCCGCTCGGGCGGCATCTCCAGGCCACCGGTGCCAACCCCGAAGCGGCCCGCCTGGCCGGTGTGCGCACCGACCGCATCGTGTGGGGATCGCTCGTCGCGTCGGCCACGGTCGCCGGCTTCGCCGGGGTCGTGTACGGCGCCAAGGTCGGATCGTTCTCCAACACGTTCGGCCCGCCCCTGCTGTTCCCCGCCTTCGCAGCCGTGTTCTTCGGCTCGACGCAGTTCAAGAACCGCGCCAACGTGTGGGGCACCCTCATCGCCGTGTACACGCTGGCCTTCGGCGTGAAGGGCCTGCAGCTCGCGTTCGAGAGCGGCGTCTACTGGATCACTCCGGTCTTCAACGGTCTCGCCCTGCTCGTCGCCGTGTCGCTGGCGAGCCGCAAGGCGATTCCCAGGCTGCGCCCGGCCCAGCGCGCCGAGCCGGAACCGACCGCCACCGGGCCCGACGCCGGACCGGCCGCCACGATCACGTCGGCCGACGCGGCCGAACGGTCCCCCCAGCCCACGCCGTGACCCGTCACGGCGTGGGTACCACCACGCCCGGAACCTTCCGGGACAGACAAACCGCCGGCGATCCACCGGCACCAAGGGAGAGATCCATGAAGCGATACGTGTCCATGGCCGCGGCGGGCCTCCTCGCCGCCGGCTTCGCCGCAGCCGGAACTGCCTCGGCTGGTTCCGAACCGTCCGGTGATCCGGCGGCCGACGCCGAGGCCGCCGCCGAGCGGGTGGCGCCGTACCTCGAGCCGGTGACCGAGATCCCCGTCACCGAGCCGCTCGACGCGGTGCCCGAGCCCGGGCGCAAGGTGTACTGGCTGGAGGGCAACATCCAGTCGATCCTGCCGATCACCGGCGGGTTCGAGGCTGCGACGGCAGCCCTCGGCTGGGACCTCACCACCATCACGTACGACCCGGCCGATCCGCAAGGACCCAATGCGGCCATGCAGCAGGCCGTGGACGCCGGTGCCGACTACATCGCCATCTCCGGACAACCGGTGTCAGCCATCGAGCAGGCGCTGGCCGCGGCGAAGGCAGCCGAGATCCCGGTCTTCGCGATGTTCGGCGAGAACGTGTCCGATCCCGAGACGGGGATCGTCGGCGTGGTCGGCGGGCTCGACCTCACGGCCGACAACGCCGAGCGCCTCGGCGACTTCATGATCGCCGAGTCGGGGGGCGAGGCCGACATCCTCATCGTCAACGTCCCCGACTTCACGATCCTCGCCTATGCCGAAGAAGTCCTCACCACCCACCTCGACGAGAACTGTGGCGCCTGTGAGTACGAGACGCTGGAGGGCACGATCTCGGACATGGCCTCGGGTGCGCTGTCTGGTCAGATCGTGTCGTACCTCCAGACCCACCCGGAGACGACGGACATCTACCTCGCCATCGGCGATATGGCCCTCGGCCTGCCCGAGTCGATCGAGGCCGCCGGCATCGACACCGATGCCCGGATCCTTGGCGGTGTGCCCAACGTCGACCAGATCCAGTCGTTGATCGACGGAACCACCGATGCCTGGATGACGCTGCCGCGCGTGTCGGCCGCGTGGCAGATGGTGGACGGGATGGCTCGCTACGACCTCGGGATGGACGTGTCGGTCTCCGAGGCGGTTCCGATGCGACCGATCTACACCCCGGACAACGTCCCCTCGCCCGCCGAGGACTACGCCGGCGTCGAAGGCTACGAGGACCAGTGGAAGGCCCTGTGGGGAGTCGAGTGAGCCCGACGGACACCGACACGGCGATCGCCCAGCTCCTCGAGCGACAGGCCATCGTCGACCTCCTGCTGCGGTACGCGTCGACGATCGACACGAAGGACTACGTCACGTTGCGGTCGTTGTTCTGCGAGGACATCCACGGGCGCTACGGCGACGAGGTGGTGGACGGAGCCGACAACCTGCTCGCGTGGATCGACTCGAAGACCGCCGACGTGACGTGGCAGCACCACTACCTGAACGTGTACCACGTCGACTTCGTGAGTGACACCGAGGCCAAGACGCTGACCTATCACACGTCGCATCAGACGAAGGCCGACGCGCCGAACACGTGCGTGAAGATCGTCGCCCGGTATCACGACACGGTTCGCAAGGTGGACGGCGTGTGGAAGATCGCCGACAAGTACATGGAGGTGGGCTGGGTCGACTCGTCGACCGTCGAGCCACCATCCTGACGACGACGTCGGGAGTCGGGAGGACACGGCCGGTCCGGCGAGCCGCTCCGCGGTTCACCGGACCGGCCGTGTCGCGTCGCTACCGCGAGTCGGCCATCGCGAGATGGATGGCCATCGGGGTGAGCGGCTGGCGCGTCAGGCGGGCACCGAGATGGGCGACCGCGTCGGCGACGGCATTGATGACCGCCGGCGGGGCGCCGATCGCCCCACCCTCGCCCATCCCCTTGTAGCCGCCCGGGTTGGTGGCGGCCGGTGTCTCGATGTGCCCGTACTCGATCACCGGAACCTCGGCGGCGGTGGGCAGCAGGTAGTCGACGAACGTCGTGCTCAGCGGGTTGCCGTCGTCGTCGTAGACCATGTGCTCGTACAGCACGCCGCCGATCCCCTGGACGACGCCGCCGGCGATCTGGCCCTCGACGATGTCGGGATTGATCATCACGCCGCAGTCCTCGCTCACCACGTATCGCAGCAGCCGGACCTCGCCGGTCCGCGGATCGACCTCGGCGAGGCAGGCGTGGCACGAGTTGGAGAACGTGAACGGGGCGTCGGGGCTGTAGCGCGCCTTCTCCTCCAGTCCCATCTCGAGGCCGGCCGGCAGGGCGGCCGGGTTGAGGTAGGCCATCCGGGCGACCTCGGCGATGGAGACTGACCTCGTCGGCGTGCCCGCCACCGAGACCGCTCCGGCGTCGACCACGAGGTCGTCGGCAGCGGCTTCGAGGTGGTGAGCGGCGATCTCGACGACCTTGGCACGCACCCGGTCGGCCGCCAGGTCGGCCGCGCCGCTCAGGATCACCGCGCTCCGGCTGCCGCCGGTGCCCGGGCCGAACGGCGCCGACGCCGTGTCGCCCTGGACGACGGTGACGTCGTCGACCGAGACGCCGAGCCGGTCGGCGACGACCTGGGCGATCGTCGTCTCCAGGCTCTGGCCGTGGTTGCCACTGCTCATCAGTGCCTGGACCTGACCGTTGACGCCGATGCTGACGACGGCGCCCTCGCTCGCCATGTTGCCGACGGCGAGACCCGACGGCTCGACGTAGAGCCCGAGTCCGACGCCGACGCAGCGGCCCTCGGCACGCGCCCTGGCCTGCTCGGCCCGGATCTCGTCGTAGCCGATCATGCTCACCGCCTGCTCGAGGGAGGCGGCGATCGACACCCGGTCGTACACCAGCCCGGCCGCCGTCGTGTACGGCAGGTCGATGTCGCGCACGACGTTGCGGCGGCGCAGCTCGAGCGGGTCGATGCCGAGCTCGCGGGCGACGTGGTCCATCATCTGCTCACGGATGACGGTCTCCATCATCCACGGTCCCCGGTACGAGCAACGCCCGCAGGTGTTGGAGTAGGCGGCCGTCGCGCTGAAAGCGACCTTGGGGATCCGGTACGGCCCGGCGAAGAGCAGCCCGACGAACCCGATGGCGCTCGAGCCGGCGGCGGGGAAGGCGCCGACGTCCTCCACCAGGTCGGCTCTCACTCCGAGGATGCGAGCGTCGGCGTCGAGCGCCACGCTCACGGTCATCGAGTCGTTGCGGGCGTGCTGGCCCGCCAGCAGGTTCTCGCGCCGGTCCTCGATCCACTTGACCGGCCGGCCGAGAAGCTTCCCGGCGATCACGACCGCCAGCTCGTCGGGAAGCATGAACATCTTCTGACCGAAGCCGCCGCCGACGTCACCCATGACGACGCGGACGCGGTTCTCGGGAAGCTGCAGCGCCCGCGACAGGAAGCCACGGACGCCGTGCGCTCCCTGGGTGGAGGTGTGGACCACGAGTTCGTTGCGGAACGCGTCGTACTGCGAGACGATGCCCCGGCACTCCATCGGGACGCAGAGGTAGCGGTGCTGGTGGAACGTCTCGGTGACCACCCGCTCCGCGTCCTCGAAGATGCGGTCGAGCTCGGGGTCAGGAGCCGCCGGGATCTGGCCCGCCACGTTGTCGGCCCGGTCCGGATGGACGGGGCGCGCCCCTGCCGCGAGTGCGGCGTCGACACCGACGACGGCGTCGATCGGATCGATCTCGACCTCGACGAGTTCGCAGGCGTCCTCGGCGACGTACCGGCTCTCGGCCACCACCATGACGAGCGGCTCACCGGCGAAGCGCACGTCGCCCTCGGCCATCATCCGGAACGGGCGGCCCTGGTCGCCACCTTCGAAGTCCACCCAGGACTCGGCGACGAGATGGTTGATGTCGGCGCCGCTGAAGACACCGACGACGCCGGGCAGCTCGCGGGCTGCGTCGGTGTCGAGCCGCACGATCGTGCCGGCCGCCACGTCGCTGCGGACGAACGCGACGTGCAACATGCCGGCGACGGACACGTCGTCGACGTACGTGCCGTGTCCGGTCAGCAACCGCGCGTCCTCGCGACGCTGGACGCGCTGGCCGACGAAGCGGTTCCCGGCCGGGCCGCTGCTCATGCCGTCACCCCGCTCGGTGCGCCGCCGCCCGCCGCTCTCGCGTTCCGGCGGCTGGCGACGAGTTGGACGGCCCGGACGATGCCCTGGTACCCGGTGCACCGGCACAGGTTGCCCGACAGACCGTCACGGATCTGGGCGTCGTCGGGGTCGGGATGGCGCTCGAGCAGGGCGTGGATCGAGACCACGAAGCCCGGCGTGCAGAAGCCGCACTGGAGACCGTGGCACTCGTGCATCGCCTGCTGGACGTCCGAGAGCTCGCCCGGAGCCGGCGCGACGCCCTCGATCGTCGTCACGGCCGCGCCCTCGGCCTGGACGGCGAACATCAGGCAGGCGCGTACCGCCTCGCCGTCGACGAGCACCGTGCACGCCCCGCACACGCCGTGCTCGCAGCCCAGGTGGGTTCCCGTGAGTCCGAGCTCCTCGCGCAGGGCATCGGCGAGCAGCGTGCGAGGATCCACGTCGATGCCCCGTTGCGACCCGTTGACGGTCATGGTCACGCGGACCGCGGTGTCGGCGGATGATCTCATCGTTCCTCCTCGGCGTTGCGCAGTGCCATGGTCCAGGCGTCGGCCATCATCGCGGCGGCAACCCGGGCGCGATAGGACGCGGGGACCTGGGAGTCGTCGGTGACGTCCTCGACGGACGCCAGCGCATCGTCGCCGAGGGCGGTCGCGTCGACGCTCGCGGCCGACCTGCCGATCAGCGTCCGCTCGACGGCATCGAGCCGGACGGGGATGTCGCTGACGCCGAAGAGGCCGAGTGCGCAGCGCACGATCGCGGCGTCGGCATCCAGTTCGACGGCAGCGACGGCGCCGGCGATGGCGAAGTCGCCGTGGCGCCGGGCGAACTCGGCGACGCCGAACCCGGAGCGGCCCGACCACACCGGGAAGTCGACGGACACGAGCACCTCGTCGGCCTCCATGCTGGTGGACCAGAACCCGGTGAAGAAGTCGGCGGCGGCGATCGTCCGCCGCCCGGAGGCCGACGCCACCGTCATCGTGGCGTCGAGTACCCGGGCGACGGCCGGGTACTCGGCCGACGGGTCGGCGTGGGCGATCGAACCGCCGACGGTGCCGCGGTTGCGGATCTGGAAGTGACCGATGTACGGCGTCACGAGCGTCAGCAGCGGCACCGCGTCCGCGACGCGGGGGTCGGTTTCGATCGCCGCATCACGTGTCCCGGCACCCACCGTGAGCCGGTCGGGGTGGCGTTGCACACCGCACAGCTCGTCCACCCGGCCGAGGTCGACGAGATCGTCGAAACGGGCCAGCCGCAGGTTGAGCATCGGGACCAGGCTCTGACCACCGGCAAGGATCTTGCCCCCGTCACCCACGGCGGCGATCGTCTGCAACAGCTCGTCGAGTCGTCGCGGCGCGTGGTACCGGAACGGGGGTGGCTTCACGACCGCCGCCAGACCAGCGGCAGCGAGATCAGCGACACCTGTCCGCCGCGGGCGAGCAACGGCTCGTCCTGGTCCACCTCGAACTCCGGGATCACCTTGAGCCATTCCTCGAGCGCCAGGCGCAACTCGACACGGGCGAGGTGCGAGCCCAGGCAGCGGTGCTCGCTCGCGCCGAAGGCGATGTGCCGGTTCGGGCTGCGGTCGATCCGCACCTGATCGGCGTCGGGGAAGACCCTGGGGTCGCGAGTGGCCGACTGGATGCTCAGCAGGACCATGTCGTCCTTGTGCATCGGGCAGCCCTTGAAGTTCACATCCCGTGTCACCTTGCGCGCCATCGAGACGATCGGGAAGACCCGGAGGAACTCCTCGACGGCACTGGGGATCAGCGCCGGCTCGCCGACCAGTCGGGAGCGGTCGGCAGGCGTTGTGGCGAGGTGCCACATCTGCCAGCCCAGCTGGCTCTTCAGCGTGTCGAGACTGCCGAGCGTGAGCGTGACCAGGATGTCGATGATGTCCGCATCCGGCATGGGAGCGTCACCGAGCGGCGCCGTGCTCATCATCGTCACGAAGTCCAGGGACGGATCGAGCGGCCGGCGGCGACGATCGGCCAGCATGTCCTCCCAGTACGCGGCCAACTCCCCCCAGGCCGCGGTCATCGCGGCTGCGGCTTCGTCACCCCCGCCGGCGTTGCCCGACATCCGGTGGGCGATCGAGACGAAGAACTCGGCGTCGTCCATCGGTAGGCCCATCGAGGCGAGGAAGCCGGCGACCGGAAACCGATCGCCGAAGGCCGCCATGTAGTCGCACGATCCGTCGTCGGCCACGCGGGCCACCTCGGCCGCGGCCAGCTCGCGAAGGCGCGGTTCGAGACGCTGCACCGAGGCCGGTGAGAACCACGGGTTCATGGGTCGCCGGTAGTCCATGTGGATCGGCGGGTCCGAGAACGAGGGCAAGAACCGGTAGGCGGGGTCGGGGTTCGTCGCGACGATGGAGTGGTTCGAGAACAGCTCAGGCGACTGGAAGGCCTCGCGGATGTCGTCGTAGCGCGTGAGGACCCAGTACCCCTGCGCCTCGGTGTTGAAGAAGTAGCGATGCTGCTCGCGCAGCTCGTCGATGGTCCGCCAGTGGGTCAGCGCTGGTGCCGTCTCGTTGAGATCGACGAACAGCGACGCGGGACTCTCCTGGTTCTCGTCGGTCTCGGTGACGTCGGCTGCGCCGGTCGATGCGTCCACGTGAACCCCCTCATACGACAGCGCCGAGCGCGGACAGCGACGCCGGGACCTTCGGTTCGGTCTGTCCACCGATCGAATCACGCTCTCGGGAGCAGTGTCAAGAATCCTCATCAAGAATACTCCGGTCGATCATCGACGCCGCGCCGGACTTCTCCTTCCTGTCCCGGAATCATTATGATGAATCTGCCGAAAGGGGTTATTCAATGTCCGACGAGAACCGACAGCTGCTGCTTCGTGAGCGTCCGCTCGGGGTGGTGACCGACGAGTGCTTCGAGATGGCGCGCACCGCAGTGCCCCAACCTGGCGACGGTCAGATCCTGGTCCGCACCCTGTGGCTCGGTTTCGAACCGGCAATGCGCGGCTGGTTGAACGACATCCGTTCGTACACACCGCCCGTGGGCATCGGTGAGGTGATGCGCGCGTGGGGTATCGGCCAGGTCGTCGACTCACGGCATCCCGACCACGCCGTCGGTTCTCTCGTCCACGGCGACCTCGGCTGGCAGGACTACGCCCTGCTCGACGGCGGCGACACCGGCATCGAGCGCGTGCCCGACGGCATCTCCGATCCGCGGCTGATGCTGAGTGTGGCCGGGCTGACCGGTCTGACCGCGTACTTCGGAATGACCGAGGTCGGCCGCCCCGAGGCCGGCGACGTGGTGCTCGTGACGGCCGCCGCCGGGGCGACCGGATCGGTCGCCGCCCAGATCGCCAGAGCACTCGGCGCGGGACGGGTGATCGGCACGGCCGGGAGTCCGGAGAAGCGGGACTGGGTGCGCGAGGTCGCCGGGCTCGACGACTGCCTCGACCACCACGACCCCGAGGTGCGCAGGGCGATCCGCTCCGCGGCGCCGGAGGGATTGAACGTCGTGTTCGACAACGTCGGCGGCTCGCTTCTGGACGCTGCGCTGTTCAACATCGCGGTCGGTGCCCGCATCGCACTGTGCGGTTCGATCTCGACGGGCTACCGGCCCGAGCGGCCCGAGGTCGGCATCCACTACTACCAGCTGCTCACCACGCGCCGCTCGCGCATGGAGGGCTTCTTGGTCTCGGACCACAGCGATCGCTACACCGAGGCCCGCCAGCGGCTGCTCGACTGGGTGGCGGACGGGAGCATCCGGGTGGAGTACGACGTGTTGGACGGCCTGGAGCACGCGCCGGAGGGAATCCGCCGGCTGTTCGAGGGCAAGAACCTGGGCAAGCAGCTCCTCCACGTCGCCGATCCCGGCTGACGCTCGCGCCCGGCGTCGGAACTCCGGTCTCAGGAGCGGGCTGCGAGGAGGCGCGCGGCCCGGCGCGCCAGCATCGGGATGTTGTCACCGCGTGACGCCATCCGTTCGTCGGTGCTCTCGCCGCGGACGTAGCGCTGGTGGAGCTGCTGCAGGATCACACATGTCCGCCAGCACGCGAACGCCTCGTACCACGCCACGTCACCGACATCGAAGTGCACCCGGTCGGCGTAGCGCGCCACCACCGCACTGCGGTCCGGTAGTCCCATCGACTCGAGACCGGGAACGTGAAGGGCACGGTCGTCAGGGGTGTCGGACGGGTCAGGCCAGTAGTTGAGGAGCGTGCCGAGATCGGCCAGGGGGTCGCCCAGCGTGGCCATGTCCCAGTCGAACACCGAACTGACGCGGTCGGGCCGACCCGGCACGAACTGGCAGTTGTCGATCTTGAAGTCGTTGTGGAGGATCGCCGGGGGCGGCGACGTCGGCGCCCGCCGCTCGAGCTCGTCGGCTGCCGGCGACATGATCGCGTCGAAGTCCTCGGTGGCCACGAGATCCCACCGCTTGCGCCAGCCGGCGAGTTGGCGCGCCATGTACCCGTCCGGTCGCCCGAGGTCGGCCAGATCACACCGGGCCGGGTCGACGTTGTGGAGGTCCGCCAAGGCGTCCACCGTCGCCAGGCCGATGCGATACGCCGCATCGTCGATGGCGGCGAAGCTGGGCGGGAGCACCGCCCAGATCACCTCACCGCGTCGGTACTCCGACACGACGAAGTCACTGCCGACGACACCGTGATCGTCGCAGAACAAGAACGCACGTGGTGCCCGGTCGTACTCTTGCCAGAGGCGCGACAGGACGCGGAACTCCCGCTTCATGTCATGGGCTCCCGGTGCGATCACCCCGAACGGGGGCCGGCGGAGGACGAAGCTCTGCTCGCCGTACCGGAGGAGGTAGGTCAGGTTGGCCGAGCCGTTCGGGAACTGCATCACGTCGAGGTCGCCGTCGACCTCGAGGTGCGACCGCACGTAGGCGTCGAGACGGTCCCAATCGAGCTCCTCCCCCGGCCGGACCGGGGCGACCTCGGGCGGTACGTGGTTCTGCCAGGTCTCCATCGGGACTACCGGGCCAGCACGGTGCAGGCGCTGATGCCGGGGGCACCGTAGACGTGCGTGAACCCTACCTGTGGATCGTTGGGCACCTGCCGATCGCCGGCCTCGCCCCGCAACTGCACCACGATTTCGTGCACCTGCCGCAGCCCTGATGCTCCGATCGGTTCGCCGTTGGCGATGCAACCTCCGTCGGTGTTGATCGGCAGCCGGCCGTTGATCTCCGTCGCCCCCGACATGATGAGGTCGACCTGCTCGCCATGCTCGCAGAGGCCCGTCTCGGCCATGTGCATCAGCTCAGCGCCTGCCTCGGTGTCCTGCACCTGGGCGACATCGACGTCGGATGGCTCGACGCCGGCCTGCTCGAACGCCTCCCTGGCCGCTTGCACCGTGGGCCCATCGGTCCGGTCGGGCGACAGCGAGGGAGAGAACACCTCGAACGTGCCGTAGGCGCGCGAGCGCATCACGCACGACTTCAGGTACACGGGCCGATCGGTGAAGCGTGACGCCAGCTCGGCCCGGCACAGCACGAGGGCGACGGCGCCTTCGGCGGGCGAGCAGAACATGTACTTCGTCAGCGGCTTGCTCAGCATGTCCGACGACTCGATCTCCTCGACGCTCATCGGGCGGCGCCGCCACGCGTTCGGGTTGAGCGCCCCGTTGCGGTACGCCTTGGCCGCGATCGCCGACAGGACGGCCGGGTCGATGTCGTGGTCGTGCAGGTAGCGCTGGGCCTTGATGCCGAAGAACTGCGTGGTCAGCATCAGGCCGGTCTCGCCGTACCACTCGCCGAGCCCGTAGGACGCAGGGTCGGCGTTGAATGCTCCCGGCGGGTGCTTGTCGAATCCGATGGCGATCCCCACGTCGTAGTCACCAGATCGGATGGCGCGATCGGCCATCGCCAGGCTGCTGCCGCCCGTGGCGCAGCCGTTGATGACGTTGACGAACTCGATCCCGGTCAGGCCGAGGTCGGCCACCAGGGCGTCGGCGTTGCCGGCTGCGGCGCTCCCCCCGAAGGCGAACTGCACGCCCCCCCAGCCGATGCCGGCGTGGGCAAGGGCCTGGCGGGCCGCGTGTGCGCCCTGCTCCCGCCCCGACACGCCGTCGTGACGGCCGAAGGGATGGATCCCCACGCCGACGATCGCTACCTCGGTCATGACGTCACCTCCGTCTCGGGGCCCGTGCTGGGCGCGAACGCGAACGTGTAGACCGCACCGTCGTCGCCAGTGCGGATCGGCTCCAAGACCAGCTGCAGGGCGTCGCCGACCTCGAGGGAGTCGACATCATCGGCGATGAGCCGCGACTCGACGAGGATCTCGTCGCCGAGGTTCACGTACCCGACGGCGTAGGGCCGGAACGGTCGTTCATCGGCGTTGAGATACGGGGTCTTCGGCGGGAACCCCTGGATCGTGTAGGCCCAGAGGGTGCCCCGAGTGGGCAAGGCGATCTCGCTGACCGCACTGCCGGTGCACTTGGGGCACGACTGCTGTGCGGGGAACGAAACGGTCCCGCAGGAGTCACACCGCGACCCCCGCAGCGCCCACCCGCCGGCCGGATCGGCGACGAAGAGCGCCTCGTCGACGAAGCGACTGCCGGTCCCATCGATTGTCACTGTCATCATCGCCCTCCGTTCAGGGCCACAGGCCCGCTCGACATCCTGACGCTGCGTGCCCCCCGTGGCAGGTGGCCGGTACCCCCGTGGGGGCCTCCACCGACGGACAAATCATCATTATAAATACGGCCACCGAGTGACCTCGAATCGTCATCGTGCGCTTCCTCCCAGGATCGCCCGCAGCTCACGCTTGAGCACCTTGCCCTGGGGACTCCTCGGCAACGGCTCGTCGACGATCCAGACGTGGACCGGCACCTTGAACGCGGCCAGCTGCGACGCGGCGTGGGCTCGCAGGCCGTCGACGTCGACATCGGCTCCGTCCCGGAGGCGGACGACGACACCCACCTCCTCGCCGAGCACGTCGTGGGGAACCGGTATGGCCGCCACCTCGTCGACTGCAGGATGCTCGAACATCGCCGCCTCGACCTCGGCGGACGACACGTTCTCACCGCCGCGGATGATCAGGTCCTTGGCCCGGTCGAGAATGGTCACGAACCCCCCGGCATCGACCCGGCCGATGTCACCTGTGCGGAACCATCCGTCGGCGAACGCGCTCGCGGTGGCCTCCGGCAGGTTCCAATAGCCACGCACCACGTTCGGCCCCCTGACGACGAGCTCACCGGTCGAGCCGGGCGGAAGCTGGTGACCCTCGTCGTCGACGGTCGCCACGTCGCACACCGGGATCGGCACCCCGACGCTGTCCGGCCGGTTCGCGTAATCGGCGCCGGAGATCATCGTGACGACGGTGCACGTCTCGGTGAGCCCCCAGCCGTTGCGCAGCGTTCGTTGCGGGAGGGCTCGGCGCACCCGCCGGGCCAGTTCGGGTGCGGCTGCTGCACCCCCGTAGGTCAGCGACACCAGACTGGAGAGCTCGCGTGTGGCGACGTCGGGATGGTCGACGAGCTGCCTGGTCATCGCCGGGACGCCGCTGAACGCGGTGATCCGCTCGCGCTCGATCAACTCGAGCGCGGCGCCGGCGTCCCACTTGGGCATGAGCACGAGCGCCGACCCAGCGGCCAGGCTGCCGACGATCAGGCCGTAGAGACCGGTGACGTGGAACAGCGGAACCCCCACCAGGAGGCGGGCCGGGCCGATCGCGCCGGCGACCTGCCGCCCAGCCCGGCGACTGTCCCGTGCCGACGTGAACGCCAGACTCGTCACACTGCTGCAGATGTTCCGGTGTGTGGCGATCGCGCCCTTCGGGCGACCTGTCGTCCCGGACGTGTAGAGGATGGTCGCGTCGGAGTCGGGGTGCACCGTCGCCGGTGGCAGCTCGACGCCGGGCCGGACCGGCCAGTCCCGGAAACGCCGTGTCCCGTCCGGGACCTCCCCGGCGCTGTCGTCGACGACGACGAGTTGCACGTCGCAAGCGGCGGCACGGAGCCGCGCCGCGCGCTCGGTGTCGCACACGACCAGGGCTGCGCCTGAGTCGTGGACGCCGAACGCCAACTCCGGTCCCGACCACCAGCTGTTGAGCGGTACGGCGACCGCACCGAGTGCAGCAATCGCCCAGAAGGCGACCACCCACTCGCTTCGGTTGCGCATGGCGACGGCGACACGATCTCCGTCGCCGACGCCGAACGTGTCGCGCATCTCGAGCGCGAAGGCAGCAACGAGGTCGAGGTGATCGGCGAAGGAGATCCGCCGCTGGCTGTCGACGAGGTATTCCCGCTCGCCGTGCCGACGGCTGGCCTCGAGCAGATCACGCAAGTTCGTCGGGGCGTGTTTCCACGTCCGGACGTCCCGTCCCCCGACGGCGACGGTCATCATCTCGAAGGGACCGCCCGTGGCCGTCAACTCGGCGTGCAGGGCACCGTACTCACCGTCGAACGGCGAGGAGCCGGCCGCGGCTGCCGGTTCGTGCGGGCGTTCCATGGAGGGTGATCAGCCCACCGCGTTGCCGGCGCGCAACCGTTCGACGGTCGCCGCGTCGTAGCCCAACTCGGCCAACACTTCGTCGGTGTGCTCACCGAGACCCGGTGCCGTCCCGAGCGTGGCGACCTCCTCGCCGAACTGGGCCGGCGCCGGCACGAGATTGATCATGCCGTTGCCCTCGTGCTCGATGCGCTGGACGAACCGGTTGGCGACGATCTGCTCGTCACGATGCGTCTCGCCGGCACCGAGCAACACGTCCCACTGGCCGGACTGCCGCGACAACAGGTCGCGCCACTCGTCGAGGGTGTGCTCGGAGAAGAGCGCGTCGAGCAACTCGATGCAGGCCGCTGAGTTGACCTTGCGTGCCTCGGCGTCGATGAAGCGGACATCGGACAACCACTCGAGCTTGTCGACCACGATGCAGAAGTCGGGCCAGTACCGGTCGGCCTGCAAGAACCCCAGGGCGATGTAGTGGTCGTCCTTGGTCCGGTACACGTTGGTGAGCGGGTTCGGCGTGGTGTCGTGCCGTTGGGGCGGGAGCTGATCGACTCCGAGCACGCTGGTCCCTGACACCGTCATGCCCATCGCCCAGAGCCCCGCCGACAGCAGCGACACGTCGACCACCTCACCGCGGCCGGTACGTTCCCGATGGAAGAGTGCAGTTCCGATCGCCCCCGCCAACGCCGTCCCGGTCTGCAGATCACCGAATCCCGGACCGGGCATCGAGAGTGGGAACTCACGATCGGCCGGTGTGACCCCGAGGGCCGCGCCCGACCGCCCCCAGTACGTGATGCCGTCGAAGCCGCCCTTGTCGGCATCCGCCCCGCGCGGTCCGTTGGCGCTCCCCCGCCCGTACACGATGCGGGGATTGCGCTTCAGGACGTCGGCGGGCTCGATGCCCAGCTTCCGGCGCGCCGGCGGCAGCAGGTTCGTCATGAACACGTCAGCGCCGTCGATGAGGCGCATCAGCACCTCTCGCCCCTCGTCGTCGGAGATGTCGATCCCCACCGCGCGCTTCCCCCGGTTGACCGCCTCCCACAGGTGGGCAACACCTTCCACCTTGTTGGGGACTCCCCAGGCCGCGGTGTTGCGGCCCGGGTCACCGTACGACGGATGTTCGACCTTGATGACGTCCGCCCCCCAGTCGCCGAGGATCGCGGCAGCTGCCGGGACGAAGACGTAGGTGGCCAGTTCGATCACCCGGATCCCCTCGAGCGGCTTCGTCATTGGTCGTACCTTCCTCCCACCCGACCGGGTGTCGACTCCCTAAAGATCATGATGAACATTGCAGGGCGACGCCGCCGGTGTCAACGTGCGCGGTCGCCCGTCGGCCGTCATGCTCCGCAACCCTGAGGGTGGCGGCCGGTCATCGCGGTCGGCCGAACCGACGAGGCGCGGAGGAGGCGGCGGTGCGACCGCCCCCTCGGCGGCTCAACGGAACAGCGCGTCCCACTCCTCGATGAAAGCACTCAGCGCCTCGGGCTGCTGCCCCTCGAGGTCCACGTCCCGCACCTGCTCATTGGTGGCGAGCGCACCAGGAACATCGGCGATGACGGCCCCGCCGGAGTGGATCGGCTCCTGCCCCGCCATCGTCACCATGAAGTTGGCGAACAGCTGCGCCGCGTTCGGGTTGGGGGCGTCGGCGATGATCGTGCCGAAGAACTTCGCACCCCAGAGCGCATCGGGAATGGCGAAGTCGACCGGCGCCCCGTCGTCGATCGCCTCCACGAACGACGGCACCGGAGCGATGTACGAGCCGGCGATGATCTCTCCGGCGATCAGCGCTTCCTGCATCGCACCGCCACTCGTGTAGATCCGCGGCTCCTGCTCGGCCAAGTCGGCGACGAACGTGTCACCGTAGGTCTCGTCGAGCCACGCGTAGTAGTCGGCCAGAACCGGCGAGATGGACGGGTCCACGACGCCGATCCTGCCTCCGGCGAGTTCCGGATCGAGCAGGTCGGGGTAGTCGGTGAGCCCGTCGGGGTAGTGGTCGGTGTTCCACGCGAACGTGAAGACGACCGAGCTGACCTCGAACACGCCGTCGTCGTGGACGTAGGCCTCGGTGTCGTAGTCCGACTCACAGGTGAACTGCGGACCCGTCGGCTCGGCGAACCACCCCTCGGCGCCCTTCTCGGCCACCCACGCCGGCGCTGCGGACACCATGAGGTCGGCGGCGTGCCGACCGGTCTCCTGTTCGGCCTCGACGCGAGCGATCGCCGTCGCGTCGACGTCGCGGACGATCTCGACGTCGATGTCGTCGTACTCGGCCTCGAAGAGCTCGGCCAACCGGTTGAGATTGTCGAGACCCTGGCTCGAGTAGACGGTGAGCTCACCCTCCTCCTGCGCCGCAGCGACCAGAGCCTCGAGCCCGTCGGCGATGCAGGCTTCGTCGACGGCGGGCGCCGAGGATTCGTCGGTGCCGCCGACAACAGTCCCGGCCGGCGTGGTGTCGTCGCCCTCGTCGGCCTCGTCGGCCTCCGAACCCGCCGCGACCGACCCCGCCGCGGCGACCGCCAGGCCCACCGCGACCGCCGCCGACAGCAGCATTCTTCCGTGACCCCGAATCCTCATCGTCCCCCCTTGGAAAGTGCGGCGCGCGTCAGCGCGCCGGTCTGAACTCGATTGAAGGATAATCATCAGGAGGAATCTGGTCAAATCGATGGCCAGAAATGATCATGATGAAATATTGACTCGGGGAGGACCCGAGTCGTATCGTCCGGGTGTCGCCGGGGGGCCGATCGGGCTCCACGCCAGACGGGGGTACCACCTGTGACCGACGTGTACGACCACCGCGACCGATGCGCCATCGTGGGCATCGGCGCGACCGACTTCAGCCGGGATTCGGGACGGAGCGATCTGTCCCTCGCTGCGCAGGCGGCCCTCGCCGCGCTCGATGACGCCGGTCTCACGGCTGCCGACGTCGACGGGATCGTCCGGTGCGACGCCGACACCGTGCTGCACAACGACCTCGCCGACTGCCTCGGAATCGACAACCTCACGTTCTGGTCACAGGTCGGGCCCGGCGGCGTGGCACCGTGCGCAATGGTCGGCCAGGCGGTGGCGGCGATCCTGTCCGGACAGGCGACGACGGTGCTGGTGTTCCGCGAGCTCAACGGGCGCTCAGGCCGGCGCTACGGCCGTTCGTCCCAGACCGAGGCACGGGTGGGCGGAGCCGGCACCTACGACGAGTTCTTCGCCCCGTCGGGGCTGCTCACGCCCGGCCAGATCTTCGCCCTGATGGCGCAACGCCACTTCGCCGAGTTCGGCACGACCTCCGAACAGCTCGCCCACGTCGCCCTCACCTGCCGCAAGCGAGCGAATGCCAATCCCCGCGCCCAGATGCACGACCGCACGCTCACGCTCGACGACTACCTCGCCTCGCGTGTGATCGCCAGCCCGCTGCGCCTGTACGACTTCTGCCTCGAAACCGACGGCGCGTGCGCAGTCGTCGTCACGAGCATCGAACGGGCCCGCGATCTCCGCCAGCCACCTGCCGTGATCCGTGCGGTCGCTCAGGCCGGGATTCCCGATCCCCAACCCGGGATCCAGTTCCCCGTGCTGATGAGGGACTCCATCACCGAACTGCCGGCGAAGAACGTCGGCGAGCTGCTGTTCCGGCGCGCCGGACTCGGCCCCGGCGACATCGACGTCGGACAGTTCTACGACTGCTTCTCGATCACGGTCCTGATGCAGCTCGAGGACTACGGGTTCTGCGAGAAGGGGGAGGGCGGTCCGTTCGTCGCCGGCGGCGACATCGATCTCGGTGGGTCCATCCCCATCAACACCGGTGGAGGTCACATGTCCGAGGGATACATCCACGGGATGAATCACGTCGTGGAGGGGGTTCGGCAGATCCGCGGCTCGTCGACGTCGCAGGTGGACGGCGCCGAGACCTGCCTCGTCACCTCGACCCCGCTGCCGCCCGGGAGCGCCCTGATCCTCCGGAGCGACCGGTGACAGGGCTGGTCCCGGTCGACGGCGACCTCGACACCGGAGGGTTCTTCGAGGCCGCCCGGCGAGGCGAGCTGGCCGTGCGGCGCTGCAACGGTTGCGATGCGCTGCTCCACCTGCCGCGCGCGTACTGCAAGCGGTGCGGCAGCTGGGACGGCCGCTGGGAGACGGTGGCCGGGACCGGGACCGTCTACTCGTGGTCGGTCGTGGAGCACCAGGTGCATCCGGCCTACCCGGTCCCCTACACGATTCTCCTCGTCCAGCTCGACGACGAACCCGCCGCGCGGTTCGTCGGTCACCTCGACGGTTCCCCCGACGTGTCGATCGGGCAGCCCGTCGAGGCGTGGTTCGACCGCGTCGACACTGTCGACGGCGACACCGTCGTACCTCGCTGGCGCCTCGCCTGACCACCGACGCATTTCCCGAACGAGCCCGGGCACCCGGGATAACGTCGCCCGGATGGCACGGAAAGCACGCACGGCCGCGCCGCAACGACAGGGTTCGCTCGCGATCGCGACGGGAACGTCGCGGCGGCCGCTCAAGACGTCCGAGAGCGTTGCGCGCGACATCGTGCGCCACATCGTCACCGCCGGGCTCGAACCGGGGGACAACCTCCCCCACGAAACGGCGATGCTGGCCGAGTACGGGGTCAGCCGCGAGTCGCTGCGCGAGGGCCTGCGGCTTTTGGAAGTGCAGGGCCTGATCACCATCCGCCGTGGCCCCGGCGGCGGTCCGGTCGTCGGCGCCGTCGATCCAGCCCATCTCGGTCGGGTCTCGACCCTCTACTACCACCTCGCAGGGGCGACCTATCGCGAGCTGTTCGAGGCGTGGGTCACCGCCGAGGTGTACATCGCCGACCTGGCCGCACGGAACCCCGACCGCGAGCTGGTACGAACAACCATGGCTCGATTCCGCGGTCATCACCCTGCGGTCGACGAGCCGCTGATGCAGTTCGTCGACGACCACTCCTCGTTCCACGAGGCGCTGGGCACGCTGGCGCGGAACAAGGTCATGCAGCTCTCCCTGATGGCGATCGGGCAGATCGTCACGCACCACATTCTCAGCCACGCCGACCCGCGGGCGGCCGGCACGATCATCGAGAGCGGTCACGAGGCGATCGCCGCCGCGGTCGCGGCCGGGCATGCCTCCAAGGCGAGGACCCTCATGGAGCGGCACGTCCGCGAGATCGTCTCGTTCTACGAGGCCGAGATCGGGCCGCAAGACGACTACATCGAGTGGCGTTGACCGGCGCCCATGGCGCGGTCGGTTCCCCACGGTCGACGCGTCGTCAGCGCGGCACCTCGCGCCACGACACGTCCTTGTCGACACGCGGCTCGGACGGCAGGCCGAGCACGCGCTCGCCGAGGATGTTGCGCTGGACCTCGTCGGAGCCACCGGCGATCCGGTAGCCCGGCGCACCGAGCAGGTGCTCGCCCCAGGCGTAGGTTCCCCACTCGCCGGTGTCGGCCACCAGCGACGGCCCGAGGATCTCGGACACGATGTCCGAGAACAGGGCCATGCCGTTGGTCCAGAGGAGTTTGCCGAGCGAACCCTCCGGTCCGGGCACTCCCCCCGACCTGCGAACCGCGGCCGCCCGCCGATTGACGAGCTCTTCCACGCGGTGGTGTGTGTAGGCGGTGGCGAGCCGCTGACGGTGCACCGGATCCCCCGTCACGCCGCACGCACGGGCCGTCGCCAGCAGCTGGCGCCAGGAGCCACCGACCCGGGCGCTGCCCGAGCCGTCGGAGTGGTCGCGCTCGAAGCCGAGGGTGGTCAGGGCGACCTTCCAGCCCTCGCCGACCGGGCCGAGGCGCATCGTGTCGGGAACCCGGACGTCGTTGAAGAACACCTCGTTGAACGAGGAACCGCCGCTCATCTGCTTGATCGGCCGGATCTCGATGCCGTCGAGGTTCATCGGGATGAGGAACGCCGTCATGCCCCGATGCTTGACGACGTCGGGATCGCTCCTGGCGATCAGCTCGCCCCATTGCGCGAACTGGGCACCCGAGCTCCAGACCTTCTGGCCGTTGATCACCCACTCGTCGCCGTCGCGATCGGCTCGGCAGCCGAGGCTGGCGAGGTCGGAGCCGGCACCCGGCTCGGAGAAGAGCTGGCAGCAGATCGACCTCGCCGCGAGCAGGTCGGGAAGCACGTCACGGCGTTGATCGTCGTTGCCGAACAGGCGGACCGTGGGCGCGACCAGGCGCGTCGTCACGCTGTGGGCCTCGTGGCCGGTGGGTCGGACGTAGCGGCGCTCGAGCGCGGCGAACGCCCGGTTGAACTCGGGCGGGAGATCGAGGCCGCCGAACTCGGCCGGCCACGAGATGGCGTGATAGCCCCGTTCCGACTTGGCTTGGGTCCACGCCTGGGCGCGGTTGATCAGGGCCCGCTCGTCGTCCTCGCTGAGGGCGTGGAACACCGACACGCTGAAATCGCCCTTCCCCCACACCAACTCATCGGTCGAGGAGTCCGGAAGGGGCTCGGCGTGCTCGTCCAGCCAGGCGCGAGCTTCGGCGAGGAAGCGGTCGAGGTCGCGGGGGTCGTCCATCACTCAGATCGTTGTCGTCGGGGGCGGGCGGGGGCTGCGGTCAGTCGAGGTGGTACAGGGCGGCGGCGTTGTCGTGGAGGATCTTCCTGAGATGGGGCTCGGGGATGTCGCCGAGCTCCTTGGCGATGTACTCACGCGGCTCGACGGCGGAGCTCGCCGGGCCCGGCGCCATGCTCGTCGGGTGCGGGAAGTCGCTCTCGTAGAGGATCCAGTCCGAGCCGAACTGCTCGATCGCCGCCTTGACCGTCGGCCCCTCGAACCAGAAGCAGCCGTACATCTGCCGCAGGAAGTACTCGCTGGGCAGCAGGTCGTACTCGGGGTGCTCTTGCGGAACCCCGCAGTTCTTCCATTGCCAGTCGAGGTGCTCGAGCGCGAACGGCAGCCAACCGACCCCACTCTCGACCGACACGAACTTCAGATCGGGGAAGCGGTGGCACACGCCGCCCGTGATGAGGTTGGCGACGACACTGACGTTGGCCACCCCGAACTGGACGCCGAAGCCGGCGTAGTTGGCGTGCTCCCCGGCGCCGTCATAGGCACGGTCGAAGATCGACATGTCGCCCGATCCGATGTGGAAGTTGACCGACAGGCCGTTGGCCTGGCAGGTCGCCCACAGCCGATCCCAATGCGGATCAGCGAGCTTGGGCATGTTCCAGAAACCCGGCTCGCCCGTCATGATCACGCCCTTGTGCCCGAGGGCGAGGGCGCGCTCGATCTCGGCCTCCGTCGCCTCGAGATCCCAGAACGGCAAGGCCATGATCGGCACGAACCGGCGCGGGTCGATGGCGCAGTACTCGGCCAGGAAGTCGTTGTACGCCCGCACGCAGGCGAGCATCAGCTCGTGATCGCCGATCGTCAGCATCTTGCCGGCGCCGAACCCGGCAACGTTGGGATAGAGGACGGCCGACCAGATGCCGTACTTGTCCATGATGCGGAGGCGTTCCTCGGCGTTCCACGTCGCCGGGTCGACGTCACCGAGCCGCGGCGGGTGTTGCGGCGGGAACTGGTTCCAGCCGGCCTGGGCGGCACCGGCCGCCGCGCCGACGCGCTTCTCACCGAAGAACCACGCGTCCTCCTGGAGCGCCTCGTCCCACCGCACGTGGGGGACCTTGTCGCCCCATCTCTCGACGGAGAGGCGCGACGTCCACAGGTCGTACGGCTCGATCACGTGGGTGTCGGTGTCGATCACCTTGTACTGGTCGACGTCTGACGGTTGCATCGATCCCCCTTCGGACAAATTCATTATGAGATTTACTCGGAGATGCCGCTCGATGTCAACCCGCGGGCGCCTTCGTCAGTCCGACGACGGCAGCGACTTGGCATCCTGCAGGCCGAGGACCGTGTCACCCACCGACAGGTCCCCCTCGCCCGCCTTGACGCACAGCACCTCGAGCCCGAGCTCTCGATCGCTGTAGCGCTTGCCGATCAGCGTTCCCGACCCCGTTCGTCCGGCGCCGGCCGGCGAGGCCGGGGCAGACGGGGCCGGGGCAGACGGGGCCGCGGCATCGAACGGGAGCATCGCGACGCCCCCGCAGCGCAGATCCACGTCGACACCGGCCGGCGCCCGCACCACCATGATCTGTGTCTCGCACACTGCACTTCGCAGCCGCGTCCCAACGGCAAGCTCCATCGGCCCCTCCTTCGACTCCACCATAAATGATCATGATGAATCTGGCAACCGCTGATGGAACGGCTCGACGCCGGACCGAAGCCTCCGGGTCGGCTTGGGGTCAGGCCGCTGATTGCTCTTGTCGCTAATCCATGATAATCCTTTAGGGAATCTTGAGACCTTGGGGGTTGAAATGCGTGTCAGGTCGTCGTCGGTCGTCATCGCGGGCGCGGTCACCGCACTGTCGCTCGCCTCGTCGTCGAGCCTCGTCGGGGGCGCGGCGGCCTCCACCGATCCCCCCGCAGGCAGCGCCGACGTCACCCCGGAGTGGGAGTCCATCGTCGACGCCGCCGTGGGCGAGGGCAAGGTGGTGCTGTACGCCGTGAACTTCCCGGAACAGAACGAGCGGCTCGAAGCGGCGTTCGAACAGGAGTACCCGGAGATCGATCTGGAGATCGTGCGGGTCACGAGCGAGATCGACGCCAAGCTCGACAGCGAGCGCGAGACCGGAGTCGACGGCGCCGACATCTCGTTCGGCGTCAACTACCCCTGGGTCCTCGACGCCGAGGCCGCCGGCGACCTGGCGCCGATCGAGGTCGGCCCGAACGTCGCCGCGTGGGTCGGGACGCCGTGGCTCGATGCCGAGCGGAACTACCTGGTGGGGACCACCCAGGTGCTCGGCTTCGGCTGGAACACCGATCTCCTCGAGGGCGAACCTCCCCAGGAGTGGTCGGATCTGTTGAACCCGGAGTACGCCGGCATGATCGGCTTCACCGAGCCGGCGAGCCCCGTCATCGCCGACTTCTGGAGCTTCGCCGAGGAGCAACTCGGTGGCGAGGACGGGTTGCGCCAGCTCGCCGAGCTGGACCCCGTCTTCTACGCCTCAGGGGTGCCGTTGATGCAGGGCCTGGGTGCGGGCGAGATCAGCGTGACCGGCTACGCCAGCGCCCAGCTCGAGGCCGACAAGGCGGCCGGCGCTCCGGTGGAGTTCTTCGTGCCCAGTCCGGCCTGGACGTCGGCCAACCTGGTCTACCTGCCGTCGTGGGCCCACCGGCCGAACGCCGCCCAGGTGCTCGCCGATTTCATCGCCTCCCCCGCCGGGCAGGAAGCGCTGTCCATCAACGGAGCCAGTCCTCTCGATGGCATCGAGAGTGCGCTGGTCGACATCGACGACGTGCAGGTCGTCGACATCACCCGCACGCCGGAGTGGGCCGAGGAGTACATCGCCCGCTGGTCGGACATCTTCGGGCGATGAGGGATCCGGCCCCCGCTGCTCACACCATCCACTGGTCGCCGTCGTTCGGCGGCCGTCCTGACCTTCCGGCCATCATCCGGGCCAGCGCCGACGCCGGCTTCTCCCACATCGGGCTCGATCTCGCCACGGTCGACGGATACGTCGACGGTGGCGGCTCGCTGACGTCGTTGGCGCGCTTGTTCGAGTCGGCTGACCTCCGCGCGACCGACGTCGTCGCCCTGTCATTGCGTCCCGACACCGACCCGGTCGCCGTAGCCCGACGGCTGGCTGCTGTCGTCGATGCGGTCGGTGCCGCCTGCTGTGTCGGCGCGGTGGCCCACCCGGTCGGACACGCAGCCGTGGTCGACGGATTCGGTGCCGGCCTGGACGTCATCGCCCCCACGGGCGCGCGTCTCGCCGTCGAGTTCGGCGGCTACATGGGGCTGCGGACCCTCGACGAGGCCGTCGCAGTCTGCGACGAGCTCGGATGGGATCGAGCGGGCGTCCTCGTCGACACGTACCAGTGTGCTCGTGCCGGGGCCACACCCGAGGCGGTGGCCGCCCTCGAAGCGGGCCAGATCGCTCTCGTCCAGGTCGCCGACGCCATCGGCCCGCCGCCCACCGGCGACGACCTCGTGCACGAGAGCCGCCACCGGCGGCTGGCGCCCGGCGCCGGCGACCTTCCGATCGCCCGGTACCTCGAGGCCGTCATGTCGGTCGGTTACGCCGGCCCGCTCGCGGCCGAGGTGCTCTCCGACGAGATCCGCGCATCCGACCCGACGACCGTGTCCAGGCTGTTGTACAGCGCCCTCGCGTCGGTGGCCGCAGCGGTGGTCGCGCCGTGAGTCGCTTCGGCGGTCGGGTCGCCGTCGTCACCGGCGCGGGCTCGGGCATCGGGGCCGCGGTCGCCCGCCGGCTGACGGCCGACGGTGCGCTCGTCGCCGCGCTCGACGTGGACGGCGACGCCGCCCGGGCGACCGTCGCCGACGCCGGTGGCAGCATCGCGGTCGTCGCCGACGTGGCCGACCCTGGTTCCGTCGATGCCGCCGTGGCAGCAGTCGAGCAACAGCTCGGACCCGTGGACCTGCTCGCCCACGTGGCCGGCATCGACGCGGACCGCGCGCTCAAGGAACGGCTCGCCGAACACCGCCGCGCCGTCGAGCGAGGTGACGGCGAGCGGGGATTCCGCGGCCTCGTCGACCTGACCGACGAGCAGTGGGATCGCGTCCTGCGCGTGAACCTCGACGGCACGTTCTACGTCGTGCGCGCCACGCTCCGGGTGATGATCCCCCGCCGGCGCGGCGCCATCGTCACCACTGCATCCACCGCAGGAATGTCGGGCAACGCCGGCGTCGCCCACTACGCGGCGTCGAAGGGCGGCGTCCGCATCCTCACGCAGTCGGTGGCGCGCGAGGTCGCGCCGTTCGGCATCCGCGTGAACACGATCGCTCCGGGAGCGACGGCCACACCGATGTTCGGCCGGACCCCCGACGGTGAGCGGCTGGTGGCGGGCACGCCGATCGGCCGGAGCGCCGATCCCGACGAGCTCGCCGCGGCGTACTCGTATCTCCTCAGCGACGACGCCAGCTACATCGTCGGCGAGACGATGAACGTCAACGGCGGCATGGTGATCCAGTGACCGGGCCCTCGTACGACTCCGTACCGACATCACGAAAGGTGCACGAATGACCACACCGACCACCAGGGTGGAGCTCGGCGACCCGCTCCCCGCCGAGCTGGCTGCGTACTACGACGCGATCGACGCCGGGCGAGCCGGTGACGCCGCCGCCTGTTTCAGCGACGACGCGACGTACGCCGTGCCGCCGCCCGACGGCATCGAGACCGATCCGCGCTCGGTGTGCAACGGGCGCAGCGAGATCGCGTCGCACCTGGACCAGCGGGCTGAGCGTCCCCATGTCCACACCATCGTTCTCTGCACCGTCGAGGGCCAGAGCGTCGCCCTGGAAGGCCTGCTGCTGGACCGGCACTCCGGGGAGGCCCAGGCGTCGTTCGCAGCATCGCTGCAGCTGGCCGGCGACGGCACCATCGGCCGCTACCTCGCCTACGCATCACCCGTCGTGCACCCGCAGCCGGCGGTGGCCAATCCATCCGCCGCGGAGCCGGGTGTGGCCATCGACAAGATCCACGAGTACTTCCACGCCCTCGACGACAGCCGGTTCGAGGATGCCGCCGGATGCTTCAGCCTGGACACGCTCTATTCCCATCCGCCCTACAAGGATCCGACCGTCGGCGGCCCCGGACGAGCCGAGTTCCGCGGGCGGGCGGAGCTGACGGCGGCGTTTCATCGTCGCGGCGCGCAACGCATCGACCATCGGATCGTCTTCCACGCGCAGCGCGGCCCGCACCTGTTGTTGGAGGGCATCGTCAACGACGACGCCGGGGCGTTGCTGGGTTCGTTCGTCTCCCAGGCAACCCTCGACGAGGCGGGGCTGATCCGGCGCTACGCGTCGTGGTACACCCAACCCGGAGTCGGCCGCCGCTGAGACCCGACCGGCGCGCCCGGCCGTCGGGGGGCGGCGGCCCACCCGCTCAGTGCAGTGACTCGCCGCCGTCGACCACCAGGTTGGCCCCAGTGATGAAGGCGGCTTCGGGCGAGCAGAGGAAGGCCGCCGCGGCCCCCAGGTCGCTGGGGAGACCGGCGCGCCCGAGCGGCACATTGGCGACGGCCTCGGCGAAGGCGTCGGGATTGGTCGCGGTCAGCGGGGTCTCGGTGATCCCCGGTGAAAGCCCGTTGACGCGGATCCCGTGCGGCGCCAGCTCCGTCGCGGCAACCCTGATCGCCATGTTGAGCCCGGCCTTCGTCGCGGCATACACCAGACGGCCGGGCCGAGCACCGAGGGCACGGATCGACGACACGGCGAGGATCGCCTGGTTGGGCTGGGAGGAACGCACCATCGCCTGACCGGCCCGCTGACAGCCGTAGATGGCGCCGGTGAAGTTCAACGCCACCACGTCGTCGAACTCCTTCGCCGTCAACTCGAGGAACGGCGTCACCCAGCCCGTCCCGGCGTTGGCGACGAAGATGTTCAGGTGGGGCACCCGAGCATCGATGACGTCGAACAGCTCGTCGATCGATGCTCTGCTGCCCATGTCGGCGACGACCGGGACGACGTCTTGGCCCGCCGCCGCCACCGAGCGCAGTGCTCCAGCGGCCTCGTCGAGGGGCTCCCTCCCGCGCGCGACGACCACGACGCTCGCCCCCCCACGGACGAAACGTTCGGCGATCGCCCGGCCGATGCCCTTGCTCCCCCCGGTCACGACCGCCCACTGGCCGTCGAACGGTCGCTCTGACTCCGTCATACGACTTCCTCTCGTCTCGAAGCTCTGCTATTGGAACAGCTCGCGCCACTCCGCGATGTACTCGGTCACGAAGTCGGGCGTCAGCTGATCGAGATCCTGCTGGCGAACGTTCTCGATCTCGGTTTCGGTTCCTCCGACACCTGGCAGGACCGACGCGCCGTTGCGAGCCAGGGCCTCCTGCCCCGACTGCGTCACCATGAAGTCGGCCAGCACCTGAGCGGCGTTCGGGTTCGGCGCGGATGACAGGACCCCTCCCCAGAAGTTGGCGCCGAAGATCGTCTCGGGATAGGCGAAGTCGACCGGGGCGCCCTCGGCCTGCGTGTCACGCAGGCTGGCACCGGTGTAGACGGCCGCGGCGATCTCGTTCGAGGCCAGCGCCTCGTTGATCGCAGCGGCGCCGGGGTAGATCCGCGGGTTCTGGGCAGCCAGATCGGCGACGTACTCCTCCCCCATCTCCTCCTCGAGGTAGACGTAGAAGTCGACCAGTGTCTCGTTGGCCGCTTCGACCACGCCGACCCGGCCGTCTGCGAGCGACGGGTCGAGGAGATCGGCGTAGCCCGTGAGGCCATCGGGCACCTCGTCGGTGTTCCAGCCGAAGCCGAAGATCACCGCGTTCGACTTGAAGTACGTGCCGTTGGGTGTCCCCGTCTCCTGGTCGTAGTCAGGGTTCTCGAAGGCCGGACCGGCATGATCGACGTAGTAGCCGTCGGTGTCGGCCTGGACGACCCAGCGCTGGTCGGCGCTGACGTAGACGTCGGCCTCGCCCCGCCCGGTCTGCCGTTCGACCTCGATGCGCGGCACGAGGTCCTGTGGGAGCCCGCGGACCACGACGAGATCGATGTCGTACGCCTCCTCGAACCGCGATTCCAGCTCGCCGAGCTCGGGGACGCCCTGGCTCGAGTAGATCGTGACCTTGCCCTCGTCCTCGGCGGCCGCAATGATCTCGTCCCACTCGGTCGATCCGCTCGTGGCGGAGACCGGGCGAACGGTGGCCCCGATCGCGACGGCCATCGAGGCGGCCAGTGCCGCGGCGATGCGTCCGGCCTTCGACCTGCGTGCGTGCTTCATGACGGAATCCCCCAACTGTTCTGGTCGTGACGCCACGTGGGGCGCCTCCGCTGAATGATAAGAATCATCTGCCGATTTCGTCTTTGTCAAGCGTGAAGTGTGCCGCGGCCGTCCAGCACGAGCGCGAGCGGCCCGTGATACCGTCCGCTGTCCGCAGCCAAGGAGCGTTCGATTGGCGGACCAGCCGACATCATCCGATGGGATGGCAGAGAGAGATGACCGCCGATCGGCGGAAGCACCGTGGCCGCCGGCAACGACCCGACGTGGCGTCAAGACGTCCGAGGCCGTGATGATGCTGCTCGTCCGAGCGATGGTCGATCGTGGCCTGAAGAGCGGCGACCGCCTCCCGACCGAGGCCGAGATGATGCGCGAGTACGGCGTCAGCCGGGCGTCGCTCCGAGAAGCGATCCGCCTGCTCGAGGTGCAGGGCCTGATCTCGCTCAAACCCGGCCCGGGCGGCGGAGCCACCGTCGGATCCGCCGACCACCGGAACTTCGCTCGCACCGCCACGCTCTTCCTCCACATGGGGGGCATGTCCTACGGCGACCTCACCGCGACGCAGAAGGTCCTCGAACCGCTTCTCGCCGAGGGCGCCGCCCGCAATCCCGACAGGGAGGCGAAGCGGGCTGCGCTCGCCCCGTACCTGACGACCGACATCAAGACCGACGATCGCGACTACCGGCGGCTCGCGTCCGGCTTCCACGACGCCGTCGCCGCCTTGGCGCGCAACGGCGTCCTCGCGCTCCTCGCCCGCTCGACGAGCGGGATCGTCACCTCCCACGTGACCGCGCACATGGACCCCGTCGAGCTCCGGCAGGAGATCCTCGACGATCACCGGGCGATCGCCCGGGCGATCTGCGCCGGCCGGGCGCGGCTCGCCAAGCGATTGATGGCCGAGCACTACGCCCGCCAGCACGACTACCTCGCGACGCACTGGCCGACCCGACTGGAGGAGATCGTCGAGCGGCCGTGACCGCGCGTTCGACACCCCTTGCCCCTCCGCCGAGATCAGGATAATCTTATGATGAATTATCCGCGACGCTGCTCGGCGCGTCACGACACGAGGAGGGGTGATGGGGGCAACGGCGATCAACGAGATCCCGATCATCGACGTCGACACGCACGTCATCGAGCCGTACGACCTCTGGACATCGAGGCTGGCCTCCAAGTGGGGTGACCAGGCTCCCCAGGTGCGCTGGGACGATGCCGCGGAGGAGGACGCCTGGTTCCTGGGAGGGGAACGGCTCGGGGCCGCAGCCGGGTCCGCGATGGCCGGCTATCACGAGTACCCACCGCATCATCCTCGACGACTCGACGACGCCGATCCGGCGACGTGGGACGCGACCGCTCGCCTGGCCCGCATGGACGAGTACGGCATCGAGGCGCAAATCCTCTATCCGAACGTCGGGCTGTTCAACGCCGGGCGGGTCATGGGCCTTCGCGACAGCGAGCTCCAGGTGGACATCGTCCGCGCGTACAACGACTGGCAGACCGACTGGAGCAGCGCGGCACCGGACCGCTTCGTTCCCGTCTCGTCCCTCCCCTTCTGGGATCTCGGCGCCACGTTGACCGAGATCGAACGTTGCGCCGAGATGGGTCATCGCGGGGTGATCTTCACGCAGAACCCGATGGCCTTCGGCCTGCCCGGCCTCGACGAGCGGCATTGGGACCCCATGTGGGCCGCCTGTCAGGAGCGCGAGCTCCCGGTGAACTTCCACATCGCCACCGGCGACAACGGTCTGCTCGCCTACAACGGTCACCCCGACAACGGCAAGCACGCCAACTACGCGTCGATGGGCGTGTCGTTCTTCATGGGGAACGCTCGCACGATCGCCCAGCTCATCTGCGGCGGGGTGTGCCACCGCTTCCCGTCGCTCGACTTCGTGTCGGTCGAGAGCGGGATCGGCTGGATCCCCTTCGCACTCTCGGCGCTCGACTGGCAGTGGAAGAACTGCGGTGTCCATCTCGAGCATCCGGAGTACGAGCTGCTGCCGAGCGAGTTCTTCCAGCGTCAGATCTACGGGTGCTTCTGGTTCGAGGATGCGACGGCCAAGGCCGCGCTCGACATCCTCGGGCCGGACAACATCCTGTACGAGACCGACTTCCCTCACCCGACGAGCATGTCGCCGGGCCCGGCGTCGGGCGCGATGCGACCCGACGACTACCTGGAGCAGACCTTCGCCGGCACGTCCGAGGACGTCCTGCGCAAGATCCTCCACGACAACGCGGCGCGCCTCTACAAGCTCCCCTGAGATCGCGACCGGGGACGGCGGATCGAGCCCCCGTTGCTCCGCCGTCCCTGGCCGTGTGCCGACCGCTGGGTCAAGCCCGATCGAGTGAGGCGAGCACGGTGTCGGCCGCGCGCAGGCCGAAGACGCCGGCCGTCGCCAGCCCTCCGCCGTACCCGCCGGCGTGGACCCCTCCGGCGTCCGCCCCGGCGGCGAGCAGCCCCGGCAAGGCCCGCCCTGCGGCATCGAGGGCCCGGGCTGCGTCGTCGATGCGGACCCCACCGTGGGTGAAGGTGATCGCGGCTCGCACCTCGAGGGCGTAGAACGGCGCGACGGCGACCGACTGCTTGGGCGGTGTGGCGCGGGCGTTGAACGAAGCGAGCGTGGCCGGAAGATCCTCGGTGGCGAACCCCCACTCGCTCACCGCCCGCCCGAGCTCGGCGAGCGAGTCGGCCCGGGCCGCGTGCGCGCCGTGCGACGCCGCCACCTCGAAGGAGTTCGGGCGCTCGCCGCCGGCGATCGGCGACGCCTGGTCGTCGTACAGCAGCTGGTCGAACACCATCACCGCGCGACCCGAGGGCTGACGCACGGTCCACTGCGCGTTGTAGTGGTCGCTCGGGAACGGCGGCTCGAAGACCTCGCCGTCGATGTTGACGAGCGCGGCACGGTGGCTGTGATACTGCGAGAGCAGGGTGTACACGCCAGGGACCCACACGTCGGTGGGCCAGCTGATGAGGTGACCGTAGAACCCGTCCATGGCGGGCGACGTGGCGGCACCGGCGGCCAGCGCAGCCCGGAGCCCGTCGCCCTCGCTGGCCCGGTTCGACCGCAGCAGCATGCTCGGCGCGTTGGGGTGCACGTGGGCGGCGAGCAGCTGCGCGTCGGCCTGGAAGCCGCCCGACGCCAGCAGCGTCCACGGGGCGCGGATCTCCACCTCCTCGCCCCCGTGGTAGACCGCGGCACCGGCGACGCGACTGCGCTCCACGACCAGTGAGTACATCTGGGCGCGCGTACGCACCGTTCCCCCTGCCCGCTCCACCGCCGACCGGCACCAGTCGAGATACTCGGACATGCCGACCGGCCGGCCTCGCCCGTAGTCGAGGACGACGGCCTCGTCGCCGACCGGGGCGCCCGATGCCATGATCCACGCCATCAGTCGGGGGTACTCGTCGCAGAGTGAGCGGATCAGGCCCGGGTCGGCATGCGGCGACTCCTCGATCAGCACAGCGGGCTCCGGGGCGGTCCACACCCATCCGCCCGACATCGCCGAGGAGCCGCCGATCTCCGGAGCCTTCTCGACCACGGCGACGCGGCCACCGCGTTCAGCGACGGCGGCGGCCGCTGTCATCCCGGCCATCCCCGAACCGATGACGACGAGGTCGAGCCCTCGGTCGTCCGTCGAGTTGGTCCCCATCGTGTCGGTCAGCCCGAGACCGATCCGATCGCCTCGTCCGACGTGGTCCAGTCCTGAGCGGCCAGCCACTCCCGCATCGGTGTCGGGCGGACGTCGAATCGGGCGGTCATGTCGTCCATCGGGACGAGGAACGGGTTGGCCTCGTTCTTGAAGAGGTAGTGCTTCTCGAGGTTCGACACGTACGTCTCCCGGTCGAGTCCGGACACGTCGCGGAACAGCTCGTACATGCGCTCGCCGAACTCGCGCGGCGTGATGCGGCGATACACGATCGGGCGGCCGAGGCGCTCGCTGAGCAGCTCGGCGACGTCGGTCGGGCGGAGCGTCTCGGGTCCGCCGACATCGAGGGTGACGCCCTCACAGTCGTTGCGGCTCATCGTCTCGATCATCCACGCGGCGACATCGTCGAGACAGATCCAGCTCACGTCCAGCGTCTCGGCATGGGGATACGAGAACTCCCCGTGCTCGAGGAGGTACGGCTTGACCCATTTCGTCAGCAGGTTGTCCATGAACAGCGACGGCCGGATGATGGTGATCGGTGCGCCCGTGGACTTGACCGCCTGGGACATCTCGTAGCCCTGATCCATGCTGGGCACCCCGATCGGGCGATCGGGGAACCACGAGGTGGTGTTGTACACCAGCCGCCCCACACCGGCGTCGACCACGGCACGCCCGACGTTGGTGATGTGCTCGACCCGCCGGGATCGCTCGGCGAATGCGGGGGCCGTGTAGAACACGACGTCGGCGCCGCGACAGGCGGCGACGAGCGAGCCGGGGTCGTTGAGGTCGGCGGCGACGACGTCGACGTCGCGCAGCGTCTCGTGGAGTGTCGTCTGCCGGGTGACCGCCCGCACGCGGTGGCCGTCCGCCACCAGCCGGCGGACCTGGGCCAGCCCCGGCCGGCCACTCGCGCAGAGGACCGTGACCGTCGACGCGGTGGCGGCGGCCATCAGCCGGCGCTCGCCGCGATCGCGGCGGGGCGTTCCGCTCCCCTGGCGACGAGCGCACCGTCCTCGTCGTACATCGCCGCCTTGGACGGGTCGAAGACCGCCAGCACCCGGTCGCCCGGAGCGAGGTCGGCCGGTGGCGACGTGATCTGGGCATCGATGCGGGACTCGCCGATCTTGAGCACGACGTCGACGTG
This sequence comes from Desertimonas flava, assembly GCF_003426815.1. GTDB lineage: Bacteria > Actinomycetota > Acidimicrobiia > Acidimicrobiales > Ilumatobacteraceae > Desertimonas > Desertimonas flava. Next base: position 113,096 of record NZ_QKYK01000005.1, read on the forward strand.
CCGTCCACCGAAGGAGACGACGACGACCTCGGCATCGAAGCCGACCTCGTGCTCGGCCGCCACCGTGCCGGCGGGTCGCACGTCGAGGTCATCGCTGCGCAGCCGGAGCACCACCTGATTTCTGCCTGCGGGGAGCCGGCCGGTGACCTTGCCGCCGGCCAACCACCACTCGCCGTCGCGCTCGATCATCTCGAAGCGGTTGCCCATCCCGATGAATCCTGCGACGTACTCGGAGGCCGGCGACGCGAAGACCTCGCGCGGTGTGCCCAGTTGCTCGATGCGACCCTTGCGCATGATCGCCAGGCGGTCACCCAGAGCGAGCGCCTCACTCTGGTCGTGCGTGACGTACACGGCGGTGAAGTCCAACCGGTTGTGGAGCTCCGCCAGTTCGTTGCGCACCTGCTCGCGCAGGCGGGCGTCGAGGTTGCTGAGCGGCTCGTCGAAGAGCACCAGGTCGGGGCGGGCGACGAGCCCGCGAGCCAGAGCGACGCGCTGCTGCTGTCCGCCGCTCAGCTGACCGGGATAGCGGTCGAGCAGCTCGCCGCAGTCGACGACGTCGGCCATCTCCTCGACCCACCCGGCCGAGATCCCTTGACGCATCTTGCGAGCCTTGAGCGGGTAGGCGATGTTCTTGCGCACGGTCATGTGCGGCCAGAGCGCATAGGACTGGAAGACCATGCCGATGCTCCGCTTGTCCGGCGAGAGGTTGAGCTTCGACGAACTGTCGAACACCTTCTCCCCGCCGAACGTCAAGACGCCCTCGTTCGCCGACTCCAGACCGGCCAGGCAGCGCAGCGTCGTGGTCTTGCCGCAACCGCTCGGGCCCAGCAGCACGAGGAACTCGCCCTGCTCGATCTCCAGGCTCAGGTCGTCGACGGCGATCGTCGGCGGTTTTCCTTCGAATCGCTTTGTCAGCCCCTCGATCTCGACTCGCGACATGACGCCTCCCTCACTCCCCGATATCCGACCGCATTGCAGACCCCCAAGTACAGATGACTATCATCTAACGAATTACCCCGGATGTCAAATCGCCGAGGAGGACGCCGGCTGCGTCCAAGAACCGCTGGCGCTTCGTGGCGAGATCGCCGTCGGCCGGCCAGAGCTGATTGGCCCACACCGTCACGTGTTCGTAGTCGTGGTCCGCGTACCGCTCGAGGTCGGCGGGGTCGCACCCGGCCATGCGAACGTAGAGCGGGAGTGGATGGTCGCGACCGACCTCCTCACAGTGAGCGCGAAGGCGGTCGCGAAGGCGGCCGGCCTCCTCGAACGTCGGGTTGCCCGAGCTGAACCAGCCATCCGCGATCCGGGCGGCCCGGCGTAGCGCCCGCTCGGTGTTGCCTCCGAGGACGAGCGGGACGCGGACGGCGTCGCTGGTCGCCAGCACGGTGTCGAAACGGTAGTGGGGGCCGGCGCCGACCAGCTCACCGCCCGACCAGGCGGCACGGAGCACGGCGAGCGACTCGTCGAAGCGGCTCCCGCGCTCGGCGAACGGTACGCCGAGCGCGTCGAACTCCTCCTCCAACCATCCCGAACCGACACCGAGCATGAACCGACCCGATGCCACACCCTGGAGCGTGAGCGTCATGCGCGCGACGGCGAGCGGGTGGCGGAGGGGGAGGATGAAGATCCCCGTCGCCAGCTTGATGCGGGACGTGACCGCCGCCGCCGCGCCCAGCGCGATGAGCGGGTCGAGCAACTCGGTGGCCGGGTCGATGATCTTGGCGCGATGTGACTCGTTGGTGCTGGTCCCGCTCGTCGGGTGCTCGGTCCGGTAGTCCACCGGCAGCACGACGTGTTCGCCGAGCCAGACGGTCGCGAACCCCGCCTCCTCGGCCGCCTGGACGAGGGCCACGAACTCCGCGGCCCGGATGTCGTAGACCGAGAGCCCGACGTCCATCTCAGCGCCCGACAGCAGCGAGGACGTCGGCGAACCGGGCTTCGGCCTCGGCGCGCAGCCGGGGCAGGTGCTGGGTCGGGAAGAGGTCGTCGGTTCCCGAGTAGGACTTCAGCAGCTCGCGGGCGAGCGTCACCTTGTGCACCTCCGTCGCGCCGTCGGCCAGGCCCATGTGGAACGATTCCAACACCATCGAGGCGAACGGCATCTCGTGGGACACGCCGAGCGATCCGTGCAGCTGCAGCGCTCGTGACGCCACGTCGTGCAGCACCTTCGGCATCGCCGCCTTGACGGCCGAGATGTCGGCCCGCACCCGCTGGTAGTCGTTGTAGCGATCGATCTTCCACGCGGTGTTGAGGACGAGGAGGCGGAACTGCTGCAGCTCGATCCACGAGTCGGCGATCATCGCCTGCACCAACTGCTTGCGAGCGAGCAGTTCTCCCTGTGTGGATCGCGACAGCACGCGTTCGCACATCTGGTCGAGAGCCTGGCGGACCAGCCCGACCGTTCGCATCGCGTGGTGGATGCGCCCTCCTCCGAGACGGGTCTGGGCGACGATGAAGCCGTCGCCGCGCCCTCCCAGCAGATGGTCCCTGGGGATGCGTACGTCGTGGTAGCGCACGTAGCTGTGCGTGCCCCGGTCCTCCTCGTGACCGTAGATCCCGACGTTGCGGACGATCTCGATGCCCGGAGTGTCCGCCGGCACCACGAACATCGACAGGCGCCGGTGGCGTGCCTCGTCGGGATCGGTCACGGCGAGCAGGATGAGGAAGGAGGCGAAGTTGGCATGCGACGAGAACCACTTCTCGCCGTTGATGACCCACTCGTCACCATCGAGCACCGCCGACGTGGTGAAGCCGGTCGGGTCCGATCCCCCGCGAGGCTCGGTCATCGAGTACGCCGACACGATCTCTTGACGCAGCAGCGGTTCCAGGTACCGCTCCTTCAACTCGGGCGTGCCGTAGTGCGCGAGGATCTCGCCATTGCCCGAGTCGGGAGCATGGCAGCCGAACACGATCGGACCGCTGTGGCTGCGCCCGAGGATCTCGTTCAGCAGGGCGAGCTTGACCTGGCCGTAGCCCTGGCCGCCGAGGTGCGGACCGAGGTGACAGGCCCACAGGCCTCTCTCGCGCACCCGCTGTTGCAGCGGCGGCACGAGGGCGTTGCGAACGGGGTCGCTCATGTCCCAGGCGTGGCGGACCACCTTGTCGACGGGCAGCACCTCCTGCTGCACGAAGTCCTCGACCCAGTCGAGCTCCTTCTGGTAGGCGTCGTCGGTCTCGAAGTCCCAGCTCATTGCGAACGTTCTCCCGTGGTGGGTCGTGGTGATGTGTCGGTGGACGTGACGGCGGAGGACCGTCAGTCCTTGATCGGGAAGGGCGACGAGACGGAGACGCCTCCGTCCACGGTGATCACGGCGCCGGTCGTGAAGCTCGACTCGTCCGATGCGAGGTACAGGGCGGTGCCCACGATCTCGCTCGGCCGTCCGAGTCGCTGCAGCGGGAACCGGCGGCGAGCGTGGGCTTCGAAGCTCTCGACGTCCCAGGCCTTGGAGATGTCGGTGAGGAACGGTCCGACCATGATCCCGTTGGATCGCACGGTCGGACCGAACGACACGGCGAAGCCCCTCGTCAGGCTGTTGAGCCCGGCTTTGGCGGCTGCGTAGGGAAGATCCGTCATCGTGGGATGGTCGGCCCCGATGCTGCTGATGTTGATGATCGCTCCGCCGCCGGCGGCCTGCATCTGCTCGCCGACGAGGGCGCCGAGCCGGAACGGGCCCTTGAGGTTGACGCCGATGACCTTGTCGAACAGGTCCTCGGTGACCGCACTCAGCCGCGGGTACAGCGGCGCCATACCGGCGTTGTTGATCAACACGTCGACGTGACCGAACGCCGCCAAGGACTCGGCGGCGAGACGATCGACATCGTCCCAACGTCCCATGTGCGCGGCGATCGCGAGCGCTCTCCGACCGGTCTTGTCCTCGACGATCGCGGCCAGTTCCTCACAGGCATCGAGCTTGCGGCTCGAGATGACGACGTCGGCGCCGGCGCCGGCCAAGGCCAGCACCATCTCACGGCCGAGGCCTCGGCTGCCACCGGTGACGAGCGCGACCTTTCCCGCCAGATCGATGTTCATCCCTTGGTCGTCTCCCCTTGCTGACGCGACTCGGACCTGGCTGGCACGGTACTTGCCGACGGCGGCCTGGTCAAGAGATCCTCATGATGAATGTGATCAGACAGTCCTGGTCACGATGCGACCGGACGCCAGTTGGGCAGGAGCATCGGCGGACCGTCGGCCGTGTCGATCTCGTCCCACCACAACTCCATCGGCTGGCCGGCCCGCAGATCCGGACGCCCGGCGATGTGACCGACGAGCCGGACCCCGGGCGCGCCGTCGAGATCGACGAGGACCACGGTGTACGGCGACGGATAGGCCGGGTGGAACTGGCGGGTGACCACCGTCCAGCCGTAGAGCGTGGCGCCGCCGTCGACGTCGCGCCAGTCGGTGTCCCAGCTGCCGCAGTGGTAGCAGTAGGCGCGGGGAAGATGGAGCGACGTACCGCACGCCCGGCAGGCCTTGACGACGAGGCGGCGCTCCTGGGCCGCCCGGAAGAATCCCCCGGTGTCCCGGTCGTCGTCGACGGGGAGGATCCGGAATGCGGTGGGCGAGTTCATCGGTTCAGCGATCCTTCGTGAGCAGCAGGGCACTGGCGGCGATCGGCGGGGCCGAGGTGACGAGGCTGACCTCGGCCCCGGGCACCTGGGAATGCGACGTGCCGCGGATCTGGCGGACCCCCTCGACGATGTGGTTCATGCCGTGGATGTAGCCCTCCGACAAGTGGCCACCAGACGTGTTGATCGGCAACCGGCCGCCGAGATCGATCGCCCCGCTCTCGGCGAACGGGCCGCCTTCTCCGGCGGAACAGAATCCGTAGTCCTCGAACTGCACGAGCGCGGTGATCGTGAAGCAGTCGTAGAACTGGGCGACGTCCACGTCGTCGGGCCCGAGGCCCGCCCGTTCGTACAACCGGCCGGCGACCTGCCGCGAGGCCATGTGCAGGGCACTGTCACGGACGAGCACCGGCCACATCATCCCGCCCTGACCGCCCTGGCTGACCCCTTGGGCCACCGCACGGATGAGCGCCGGAGGCTGGCGGAGGTCGCGGGCCCGCTCGGCGGTCGTGACGACCAGCGCGTTGGCCCCGTCGGTCTCGAGACAGAAGTCGAAGAGCCGGAGCGGCTCGGCGATCATCGGCGCGTCGAGGTAATCGCCCATCGTCATCACGCGGTCGTGCATCTGAGCAGACGGATTGGCGTTGGCCCGCTCACGGCAGGCGACGGCGATGCGGCCCAGCTGTTCGTGGGTCGTCCCGTACTCGGTCATGTGGCGCTGGGCGATCAGGGCGAAGAACTGGCCCGGAGTGACGAGCCCCCATGGCAGGAAGAACTCGTCCCAGGTCTGCTGGCCACCCACGCGCGCCTGGCTCGATGCCGGTGTGCCGGCGCCGAAGCGCCGGCCCGAGCGCCCGTTCAACGACCGGAACACGACGACGGTCGTCGCCTGACCGCTGAGGATCGCCCCGACCGCCTGGGCCACCATGCCGGCCGGGGCGATCCCTCCCGGACCGACCGTGGAGGTGTAGGCGAGGTTCTCGAGGCCCAAGGACTCGGCGAGGTCGGTGTACGACACGAGATCGGAGTCGCATCGCACGATGCCGTCGACGTCGGCGGTCGACAAGCCGGCATCGGCGAGCGCATCGAGCGTCGCGGCCGTGGCGAGCGACAGCTCGGACACACCGGAGTCCTTGGTGAACTCGGTGGCGCCGATTCCGGCGATCGCGCACCGGTCGCGATGGTCGTATGCCGTCGGTGGGGTAGCGAGCGTCATGTGATTCCTCCTCGGCTCGTGAGAGACTGCTCGACGTGCCGCTTCGAGACACGCCCGCCATCGGGACCGCACGCAACGGATCGGAGCCGGCCCAGGACGCGGCGCGCCGGGTCCGCAAGACGTCCGAGGTCGTGGCGATGCGGATCGTCAAGGACATCGTCGACCGCGGCATGGTCGAAGGCGATCGGCTGCCGCTCGAAGCGGACATGGTGCGCAACTACGAGGTCAGCAGGGCGTCGCTCCGCGAGGCACTGCGGATCCTCGAGGCGCAGGGTCTCATCGTCCTGCGTCCGGGTCGTGGCGGCGGACCCACGGTCGGCGCCTCCGATCCGGCCCATCTCGCCCGGACCGCAACGCTGTACTTCCACCTCGACGGCACGTCGTACGAAGAGATGTTCATCGCGCACCTCGAGCTCGAGTGCGAGGTGACGGCGGAGGCGGCCACGAACCCGGACCGCCGGCTCGTCGAACGCACGCTGAGACCGTTCACCGACGAGGCCGGGCAGGCCGACGGTGCACCCCAGCGAGCCCACATCCTCGCCTTCCATCCCAGCGTGGCGAGTGTCTGCCCGAACCGCGTGCTCGTCCTCCTCACGAACGCGCTGGCCCACATCGTTCGCACGCACGTGCTCGCATCGATGGAGCCGGTGCACATGCACGCCGCGGTCGCCGCCGAGCACGGCCAGCTCGCCCGCGCGATCATCGCCGGGGACGAGGGCAGGGCGCGGACCCTCACCGAGCGGCACTTCCGGGCCCAGCTCGACTACTACCGCGAGCACTGGCCGGCGCGCCTCGCCCGCCCGATCGAGTGGCGATGACGCGCTCACGCAGCGAACCCGGCGATCAATCCGGCGAGCTCGTCCGGGGCGTCGCCCTGGACGTTGTGGCCGGCGCCGGGCACCGTGACGACCGTGATGCCGGGCACCAACGTGCGGTAGCGGGCGACGTCCTCCGCGTGCACGATCGGTGACCGTTCGCCGAGCACGACCATCGTCGGGCACGTGAGGCGGGCGACGTCGTCCCAGTAGCGCGGGAGATCGGCGAAGATCGGCGCCATCCGGTCACCGCCCGAGGGCGGCGGGCGCCGGTCCCCCCGCCATGTCCACCGACCGTCGCCGAGGGGTCGGGCGTTGTAGAGCACGCTGCGCCGCAGGGACTCCTCGTCGGGCCCGACGCGGAATGTGCGCGTGTGGCGCACCATCTCGTCGAGTGAGTCGAAAACGGTCCGATCGGTGAACGTGGTGATGTGCGTGCTCCGGTCCGGGGTCGACCCCGGCGACACGTCCACGAGGATCACCCGCGCCAACAGGTCGGGGCGCAGACCGGCCATGGCGATGATGGCCAGTCCGCCCATCGACATGCCGACGACGAGGTCGGGGCGCACCTCCTCGAGCACCGGCGCCAGGTCGGCTGCGTGGTCGCTCGGGAGGTACGGGGGGTGGTCGTACCAGCCCGAGCGCCCGTGGCCCGGGAGGTCGACGGCGAGCGCGTCGGCACCGAGCCGGAACAGGACCCCGTCCCACGTGTGGGCGTTCTGACCACCCCCGTGGAGGAGCACGACACGAGGGTCGCCGCGGCCCCACCGCAGGGCGCTGAGCGAGACCCGCGCGCCCCGGAAGCTCACCCGCTCGACCGGCGGGAGCTCGGCGAGCCCGAGGCGGCCGGCCGCCTGAGCCATCATGTCGAACTCGCCGGGTACTCCCGTCGGCGGTGGCGTCGCCGTCATCGGGAACGCCCTCCGGTCAGCTCGCGAAGTACCGGCAGGAGCTCGCTCCCGGCGCGCTCGATCTGCTCGTCGACGGCGGCCGTCCCGGCCCCGGCGACGTGCAGCCGCATGTTGACGGTGTCGATCCCCGCCCGGGCGATGTGGTCGCGTGCACGTTCCGCGATCTCGTCGGGCGAGCCGCTGAGCATCGGGGTGTGGAACCCCTGCGTCTGCCGTGTGCCGACCGGTGAGCGTTGGCGATACGTCGCGGCCAGGGCGGCCGCCTCCTCGGTCTGCGGCGGCTGACCGATCCAGAAGCCTCGAATCCACACGACGGGTCCTGTGCCGCCCGCCTCCCGGTAGGCCGCCGTGAGACCACCGAGCCGGTCGGGGTCCTCCCCGCCCGGGTACACGATCCCCATCCCGAGCGTGGCGGCCAGGCGGACGGCGGACCGGCTGTTCGTCGCGCTGAGCACCGGGCCGGGATCGGCGCGCCACGCCCGGATCGCCGCGTCGGCGCTCGCCGCGTGGCGGCCTCCGAGGACCTCCATCAGCAGCGCCTGCTGCTCACGGAACCGTTCGGTCCGCTGCCCCGGGTCGACACCAACGAGCTCGAGATCGGAGGCCGCATAGCCCGACGCCACGGCGAGGGCCACCCGGCCCGGGTGGCGCGCGGCGGTCCAGCAGAGCTCCTCGGCCACGAGGACGGCGCTGCGCAGGCCGAGCAGCAGCGGCGTCGGGGCCGCCCAGATCGTGGTCGTGGCGTCCAGCAACCATCCCGCCACGAGCAATGGTTGGGGAAGGTAGCTGGTGAAGTTGGCGTGGTGCTCGCTCAGCGTGACGCCGTCGAACCCGGCCGCTTCGGCCGCGCGCGCCTGGCCGACGAGCACCCGCAGCTGATCGTCCGCGGGTCTCGCCGTGTCGGGGTGCAGTCCCAGCGAGACCGAGCCGGACGCGAACGGGCGGCTCACTCCAACCCCCCGGCGTCCAGGCACACTCCGGTCGCGACGAGGTCGTCGATCTCGGTCGCCGAACACCCGAGCTCACCGAGGATCTGTCGCGTGTGCGCTCCGAGGAGCGCGTTGGGACCGCGGTTGCGGCCAGGGGTGCCACCGAGGTGGGTCACCAGTCCGACCTCGCGTATGGGACCGTGGGCGGGATGTTCCTGAGCGAACACTCGCTCCGACTCGAGCGCCCACGGTTCGAAGAAGAGCTCGGGGAGGTAGCTGGTCGGCGCGACCGCCTCACACGCGACCCCGGCCGCTTCCAGTCGCGCGGTCGCCTCGGCCGTGCTCATGCCGGCGATCTCGCGCTCGAGCACCGCGCCGAGGTCGGCCGCGCCGATCGAGGCGTCGCAGCCGAACGTGGCACGCAGCCGGCCGATCGAGCCGGACCCGACGGCGGCGAGGCAGATCCAACCGTCGGCCGTCCGGTAGAGCCGGTAGGTGGGGGCCCAGCCCCGCTGGTGCTCGTCGAGCACCAGGTCCGGACGGAGCGGAGTGCCGTCGGCGGTGGTCACGTTCTCGCTCATCACGAACAGGCTGGAGTGCAGATGCGGGCTCTCGACGTACTGGGCGACACCGGTTCGGGCGCGGTGCTCGAGGGCCAGCAGCACCGCCGTCGCGCCGAGCAGACCGTTGTAGTAGTCGGCGTTGCCGAACGCCTTGCGGATCGGCGGCCGGCCCTCACCCGCAGCTTGGTAGAGGACGCCGGTGAAGCCAGAGAGCAGGGGCTCGAAGCTCTTCTCGTCCCGGCGCGGCCCGCTCGACCCGAACCCGGGGAGATAGGCGTACACCAGGTCGGGGTTCACCGCAGCGAGCTGCTCGTACCCGACGCCCAGCTTCTCGGCCTTGCCCGGCCGGAGGTTGTGCATCACGACGTCGGACGTGGCGACGAGGCGGCGCAGCACCCCGAGCCCGGCGGGTGTGCGCAGATCGATGGCCAGGCTGCGCTTGCCGCGATTGCAGGCCTCGAACGGATCCGGGAACGGTCGCAACTGATCACCGGCGGGCTGTTCGATCTTGATCACGTCGGCGCCGAGGTCCGACAGCAGCTTGGCGCCGTAGCCGGTGGCGAAAAACGAGCTCAGATCGAGCACCCGGACCCCGTCGAGCGCACCCGAGAGCTCCCCGGAGGGCCGTTGCGCCGCCGACCGATCACGCCAGGCCGAGCGCACGGACTCGACGTCGGACCGGTTGGCGTCGGGAAGCGGCGCCGGCACCGGTCGCGGAGCCGGGGACTCGGCGAACACGATGACCGGGCTGGTCTGGCGCATCCGCCCCAGCACCGGATCCTCCACCTCCACGGTCATACCGGCGTGGCGCACCTGGTCGTCGTCGAGTACTTCCGCCGGCCGCAGCACGGGTTTCACTGCCAGATCGGCGGCAGCGAATCGCTCGATCCACTCCGCCCGGGTCCTCGTCGCGAAGACTCGCGGCGCGAGCACCCGGGCCACCTCGGTCTCGTCGTCGTCCAGCGGGACCGACATCTCCGGCTGTCCCTCGATCGTGCGGACGCGATCGCCGAGTCCGAGGATCTCCATGCTCCGCTTGAAGCCGCCCTCACCGCCTGAGTGCATCATCACGTACTCGCCGTCCGAGCACAAGAAGCTGTCGGTGATGATCCTGCTGTTCCCGAAGCCGGCGGCGCCCGACGCGTCGCGCCGGATGAACGACAGCCCCCGCTCACTCCACCACCACGTCATGGGGGTCTGAACGAGCGCGCCGTCGAGCAGCGACACGTCGACCAGCTGTCCTGCGCCCGTGATCCGTCTCGCCCGGATGGCGGCGAGGGTTCCGATCGCGGCGAGGAAGCCAGTCGCGTAGGCGATGGCCGGATGCCCGTGGAAGTGCGGTCCCGGCTCCGGCCCATCGACTTCGTGATGGAGCCCGAGACGAGCGGCTACGAGTGCGTCGTAGCCGGGTCGGTCCCGCCAGGGCCCGTGCCGCCCGTACCCGGTGATCGAGCACACGATGAGGTCGGGATCGGCCGCTCGCAACTCCTCGTGACCGAGGCCGTATCGCTCCGCCCGCCCCGCGCCGAAGGACTCGACGAACACATCGGCCCGGGCGATCAGCTCACGAATCTGTCGCCGGTCGCCGGGGTCGCCGGCGTCGAGGACGATGCTCCACTTGCTGCGATCGAACACGGCCCGGTGCTGGGGCAGACCGGTCGCGCCGGGGCGCTCCACCTTGATCACCCGCGCGCCGTAGTCGGCGAGCAGCGCCGTGCCGACCTGACCCGGCATGCCCCACGAGGCGTCGACGACCACCGTGCCCTCGAGGGGACCGGGCATCAGCCGGCACCCTCCATCGCGACGGCCGCGTCCTGCCAGGGATCCACCAGCACCGGGAAGCGCGCGTACTCGTCGTAGAAGGTGCTCTCGTCGTACACCGGGGCGGCGTCGGGATCAGGGCGGGCACCCATCGCCTGCAACCGGAGTCCCATGGCGACCAGCGATCCCATGGCGCCACCGTCGGGGTCCGCTGATCCCATCGCCAACCTGCGCCCGATGCACGTGTGCGGACCGGCCGCGAACGCGAGTCCGTAGCCGGGCACCGATGCGTGGCTCACGTCTCGGTAGGGGTCGAAGACGTTGCGCGTCGGCCCGAAGACCGCGGGATCGCGGTTGGCGGCGCCGAACAGCAGCGCCAACCGCTCGCCCTCGGCGACGACCGACCCGTCGCTCAGCTCGACGCGCTCGGATGCCTTGCGCAGCAGTACCGGAAGCACCGGATGCAGCCGCAGGGTCTCTTCGGCCGCAGCCCGGACGAACGCCGGGTCCGTCCGTCGCTCGAGATCGGCGGGATGGTCGGCGAACCATGCTGCGAGATGAGCGGTCAGGTGGACCAGGCTGCGTGCGGTCGTGCGGATCGAACCAGCCAGGTAGACGAGCACCTCGCGCAGGGCGAGCTCCTCGTCCCAGGCCGGACCGGCACCGTCGACGAGGAGCGTCAACACGTCACGCGGCAGCGAGTCGGGGCTGGCGCGTCCGGACGCGACGTCGGCGACCATCTGTCGGCGGCGGGCGAGTGACGGTGCGAAGAACTCCGTCGCGAAGACCGCTCGGCGGGCGATGTCGTCCTCGTCGATCCGTCGCCGCTCGTCGTCGTCGACCTTGGCGTACTCGGCGACACGCCCCTCGGTCAGGTCCCGCAGCCGAGCCGCCGACGCGTCGTCGTGGACCCCGTCGATCCCGGCGATCCGGGCGGCCACCTGAGTGAGCCACGACAGGCCGAGCTCGACGAGGTCGGCGGCGACGATGTCGCCTCGGGCGACCGAGCCGCGGCACTCGGCCGAGAAGCGGTCGAGCTGGCGTCGCAGGATGTCGCGCTCGTAGGCCTCGATCGCGGCCGGCGTGAACAGGACGGCTTGGCGACGCCGGCGCTCACGGTGCTCGTCGCCGTCGATGACGGGCAGCGTGCCGCGCATCCGGGGCAGGTCGGGACGCCCGTTGCCGAACCGCGGGGACCGCAGCACCTCCGAGACGAGGTGGTAGCTGTCGATCGTGCGCAGACCGGCGACGTTGTCGGGCACCTCGGGCGGGCGCACCTCGTCGATGGCATCGTTCATGGGCGGCTCCTCGTTCCCTCGGTCGGTGCGTTCGTGACGGTCGGAGTCCCCAGCGTCCCGCGGACCTCGTCGAGGATCTCTGTGAACGCGCCGACGAAGGCGTCGAGCTGCCTTGGCGCCCCGGGGGCGCAGCCCACGACGAGGTGGCGGACCCCGGCGGCGAGATAGGCGTCGATGCCGCGGCGCAGGTCCTCGACGTCACCCAGGATGTAGGCCCGGCGGAAGTGCTGCTCGGACACGCCGCTGAATCCGACGCGACCGTAACCACGCTGCAGCGCGTCCTCGGCGTCGGCGCCCGGCACGTAGAAGGTGGTGGCGGCGAAGTCGAAGCCGCGTCCGAGGTCCACGCCGACCTCGGTCGCGACGGTACGCAGCTCGCGATAGCGGGCGGCGACCTGGTCGGGCGAGACGAGGTACGGGTTGTAGCCGCGGCCACGGAGCACGGCTCGCCGCAGCGCCGCGGCGGAACGACCGCCGATCCAGACGTCGGGCCGCGCCCCTGCAACCGGCTCCATGACCACGTCGCCGAAGTTGTTCCACTCCCCCGCGTAGGAGAACGGCCGGCCGCTCCAGAGGCCGGCGATCACGTCGAGGGCTTCGTCGGTGTAGCGACCGCGGGTCGAGTGGTCGGCGCCCGCCATGGCGAACTCGATCGGGACGTCGCCGCCGGGGCCGACTCCCATCACCACGCGCCGCCCGGCGGACTGAGCGACGGTGAGAAGTGCTTTGGCGATCACCGCCGGGCGGCGAAAGGGCACCACGAGCACGTTGCTGCCGATCGTGACCCGTTCCGTGCAGCCGGCGAGGATGCCCAGGCCGGCGATGCCGTCGATGTAGTGAGCGAGATGGTCGCCGGTCCACACCGAGTCGAATCCGGCGGCCTCTGCGGCGATCCCGAACTCCTTGACACCGGAGTCCGCCCCTCCCATGTACATGGCCCCGATCTCGACACCGTTCACGCGTCGCTCCGGAACACGAATCCCTGCGGGTTGTGGAACATCCCGCCGGGATTGAGGATCGCCGTCCGTGCACCTGGCACCTGGCGGGCGCCGGCGTGGCCGCGGAGCTGGAGCACCGCTTCGCGCACGTGCCCCGAACCCTGCGTCCCGCCCTCCGAGAGTGCACCGCCGTGCGGATTGACCGGCACGCGGCCACCGACGAGGAGCCGCTGCTCGGCGTCGGACCACCAGTCCTCGAGGAGCTCCGGTGCGGCGCCGGCCGGGGCGAAGCCCATCGCCTCGATCGCCGCCAGCGTGATCACGCTGAACCCGTCGTACGGGAAGTACACGTCCATGTCGTCGATCCACAGGTCGCTGCGCTCGCGAAGCGATGCGGCCGCGACATGCTGTCCGGACGAGACGAGCGCGGGTTGGCCGGGTACGGCGCGGGTGCCTGCGTTGGCGACGGTCGCGGCGTGGATCAACACGGCCGGACCGGGAAGGTCCCGGGCCCGCTCCGCGGTGGTCAGCACGAACGCATCCGCTCCGTCGACCGGGACGTCGCAGTCGTAGATACACAACGGATCGCGGATCATCCGACCGGCGAGGTACTGCTCCATCGTCAGCGGGGCGTCCATCACCGCGAGGTCGTTGTGGAGAGCGCCGGTGCGGCCGTTGATCGCGATCAGGCCGAGGTGTTCGCGGGTTGCGCCAGACGTCTCGAAGTAGTGCTGCCCGTACGCTGCGAAGTCGACCCGCGCCATCAGGCCGAACCCGGCATCGTCGGGCGGCCCGATCTGGCGCCGGACGGGGTCGGCCGCGGCAGAACGCGAGAGCGCGGCCGACCGGTAGATGCCGTTGTACACGAGCGCGGCGTCGCAGGCGCCGGCGAAGACCGCGTGCATCGCGTTGGACAGGACGTGTCCGATCGGCGGGAGCTCGAAACTCTGGTAGTGGACTTCGGGGAGGCCGAGGGTGCCCGTCAGCGTCTGCGGGTTCACCCCGAACCAGCCAGGCACGTAGGGCGCCACGCCACAGACACCGCCGATGTCCTCCCGGCTGAGACCCGAGTCGATGATCGCCTGCGTGGCGGCTTCGGCAACGAACGACAAGAGCGATCGGTCGGGCCGGCTTCGCCGGTATCCGGTGGACCCCACCCCGACGATGGCGATCTGGTCCTGGATCGGGTACCGGCTCACGTCGCCTCGGCCCCGTCGTCGAGGACGAACACCGGGAACGGGCTCCCGGCCCGATCGACGAACCTGGTCGTCACCCGGTCGCCGACGGCCGGGTCGCGCGAGCCGATGAACTTCGAGGTCAGCCGCAGCCCCACCTGCTCGTCGAGGTCGACGGTCACGATTCGCGCCCCGGCGGGATCGACGCCGCCGAGCACGGGGTCGAACACTCGGTACACGGTCCACAGTCGCACCGTGCCGCGCCCCGCAACCTCCTCGGCCCCGATGTCGGTCGACCAGCACGCCGGGCAGATCGGCTTCGGGGGATGCTGCCAGCGGCCGCAGGATCGGCAGCGATCCACCAGGAGCCTCTCCGCGGCGAGGCCGGCGTAGAACTCCTTGTTGTCATGGTCGATCACCCACCCGTCCGAACGTGACACGAGTGCTTCGAGTTCGTCGTCGCTCATCGATCGCCCATGGGGTCGCGCACACAGACGTCGCCTCCGACCTCGCGGACCGCGTAGGCCCGGGTCCCACCCGCGGCACGCTCGCACCAGCCGTCGGACGCCACCGACCAGCCGTGGTACCGGCACAGGAGCTCGTGGCCGGCCACCGTGCCGTCGGAGAGCGGATTCCCCTGGTGGGGGCAGGAGTCGGCGAGCGCAGACAGCCGACCCGCGGCGGTTCGCCAGACGACGATCGGCCGTCCGCCGACGGAACGGGCGATGGGTCCCGGATCCACGTCGTCGCTGCGGGCGACGACGGTCCACTCGTCGGTGCGGCCGGCCGCGCCACACGACGCCGGCTCAGACGAGTTCGGCACGATCGAAATCCGCGAGCTCCTCCTCGGCGAACGCCTCGGCCCCGTCGAGGCGGAACACGCGACGGCAGTTGGCGCCGAGGAGTTGCCGCCGCTGCTCCGTCGGGAGCCCGGCGGTCACACCCGCCGCCTGCTCCTCGTCGTTGGGCCACTGCGAGAACACCGTCGGGACGGCGGCCGACCAGAGCAGATGGTGGGGCCCGAGATAGCGGGTGCTCAGTGCGGCGACGCGGTCGGTGCCGAACGTGGCGAACACGTGGCGGCGGACGTAGTCGCTGGGCAGCGCGTCCGGTCGTCGTAGGTTGACCGGGCGACTGGCGCTCGTGCGCATGTAGTTCGTGTCGGCCGACTCCAGCACGTAAGGGATCCAGCCGGCGTCGACACCCGCGATCACCAACCGGAGGTCGGGGATCTCGTCCCAGATGCCGGTGAGGGCGAGCCTGGTGAGCATCCCGACGTGCGGCGAGGGCCGCCCGGCCGCCACCGTCGGTGTCGCCCGGGCCGCGAAGGAGGTGCCGCCGTACGTCGGGCCGAGCACGACGACCGTACGCTCTCCGGCGAGCCGCCAGAAGTCCTCGCCGTCGAGGGGCGACGAGCCGGCGCCCGCAGGCGGCTGTGACAGCGAGACCGCCCGCAGACCGGCCTCCTGGGCAGCCGCGAGCGCGTCGAGTGCATCGCCGAGGCCAGTGGTGGGGATCTGGGCAACCGCGACCACACGATCGGGGCTCGCCGCCTGGAAGCCGGCGACCCAGCTGTTGTACTCGGCCACGCCGGCTCGGTGGCGGCCCTCGTCCTCGGTCGCCAGCAGGGCATCGAGCAGCGCCGGATCCGGGAGCAGCACCTCCCCGGACAGTCCGTCGAGGTCCTGGGCGCGGTGTCGCCCGTCGACCGTGGAGAGCAGTTCGGCGGCCTCACCCTCGCCGCCGGTGCCGCCGGTGAGCCGCACGACCAGCCGCGGAGCGAGGTGGCGTGGCGCGCCGGGTGTGAGGTGGTCGGCGACCAGCGCGGCCGGTGCGGTCGCGAACGACGCCGCGGACCAGAGATCGACGCGTTGCTGCCTCACTCCCGACCCCCATCGAGGCGGTACAGCTCGGCGCACGTGCGCCACATGATCCGCTCGCGCTCGGCCGTCCCGGCGTCGACGAGTTGGGCATGGGCGATCTCGACGTCGATCGGCCAGTTGCTCACCGAGTGCGGGAAGTCGCTGCACCACATCATGTTGTCGACGCCGATCAGGTGCCGGCTGTCCACCCCGAACTGGTCCACGATGAACGTGATCACCGAGTTGCGCCGGAAGTACTCGCTCGGCAGCAGTTCGAGCTCGATGCCGAGCCCCTTGCCGTGGCGCCGGAAGCTGTGGTCGAACTGCTCCAACCAGTACGGGAGCCAGCCGCAGTTGACCTCGGCACCGACGAACCGGAGCGTCGGGAAGCGATCGAACACGCCGTCGAGGATCAACGTCTCCAACACCCGCTCGTAGCTGCCCTTCGCCGCCTCGATCCCGAGCCTGGCGTCGCCCTTGGCGAACAGCATCGTCGAGTCCGGGGGGAACGTGAACGTGGCGTGCAACGCCACGGGTGTATCGAGCTCGACAGCGGTTGCCCAGAACCGGTCGTCGTCGGGCGCCGACGACGACGCAGAGCCGTTGGGGTAGCTCTCGATGGCGACCGATCGCAGGCCGAGTTCGCTGATGCATCGCCTGAGCTCGGCGATCGCATCGTCGATCCCCGTGTTGGGGATCAGGCCGACGCCGACGTTGCGTTCGGGGGCGACGGCGGTGAACTCGGCGATCCAGTCGTTGTAGGCCTGGAAGCACGCCAACCGCAATGCCGGATCCCGTCCGGCCTTGACCCCCGCCCACACGTTCGGACTGGCATAGAGGATTTCGGCGTCGACGTGGTCCTCGTCCTGCTCGGCGAGCCGGGCGACCGGATCGAACGACCCGGGCAGGATGTCGTCGTAGCGCACGCCCCGCTGGACCCCGTCGCGGTACTCGAGGAACTTCTCCTTGTACGCCGCCCGATCGAACCGCTTCTGCGCCCGGAAGTTGACCGCAGTCATCCCGAGGGGCATCGGATCGGCGACGTCCTCGAACACCCAGGCCTGGCCTCCATTGGGCATGTCGATGCACCTGGGGCCGCGGTCACGGAGACTGCTCGGCAGGCGCTTGACGAACAGGTCCGGTGGTTCGTTGACATGTGAGTCGGCTGAGACCGCAGAGAGCGTCATGGCATCCCCTTCGTGCTGCCGGGCCCCTCCCGCCAGTGAAATCCATGCTAACCCTTTAGCTATTTCCCGGCAAGCCGGGCGGCGGCCTTCTTGGACTTGGCGATCATGATCGAGTTCGTCGGCAGGGCGCTCGCGAGAATCGGACTGTAGGGGTGCGCAAGGGCGCGGCCGGGCGTTGTCGGGGTGCCCGTGGGACCGGCGGGCTATGCCGTGGGGCGGAGGGTGCCGGGGTCGGCGCTGGTTCGTCGCCGGTCGAGGAAGGGGTGGATCTCGGTGTGGCCGTCGGGGTGGGTGACGGTGAGAGTGCGGGTGACGGGATCGACCGAGAGACGTAGATGCTGGTCGTGGATGCGGTGGTGGTGGTGCTGGCAGGCGAGGATGAGCTTGGCGATGTCCGTGGCGCCGTTGGTGGGTGGCCCGAACGGGTCGGCGTGGTGGATCTCGCACCGGTCGAACGCTGTGCCGCAGTCGTTGAAGGCACAAGTGGAGTACATCGTGCGGAGCGCTTGTCGTTGTTCGCTGGAGGCGAGACGCCGGGAGCGTCCGAGGTCGAGCACGACGCCTCGTGAGTTCAGCACGGCCGGGATGATGCCGGCGTCGCAGGCGAGACGACGCACGGTTTCGACGGGAAGGGGTGTGCCGTCAGAGGTTCGCAGCAGCGCCCGGGCCTTGACGGCGGTGGCATGTCAGCGCCGGCGTCGGCCGGGCTGGTGCAGGTGGAGCTGTCGCCCGTCGGGCTGTCGTCGGTGACCAGGGTGTAGAGGTCGATGAGGACGACGAGGTCGGTGCTGCGCTCGTTGGTGGCTCGTGCGCCGGTGATGAGGTTGCCGATGGCATCGGCGACAACTTGCTGATGGGACCGGGTGTCGTTGGGGTCGTCGCGTTTGGCGCGGTAGAGCCGGTCGATCTCGTGGTCGATGGCGCGCTTGACGCGTGCGCCGGTCTCCGGGTCGAACGTGGCGAACAGGTTCGTCATGCCGGTGGCGTGGTCCGTCCAGGTGCTGCCGCGGCGGCTGGCGCGTTGTTGTTGGAATCTTTCGAGCTGGCGGGCTCGGTCGAAGTCGTCGACGAGCTCGCGGACGTGAACGCGGAATCCGTGCAGGTCGGTGGTCAACGCTTTCTGGGTCAGCGCCTCGCGAGAGCGCGTGTAGAACGCCGCGCGCTCGATCGCGGAGAGTCGGGCGAGTGCCAGGTTGACGGCGTCGGCGTACGCGCCGGACAGGTCGCCGCGGCGGGTGGCGTCGCCGAGGTCGGGGAGTTCGTCGAAGAGATCCGATCGCTCGGAATCTCGTTCTTGTTGTCTACCTGGACGATGGCCTTTGGGGTCGAGTGATCGCCCGGCGGGGGGAGCGACGGCGCCGGCGGGTGGGCGCAGGGCGCGCTCTTTGCGGGCCAGGTCGGCCCGGATGCCGTCGACCATGTTGGCGGCTCGCGATACCTGCAGGCTGCAGTTCTTCAGAACCTCGGTGGAGAACGTCTCGACGGCGAGGTTGGCGAAGGCGGCGCCGAGCGCGTCGACGGCGTCAGTGAGCCGGTCGAGATCGGGGCGGTCGCCAGGTGCCATCTCCAGACCATAGCGGAGATAACTCAGATATGCAACAGGTGTTCTGATATTTATCGAACGATCTTACGACTGACAGCGCAAGTTAGAACGATACGAAGCGAATCTGCTGCCAGTACTGGTGCGGGTTCTGGTTCGCCGGCCAGCCGGGCGGCGACCGTCAGGTCGTCAGCCGATGCCTCGCACATCGATCAGGCGCGCCCGGCCGAACGTGCGCCTGGTGAGCCGGGCAGTGTTGCGCAGATGCTGCGTCCACGCCTCCTCCGCACCCGCGGCGTCGCCTTGTTCGATGAGGTCGATCAGACGGGCGTGGTCGCTCCGAGCTCGGGTCACCACACTGCGCGCCTCGTCCTCGGGGAGGCGGTCGACCACCGTGCGATTCTGCATGTCCTGGATGCCACTCAGGAGGTCGTTGAGCAGCGACAGCGTCTGGTTTCCGAGCAGGCTCACGATCAGCCCGTGGAAGTGGGTGGCGTGATGGGCGTTGGCATCGAAGTCGTCGCCGGCGTCCAACTCCATCTGGTGCGCGGCCCGCAACGCCTTGACGTCCGACTTCGAGGCCCTCCTGGCGAGCTCGCGCACCGCGGCCGGCTCGAGCACCATGCGGGCGCCGATGAGGTCCTCCAGCGTCGCTCCGTGCATCTGCAGCAGGAGACCGGCGTGACGCGCCGTGACGCTGACATCGGGCACGCGGACCCGGGGTCCACCCCCCACGCCACGCTTCACCTCGATGAGGCCGTCGGCCTCGAGCAAGCGGAGCGCCTCGCGCAACGTCGGGCGTGAGACGCTGAACTGGGTGATCAGCTCACTCTCGTTCGGGAGCGGATCGCCGGCAGTGACGTCGCCGCTGAGGATGCGATGGCGTATCTCGGCAGCCACGAGCTCGGCGACCTTCGGAAGGCGAACCTCGCCCGATCCGCTCTGCCGTCGTGGGGTGCTCGACAGGTTCACCGTCCCATCATGATACGACCGACCGTCCCGCATGGGGATCGGTCATTCCTCCTCGAACAGCTCGATCACCTTGCGCTCCCCCAACCATCGCATCGCCGCGACGGCGGCACCGTCGATGTGACCGCGCCACATCGCCTCCGCGCCCTCGGCGTCCCCGTCGCGCAGCAGGTCGAGCAGGCGACGGTGCTCGTCGATGGCCGACGAGACGAGACCCTCGAACTGGTCTTCACTCCGGCGGAACATCGCCCGGTGGTGATGACGGACGATCGCCAGGAGGAACTCGTTGACCAGCACGAGCGTCTGGTTGCCGCACGCCTCGACCACCCGGGCGTGGAACGCCGCCGAAGCGACGTTGTAGCGGTCCCAGTCATCCCGAAGCGAACACTCGAGCGCGTGCGCGTCCTCGAGCATCGCGATGGCGTCGGGGCTGGGGCGGTCGGCGAGCAGGCGGACCGCGGCCGGTTCGATGATGGCGCGAGCCTCGAACACATCCGACAACGTCGTGCCCCGGTACTGCAGGAGGTGCGCGGCCGACCGCGTCGCGGCGACCGCGTCGGGCGGGGTGACGCGCGCGCCGCCGTGCGCGCCCCGCTTGACGACGATCAGCTCCTCGTGTTCGAGGATGCGCAAGGCCTCCCGGAGCGTGGGCCGCGACACGTTGTAGTGCTGCATCAAGGCCGACTCGGCGGGGAGCGGCTCATCGGCGACGAGGTCGCCGCGAATGATCTGACGGCGCAGATTGGCGGCCACCAGGTCGGCCGTCTTGGGAACGCGAAGGGGCCGCGAGGGCAACTCGGACTCGGCGATCGCTCGTTCCTCGCTCACGCCGGTACGAATACCGGATGGGCTCGACCATCGACCTCATCGAAGCGCACCGTCACTCGATCGCCGATCGACCACTCGACGTCGGCATCGAGGTTCGAGACCAGCCTCACCCCGTCGACGCCGTCGAGCTCGACGAGCCCGACCGTGTAGGGAGCAGTGCTCGCTCCGGGAAGGAACGATCGGCGCACGGTCGTGAACGTGTGGACGGTGCCCGTGCCGGCGACGGCGGTCCACTCGTAGGTCGCACCGGGGCAGCACGGGCCGACATCGTCGGGGTACCACTGCCACCGCTGGCACGACGAGCACCTCGCGAGACGGAGCTCGCCGGCGTCGACTCCCTCCCAGAAGCTGGTGCCGACGTGGTTCTCGGGTGGGTTGTGGAAGACGGGCAGGGGCATGTCAGCGGTCCTTCGTGAGCACGAGCGTTGAGTGGTCCATCGAACCGAGTCCGGCGACGAGCCCGACCTCCGCCCCGGGGACCTGGGCCTCGCCCCGCTCGTGACGGAGCTGTCGTACGGCCTCGACCACGTGGTTGCCCCCGACGAGGTACGACTGCGACAGCAACCCGCCGTGAGTGTTCACCGGCATCGAGCCTCCCGGAGCGATCGCGCCGGTCGCCGCGAACGCGGCACCCTGGCCCTTCGGCGCCAGCCCGGCGTCCTCCATCTGGATCAGCATCGAGATCGTGAAGCAGTCGTAGATCTCGGCGAAGTCCACGTCGGACGGCCCGAGCCCGGCGTCGGCGTAGGCGCGGGGTGCTGAGATCGACGCCGCCGAAGTGAGCAGATCGGCGCTCTGGGTGAAGTACTGCGCCTGCGTGACGTTCTTCGCGCCGAAGCCCACCCCCGACACGACGACCGGGGGCTTGGCGAGATCCCGCGCCCGCTCGAGGCTCGTCATGACGTAAGCGATCGCGCCGTCGTTGACGAGGCAGCAGTCCAGCTTCCGCAACGGGTCGGCGATCATCGTGTCGCCGAGGTAGTCGTCGATCGTCAGCGGATCGCGCTTCAGCGCGTTCGGCGTGCGCATCGCGTGCTGGCGGGTCGACGTGGCGATCGCCCCCAACTCCTCGGGCCGGAGACCGTACTCGTGGCGATAACGCTCGGCGATGGCGGCGAAGTAGACGGGTTGGCCGTAGTACCCGAACGGCATCTCGAAGGCGACCTTCGAGGCGTCATGGGCGTGAAACGCGTACGGGCCGCCGACGCCCTGGCTGAGGTTGATGCCGTAGTACGCCACCACCGTCGACGCGAGTCCGGCCTCGATCGCCAGCCGGGCGAGCTGGGGAGCGCCCACGATGCCCGAACCGGCGAGCGACATCTGGGCGCTGAACGTGCGGTCCTTCACCCCGAGGCGTTGGGAGATCTCGTCCACCGGAGCGCTGCGGACCGTGGAGTACGACTCGCTCACGAAGCCGTCGACGTCCTCGGGTCGGAGCCCGGCATCGGCGAGTGCCCGGTGCACGGCGTCGAGCACCATCGTGCCGACCGGCCGCTCGTCGCGGAACGTGTAGTCGGTCTCGCCGACGCCGACGATGGCGATGGTCATGGGGAGCTCCTCGTGGATTCGTGTGCGGCCGGGTCGACCGGCACGACGGAAGGCCGCGTGAACGCCGGCAGGACCTGTTCGGCGAACAGCTCCATCTGGCGCAGGTACACGGCGGCGCTGGGCGTGGGAAAGGCGAGCGACACGTGGGCCACCCCGAGGTCGGCGTAGCGCTGGAGCACGCCGACGGTCTGTTCGGCTGTGAGGGGTGGGCGTCGGCTCGGCGGCGCGGCGGGGTCGGCGAGCCGGATCAGGCTCGGCATCGACACGGCGATCGTCGGGACGTCGGATCGACCGTGCTCCTCGGCCAGTCGGTGCAGCTCGTCGATCCCGCGCGCCAGGGCGTCGGGTTCCACGACGGAGGGCAGCCAGCCCTGGCCGAGCTCGACCGCACGGCGGATCGCCCGGCGCCCGTTGCCGCCCACCCAGATCGGTGGGTGCGGTTGCTGCACCGGGCGGATCATCGTCCGCAAGGGCCCGAAGCGGTGGAACTCGCCGTCGAAGGCGACCTCCTCGTTCGACAGCATCGCCACGATGATCCGCAGGTATTCGTCGTGCAGACGGGCCCGCGCCGCGAAGTCGACGTCGAGCGCCTCGGCCTCGGCCGGTACGTGCCCCGAGCCGGTACCGATGATCATCCGCCCGCCCGACAGCACGTCGAGCGACCCGATGAGCTTGGCCTGTACCACCGGGTGGCGGTAGGGGATCACCAGGATGTCGCTGGCGAGCCTCACGCGGCGGGTGATGCCGGCGAGGAACCCCCACATCGCGTACGGGTCGATCCACCAGTCGTCACCCGCGTAGTACTCGGCGATCGTCTTGGCCGGCGGCGGCGCAGACGCCGGTCCGTCACTCATCCACGTGCTGAGCCCGCGCACCGAGGTCGCGTCCGGCGTGCCGACGGGGGCGACGAGGTGGTCCTGGACCCACAACGACGCGAACCCGGTCTCCTCGGCCTGCACGGCGATCGACTCGGCCTCGCTGCGCCGGCACCACCCCCGATAGCAGGGCACACGTACCCCGATGTCCATCACCACGGTGGCGGCGCACCCCGAGTCACAGCTTGTCCAGCGTCTGGGTGCCGCCACCGAATCTCACGGCCACGCCGACGCCGATCGTCGTGACGATGCACATCACCACGGCCATCGCCGCCGTGACCGTGTACGAGCTGCTGACCCAGAAGTCGTAGAGCGCGGTTCCCATCAGGTGCGTGCGCGTCGACTTGACGAGCAACGACGCGGCGAACTCGTGCGACAGCAGCACGAACATCAAGGCGGCTGCGCCCGACAGCGACCCCCGGATCATCGGGATGACGATGGTCAGGTGGGTCCGGATCGCACCGGCGCCGGAGACACGGGCCGCGGCCTCGAACGAGTCCCCGAGCCCGTAGCGGGCGGCGAGCTGCATCCGGGTGGTGAACGGCAGCATCAACGTCACGTAGACGAGGATGATGACGATCGTCTTGCCGTACAGGACGAATGGCTCCCTCGTGT
Organism: Desertimonas flava; assembly: GCF_003426815.1. Taxonomy (GTDB): domain Bacteria; phylum Actinomycetota; class Acidimicrobiia; order Acidimicrobiales; family Ilumatobacteraceae; genus Desertimonas; species Desertimonas flava. Next base: position 136,692 of record NZ_QKYK01000005.1, read on the forward strand.
AGGTGAACAGGAACCCGGCACCGAAGACGACCCCCGGAATGCCGAGGGGCAGGTTGACGAGGAAGTCGGTGACGGTCCGAGTGACCCGGCCACCGCGCTTGCGGTAGATGATCTCGGCGGCGAGGTAACCGACGGGCAGGCTGATGAGCACGCCACCGGTGGCGGCCACCAGGCTGGTGCGGATCGACTGCATGGCGACGGGCGTGTCGCGGATGACCCGGAAGTTGTCCAAGGACATCCCCGAGAAGTCGAGCGAGCCGCGCCAGTACTTGGAGAGCGACACGAACACGATGGCCAGGAACGGCAGGACCACGGCGAGGAGGCCGTACAGACCGAGCCACACGGGTGCGGTTCTCGACGTGCGCACCTCGGTGCCGGACCCCTTGCCGACATCGGTCACGAAGCGGTCCTGGTTCGACAGCAGCATCCGCTGCACGAGCACCACGACGAGGCCGACGACGAGCAGCGGCGACGCCAGCGCGGCGGCGACGCCGTGGTCGATGGGCGATTCCGACGTGAACCGATAGATCTCGGTCGTCAGCACCCGGACGTTATGGGCCTGACCGAGCAGCAACGGCCCGGTGAACTGCCCGAGGCCCAGCAGCAAGGCGATCGAGCCGCCGTACACGAACGAGGGCCGCAACAGCGGCAGGACCACGGTGAAGAACGCCCGGCGCGACGTCGCTCCGCTGACGAAGGCTGCCTCCGTCAGCTCGTAGCTGAGCCGCCTCATCCCGGCGCGCATGAAGACGTAGATGAACGAGGTGAGCCCGAACCCGGTGAGGATGATGATCCATGTAGGCGTGTAGACGTCGACGGGGCCTGATCGCAGGTCGCTCCACCAGGGCAGCCGCCGCAGGACGTGGTTGATGTAGCCGGCCCGTGGCGAGAGGAGGAATGCCCATCCCGTGACGAAGGCGACGGCGGGCATCACGATCGGCAGGATCGGGAGCACGCCCATCCACTGCCAGCGTCGCGGCAGCCGCGAGCTGAACCACGCGAGCGCCGTGCCGAGCACGAGCGCGATGACGAGCGAGCCGACGGCGAGGCCCACCGTCGTCAGGAGGACCTTGCCCAGGTTGCGGACGTCGGCCGCCGCGTCGTAGCCCCGTGCACCGTCCTCGAGTGCCAGTTGCTGCAGCCGGATCAGAGGTGTCAGCACCAGGTAGCCGACCGGGACGAGGAACAGCAGGATGAGCACGTTGCCCGCCCGCCGGCCGGAGCGCGTGCTGCTGGTCAGCAGACCGCGTCGGCCGAACAGGCGGCCCGGGATGCCCGGCGTCGGGACCGGGCGGTTCGGGCTCAGGGCGTCGGTGCTCATCGCAGCCGTCCGGTCAACGACCGAAGAAGTCCTGCCACTCGGCCTGATGGGGAGCCGCCCACTCCGCCGTCACCAGCGAGATGTCGACCGGCTGCACGTCTTCGATGTCCGCGAGCGTGCCCTCGATACCGGGAAGCGCGCTGGCACCGTTGATGGCGATCGCCGCCTGGCCCTCCGGCGTCGCCATGTAGTCGAGCACGAGCTGGGCGGCGTTGGGATGTTGCGCCCATCCGAGGATGTACGACAGGACCGGGGGCGACCATGCTGGCGTCGGCACGATGAACTCGACCGGAGCGCCGGCGTCGGCGTCGGCGCGGAGCTGCGCCGTCGCGTAGAGCGTGATCGCCACCTCCCCCGCGGCCAACCCCTGCTGGGCCGGCACGGCCGTGTCGTAGAACACCGGCGACAGGTCCCGGAGCTCCTCCATTCCCGCTTCCCCGAGCTGCTCCTGGAGGAAGACCGCGAAGTTCGTCACCACCGGCGAACCGGGATCGACGACACCGATCAGGTCTTCGAACTCCGGTGACAGCGTCTCCTCGTACGAGGTGGGGCAGGTCTCGGCGAGATCGGTGTTGCATCCGATCCCGAGGAGTTGGAACGCCGAGTACTGGTACAGCCCGTCGACGTTCCACGGTGTCCCCTCCCAGTTCGGACCGCGAGCTTCTGGGCCCACCATCTCGGTCAGATCGCCGCTCTCGGCCGCGTCGATCACCCACTGGTAGTTGACGTGAGCGCCGACGTCCGCGCCCTCGGCGTTCGTCTCCCGCTCGGCGTCGAGCTTCGAGTCCATCTCACCGAGAACCCGGATCACTTCCATGTCGATGTCGGGGTAGGTCTCCTCGAAGCCGGCCTCGAGGGCCTCGTTCTGGTTCGGGAGCATCACCGAGTACACGGTGACCGATCCCTCCTCGTTGGCGGCATCGACGATGCCCTGCCACTCCTCCTCCGAGGCGCCGGCGCTGCCGGAGGGCGAGCTCTCCGACGCCGTGTCGGCCGGCGGCTCGGAGCCGGCCGATGCTGAGGCGCCCGCGGCGAGGGCGGCGGCAAGGGTGGACGTCGCCACCGCGAGGATCTGTGGCCGCCGTCGGCGGGTGCGAAGGGTGCGGTTCATCATCAGCGACCGAAGAAGTCTCGCCACTCGTCCTGCAGTGGTGCCGCCCACTCGGCGGTGTTCTGCTCGACGTCGAGCGGCTGGATGTCGTCGATGTCGGCGAGGGTTCCCTCGATGTCCGGCAGGGCACTGGCGCCGTTGATGGCGATCGCTGTCTGGCCCTCACGGCTGGCCATGTAGTCGAGAACGAGCTGGGCCGCGTTGGGATGCTTGGCCCATCCGACGATGTACGACAGGATCGGCGGCGACCAGGCGGGCGTCGGGACGACGAACTCGACCGGCGCCCCCGCGTCGGCATCGTCCTGCAGCTGAGCGGTGGCGTAGGTCGTGATGGCGGTCTCGCCGGCAGCCAGGCCTTGCTGAGCCGGCACGGCCGAGGCGTAAAACACGGGGTTCAGATCGCGGAGCGCCTCCATGCCGTCCTCACCGAGCTGGTCGGCGAGGAACACCCAGAAGTCCATCAGGACCTGGTGGCCGGGTTCGACCGCTCCGATCAGACCGTCGTACTCGGGGTCGAGGACGTCGGCGTACGAGGTCGGGCACGTCTCGACGAGATCGGTGTTGCATCCGATGCCGAGGATCTGGAAGGCCGAGTACTGGTAGAGCCCGTCGACGTTCCATGGTGTGCCCTCCCAGTCCGGACCGCGCGCCTCAGGGCCGACCATCTCGACGAGGTCGCCCGCTGCGGCCGCGTCCACGACCCACTGGTAGTTGATGTGGGCGCCGACGTCGGCACCCTCGGCGTTCGTCTCCCGCTCGGCGTCGAGACGAGCCTCCATGTCGCCGCCGGTGATCCGCACGACCTCCATGTCGATGTCGGGGTACGTCTCCTCGAAGCCGGCCTCCAGGGCCTCGTTCTGGTTCGGAAGCATCACCGAGTACACGGTGACCGATCCCTCCTCGTTGGCGGCATCGACGATGCCCTGCCACTCCTCTTGCGACACGCCGGCACCGGCGGCGCCACCTTCGGAGGTCGGCGTCCCGGCGTCGCTCCCGACCGGACCGTCGGACGATTCGACGGCCTCGGTTCCGGCGGATTCGTCGGGCTCCGTCGCCGCGGATGAGCCGCTGGCCCCGGTGAACGCCGCGAGCGCGAACGCCCCGGCGATACCCGCGACGAGCGGCGTACGAACTGTGCGTGATGTCATGTTTCCCCCTGGGACGAGGTGCTTCGCTGATGCGACCCAATCGGCCGTCGAGCGCCTGTTACCGCGATGGACGTTACGACCGTCGAATCGACGAGTCAATGATTTCTTCAGATGAATACAATGATTTCGCGCCGGGACCGGCAACACGGTGCGACGCCGTGAACAGCTCGACCGGCGCCTCCACCGACCACTCCGGGATGTGCCGCCTGCGGTCGATGCGGAGGCCGGCCGGCGTCCGCGCCCACCGGTCCTGATAGGTGAGGCCGCGCATGAACATGCGGACCCCCTCGCCGGTGTCGCGCAGCACGTAGGCGACGCACCGACACGTGCTCCGCGGTGTCTCGCCATCCACGTCGGCGACGACGTTGCCGACGAGGTGCATCGATCCGGCGAACGTCGACACGACCGACACGTGATCGATCAGCGCGTCGACGCCCGGTGCCAGCACCACTCCGGCGTACTCCGCGCGCACGTCGGCGGTGAAGCAGCCCCGCACTGCGTCGAGATCGCGTCGGTCGAGCCCCTCGCCGTAGCGCACGAGGATGTCGGTGATCTCCAACCGATCCGCCAGCGCTTGCGGTGAGGCGTTCATCGGCTGGGCGGCTGGACCGGCACCAGGGCGCGACCGCAGCACGACAGGAGACTCTCGCCGGCGGTGACGACGATCAACTCCGAGCCGCACTCGGCGCAACGCAGTCGCGTTCCGACCTTCTCCGGCCCTTTGCGCTCCGTGGCCTCGGGATCCGTCTCGTCCATCTCCGTGCCCCCTCTCTCTCAGTCCGTCGACGGCAACGGCTTGGTGCTGACCATGACCATCGGCCGGTGATGGCAGGTGAACCGGCCGGGTCCGGCCTTGGCACACATCACGCCGAGGCCGCACTGCTCGCAGCGATAGCGCTTGCCGACCTGGTTGTTCTCGATCTCAGACATCGTCTCCTCCTCGATCGGCCACCTTCACCACCGTGCCGACCAGCTCGTCGATCTCGTCGTCGGTGAGCCCGACCTCGCCGAGGATCTCTCTCGTGTGCTCACCGAGCAGTGGGCCCGGCCCCTTGTTGCGAGCGGGCTGCGCCGACAGGTGGATGGTCGTGCCGACCTCGCGGATCCAGCCGTGCTGGGCATGGTGCTGCTCGAAGATGCGGCCACTCTCCACACCCCACTCGTCCCACAGGAAGTCAGGCATGTAGGGCGACTCGACCACGCGTTCGCACGGCACGCCCTCGGCCTCGAGGCGCGCCAGCAGCGCATCGCTCGCCTCCGCAGCGAACCGCTCCTGGAGGAGCACGGCGGCCTTCTCGTCGTCGAGCTCGCCGGCATCGAGACCGGCCACCACGGCGAGTGCCCGGCGGTGCGCGTCGGTCACGCAGGCGACGGCGACCCAGCCGTCGGAGACCTCGTAGATCCGGTACGTCGCGGAGAATCCGGTCTGGGTGCTGTCGAGCTGGATGCCCGGAACGAGCTGTCCATCGGCGTCGACGAACTCATGGGTGGTCGCGAACAGGGCCGAATGGAGCTGCGGGCTCTCGAGATACATCCCCGTGCCGGTGCGATCCCGTTGCCGGAGGGCGAGGACCACGCCCAGGGCACCGAGGAAGCCGTTGTAGTAGTCCTCGTTGCCCATCACCCCTCGCACGGGCGGGTTGCCAGCACCGGCTCCCTCGTAGAGGAGCCCGCAGAACCCGGACAGCAGCGGGGCGAAGCTCTTGAGGTGGGCCTTGGGGCCTTTCGAACCCCACCCGGGCAGGTAGCAGTAGATGAGTCCGGGGTTGATGGCACGCAACTCGTCGGCGCCGAGTCCGAGCCGTTCCGCCTTCCCCGGACGGAGGTTGTGCATGACGACATCGGCACGCCGCACGAGCTCGTGGGCGACCCGCCTCCCGACGGGTGACTTGAGGTCGATGCAGAGGCTGCGCTTGCCGCGCTGCGACGCCTCGAAGGGATCGGGGAGGGGTCGCATCGGGTCGCCGGCGAGCGGCTCGATCTTGATGACATCCGCGCCGAGGTCGGACAGGATCTTCGATCCGTAGGCGGTGGCGAAGAAGCTGGCGAAGTCGACGACCTTGATCCCGGCCAGCGGACCGTCCGGCGACGGCGGCTCCGTGGCCGCGAGAGGGGTCATGACCGCAGCTGCTTCGGCCTCGAGCGCACCGAGACGTTGATCGTCGGCCCCGGGAGCGGGCGCCGGCGCGGACGGGACGGCGCCGACTCCCGTGAACCGGATCGGCGGGCCGACCTGCCGGAGCCGCCCCAGATCGGGGTCGTCGATCTCCACGCACAGGCCGGCGAACTCCACCTGGTCGTCGAACAGCGGCTCACCCGGGCGGTGGACGGCCACGGCGGCGATGTCGGCGGCGTGGAGCAGCTCGACCCACTCGTCGCGCGGACGCGTGCGCAACACCTCGGGAACGCGGCCGACGAGTTCCAACTCACCATCGTCGAGCGGCACCCCCATCTCGGCCTGTCCGACCACGGTGGCGATGCCGTCGCCCAGCCCGAAGAGATCCATCACACGTTTGAAGCCGCCCTCCCCACCAGAGTGGAGCATCAGGTACTCGTCGTCGGAACCCTGGAAGAGCCCGAGCAGGATGCGACTCCGGCCGAATCCCTCGTCGGTTCCCGAACGAGCGAGGTAGGACGCCCCGGTCTCGTTCCACCACCAGTTCATCGGACTCTGCGCGAGGACCGAGTCGAGCAGTGAGACATCGACGCGCTGGCCGAGCCCGCTGCTGCGGCGAGCGTGGAGCGCAGCCAGGCTGCCGATGGCGGCGAGCAGCCCCGTGCCGTACAGGACGTTGGGATGGCCGAGGAACTTCGGGCCGGGACGATGTCCGCGCTGCTCACCCATCATCCCCCAGCGGGCGGCGACGAGCGACTCGATCGCCGGCCGATCGGCGTGCGGCCCATCGGTCCCGTATCCGCTCAGCACGCAGCGCACCACCTTGGGGAACTCGGCCGCCAGCGTCTCGTCGTCGAGCCCCGGACGCCGCGCATCGGGACCGTGCGCCGACGTGATCAGCACGTCGGCCAGAGGGAGCACGCGCCGCAGCGTGGCGACACCGTCCTCCGTCGACGGGTCGAGGTGGATGCTCAGCTTGTTGCGGTCCCACGCCCGGCGGGCGACCGCGGCCCACTGTGGTTCATCGCGTGGGCCACGGGGTTCGAGCTTCACGACGCGCGCCCCGTAGTCGGCGAAGAGCATCGACGTGATGGCCCCCTGGACGTCGCGTGTCGTGTCGAAGACGGTCACCCCGTCGAGCGGCCCGATCATGTCACCCATCTCGTTCATTTGTTTAGAAGATTACGAGATTTGCGGCGGACTGGTCAAGCGCCGGTCAGACGTCGGCCACCGTGTCCGCCACAGCCACGACACCGGCCGCGACCAGTTCGTCGATCTCCGTCGGGGAGTAGCCGATGCCGGCCAGCACCGCTCGGCTGTGCTGGCCGGTGACCGGCGAGCCGGCCCGGTTCTGCGCAGACGTCGCCGAGAACGAGAACGGCATCCCCACCTGTTCCACCCGGCCCAGGTGCTCGTGATCGTTGGCGATCACCCATCCGCGCCGGTACATCTCGGGGTCGTCGAAGGTCTCGCGGGCGAACGTCGAGGACGCCACCTCGCAGGGCACGCCGGCATCGTCGAGACGCCCGAACCACTCCGCGGCCGAGCGCTCCCTGAACGCCGCCTCCAACGCCGCGGCGAGCTCGGCGTCGTTCGATGCACGGCCCGCCGCGGACGCGAACCGAGGGTCGGCACCGAGCTCGGCCCGCCCGAGCGCACCGGCGAGCGCCGCCCACTCCTGATCGTCGCGGGCGAACACACACAGCCATCCCTCGGCCGTCTCGTACAGGCGCTGGATGGCGGAGAACCCGTATTGCAACGCGTCGACGCGCCGTCGGTCCGGGCCGGATCCGTCCGGGCGGGCGTAGGTGTAACTGTTGAAGAGCATCGAGACGTTGAGGATCGAGGTGTGCACGAACCCGCCCTCACCGGTCCGGTCGCGATGACGCAGTGCTTGGATGACGGCGTTCGCCGAGAGGATCCCGTTGGCCGTGTCGCCGAAGCCGAGCATCCCCCAGATCGGCGCCCCGCCGTGGTGCGTCCCACCGGCCTCGTACTCGGTACCGCTGAGCGCCTGACCCATCTGGTCGTTGCCCGGCAGTGAGGTACGGGGACCATCTCGCTCGAACCCGCGAGTGTGGCAGTACACGATGTCCGGCCGGATCGCCCGCGCCTGTTCGTAGCCGATCTTCAGGCGTTCGGCGGCACCCGTGCGCATGTTGTGGTGGACCACGTCGGCGGTGGCGATCAATCGTCGAGCCACCTCCAGTCCACGCGGATCCTTGAGATCGATCGCCACGCCGAGCTTGCCATGGCTGGAGCCGACGTAGATCGCGTCGGTGAGGTCGAAGTCGATGGGCGTCACCTTGATCACGGTGGCGCCGAGATCGGCGAGCACCTGAGCGCCGTACGGGCCGGCGATCGCCAATCCGAAGTCGAGGACGACCACGCCTTCCAACGGCGCCGAGGGCAACGCCGCCGTTGGCTCGGTGTGCCTTTCGCGTGCGGGCCACGACGACACCACATCGGCGGTGGTCACGGTCTCGAGGCGCCGCGGACGGATCGCCGGGCTGTCGATGCCGTCGAACCCGTACACGTGACCCACCTGACGGATCGGTCCGAGCTCGGGGTCGTCGAGCTCGACGATCACGCCCTCCTTCTCGAGCGGCGCGTCGAGCAGGCCTTCCTCCGCCGACAGGATCGGTTGCGCGGCACGGCCGGCCGACCAGAAGATGTCGATCCACTCGTCGCGACCGCGCGTGGCGATCGCCCGGGCGGTCTCGGGGTGGGCGAGCGCCTGAAACCGGACGCTCTCCTCGTACGTCCCGGCGCCGCCGACCTGGGGACGAACGGCCCCGGGGCCTGACGTCGACGTGGCGGGCTCGGCCCCCGCTGCGTTGGCCCGGATGAAGTCGTGGTCGATCGGCGCGAACTGGTGCAACCACTTGCCGTCACCGGCCCGGAAGATGCCCTTGGGCGCTCGCTTGTCGAAGTACCACAGGCGGTAGCTCGGGTGCATCCGCTCCGGGCGTTGCCAGCCCATCGCGTTGGCCATGATCGCCGCTTGCACGAGCGACGTCTCGACGTGCTGGCCGCGCCCAGTCCGCTCACGAACGAAGAGTCCTGCGCTGATTGCGGTGACCGTGAGGAACGTCGCGCCGATGCTCGTCCACGGCATGGCGAGGAAGATCGGTCCGTCGCGCCCGGCGGTCTGGACAGCCCCGTCCGGCACCTCGAAGCCCGGGTCGGCCAGATCGGTGCCGAGGATGTGGTCGGCGCGGGTCCCGTACCAGCCGCCCTGGTCCCATTGCAGCCCGCAGCGCGCGCTGACGAGCCAGTCGATGCCGGGACGCATCGCATCGGGAGTGTCGCTGCCGTAGCCGGTGACCGTGGCGTAGACGAGGCTGTCGTTGACGGCATGAACCGTGTCGAAGTCGATGCCGAGACGCGACGTCACCCCTGGCCGGTACGTCTCGAGAAGGACGTCGGCATCGGCGGCCATGGCGAGCAGGTCGTCGCGACCCGACATCGTTCTCAGATCCAGGGTCACCCGGCGCTTGCCCCGGTTCCACACCGCGTAGCCGGGCCAGTGCTCGAAGCCGTCCCCCCCAGGCTGCTCGACGCGCACCACGTCGGCACCGTGATCGGACAGCAGCATCGCCGTCATCGGCCCGGACGTGCCGCGACTGAGGTCGAGGACGCGTACGCCGTCGAGGATGCCGTTCATGGATCGCTCCGTTCCCGCAGCCGCTCAGCCGAGCGCCGCGATCGTCTCCCCGAGCCGACCGATCTCGTCGATCATCTGCTCGGCACTGCCGTGGGCGACCGAGAGGTCGATTCGCCCGACCCCACTGTCCGCCAACTTGTCGACCAACTCGGAGCGGATCGCGCCGTACAGCTGGCACGAGACCGCCGGCCGGCGCCGCCCGGCCGCACTCGCCCGCTCGTGGAGCAGCCGGATCCGGTCGCGCAACGCCGGCCGGCCCGGCGACGGCATCACCAGCCACTCGTCGCCGTACTCGACGACACGGTCGATCACGCCGTCGCCGTGACCACCGACCATGATCGTCGGCCGGGGCCGTTGGGCCGGCTTCGGCCACGACCACATCGGGCCGAAGTCGACATGGGCACCGTGGAACTCGGCCTCGTCGCCGGCCCAGATGGCCTGCATCGCGAGAACCCGCTCGCGCATCACATCCCACCGGCGTGCCGGTTCCACGCCGTGGTCGGCGATCTCCTCGGCGTTCCACCCGGCACCGACGCCGAGCACGAAGCGCCCACCCGACAGGTGATCGACGCTGGCGACCTGCTTGGCCAAGATGATCGGATCGCGGGCCGGCACGAGGCAGACCCCGATGCCGACGCGCAACTGCCGGGTGGCGGCGAGGGCCCAGCTGCAGGCGACGAGCGGGTCGTGGGTGCGGCGGTAGAACGCCGGCATCTCGCCGCCGCCGGGATACGGTGACCGCCTCTCGACGGGGATGTGCGTGTGATCCGGAAACAGCAAGAGGGCGAATCCGGCTTGCTCGGCGGCGATCGCCAGCTGGCTCGGGTCTGCCGATTCGTCGGTGCTGAAGACGGTGAGCCCGAACTCGACCCGCCGGCCTGACGGCGCCTCCATCAGAGCTTGGTCAGCGCGTCACTGCCGCCGATCATCACGGCGGCGACGACACCGACGAGCGTCACAGCCGTCATGACGAGGGCGATCGCGGCGACCTCCGGGTAGAAGCCGTTCGACCAGAAGTCGTAGAGCGACGTCCCCATCGTCTGCATGGTCGAGGACCGAACGAGCAACGACGCCGTGAACTCGTGGGTCAGCAGCACGAACATCAGGGCGGCGGCCCCGCCGAGCGTTCCCCGCATCAGCGGCAGCAGGATCTTCACGTTGGTCCTCATCGCGCTTGCGCCGCTGACGCGCGACGCCTCGATGTACGCGTCGCCCAGGGCCACCATTCCCGACATCTGCATCCGCGTGGTGAACGGGAGCATCAGGGTGAGGTACACGAGGATCACCACCCAGCGGCTCCCGTAGAGCACGAGCGGCTCGCGCGTGTAGTGCAGGAGGAAGGCCGCGCCGAAGACGACGGCGGGGATCCCGAGCGGAAGGGCGACGATGAGATCGAGGATCGTGCGGTGCCAACGCGGGATCTTCGACCGGAGCAGCAGCGACGACGCGATGAATCCCACGGGGAGGGCGATCGCCACCGCGACCAGGGACACCACGAGGCTCGTCCGGATGGCGTCGACGACCTGCCCCTCCTCGAAGATCCTCCGGAAGTTGTCGAGCGTCATCTCGCTCCATTGGATCGTCTCGCTCCAGAACGGGGAGAGGGCGACGATGACGAGGGCGCCCACGGGCAGCAGCGTGGCCAGCGCCCCGTACGTGATCAGGGCGGCGGCCGCCAGCTTGGACGGGCGCGCCTGGGTGCGGAACGACTTGCCGCCGTGCGTGATGAAACGGCGCTGATCACCGAGCGAGATGCGCTGGACGACCACGACGCACAGTCCGATGACGATCAACGGTGAACCGATGGCGGCGGCCGCGGAGTAGTCGATGGGGCTCTGTGAGACAGATCGGTAGATGTCGGTGGTGAGTACGTTGATCCCGGCATTGCGACCGAGCAACAGCGGCGCGGTGAACTGGCCGAGCCCGAGCAGCAGGGCCACGCCACCGCCGTAGACGAGCACGGGACGCAACAGGGGCAGCGTGATCCGGAAGAACGCTGCCGTGCTCGACGAACCGCTCGCCACCGCGGCTTCGATCAGCTCGCCGTTGACGTTGCGCAGCCCGGCGCTCACGAAGAGGTAGACGAACGCCGTGAGACCGAGTCCGGTGAGGATGACGATCCACGGCAGCGTGTAGATGTCGACCGGGCCCGATCGCAGATCGCTCCACCACGGCAGCTTGCGCAGGACGGCGTTGAGGTAGCCGGGCCCTGGCGACAGCATGAAGACCCAGCCGGTGATGTTGGCCACGGCAGGCACCACGATCGGGACGATCGGGATGGTGGCCAGGATGCGCCACCGGTGCGACACCCTCGTCGCCGCCCAGGCGAGGCCCGTGCCGAGCACCATGCCGATCACCAGCGAACCGAGGGCGAGCAGGATCGTCCGGCGGAGCGTCTCGCCGAACGTCGATGCGCCGAACGCCGTGCGGTAGCCCTGGGCGTCGTTCTCCAGCGCCACGGCCTGGATCCGCCACAGCGGCATGACGACGAGGAAGACCAGCGCGGCCGTGAACAGGAGTGGCAGGGCGAGCCGCGACACCCACGATGGCCACGACAGGCGCGCGCCGCGACGCGGCGCGCCCACCCTCACCGTCGCCGCCGTCATGACTGGAAGAGATCCCGCCAGTACTCCTGGTACTCGGTGATCTCCTCGGCCGTGTACTCCGGCGCGATGCGGATGTCGGCGATCTCGGCACCGGTGCCCGCAACGTCGGGGAGCACGGCCACCGACTCGTTGAAGACCAGCGACTCCTGCCCCGGCCTCGAGACGATGAAGTCGGAGAGGACCTGGGCCGCGTTGGGGTGCGGTGCGGAGTCGATGATGCCACCGTAGAAGCGCGCGCCCCAGGCCGTCTCGGGGATCTCCCATGCCACCGGCGCTCCCTGGGCCTCGAGGTCGGGCATCGGGGAGTTGTAGGTGCTGACCGAGATCTCCCCGGAGGCGAGTGCCTCCCGCAGCGGTCCGGCGCCTGGATAGACGCGCGGGTTCAGGTCGGCGAGATCGGTGACGAAGTCCTCTCCGTACTGCTCTTCGAGGTACTTCCAGAAGTCGACGAGTGCCTCCAGTGACGGTTCGACGACGCCGATCTTGCCCTCGAACTCGGGGTTGATGACGTCGGTCATCGAGGTGAGCCCGTCCGGGACGTCGTCGGTGTTCCACCCGAACCCGAACACGACCGCCGACGCCTCGAAGTAGGTGTCGGCGTGGATCAGGGCCGGGTCGTAGTCGGGGTCGTCGAAAGACGGCCCGATGATCGGGATGATGGTCCCGTCGGCGGCGTTCGTCTCCCACCAGACCGTGTCGGCGGACACGTACACGTCGGCGATCCCGCGGCCGGTCTGACGCTCGGCCTCGATCTTGGGGATCAGGTTGGACGAGATGTCCCGAACGATCTCCAGCGTGATGTCCGGATACTCGGCCTCGAACGCTTCCTTGAGGTTGTTCGCTTGATCCAGGCCCTGCGCCGTGTAGAGCGTGACCGAGCCCTCTTCGTTGGCCGCCGCCACGACGGCATCCCAGTCTGCGCCAGTGGTGTCGGTCCCCGCCCCGCCGCTGGCATCGGTGCCAGCCCCGACGTGACCGCCGGCGGCGACGGCCGTCGACGCCACCATGAGGACGCCGGCGATGAATGACATCTTCATGCGTGCAGAACGAACCATGATCGAATCCCCCTCAGATCTCGAATTCATCAGGATGTTTACCAGTCGGTGTGACGCCGGTCAAGGCCTGATGACCATCATCCAACGGATTCCGCTGGACGCCGTCCTGGCGCTCCCGGTCACGGCGGTGGCCGGGGCTGGTCAAGCGGTCCACGCGTCGGCCAGACTCTGAGTCGCATGCACCTTTCCGTCCTGCTCGACATGTCGGCCGACGCCATGGGTGACCGGGTCGCGGTCACCGATTCGTCGGGCGCGACCACCTTTGCCCAACTCCGTGACGGCGCGAGGTCGCTCGCCCGCGCATGGAGCGAGGCGACACCGCCCGAACGGGTGGTGTTCCTCGGGCTCAACTCCCGCGCCGTGCCCTACACGCTGTTCGCCAGCGCCCTCGCTGGCGCCGCGTTCACTCCGCTCAACTACCGCCTCACCGACCCCGAGCTGCGCCGTATCGCCGAGCGGGCGGCGCCGGCGATCGCCGTCGTCGACGACGACATCGTCGACCGGTTGTCCGGCGTCGACGGGCTGACGATCGTGCCGACATCCGAGCTGCTCTCGATCGCCGAGCGCGGTGACGGCGGCGAGTTCGATGCCGTCCCCGACCCCGACGCGATCGGGGTGTTGCTGTTCACGTCGGGCACCACCGGCGAACCGAAGGCCGCCGTGCTCCGTCACAGCCACCTCGCTTCGTACGTGTTCACCACACTCGAGTTCGGCGGCGCCGACCCCGACGAGGCCGGGCTCGTCAGCGTGCCGCCGTACCACATCGCGGGGATCTCGGCCATCGTGTCCTCGTCGTTCACGGGCCGCCGCATCGCCTACCTCGCCAACTTCACGCCCGCGGGCTGGCTCGACGCGATCGCCGAGCAATCCGTCACTCACGCAATGGTCGTGCCGACGATGCTCGGCCGCGTGCTCGACGAGTTGGACAACAGGATCGCCGCCGGGCGTGGCGGCATCCCCACGTTGCGGCACTTGTCCTACGGCGGCGGCCGCATGCCCGTCGACGTGATCGAACGGGCCGTGGCCACACTGCCCGATGTGGATTTCGTGAATGCCTACGGGCTCACCGAGACCAGTTCGACGATCGCCGTCCTCACCCCCGACGACCACCGCGAAGCGCTGGCATCCAGCGATCCGGCGGTGCGCGCCCGTCTCGGTTCCGTCGGGAGACCGAGCCCAGCGATCGAAGTGTCGATCCGCGACGAGTCCGGCGAGCCGGTGCCCGCCGGCCAGCAGGGTGAGATCTGGGTCCGCGGCGATCAGGTGTCGGGCGAGTACCTCGGCCGCGAGTCGCGGGCCACCGATGGTTGGTTCCCCACCAACGACAGCGGCCTGCTGGACGAGGCCGGTTATCTGTACGTTCACGGACGGCTCGACGACGTGATCGTCCGCGGCGGCGAGAACATCTCCCCCGGAGAGATCGAGGACGTCCTGCGAACCCACCCGGGGGTCGACGACGTCGCGGTCTTCGGCGTGCCGTCCACCGAATGGGGGGAGACGATCGCCGCGGTCATCGTGCCCGGCACTCCGCGCCCGGACGCGGCGGAACTGCAGGCATTCGTTCGCGAGCAGCTGCGCTCCACCAAGTCGCCCGAGTTCGTCGAGTTCCGCACCGAGCTGCCCTACAACGAGACCGGCAAGCTCCTGCGGCGGGTACTGCGGAGCGAACTCACCGAGCAGGCCACCACAGCGACGAGCGCCTGAGCCCCAGACGCATCTCGCCTGCGGGCAACGGTGACGCCGACGGTGTCGGGTCAGTCGGACGCCGGGAGAGGCTTGGCGCCCTTCAGCTCCAACACCACACCCCCGAGCGCCGGCACACCCACTCCGGCCTTGGTGCACAGCAGTTCCAGCGTGCCGTCGGCGTCGGTGTAGCGCTTGCCGATCGCCGCTCCACCGTCGTGCCCGACGGCCGGCTCGCCGGCCGAGCCGTCAGCTGGGGCCAGCCCCACGGCAGCGCCACCGATCGTCACGTCGACCGGATCGGCCGGGGCCTTGACCGTGATGAACTCGCCCGCATCGACGGTGCTGTAGATCCGGGCCCCCGGCTTGAGCTGAACGGACATCGACACGCTCCTCGTGAGAGAGATGGATTGTGATGGGTGGGCGCGCGAGACGCCCGCCCGGATCGAACACCACGGTACTGGGTAGCCCGCCCGCGGGGTCGGTCCGTCCCGGTCACCTCGAGGCGGATACGCTATATTAGCTATCGAATTGTTCTGATTCATGACCCAGGGGGACATCGGTGGCGAGTACAGCGGACGAGGACAGCACCGCGAACGGGCGCCCGCTCGAAGGGATACGGGTGCTCGACCTCACGCGGGGCATGCCCGGCGCCCTGGTCTCGATGATGCTCGCCGACTACGGCGCCGAAGTGGTGATGGTCGAGAGCCCGAGGGGCACGCCCTTGCGCCGGTCCGGCGGACACAGCCTCTGGAACCGGGGAAAGCGCTCGATGGCCGCCGACCTCGCCGCGACCGCCGACCGGGACGTGGTCGCCGGCCTTGCCGCGACGGCCGACGTGGTGCTCGAGGACCGGCGGCCGGGCGCACTGGCCTTGATCGGCCTCGGGTACGCCGACGTCGCAGGCGTCAACGCCGATGTCGTCTACACCTCGATCTCTGCCTATGGCCAGAGTGGGTCGAGGCGCGACGACCTCGGCTTCGACGCCGCAGTGGCCGCCCGGCTGGGAGTGATGTCGGAGTGGGCGGGCGCTCGCGAGGGGCCGATCTTCCTCGGACACCCCGGCATCGACTACGCCACGGCATTCCTCGCGTCGATCGGGACACTGGCCGCCGTTCGGGCACGCATCGTCGGCGGTGCCGGCGAGCACGTCGACGTCTCACTCCTCGACGGTGCGCTGGCCCTCTACACGATGAACTGGGACGCCCCCGCCCTCGCCAAGTCGATCGACGAGAAGAGCTCGACGGGTGACCTTCGCTTCGGCCACAAGCGCTTGCTCCTCCGCATGTTCGAGTGCTCCGACGGCCGGCTGATCCAGGTGCACACCGGTGCCGCCGGAGCCTTCGACCGAGCGATGGAGGTCTTCGGCCTCGACGGCGAGGTCTCCAAGACGGAAGGCAGCGTGCAGATGTCCAGCTTGCTGACCGACCGCGACCTGGACGTGCTGGCGACGAAGCTTCCCGACATCATGCGGTCGCGTCCTCGCGAGGAGTGGCTCGAGCGTCTGTGGGCCAACCAGGTCGCCGCGCTACCCGTCGGCGAGCCCGGTGAGGCACTCGACGACGATCAGATCCGCCACGCCGGAATCGTCGTGGCCCTCGACGACCCCGACCTCGGGCCCATCGAAGTGGTCGGCCCGGCCATTCTGCTGTCGGAAACCCCCGGGCACGTGACCTCACCGGCCCCCGTCACCGACGCCGACGGCGCGGCGTTGCGCCGGGACGGATGGATCGCGCCTGGCCTCGAGCCGACCATCGACGGCGTGGACCTGCCGACGCCGTTGCACGGCGTGCGGATCCTCGAGTTCGCGACGTTCTTCGCCGCCCCGTACGGCGACCGCCTGCTCTCCGATCTCGGTGCCGAGGTGATCAAGGTCGAGGGGGTCGACGGCGATCCGATGCGGCCGCTCCCGGAGATGTTCGAGGGGGCGAATCGCGGCAAGCGAGCGATCGCGGCCGACCTCAAGCATCCGGACGCCGGTCGACTCGTCGAGCTGCTGATCCGGTGGGCGGATGTCGTCCAACACAATCTGCGGCCCGGCGCCGCGGAGCGACTGGGCATCGATGCCGCCAGCGTGCAGGCGATCAACCCCCAGGCCGTGTACCACTACGCCCCTGGCTACGGGTCGTCCGGCCCGAAGTCGATGCTGCAGAGCTTCGCTCCGCTGCTCTCGGGATTCGTCGGCACGTTCGCCATCGGCGCGGGAGTGGGGAACCGCCCGCACGGCACATTCGGCAACGAGGACTACTACAACGGATTGGTGGGTGGATCGGCGGTCCTGCTCGGACTGATCCACCGGGAGCGCACAGGTCGCTCGCAGGTGGTGGAAGGCCCTCAGCTCCACTCGTCCGTGCTCACCACGTCCGAGTACTTCAAGCGAGCCGGCGAGTACCACAGTGTGATCCCCCGCCTCGACGGCGAACTGCTCGGATGGTCGGCCGGTTACCGCATCTACCAATGCCTGGACGAGTGGATCTGCGTCACGTGCGTGCTGGACGACCAGGTCCGGGCCCTCGCCGCAACGGTGCTGCCTGCCGATGAGCTCGCCCGCCTCCCGGACGGGGCCATCCGTTCCGACGCGCCGGTGGCGGGGCCATTGGGTTCGGCGTTGGCGTATCGCTTCACCGAGCGCCTCGCCGCCGAGTGGCACGACGTCCTCGCTGAGTCGGGCGTGCCCTCCGAGCTCGTCGCCGAGACGTCGTGGCTCGCGGACGGACTGTTCCACGACCCCGAGATGCGACAGTCCATGCGCACCGCCCACCACGAGCATCCGGTTCATGGACCGATCGCGGTGGTCGCCCACGTCGTGCACACCGAGGTGCACGGGCGGCCGGACCGCAGCCGCGCCCCGATGCTCGGCGAGCACACCCGGGATGTGCTCGCCGAGCTCGGCCTCGACGCGTCGGAGATCGACCGTCTCGACTCGACGGGCGCGGTGCGCATAGGCGCGCCGGGTGACGGTCCGTCCCCCCTCGGCCCAATTCGCTAGATCATTATAGTACGACACTTGATTCACGCCAGCGGCGCCACGTACGATCGCTGATCGGGCCGCCCGGTCCGAGGGGACTCACACGGAGGGGGACTGACATGCTCCGGCTCTTCAGCGCCGACGACCACATCATCGAGCACGCCGACGTCTGGCAGGACCGCGTGCCATCGAAGTACAAGGCGGTGGCGCCGCACGTCATCGCGGAGGACGGACGCGAGTTCTGGGTGTACGAGAACACACGCGGCGAGACGATGGGTCTCAACGCCGTCGTCGGCCGGCCGCGCGACCAGCTCAACCCCGACCCGATCCGCTTCGACGAGATGCGCGCCGCCTGCTACGACCCCAAGCGGCGAGCCGAGGACATGCTCGCCGACGGCATCCTCGCGTCGGTGCTCTTCCCGACCCTGCCGAAGTTCGCCGGCACGCTCTTCCTCACGTTTCAGGACAAGGAACTCGCCGCCGCCTGTGTACGCGCGTACAACGACTTCGTCATCGAGGAGTGGTGTCCTTCCGGACCGCGCGGCTTGTTCGTTCCGACCGTGATCCTGCCGCTGTGGGATCCAGCAGCAGCGGCGCGCGAGATCCACCGCTGCGCCGACAACGGCGCTGTCGCGATCTCGTTTCCGGAGAACGGCGTCCCCGTCGGGCTGCCCTCGTACTGGGACCCTTACTGGAATCCGATCTGGCGGGCGACCGAGGAGCGCGATCTCACCCTCTGCCTACACATCGGCACCAGCGGTCAGATCCCCGTTCCGTCGCCCGATGCGCCCTCCGCGCTCAGCTATTCACTCCTCCAGGTCGGCTCGATGCAGTCGTCGGTCAATCTGATGATGAGCCCCGTGTGCCGGCTCTTCCCCAAGCTCAAGTTCGTGTTCTCCGAGGGAGGCATCGGCTGGCTGCCCAACGCCCTCGAACGGGCCGACCGCATGTGGCTCCGCCACAAGTCCTACAGCGGCTTCGACGACGTGCTGCCCTCGGAGATCTTCCGCCAGAACATGTACCTCTGCATGATCGAGGAACCGATCTGCCTCAAGTACCGCGACGACATCGGCGTCGACAAGATCATGTGGGAGTGCGACTACCCGCACACCGACACGGTGTGGCCCGAGAGTCAGCGGTCCGCCCAGGAGGTCTTCGACGAAGCCGGATGCTCACCTGAGGAGATCGAGGCGATCACCCACGGCAACGCCGAGCGGGTCTTCGGGTGGAAGATGGCCGATCCGGCCCTGGCGACGGTGCCGGCCTGACATGAGGCTCGCCCTCCGCTTCGACATGCGGGCACCCTCGATCGGGGTCCCTCCGAGCGTGCTCTACCCCACGTCCGTCGACATGTGCGAATGGGCCGACGGCCTCGGGTTCGAGACCGTCTACCTCGCCGAGCATCACGGTGCCGATGACGGCTACTGCCCGTCCCCCATCGTCCAGGCCTCGGCCATCGCCGCCCGCACGACGTCGATGCGCATCCATTTCTCCGCGCTCATCGCCGTGCTCCACCACCCGCTGCGCCTTGCCGAGGACCTGGCGGTGCTGGACCTCCTGAGCGGGGGCCGTATCGAGATGACGCTCGGCATCGGGTACCGCCCTCACGAGTACACGATGATGGGCGTCAAGCAGAGCCAGCGGGTCAAACTGCTCGAGGAGATCATCGAGGTCTTCGAGAAGGCCTGGACGGGCGAGCCGTTCGACTTCCGTGGCCAGACCGTGGTGGTGCGCCCGACGCCGGTCCAGAAGCCCCGCCCGCCCTTGTACATCGGCGGCTCGACCGAGGCGTCGGCCTACCGGGCGGCGAAGTGGGGAGACAACTACTTCCCCGCCGGTCCCGGCCTGCTCGAGATCTACCAGGCCGAGCGCCGCCGCCTCGGCCTTCCCGTTCCGCCGCCGCCGGGCGGGCGCGGCCCGCTGTTCCTCTTCGTCACCGATGATCCCGACCGTGACTGGCCGGCCCTGGCACCGCACGTGATGTACACGTCGAACTCCAACGCCGAGTGGGCCAAGGAGCGGGGATCCGGCTCGACGCCGTACCCGCCGGTCACCTCGCTCGACGAACTCAAAGCCAGCGACAAGTTCGCCGTCGTCACGCCCGACGAGTGCGTCGACCTGGCCACCCGGCTGGGCAACGACGCCGAGCTCACGTTCCAGCCACTCATGGGCGCCGTGGACCCGGAACTCACGTGGCGGAGCCTGCGGCTCTTCGAATCAGACGTGCTGCCCCGCCTCGTCGGACTGGGCCTACGCCCTCCCCTCGCGAACTGACGCGACGGTACGCCGGCGCTGATCGCCGGTCAGGCAGCGGTCAGCCGTTCGACTCGATCAGGTCGACGCGGGAGTCGCCGCCCAGGGCGTCCAGCGCTCGCTCGGCCGCCCCCCGCATGTGCTTCTCCCAGATCCTCGCGGCCGCGTTGCCGTCACCCTTGGACAGCGCCTTGAGCAGCTTGTCGTGATCACCCTGAGCGTGCTCCACGACCGCTGCTCCGTCGTCGATCGCGTTGAACGTCGCCCGGTTGTGCGGTTCGACGATCTCGATGAGGATCATGCCGACAAGGGCGAGCGTCCGATTGCCGGCGAGCTCGATGACCTGCTCGTGGAACCGCGCCGCGAGCGCGGCGTACTGTGCGCGGTCGGTTGCCACGGCCATGTCGGCGTGCAGCTGGCGCAGCGGCTCGAGCACGGCCGGATCACCCTTCACCCGCTCGGCGAGCAGACGGACCGCGGCCGGTTCGATGATCAGCCGGGCGACGAAGAGATCTTCCAGCGTGGTGCCCTGCATCCGCAGCACCAGCGCGGCGTGCCGGGCGGTGACCGAGGCGTCGGGGACGGCGACGCGCGCCCCGCCGCGCGCCCCCCGCTTCACCGAGATCAGCGACTCCGTCTCCAGAATCCGCAGGGCTTCGCGCAGCGTGGGCCGTGACACCTCGTAGAAGGTCATCAACTCGGTTTCGTTGGGCAGCGCATCGCCTTCGGCGAGATCACCGAGGACGATGCGGCGGCGGAGGCTGGCGGCGACCAGGGACGCCGCCTTGGGGACACGGACCGGCTGGCTCACCGGGTCGAGCCCCGCCGTCGATCGGTGGGGCAGGTGATGACACCTGCCGGAGATCGCCGGCTCTCTCCGAGCGCGAGTGGCCGTTCCGCACTGAGCACAGCGGAGAGGGTAATCGGTGAGATCATTTCCGTCAGCGACTGGAGTCAGGCGGCGGAGCCGGCGGCGCGCCGCTCGAGCACGCCGTTCGCTCGGAGGCGCTCGATGGTCGGACCGTCGAACCCCAACTCAGCGAGGATCTCGTCGACGTGCTCGCCGAGCGCCGGGGCCGGCCGTTCCACCCGGAACGCCTCGCCGCGGGTGCGGATCGGATTGCCGACCATCTTGACGTCGCCGACCACCGGATGGGGCGCGTCGACGATGATGCCCCTGGCGCGCAGATGTGGGTCGTCGGCCACCTGGGAGATGGGCAACGCCGGTCCGGCCGGGATGTCGTGGGTGGCGAAGAGCTCCATCCACTCGGCGAGCGTCTTCGTGTGGAACACCTCCTGCAGCACCTCGATGAGCTCGAGGTCGTCCTCGCCGTAGTCGACGACGGTCACGTCGGAGTGCCACGGGCGGAGGTCCGGGCGACCGGCGACGTCGCAGAAGTTGTCCCAGAACTTCTTCTCGATGCAGCAGAACAGGACGTAGCGCTCGTCCTTGGTCTGGTAGTAGGTGTACTTCGCCGCCTGGGCGATGCCGCCCTTCGGGAACAGCGCGACATCCTCGCTGGGCTGGAGCTTCGCCTCGTTGAGCAGGCCCGTCGCCTTCGGCCAGGCCGCGGCGACGACGGCATCGGAGCAGCTGATGTCGATGAACGCTCCCTCACCGGTCCGTTCCCGCTGATGGAGGGCCGCCGCCACGGCGAACGCACCGTACAGCGGCCCGAGGATCACGCCGCTGGCCGGAAGGCCCGGAGCGGTCTCCCGGACGCGTCCGGATTCGTCCGGCGCGAGCGTCGGCGCGCCACCCAGGGCTTCCATCATCGCACCGTGAGTCGGCACGCTCGAGTACGGCCCCTCGGCGCCGAATCCTGTGGCCTGGCAGTACACGATCCGCGGATTGATCGCCCGTACCGTGTCGTAGTCCATGCCGAGCTTCGCCGGCACGTCGCCGACGTGCCCCGTGACGAAGACGTCGACGGACTCGATGAGGCGGCGGAACACTTCCCGCCCCTCCTCACCACGGGGATCCAGCGTGAGGCTCCGTTTGTTGCGATTCGCCATCACGTGCAGCGGCGACCAGTCCGGAGCGAACTGTCCGAGGATCTTGCGGAGATAGTCGCCGGTTCCCGGCTGCTCGAGCTTGATCACGTCGGCGCCCTCGTCGCCGAGGAGCATTCCCAGGTAGTCGCCGACGAGCAGCACCGCGGCCTCGACGACCTTGACACCACGCAAGAGAGCGGTCACGGCCATACCTCCAGTTCGGGTCCACCCCCCCGCCTGCACGGCGACGCCCCGGGTGGACAGTCGGGCACCGTAGCACGGGTTCAGACGTATCAGCTATATTCGCTAACGGAATTTGCACCCTTGACCCGTGACGGTGCAATCCGCTAAATTAATGGGCTACTTGAGTGGCGAGTCGAGGGGGGTTCGATGGCCGATACGGCAGCCGGGGGTGGGCGAGTCGCCACCGATCAGCAACCACATCTCGCCGCCGGCGCCGGCATCCCTCGGCGCCATCGGCCGGACCTCGGCGCCGCGACTTCCCGAGCACGACATCGACCGCGCAGGCATCCGCGTTGCCGGACGGTTCGGCTCGGACGGCGTCGATCAGAACTTCGGTTCGTTCCCGACCAGGGACCGGACGAAGAGCGCGGCACCCAGACCACTAGAGCCGCACCATCAGTTGACATCCCATTCATCCCGAGACCACAGGGGGAGCATCCATGAGAACGAACAGGCACCGGGCACGCGCCCGGAAGATCGTCGGGGCGCTGGCCGCCGTCGCACTGACATGCGGCGCGGCGACGACAGCCAGCGCCGGAGCGGACGACCGAGCCTCCGACCCCGACGCCACCGTCACCTTCAGCTACGCCATCCCCGGCGGGACGTTCGATCCCGCCAAGGCCAACTGGACATCGCTCGCCTTCCTCCGTCCCGTCTACGACACCTTGATGGTGCGTACCGAGGCAGGCACGATCGATCCCGGCCTGGCCACCGAGTGGGAGTTCGACGGCGACGACCTCGTCATCACGCTCCGTGAGGGCGTCGTGTTCCACGACGGGACGCCGTTCGACGCCGAGGCGGTGAAGGCCAACCTCGATCGCCAGCTGACGGTCGACGGCGGCACCCAGAAGTCGCTCCTCGACAACGTCGAGTCGGTCGAGGTCGTCGATGCCTCGACGGTGCGGATCAACCTGACCGGCGGCCAGGGCGTGATCGTTCCGGTGCTGACGACGTTCCCCGGCATGATGGTCAGCCCCGCCGCGTTCGAGAGCGACCTGGCCACCACGATGGTCGGCACCGGCCCGTACCGGCTCGTGTCGGCCGACCTCGGCGTCGAGATCGTGTACGAGCGGTTCGAAGACGCCTGGCAGCCCGAGCAAGCGTCGGCGGCGGAGTTGCGCATCATCACCCAGCCCGACGCCGGCCAGCGACTCAACCAGATGAAGTCGGGCGACGCCGACGCCGCCAACATGGACCCCAACCTGATCGAGGACGCCGAGAGCGCCGGCATGCAGGTGCTCGCCAAGTCCACCGACAACATGTGGGCGATCAACCTCAACACGACGCGTCCGGCGCTCGAGTCCGCCGACGCCCGACAGGCCATCTCGCTCGCCATCGACCGCGAGGCGCTCGTCGAAGGCCTCGACTTCGGCTTCGGGGTGGCGTCGAGCCAGGTGATCCCGGCGGACGATGCCCGCGCCAACGCCGACATCACGCCGGCGTACGACATCGAAGAAGCCCGGTCGCTGGCCGAGTCGTCGGGCCTCGCCGGCGAGACCCTGGTGTTCCTCGGCTCGGCGATCCCGACGATCGTCGGCTACCAGGAGGCGATCCAGGCCATGCTCGGCGAGGCCGGCATCAACGTCGAGATCCGCAACGTCGACTCGGCCCAGACGCCCGAGGCACTCGCCGACGGCGACTGGGACCTCTACATGAACTTCTACCCCGGATCGGCCGACCCGTGGATCACGTTCAACGCCTTCTTCGGGCCCGACTCGATCTGGTTCCCTGGCGACGCCCCCGGGGCGGTCGCCGAGCTGATGGACGCCGCCGAGGCCGAGGCCGACCAGGAGGCACGTGTGCCGATCTTCCAGGAGCTGGCCCAGGCGGTCGACGACGAGTCGCTGGTCGTGGTGATCTCCCACCCGCAGCGCCCGGTGATCGCCAACGCCGACATCACCGGCTTCCAGGGCAACGTCTTCGGCGTTCCCCAGCTCCGGGGGATGGGCCGGGCAGCCGAGTGATCCCTGCCGTCGCCGGCCCCGAACGCTCGGGGCCGGCGACGGTCACCCGCTGAGCCCGATGTCCGCCCGCGACGAAAGGACCCAACATGAAATCGAGGACGATCGCCCGCCGGTTGATCGCCATGGTGCCGATGCTCTTGCTCGTCGCCCTGATGATCTTCAGCATCACCTACCTCGTGCCCGGTGACGCCGCAGCCACGATCGCCGGCGACGGGGCCTCGGTGGAGGACATCGCACGAATCCGTCGTGAGCTCGGGCTCGACCGTTCGTTCATCGTGCAGTTCACCAGCTGGCTCGGCGACCTCTTCCGTGGCGACCTCGGGACGTCCCTCACGACCGGCCGGTCCGTCTGGAACGTGATCTGGAACCGGGCGCCCGTCAGCCTGTCGCTCGGGATCTCCGGCATGATCGTCGGGATCGTGCTCGGCACCACGCTCGGCGTGATCGCCGGCACCAAGGTGAGGAGCGTCCGCGACCGGGCCGCCATCGTCGCCGCCTCGTTCGGAGTCGCGATGCCGAACTTCTGGCTCGGTCTCCTGCTCGTCACGGTGTTCGCCGTCAATCTCGGCTGGTTCCCGGCCACCGGCTACGTCGGGCCCACCGAGAACTTCGGCGAGTTCATCCGCCACCTCGTTCTGCCCGCCGTCGCCCTCGGCTGCGCGACCGCCGCCGAGATCAGCCGCCAGACGCGCGCGTCACTCGCCCAGACCCTCGAGCTCGACTACGTCCGCACCGCCCGCATGAAGGGCCTCCCGCGCCGCCTCGTCGTCGGCAAGCACGCGCTCAAGAACGCCGCCTCACCGGTGGTGACCACGATCGGCCTCCAGGCGACGGTGTTGCTCGGCGGCACCGTCATCGTGGAGCGGGTGTTCGGCATCGCCGGGCTCGGCACGTCGGCCATCGAGGCCGTCAGCGCCCGGGACATCCCGCTGATCCAGGGCATCGTTCTCGTCACCACGCTCTCGGCCATCCTCGTCAACCTCGCCGTCGACCTCGTCCAGATGTACCTCAACCCGAAGGTCACGATGTCATGACCACCATCGACGCCGACGTCGTCGTCGCCGCCCGCAGCGCCCGCCTGGCCCGCTCGGCGCACCGGTCGTTCATCCGGCGCTTCCTCGAACAGCGCGTGGCGGTGGCGGCCGCGGCCGTGCTCTTCGTGATCGTGCTGATCGCCGCGTTCGCGGGCGTGCTCGCGCCGCACTCCCCGAATGCCCAGAACCTTCGGCTCGTGCTGAAGCCCGCCGGCACGCCGGGGCACCTGCTCGGCACCGACAACCTCGGCCGTGACGTTCTCAGCCGCCTGATGTACGGCGCCCGCATCTCACTCGTCGCGTCGGCCCAGGCGGTCGGCGTGGGGGTCGCCCTCGGCTTCCTGCCGGGACTGCTCGCCGGCTACCTCGGCGGCAAGATCGACTGGATCGTCATGCGCATCATCGAGGCGATCATGGCGTTCCCACCGATCATCCTGGCCATCGCCGTGGTCGCCGGGCTCGGCCCCGGCCTGACGAACGCGATGATCGCCGTCGGCATCGTGTTCGCCCCGCGGATCGCCCGCATGACCCGCGACGCCACGCTCGGCGTCCGCGAGGAGACGTTCGTCGAGGCCGCCCGGAGCATGGGCCTCGGCCGGGCGACGATCCTGCGCCGCCACGTCGTGCCCCACATCCTGTCGCCCCTCATCGTGACCGTGACGATCCTCGCTGGGATGGCGATGATCGTCGAGGCCGGCCTGAGTTTCGTCGGCCTCGGCGCCATCCCACCGGAGTCGTCGTGGGGCACGATGCTGTCGGGCTCGATCCGCTTCACGACCAACTCGCCGTTGCTGATCGTCTGGCCCGGGCTGTGCATCGTCGTCACCGTCGTGTGCCTGAACCTCCTCGGCGACGGCATCAAGGACAGCGTGGGCCGAGAGGCCCGGAAGAAGGTCGGGCGATGACCGAGGCGATCACCGACACGACCGCTGCAACCGAGGCGTTGCTCGCCGTCGAACATCTCAGCGTCCAGTTCGCCGTCCGGGGCGGGACGATCACGGTCGTCGACGACGTCGACCTGTCGCTCCGCGCCGGGGAGGTGCACGCCGTCGTGGGTGAATCCGGCAGCGGCAAGAGCGTCACGGCGCTGGCGATCATGGGGCTGCTCCCCCGGCGCACGGCCCGGGTGAGCACCGGTCGGATCCTGCTCAAGGGCCGTGACCTCGTCACCCTGTCCGAGCGCGACCTCCGCAGGGTGCAGGGCCGGGAGATCGCCATGGTGTTCCAGGAGCCGATGACCAGCCTCAACCCCGCCTTCACGGTGGGCGACCAGATCGCCGAATCGGTCCGCTACCACCTCGGCAGTTCCCGGAAGGCCGCCCGGCAGCGAGCGATCGAGCTCCTCGCCGAGGTCGGGATCCCGCAGCCCGACCGCCGTTACGGCTCCTACCCCCACGAGTTCTCGGGTGGGATGCGCCAACGTGTCATGATCGCCGTGGCCCTCGCTTGTGAGCCCGCCGTCCTGATCGCCGACGAGCCGACCACCGCGCTCGACGTGACGATCCAGGCCCAGATCATCGAACTCCTCCACCGGCTCACGCGGGATCACGAGACGGCGGTCATGTTCATCACCCACGACTTCGGCGTGGTCGCCGAGGTGGCCGACAAGGTGACGGTGATGTACGCCGGTCAGGTGATCGAGCACGCCGACGTCGACGACCTCTTCGAGCATCCGCGCCACCCGTACACGTCGGCACTGCTCCACGCCGTGCCCTCGCTCGAAGACGACTTGGACGAGGCCGACCACGACCTACTACCCGGCGCTCCTCCGCCACCCGACGCGTTCCCGTTCGGATGCCGCTTCGCGCCGCGCTGCCCCGATGCCGTGAGCGCGTGCGTCGACAACCCGGTCGTCATGTCGTCCCACGCGTCCCGGTCCGTCCGCTGCGTGCGTGCCGACGAGCTCAGCCTCGTGGGGCGGACGTGATGGACGCGGTCCTGGAAGTCACCGACCTGAGCGTGGCGTTCAGCGTCCGGGGCTCGGGCTGGCGCCCGAGCAAGGTCACTGTCGTCGACCGCGTCTCGCTGCAGATCGCCCCGGGCGAGATCGTCGGTCTGGTCGGCGAGTCGGGCTCGGGCAAGTCGACGACGGCCCGGGCCGTGCTGCGGCTGATCCCCAGCACCGGAGACGGCCGCATCGTCCTGTTGGGGCGGGACATCACGCACACCAAGGACCGCGAGCTGCGGACCCACCGGCGCCATGCCCAGATGGTCTTCCAGGATCCCTACTCCTCGCTCGATCCTGCGATGACCGTGGGCGGCCTGCTCGCCGAGGCCATCGCCATCGACGGCAAGAAGAGGTCGAAGGCCGCGGTTCGAGCCCGATCCGTCGAGCTGCTCGAACAGGTCGGCCTCGACGAGGCGCACATCGACCGCTACCCGGCCGAGTTCTCGGGCGGTCAGCGCCAGCGCGTGGCGATCGCCAGGGCACTCGCTCCGCGGCCGCAGCTCATCGTGTGCGACGAGGCGGTCTCGGCCCTCGACGTGTCGACGCAGCGACAGATCGTCCAGCTGTTGAAGAAGCTACGCGACGAGACCGGGGTCGCCATCCTGTTCATCGCCCACGACCTGGCCGTGGTGCGGCGCATCGCCGAACGGACGCTCGTGATGTACTGCGGTCAGGTGGTCGAGGAGGGCCGGTCACGGGATCTGTTCTCCACACCGTCACACCCGTACACACTGGCGCTGCTCTCGGCCGTGCCCGTGCCTTCGCCGGCCCGCCAACGCGCCCGGCGCCGCATCGTGTTGTCGGGTGACGTGCCCAACCCCGCCGATCCCCCGACCGGTTGCCGGTTCCATCCCCGGTGCCCGTTCGCCTTCGAACCGTGCGCCGAGACCGAGCCGCCGCGGACGACGACGGCCGGCGGGACCGTGCGGTGCCACCTGCACGGGACCGGCCGCCAGCTGCCCTGGGCGGTCGAGGATCGTGAGGTTGCCGGTCTCGAGAGGGCTCCCCATTCGGTGGAGGTCTGATGTCGAGATTCCACCCTCGACGTCACGGAGCGGTCCCGATCGCTCCCCCGGGCGCGGGACCGATCCGAGCCGCGGCCGATCGCTCCTGTGCGGATACGGTCCACGGCCATGACTGATGCCGTTGTCCGTACATCCGTCGACGGCGCCGTCGCGACGATCACGCTCGATCGAGCGGAGGCGCTCAATGCGATCACCGCCGAGATGCTCGTGCAGCTGGGGGACGCCGTCGCGGCGTTCGACGAGCATCCGACCGTCCGGGTCATCGTGCTCACCGGCGCCGGCCGGGCGTTCAGCGCGGGAGTCGACCTCAAGGCGCTCGGCGATCGCCAGCTGGTCGACGGTGCCGTCGGCGACGTCCTCGACATCCCGGCGCGGGCCGCGATCGAGCGCATCACGACGTCCCCGCGCGTCGTGATCGCCGCGGTCAACGGGTTCTGCTTCACCGGGGCGCTGGAGCTCGCCCTCGCCTGCGACCTCGTCATCGTGGCGACCGAGGCCAAGCTCGGCGACACCCACGCCAAGTTCGGGCTGCGTCCCACGTGGGGCATGAGCCAGCGCCTCCCCCGTGCGGTTGGTATCACGCGGGCCCGCATGCTGTCGTATACGGCGTCCACGTTCACCGGCGCTCAAGCCGCCGAATGGGGACTCGCCGTCGAGCACGTCCCGGCCGAGCATCTCTCCGACAGGGTCGCCGAGGTCGCCGCCCAGATCGCCGCCAACAGCGCCGGCTCACTCGCCGCCTACAAGCAGCTCTACGCCAACCACCTCGACCTGACGTCTGGACTGGCGCTCGAGGCCGACAGCGTGTTCCCGATCCCCGACAGCAACGAACGCGTCGCCGCGTTCCGGTAGCGGCGAGACCGGCGATCGACTCGCCATGGCCCGGTGACGTGTAGCCAGCGCTCCGCGCGTTCGGTCGGCCCCGGGGCGAGATAGGTTGCCGGGCCAGTGCGGTTCCGACTCCTTCCCACTGACGATCGGTTCTTCGAACTGTTCAACTCCGCCGCCGCCAACGTCGCCGATTGCGGGCGACAACTCCGTGACGTGATCGGTCGGACCGGCCCGGCCGGGACCGGCTCGATCGACGAGATCGTGGTGTGCGAGCGGCGCGGCGACGAGCTCACCCGCGACCTGATGCGCCGGCTGAACACCTCCTTCGTCACGCCGTTCGACCGCGAGGACATCCACGCTCTCGCCGAAGAGCTGGACGACGTGGTCGACGACATGCTCGAAGTCGCCTACCGACTCGATCTCGGCCACCACGACCCGGTGGTGATGCCCGAGCTCAGCGAGCAGGCCGATGTGCTCGTCAGCATGGCCGACGAGGTGGTGAAGATGATTGCCGGCCTCGAGTCGATGCGCGGGCTGCAACCTCACCTCGACGCCGTGGATCGCCTCGAGTCGGAAGGCGACGACATCTATCGCCGCGCCCTTCGCCGGCTCTATGCCGACGACTTCAAGGCCCGCGTCACCATGTACTGGAAGGACGTCGTCGAGGCCATGGAGCACGCTTTGGACACGATGGAGGACATCTCCGACGTCGTCGAGGCGATCGCGCTCAAACACGCCTGACCACTCGTCCATGGAGCTGTTCTCGGTCATCGTCGTCATCGCCATCGCGCTGGCCTTCGACTTCGTCAACGGCTTCCACGATGCGGCCAACAGCATCGCCACCGTCGTGTCGACGCGGGTGCTGTCGCCCCGGATGGCGGTCATCTGGGCGGCGTTCTTCAACTTCGCCGCCTTCCTCGTGTTCGGCACCGTCGTGGCGGCGACGATCGCCACCGGCGTCGTCGATCCCGAGGTGCTCTCGATCGGCGTCGTCTTCGCCGGCCTCATCGGGGCGATCGGCTGGAACCTGATCACGTTCTACCTCGGCCTGCCGACCAGTTCGTCGCACGCCCTCGTCGGCGGCATCGCCGGCGCCGCGGTCGCCAAGGGCGGCTTCGACGTGCTCGTCTCCAGCGGACTTCGACGGATCGGCGTCTTCATCATCCTGTCGCCGCTGATCGGCCTGGCCCTCGGCATGACGTTGATGGTGGTGATCATGTGGGCCGTCCACCGGTACCGAAACGTCGATCGGCTCAACCGCGTGTTCCGACGCGGCCAGTTGCTGTCGGCCGCGGCGTTCAGTCTCGGCCACGGCGGCAACGACGCGCAGAAGACGATGGGCGTCATCCTCGCCGTCCTGATCGGCAGCGGACACCTCCCCGTCGGGTCCGACGTGCCCCTCTGGGTGGTGCTCAGCGCCCACACGGCCATCGGTCTCGGCACGCTGAGCGGCGGCTGGCGCATCGTCAAGACGATGGGATCGCGCATCACCCGCCTCCAGCCGGTCGGCGGCGTGGCCGCCGAGGGAGCCGCCGCCGTCACGCTGTTCTTCACCTCGCACGCCGGCATCCCCGTGTCGACGACGCACACCATCACCGGCGCCATCGTCGGGGTCGGCGCCAGCCGCCGCCTGTCCGCCGTGCGCTGGGGCGTCGCCGGACGGGTCGTGTGGGCGTGGGTCCTCACCATCCCGGGGGCCTGGCTCATCGCCACGGCCACCTACGGCATCGTGGGACTCTTCAACTGATGGATCGCCGCGCCGCCTTCTTCCTGCTCGCCGCCGTCGTGAGCGGGCTGCTCGCTCCGGTCACGGACGCCGACGAGCGCTGGGTGCCCATCGGTCTCGCCGGGCTCTACGTGGTCCTCGCCGCGGCGTCGTGGGCCGACCGGCACAGCCGGAACGGTCGCCATCAGGCCGACAGCTCTACGCCCTGACGGGCGCCCCGTCCTCGGTCCCGTTCGATGCCCGTGATGCGCCCGTGACCAGCGTCATATCAACCTTTCGGGCGCGTCGGCCGTCTCAGTATCGCAAGGTCGCAGCATCGAGACGGCGGAACAAGATGACGTGACCCACCAGGCTGTCGACCCGTCCGCTTCCCCCAGGCGGGCGGGTCCGGCCGGCTACCCCGGCAGGCACGTTGTCGGGAGAGCGCCGCTGGTCGTCGTCGACGCGATGGTGGTCGTCAGCTCGGCCCGACACGCTCCCAGCCACGGACGTGCGGAGACCGGACCTCTCGATCTCGGCCGTCACGTCCTCGGGCTGGTCGAAGAAGCGCCGCCGTGAAGGCGCTCGATGCGGCGGGCTCGAGCGAGATCGACACCGGAATCGAGGCGAGACGATTCATCGAGCCGAAACCCGACCTGAGTTGTCGGGAATATCCTGCCTGCGATAGACAGGAGAGCCGTGGAGCGCCGACAGCTCGAACAGGGCCAGCTCGAACTGGGTCACCGCGGATGACCGCTCACCCGTCGTTCCAGATGCGCGTGCAACCCGTGGCCGTGCTCGGAGAGTTCGACGGTGGTCATCTCGGCCACCGGCGGCTCGTCGAGAGTGCCGTGGTGGTGGCCGCCCGGCTCGAGCGGCCGGTGGTCGGTATCGCCCTCGATGTGGCCGATCGGCCCGACGCGCTCACGAGTCCCGAGGATCGTGCCCGCTTCCTGGTCCGCAACGGCGTGACGGCGTGCCGCGTGCTGCAGGTGTCGGGCACCGACGTCGACGCCGACGAGCTCGCCAAGGCGATCCAGGGCACGTGCTCGCCTGCGGTGGTGATGACGGCGTGCGCCCCTCCCCCCGGCGCCACGGGCGATGCGCGCTACCCCGACCTGGTGGCCGCCCTGCGTCGACGCGGCGTCGACGCCCTCGAGGTGCCACGGGTCGAGGACGCCGACGGGCCGATCACCAGCTCCCGGGTGCGTGCCGCGTTGCGGCAGGGCGACGTCGAGGCGGCCCGGCGCCTCCGCGGCGAGCGGTACACCCTCAACGGCACCGTCGTGCACGGCCAGCAGCTCGGGCGCACCATCGGGTTCCCGACCGCCAACCTCGCCCCGCATCCCCTGCGGCTCGTCCCGGCCAACGGCGTCTATGCCGCCGCAGCGACGCTCGCCGACGGACGCCGGTTCGACGCCGCGGTCAACGTCGGCGTGCGGCCGACGGTGGAGTCCGACGGCGTCCGCGTGGTGGAGGCCCATCTCCTCGACTTCGACGACGACATCTACGGCGAGCCGATCACGCTCGAGTTCGCCCGGCGGCTCCGTGACGAGCAGCGCTTCGGCAGCCTCGACGCCCTGACGGAGCAGCTCACCGCCGACGTCGCCGACGCCCGGGCCATCGCCCCGTCGAGCGACGCCGACGCCTGACCACCCCGCTCCCCCCCACCCCAACCCACCCGAGTGTTGAACCGCGCCCGAGTGCTGAATGTCCGGACGCCCGGCATTCCACACTCGGATGGGTCTATGGGTCGGCCTCGACGAGGACGTCGGCGGGATCCATCGGCGTGACGCCCGTGGGCACCGGTTGCTGGACGGACGGATCATCAGCCGCGCCGGAGTCGGCGGCGCCGGGCCACGTCACGGGGACGGCCTCGTCGCAGTCGGTGCTCGCTCCCGCTGCCCTCGCGGCGGCCGCCTCGGCCTCCGGCGAGTTGGGCCGGGCGATGACCACGCGGTCGGACAGCGCGACGGCGGCGACGGCGTCGTCGTCCACCTCGAGCGACACCGCGACCGCCCCCGACCCACCGGCCGACGAGCCCGGCGCGCGGTGGGGAGCCGATGTGACCGTGGCATCGACGATCGACACCGCCGAGGACGATCCGCACGACTGCGTGTCGACGAGGACGAGCACGACGCCGTCACCGACGGCGACCTCGGCGGGCACGTCGCCTCCATCGGCGACGACCGACACCAAGGCCCGGCCGGGCGTGACGAGTGGGCCGGACTGGAGGTTGTCGTCGACGAGCAAGGCCCCGGCGGCGAGGCGATAGCGGGCATAGTGGCCCACGACCTCGTCGAGCCGACCGGCGGCGATCGTGGGGATCTCGTCGCCGCTTCCGACGGCGACGACGCTGAGATGTTCAGCAGTGACCACGTCGCCCGCGGCGACCTCGCCGCGCACGATCAACACGTCGTGTCGCTCGGACGCTCGGGCCATCAGGGCCCAGCACGACAGCACCCCGCCGACCACCAAGATCAGCCCGACGACGAGGCGCCACGGCCGGACTGGCGGCCGGATCCGCAACCGCGGCGACGACGGAGCGCGGATGATCTCGTCAGCCGGGCTCACCGACCGCCTGGATCTCGAAGACCTCGTAGTCGAACGTCCGCTGCGAGGTTGCCGGGTCGAGCATCGCCGGACCGCTGAACGACGTGACCAGCTCGACCGACCAGATGCCCGTGACGGTCACCTGCCGCACACCGATGTCGGCACTGCGGCGGTAGGTGTACCCGCACGGACCCTGCTCATCGGTGTCGGGATCGACGATGGGCGTGCCGAGGCCGTCGCACTCCACCACGTCGCCGTTGCCCATGTCCCAGCGGATGCTCTGGAAGCGGGCGGTCGCGCCGGCCCACACCGAGCCCGCTTGGGCGACGACGTTGATCTGACCGGGATCGTCGACCGCCAGCCACAGCCCGAAGTTCGCCGGCGCGCCGACGTCGGGGGGTGGACTGATGTCGACCGCCGGCGCCGGGACCACGGCGCGGACACGGCTCACCGCCGTGTTGATCAACGCCTGCGGATCGATGGCCTCCGGTGGTGGCACCCAGCGCAGGGCGACGTCTCCGCCGCAGTTGACGATCATGTACTGCTCGACGCCGGGGCCCGGGCTGTCGACGTACTCGCCCGTGGCGTGATCGCGATACGACGTGACGGCCTCCCCGTCGACGACGTCGTACTCGCTGTGCGGCACCGGCGAGTACGTACACGGCGGCGATGTCGCTCCCGCCGACCCCGACGCCACGTGATCCGTCCGCACCACCACGTCCTCCGCGTACACATTGACCGTGTCCCCCTGCACCGTCGCCCCTGCCGGCACCTCCGGCGCCGCCGGAGCTGGCGGTGCCGCGGAGGGACTCTCGTCAGAATCTCCGGTGGAGGACGTTCCCGCAGCGGCGGCCGGAACCGATCTCACAAGCGCCATGGCCAGCAGCGCGACCGGGATCATCCGGCGCACCGCGTTGCTCCCATCAGCTCCTCAGAGATTCGGCGGTTGTGCCACAGCTGCCAGCGCCCCTCCTCAGGGATCAACGTGAACTCCGCCAGGGTCGCAACCGGCTCGTCATTGACGATCACATCTGATCCGTCCGGGCCACCGCCAGGTTCGTACAGCACAAGTGTGTCGACATAACAGGCGACTATTTGACTCCGCTGATACGGCTCGTGGAAGAATTCGACGGACTCGATCTTCAGACTCCATTGCGAGTTCGGATTCGGGTAGACACGTAGTCCGCCCTCGCGGAGTTCCTCGCGAAGCGCCTCCATGAGACCCCGTGCCTGACCACTGCGCGCATAAGCCGCATCGAGGTCTTGGTCAAGGCCCGGGGCATCGGGATCCATCTGGGCCACCACGAGAAGCTCCCGCGCCTCATAGAGGGCGTTGACGACCTCCATCGCTTCGGGGCCGAGCGGTTCGTCGGGGAGAACCAGCAGTCCCGCAGCCGGCGATGGGGCGACGGTCGTCGTGGTCTGGCCGGGCGCCGTCACCACCGTCGTCGTCGACGTGGTCGGGCCGGCGGTGAACGGCGGGACCGTCGGCGGCGGTGTGGTGGTGGTCGCGGTCGACGACGGTGGCTCCGAGGTCGCACCGACCGGCACGACGGTCGCCGCAGTCAGTGCGAGCGCAGCCGCGCTCACCGTGATCGTCGCCACCCCGATCGATCTCAGCGACGTCATCGGCACCCTCCGTTCATCTGCCGCCGCGTCTGCTCGGTGCCGGAACCGTACCAGTCAGTCATGCCCTCCCAGAGCGCGACGACAATCGGGAAACGGCAAAGAAACCTCGGAGCGCCGCTGCGTTCCCCGATGCGGGCCGCTCCGGACGCTCGCGGGCTCCGGGCGTGGCAGAGTGAGCGGCACGACAAGGGGGAAATGGAATGCCGAGGCAGCCCTCGTGATCCGCACTGCGCACACCACGACACCCACAGCACGCGCGACAGGCGCCTGCCCGCTCGGAGGATGGCGATGAAGCAGCTCACCGGCCTCGACGCGACCTTCCTCTACATGGAGACGCCGAACACGTTCGGACACGTCACGGGTCTGATGCTCTTCGATCGTCCGACGCCCGACTTCGACCCCTTCGCCGCCGTGCACGACATGTACGCGTCGCTGGTCGGGCGGATCGAGCCGATGCGCCGGCGGCTCGTCGAGGTGCCGCTCGGCCTCGATCATCCCTACTGGATCTTCGATCCCAACTTCGATCTCGACTTCCACATCCGGGCGCTCAACATCCCCAAGCCGGGGCTGGTCGACCAGCTCGCCGATCAGGTGGCGCGCATCGTCGGACGGGCGATGGACCGCAGCCGGCCACTGTGGGAGGTGTACGTCATCGAAGGGCTCGCCGACGGGTCGTGGGGGCTGCTCACCAAGTACCACCACGCCACGATCGACGGCGCCGCCGGCCAGCTGATGCTCGAGATGATCCTGTCGGCCGATCCCCATGTCCCGCCGCCCGAGCCGAGCCCGGACTGGGAGCCCGAGGCCATCCCCACGCCGGCCGAGCTGCTGCGGCTGACGGCGGCGAACCTCGCCCGCAACCCCATCAAGGCGGCGCGCACGCAACTCCGGCTGGTGCGCACGGCCGCCCAGGCGTTGGGGGTCTCCGACGTGTCGGGGGTGGCGGCCACGGCGTCCGACCTCTTGCGCCGGGCCGCCGGACGGGGAGCCGATCATCGTCCTCGCGTCAGCCTCCCGGTCACCCCCGCTCCGCCGACACCGTGGAACCGCACGATCACCCCGCACCGCCGCTTCGCCCTGCGCACGACGTCGCTCGACAACATCAAGCGGCTGAAGCAGGTGACGGGCGGAACCGTCAACGACATCGTCATGGCCATCTGCGCCGGCGGCCTGCGCTCGTACCTCCTCGCCCACGACGCCCTCCCCGACAAGCCGCTGCGGGCGATGGTGCCGGTGTCGATCCGCACCGGCAACGAGTCCGACCCGTGGACCAACCGGGTGTCGGGCATCATCGCCGACCTGCCGACCAACGTCGACGACCCCATCGAGCGCATCGCCCGCTGTCACGAGGCGATGGTGGTGGCAAAACGGCAGATGGAGTTGGTACCCGCCGAGGCCTTGATCGACATCACGCAGTTCTCGCCGCCGGTGCTCTCCACGGCAGCGGTCCGCCTGGCGTCCCAGCTCAAGCTCGCCGACCGGGTGAACATGCCCGTCAACCTGGTGATCTCCAACGTGCCCGGCCCGCGCGAGCCGCTCTACTTCCAGGGCGCCCAGATGCTGCACCAGTTTCCCGTGTCGATCGTGACCGACGGTCAGGGCCTCAACATCACGGTCCAGAGCTACATGGACCGGCTCGGCTTCGGCTTCATCGCCGATCGCGACCTGGTCCCCGACGTGTGGGATCTGGCCGACTTCCACATCGCCGAGATCGATCGGCTCTTCGAGGCGTCAGGCGCCGAGCGGGCCGCCGCGCCCGAGCAGCCCGAGCCGCGCCGCGGTGCGATGCGCGACGTGATCGCCGCCCGCCAGGCCGACGGTCGAGCTCGCCATCAGCGATCGGCGCCGACGACCGAGCAGCGCACGGCGCCGTCCCCGCGTGCGGACGGCGTCAAGCGACCGGCCGCGGCGAAGAAGCTGCCGGCCACGAAGCCGGCGGCTACGAAACAGACAGCTACGAAGCGGGCGCCGACCGCTGCCAAGAAGCCGGCGGCCGGGGCCTGACCGACGACGCCCGACGGCGTCAGCGTCAGGCGAGGGCGTGGCCGGTGGTGCTGTCGACGTGGTCGGGGATGTCCGTTTCGTCGCCGGTCGACGACGTGCCGGTCGGTTCGAACATCAGGATCGACGCGCCCGGGGACGACGGTCGGTGGTACTGGCCCTTGGGCACGACGAACACGTCACCGCGCCCGAGCGACACGCTGCGCTCGCTGCCGTCGCTCTCGCGCAGGGCGATGTCGAAGCGCCCGTCGAGCACGAGGAAGAACTCGTCGGTGTCCGTGTGATTGTGCCAGAGGTGCTCGCCCTCGACGTGGGCGATGCGCACGTCGTAGTCGTTCACCCGGGCCACGATCCGCGGGCTCCAGCGCTCGGTGAACGCTGCCAGGGCTTGTTCGAGATTGATCACGTCGGCCATCCGCCAACTCTGCCAGCGCCGTGGCGATCCGGCACGCGGACGAATGACCCGTGCACCGTGGGTCGATCGATCGTCAGACGCGCTCGAGGATGATCGCCGGGGCCATGCCGCCGGCCGCGCACATCGTCACCAGGCCGTAACGGCCGCCCGTCCGCTCGAGCTCGTCGAGCACGGTGCCGATGAGCATCGCGCCCGTCGCCGCGATCGGGTGGCCGAGCGCCATCGCGCCGCCGTTGACGTTCACCTTCGAGCGGTCGAGGTCGAGGTCGCGGATGAACTTCTCGGCGACGACCGAGAACGCCTCGTTGATCTCCCAGAGGTCGATGTCGTCGACGGTCAATCCCGCCCGCGACAGCGCTTTCTTGGCCGCCGGCACGGGAGCGTTGAGCATCAACGTCGGGTCGTCGCCCATGTTCACGGCGGCGACGACGCGAGCCCGCGGGGTCCAGCCGCGCGCCTCGGCGGCCTCGCCGCTGGCGATGAGGACGGCCGCAGCACCGTCGACGACGCCCGAGCTGTTGCCGGCGTGGTGGACGTGGTTGATCTCCACGTCCGGGTAGCGGGCGAGCACCATCGAGCGCAGCGTCGTGCCCTGGTCGTCGAGCGGGAAGTCGGCCATGGCGGCGAACGACGGCGCCAGCTGGGCGAGACCCTCGAGCGTGGTCTGCGGCCGGGGGAACTCCTCACGGTCGAGCGCCAGCGTGCCGTCCTCGCGGTACACGGGCACGAGGCTCTTGTCGAAGCGCCCCTCGGCGATGGCCGTCGCCGCCCGCTGCTGCGAGACGTACGCCAGCTCGTCGAGCGCCTCGCGCGGGATGCCCTCGATCGTGGCGATGGCGTCGGCCGCGACGCCTTGATGGGTCTGGGGATGGCGAGCACGGAGCCGCAGGTTGCCGGCGTCCATCAGTGGGCCGCGCAGCGGCAGCTGGATCTCCCCGAGGGCCGGGTGGCGCGACATCATCTCGCAACCACCGGCGATGACGACGTCCTCGAGGCCGGACATCACCGATGCCGCGGCGAGGTTGGTGGTGGTGATGCCCGAGCCGCAGAAGCGGTCGAGCGTGACGCCCGACGCCTTGGTGTCGTAGCCGGCGTCGAGCAGCGCCATGCGGGCGAGGTCGCCACCCTGGGGGCCGACCTGCATCGACGTGCCGAAGAGGACGTCGTCGACCTCGGCGGTGTCGAGATCGTTGCGGTCGCGGATGGCGGCCAGCACGGTGGCGCCGAGCTGCTGGGGATGGATGTCGGCGAGGGCACCCTTGCCCACCTTGCCGATCCCGCGGGGCGTGCGGCAGGCGTCGATGATGAAGGCTTCGGACATGGGCGGGATTCCTCCGTACAGGATGGGCGGCGTGCCGTCCCGAGCAGAGGGGACGATCGCGCCGAATGTACCGATCGCCCGGCCGGCACCCAGAGTCGGCCGCCCGAGCCCATGGTGGGCGTTCGTCACGCCTCATCGCCGCGAACTGTGAGCTGCCGGCGCGGGGATCCGCCTCCTCGGCTCACACCTCGGCGATCCGCGCGAGCATGGCCGGCGTGA
The DNA here is from genome assembly GCF_003426815.1 of Desertimonas flava. Lineage (GTDB taxonomy): Bacteria > Actinomycetota > Acidimicrobiia > Acidimicrobiales > Ilumatobacteraceae > Desertimonas > Desertimonas flava. The sequence continues at coordinate 175,503 of NZ_QKYK01000005.1, forward strand.
GGAACGAGCGGCCCACCGACGGCGAGGCGTCCGCACTCACCTTCCGCCCGGCGAACGAAGCGACGTGGGACGACATCCAGGCGGTGTTCGGCACGCGGGGCGGCGCGTCGCGCTGCCAGTGCCAACGGCAGGTGCTGGGCGACGGCGAGTGGTGGCACATGCCCGTCGAGGAGCGCGCCGCCCTGCTGCGCGAGCAGGCGCACGTGGACGATCCCGCTGCGTCGTCCACGGCAGGACTCGTGGCGTTCCTCGGCGACGAGCCGGTCGGCTGGGTCGCCGTTGCCCCTCGCACCACGTATCGGCGTCTGCTCGGCAGCACCGTGGCGTGGAAGGACCGCAACGAGGACAAGAACGACGGCACGGTGTGGTCGGTCGTCTGCTTCGTCACCCGCGCCGGCTACCGCGGCGAGGGGCTCATGTACGAGCTCGCCGCGGCCGCCGTCGAGTTCGCCCGGGCCAGAGGCGCCGTGGCGCTCGAGGGCTATCCGATCGTGGCCAAAGGAGACGGGAAGATCACGTGGGACGAGGCCAGCGTCGGCACCCCGCAGGTGTTCGCCGCCGCCGGCCTCACCCAGGTGACCAGCCCGACGGTACGCCGTCGCGTGATGCGCGTCGACTTCCGCTGATCGGCCGGCGCCGGCGCTGATCGGCCGGCAAGTGTGAGCGGACGGCGCAGGTAACCGCGGTGTCCACTCGCACTTCGCGTGGCGGCCGGTGCCGGCGTCAGGCGAACGTCCACTTCGTGGCGCCGTTGACGTCCTCGGCCGAACCGACGCCGACCGCCTGTTTGGTGGCCACGCGGTAGAGGTTCCACGGCGGCGGGCCGCCGCTCGGCGCGGTGAACGGCGCCGTGAAGGCGTCACCGGACACCTCCGCCGGCCAACCCTGCGCTCGGTAGACGCCGGCCACGCGCTCCAGCTCGCCGGCGTCGGTGACGCGCTCGGCTCGGCCGGTGAACACGACGTCGATGCCCGACAGGCGAGCGGTCAGGGTGCAGGCCGGGTTCGCCGCCAGGTTGCGGCCCTTCTGGGTGTCGGCGCCAGTCACCACGTACCAGGAGCCGTCGATCCACAGCGCGCCGACGGGTGCCGCGTGCGGTGTGCCGTCGGGGCGCACGGTGCCGAGCACGGTGAAGACGTCCTGGCCGGCGTCGGCGACGGTGTCGAGTCGCTGGGCGACGGAGTCCCACGACAGCGGCGTGTCGCCGTACTGGTCGAGGTTGATCGTGGCGGTGGGCTGGGGGTTCGTCATCGTCGTTCCTTTCGTTCGATGAACGGGGCGACGTCCCCGCTCGACACATCGACGAACCCCGCCCCCGGAATCGACACCCGTCCCTCACCATTCTCGCTCTCCGGCCCCGCTCGCAGGACTCGCGGCCGCCTGCTGGCAAGTTCACGAGTTGACCGGTGGAGGGCGTCCGGCATCACCGGCTGCCGATCTCGCCCCGAGCGATGAGCCACACCCGCACATACCGCGGCCCAGGCTCATCGCGGCGGGGTACCGGCTGCCGCTACGGGGTGAGGACGCCCGGGTTGAGGATGCCGCTCGGGTCGAGCGCCGCCTTCACGGCGGCGGCGGCCGCCAGCTCGTCGGCGCGACGCACCAAGGGCAGCCACTTCGCCTTGGCGATGCCGACACCGTGCTCGGCCGAGATCGTGCCGCCGAGGCCGGCGACGCCGGTGAGGATCTCCTCGGCGAGTCCATCGGCAAGGGCGGGATCGACCGGCGCGTAGCGGCCGGGGCCGAGCGGTTCGCCCAGGAGGTTGACGTGGACGTTGCCCTCGGCGAGGTGGCCGAACGGGACCAGGTGGCAGCCTCGAGACGATGCGGCGCGCTCGGCCAGGGCGATCAGCTCCGGCAGGCGACCCGGCTGGGTGGCCACATCGAGCTTGAGGGGCACACCGAGCGTGGAGATCGATTCGGCCATTCGGTCGCGGAACTCGACGAGACGGGCGATGCCGGCTGGGTCCGACGCCATCGCCGAGTCGGCGATGCCCCCGACCGCGGCGAGCGCCTCGGCGAGCTCCGCCGTCGGGTCGTCGTGATCGGCACACTCGAGCAGAACGAACGTGTCGACGCCGGCGGCCTGATCGGCGTGCACCGGCGGGGTGCGTCCGAGGTGGGCAGCGGCGACGTCCATCGCGTCGGCCATCAGCAACTCGGCGGCGTCGAGGTGGGGCAGCTGCCTGCGCGCGACGCTCAGCAGCTCGACGGCGACGGGGAGTGGAAGGGCGACGAGTGCGGCGGCGTGTTGGCGGTACCACGGGACCAGACGCAGGCGCACAGCGGTGATCACGCCGAGCGTGCCCTCGCTCCCGGCCAGCAGCGACGGCCAGTGCAGGCCGACGGTCTCTTTGGGCAGGCCGGCGAGCGACCCGACCGTCGCCCCGGTGGACAGCGCGGCGACCACACCCATCACCTGCGAGCGCATCGTGCCGAAGCGAACGACCCTCGAGCCGCCGGCGTTGGTGGCGGTGGCGCCGCCGACGGTCGCCGAGTCGCGCGCGCCGAAGTCGACGGGCGAGTCGAGCCCGGCCGCCCGGGCGACCTCGCGCCAGCGGGCGATCGTGACGCCGGCGCCCAGTGACACCTGGCCGCCGGCGGCGTTCACCTCGCCGACGTGGTCGAGCCGGCGCATCGACAACACCACCATGCCGTTCCCCCGGGGCACGGATGCGCCGACCATGCCCGTGTTGCCGCCCTGGGGAACGACCGGCACGCCGTCGGCGGCGCAGCGCGCCAGCACGGCGGCGGTCTGCTCGGCGTCGCCGGGACGGACGACGGCGAGGGCCTCGCCGTGGTACCGGCGGGTCCAGTCGGTCTCGTAGCCGGCCCGCAGGTCGGCGTCGGTGAGCACGTGCTCGCCGCCGACGATGCCGGCCAGGTCGTCGAGCAATGAGGCGTGCGGCACGCCTCCATGATGGCCCGCAGCCCGGATGGCGAGCGAGGAGGGTGCGGTAACAGATGGTGCCAGGCACCATCTGTTACCCGGCGGCGTACTCGCCGCGGACGTTGACGACGAGGTTGATCTCGTCGTCGTCCCAGATGGTGCGGGTGTGACCGCCGAGACCGATCCAGGCGAGGAAGGCGTCGTGATCCTCGACGAGGAGCCGGACGCAGCCCTTGCTGAGCGGTTCGGTGGGCACGTTGTACGACCCATGGATCGCCTGGCCACGGTCGAAGTACACCGGCTTGTACATGTTGCCGTTGAGCGGGTTGTCGACGGCGGCGGGGTACGTCGAGCTGTTGTGCCACCCGTCGTTGTCCACCGCCGGGTCGAAGCGGAAGGCGTCCGAGCCGTTCTGGTCGCGGGTCTCGTAGCCGGCTTCGCCGGTGGACACCGCCCACAGGTGCACGATGCGGTCGCCCTGGCCGGCGAACATCACCTGGCACGTCTTGTCGACGAGCACCCACCGCTCCGGCGCCCCCGTCTGCAGCGGCAGGCTGGAGACCGACATCAGCAGCTGCTCCTCGGCGCTCCCCGGCACCATGTCGGCGCGGCTGACCGGCAGGCCGAACGCCGAGCGGAACGCGCACAGGCTGCGCTGGGTGATGCGCCCGGAGATGCCGTCGACGAGCAGCTCGTCGATGCCGAGGCCGGCGAACAGGGCGTTGATCTGGCGCTGCTGGGCGGCGATCTGCTCGTCCACGATGTCCACGGTCGCATCCTCGCTGCGGTCGCCACCGTCGATGTCGTCGACCTGGTTGCCGACACAGATGTCGAGGTAGGCACCCGAGTTGATGGCGTCGGGATCGTCGATGCCGTTCTCCTCGGCGAGGTCGTCGTACGTCACGGCCGTGTCCGGCATGGCCTCGGCGATGATGCTCAACGAGTCACCCTCTTGGATCTCGATGACGCAATCGGGGTTGAACACGTCTCCCGGATGCACGAACGGCGTCGGCGGCGGCTCGGTGGCCTCCGGAGCCGATGGGTCCGGGGGCGGCGGCGCGGCCGAGGCGGCCGAACCGATCGTGACGGCGCCGAGCAGCACCGCCGTTCCACCGAGCATCATCGCCACCCGACGTCGCAGCATCGACGGGAAGGTAGTACGGGATTCGGCCGAAGTGGGGTCGCCCCATCACGGCCGTGGTCCTGACGGGCGATCCCGACGGCGATGCCGACCTCGTCGGTCGTCGCGGCGGCGTCCTCGCCGGCCCTTGACGCCGCGACGAGGGGTGGTACTGTTCCTGAAACCGGTTGCATGAAACCGGTTTCAGGCCACAGAACGGGGAGCTGTGAAGAAGTCGGTCACCATCCGCGACGTCGCCCGTCAAGCCGGCGTCAGCGTCACGACCGTCTCGCGCGCCCTGAACGGGCAACAGATCGTCAACGTGGCGACGGCGGAACGCATCCGCGCCGTCGCCGCCGACCTCGCCTTCACACCGAGCCCGGCGGCCCGGCGCCTCAGCCTCGGCCGGACGATGACGGTCGGGGTGGTGATGTCGTACCTCACCCGCTCCCAGGCCGTCGAACGCCTCCGCGGCATCGAGAGCACGATCGGCGAGGGTGAGCTCGACCTCGTCGTCTACAACGTGGAGTCGGTCCACAAACGGGACCACTTCTTCGAAACCCTCGTCGACCGTCGGCGCCACGACGGCCTGCTCGTCGTCTCGCTGCCCCCGCCCGACACCGTGCCCTGGGCGCTCGATCACCCTGCGATTCCGGTGGTCTTCGTCGATGTCCACGTCGCGGCGGTCGCGGTCTCGCCACGCGTCGTCGGAGACGACAGGGACGGGGGCGCCCTCGCCGCACGTCACCTCGTCGATCTCGGCCACCGCCAGATCGGCGTCATCACCGACGCCACCGAGGATCCGTTCGGCTTCACGTCGAGCCGTGATCGCACCGCCGGCATGCGGCAGGCGCTCGCCGACGCCGGAATCGCCCTGCCCGAGCCACGGGTGCGGCATGGCGAGCACGGACGCTACGAGGCTCGAGACCTGGCGCTGGAGATGCTCAGCGGACCAGATCGGCCCACCGCCATCTTCGCGGCGAGCGACACGCAGGCCCTGGGTGTCCTCGCCGCCGCCCGCGACGCCGGGCTCAGCGTGCCCGAAGATCTCTCCGTCATCGGCTACGACGATGTCGAGGCCGCCGACTACGTCGGCTTGACCACGATTCGCCAGCACCTCGTCGAGTCCGGCCGGCGGGGCGCCGAGCTCCTGCTCGCCGAGATGGCCGGGCGGTCCGACCCCCCGGCCGTGGTCCGCCTGCAGCCGGAGCTGGTCGTCCGCTCCACGACGGGACCGCCGGCCGGCGGTCGACGCTGATCGCTATTGGGCCTCATCAGAACAAGGAGGAAACGTCATGAAGAGAAGGCATTGGGGGAGCCGCTCCGGGACCCGGGGGCGGGTGATCGTTGCGGGCACCGTGGCGATCGCGACGGCGGTCGCGGCGTCCGGGGTGAACGCCTCGGCACCACCGGACTCGGCATCGGGCTCGGCAGCGACCGACGCCGGTGCGCCGAGCTGCGGAACCGAGCCCGTCGAGCTGCGGGCCTATTTCGAGACCGGCTTCGACCTGCCGTTCGAACTCGCCGACGAGTTCACCGCGCAGTATCCGAACGTCACCTGGGACATCAGCCAGGATCAGTTCACCAATCTGATGAACGCGACACCGCGACTGCTCGCGGGAGACAACCCGCCCGACCTCATCCGTCTGCCGTCGATGGTCTCGCTCGTTCGGGACGATCTGTTGCTCAACCTCGACGACTACGCCTCGGCGTTCGGCTGGGACGAGTGGCCCGCCGCCCAGTTGGCCCAGAACCGTGTCGCCGAGGACGGGACGCGGGGCTCGGGCTCGCTGTACGCGATGGGCCTCAACTACAGCCTGACGGGGGTCTTCTACAACAAGGAGAAGGCCGCCGCGATCGGCATGACCGAGCCGCCGGCCACCGTCGCCGAGTTCGACGAGCTGCTGGCTGCGGCCAGCGAAGCCGGCGAGCTGCCGATCATGGTCTGGAACGCCACGGCGAGCGGCGGCGGCCTGGCGTTCCCGCTGCAACAGCTGATGGCCGCCTACGGCCCACCCGAGCCGATCAACGACTGGATCTTCCAGAAGCCGTCGGCCACCATCGACACGCCGTCCAACCTCGAGGCGGCCGAGCACCTGCAGGGGTGGGTCGAGAGCGGGTACTTCCCCGAGGACGCCAACGCCCTGCAGTACACCGACGCCAACGCACGGTTCCGAGGCGGTGAGGGCGTGTTCATCTTCAACGGGGACTGGGAGAACGCGAGCTACGACGGCGAGATGGCCGGCAACGTCGGCTTCTTCCTCTTCCCACCGCTCGAGGAGGGCGCTCCTGTGGCGGCGATGTCGGCACCGTTGACCTATGGCATCGGGGCCGGCGCCGAGAACCAGGACTGTGCGGCCTTCTTCCTCAACTGGGTGGCGACGAACGAGGCGGCCCGCCAGATCAACGTCGACGTCGGAGGATCCAACCCCGGTGGGCCGACCGATCTCGAGGTGCCCGCCGCGGGAGCGGCGTCGGTGACCAACGAGACCCTCGCCGCCGGTCAGCGCGTGGCCGAGGCGAACGGGGCGATGGACTTCATCGCCAACGCCACCGGTGCGATCTTCGCCCAGGGTTGGACACCGGCGCTGCAGGAGCTCATCGGCGGCCGCCAGGATGCGGCCGGGCTGCTCGAGACGGTGCAGGCGGAGTACGAGCGCGAGCTCGCCGAGCTGTAAGCGCCGGCGGGCCGGGGCGGACGGCGTCCAGGAATGACACTTCGGACCAACGGTCGAGCGCGATCGACGTCGCGCTCGACCCGCGGCCGCCCCGGCGGCCGCCGCAAGTCACTCATCGGTTGGCTGTTCGTCGTCCCGGCGCTCGCCGTCTACGGGCTCTTCGTCCTCACACCGCTGACGCAGACGATCCGCTACTCGCTGTACCGATGGGACGGCGTCGGACCAGCGACGTGGGTGGGTCTCGGCAACTACCGCACGGTGCTGCGGGATCCGGACCTCGTCGGGACGGTCACCAACTCGCTCCGGCTGGTCGTGTTCTTCAGCCTCGTACCGGTCACGCTCGGAGTGCTCGCCGCCAACATCATCCACCGGGTCGCCCGAGGACGACTGGGCACGATCGCCCGGACGGTCTTGTTCCTGCCCCAGGTGATCCCGCTGGTGGCGGCGGGGATCATCTGGGGCTGGCTGCTCTCGCTGTCGGGTCTGGTCAACCAGCTGCTCGACGCGGTCGGCCTCGACGGGCTGACGCGTGCCTGGCTCGGCGACTTCGACTGGGCGCTGCCCGCCGTCGGCATGATTGGTGTGTGGGTGCTGCTCGGGTTCTGCACGGTGCTGCTGCTCACCGGCATGAGCAAGATCGACGTCACGCTCTACGAAGCGGCCCGCATCGACGGAGCCGGCTGGTGGGCCGAACTGCGCGCCATCACCCTGCCGGGGTTGAGGTACGAGATCGGGGTCTGCCTCACCGTCACGATGATCGCCGCGCTGGCGGCCTTCGACATCGTGTACGTGTCGACGGGTGGCGGGCCGGGCAATGCGACCGCCGTGCCGGGCATCCAGATCTACATCCTCGCCTTCCTCGAGCGACAGGTCGGCCTGGCGTCGGCCCTCGCCGTGATCGTGATGCTGTTGGTCCTCGTCATCATCCTGCCGATCCAACGCCTGACGCGGCGCGGTGCCCGATGACGGCGTCACGCGGCGAGACGATCGCCGGGCGGACGTTCCTCGCCGCCCTGATGGTGTTCACCGTCCTGCCCTTCATCAGCATCTTCACGACGGCACTCCAGCCGTCCGGCTCGCTACCGACGGGTCTGGAGTGGCCGAGCGATCCGCAGTGGGGCAACTTCGCCGAGGCCTTCGACGTCGCCAACATGACCACACTCTTGAAGTCGAGCAGCCTGATCGTGATCACCGTCGTGCCGATCGCCCTGGTCATCTCGACGATGGCGGGCTTCGCCATCGGCCTGCTCGAGATCCCCGGTGCCCGCTGGCTCCTCCTCCTGTTCGTGCTCGGCCTGACGCTGCCGTTCGAGGGAATCATCACGCCGTTGTACTTCCTCGCCGACGACCTCGGCATCTTGAACACTCGCCTTGCCATCTCGCTGCCGCTCATCGGCCTCTTCATGCCGTTCTCGGTCTTCTGGATGCGAGCCCACTTCGCCACCATGCCGGCCGAGATCACCGAGGCCGCCGAGGTCGACGGCGCCGGAACGTGGAGCGTGTTCTGGCGCATCCACGTGCCGCTGGCGCGGCCGCCGATCGCCTCATTGGCCATCTTGCTGTCGATCTGGACGTGGAACCAGTTCCTGCTCGCCCTCGTGCTCGTCGAGGACCCCGAGCAACGCACGATGGCAGGCGCGCTCGGCGCCTTCCAGGGGCACTACGCGACCGACATCCCACTCCTCTGTGCCGGCACCATTCTGATCCTCCTGCCCACCCTGATCGTGTTCCTCCTGTTCCAGCGCCACATCATCGCCGCCCTGCTCCAAGGCTCGGTCAAGGGCTGACCGCTCTCCGAGCACGACTCCGACTTTCACTCCCACTCGAAGAGATCCCCCGTGCCCACCGACCCATCGACCCGTCCCGCCGGGTCCACGAGGGCGAGCGTCCCGGCCCGCCCGCAGCTGTTGACCTACCCCGACTCGCTCGGTGGCGACCTCGCCGCGGTCAATCGCCTCCTCGACGGCCCGCTGGCGGGGCTGTTCCGCGGCGTGCACGTGTTGCCGCCGTTCCCGTCCACCGGCGATCGTGGCTTCGCTCCCGTGACGTACGAGCGCATCGAGCCGGCGTTCGGCACCTGGCGGGACATCGAGGCGATCGCCGAGCATCACGACGTGCTGCTCGACGTGATGGTCAACCACATCTCGCGCCGGAGCGAGCAGTTCGCCGACTTCGAACGGAACGGCCGGCGCTCGCAGTGGGCCGACCTGTTCATCACCGTCGACAAGGTCTGGCCGGCGGGGGTGGCGCCGCCGGACGATCTCGCCCGGATCGCCCTGCGGAAGCCGGACTCGCCGCTGTCGCCGATCACGATCACCGCGACGGGCGCCGTCGAGCAGGTGTGGACGTCGTTCGGGACGTCGGAGTGGGCCGAGCAGATCGATCTCGACGTCAACACGCCGGCGACCCGCGCCCTGATCACCGGATGGCTCCGCATGCTCGCCGCGCACCGGGTACGTCTCGTCCGCCTCGACGCCGTCGGCTACGTGACCAAGCGGGCGGGCACCAACTGCTTCATGGTCGAGCCCGAGATCTGGCACTTCCTCGACTGGATCACCGATGTCGCCGATGGTCTCGGGCTGGTCCTTCTCCCGGAAGTCCACGACCGCTACGACACCCACCGCCGGCTGTCGGCGCGCGGGTACTGGACGTACGACTTCGTGCTGCCCGGGCTCGTCCTCGACGCCCTTCATCGTGCCGATGCCTCGGCGTTGACGGCACACCTCGACGGTTCGCCGAGCCGGCAGTTCACCACCCTCGACTGTCACGACGGCATCCCCGTGCGCCCCGACCTCGACGGCGTCCTCGAGCCGGCTCGCCTCGTCGACCTCACCGAGCGATCCGTCGCGCGGGGTGGCAACGTCAACCGGCTCCTCTCCACGACTGCCCCCGGCGAGCTCGACGTCCATCAGATCAACTGCTCGTACTACTCCGCGCTCGACCACGACGACGACCGGTACCTCGCCGCTCGCGCGATCCAGCTCTTCGCGCGCGGGGTTCCGCAGATCTACTACGTCGGCTTGCTGGCCGGATCGAACGACGAGGACGCCGTCCGGCGCAGCGGCGACGGCCGGTCCGTCAACCGGCACGACTTCTCGGTCGACGAGGTGCTCACCGCACTCGATCGGCCGGTGGTCCGGCGACTGCTCGATCTGGTCCGGCTGCGCAACACCCATCCCGCCTTCGACGGCGACGCCACGTTCGGCCACAGCGGCAGCCGGCTGAACGTGGTGTGGACCAACGGGACCTCGTCCTGCACGCTCGACGTCGACCTGGCGAGCGGCCGGATCGACGTCGGCACCCACTGATCGTCGCCGTCGCTGGATGCCTCCGGGCACCGGCTGCCCCGTAACGGTTGGTGCCTGGCACCAACCGTTACCAACCGTTACTGCGCGCCTGGCCGCCGGGACCGAGCCCTCCGACGACGACGACGTCGTTCGATCATCGAGGCGATGATCGGGGAACTTTGCAGTAGATGTTTGGAGTACTTACTATCTGAGCGTGAACCTCCGTACCCTCCGCGGCGCTGCCGCCGCCGTCATGGCCCTCGCCGTGACGTCATCCACCGCCCACGTCGTCGCGGCCGGTGCCCAGTCTCCAACGATGGCGCACGCCGCAACGCCGGATTCGCACATCGTCGACACGTTCTACGGCGAGGTCGAGGTCCCGATCGAGCCGGCTCGGGTCGTCGCCGTCAGCTACGACACCCCGTGGCAGCTCGCCGGCATCGGCGTGGCCACCGTCGGTGTTCAGGACTACTCCGCGTGGCGGGATCAGTTCACCGACGACGAGTGGGCGGTCGTCGACGGGATCGAAACGGTCGGCAGCTTCGACAGCCTCAACTACGAGGCCATCGCCGCCCTCGAGCCCGACCTGATCGTCGGCGACGCCTACGAGATCGACGAGGTGACGTACGAGCGGCTCGCCGCGATCGCACCGACCGCGATCGCCGGCGGTGAGGCGCGCGGCGACTGGCGCGCGATCGTCGACAGCTACGGCGTCTTCACCGGCACCACCGACGCCGTCGACGAGAGCCGTCGGGCCTACGAGGACACGCTGGACCGGGTGGTGACCGACCATGCCGACCAGCTCGCCGGCGCCCACTGGGCCTTCGTGACGATCGGCGACTCCGACGGCCAGTTCTCGCTGCTCTACCCCACGAGCACGTGGGGCGAGCTGCTCTACGACGGCCTCGGCGTGTCCCTGCCGGCCGGCGTCGACGACACCGAACCCGCCAGCGGTTACGAGTCGTACTCGTTCGAGCGCGCCGGCGAGTTCCTCGGCGGTGCCGACGTGATCCTCTACCCCATCGGCGGCGACGGCTCGATGTATCCGTGGATGGACGCCATCCTGTCCAGCCCGGTCGTGGCGAGTGTCCCGGCCATCGCCGAGGACCGGGCGTTCGGGATCGCCACGTCGGTCAACGACTACGTCAGCGCCGCAGCCTGGCTCACCGAGGTCGAGACGACGGTGCTGGTGACGCTGGCTGACTGACGCTCCCGCGACCTACTTCGCGTTCAGGGATCGACGCGGGCCGAGTCGACCAGCAGGCACGCGGCGCGGTGGCCCTCGCCGGCGTCGAACAGCGGCGGGTCCACCGCCTCGCAGTCGTCGAACGCCTTCGGGCACCGGCTGGCGAAGTTGCACCCGGTCGGCGTGTTCAGCGGGCTGGGCACGTCGCCGCGCAGGATGATGCGGCGCCGTTCCCGTTCCTCGGCCGGGTCGACGAGCGGGATGGCCGACAGGAGCGCCTCGGTGTACGGGTGGGCGGGCGATGCGTACAGCGCCTCGCGATCGGCGGTCTCGACGATGCGCCCGAGGTACATCACGGCCACGCGGTGGCTGATGTGCTGGACGGCGGCGAGGTCGTGGGCGATGAACACGTAGGCGAGACCGAGCTCGCGCTGCAGGTCCTCGAGGAGGTTCATGACCTGCGCCTGGACCGACACGTCGAGCGCCGAGATCGGCTCGTCGGCGACGATGATCTCGGGTTCGGTGGCGAGGGCGCGGGCGATGCCCACCCGTTGGCGCTGGCCGCCCGACAGTTCGTGGGCGTAGCGGGTGCGGTAGGCGGGGTTGAGCCCGACCATGGCGAGCAGCTCTTCCACCCGGCGACGCCGCTCGCTGCGCCCGGTGCGCAGCCCGTGGATCTCCAGCGGCTCGGACACGATGTCGCCGATGGTCATGCGCGGGTTCAGCGAGGCGTAGGGATCCTGGAAGATCATCGCGACCCGCCGGCGCATCTCCCGCAACCGCCGGCCGTCCAGCCCGGTCAGCTCCACGCCGCCGACGCGCACGCTGCCCCCGGTGGGTTCCACGAGGCGTAACAGGGCGAGTCCGGTGGTCGACTTGCCGCACCCGCTCTCGCCGACGATGCCGAGCGTCTCGCCCCGATGCAGCGAGAACGACACGCCGTCCACCGCTTTCACCACGCCTCGCCCACGCACGGGGAAGTGCACTTCCAGGTCGGTCACCTCGAGGACGGGCGTTCCGGCGTCAGGCGTCGACGACGTCACGATCGCGGCCTCGCCACGTCGTACAGGCAGGCGACGGCGTGGCCGGGCGAGACCTCCCGCAGCTCGGGCACGGTGTCGCGCTCGGCGTCGTCGAGCCGGAACGAGCACCGCTCCCAGAACGCGCAGCCGGCGGGGAGGTGCACGGGGTCGGGCGGCAGCCCGGGGATCGAGAACAGTCGCTCGGGCCGCTCGACGCCGGGCTTCGGCAGCGACTCGAGCAGGCCGATCGAGTACGGGTGCCGCGGGTCGGCGAGCACGTCGTCGACCGTCCCCGATTCGACGATGCGCCCGGCGTACATCACCAGCACCCGGTGCGCGATGCGGGCGACGACGCCGAGGTCGTGAGTGATCCAGACCACCGCCATGCCCAGTCGGGCTTGGAGGTCGCCGACCAGCTCGACGATCTGCGCCTGCGTGGTCACGTCGAGCGCGGTGGTCGGTTCGTCGGCGATGAGGAGCGATGGGTCGGTCGCCAGGCCCATGGCGATCATCACCCGCTGCCGCATGCCGCCGGAGAACTGGTGCGGATACTCGCGGAGCCGCTGGCGCGGCGACGGGATGCCCACGAGGTCGAGCAGCTCGCCGGCCCGATCGAGGGCCGCCCGTTTGGAGAGGCCCTGATGCACCCGGAGCGACTCGCCGACCTGGTAGCCGATGCTGCGCACCGGGTTCAGCGACGTCATCGGGTCCTGGAAGATCATCGCCATGCGGTTGCCACGACGCATGCGTAGCTCGGCCTCCGTCGCGCCGATCAGCTCGGCGCCCTCGAACCGGGCCGAGCCCTCGACGCGTCCCGGCGGCTGCTTGACGAGCCCCATCAGGGCCATCACCCCGACGCTCTTGCCGCTGCCCGACTCGCCGACGATGGCCACCGTCTCGCCGGCGGCGACGTCGTAGCTGATCCCGTTGACCACGCGGGCGACGCCGCGCTTGGTGCCGAACCTGACGCGCAGGTCGCGCACCGACAGCAGCGGCGTCGTGTCCGCGTCGACGGCCGCCGTCATGCCTGCTGGCCCCTCGACTCGATGATGCTCTTCTGGCGCGGGTCGAGCGCGTCGCGCAGCCCGTCGCCGACGAGGTTGAAGGCCATCACCGTGGCGACGATGGCGAGACCCGGGAAGATGCCGATCCACGGCGCCTGCTTCATGAACCCGCGCCCGTCGGCCAGCATGCGCCCCCACGACGGTTGCGGGGGCTGCACCCCGAGGCCGAGGAACGACAGCGCCGCCTCCGAGAGGATGGCGAAGGCGAGCGACAGCGACGTCTGCACGATGATCGGGCCGACGACGTTGGGCAGCACGTGCCGGCGCATGATGCGCGGCCCCGATGCCCCGAGCGAGCGGGCGGCGCGCACGTACACCTCGTTGCGCACGGAGATGACCGACCCGCGCGTGATGCGGGCGAAGATCGGCATGTAGACGATGCCGATGGCGATCATCGCGTTGAGCAGGCCGGGCCCGCGGACGGCCACGATGGCGATGGCCAGGAGGATCGCCGGGAACGAGAAGACGATGTCCATCAGCCGCATGAGGGCCCCGTCGGCGAGCCCGCCGTAGAAGCCCGCGACGAGCCCGATCGGCACACCGAGTCCGAGGGCGATCCCCACGGCGACGGCGCCGACTTGGAGGGAACCGCGCGACGCCACGAGCACCCGTGAGAACACGTCGCGGCCGAGGTCGTCGGTGCCGAACCAGTGATCCCGGCTGGGCCCGGCGAACCGGTTGGTGATGTTCTGCTCGTTGATGCCGAATGGTGCGATCGTCGGGCCGATCACCGCCGCCACGACGAGCAGTCCCAACACGACGAGGCCGACGACGGCGAGGCGGTTGGCGACGACCGCCGACCACACCTCGGCGGGCCGGCTGCGCAGGCGCTCGGCGGGCGCCCCGCCCTCGAACGCCTCGAGCTCCTCGATCCCGCTGGCCGTCTCGCTCATCGCAGCCTCACGCGGGGGTCGGCGATGGCGTAGAGCACGTCGACCAGCAGGTTGACGAGCAGGAACGTGAACGCCAGATAGAGCACGGCGCCCTGCAGCACGGCGTAGTCGCGGTCCTCCACCGCCGTGAGGGCGAGCCGGCCGATGCCCGGCCAGGCGAAGATCACCTCGACGACCACGACGCCACCGAGCATGAACCCGAGCTGCAGGCCGACGACGGTGAGGATCGGGATCGCCGCGTTGGGCAGCACGTGTCCGGTGACGATCTGGCGCGAGCTCAGCCCTTTGGCCTGGGCCGTGCGCACGTAGTCCTGGTTGAGCGCCTCGAGCACCGCCGATCTCACGAAGCGCGTGAGGATCGATCCCGACACGAGGCCCACGGTCAACGCCGGCAGGACGAGGTGGCGGGCCCACTCGAGGGGGCTCTCGAACGGCGACACGTAGCCCGCCGGCGGTAGCCACGACAGGGTAAGGGCGAACAGGAGGATGTACATGATCGCCGCCCAGAACTCGGGCACCGACACGCCGACCTGGCTGGCGGCGGTGGCCGCGTAGTCGAGCTTGGAGCCGGCGCGGACCGCCGAGATGATGCCCACCGGGATGGCGATCAACAGGGCGATGGCCAGCGCGGCGAAGGCGAGCGACAGCGTGGCCGGCAGGCGCTCGACGACCAGCGAGGTGACCGTGCGGTTGCTGCGGAAGCTCTCACCGAGGTCTCCTCGAACGGCCCGCCCGAGCCAGCGCACGAACTGCTCGACCAGCGGCTGGTCGAGGCCGCTCTCGGCCCGCTTACGGTCGTAGATCTCCTGGTTGAACCGGGTGCCGAGCGAGTTGCGGATCGGATCCCCGGGGATCAGGTGGACGAGCGCGAACACGGCCACCGTCACCCCGAGCATGGCGACGAGCATCGAGCCGACCCGGACGGCAAGCCATCGCAGCACGGGGTCAGTCTCCCTCGCGACGACGGATCACGCCGGGTCGGTGGTGACGATGATCAGCCGAGCGACGTCTCGACGAACCGGATGGCGTTGTCGCCCCGTGTCTCGTAGCCGGACACGTCGGGCGACCAGGCGTCGATGTTGTCGGGGTTGTACAGGTAGATGTAGCTGGCGTCGTCGACGATGATCGTGGCGATCTCGTCGTAGAGCGCCTTGCGGGCGTCGGAGTCGGGCTCCACACGAGCGGCGTCGAGCAGCTCGTCGAGCGCCGGGTTGCTGTAGCCCTGGAAGTTGAACGTGCCGTCGGTGTGGTGCTGCGAGTAGTAGAACTCGTCGGGGTCGATGTTGCCGATCCAGCTCAGCATGAAGGCGTCGAACTCGCCCTGGGCCTCGAGATCGAGCCACGTGCTGAAGTCGACGTCGTTGATGGTCACCTCGATGTCGAGCGGCTCGAGCTGGGCGGCGATGACCTGGGCCTGGGTGACCGTCTCGGGATAGTCGCTGGTGACGAGGAACTCGATCGAGAACCCGTCGGTGATGCCGGCCTCGTCGAGCAGCGCCTGCGCCGCCTCGATGTCGCCGGCCGCGTACGGCGCGTAGTCGTAGTACCAGAAGCTGCCGTCGGGGATCGCCGTCTGGTTGGCCGTGGCGGCGCCGAATGTGGCCGCCTCGGTGATCTCCTCACGGTCGATCGCCGTGGCGATCGCTTGGCGCACCCGCACGTCGTCGAACGGCGGACGGGTCTGGTTGAGCGCGAAGTAGTGGTAGTCGGAGCCGGCGACGCGACCGACGACCACGTCGTCGGACCCTTCGAGCGACTCCAGCTCGGCGGGCGGCACGCCGTCGATCCAGTCGACGTCACCGGTCTGCAGGCTGGTCAGCTTGACGGTGGGGTCGGGGATGGCGACGAAGCGCACGCCGTCGAGGTACGGCAGGCCCTCGTCGGCCCGCCAGTAGTTGTCGTTGCGAACGAGCTCGACACCGTCGCCGGCGGTGTACGACTCGAACACGAACGGTCCCGTACCGATCGGCGCGGTGTCGATCGAACCGTCGGTCACGTTCTCCTCGGCGACGATCGCCATGCCCTTGTAGCCGCCGAGCAGCGTGAGCAGGTTGGGCGTCGGGGCCGTGACGACGATCTCGACGGTGTAGTCGTCGAGCGCGGTGATCGTGTCGACGGCGTCGAGCCGGTAGGCCACGCCGGACGCCACCTCGGGATCGCGGATCCGCTCGAAGCTGTAGACCACGTCGGCCGAGGTGAGCTCACGGCCGTTGTGGAACTGCACGCCCTCGCGGAGCGTGAACGTCCACGTGAGTTGATCGTCGCTCACGGTCCACTCGGTGGCGAGCGCCGGTTCCATCGTCAGATCGTCACCCGGCTGCACGAGGGTGTCGAACACGTTCTCGAGGACCTGGTAGCTGGCGTAGCCGCTCGTCATGTGGGGGTCGAACCGCTCGGGCTCGGCGCTCTGGGCGGCGACGAGGACGCCACCCGATGCGGGAGCGTCGGAGGTCGGTGGCGCCGAGGCGTCGAGCGCTCCGGAGGCGATGGGCAACACGGCGACGAGGCCGATCGCGGCAGCGAGCGTCGCACGGAACGGAACGGGCTTCATGGGCGGTCCTTTCGAGACTGGCCGGGGCAGGTTCACGGCACGCCACGCTGCGTGATGTCCTGGTGCGACGGTACGAAGCGGGGATGTATACGTCAAATAGAGAGAACGGCGCGAACCCATAAGAGACCCTGATCACAAGCCCGCCATCAGGGGTCTAGGGTCCTCCACGTGCTCGACCCCCAGCACCTGCGGTCGTTCCGCGAGATCGCCCGGACCGGCTCCTACTCGGCAGCCGCCCGCCGCCTCGGCTACACCCAACCGGCGCTCAGCTACCAGATGCGGCTCCTCGAGAAGGCCGTCGGCGCACCCCTCACGGCGCGCGCCGGGCGGTCGATCCGCCTCACCCCGGCGGGCCAGTCGCTGCTGCGCCACGCCGACCAGATCCTCACGGCGATCCGCGTCGCCGAACGCGACCTCGCCCACGTGATCGGCTCGCGTTCGGGGGTGCTGCGCATCGCCGCCTTCTCGAGCGGGCGGGCCACACTGGTGGCCGACGCCCTCGCCGACGTGGCCGTTAGCCAGCCGGCCCTCGACGTCCGCCTCCTCCACGCCGATCCGCTCGACGCCACGGCGATGGTCGTCCGCGGCGACGCCGATCTCGCCGTCACCTACCGGTACGCCGTCGAGGAACTGGCATCGATACCGGCCAACGTCCGCAGCGACGGCACGTCGTCGCTGCGACGATCGCCGTTGAGCAGTGTCGGGCTGCTGTGGGATCACGTCCACCTCGTGGTCCCGCGTTCGCACCGTCTGGCGTCCACCACGGTCAGCTCGCTCGCCCCGTTCGCCGACGAGCGGTTCCTCGTCGGCAGCGACCTGTTCAGCGGCCTGCTCGAGCGGGCCGCGGCCCGCGCCGGCTTCGTGCCGAAGATGATGATGGTGGCCGACGACTGCGCCAGCATGCAGGCGCTCGCCGCCCGCGGCGTCGGCATCGCTCTGCTGCCGGGATTGGAGCTGCTGGCCGTGCGACGCGACGACGTGGCCACCCTGGCCGTGCCCGATTGGCCGGTGCGCCAGGTCGCCGTCGAGTCGTGGCCCGACCTGCTCAAGGTGCCGTCGATCGAGCCGGTGGTCGCCGCCCTGTCGGCGGCGGCCGACCGCATCGTCGACGACGTCGGACCGCTCGGCCTGGTCTCCCCGGCGGCCGGGACCGAGCACGTCTCGTCGCACCCGCCGAGCACGGTCAGCGCGATCGACCAGACGTGGCACCGGTGGTACGACGTGATCTCCACCACGCTTCCCCGGCGCGCCTCCGGGCGAGCCGATCGTGGCGTCGCCGTCACCGACGCGTCCGACTCCCGGCAGGTCCACACGGTGGAGGGCATGGTGGAGGGTGACGTCGTCGGCGACGACGCGGTGACCGACCACCCTGGCGGGGTCCTGATGGCCGACATCCCCGTCGACGGCGAGGACGTCTGGTGGTTCGCCGACGACCACGGCGACGAGCACGGCGTGTGGATGCGCCAACCGTTCGCCGGCGGGGCGGCCACCCCCGTGTCCGACGCCATCCCGCCCGGCACCCCCGCCGGCCTGTCGTTCGGCGGCCGCCGAGCGGCGATCGGCCGGACCGATCGCGAGGCGTCCGAGGTGTACGTCATCGACCTCGGTCCGGAGCGGCGCCCGGCCGACGCGACGTCGCTGGTGTACCGCAGCGAGGAGTACGCCACGGCCGGCCCGCTGTCGCCCGATGGGGAGCTGCTCTCCATCTCCCACAGTGAGCACGGCAACTCCCTGAAGCCGGCGATCCGCGTGCTGCGGGTTGACCGCGACGGCGCCCCCAGCATCGTCGCTGAGCTGACCGACGGCCCCACGTTGGGTCTGTGGCCGGTCGCGTTCAGTCCCGTCGACGGCTCCCACGAGCTACTCGTCCGGCACGAGCGGGGTGGGCGGTCACGGCCGTTGCTCTGGGACGTGACGACCGGCGACCAGCGGGAGATCGACGTCCCCCTCCCGGGTGAGATCACCGCATCGTGGTATCCCGCGGGCGACGCCCTGCTGGTGCTCCACCAGCACCGCGCCCGCAGCGAGCTGTACCGCCTCGACCTCGGCGACGGCTCGCTCGAGCGACTGGAGACCCCGGCCGGGTACGTCGCCGACGCCTCGGCCCTTCCCGACGGGCGAGTCGAGTACCTGTGGTCCTCGGCGTCCCATCCGCCGGCGGTGCTGACGACGGGACCCGAGCCCGCTGCCGCCCAACTTCCAGGGCTCGATGGCGCTCCGGCCCTCGCCGATCTCAACGTGAGCGGAGCCGACGGTCCGGTCCACGTGCTCGTCGCCCGGCCCGGCGCCGCGGCCGACGGAGCGGCCGGGCCGGGACCGGTCGTCTTCCTCGTCCACGGCGGGCCGGCCGCCCACGACACCGACTCCTTCTCGGCGACGCGCAACGCATGGGTGGCCCGCGGCTACACCACGGTGCAGGTCAACTACCGCGGCTCGACGGGCTACGGGTCGGAGTGGCGCGGCGCCAACATCGGTCGCCCCGGGCGCGCCGAGTTGGAGGACCTCGCCGCCGTGCGTGACGCCCTCGTCGCCGACGGCACGGCCGATCCCGACCGCATCGTCATCGCCGGGCGCTCGTGGGGCGGCTACCTCGCCCTGCTCGCCCTCGGCCAGCAGCCCGGGTTGTGGTCGCTCGGTGTCGCCATCGTGCCGGTCGCCGACACCGCAGCGGTGTACGAGGACATGAGCGATCAGCTGCGGGCGAGCTATCGCGTGCGCTTCGGTGGCTCGCCGACCGATGTGCCCGAGGCCTACGCCGCGGCGTCGCCGCTCACGTACGTCGACGACGTCGAGGTCCCCGTGCTGGTGACCGCCGGCCTGCGCGACCCGCGCTGCCCAATCCGCCAGATCGAGCTGTACGTCTCCCGCCTCGTCGAGCTCGGCAAGCAGCACGAGTACCGCGCCTTCGATCGCGGCCACGAAGCCCGCTCGCGGAGCGAACGCGTCGACGAGATGGAGATGGTCCTGGCCTTCGTCGACCGCCACCTCCCCACCCCCTGACCACGTCGACCCGACCGTCAGTCACCAGGACCCGGCGACCCGGCCTACACTCGCGTCACCGACCTCCCCCTCCGTTCGACGTCGCGCCCTGCCGCGACCTCAACCAGGGAGGTCTCCCGTGTCCCATCGTCACCACCGCCCGGTTCGCCGCGATCGCCGCAGCCCAGGCGACGAGCTGCCCACGATCTGCAGCATCGCCGACGCGGCGATGTTCGCCTTCGATCTTCCCGAGGCCGTCGGGGCATCCGACGAGGTGATCGTCATCGTCGACGACGCCGGCCGGATCCAGCGCATCGTCATCGATCCCCTCGTGCCAGGGGCGGGCCGGTTGATGGTCCCCCGGCGCCGCGCCCGGCCGCGAGGCAGCGAGTCCGTGCTCCACGTCGTCATCCGCCCGCTCGTGCTCGAGCAGGAGCCGTGCTCCGACGACGTCATCGCCTTCGGCCGGCTCAAGGCGGCCCACGAGCACGCCGGGCGACGGATGCTCGACCTCATGCTCACCGACGGCGAACGCGTGCAGAGCCTTTCACTCGCCCTCGATCCCGACTCGCCGTGGCTCCACGACGACGGCACTGACGGCGCGTGCGAGGCGTAGGCGACGCTCGCTCATTCGGTCCGCACACTGGTCCGCAGCGGACCGTGGCGCGGACAAAAGGGCCGGTCGGTGATGGTGGTGGCGGGACGGGCCTACGATCGCGGCGGGTTCGTTCGCCGGGAGGTCTGACGTGGAGCGCGACGATCTGCAGCAGTTGCTCATCGAGCACACCGAGGCGTGGAACGCCCACGACCTCGACCGCCTGATGAGGCTCTTCACCGACGACTGCGTGTTCGACGCATCCGGCGGACCCGATGTGCACGGCGAGCGGTTCGAGGGCCGCGACGCCGTGCGCTCGGCGTTCGCAAGCGTGCTCGCCTCGATGCCCGACGCGCACTGGGGTGGCGGTCGCCACTCCGTGCTCGCCGACGACTACGGCGTGTCGGAGTGGCGGCTCACCGGCACGCGGGACGACGGCTCGAGGCTCGACGTCCTCGGGTGCGACTTCCTCACGGTCCGCGACGGCCGGATCGCGAGGAAGAACTCGTTCCGCAAGCAACGACCACCCTCACGGTGACAGCGACCGGTGCGGCTCACGACGCCGAGAACCACATCGTCGCCAGTTCGGCGAACGAAGCCGGCCGCGGTGCGTCGACGAACGCCTCCTCGGAGACGAAGTCCCGGTAGACGTCGAGGCCGATGGCATCGACGACGCCGGCCGTCTGCGTGGCCATCGCCCTGAGCGCGGCCATCTTCCGATCGAGCGCCGCGCCGTCGAGCCGCAGGTGCACGTCGAGGTCGGTCTCGGCGACGGCCTCGGGCCGTTCGTCGGTCATGTACATGCCCCACGACTCGAGGCGGTCGCGATAGCGATCGAGGAATGCGGCCGGCGTCGCCGTGTACATCAGCCGGGCGGCGCACGCCCGCCGCTGCCATGCCGTCGTCACCAGATGGTGGACGGCGATGTGGTCGGGATGGAACGTCACACCGTCGGGACCGAACGTGAGGATCGTGTCCGGGTCGACCATGTCGATCAGCGAGCCGATCCGCCGCATCGCCATCTCGTCGTGCCGGCTCAGGCCGCCGTCGGGGAAGCCGAGCACCTGATGCTCGGCCACGCCGAGGGCACCCATCGCGGCGGCGGCTTCCCAGCGCCGGACCTCGCCGAGCCGGCCCGGCGGCCAGTGGACGGGATCGTCGGTGCCGAGCTCCCCGGCGGTGAGCGAGACGCACACGACGCGCTGGCCGGCTTGACGGGCGGCCGCCATCACGCCGCCGGCGAGATAGGTCTCGTCGTCGGGGTGGGCCCAGACGGCGAGGATGGTGCCCAGTTCACGTGGGTGGGTGAGATACGTCATGCC
Source organism: Desertimonas flava (assembly GCF_003426815.1). Lineage (GTDB taxonomy): Bacteria > Actinomycetota > Acidimicrobiia > Acidimicrobiales > Ilumatobacteraceae > Desertimonas > Desertimonas flava. The sequence continues at coordinate 197,090 of NZ_QKYK01000005.1, forward strand.
GGCGATGGTCGTCGGCCCCGCTCCCATGTCGCTCTCACCGGCTCTCATCAGCTCGCCCCGCGTGAGAGCCGATGAAAGTGCGATGAGAGCGGTGGGGTCGATCGTGGCCGCCATGACCATGACCACCACATCCAACCGTCCTCGCATCGAGCTGTCCGAGGAGATGCTCGAGCGCTTCCGTTCCCGGGCGGCCGATCTCGATGCCGCCAACCAGTACTTCCACGAGGACCTCGCCGAGCTCCGCGAGGTCGGCTACCTCGCTGCGGTCGTGCCCGCCGAGCTGGGCGGCGGCGGGCTGACCCTCGCCGAGATGGCGGCCAGCCAGCGTCGCCTCGCCCGCTACGCCCCGGCCACGGCCCTGGCGATGACCATGCACACCTACTGGATCGGCATCGCCGCCCAACTGGAGCAGTGGGGGGATTCCTCGCTGCGTTGGATGTTCGAGTCGGCGCTTGCGGGCGACGTGTTCGCCGCCGGGCACGCCGAGACGGGCAACGACGTGCCGGTGCTGATGTCGACCTGCCGCGCCGAGCGCGTCGAGGGCGGCTACCGGCTGACCGGACGCAAGCAGTTCGGGTCGAACGGCCCTGCGTGGCGGTGGCTCGGCGCCCACGCCATCGACCCCGACGCGCCGGGCGGACCGCAGATCGTCCACGCCTTCGTCGAGCGCACGAGCCCGGGCGTCTCCGTCGTGGAGACGTGGGACACGCTCGGCATGCGTCCCACGCAGAGCCACGACACCATCCTCGACGGCGTGTTCGTGGCCGACGATCGCATCGGCTGCGTGGCGCCGGCCGGAGTCGGCGAGGACCCGTTCCTCATCGCCATGACGATGTGGCCGCTGTCGCTGATCGGCGCCGTCTACCTCGGGATCGCCGATCGCGCGCTCGAGTTGGCGGCCGACGGGGCCCGGCGCAAGCAGTCCGTGGCGATCGAGCGGGGGGCGTACGCCTACAACCCGTTCGTGCAACACCAGGTGGCCGAGATGTACCTCGAGCTCGATGCGGCGAGCGCCACGCTGCAGCAGTTCGTCGACGACTGGGTGGCGGGCGTCGATCACGGCGAAGCGTGGGCGCTGAAGGTGTTCTCGATGAAGTGGCGGGCGGTCGAGGCCGCCAAGCGCGTCGTCGACATCGCCCTCGACGTCAGCGGTGGCGGCGGTATGTTCCGCGGCAGCGAGCTGGAGCGCCTGTACCGGGACGTCCGCTGTGGCGGCTTCCATCCGGGCAACGATGCCTACGCCCACGAGATGATCGGCCAGGGCATCCTCGGCGTCCTCCGCGAGCAGCCCCGCTGGTGAGTCGGTAACGGATGGTGCCAGGCACCATCCGTTACGGCGCCGAGCTACAGGCAGCGGAGCGCGAGCTCGGCGGCGCCGTGGCCGTCGAGCTCGCCGCCTTCGCGTCGGGCGGCCTCGTACTCCTCGTCGCCGAGTGTCGCCCGGAGACGGGCGCCCACTTCCTGCAGCGCCACTTCGTCGGCGCCGAAGATCTGGTGGCCGTCGGCAGTGGAGCGGACGGCTCCCTCGAGCAGCGCAGCCTCCCGCGGGTGTCCGAGCCGGTCGAGCAGACCGACGACCGATCGCAGCACGGTCCACTGCGTCGACCGCAGCCCTGAGCGCTGCCAGTGCGGGATGAGCCAGCGGTAGGCGGCCGCCGCGACACGGGCATCACCGTCACGCGCCTCCATCGAGGCGAGCGAGGCGCCGGCGAAGCCGCGGACGAACGAAGCGTTGGTCCGCTCGGCGATCTCCACCGCTCGGCGGAAGCGGGCCTTGGCCAGGTCGGCGTCGACCGGCATCGCCGCCTCGCCGGCACAGTGCCACAGATAGGCGGCGGGTGCCGTCTCGACGCCATCGATCTCGCCGAGCAGCGACTCGGAGACCCGTTCGGCACTCTGATCGCCGGCGTAGCCGAGGGCCAGCAGCAGCGCACCGCCGGCGATCAGGCGCTGCGCGTCGTCCTCGCCGGAGACCTCCATCGCCCGCTCGTACCAGCGGGCGGCTTCGTCGAGCCGGCCGGCGAAGAGGTCGAGGTTGCCGCGCATCGTGACGACCGGCTGGGTCAGTCCGGCCGGCTCGCGCTCGGCCAGTTCGATCGCCCGCCGGCTCCTTTCCGCCGAGCCGCGCATGTCACCCGCCATCCAGGCGTGGTAGGCGGCCGCCGTCCACACCTGGGAGGCGACCGGGCTGCGATCGTCGGGGTCGGCGGCGATCACGCGAGTCGCCCAGCCCATGACGTCGGGCCGGAGCCGGAGCAGGGCCCAGTTGACGAGGGCGGCGACGAGGCGCCCGGCGTGCACCGTCAGGTGATTGTCGAGCAGCCACCCGATGGCTGCGCGCAGTTCGGGAACGGCGTCGTCGACCTCGTCCATCACCGGTTGACCCGGTTCGTGCAGCCGCCGCTCGGCGTCCTCGGCCCAATTCACCATCCAGCGGGCGTGCCGCTCGGCGACGCGCTGTTGACGCTCGGACGCGACGAGTTGCTCGGCACCGAACGCCCGGAGGGTCTCGAGCAGGGCGAAGTTGCGAGATGGCGTGCGCAGCACCAGCGAGCGCTCGACGAGCTGCGCCAAGGCGTCGGTCGCCCGCGCCTGGTCGAGGTCAAACACGGCGGCCGCGTCGGCGACGGAGAACGGCCGAGCGAACACCGACAGCGCGGCGAAGACGTCTTGCAGCTCGGTATCGAGCTGCCCGTAGGACCACTCGACGACCGCGTTCAGCGACGAGTGGCGCGGCGAGGTGCGAGACCCGCCCGACAGCAGGGCCAGCGGGCGGTCGAGCCCGGCGGCCACCTCGTCCAGATCGAGAGCGTGCAGCCGCGCCGCGGCGAGTTCGATGGCGAGCGGCAGGCCGTCGAGGCGGCGGACGATCCGGGCAACCCGGGCCCGTTCGTCGTCGGAGCCGGAGAAGGCCGGCTGGACCGCACGAGCCCGCTCGACGAACAGGTCCACGGCCGCCTCGGCACCGCCGTCGAGGAGCGTCGGGACGACACGGACATGCTCGCCCGGCACCCGCAGCCGCTCGCGGCTCGTCATGACCAGGCGGACGTTGGGACAGGAGATGAGAAGCCGCTCGACCAGGGTCGCCGAGGGCTCGAGCACGTGCTCGCAGTTGTCGAGCAGCATCACGACCTCGGTCTCGTGGACCACGTCGACGACCCGATCGAGCGGCGAGACGCCGGGCCGGCCATCGATGCCCATCGCCGACGCCACGACGTCGTCGACCGTGTCCACGTTGGCCTGGGTGAGCTCGCACAGCACGACGGCTCGCTCGGGTCGAGCTGCGGCGAGGCGGTGCCCGAGAGCGATCAGCAGCCGGGTCTTGCCCACGCCGCCCGGACCGACGAGTGTGATCGCCCGCGTCGAGTCGGCCAGCTGTTGCAGATCGTCGAGCAGATCGTCCCGTCCTAGGAGGGCAGACACGGGCGTGGGCAGTCGGCGGGCTCGGGCCGCACCGCCGGTCGGTCGCCGCGGGGCCCCGAGCAGCTCGCGATGCAGCTCGGCGAGCAGCGGCGACGGCTCGATGCCCAGCTCGTCGCCGAGTAGCCGGCGGAAGTCGTCGTAGACGCGCAGCGCCTCGGCGCCCCGACCCGAGGCGGCGAGCGTGCGCATGAGCAACTCGCGTGGGCGTTCGCGCAGCGGTTCGTCGCTCGCCAGCGCCGTGAGGTCGCTGACCAGCCCGTCGAGCTCGCCGGCCGCGAGTCGGGCTGCGGCAAGTGCCTCTCGCGCGCGGGCGTGCAGCTCGGCGAATCGTGTCGCGGTCTCAACTCCGGCGTCGGTCTCCTCGAGCTCGGGGAACGACCGCCCCTGCCAACGACCCAGCGTCGCCGCCAGCTCGCTTCTCGCCGCGTGCGTGGCGAGTTGGTCGAGGGCGGCCTCGAGCCGATCGGCGTCGACCTCGACGCGGGTGGGGTCGACGAGGTAGCCGGCCCCGACCGATCGGATGACGCCGTCGGGCAGAGCGCGGCGGAGCCGGAAGAGGTGGTTCTGCAGGGCCGCCGCGGCATCTCGAGGCGGGGCCGAGGGCCACAGCGTGTCGATGGCGACGTCGGCGGGGACGACGTCGCCGCAGCGGAGGATCAACAGGGCGAGCAGCCGACGCTGGAGCGCGCCGGCAGGCGTGAGGTCGCGCCCCGACCCGTCGCGTACGGCGATGGGGCCGAGGACCGAGACGTGGAGCGTGCCGCCGTCGGCCATCGACGCCGATTCTCCACGAATCGGCGCTGGCGCGCACGCCCAATTACACCATCGTCGCCCGGCGGCGTGACAGGCTGCGCCCGTGCTGCACCTGCGCCTCGTCGTGCCGCGTGACTGCTGGGAGGAGGTCGTCGATCGGCTGGGGGAGCATCCCGGAGTCGTGCACCTCGCCACCGACGCCGGCACCTCCACCAAGCCCGACGGCCTCGTCGTGCTGTGCGACGTCGTCCGCGAAGCAGGCAACGACGTCATCGAGTGGCTCCAGGACCGTGACATTCACCGACGCGGGGCGATCACCGTCGTCGGCGTCGACACCGCGATCTCCGACGCTGCGGCGGCGGCCGAGGCCAAGTCCCCAGGGGAGGCCGCCGACGCCATGATCTGGGAGTCGGTGGAGAGCCGAGTGCGCAACGACTCGGCACTCAGCGTTTCGTACGTGGTGTTCATGGCGGCGGCCGCCGTCATCGCCGGCATCGGCATCATGCTCGACTCGGCCATCCTCGTGATCGGAGCGATGGTCGTCGGGCCCGACTACGGGCCGCTCGCCGGGATCTGCGTCGGGGTCGTACGTCGCCGCACGAAGTTGCTCGCCTCGTCTGCGGTCACCGCCGTCGCCGGTTTTGCCGCTGCCGTGGTGTGCACGCTGGCGGTGATGGGACTGCTGCGTCTGCTGGGCATCGGTCCCGACTCCTACGACCTCACCGAGCGCGAGCTCACGGGGTTCATCGCCCACCCCGACGCCCTCGCCCTCGTCGTGGCGCTGATCGCCGGCATCATCGGCATGCTGGCGATCACCGAGGCCCGGAGCGGCGCGCTGATCGGTGTGCTGGTCTCCGTCACCACCATCCCGGCCCTCGGCAACGCCGGCCTGGCCCTGGCGTACGGCGCCTGGTCGGAGGTCGGCGGCGCACTCGCACAGCTCGCCATCAACGTCGCCGGACTCACCCTCGCCGGCTCCGTCACGCTGGCCGCCCAGGCCCACCTCACGGGCAGCCGCTCCTGACGCCTCGCTCCGCGGAGAGCGCTCTCCTGTCGGCGTCGATGCGGTCCTCCGGGTTGGGTGACCTCTGCGTGCCCGCACGACGAGTCCGCGATCCCTTTCGGCCCGCGTGAGCCGAGTCGTCCGCGAGCTGGACGTCAGTTCACTTTCTCATCGATCGCTCTCCTGGACGCACGTCCAGACCAGGCCGTTGACTCTGGATACGGTATCTCCAGCACAATCGGTATTGACGATCCCGAGCCCGTCTGCAAGAGTAACGATGTTCTCAAGGTTCCTGGGGGTTGAACCACGTGCTGTCCACGTCATCGGAGCAGATCCGGAACAACGTTACGCAGACGAGCTCGCTGCTGGAGATTGATGACCTGTGCATCGGGATCGCGGGCACGCAGCTGCTCGCCGGTGTCTCGTTCTCCGTCGGTACTGGCGAGATCGTCGGCCTCGTCGGCGAGTCCGGCTCCGGCAAGACGTTGACCGGATTGAGCGTGCTCGGCCTCCTCCCGGACAAGGCCAGCACGGTCGGCTCCATCCGCCTGAACGGGATGGAGTTGCTCGGCGCGGACCCCCGACAACTCCGGCAGGTGCGAGGCAGCCGCGTCAGCATGATCTTCCAGGAGCCGCGGGCCTCGCTGCACCCGTCGCGACCGATCGGCAAGCAACTGGTCGACGTGCTGCGGGCCCATCGCGACATCTCGAAACCGGCGGCTCGACGGCGCGCCGAGGATCTCCTCGGTGCCGTCGGTCTCCCCAACCCGCGGCGGGCCCTGTCCTCGTACACCTTCGAACTGTCGGGAGGAATGTGCCAGCGCGTGATGATCGCCATGGCGCTGATCTGTGAACCGGAGCTCCTCATCGCCGACGAGCCGACGACGGCGCTCGACGTCACCATCCAGGCCCAGATCGTCGCCCTGCTCCGGCGCATGGCCGACGAGCTCGGCATCTCGGTGCTGTTGATCAGCCACAACCTCGGGCTTGTCAGTGAGGTGTGTTCCCGCATCGTCACGATGTACTGCGGACAGGTCGTCGACGACGACTCGGTCGACGGTCTGTTGCGGCGACCACACCATCCATATCCATGGGCGCTGCTCAAGGCATCGACCATCGACGTCGGTGGCCTGGACGAGCATGAGGGGATCGGTGGCTCTCCGGCCAACCCGGCCCGACCGCCGGCCGGGTGCCGATTCTCGCCCCGGTGCCCGCACGCCGAACCGGCCTGCGGCGACGACATCCCGATGACCGTCACCATCGACGGCTCACGCACGCGCTGCCGGCGCGACGGTGAGCTGGAGCTCGGGGGGGTGCTCTCGTGAACCCCGCACTCGTCGTCGACGGCCTTGTCGTGCGGTACGGCACCGGCCGCGACTCGGTCACCGCAGTCGACGGCGTCGACCTCCGCGTCGAGGCCGGCTCGACGCTCGGCATCATCGGCGAGTCGGGGTCGGGCAAATCGACGCTGGCGCTCGCCATCGCCGGACTGATCCCGACAGCTGCCGGCCGCGTCCTCATCGGCGGCGGCGAGCGGGCACCGGAGCCCGCCCCCTCTACCGCTGGCCGGGACGGTCGTGTGCAGATGATCTTCCAGGATCCGATGCTGGCGATGAACCCCCGGATGCCGATCTGGAAGATCGTCGCCGAACCACTCGCCGGGCGCCGCCGCCGGGTCACGGCAGATCTGCGCGAGCGGGCGTGCGCGCTGCTCGCCGACGTCGGGATCGGCGGCGAGTTCGCCGACCGACGTCCGGCACAGCTGTCGGGCGGTCAACGCCAGCGCGTCACCATCGCCCGAGCAGTTGCCGCTGGCACGCCGCTCATCATGTGCGACGAGCCGGTCGCTGCGCTCGACGTGTCGCTCCAGGCCGGTGTGCTCAGGCTCCTCGCCGATCTGCAGCGTGAGCACGGGCACACCTATGTGTTCATCTCGCACGACATGTCGTCGATCTCACGACTCGCCGACCGGGTCGGGGTGATGTACCTCGGCAGCCTGGTCGAGGTCGGCGACACCCGCACGGTGCTCGCCGAACCGCAGCACCCATACACGAAGTTGCTGATCGACTCGATCCCTCGGGTCGGGCGGACTCGCGCCGGCGAGCAACGCCTCCTCGCCGCCGGCGAGATCCCCGACGCCCGCAATCCACCATCGGGCTGCCGCTTCCGGACGCGCTGTGTCCACGCCCAGCAGCGCTGTGCGGAGGAGACACCCGAACTGCGCCCGGGCGGCGCCGCCGACCACTCGGTCGCCTGCCACTTCGCCGACGAACTCGCCGGCACACCCGTCCCCGTCCTCGTCACTGCAACGCACAAGGAGTCACCGTGAACCGATCGTCCGACCATCGACCCCGCTCCGCTCGACGGACCAGATCGGCGGCGCGCCTGTCGTGGCTCGTCGCCGCAGCCACGCTCGTCACCGCGCACGGAGCGGCCGCCGGCAACGCTCCGTCGACGACAGAACCCCCGGACTCGACGAGCGTCGACCTGGATCCGGACGCCACGCTGCGCATCGTCGCCGGGTCGACCCCGAACCAGTTCGACCCGTGCGGAACGCTCAACGGTTCGGAGCTGTCGTACATGGGAGCGATCTACGCACCACTGATCCGATCCAACCAGCAGACGGGTGAGCTGTCCCCCGGCATCGCCACCGACTGGGCGTGGTCGGACGACAAGCTCGAGCTGCGCCTCACACTTCGCGACGGACTGACGTTTCAGGATGACACGCCGGTGAACGCCGACACCGTCGTGGAGAGCCTCAACCAGTGCATCGAGCTGGGTAACCAGAACGTGCCGGGCCTGTCGGCCATCACCGCAGACGGCGACCAGGTCGTGTTCACGCTCGACGCGCCGACGAGCGGCCTGCCCGACCTGCTGGGGTCACGCCTCGGGATGATCGCCTCACCCCGTGCCCGTGAGGCCGCTGGATCGGCGTTCGGATCGCAGCCGGTCGGCGCCGGGCCGTACCGCTTCGTCAACTTCGTCCCCGGCAGCTCGATCGAACTCGCCCGTTGGGACGGCTACCAGGACGCCGGGCCACGGCCTGCCGCAGTGGCCAGCATCCAGGTGTCGATCATCACCGACCCGTCTGCCCAGGTGGCCGCCCTGACGGGCGGACAGGCCGACTTCGGCTACCGCCTCGACTCGACGGCAATCGCCTCGCTGCAATCGTCGTCGGACGTCGAGGTGTTCGTCACCGCCGGCGTCTCGGTCACCGACCTCAACATCGACCGGACACGCCCCCCGATGGACGACGTCCGGGTGCGCCAGGCCATCAGCTACGCGATCGACCGGGCCACGCTTGCCGACGTCGTCACCAACGGCCTGTCCGACGCCATCTCGGTCCAGCCGTACCCGCCGGGCCACCCGTTCCACTTCGACGACATGGACGAGCGCTACCCGTTCGACCCCGACAAGGCTCGTGAACTCCTCGCCGATGCCGGATACGCCGATGGGCTCGAGCTGCGCGGAGTGTCGCTCGACGGCGGCACGTTCGTCGACAACGGCGTGATCATCTCCGAGCAGCTTGCTGCCGTCGGCATCACGGTCACGTTCGAGGCCAAGGCGCTGCCCGACGCGACGAAGAGCTTCTACGACGACCACGAGTACGACATCTTCTCGACGGGGATGAACTCGGGGCCCGACTGGCTGACGATCTACCGCCGGCTGCTGGCCACGAGCTCGGCCGGCAACGCAGGGAACGTGCCGGTGGAGGGAGGCGATGAGGTGCTCGAGCAACTCAACGCCGCCTATGAACAAGCCGACATCGTCGAGGCGATCCGTGCGGCGAACGAGGTGTACCAGGAGCAGCTGCCGATCGTTCCGTTGTACTTCAGCCCGATCAACCTCGCCTGGAGCGACAACGTGGTCGGAGCCGAGGCGGCGTTCGCCCTCAACGGTGAGGCCGACTACAACTCGCTGGGCATCGCCGGCTGATGCTGGCCACGACGCCGACGGCTGGTGTGGCCGCGGAGCCTTCGGGTTCCGCGGCCGCCGCGCCCGAGACGGAGACGGCGGCGACGCGCCGACGGACCGGGGCGCCGTTGCTCCGCTTCATCGCCCGGCGCGTCCTGCTCTTCGTTCCGACGGCCGTCGGCGCCACCTTCCTGACGTTCCTGCTGGTGAAGATCATCCCCGGTGGTCCCGCCCACGCCCGGCTCGGCGAGGACGCGACTCCGGAGGCGATCGCCGTCGTCGAGAAGCAACTCGGACTCGACCGCCCGCTCGCCGTGCAGTACTTCTCGTGGCTCGGGCGGGTCATCCGCGGCGATCTCGGTGACTCGTTCCAGACAGGTCAGTCGGTGAACAAGCTGATCGGCCAGGGACTACCGATCACGGCCGAACTGGTGGTGCTCGCGCTCATCGGCACCCTCGTGTTCGCCCTGCCCGTCGGTGTGTTCGTCGCCCGGCGGCGCCACAGCCGGACGGCGACCGCCATCCGCAGCGCCTCGGGGTTCGGCCTGGCGGTGCCCGACTTCTTCCTCGCCCTGGTGCTGATCAATCTCTTCGCCGGTGGCCTGGCGTGGCTTCCTCGCCTCGGCGCGCCGCGGCTGACGGAGTCACCGCTCGAGAACCTTCGCCATCTCATCCTGCCGGTGATCCCCAAGGTGCTCGGTGCGTCGGCGATCGTGATCCGCCAGGTGGGCGCGGCGATGGGCGACGCGTTGGCCAGCGACCACACTCGTACCGCGCGGGCGATGGGGTTGCCCGAGCGGACGATCGTGTGGCGCTACGCGTTCCGCTCGGCGATGCCGACGGTGCTCAACGTGTTCGCCCTCCTCGCCCTCGGCCTGCTCGGTTCGACGCTGATCATCGAGAAGATCTTCGTGCTGCCCGGCATGGGCAGCGCCCTGGTCAACGGCATCGCCGTGCGCGACTACACGCTCATCCAGGGGATCGTCCTGATCTACGTGCTGATCGCGCTGGTCCTGAACCTGATCATCGACGTCGTCGTCGGCATCCTCGACCCAGCGACGAGGAGCCGCTGACATGACCGCGATCTCGATGCCTGTCGACACGATCGCCGAACCGCGTCCGGCGCGCCGACGGCGGCCCGTCGGCCTGACCGTGGCGATCGCCTTCCTCGCCGTCGCCCTGCTCGCGGCGATCTTCGCCCCCCTCGTCGCGCCGCACGACCCGATCGCCCAGAACCTCGGCCTGCGTAACGCCGGTCCCTCCTGGAGTCACATCTTGGGCACCGACCGATTCGGGCGAGACGTGGTGAGCCGCTTGATCTGGGGCGGTCGCAACGCGTTCGGCGGCGTGGCCATCGCCATTTCGGTCGCCGTGATCCTCGGCATCCCCTGGGGCACGATCGCCGGGTTCTGGCCTCGCCGCACCGGCACGATCCTGATGCGGGTCGCCGACGTGCTACTGGCGTTTCCGACGCTCGTGCTCGCCGTGGCGATCACCGGGTCGCTGGGCGTCGGTCTCGTCACCTCGATGATCTCGGTAGGCCTCGTGCTCTCGCCGAACACCGCGCAGCTCACGCGCACCGGAGTGCTCGCCCTGCGCAACCGCGAGTTCGTGCTGAGCGCCCGTCTGTCCGGTGTTCGCACCGGTACGGTGCTCGTGCGGCACGTGCTGCCGCTGGCACTCGGCCCGGTCGTCATCCAGATCACCATCTACACCGGGCTGGCGTTCGTGATCCAGGGCGCCCTCGCGTTCTTGGGTCTCGGCCCGCAGCGCCCGACCCCTAGCTGGGGTAGCGATCTCGCCGACGCCTATGGAGAGATCCTCGTCAACCCGTGGCAGATCCTTCCCGCCGGCGTGCTCCTCGGCCTCATCGTGCTGTCGGTGTACCGCTGCGGCGACGCTCTGCGGGATCGGATGAGCGCCCCCAAGGAGCCGTCATGACCGTCACCCCGCTGTGCGACCTCGTCGTGGTCGACCTCAGCGACAGCGTCGCCGGCCAGTACTGCGGGCGGTTGCTCGCCCTGAACGGGTCGGAGGTGGCGCTCGTCGAGCCCCCGGGTGGATGCTCGATGCGCGTTCGGGGCCAGATCGACGAGCGGCGCGGAGTCGGCCACTCGTTCCTGTTCGAACACCTCAACCAGAACAAGGCGTCGATCGTGGTGGACGAGTCACAGACGGTGGGCCGATCGCGTCTCGCTGAGCTGATCGCCGCGGCCGACGTGGTGATCCACGACGGCCGAACCGACCTTCCGCCGCTGCGCCCGTCGGCAATCGAGTGTGTGGCGCGCGACTTCCCCGCCGGCCCCTACGAATCGTGGATCGGCACCGAGATGATCCACCAGGCGTTGAGCGGGGTGATGAACGCGACCGGCACCGCTGGCCGGGAACCCATCTACGGGGTCGGCGAACGGGCGGGGTACGCCGCCGGCACGACGGCATACATCTCGGTGCTCGCTGCCCTGGTCCTGCGACGCCGCGACGGCATCGGCGACCGGATCGACGTCACGCGCTACGAGGCGCTGGCGGCGATGGGCCAGAACCTCGTCAGCCAGCACAGCTTCAACGGCACCAGCGAGACGCGCGCGAGATACCCAGGCTTCCTCGCCATGCTTCGCTGCGCCGACGCGTGGATGGTGTTGTTCGCGATCCGGAACTGGGAGCCGCTGTGCCGGGTGCTCGGCCGTGACGACCTGGCCACCGACGAGCGGTTCGCGACTCAGGCCGACCGGCTGGCGCGCTGGGACGAGATCGTCGCCGAGCTCGGTCGTTCGGCGGCGGCGTGGAGGGCCGACGATCTCGTCGCCGCCCTCCAGGCATCGAGGATCAGCGCCGAGACGGTGACCTCGCTCGCTGCGCTTGTCGGCAGCGATCAGTGGCGGAACCGGTCGGTGCTCGTCGATGTGGACGTTGCGGGCGACCGACCGAGACAGCAGGCCGTGGCCCGGCCGTTCCAGATCACGGGCGTCGCCACCGGCGCTCGCCGCGCCGCGCCCCGGCTCGGCGAGCACGGCGACGACGTCCTGATCACCGGCTCGGCAACCGATCGCAGTGACATGCCCGCTGGGGCGGGCGAGACCGTGGCCGCAGGTTCGCTGCCGTTGGAGGGCGTGACCGTGCTCGAGTTCACGACGGCGTGGGCGGGGCCGTTTGCCGGCCGGTGTCTCGCGGCGCTGGGCGCCGAGGTCATCAAGGTCGAGGCTCCGAGTCATCTGGACTCGTGGCGCGGCCCCCTGCAGGGCGGGGCGCCGCACTTCTATCCGGAGTTCGAGACGGGATCGCCGTCCTACGACCGGTCATTGCTGTTCTGCTCGCAGAACATCGACAAGGGCTCGCTGGCCCTGGATCTGAAGCGACCCGGTGGCGCCGACGTGCTCGGCGATCTCGCCGCACAGGCCGACATCGTCCTGGCGAACTTCACACCCGGGGTCCTCGACCGGCTGGGCGCCGGATTCGACCGGCTCAACGCGATCAACCCGAGGTTGTCGGTGGTGGAGATGCCGGCGTTCGGCCCAGGGGGTCCGCTCTCGGCTCATCAGGGGATGGGCAAGACGATGGAGCCGGCGGCAGGCATCACGGCGTTGATGGGGTACGACGCCGAGACTCCGGTGCTCACCGGACCGGCGTTCATGGACCCGACCGGCGGACTGCACGGAGTGGCCGCTGTCCTGACGGCGCTGGCCTACCGGCACCGCACCGGACGCGGCTGCCGGATCGAAGTGGCCCAAGTGGAGGCCGCCGCAAACTGGATCGGCGAGTTCGTCCTCGAACAGTTGGCGACCGGATCCACCTTCGAGCCGATGGGCAACCACGCACGGGGTTGGCTCGTGCACGACGCCTTCCCGTGTCTTGGGAACGACCAGTGGGTGGCGATCGCCGTCGGCGCCGAGCACGCCGAGGCGCTCGCCGGCCTGCTCGACCAATCCGCCCCCGCCTTCACCGATCCCGAAGCGATCCGCGCCGCCCTCGCGGCGTGGACGGCGACCCGGGACAAATCCACCGCCGCCATCGAACTGCAGGCGCAAGGAATCCCCGCAGCGCCGGTGCTGAGCGGCGGCGACGTCGCCAACGACGAAGCGATGCACATCGCCGGGATGATCGTGACACTCGACCATCCTCGGGTGGGGCGCCGCTCGTACAGCGACGTGCATTTCCGTGGACGTCGCTGGCGGGCCCACCACCGGCGGGCGGCGCCGACGTTCGGCGAACACAACCGCGACATCCTCGTCGGCCGTCTCGGCATCTCCCCTGAGCGGTTCGACGAGCTGCGCGCCCTCGGCACGGTCGCCGACGTCCCGGTCGGCGCGCCGCCCCCGACCCCCAACCCCCAACTCGTAGAGGATCGACGATGACATCGGCTGCCGCGGGCACCTCGCCCATCGAGTACACGGCCCAGGCCGACGCCTTCCGCCACGAGATCCGCGACTGGCTCGACGAGAACGCCCCCGAGGACCTGCGAGGGATTCTCGTGCCGCGGGATCCCTCGCCAGAGCTGACGCGGCGTCTCGCTGACTGGGCGGCACGGATGGCCGACGCCGGGTACATGTGCGTCGCCTGGCCCACCGAGTATGGCGGCCGCGGATTGAGCGGCATCGAGGTCGCCGTGATGAACGAGGAGTTCGGCCGCGCCGGGGTCCCCAGGCTCACCAGGGGCATGGGCGAGAGCCTTGTCGGCCCGGCAGTCATCAACCATGCCACCGACGAGCAGAAGCGCCGGATCCTCCCACCGATCATCAGCGGCGACCACGTGTTCTGCCAGGGTTTCTCCGAGCCCGACGCCGGCTCCGATCTCGCCAGCCTCCGCACAACCGGCGTGGTCGACGGCGACGAGCTGGTGATCAACGGCCAGAAGGTCTGGACATCGGGCTACTACCAGTCCAACTGGATCTTCGTGCTCTGCCGCACGGACCCCGCCGCTCCGAAGCACCGCGGCATCTCGTACGTCCTCGTGCCGATCGAGCGCGATGGCCAGCCGAACGGCATCCGCTTCAGCCCGATCACCCGGATCACCGGTGTGGCCTCGTTCGCCGAGACCTTCTTCGACGACTGTCGTGCGTCGCTCGACGACGTCATCGGCGGGCTGCACGACGGCTGGCGCGTCGCGATGACCACGCTGGGCAGCGAGCGCGGCGGATCGGCAACCACCCAACACGTCGCGTTCGCCCGTGAGTGGGACCACCTCGTGGAGCTCGCCCGCAAGCGGGGACGCACCGACGACCCGGTCGTACGGAATCAGCTGGCGTGGGCGTTCGCCAACATCGAGGTGATCCGGTACACAGGCCTCGAGCTGCTCGCCGCCCTCGCCGCGGGTCGGCCGGCTGCGAACCTGGGCAACGGATCGAGTGCCAAGATCCGCTGGTCGGAGTATCAGCGGCGCATGGCCGAGTTCGCTCTCGACATCGTCGGGCCGGAGGCCTTCTACGTCGAGGACGACTATCGGCTCGACGAGTGGCAAGAGACGTTCCTGGTCACCCGCAGCCACACCATCTGGGGAGGCACGGCCGAGATCCAGCGGAACATCCTCGCCGAGCGGGTGCTCGGCATGCCCCGCGATCCAGCGCCGGCCGACCTGAAGGAGCCCCAGCCGTGAGCCTCGCGCCGACGACAGAACACGACGAGCTCCGCAGCAGCCTCCGGCGGTTCGTCGACGACCACCTCGGCCTCGCCCACAGCCGGGCCGCGACCGACGGGGCGGCGTTCGATCGCACCACGTGGAGGCGCCTGGCCGACGACCTCGGGGTGATCGGCCTCGCCGTCCCCGACCGCTTCGGCGGCTCCGGAGCCGGCTGGCAGGAGCTGGCGATCGTGTTCGACGAGACCGGCCGCACGGTCGTGCCCGAGCCGTTGTTCGCCACGCTCGGGCTCGCTCTCCCGGTTCTGCTGGCGAGCGACGACGAGTCCGTCGGAACCTACCTGCAGGGCATCGCCAGCGGTACGACCATCGCCGCCCTTGCCTGGACCGAGCCCGGACGCGGCTGGGATCCGCGCCCTGTCGTGACCACCGGTCGCGGCGACGGGGACGGGTGGCGCATCGACGGCGAGAAGCACCTGGTGCTCGGCGGCGACGTGGCCGACCTGCTCCTCGTCACCGTGAGCACCGATGACGGACCGAGCGTCGTGGCGGTCGATGCCGACGCTCCGGGCGTCGGGCGCCGCCCCAGGCGCACACTCGACGGCACCCGTCGCGCTGCGGACATCACGTTCACCGATGCCCAGGCGACTCCCATCGGCACGACGGGGACCGGCGACACGATCATCGCGGAGGCGTTCGATGTCGCGGCCGTGCTGCTCGCCAATGAGATGGTGGGCGGTGCACAGGCGTGTCTCGACATGAGCGTCGCCTACGGCCATCAACGTCGCCAGTTCGGACGCCCCATCGGGTCGTTCCAGGCCGTCAAGCACAGATGTGCCGAGGCGTTCGTGGCGATCGAGGGCGCCCGAGCAGCCGCCCGTTACGGCGCATGGGCGGCCGATCACAATCCAGCGGAACTCCCCGTCGTCTCGACCGTCGCCAAGTTCGCCGCCGGTGAGGCGTACTTCAGAGCCGCCGCCGACGCGATCCAGATCCACGGCGGCATCGGCTTCACCTGGGAGCACGACGCTCACCTCTACTTCAAGCGCGCCAAGACCTCCCTGATGTATTTCGGAGAGAGCGAGCACCAGCTCGCCCACCTCGCCGACCTGCTCGCCATCTGACCCCACGTCGACCCCACGGTCGACCGACACGAAAGGCACAGCCATGCCCTCCACCGCAACCGTCCTCCCGGCGTACGAGGCGATCGACGCCATCGTCGATGGCCCGATCGGAATCGTCACACTCAACCGTCCCGACCGGCTCAACGCGTGGGACTGGCTGATGTCGGCCGAGATGAACGACGCCTTCAACCGCATGGATCGCGACGACGACGTCCGAGCCATCGTCCTCACGGGCGCCGGCCGGGCGTTCTGCGCCGGCGCTGGGCTCCTCCCGGCCGGCCAGACCTTCGACGGATCGCTGAGGAGGGAGGCGATCGACGAGCGGTACCCGGACTCCCGCCGCGGCGCGGCGGAGATCCGCACACCTGTCATCGCCGCGATCAACGGTGCGGCGGTGGGCGCCGGCATCACGATGGCGATGCGAGCAGACATCCGGGTGGCAGCAGACGACGCCAAGCTCGGCTTCGTCTTCAATCGCCGTGGCGTCATCCCTGACGCTGACCTCCTGTGGAGCCTGCCGCGGCAGATCGGGTACGCCCCGGCGATGGACCTGTTGCTCACGGGGCGGATCTTCTCCGGCGCCGAGGCGTTCCGACTCGGGCTCGTCTCGCGATCGGTGCCGGCCGGGGACGTGCTCGACACGGCCTTGGAGATCGCCCGTGACATCGCCGAGAACGTCGCACCGGTTTCGGCGGCGATCACCAAGTTGGTGGGCCGCAGGTTCCTCGAGGAGACCGATCGCGCGGCCTGCCAGGAACTGGAATCGAAGCTGTTCCGCTGGGCCGGCCAGCACGCCGACGCACCCGAGGGTGTGAACTCGTTCAAGGAGCGTCGAGCGCCGCGGTGGAGCCTGTCGAAGAACGACGACTTCCCCACCGAGCTCTTCGACGACCGTCGGCCGTAGCGCTTGTTCGCCGGTCGCTACCGTGAGCGACGTGAAGGGCGGTGAGGCGCTGGAGCCGGGTTGGAAACGCGGTGTTCGCATGCCCGCCGAGGCTCGGCGGGAGCAGCTGCTCGACGCTGCGGCCAAGGTGATCCTGGAGGACGGCTTCGACGCGCTCACCATCGAGTCAGCAGCGAACGCCGCCGGGGTCAGCCGGACGCTTGCCTACAGCTACTTCGGTGGAATCGACGGGCTGCTCAACGAGCTGTTCGCCCGTGAGTTCTCGGCGGTCTACGACCGCATCGGCCCGGCCCTGTCGGAAGGCGGAACGTTCGAGGACCGCATCCGCCGGAAGGTGTCGGCGTACTTCGGGTTCATCG
This sequence comes from Desertimonas flava, assembly GCF_003426815.1. Lineage (GTDB taxonomy): Bacteria > Actinomycetota > Acidimicrobiia > Acidimicrobiales > Ilumatobacteraceae > Desertimonas > Desertimonas flava. The sequence continues at coordinate 214,140 of NZ_QKYK01000005.1, forward strand.
AGGAGCGGCGAGACATCCTCATTCAGCTGCGCGCCAACATCCACAGTGCCCAGCACCGCGAAGAGCGCCGCCAGCGTTGGTCAGTGTGGGAGTCGTATGTCGCCGACATCATCCGGCAGGAGTTCGTCGTGGCCGATGACATCGCCCGCCCGCTTGCCCGCATCCTGATGAGCATCGACAACAGCTGCGTCAACATCTGGTACCAGTCAGGCCTGCCGCGCAAGCTGATGGAGGACGTGTGCTGTCGCTTTCAGCTCGCCGGCCTCGCCGACTTCCTGGTGCGCCGCCGAAACGAGGAAGCGATCGACGTCGTGGCGGACGGAGCACGCTCGGCGCTCAGCCCGCAGGCAGCGGAGATTCTCGACCACGCCCGTCGCCTCGTTCGATCGGCGGGGCCAGACGGCCTGACGATGCGCGAGCTCGCAGCCCAATGCGGCCTCAGGCCCGCGGCACTGTACGTGCACTTCGCCGACAAGGCGGCCATTGCCGACCACCTCTACGATGAGATCGTCGACGACTACCGGCAAACTCTCGCGACTGCGCTGTCGTCCACGCGGGACGCGCAGCCCCAGGCGCTTGCCCGAGCCCTCGCCGAGTTCACCGTTCGTGTCCGCCCGGCCTATCTCTTCGCGGTGCGTCACGGGAGCCTGAGCGACTGGGCCCTGCGCGACGAGATGCCGGAGCCGTCGTTGCTCGACATCGTCTGCGACGGTCTGGTGCTGCGAGAACTGAAGCAACCGGCATCCCAGCCGGTCGCCGAGTCCTGGGTCCCTGTCATCACCGCCGCCCTGACCTGCTCCTGACGGCTCCGCAGGCGCACAGCCTGGCTCGCCGTCGCCGACGCTGCGTGACATCGCCGCGCTCAGGGTCCGCCGACTCGAGCTCTACGTCCGGTCACTGCCCGCCGGGAGGCTTCGGACCGCTCGGCCCCCGGACGAGTTGTAGGTGACCACAACGCTGCGCGACGCCGCGGTTGAGGTGTCGCCTCGAATGCCGGATGCTCGACGCAGCCGAGACATCGAGGGGGAACCATGCGTCTGGACGGCAAGGTCGGCATCGTCAGCGGAGCCAATCAGGGCATCGGTCGAGCGACGGCGCTCCGGTGGGCCGAGGAGGGCGCCACCGTGGTGTGCGCCGACATCAAGGAGGAGTGCCGCACCCACGAGGAGATCGAGGAGAAGGGCGGCACCGCCATCACCGTCGTGATGGACGTGCGGGTCGCCGACGACTGGAGGCGCCTCGTCGAGACGACGGTCGAGCGGTTCGGCACGGTCGATCTCCTCGCCAACGTGGCCGGCGTGGTGAACATGCTGTCGCCGGACACCGTGGTAGGCCTGACCGAGGAGGCGTGGGACAACGTCGTCGGCACCGATCTCAAGGGCGTGTGGCTCGGCATGCGGGCGGTCATCCCGACGATGCAGGCGAACGGGGGCGGGCGCATCGTCAACATCTCGTCGCTCGCCGCCCTGCGTGGCCTGCCCAACCTGGCGTCGTACTCGGCGGCCAAGGGCGGCGTGATCGCCCTCACCCAGCAGGCGGCGTTCGAGTACGGACCCGACAACATCCTGATCAACGCCATCGCTCCGGGCACGATCGACACGCCGATCCTCGCTGACATCACCGACGAGATGCGCGCCGCCAACGCCCGCGCCCACATCATCAACCGTCTCGGCAAGCCCGAGGAGATCGCCGCCATGGCGACGTTCTTCTGCACCGCCGATGCCGACTTCCTCACCGGCCTGACCTATCCGGTCGACGGCGGCTGGTCCGTGAAGGGAAACTACTGACCGATGGGCGCCCATCTCGACGACGCCGACCGCCGGGCCATCACCAGTCTCGTCCACTCCTACTGCACGCTCATCGACGACGGAGATTTCGACGGCTTCGCCGGCTTGTTCGCCAACGGTGTGTGGGCCGTGGAGGGCGATCCCTCCGGCGGCGACCGGGGCCGCGACGCCGTCCTCCAGCGGCTCGAGCAGAACGTGATCCGCTACGACGGCGGGCGGCCCAACACGCGCCACCTCACGACGAACCTCGAGCTCGACGGCGACAGCGACGCGGGGACGGCCACCGGAACCTGCTATGTGACCGTGCTGCAGGGCGTGTCGCCGGACTTTCCCCTGCAGCCGATCTTCGCCGGCTTCTACACCGACCGCTTCGAGCGTCGCGACGGGGCGTGGGGGTTCGTCGAGCGCCGCATCCGTCCCGACCTGGTCGGCGACTTGTCCCGTCACCGCGCCGACAGCATCACCGAGTAGTCACCTGAAGGTTGGGGCCCGGCACCAACCGTCAGGTGCGCGCGGCGAGGCGAGCGGCGGCTTCGGCGAACACGCCGGCGTTGCCGTCGCGCCACATCGGTGTCAACGTTCGCCGCACGATGCGCCAGCCGTCGGAGACGCGCCGCAGCTGATCGGTGTAGGTGCCGGCGACGAGGTAGGTGTTGGCGCCGTTGTCGCTCACGAAGACGTGCTGGGCCTGGAAGTAGCAGGTGGCGGTCGCCTCGTCGCCGTCGACGTCGGCCATCGTGTTGCCGATGAGGTGCTGGCTGGCGTCGAGTCCTTCGAGCACGCTGCGGCAGAAGTCGGCGACCGTCGCCGCGCCCACCAGGTCGCCGCCGAGCGTGCCGTAGTCGACGACGGCGTCGTCGACGAAGCAACCGGCCAGCCCCGACCAGTCCCGGTGGTCGAGGCACCAGGCGTAGCGGTGGTGGAGGCGCATGATGTCGAGCTGGTCCTGGAGTGCTGTCGATTCGACGGTCATCGTCGTCGTCCTCTCGTCGGTGGATGCTGCGTCATGGGGCGATGCCTCCTGCGGTCACGCCGAGGTAGGCCTCGCGGATCGCCGGGGAGGCGGCGATCTCGTCGGCGGTGCCGCTGAGAGCGACCCGGCCGCGGTCGAGAACGTAGGCGCGGTCGGCGTGGCGCAACGTCATCGACACGTTCTGCTCGACCACGACGAACGTCGTGCCGCTGGTGGCGCGCAGCGTGGCCACGGTGTGGAACAGGTTCTCCACCACGAGCGGGGCGAGCCCGAGGGACGGTTCGTCGAGGAGCACGACCCGCGGCTCGGCCATGAGGCAGCGCCCGATGGCGAGCATCTGCTGCTCGCCGCCGCTCATCGAGTCGGCGCGTTGACGCCGCCGCTCGGCCAGACGGGGGAACAGCGTGAGCACGTGGTCGAGCCGGGCGGCGACGTCCTGGCGCCGGCGCCGCGCCGTGTGCGCGCCGAGGAGCAGGTTGTCCAGCACGGACATCGGACCGAACAGCTGCCGGCCCTCGGGCACCAGCCCCACGCCGAGGCGGGCGGTGGTCTCGGTCCGCTCGGCGGTGATGTCACGGCCCTCGAGCGTGATCGTTCCGGCCGACGGTCGCAGGAGCCCGGCGATCGACTTGAGCAGCGTCGACTTGCCCACACCATTGGCTCCGAGCAGGGCCACGAACTCGCCCTCGTCCACCTTCAGCGAGATGTCGCGCAGCACCGGCACCTGGCCGTAGCCGGCATCGAGCCCGGCCACCTGCAGGACGACGGTCATCGACGGTCCCTCCATCCGACGCGAGTGAGCGTCATGCCGGGACCGCGCCGAGATAGGCGTCGAGCACCCGCTGGTCGGCGGCGACATCGGCGGGTGTGCCGTCGGCGAGCTTGCGTCCCTGGTCGAGCACCACCACCCGGTCGGCGACCTTCATCACCAGGCGCATGTCGTGCTCCACCAGCAGCACGGCGATGCCGGCGGCCGCGACGGTGCGGATGATCGTGCCGAGCTCGGCCGTCTCGGTGTGGTCGAGGCCGGCGGCCGGCTCGTCGAGCAGCACGGCGTGCGGTTCGAGAGCGAGGGCCCGAGCGACGTCGACGAGCCGTTGGTGCCCGGCCGGCAGCGCATCCACGGCGACGTGGGCCGCGTGGTCGAGTCCGACCATCGCCAGGCAATCCATCGCCGATCGCCTCGACTCCTCGTCGGTCCGCCGGCCGGCCGGGAGCGCCAGCGAGGCGGTCACGACGCCACGCGGGCTGAGTGAATCCCGTGCGAGCATCACGCTCTCCACGGCGGTGAGGCCGCCGAACGTCTTGGGCGTCTGGAACGTGCGCCCGAGGCCGAGGCGGGCGATCTCGTCGACCGTCCGTCCGTGCGCGGTCCGCCCGGCGATCGACACGTCGCCACGCGTCGGCGCGAGCACCCCCGAGATGACGTTGATCATCGTCGACTTGCCGGCGCCGTTGGGGCCGACGAGCGCCGTGACGGTCCCCGGTAGCAGCTCGATGTCGACGTCGTCGACCGCCATCAGGGCACCGAACCGGCGGCTGACGCCGCGCACCGTCACGACCGGCTCGTCGAGCGGCACGATCGTTCCCGGCGACCGCTGCGCGCCGGCGGCGGGCACGGCCTCGACGGCCGCGGCGACGACGGGGGCCACGCCGACGGGCGACTCGGCGTCGCCGCTGCCCCCGGTGAGCAGGTCGCCCGCGCGCTGGACGCTGCGGCGCACCGCCACCACGAGGCCGTCGCGGAAGAGCAGCACGAACAGCACGAGCAGCAGGCCCGACAGGATCAGCTCGACCTCCTGTTGCCGGTCGCCGCCGATGCCGCTCTCGGCGACCACGTACAAGAGTGCACTCACCGCCGCCGCGCCCACCGCGCCGCCGTAGACCGAGAGCAGTCCGCCGACGATCGTGTACGTCACCAGGTCGATCGTCAGCCCGACGTCCCACGTGGACGGGGCGGCGAACCGGACGAACATCGCCCACAGCGCGCCGGCCAGGCCCCCCATCGCACCGCTGACGACGAACACGGTGAGCTTGAGCCGGAAGGCGCGGATCCCGAGGCTGCGCGCCCCCTCCTCGTCGGCGCCGAGGGCCCGCAGGTTGCGCCCGATCTGCGAGTGCCACAGGTTGCGGGCCAGCCACAGGCACACGGCGAGGGCGACCAGGGCGACGTAGTAGAAGCGGAACGAGGTCCGCAGCTCGACGCCGAACAGCTCGAACGGAGGAACGCCGGTCACGCCGAGCGTCTTGCCGGTGAAGTTCCACTGCAGCACGAACACCAGCAGGATCAGATGCACGCCGAGGGTGGCGATGGCGAGGTTGAAGCCGGTGAGTCGCAGCGTGAGGGCGCCGACGACGAGCGCCCCGGCGGATGTCACCACCACGGCGGCGGCGATGGCCAGGACGAGGTTCCAGCCGTGGGTCGCCGTGAGGATCGCCGCCGAGTACCCGCCGATGAGCATGAACGCCGCCTGCCCGAGGCTGATCTGGTTGGCCAGGCCGATGACGAGCACGAGGCCGGTCGCGGCGATGGCACTGAGCACGGCGAACACGGCCGTGTCCCGACCGCGTGAGCTCTGCACGAGCACCGGGACGAGGGCGGCGGCGGCGATGAGGACGACCGGTACCGCCGCGCCGGCAAGCGACCGCCGCGCCGGCGCGGCAACGGAGGAGGCGGCGGTGCTGCCGCCGGTGCCCGACAGGGCGGGTCGCGCGCCGACATCGATGGAGTGGCGGTATGCCGGCGCCCAGCGTCGGCGCAGGCGGTTGAGCAGCCCGTCGTGGCCGAGGGCGTCCTCGCCGAGGAGGTAGACGACGAGCACGCCGTAGACGTAGGCCGAGCGGTACTGGGACGAGATCAGGCCCGAGGCCATCGACTCGACGATGCCGAGGCCGAGCCCGGCGACCACCGTGCGGCCGGGGCTGTTGAAGCGGCCGATCGCCGCGGCGATGAACGCCACGAGCCCGATCGACAGGCCGCTGTTCCAGCGCACCAGCGTGATGGGCACGGTGACGGCGCCCACCAGGCCGGCGAGCACGCCGCTGAGCACGAACGCCCGGGTGGCGATGGGCCCTGGCCTCACCCCCAGCAGCCGCAGGGCCGTGCGGTTGATCGCACACGCCCGCATCGCCCGGCCCGAGGCGGTCGAGCGGAACAGCACCGTGACGAGCACGAGGCTGGCCGCGGTGGTCGCCCACACGATCCACGACTGATGGGTGAGCCGGGCGCCGAGGATGCCGAACGTCCCGTTGACGAACGCCGGGGCGCGCAGCGGATCTTCCTTCCAGATCAGCAGGGCGAGGCCACGCAGCACGACGGACACGCCCAACGTCCCGACCACGATGGTGAGCGGGCTCACCTTGTCGCGGACGGGAGCGACCGTCACCCGCTCCTGCACCAAGGCCACGGCGCCGACGGTCACGGCGGCGAGGGGGACGAGCAGGCCGAGGCTCCAGCCCCGGCCGGTCCCGGCGGCGACGATCATCGCGCCGATCATCACGTACTCGCCCTGGGCGAAGTTGTAGACCTGCGTGACGTTGGCGATCACCACGAAGCCGAGCGCGACGAGCGCGTAGATGCACCCGATCGTCAGTCCCGAGAAGAAGAACTGGGACAGGTCGGTGAGGTTCATCTACTCGCTCGCCGCATCGCTGAGGAGAGGGTGGGTCAGGCGTCGGCCCCGCCGCTGGTCACGGAGCGGAGCCGGCCGGATCGGCGTCGGGAGCCAGGGCGAGCGATGGTGCACCGTCGGTGATCTCGACGATCACGTCGATGTAGCCCTCGGTCCAGGTGCCGGTCAGGCGGTGCGACTCGGGCGACGTCTCGATCGCCCCGTGGGTCGTCAGCAGGCTGCCGTCGAACATCTCCATCTGGGCGGCGATGTTGTCCCTCGTCAGGTCCTCGCCCGCTTCCACCAGCGCTTCGATCGCCGCTGCGTACGTGTAGACGGCGTCCCGCCCGTAGATGCTGAACCCGGCCCACGACCCGGTGTCGGCGATGAACCGCTCGCGGTACTGCTCGCAGAGCTCCAGCAACGGGTCGGTCTCCTGCAACAGCTCGGGCACGTTGCACTTGTGGATGGCGAACGTGACGCCCTCGCAGTCGGCACCGCACGCGTCGAGCAGGGCCGGCACGGCCAGCCACTGCTCGCTGACGATCGGCTCCTCGATGCCCAGCTGGCGGGCGGCGGCGAAGACGCTCGGGTTGAGGCCCTCGAGGTAGTACACGTCGGGCTCGGCGTTGCGCATGTTCGTCAGCTGCGGGATCAGCGCGTCGACCGGCGCGTCGGCGGCGGCCTCTTCGATCGCCACGATCTCGCAACCGAGCTCCTCGCACCGCGTCGTGGTCGCCTCGGCGATCTGCGACGAGAAGTCGGTGCCGTAGTGGATGACGGCGATGCGCGTCGCGCCGAGCTGGTTGACGGCGTACGAGATCGCCGACGTCGCGTACTCGCGACCCGCCGAGTTGGAGAACACGTACTTGGTGACGGGGATGTCGATGGCGTCGTTGCCGCTGGCGGTGATCACCGGCAGCCCGAGCGTCTCGGACTGGGCACGGATGGCGAGGGCACCACTGGCGCCGAGGAAGGCGCCGAGCACGGCGCTGTCGTCGGCGGCCTCTTTGTACGCCGTGGCCGCGCCCTCAGGCGTGCCACCGGTCTCGATGACACGCACCTCGACCGGGCGTCCGGCGATGCCGCCGGCCTCGTTGATCTCGTCCTGGGCGACGAGCATGCCGTTGACGAAGTCGGGGCCGCCCTCGGCGACCTCGCCCTGGAGGCCGGCGATGACGATCGGGTCACCCGACGGCGCGGCGCTGCTCGGGGCCGTTCGGGCCGCGACGACTCCGGGGACGGCGGCGGCGAGGGCCGCGGCGACGAGTGCGACGGCTGGAGCTCGCCGGCGGGCGGTTGGCCGCCCGCGGCGCGTGGACGTGAACATGTGAGTACCCCCTTGTGGTCGACACCGGTGGGTCCGGTGCTCGGTTCTGGTCGCGCCGCTCGGCGACGCGACGGGTCGGTGGGCGCGGGTCGTCAGCCCGTGAGGACGGCGGGGACGACGGGATCGCCGCCTTGGAACTCGGGCATGACCTCTTCGGCGAAGAGCTTCATCGAGGCGCGAACGGCGTCGTCTCCGAGGCCGCCGATGCGCATCCAGCAGAAGACCTCCTGCTGGCCGATGTCGTCACGGACCTCGCGCAGCTTGGCGGCGGTGCCGGCCGGGTCGTCGAGCACGATGATCCCGGCCTCCTGGAGGGCGGGCACGGACACACCACCGGCCTCTTCGAACGCGGCGGCGAGGTCGCGCATGAACTCGTAGCCCTTCGGCGCGTTCGGCCCCTTGGGCACGAGGTCCATCACCAGGTTGAAGTACCAGTCGAGCGCCTCGGACGGGCGCTGCTCGGCCTCCTCGCGCGTCGGGGCGAGGTGCATCTGCCAGTTCATGGGGAAGTTGAGCGACTCGGGAGCACGGCCCGCCTTGATCAGCCGCTTCTTCGCCTCGATGACGTTCTCCTTGAGCTCGGGCAACGACATCAGCGTCGGCGTGACCATGATGTTGAGCCCGTACTTCTCGACGAGAGCGAACGACTCGGGGCTGATCGCGGCGACGTAGATCGGCGGCCGCGGCGTCTGCACCGGGCGCGGCGTGATGCCGACGTCGTCGAGTTGGTAGTACTCGCCCTGGTACGAGAACCGTTCGTTCTCCCACAACCCGACGAGGACGTCGAGCGACTCGGCGAAGATGGCCCGGCTGTGTTCCTGCGTGTCGGCGAGGCCGAGCATGGCGAACTCGCGGGGCTGGTAGCCACGGCCGACACCCATGTCGAGGCGGCCGTTGCTGATGACATCGACCATCGCGTAGTCCTCGGCGATGCGCACCGGGTTGCCGAACGGCAGGATGCTCACGGCGATGCCGATGCGCAGGCGTTCGGTGATCGTGGCGATCGACGCCGCGGCGACGGCCGGCGAGGGCATCGAGCCGTACGCCGAGCCGTGGTGCTCGGCCAACCAGACCGAATCGAACCCCAACTCCTCGGCGTACTCGATCTGGCCGAGCATCTCCTTGTAGGCGCGGCGGTAGTCGCCGTCGGGGCACTCGAGCACGTAGAACATGCCGAATCTCATGGTGATGTCCTCTCCTGGTGGGCGGTGGTGGAGTCGGTCGGTCCGGCCGTCTTGGCGCCGCCGTCGAGGGCGGCGCGCACGGCCGGGACGACCTTGGTGGCGAGCAGTTCGATGCGTACGCTGCCGCTGTCGACCGGCTCGCCGGGAAGCTGGGCCCAGAAGTGCACGTCGCGGATCTCCGGCGTGCCCGACAGCAACGCGGTCAGCTCGCGGACGGCGGTCTCCGGATCCCAGATCTGATACGCACCGCCGGCGACGATGGCGTCGCGGTCGGGGAACTGCGGCACCTGGTCGGGCGGACCGAATGCGCCCCAGGCGACGTACTCGTTGAGCTGATACAGCGCATGGTCGCCGATGCGGGCCCATTCGCGCTCGGGGTCGTCGGCGATGATGATCCACTGACCGGCGTAGATGGCCGCCTCGCCGAGGTCGCCGTGGTGGCGGCGGATGGCATCGAGGTACACGGCGTGGTGGGCGTTCTGCGTGGACAGGAACCCGTCGGCGATGCGGGCGACACGCTCGATCGCCACGTCGGCCATGCCGCCGACGAGGAGGCGCGGCGCGTCGGTCGGCGTCGGCTCGACGACGATGTCGCCGTAGGAGAATCGTCGACCGACGAAGTCGATCGGCTCGCCCGACCAGGCCCGGCGGATGACCTCGACGCCTTCTTCGAGCAGGCTCGGACGGTTGGCCAGCGAGCGGCCGAAGGCGTCGAACTCGAGCTGGCGATAGCCGAGGCCCACGCCGAGGTCGAAGCGCCCGCCCGACAGCAGCGAGAGCGTGGCGCTGTCCTCGGCGAGGCGGATGGGGTCGTGCAGCGGCAGCAACATCAGGTTGGTGCCGATGCGCACCCGGTTCGTGCGCTCTGCGATGGCCGCGGCGAGCACCAGCGGCGACGGGGTGTAGCCGTCGGCGCAGAAGTGGTGCTCGGTGAGCCACACCGAGTCGATGCCGAGCTGCTCGGCGGTGGCGATCTGGTCGAGCACGCCACGGTAGAGCTGCTCGAACGGTGGGGCGTCGGGCCCCGGATTGCGGAAGTCGTACCAGAGGCCGAAGCGGACGCCGCCAGCCACGGTCGTCACTCCGCCGGCGGGGCCAGGTCGACGCCCGGCACCGCGCTGAAGTAGTGGATGACGACGTCGCGCCGGGCGATCGCCCAGCGGCCGGCTCGCCGCTCGAAGCGGTCGGTGTAGGTGGCCGACACCACCTGCATCACGTCGTCGGGCGTGGCGCCGTTGCAGTTGACGTCGCAGACGCCGTCCGCGGCGTCGGTCCCGTCGAACGTGAGCGTGAGGTTGGTCGTCCAGTGGTGGGTCTCCCGCCACGCCGGCCAGATGACGTCGACGAGGGCCCGGCGGACCTCGGCGGCGCCGTGGAAGTCGCCGAACGGCGGTCCGATCCGCCACACGGCGTCGTCGTGCCAGATCGACATGAACAGATCGATGTCGTGCTTGTCGACACCGTGGCAGTAGTTGGACACGAGGTCCCGCAGCGCCCAGCGGCTCTCCATCCGGTCGAGGCGCTCCTCGACGCTCGAGTGGCCGGCCTCGGTCGTGGCGGCGTTCGCCGTGGTGGGCGGGGCGGTCACAGCGCCCCCAGGAAGCCGACGAGCTCGGTGCGGTAGCGCTCGCCCTCCTCGATGAACGGGGCGTGGCCGCTCGATTCGAATTCGGCGAACGAGGAGTTCGGCAACAACTCGGCGGCAACCCTGGAGATGCCGATCGGCACGATGGCGTCGTGGGTGCCCGCCACCACCAGCGCCGGGGCGGCGATCGTGGGGAGCAGTGCCCGGTGATCGACGTTGCCCAGGTCCCGCAACGCCGTGTCGGCGCGTGGTCCGGCCTGCATGAAGATCTGCCACATCCAGTCGACGACGGCCTGGCCGACGTCGGCATGGCAGACGCCGGCGGAGAGACCGGCGAGGAACGTCGCCCGGTCGGCTCGCAGGGCGGCGATCGTGGCGTCGAGGTCGTCGACGGTCCCGCCGTGCGGGTAGTCCGTGTCCTGGATGTAGCGCGGCGTCGCCCCGCACGTGAGGACGAGCCCACCGAGGCGGTCGCCGAGCTTGCCGGCCGCCTCGGCCACCACGGCGCCGCCGAGCGACCAGCCGTTGAGGACGGGACGATCGAGCCCGAGGTGATCGACCAGGGCGACCACGTCGCCGGCGATGCCGGCGACGGTGGTGTCGCCGACGTCCTTGTCCGACAGTCCGCAGGCTCGATGGTCGAGCGACACCACCGCGTGGCCGGCGGCGAGCAGCGCCGGCAGCGTGGTGTCCCACACGCGGCACGACATGCCCCAGCCGTGCACGAGCACGACCGGCCGGCCCGAGCCCTCGTAGTGCTCGAAGTAGATCGACTTGTCCCCGTCGACGTTCAACGTCGCCATCACGACACCCCCAGGTCTGTCGTCGGTGAGTGATGGCGAGTCTGAGCATCGGACCGTCACCCCCGCCAGGGTGGAGTTGGCCTCGCGTTGTGCGAATCGTCAATCGGCGGGCAGGCCGAGGCGATCGTTCTCGGCCTCGGTGCGGTCCTCGCCCAGCATCTGCAGGGCGAACCGCACGTCGAGGAGTGAGTCGAGGTTGTCGGGATCGACACCGGTCAGCTGCTTCACCTGGTTGAGGCGGTAGCGCACCGTGTTCTCGTGCACCCCGAGCGCCGTCGCCGTCTTGCGGTAGTGGGCGTTGTTGTCGAGGAACGATCGCAGCGTGGCCACCAGCCCGGCGCCGGTCCGGTCGCGCTCGACGAGCGGGGCGAGGAGCTGATCGGCGATGCGCCGCGCCGATTCGGCGGTGCCGCCCGACATGAACGCCCGCAGCACACCCATGTCGGCGAGCAGTGACACGGTGCAGCTGCCGGCGTCGCGACTCATCGCCTCCAGCGCCACGCGCAGGTCACGGTGCGCGGCGGCGTAGTCGGACACCTCGGTGCACACACCCGACACCAGCGCCCCGCTCGACTTGGTGCGCAGTCCGGAGCTGTCGAGGGCCGAACGGACGGCGGCACGCACCTCCTCGAGGCCGGCGCGCCCGCCGACGACGGGGAGCCGGCAGAGGAACACGTCGGCCCCCGGGAGGCCGGCGGCGACGATGTGCTTGTCGCCGAGCTGCTCGCCGAGCCGGGTGGCGAAGTACGCCCGCCGGGCCGAGCCGGTGATGCGGTGCTGGGCCGTGGGGTCCCATCCCACCCGCACCAGCACCTGCGGCGCCTCGAGGTCGACGCCGTAGCTCGTGGAGCGGCGGATGAGACGGGCCGGTTCGCGATCGCCCTGGAGCAGATCGGCGAGGAAGTCCTCGCGCGCCTGACCTTCGGCCTCGAGCTGGCGGCGGCTGGAGACGAGCTCGAGGCTGAGCACCGTCGAGCTGTGCTCCACCACCTGGGCGTCGAACGACGACAGCGGCGTGCCGATCTCGGCGACGAGCAGGTAACCGATGTCCTCGCCCCGGGCGACGACGCGCCCGACGAGGTGGCGCACGTTGACGCCGAGCTGGGGCAGCGCCGGCACGACGGTGGACGGGCGCGAGCCGTCGGTATCGGCGAGGGCCCGGCGGACGCGGGGCGCGGCACCTTCGATCGTCCAGTCGGCGGGCGTGGTGGTCGCACCGTTCGGGGCGACGCAGTGCAGCACGTTGAACGAGGCACTGAACAGCGCCGTCGGTTTGCCCGTGAGGTCGGCCACCAGACGCAGCACGTCCACGGTTGTCGCCCCGTCGGCGACGGCCTGGGTGAGCGTCCGGTGGACGAGTCCGACGCGCTCGAGGTCCTTGCTCTGACGGGCCATGATCGCCCCGCGCTCGTCGGCCACGGCGATCGTGTGGCGCTCGTCGGTGACGTCGCGGGCGCAGCCGTAGATGTAGCGGCCGTCGTCGGACGGCATCGACCGCCAGACCAGCCAGCGCCACTCCCCAGCCTTGGACAAGAAGCGGTTCTCGAAGTCGGTGACCACCTCGCCGTGCTCGAGCTGGCGGATGGCGTGGAGCGTGGCCTCGACGTCTTCGGGGTGGACGAAATCGACGAAGGGGATCGCCATCAGCTCCGCCTTGCTGTAGCCGAGGACCCGTTCGAAGGCGTCGTTGACGCGCTTGAAGTATCCGTCGGTACCGGCCACGCACAACAGGTCGAGGGCGAGGTCGAAGAGGCGAGCGATGCTGAGCTCGTCCGACTCCCCCATCTGGCGCTCCATCACTGCTGGCATCGTGTTCATTGCCGCTCCCCGGAGGCCGCGACGGACTCCCCAGTTGCCGCCGACCCCTACCCTGACTGTACGCCTCTACAAAATGATCGACGAGCGGCGACCGTCGGCGTCGTTGTGGACTTCCACAACGGCCCACGCTTCGGCCGGCAGCTCGTGCTCTCTGCCTGGCCTCGACGCCGGAGCCCTTCTGGCGAACGCAGAAATCGCCGCCGCGATGTCGAAACGGCAGACGGCGGCTCCGACGTTCCGACGTCTGCCCTGTTGGACAGGCCGCAATACTCGATCCTGACCGGAGGTCGCCCCATGAAGTACGTCATCCTCATCCATTCGCATCCGCAGCCGTGGGGCCACCCCACGTGCGACTACCTGCCCGAGTTCCAGGCCCTGCCGCAGGAGGAGAAGGACCGCTCGGCAGCCGAGTTCGAGGCGTTGCTCACCGAGCTGAGCAGCAACGGCGAGCTGGTCACCGCCGAGGCGCTCGGTCATCCCGACTCCAGCCGCGTCTACCGCTGGGAGGACGGCGCGCCGCTCGCCAGCGACGGTCCGTACTCGGAGACCAAGGAGCACCTCGCCGGATTCTTCCTCATCGACGTCGAGTCGCAGGAGCGGGCCGAAGAGATCGCCAGGGTGTTCGCCAGCCCCGGTGACATCATCGAGCTGCGCCCGGCGATGTGGCCAGGAGGCGATGCCGCGTGACGTTCCTGGCGCCGCGGCAGGGGCGCAGGCCCCACCGCGGCGGATGCTGTCCGTGCCCCTACCGCGGCCGGACGCCTCCGCACCTCGGGCCTGGGTGCCGGACGCTTCGGGCGAGACCATCGCGATGACCGATCAGATGAACGTGTCGGCGCTCGGCGACGTGTGGCGGCGCGAGGCCGCCCACGTCATCGGCGCGCTGCTGCGCACCCATCACGATCTCGCCGACTGCGAGGACGCGGCCCAGGAGGCGCTGGTCGCCGCCGCCCTCCAGTGGCCTCGTGACGGTTCGCCCGACGACCCGCGGGCATGGCTGATCCGTGTCGCCCGCCGCCGCCTCGTCGACCAGTTGCGCAGCGAGTCGGCGCGCAGCCGGCGCGAGACGGCCGACGCGGTGGCCCGGCGAGTGGACGATCCGCTGGCCGAGCCACCCGACGCGACATCCGACAACGCTCTCCAGCTGATGCTGCGCTGCTGCCACCCGTCGCTGAGCCGGCCGTCGCAGGTGGCCCTCACGCTGCGATGCGTCGCCGGCCTGACCACCGACGAGATCGCCATGGCCTACCTCGTGCCCAGCGCGACGATGGGCCAGCGCCTCTCGCGGGCGCGCTCGACGTTGCGCGGCGAACCGTTCGCCCCACCCACCCCCGACGAGCTCCCCGAGCGTGTGGCGGCGGTGCTCGACGTGTGCCACCTCGTGTTCAACGAGGGCCACACCCGGACGGCGGGCGCCGAGCTCGTGGGCGTCGGGCTCGCCCAGGAGGCGATCCGGCTCACCCGCATGCTCCACGTGGCGCTGCCCGACCATGCCGAGGCCGCCGGGCTGCTGGCGCTGATGCTGCTGACGCACGCCCGCGCTGCTGCTCGCACCGATGCCGCCGGTGATCTGGTGCCGCTGGCCGAGCAGGACCGTTTCCTGTGGGACCGCGCTGCCATCGACGAGGGCGTCGCTCTCCTCGAGCGGACGCTCGGCGGCGGCCACGTCGGTCGCTACCAGCTGCAGGCGTCGATCGCCGCCGTGCACGCCGACGCGGCGTCGGCCGAGGCGACCGACTGGCTGCAGATCAGCGTGCTCTACGGCATGCTGCAGCGCGTCGCCCCGTCGCCGGCGGTCGAGCTCAACCGGGCCGTCGCCGTCGGCATGGCGCTCGGTCCGGATCAGGGTGTTGCGATCGTCCGCCGACTCCTCGACGAGCACCCGGCGATGGCGGACCACCACCGCACCCATGCCGTGCTCGCCCACCTCCTCGAGCGGGAGGGCGACCTCGACGCCGCCCGCCACCACTACGAGCAGGCCTCCCGCCTCACCGCCAACCTCCCCGAACAGCGCTACCTCAACCGCCGCCTCGCCCAGCTGCATTCCGGCCCCGCAGTCTGACGTCCAAGCTCACCGTTCTGCTGGAGCCGAAAGGCACGACAACGGGCTTCTCGCGCCACCAGAACACCGTCGTCGTTCTGCTGGAGCCAGAAGGCTGTTCCAGGGTCTGCTCGCGCCAGCAGAACCTGGTCGAACCCGCGGCGTCTCCACGACGGTCAAGTCGTTCTGCCGGAGCCGAAACACCGTGCCACGGCCTTCTCGCGCCACCAGAACGAACCGCCACCGGGCTCACCGTTCTGCCGGAGCCGAGACGCCGTGCCAGGGCTTTTCTGCGCCACCAGAACATGTCCGCTCGTTCTGCTGGAGCCGAAAGGCTGCGCCACGGGTCTTTCGCGCCAGCAGAACACCGTCGCCCCGAGTCCGTGGCGAAACCGTCAGCGAGGGGATCGTTGTGCTGGAGCAGAAAGGCTGCGCCACGGGCCCTTCGCGCCAGCAGAAGGCGTGGTCGAGCCGGGACCGGCGAGCATCGTCTGGATCATCGTGAGCAGCGGGCGGCCGATGGCGTTGGCGGCGAGCTGGCGGGAGCGGGTGGGCGTCGTGGTCGAAGTCATGGTGTCTGGGACGACCGGGCCGCCTGATCGGTTCGCCACCGACCACCTCGTTCTACTGGAGCCGAAAAGCTGCGCCACGGCGTTGTCGCGCCAGCAGAACAACCACCGCCGGGCCCAGCCGGCTCACGCGAGCAGGGTGTCGATGAGACGCTCCTCGTGGACGATCAGGCCGCGCGACGCCAACTCGTCGCGAAGCGGCGGATCCCACGGCGTGGGCGGCACGGGCCGGTCCTCCACCGGCAGGTCGACGCCGTCAGCGGCTGCGGCCTCGACCGCCGAGCGATAGTCGTCGGCGCCCATTCGCCACGGCGTGAGCCCGATGCGCTGCATGCGGGCGCAGATCGCCAGGCCCGGCGCGTCGAAGTCACCGTGATATCGAAGCTCGGCGCCCGCGGCCAGGAGCTGTTCGAGCAGCAGCCTCACGGCCGCCGACGGGTTGCCGTTGAGCGCCACCACTGCGCCCGCGGTGCGCCGTTGGGCGGCCGCCTCGACGAGACGCGGGTTCTCGACGACCAACACATCGGTGCCGGCCGGCACGACGACCGGGTGTGCGGCGAGCGCCAATCGCGAGAGGTGCACCGGCACCTCGGCGCCGGCGGCGGCCGCCACCAGTGCATGCAGCCCAGATGCCGCGACAACGGGCAGCGCCCAGGTGAGCGCTGGTGCCGAGACGAGATCGGTGTGGACGCCGGCACGCTCCCACGCCTCGGCCGAGCCCTCACCCATCGAGCGCATCGCCAACGCCCGCGTCGTCGCCGCCTCCAACCGGCTACCGGCATCGAGGGCGTGCGATGACCCGGCCACGGCCGCGGCGAGGTCGACCCGTGACGACGTGCGGCCGGCGTCGGCATCGGCGGCGATGCGATCGACCAACCGGCGCACCGTGCGCACGATCCCGGCCGCGGCGTCGGCATCGAGCCCGCTGAGCACCCCGGAGCGGATCACGCCGTCGATCCACTCGCCGGCCCACGGTTCGGGCCACTCGGCCGCGACCGACTCACGCGCCGCACGGCGGGCGTCACGCTGCTCGGCACGGGCGGCTCGTCGGGCTGCCGGCTCGAGCGAGACCGGGTGACCGAGCGCCGACAGCGCCTCCGGGAGGTCGGCACCGACGCCGAGCTCGACCAACGCCGCCTCCAGAACGGCGAGGTTGATCGTCGCCCGTACCGGTCCGCCGAGCAGTGCCGCGAGCACCCGTCGGGCTTCCGGCGAGACCGGACCGATGCGGATGCGCCCGCGGTTGTCGATCCCCGACTGTTCGAGCCGGTGTCGCACGGTCGTCCAGACCACGCCCAGATCGTCGATCGTGAGCGACGGCGGAACCATCACGTCAGAACAACTCGGCCTGTTGCGGCACGGGCGGCGCGCCGTCCTTGTCGACGGCGAGGAAGCGGGCCGCCGCCGGCAGCAGCCGGACGTCGTCGACGCCGGCCTCAGCCAATCGCAGGTCGACGAGGAGCGTGAGCACGTGGCGCGAGAGCTTCTCCGGGCGCTCGACGTAGTCGTTGCGCCACCGTGACTCTCGCTCGGCCACGAGGTCGGCAATGACGGCATCGAACCACGCGCGGGGCACGGCGTCATCGGTGGTCTCGCTCTCGCGGGCGATCGCACCGAGACGCTCGATCGTCAACAGTGCCGCGTGACCGAGCGTGCCGGTGGTGGGGAAGGGCAGGTCCGAGAGGGCGTTGGCGCCGTCGATCATCGCCACACCTTCGGCGCGCGCTTCGAGGGCCAGGTCGAACATCTCCTGCAACGACCGCTCCTCCTCACCCAGCCGGCGGCGCAACTCGCCCCACTCCTGATCGGTGACGTCGGTGCGATACAAGACGGGCTCCTCGACGAGCCGCGCCCGCATCCACGACCGAGTGGCGCTCCGCCGCTCCGAGCGCCTGAGCAACTCGTCGAGGTCTGCGGAGCCGGCGGTTCCCGGGACGAGGAGCAGGGCGATGCGGTCAGGCCGGACGCGTAGCACCGCGTCGGCCGTTTCGTCGGTGGCGTAGGCATCGACATGCTCGTGCAACTCAGCCGCCAAGCCGTGGTCGATCATCCACTTGATGGCCACGACGTGGGCCCGCTGTTCGATGGCGTCGCCGGGCAGCGCGACGTCGGCCTCGACGGCGGCCGAACGGACCTGGGCGACGAGGTCGCGCAGGCTGACGATGCTGGGACCGGCCGCCGTGGCGGCCAGGGTGAGGGCGACCAGCGTGTGCTCGAGCGAGTTGAGCGGCCGGCCCGTCGCCGTGCGCAGGGGGCGCCGCTCGAGGACCACGCCCGTCTTGTAGAGCCGCGCCGTGTCGGCGTCGAGGTGCAGTCGGTAGCCGAGTCGTTGCGTGAACCAGCGACCGAGCTCCGCCTCGTGCCGGCGGATCCAGCGGAAGATGTCCGGATCGTGCTCCTCGCACGTGAGCGGGTTGCCGAGCAGGTGACGCGCCGCGGCCCGCCGCTCGATGTCTCCCTGCGGATCCTGTTCACCGCGCGGCGACGCGCTGCGCTCATCCCTCGCGATGACGTGGTCGCCGGACGACGTGTCGACGGTCATCGCACGGGCTCCGCTGGACCGAGCTCGCCGCCCGCAGGTTCACCGACGCGGTCGGGCGGCTCGATGACGACGTCGATGCCGACGAGCGTCAGCGTGCCGTCGACCGTGTGGATGGTCGTCTGCGCGCCGGGCAGGCGGCGCACCCGGCAGGTCAGTCCGGGCTCGCGCATGACGCGCTCGTCGGCCTGCAGTGAGGCACCGTGGGTGCTCCGGCCGAGCAGGTCTTGGAGCCGCCGCAGGGCCGGCGACGACAGCTCGGCGCCGTCGAGGGTTCCCGCAGTGAGCAGCTCGTTGTCGACGCGGTCGCGGGCCCGCTGCTCGTCCTCGCGCCGCCGCCGGAGCAGCTCGTGAGCCGCCGACCGGTCGGCGAGCGGGCTGGGCCGACCGCGGTTGGTCGAGTCGCCACGTGCCCGCACCGAGATGGGGACGCGGGCCTTGGGCGCCGACCACCACGACGTCGTCGGGCTCTCGGGATCGTCGACATCATCTGCGAGCGCGCCGAAGTGGCGCGACGGGTGCAAGCCGAACGCTGCCACGGCGATGCGGGCGACGTCGGCCGGCCCGGCCCCGTTGAAGAGATGGGCGAGGCGCAGGAAGTCGGAGCGGCGAGATGCCGCGGCCATGCCGAATCGTGACAGGCGGGTGAGGTTGAGGGTGAGCGTACGGATGGCGACGATGGCGTCGTGGCTCAGGCGGTCGAGCCGCGACGGCCCGGCCGCCGTGGCCACGAACCACAGAGCGAGGTGCTCCCAGTCGCCGGTATCGCTGCCGGGGGTTCGCGTCACCGCGATGGCATCGCTCAGACCGGCACGCTCGATGCGTCCGGCCAGCCCGTGTTGCACACGACCCACCAACGTGACGACGTTGGGATGGAGCGCGGCGAGCTGTCTACCGATCGGACGGGCGATGCGCTCGATCTCGTCGAGCCGCTCGCCGACGTAGCCCACGAGAACCTCGGCGAAGAAGCGGAACTCGTCCTCGCTCAAGTCGTACCGGCTCTGCCACTGATTGATCGACGCCGAGAACTGGGTGATCTCGTCGGCGAACGCCGCGTGGGAGTCGAACACGGTGCGCACGAGGTCGCCGAGGCGCTCGTCGCTCATCGTCGCGATGTTGCTGGAGGCGAGCTCGCTGAGCGCGTCGAGCAGCGCTCGCAGGCGACCCGCCGAGACGTCTCGCACCTCGTCGACGTGGCGCAGCACGCCCTCGACGACCGAGTACACCTCCTGGCCCTCGCGGGTGATGAGGTAGAGGTTGCGGCGCTTGTAGTAGTCGGCGAGGCTCGATGGCTGTCCGACCGACGATGAGACCGTGAGGTTCCCCCAGTCGCGGAGTCGCTCGAGCCGGTCGGCGACCACCGTCCGGTCGAGGGGGACGCCGTCACGCGCCAACGCCGCGGTCACGTCGTCGGGCGTGAACTCGGCGAAGAACGTGCCCGCGAACACCGCCAAGATGGCCCGATACTCGGTCCACTCGTCTCCGAGCAGGTATCGGAACAGCCGCCGGCCGCGGTCTGCCG
The DNA here is from genome assembly GCF_003426815.1 of Desertimonas flava. Taxonomy (GTDB): domain Bacteria; phylum Actinomycetota; class Acidimicrobiia; order Acidimicrobiales; family Ilumatobacteraceae; genus Desertimonas; species Desertimonas flava. The sequence goes on from NZ_QKYK01000005.1 coordinate 233,902, forward strand.
CCTCCAGTGGGTCGACCGCACCGACGAGCGAGTCGGCGGTCATCGTCGCTCGACCCGCGATCCGTTCCAGCGGGCGTGTTCGAGCAGGATCACGCCGAGCGAGGCGTCGCGGAGCACCTCGGTGATCGCCAGCTCGGGGACGGTGGCGTGCGTACCCCACAGCCGCTCGCTGGTCGCGATGAAGTCGAGGTCGAAGTCGACGAGCAGTCCGAACAGCTGGGCGTGGTTGTCCTCGGACACCTTGGCGAACGCGTCGTCGAGGAGCACGAAGCGCGGCGCCGACGGTTCGTACTCGCCGATCGCGTCGCACGACCCGGCCACCGCGGCGAACAGCGGCAGGTACGACACGATCTTCTTCTCACCCTCCGACAGCGGGGTTCGCCGCGTGAGCCGTTCAGGAGTGCGACCCTTGCGATGCACCACGACGCCCATCTCGTACCAGTCGCGGTAGTCGAGGACCTCGGCGATCAGTTCCCGGTACCGGCGCTCGGGGTCGTCGCTGCGGGCCTGGGCGATGCGTCTGGACAGCGCCTCGGTGAGCTGGGCGTCGTGATCTTGGGTGCGCAGGTCGGGCGGACGGCTGAGCAGCGTGATCATCTCGGCGGTCTCACCGTCGAGCTCACTCCGTCGCTTCCACGTCAGCGACGCGCCGATGCCGTGGGCCGTGCGCACGTTCTCGAGGCGCCGGTTCATCAGCGCGACCAGCTCGTTGGAGGCGTGCAGCTTGTCGGCCACCTCCTTGGCGACGAGCCCCTGGAGGAGGTTGCGCAGCGCCTGGTCCTGCTTGGCGGTGAGCAGGCTGGCCTGCTGGGCGAGTTGAAGCGCCGATTGGCGCGCGGCGACGGCGAGCGGCATCCGGCCGAGGGGCCCATTGACGGAGATGCCGATCGGCATCGTCTCGTCCGGCTGCGAGTCTTCGGCGTCCCACCCGGCGCCGAGTTGATCCCGGCGTTGGCGCACCGACTGTCGCATGCCGTCGGGGGTGATCGCGTCGCCGGCCACCTCTCCCAACGCTCCGAGGAGGGCGACGGCGAGTTGCCGGGCACCCTGCGCCGATGGCTCGATGACGGGAGGCGCCCAGCCGCTGGTCCCGACATGCGCACCGCCGTCGTCGCCGGGAGAGCCGAGCAGGGTCTCCTCCGCCACCAGATCGTCGGAGCGGGTAGCCGCCGGCGAGATCGCCTCGCCCACGCCGCTCACCGCGAGCGCCCGCTGGAGCGGGGCGATGGCATCGACGCAGTCGGTGCCGGCGGCGGCGAACGCGTCGTCGGCGTCATCGGCGTCGCGTTCGGCCGCGGTGCGGGCGACGAGCGCTGTCTCCTTGTCGGTCCGCGCCGTCGTCAGCGCTTGACCGGCCGACCGCAGGTCGTCCTCACTCACGGCGAGGGTCTTCACGATCTGCTCGTACTCCAGGCCGATCGAGTCCTCGAGCGTCGCCAGCCGCATGGCCACCGGCTCGTGGGCGGCGACCTGCTCGGCGTGCTGGCGCCGGGCGTCGGCGAGGGCGGCGACCCGGTCGTTCCACTCCTCGACGCGCAGTGTCCAGGCGCGGTGGGAGATCTCGACGGCGCGGAGCCGGTCGAGGGCTTCGCGGCAGCTCTCGGCGACACGGCGCACGACCCCTTCGGTGTGGTCGAGCTGGGCCACCTCGGACGGCAGCTGGAGGGTCGCGGCCAGCCGAGTGAGCTCGTCGACGGCAGCGGCGTGGGCATCATCCGCGGCGGCGACGGCGGCCTCCGCGACCTCGACGAGGTCCTGGACGGCCGCCAGCTGGTCGAGGGCCGACAGCTCCTTCGACTCGGCGTCGTCGAGAGGCCTCGTCGGCGGCAGGTTGCGGCGGTGCACGTGGAGCGCCGCCACGATGCCGGCGATCCGGGCGATCTCGCGGTCGCGGGCCGCGACCAGCTCCACAGCGGCGGCGAGTTCGGCTTCGGCGTCGGCGATGCGCCGGGCGATGGCGGCCGCGCGGGCCGTGGCCCCGATGTGTTCGGCGACCTCCTTGTGATGACGGCCGGCGAGGGCCCCGATGCGGAACCTCCCGTCGACATCGACAGCCGTCGGTTCGCCGCCGTCCACGTCGGTCGAGATCGAGCTCAGTACGGCTTCGATGGCACCGCGCTCCACGAGATCGCCGCGGTCGTCTCCGACGGTCACCTCCAGCAACCGCGTCAACGGGGCGTCCACCGGCAATCCGGCCGTGGCGACGAGCTCTCCGGACTGGAGGCGCAGCGACAGCGGTGCGCCGTCGACCCCGCCGTCGACCTCGGCGCCGAGCAGGCCAGATGCCTCCAGCGCGGCCTCCAGACCGACACGCTCGGCCTCGCCGAGGTCGGGGTGGAAGTCGATCAGCTCGGCGAGTGTCGGGCGCCGCTCGGCGCGCTGCCAGCCGAGCGCCGGCGGGTCGGGCTGTGTGCGCGAGCGCAGGTCCTCGAGCTCGGCCGCCCAGCGGGCACGGGTCGCGTCGTCGTCGCGGCGGCGGGCCTCCACGGTCGCCTGCTGCGCCGACCACGACGTGGCGGCGGTCGTGATCGCGTCGTCCCAGTCGAGGCGAATGGTCGCCCGCCGATCGAGGATGTCGGCACTGCCGACCGCGTCACGATCGAGACGTGCGGCCAGCGCGTCATCGAGCGCGGCGGCACCGTCGTGCCACTCGGCGAGCGCTCCACGCCAGGATGCGACGGCGGCCTGGAGCTCGGCGCGACGACCGATCGCCAACGTGCGGGCCGTCTCGAGCTGCTGGCGCGCCTGCAGCTGATCGCGTTCGGCCTGTTCGAGCTGGCGACGGCGGGCATCGACTGTGGCGAGCGCGCTGCGGACGTCACGGATCTCGTCGGCGCGCACCTGGGCAGCGGTCTGAACGCCGCCGAGCCCAGCGCGTACCGGTGCGGTGTCGAGCTCGTCGACCGCCTGCGGGACTGACTCGGCGGCGATCGCGGCGGCGATGACGGGCAGATCGGGCGGCCGCACGTTCATCGTGGCGGCCCTCAGGCCGGCCCGCAGTGAATCGAGCGTGTCGCCCAGGCGCCGCTGGTCGTCGCCCACGGCAACCGCTGTGGATCGCACCCGCTCCTCCGCCAGGTCCCGCTGCCCCTCCGCGGCGCCGACCGAGCGCTCTGCCCTGGCGACTGCGGCGGCCAGCGTCTCGACGTGCTGACGGAGGTCGTTGAGCTCGGCGCCGCGCTGGTAGGCGGGTGATTCCTTCAGGGTGGCGATCTCGTTGGCGAGCACCAGCGTTCTCGACTCCAGCTCGGCGATGCGGAGGTCGATCTCGCCGACGACGCGTGCGGCCTCGTCGGCGTGCCGGCGCTGCCGCTGCGCCGTCAGCCGGGTGGCTTCGACGCGGTCGCATCGCAGGAGGAGATCGTCGCCGCGACGGCGCAGATCGGTGGCAAGGTAGGAGCGGTAGACCTCGGTGAGGGCGCGCAGGTTGTCGACCGTTCGAGTGAGGCCACTGACGTTGCGGCGGTGCTCCTCGAGGTCCTCCAGCGGTTGGGCGGCGTCGTCGAGTGCGATGTCCGACAGCTGCGGCAGGGCGTCGCGTAGGTAGTCGGGCAGGTCGAGATCGATCCGATCACCGACTCGCGGGCTGCGGACGATGTGCAGGAGACGGATGTGCTGGTCGAGGTCGCGCCCGCCGAACAATCGGTCGCGCACGGTCTGGCGGTAGGCGCCGCGTTGGTCCTCGGCGAACACGGCGTGCGACCCGAGCTCGGCGCGCAGTGCGTCGGAGCTGAGTGGGACCCGCCCGACGACCAACGCCAGGTCGACGTGGGGCCGGCGGTCCGTTGCGAACCACCACGTCGTCACCCGCTCGGTGCTCTGGTTGGCACGGATACCGCACCCGCACACGAAGTAGTCGGTGCCGCCCGGTGTCGGCTCGTCACTCGGCCGGGCGAACTCGATCCACAGATACCCGACCGGTTGGGGGTCGTCGCGGCCCGACAGCATCCACGACTTGATGACTCCCGACTGCGCCCCAGCGGCGTCGATGCGGCGGGCATCGGCGTCGATCAGGAACGGCAGCAGCATGTTCATGGCGGTCGACTTGCCCGAGCCATTCACGCCGCGCAACAGCAGCCGCCCGCCCGCGAACTCCAAGGTCTCGTCGCCGTACTGGTAGACGTTGACGATCCCGGCCCGATTGAGCTGCCATCGCCCGGTCACCCCGGGCATCGTAGAGCGCGACGGGTCCACCACGACCGGGTGCGGACGACCGGTGCCCCCGGCACGGACCTGTGCGACCTCTCCTCCGAGCGGTCTACACTCCTGTCACCGACGTCCCCCGAACGTACAACGGCCGTGTCCACGCGGCTGCAGCTACTCGGGAGGCTCCCGTGCCCCAGCGCAACCACCGTCCGACTCGCCGCGCCCGGCGCAGACGATCCGATGACCTTCCTTCCGTGTCAGACGTCGGCGAGGCGGCCATGTTCGCACTCGAAGCCCGCGACGCGTTGGGGGCGACCGATGAGGCGGTCGTTCTCGTCGATGCACGCGGCCGGGTCGTGCGGATCATGATCGACGCCCTGATCCCCGGCTCGGCCTGCATGTGGCGACCGCGTCGGCCTGTGCCCGAGCGAGGCGACGAGGCGATCCTGCACGTGATCATCCGGCCGCACGTCGCGGAGGCCGCGCCGTGCGCCGACGATGTCGAGGGATATCACACGCTGAAGGCGGCCTACGAGCGTCTCGGTCGCACGATGCTCGACCTCATGCTGACCGACGGCGAGCGCGTGCAGAGCCTGGCGCTCGCCCTCGAGCCGACCACTGCGTGGGGTGGCGCCGCTGCGGACCCCGACAACGCGTGAGAGCCCTCGTTCGGCTGGTGCGAGCGCCCCGACCGTCGGTCTCGTACGTCGGCCGAACCGGCGTGAAGGCGTCAGCGGGCGAGCCGTACAGTCGGGCCATGGCGATCCTCCACAACGCGACCATCACTCCCACCAAGCTCGAGGTCATTGCCGCATGGGCGCCGACCCAGCCGTGGGGGCCGCCGGCCGGCGAGGAGGTGAAGGTCGTCGGCGCCTTTCGCTTCGACGATCCCGACGGCAAGGTCGGCATGGAGACCCACCTCGTCTCGGCGGGTGGCACGGTGTACGCCGTGCCGCTGACCTACCGCGAGGCGCCGCTCGAGGGTGCCGACGACGCGCTGGCGTCGCAGATGGAGCACTCGGTCCTCGGCACCCGCTGGATCTATGACGGCCTGCGCGACCCGCTGTTCGTCACGATGCTCGCCGCCGTCTCGATGACCGGCCAGGGCGAGGCCCTCGGCCTCGCCGTCTACGAGGGACGCTGGTATGTGGCGCCGTCGACCGTGCGCATCAGCGGCGGTGGCTGGGGCCGGGAGCGAGTGCCGGTCGACGCCTTCGAACTCGAGCGCGACGACGAGAGTGGCGCGACGCTGCGCAACGATCGCTTCCAGCTCGACGTGTTCCGCCGCCCCGTGCCGGGTCCCAAGCCGCCGATCGGGCTGCGGGCCTCATGGGACGGCCAGGACGATCCGGTGGTGCTGACGGCGTTCTCCGAGCGATAGGGACCTGCAGCCGGTTCGTCAACGCCCCTCGTCGGCCCCGATCCGGACGCGTCGCAGCAGCTGGGCGTTCAAGGCCACCACGATCGTCGACCCGCTCATCAACAGCGCGCCGACGGCCGGGGCCAGGGTGATCCCGGCGAAGGCGAGGGCACCGGCGGCGAGTGGGATGGCGATCACGTTGTAACCGGCGGCCCACGTGAGGTTCTGCAGCATCTTGCGATAGGCGGCCTTGGACAGCCGGATGACGCCCGAGACCGTCCGCGGGTCCGACGACGCCAGCACGACCCCGGCCGACTCGATTGCCACGTCGGTGCCGGCGCCGATGGCGAGCCCGACGTCGGCCCCGGCGAGGGCGGGGGCGTCGTTGACGCCGTCGCCGACCATCGCCACGCGCAGCCGGCGCTGCTGGAGCTCGGTGACGGCGGCGGCCTTGTCCTCGGGCAGCACCTCGGCGAAGACCTCGTCGATGCCGATCTGGGCGGCGACCGACTCGGCGACCTGACGGGCGTCGCCGGTGATCATCACCACGTGGTCGACGCCCATCCGGTGCAGCTCGGCGACGGCGGCGGCGGCCTCCGGGCGCACCTCGTCCTCGAGGGCGAAGGCGGCGACGATGCGGTCGCTCTCCACGAGATACAGCACGGCGGCGCCCCGGCCCGTCCACCCCTCGACGTCGGCGGCCAGCCCGTCGGGCACCGTCAGGTCCTGTTCACGGAGCAGCGACGGGCCACCGACGGCGTACGCGGTGCCGTCGACGACGGCCCGCACGCCGCGACCGGTGAGCGACTGGAACTCGCGAGCCGTCGGCACCTCGACGCCCTGCCCGTTGGCATGGCCGACGATCGCCCGGGCCAGCGGGTGTTCGCTGTCGGCTTCGATCGCCGCCGCTATGGCCACGGCTCGGGCATCGTCGCCGTCGACAGCGGCGACACCGGTGACGGCGTGATTGCCCTTCGTGAGCGTGCCGGTCTTGTCGAACAGCACGGCGTCCACCGTCCGCATGCGCTCGAGTGCGAGGCGGTCCTTGACCAGGATGCCGTTCTTGGCGGCGATCGCCGTCGACAGGGCGATGACCAACGGGATCGCCAATCCGAGGGCGTGGGGGCAGGCGATCACCAAGACGGTCACCGTCGCCTCGATCGCCCGCTCGACGTCGCCGAGCGCGGTCCAGGTGACGAACGTGATGACCGCCGCCGCCGCAGCGACGTAGAACAGCACGGCGGCGAAGCGGTCGGCCAGCACCTGAGCCCGGCTGCTCGACGCCTGGGCGTCGGCGACCAGCCGCTGGATGCCGGCGAGCGCCGTGTCGGCCCCGACGGCGTCGATCTCGACGCGGATCGCCGAGTCCGTCGACACGGTTCCGGCCACCACGCGGTCGCCGGGCCCCTTAGCGACGGGGCGTGATTCACCGGTCACCATCGACTCGTCGAGCTCGGCCTCGCCCTCGACGATGCGCCCGTCGCCCGGGACGCGGGCGCCGGAACGGACCAGTACCCGGTCGCCCGCCCGAAGTTCGTCGAGTCCGACCTTCTCGACCGAACCGTCCTCCGTGATCCGTTCGGCGTCGTCGGGCAACAGCGCGGCGAGGGCGTCGAGGGCACCTCTCGCCTGACCGATCGCCTTCATCTCCTGCCAGTGCCCGAGCAGCATGATCGTGATCAGCGCGGCGAGCTCCCACCAGAACTCCATGTCGAACCAGTCGAGCGTCGTCGCCATCGACGCCGTCCACGCGACGGTGATCGCCATGGCGATCAGCAGCATCATTCCCGGTTGCCGGTCACGCACCTCGGCGACCGCACCGGTGAGGAACGGCCGTCCGCCCCAGACGAACAGGATCGTGCCGAGCACGGGACCGACCCAGCCGACACCGTCGATCTCGTAGTCGAACCAGTCCATGACCATCTCGCTCGACACGACGATCGGGATCGTCAACAGCAGCGACCACCAGAACAACCGGCGGAACATCGCCGGGTCGTGCCCGGCGTGCTTGTCGTGGCCGGCATGGCCGCCGTGAGCCGCGTGTGCCGGATCGGCGAGCTCGTGATGGGCGGTCGGGGTCTCGTGAGCGTCGTGGTCACCGTGACCGACACCGTGATCGACACCGTGATCGACACCGTGGTTCACGTGGCCCGCGCCATGACCGGCATGTGGCTCCATCGGGCGTGTCCGAGTCGTCATTTCGTTCCTCCTGCCTCACTCGATACCCTAGGGGGGTACCCCACCGCGTGCAACCCTTTTCTCTCGGGTGGGGCCGTCGGCCGAGGCCATGACACCCCTTCTGTACCGTCGGACGCGGGCGAGGTAGTCCGCCGGGCCGCGCAGAGAGCGACTGTCAATGAAGAGCTGTCATGGAGAGCTGTTATAGGTGATTGTTATAGTTGTGAGGTATATTTCGACGTGATCGAGAACCCGTTCCGACCGGGATTCGGGCGGCATCCGAGCCTGGTGATCGGCCGGGACGCGCTGCTCGAGTCATTCGACCGCTTCTTCGCCGCCGGCAGCGGCAAGCAGTGGGCCACGCACCTCGAGGCTCATCGCGGCACGGGCAAGACCGTCCTGCTCGACGCCATCCAAGACCGCGCCGCACAAGCCGGCTGGGTGATCGTCCAGGAGGACGCCGGATCCGCGAGCACCGGCCTCATCCGTCGGCTCACCGACCGGGTGCTGGCCCTCCGCGACGACGTGCGACCGCGCCCCAAACGGCGCCTCACCGGCGCCGGCGTTTCGGTGCTCGGCTCGGGCGCGAGCATCCAGCTCGACGCCGATCGTCCGGCGGCGTCGACGTTGCGCGGCGCCCTCGACTCGCTGCTCGACCTCGAGGTCAACGGTCTGCTCCTCACCATCGACGAGATCCACGACGCGTCATCGAGCGAGCTCAAGGAGGTGGGCAACGCCGCCCAGCACATGCTGCGCAACGGCCGGCGGTTCGCGATCGTCCTCGCCGGATTGCCCACCGGCGGAGATCGTGGTCCGACGTTCCTCGCCCGCTGCGACCATCCGGCGATCGGCGCGATCGATGACGACGACGTGCGCGCCGGGCTCGCCGCCACCGCGGCCCTCGGAGGCATCACCATCGACGACCGGGCGATGCTGCAGCTCGTCGCGGCGTGCGCGGGCAACCCGTACATGCTGCAGCTGGTCGGCTACCACGCCGTCGAACGGACCCGGTGCAGGTCCGTCCGCCTCGCCGACGCAGTGGCGGCGGTCGCCGAGGCGACCGGCGAGATCGTCGACGCGATCACCGGTCGCGTCGTCGACGAGTTGGCGCCCCGTGAACGGGACTTCTTGATCGCCATGACCCGTTCGGGCAATCCGGCCCGCATGTCCGACGTCCGCGAGACCCTCGGCGTCTCCAGCCAGTACGCCAACGTGTATCGCACGCGGTTGATCAAGCAGGGCCTGATCCGACCCGCCGGCCATGGACTCGTCGAGTTCGGTCTCCCGGGCATCGGCGAACTACTCGCTTGAGCCGACATCCGGTACCGCCCGAGTCCCGTCACGGATGTCCGGCCACAGCGGACACTCGGAGACACGGCTGTCGGGTCAGTCCGGCACGCCCATGTCCCACCTGCTGAGACAGAACGGATACCCGACGGGATCGAGCATCACGATGCAGTGATCGTCGTTGGGTTGGAATTCCGCCCGGGTGGCACCGCACCGGCTGGCGTGGTCGACGGCGGTCTCTAGGTCGCTGACGTGGAAGTCGAGATGCATGCGGACCGGCTGCTCCTCGCCGGGCCACGTGGGCGGGGTGTACGTGGCGACCGTCTGGACGTCGATCCGACCATTGGGGCCGGTGACCACGGCCCAGTAGTCGTCGGCGAAGGTGACGACCCCGCCGGTCAGCGCGGCGTAGAACTTCGCCAGCGCGCGGGCGTCCGGGGCGTGGACGGTTGGTGCCGTCAGCCGCGGGTACGCGGCCGCCTCATCGCTCATGCGTCAGTGACGCCGCTGCCGGCGGCAACTCATCGCGTTCAGCGCACCCGCCATCGCGCGATGACCTTCGGCCCTGGTCGCAGCACCGGAGGCGGCCGACACTGGAGCCAAGAGGCGATTCGGACCCATCAGGAGGACGTCATGTTCAATCGCATCATCGTTCCCGTCGACGGCAGCCACGCATCGTGGCGCGCCACCTCGGTGGGCGACCGGCTGGCCGTGACCTGCGAGGCCGACCTCGAGCTGGTGTACGTCGAGTCGAGGCTGGGCGATCCCGTCAAGGACTGGATCGATGGCCAGATGGAGGACACCACCTGGACCGGATCGCCGCCGACGCTGACGGTGCTCGACGGCCCGCAGGGCGCCGCCCAGGCGATCGCCGACCACTTCACGTCGGTCAACGGCGCCATGTTGGTGATCGCGAGCAACGGTCGAGGCCGATCGGAGGTGGTCCTCGGCAGCGTGATGGCCGACGTGCTCTCGTTGACCGCCGGCCCGCTGATCGTCGTCGGACCGAACGTCGATGTGACCGCCGAACCCAAGGGCGAGCTGCTCGTCTCCGTCGACGGCTCGGACCTCTCGGAGACGGCACTCGGTCTCGCCGGCGCGTGGGGCATCGGGCTGCACTTGAGGCCGTGGGTGGTGTCGGTCGCCGAGCCGGGACCGGTGGTGGCCGGGGATGCGTCCGAGAGCGGCTACGTCGCCCGAGCGGCCCACCAGCTGTCGGCTCGGACGGGGCGTGACACCGAGTTCGAGGTGCTGCACGACGACCATCCGGCGCGGGCGATCACCCAGTTCGCCGAGAGCCTCGACGCCGGGCTGATCGTCATGGCCACCCACGGTCGAGGCGGACTGGCTCGCCTGCGGCTCGGCAGCGTTGCCGCCGACGTCGTGCGCCACGCTCGCTGCCCCGTCGTGTTGATGCGGCCGCCGGAGCTACTGTTCGAGCACGGTGGGGCAACGACCACCGACACCGTCGACGCGTGAGCGCGCTCGGAGGTCGGACATCGAGAAGGAGCGGCCATGAGAGCCGGTCGGATCGTGATGATGATCGTCGGCAGCGTGCTGGCTCTGGCCGGCTTCGCCATGGTGGTCGGTGGCGGGGCGGCGATCGTCGGCTACGCCACGCAGCGTGATGACGGGTTCTTCACCACCGGCGACCTCCGTCTCGCCTCACCCACCTATGCCATCACGTCGGATCACATCGACCTCGACAGCGACCCGGGGCCGGGTGACTGGCTGATCGACCGCGGCGCCCTCGGGACCGTTCGTCTCGAGGTCGACGCAGCGGCCGCGGCCGAGCCGGCCGAGGTGTTCGTCGGGATCGGGCCGAGCGACGACGTCGACGCCTATCTCGACGGCGTTGGCCACGACCGCGTCCGCGACGTCGACTTGTCGCCCGACCGCGTCACCTATCGGCGATCACCGGGCGAGCGCACTCCGACGCCTCCCGGCGACGAGACGTTCTGGGTGGCGTCGGTGACGACCGACGCCACCGACGCCCTCGAGTGGGAGGTCGAATCCGGCGACTGGACGATCGTGGTGATGAACGCCGACGCCAGTCGCGGCGTGGACGTCGACACCGACGTCGGCATCCAGCTCGACTGGTTCCTCCCGGCGGCGATCGGCCTCCTCGTCGGCGGCCTGGCCCTGCTGGCCGGCGGGACCGCGCTGATCGTCGCCGGCAGCCGCGGTGTGAGCCGCGCCACCGAGGAGCCGGTGACTGCCTTCGCACCGCCGGTGGGGCCGCGGACCGGCGACGAGCAGCCCGCCCGGCCGGCCTACCCGCTGCAGCTCACCGGCCATCTCGACGCCGAGCTGAGCCGCGGCCTGTGGCTCGTCAAGTGGCTGCTGGCGATCCCGCATTACATCGTGCTCGTGTTCTTGTGGATCGCTTTCGTCGTCAGCACGATCATCGTGTTCTTCGCCGTCCTGTTCACCGGGCGCTACCCCCGGGCGTTGTTCGACTTCAACGTCGGCGTGCTGCGCTGGAGCTGGCGCGTCGGGTTCTACTCGTTCAGCGCGCTGGGCACCGATCGCTACCCGCCGTTCAGCCTGCAGCCGGCCGACTACCCCGCCGAACTGACCGTCACCTATCCCGCGCAGTTGTCACGCGGTCTCGTGCTGGTGAAGTGGTGGCTCCTCGCCCTGCCCCATTACGTCGTGATCGGGTTGTTCGGCACGGGCTGGTGGCTCGGCTGGGGCGACACCGAGCGGGGCGAGTGGGCCCGCAACGGGGGGTTCGGGTTGCTCGGCGTGCTGGTCGTCATCGCCGGGGTCGTGCTGCTCGTGCGCGGCCGCTACCCGCGCGGGATCTTCGATCTGGTGATGGGTCTCAACCGTTGGACGTATCGCGTGGCCGCCTACGCCGCCTTGATGACCGACGAGTACCCGCCGTTCCGGCTCGATCAAGGCGGCGCCGACGCCGCCGGGCCCGCGGCGCCGCGTCTCTGACACTCCACGCCGCGCCTCTAACACTCCACGCCGCGCCTCTGACACTCCACGCCGTGATGACGGCGCCGCACACGCCCTCGAGCGCCCCGTTCGACGTCCCGGCGACCCTGGGACCGACGTCCGAGCGACGTCGGGACCGATGGCGAAGAGGCCGGGCCCTTCGTCCCTATCTCATGAGCTGAGAACTGGCTTCGATGGTGAACAAGAGGTTCGTGAGCGACACGGACCAGATCGAAGGGATCGGTGTGAGATGAACAAGCGTTTGCAGCTGGTAGGTGTCTTCCTCGGAGTTGCCGGCCTCGGGTTCGGCATCGCCGGCGCAGTGGCCTACGCCAAGGTCCAGGACGGCTACGACTCCTTGCAGGCGTTCAGCGAGCAGCAGAACGTCACGCTCAGCTACAACGAGGACGGCCAGCTGACGGACCGTGGAGAGACCGCCGGGGCCGAGGCGATCATGTCACTGCTCGAGGACGACTGGAAGTACCCGGTCGTCGAGAGTGATCTCGACCCGAACGACCCGCTGGTGAACACGGCGACCGAGTACATGTACCAGATGGCGACCATCAGCTATCACGTGCTGCACGGGACCCAGGAGGTCGTGCTCGACGAAGACGTCACCACCGACAGCGGCGAGGTCTTCCCGGCCGGCACCTACGAGTTCGACGTCGACGGTCGCTACTGGACCGACTTCGACCGGGCGAACCCGATCGAGGCGGCCGCTCGGGAGCAGGCGTGGACCGGCACGGTGCACGGTCTGGTCGGCGAGCTCGGAGTCGGCACGGTGACCCACAGCACGCTGCAGATGGGCCTGGCGCTGGCGGCCCTGTTCGCCGGACTGGGTCTGGTGCTGATCGCCACAGGCGCCGGGTTGGTGTGGGTGAGCCGCTCGAAGGGCGTGGTGATCCCCGACACGATCCCCGAGGGGTTCGTGACCGAGCGCATCGACGAGAAGCCGGCAACGGCCAAGCTCTGACGCCGATCCCGTCGAGACCCGGAGCGGGTCCCTCCTCGGAGGGACCCGCTCCGTCGCGTCCGGGGCTCGATCGGGTGGTGCTTGCCCGCAGCCTCGCTTCTGGGCGCGTGGACAGGCGGGGCACCGGGGGCCGGCGGCGAGGCGGGCCACCGCCGGCGCTCCCGGGGCGCGGCTCAGTGCGCCGCCCCCGCCGCCTCCATGATCCGGCCGACGTTGGCGGGGTCGAAGAATTCGGGGATCGGCAGGGTGCCGGCCTGCACGCTGGCGAAGTCGTCCATCGCCGATTGGCTCCGGGCCACGGCGCCGAGCAGCTGGGCCAGCTCGGGCGGGGGCGGGGCGAGCTGGGCGAAGTCGAAGGTCATCTCGTACATCGCCGCCACCCGATCGTCGCGTGCCTGCTGGTATCCCGCCATCGCCTCGTCGAAGGCGCTGTGCCCGCCGAACGTGGCGTCGAGCGCGTCGGCGAGGAGTTCGGCGTCCAAGAAGGCGTCGGTGATGCCCTGGGCGGTGATCGGGTGCAGGTGGTAGCCGGCGTCTCCCACCAGCGCCCAACCCGGGCCGAACGGCCGCCGGAAGTACCCACTGAGTCCGGCCGCCGTGCGGAAGCGCTCCTCGCGTTTGCCGGACCGGACCTGCTCGCCCAAGTCCGGGGCCGCGCCCAGCGCCTGCTCCAACGCGCCGTCAGGGTCGTGCCGGGCAACGGCGAAGGCGTCGGGCTGGAGCCCGAGGATGACGAGCGTCAGGTCGTCGTGGGTGGGGAACGCCGCCATGCCGAACCCGTCACGGACCACCACGTCGAAGCCGGCGCTGCCCACGCCACTCCAGTAGGAGTACATCGCCGGGCCGACCGCCGGTTTCGTGCGGTACTCCTCCGGGGTCACCGCCTTGGCCACCATCGAGTTCCGACCGTCGGCGCCGATCACCATCGTGGCGCGCTCGGTGACCGTCTGTCCCCCGGCGTCGTGTCCGCGCACGCCGACCACCGTGCCGCTCTCAACGAGGATCTCGTCCACCGAGAAGCCCTCACGCACGTCGACGCCGGCGTCGGCCGCCGCGTGCACGAGCATCGTGTCGAGGATCGTCCGGCGCGGGCAGTAGGCGACGTCCACGCCGTCGATCGCCTGCGGCTGCCCGCTGATCGTGAACGGCCCGAAGTCGAAGCGATAGGTGCGGATCGGCGGGCAGCCCGTTGCGGCGAGCTGCCCGTCGAGCCCCCAGCGGGCCAGCGCGGCCATCCCGGGTGCGTGGATCACGTGCGTGGACACGGTGTCGCTCGGGAACGTCGCCCGATCGACCAGCAGTACCCGGTGACCCTTGCGGGCGAGCAACATGGCCGTCGGCGAACCCCCGCAACGCGCCCCCACCACGATGGCGTCATAGACCTGTGACATCACGTCCTCCCCTCTCTGGGAGAACTGTCCCCGCCGGCGAACCCGCGTTACACCGCCGACCCCCACCCATCCGAGTGTTGAAGCGCGCCCGAGTGTTGGGCGCCCCCCGGTGGGACGTTCAACACTCGGATGGGCGATGGGTCGGTCAGCCGGCCGGCACGTACGACACCTCGACCGTCACGTCGGCGGTGAGGTACACCGCGGGCCCGACCGGCTCGCCGTGGAACGTCGACAGCGGGAACGTGAACTGGTGCCCGGTCCACGACGTGACGTCGTCGGGGTAGCCGTCGAGCTGGATGTCGTTGGCGATCGTGCCCCACCACACCGCCGAGTCGTGATCGGCTTCCGACCCGTTGGCGGCATCCACCCCCAGCGGGACCGCTTGGTCGAGATCGAAGACGCCGCCCCCGTCACCGCAGCCGTCCACGCAGACGTAGCGCCCCACGTAGGCGACCTCGATCACGGAGTCGGCCACCGGTCCGGTCTCCAGCGTCAGTCCGAGCGCGGATGCCGTCGCCAGCACGCTCTCGCTGGATGCAGTCTCCCCGGTCGCGCCCGCCCGGTGCTCTCCGTCGAGGAAGGCATCGGCGGCGAGCTGCCAGGTGTGGTCGCCGAACGGATCGAAGGCCGGGTCGTTGCCGAACCAGAACACGGTCGGGGTGAACGTGATCTCGGCCGATCGGGTGAGCGTGGTGAACGTACCCGACGCGACCGCCATGTTGCCCTGAGCGTCGTGGGCGCGGGCGATCGCGTCGTACGTGGTGCCGGGCTCGAGGTGGGCCCACGTCGCGCCGAAGACGAGCGCGCTCGGTGGCCCGAACTTCAGACCGACACCGACGATCTCGATCTGGATGAACGCCGGCACCGAGGTCGTCACCTCGAGATGGACACCGACCCCGACCGCGTGGGCGAGCCCGGCGGTGATGCAGTTGACGGCACAGCCCTCGTTCGACAGCAAGCCGCCGATCTGACCGTCGCCGGCCGCGCCGGCGGTGGCGAGGCCGTCGAGGTCGACACCCTGCGCGACGAGGAGATCACGCACCGCGGGCGACCAGTCGTGGGGATCGGTCGACCACTGGCCGACCGACACCGGCTCGTCGGGGCCCACCGGCACCGTGGCGCTGGTGGCGAGTCGTCCCGGCTCGCCGGGCGGCACGGTCGCGGTGACGGCGACGTCCGCCTCGGCGGTGGCCGCAGTCGTCGGGGTCGTCGGCGGCCCCACCGTCGGCGGCCCACCTGTGGTGGGCGGGGGTGGCTGGGTCGTGGTGACCGCGGCGACGTCGCCGGGCAACGTCGCCGGCGTCGTGATGGTCGTTGAGCTCGTCGTCACGGCGGCCACGTCACCAGGCGTGGTGGTGGTGACGCCGACGGTGGTCGTCGTCGCCGACGGGTCGGCGAGGTCACCGGCGCCGACACCGACGGCGGGCAATGCCGCGCCGCCCGCCACCAAGACGATGACGACGGCGAGGCGTCGAGCTCGTGTGGGACATCCGTGCATCGGCCCCTCCTTCAGTCGAGGATCGGTAACGGGGGGCGACCCGACGGTACCGGTGACCCTGCGGCGGAGGCCCCGATTAACCGCCGTGCAGCCCTCACCCATCCGAGTGTTGAACCGCGCCCGAGTGTCGGGCGCCCCCCAGTGGGACGTTCAACACTCGGATGGGTGCTGCGCGGGACGGGGAGCTACTTGGCGACGAGCTCGTCGCGCAGGTCGCGCTTCAAGATCTTGCCCGTGGCGTTGCGCGGCAGCGGCTTGTCACGGAACACGACGGTGCTCGGCACCTTGAAGCGGGCCAGGCGCTCGGCGGCGAACCGTTGCAGGTCGACGGCGTCGATGTCGCTGCCCGCACGACGTTCGACGACGGCGACCACCTCCTCGCCGAGGCTCTGGTCGGGCAGGCCGATGACGGCGACGTCGGCCACGTCGGGGTGCAGGAACAGCGCCGCTTCCACCTCGGCGCAGTAGACGTTCTCACCGCCGCGGATCACCACGTCCTTCAGGCGGTCGACGACATACACGAAGCCGTCGTCGCCGACGTAGCCGAGGTCGCCGGTGTGGAACCAGCCGTCGGTGAACGACGCCGCCGTCGCCGCCTCGTTGTTCCAGTAGCCGCTCACCACGTTGGGGCCGTGCACCCAGATCTCGCCGATCTCGCCGTTCGGCTGGTCCTCGCCGTCGTCGGGCCGCACGATGCGGATGTCGGCGCCGGGCACCGGCCGGCCGACGCTGTCGGGGTGGGCGAAGTAGTCGCCGCCGGCGTTCGTCACCACGCCCGACGTCGTCTCGGTGAGACCGTAGGCGTTGGCCGGCGCGACCTTGGCGTCGAACTGCGATTCGGTGCGGGTGATCAGATCGGGTGGCACCGGAGCGCCGCCCGACGCGATGCCGCCGAGCACGTCGGGTGACAGCTCGTGCACGCGCGCCGAGTCGAGGATCTGGCGGTACAGCATCGGCACGACGGCCATCGACGTCACGTGCTCGGCGACCAGCGCGTCGATCGCCTTGTCGAGGTCCCACTTGTACAGCGTCACCAGCCTCATCCCCGTCGCCGGCGCCAGGTTCAGCGCGCTCATCCCACCGATGTGGAAGAACGGGAACATCGAGAAGAACGCCTGCTGGCGGGGCGGTGCGTCGCCGGCCGCGGGGGTGACGCCGGCGGCGATGGCGCCCGCCGCGCCGCTGAGGATGGAGTTGAAGATGTTGGTGATGTGGTTGCGGTGCGACTGCATCGCCCCCTTCGGGAACCCGGTGGTGCCCGACGTGTACATGATCGACGCCAGATCGTCGGGCGCGATCGACACGTCGGGCAGCGACGTCTCGGCCGGGAACGTCGCACACAGCGTCTCCCATGTGGTCACCGAGTCGGGCAGGCCGGCGCGGGACCGGCAGACGATCGTGGCGATCACGTCGGGGAGCTCGTCGAGGTGCGGCGCCAGCCGCTGGTAACGCTCGTCGTCGAGGAAGAGCACCTTGGCGCCCGAGTCCTGCAGGGCGTAGACCATCTCCGGTCCGGTCCACCAGGCGTTGAGCGGCACCGACACCGCGCCCATGGCCATTGCGCTCCAGAAGCCGACGGCGAACTCGGGGTAGTTGCGCATCCCCACGGCCACCCGATCGCCGGCCTCGACGCCGATCGAGGCCAGGTACCCGGCCAGCCCGGCACAGAGATTCAGGTGCTCGGCGTACGTGAGACGCTCGCCCTCGAACACGATGTAGTCGGTGTCACCGTGGGCAGCCGTGCCGCGCAACACGTCGGCCATCGTCGCCGGGGCATGCTCGTAGACGCGCCACCTTCCGCCGGGACGGTTCGGCTCGTCGATCTCCGTGAGTGCGAAGGGCTGACCGGGTGAAGTCAGCAAGGCGATGGCTTCGGCCCGCGTCGGCATGGTTCGATCAGCTCCCTCGTCCCCCGGATGTGGCGGCGGCTGCGACACCGCCCGTCGAGTCGAACGTAGCAACCGGCGCCGGAACCGGTCGGACCGAGCGCCCGACCGACCGGCCCGTCGATCGCCGGGCGGTAACAGATGGTGCCTGCCTGGATTCCAGTGGTCACTGCAACACGTGGTTGTCGAGGATCATGGTAGGGGTCTTCCAGCCGTGGCGTTTGCGGGGTCGGCGGTTGAGCTTGGCGGC